>JAFAFL010000117.1 GCA_023423535.1 Pseudomonadota bacterium
CCTATGCCTTATGCCCTATGCCCTATGCCTTAGGCTAATTTCTCCACCTGCATATAATTCAGCTCCACAGGTGTAGAGCGACCAAAGATTTTCACGGTCACTTTCAGTTTCTTCTTTTCGTCGTTTACTTCTTCGATAATACCGTTGAAGTCGTTGAAAGGGCCTTCGATGATCTTGATGGTTTCTCCTACAATGAATGGCTCGCTCATGCTTACTCCACCAGCTTCGGCCATTTCGTCCATCTTACCCAGCATCTTGTTCACCTCTGCCTTTCTTAAGGCAATAGGATCGTCTTTACCGAGGAAGTGAATTACGTTGGTCGTATTCTTGATGGCATCGCGAAGATCATCGGAGAGTTTGCCTTCAATCACTTCAATCATCACATATCCGGGATAGTAGTTTCTTTCGCGCATCACCTTTTTGCCGTTCTGAACCTTGTACACTTTCTCTACCGGCAGGAAAACCTGTTTCACTACTTCACCCCAGCCGCCACGTGAAATTTCCTTATCGAGATACTCTTTCACCTTGCGCTCTTTTCCGCTGACTACACGCAGCACATACCACTTGGTTTCCTTCTGTGGTACTGCCTGCTCCTGTTGTACTGTTTGATTTTCCATTATGAAAAGAATGAGTAGATGACTTTCAATCCTGACTGCGCGATGAGATCCATTGCCCACACGATGCCGGTGATGATTAATGTTGCAACCAGAACGATCAGAGTCGACTGCTGCAGCTGCGTCCATGTCGGCCAGCTAACTTTTTCGAGCAGCTCTTTATATGAATCCCTGAAATATGCGGTTACCTTGTTCATTGTTCGTTCATTTTGGCCGGTTGTGACTGCGTGGTGCTTTCTTTTTGTGCTTTTTTCCGGCTGTGTCTGATTTTATTAACTGGCACGGGCACTAGGATTCGAACCCAGATCAAAGGTTTTGGAGACCTCTATTCTACCATTGAACTATGCCCGTAGAAAGCTAAAAGCTATTCCGCCGGAGCGAAACAGCTTTTAGATATGTGCAAATATATACAATCATTTGTAAAGGCCTAAGCCATGCAATTGATTGCTTATTTCAGAATCTCTGTAACCTGACCGGCACCTACTGTACGACCACCTTCGCGAATCGCGAACTTCAAACCTTTTTCCATCGCAATTGGCTGAATCAGCTTTACGGTGAGGTTGGTGTTATCGCCAGGCATTACCATTTCAGTTCCTGCGTTCAGTTCAACTTCTCCGGTAACATCTGTTGTACGGAAATAGAACTGAGGACGATACTTATTGAAGAATGGAGTGTGACGTCCGCCTTCTTCCTTGCTGAGAACGTAAACTTCGCCTTTGAATTCGGTATGCGGAGTGATTGAACCTGGTTTGCAAAGTACCATACCTCTGCGGATCTGGTTCTTTTCAATACCACGGAGCAGAAGACCTGCGTTGTCACCAGCTTCACCCTGATCGAGGAGCTTACGGAACATTTCAACACCTGTTACGGTAGAAGCAAGAGGTTTATCCTGCAGACCTACGATTTCGATGCCTTCACCCACTTTGATACGGCCTCTTTCGATACGACCGGTGGCAACTGTACCACGGCCTGTGATTGAGAACACGTCTTCAACGCTCATCAGGAATGGTTGGTCAACCGGACGAGGAGGCAGCGGAATGTAGCTATCTACAGCTTCCATCAGTTCGTCGATTGCTTTAACCCACTTTTCTTCGCCAGCGAGAGCACCGGTTGCAGAACCCTTGATGATTGGAGTATTATCGCCATCAAAGCCGTAAGATGTCAACAGCTCACGGATTTCCATTTCTACCAGTTCGAGCAGCTCGGGGTCATCAACAAGGTCAACCTTGTTCATGAATACCACGATACGAGGAACACCTACCTGGCGTGCAAGCAGGATGTGCTCTTTTGTTTGAGGCATAGGACCATCGGTAGCAGCCACAACTAAAATAGCGCCGTCCATCTGGGCAGCACCAGTGATCATGTTTTTCACATAGTCAGCGTGACCAGGGCAGTCCACGTGCGCATAGTGACGATTTTGCGTCTGATACTCCACGTGCGCCGTATTGATCGTGATACCTCTCTCCTTTTCTTCAGGAGCCGCATCAATTTCATCGTATTTTTTTGCCTGCGCCATACCCCTTCCTGCCAGGATGCTGGTGATTGCGGCAGTCAAAGTTGTTTTTCCGTGGTCAACGTGACCAATGGTACCAACGTTAACGTGTGGTTTGTCCCTCTTAAAAGTCTCTTTTGACATTTTATGTGTTTTTAGTTGTGGGTATATTAATAAATATGCTCTACCCTCTGAGCCGTTAGTGAGGATCGAACTCACGACCTCTTCCCTACCAAGGAAGTGCTCTACCACTGAGCTACAACGGCAAACCCCGGTGGCAGATGCAGCTGGCAGTTGCAGTCAATTTACAAGCTGACCTGTACCGATCGCAAACTGTTCTGCAGATTGCCAACTTTCATTTAGAGCGGGAGACGAGGTTCGAACCCGCGACCTACAGC
>JAFAFL010000158.1 GCA_023423535.1 Pseudomonadota bacterium
GAGCGAGGGCTGGGGCTGGCTGGTCAAAGCCAACCCAAGCTCCTTCGTCTCATCCTAGCCCACGACACGACCGGCCGATTTCGGCATATCGTCGAGGATGACGGTTTTCGTCTCGAGATACGGCAGCAGCCCTTCTGTGCCACCTTCCCGACCGATCCCTGATTGCTTGAAGCCGCCAAAAGCGATGCTGAAATCAGTCCGAAACGAATTGTGCCCGACCGTGCCCGAGCGCAACTGACGTGCCGTCGCGTAGGCCCGTTCGACATCATTGGTGAAGACGGACGCGTTCAGTCCATAGATTGTGTCGTTGGCGATCTCAACTGCGTTTGCCTCATTCTCAGCCGGGATCACCGACAGAACGGGTCCGAAAATCTCCTCTCGTGCAATCGTCGAGTTGTTGTCGACATTGGCGAACACCGTAGGCTCGATGAAATAGCCACGATTGAGGTGCGCCGGGCGCTTGCCGCCGGCTGCGAGCTTGGCTCCTTCTGCCTTGCCCTTTTCGATATAGCCTTCGACACGATCTCGCTGGCGACTCATGGCCAGGGGCCCCATCTCGCAGGTTGGGTCGAACGGATCGCCAACCTTCACCTTGCCAAACGACTCGCTGAGCGCCTCCACGAGGGCATCGTGGCGGTTCTTGGTGACGACGATACGTGTCAGCGACGAGCACACCTGACCTGTCAGAAAGGTAGCACGACCTGCAATCGTCTTCGCAGCGGTGCCAACATCGTAGTCATCCAGAATGACGGCAGCGGACTTTCCACCGAGCTCGAGCGTGCAGCGCGCAATGCGGTCACCACAAATCGAAGCAATGCGGCGACCGGCTGCTGTTGATCCGGTGAATGTGATCTTGTCGATGCCAGGATGGCGAACGAGAAGCTCGGAGACTTCCCGATCGGCAGTCAGGATATTGAGGACGCCCGGAGGCAGGCCGATCTTCTCGCAAACCTCGGCAATGATGTAGGCGGCACCTGGCGCCTCGGGCGACGCTTTCACGACAACGGTGCAACCTGCGAGAAGTGCTGGGGCACACTTATTGGCGATCAGGCCTGGCGGTCCATTCCACGGGATAATCGCGCCAACGACGCCCACAGGCTCACGCACCAACAGGCCGACATTGCCGCCAGCACGTGGCGTATGCCGCTCCTGGAATGGAAACGTGTCTGCGAGGCCAGCGTAAAAGTTATAGGTGTAACTCAGTCCGGCAGCGCGGGTCGTCGCGATGTTATGGAGCAGGCCGGACTCTGTGGTCCATATCAGAGCTCCTTCTTCGACACGTTTGTCGAGTTCATCTGCAATGGCGCGCAAATATCCGGCGCGCTCGGCATGCGACATGCGCGGCCAGGGGCCGTGGTCGAAGGCTTTGCGCGCCGCTTCAACGGCGCGATTGACATCGGCTTCCTGCGCCTCCGCAACCTGCGCGAACAACTCCTCGGTTGCGGAATTAAAGACGGTGATCTTGGATGCGCTTGATGGCTTGGTCCATTTGCCGTCGATGAAGAACAGGTCGGGATATTTAATCGGAGCAGGTGCATTCATGTGTGTTTGTCTCCTGACATAAGCCATCTGTCATCGAAGGCACATCTCAGTACCATCAGCTTTTCGGGTTCCCAAGAGCCGGGCGCAGCCGGATACGATACAGAACTTGAGCATAAGCCAATCGAGGCGGGCACAAATGGCCCGCCTCAGGCAAAAACCAATCATAGTGCTGCGGTGATCGCTTTCACTTCCGTATAGTTATTGAAGACCTCGATACCCATTTCACGGCCCCAGCCGGACTGCTTATAGCCGCCGAAGGGAAGCGCTGAATCGAACACGTTATGGCAGTTGATCCACACCGTCCCTGAGCGGATGCGATGGGCCATCTTGTGAGCGAGGCCGCCGTCGCGCGTCCACACACTTGCTGCCAGGCCATAAATCGTGTCGTTGGCCTCCTTTGCGATACGGTCGATATCGTCGTCGTCGAACGGCTGTGCGCACACGACCGGGCCGAAGATCTCTTCACGCACAACCTTCATTCGCGGGTTGGTGTTGGTGATGACCGTAGGCGCTACGAAATAGGCCGCGTTGCCGACCTGTTTGCCACCGGTGACAATTTCCGCGCCCTCTTTGCGGCCGGCGTCAATGTAGCCAGTGACTCGCGCGAATTGCTCATCAGAAACCAGCGGTCCCATCTCGGTCGCCGGATCGAGGCCCGGACCGACCTTGATCTTGTTGGCGATAGCAGCGACTCCATCGACGACTTTGTCGAACACCTTCTTGTGGGCATAGAGGCGCGATCCGGCGCAACAACATTGGCCATGATTGAAGAAGATGGCACTGGCCGTTCCAGGTATCGCAGCTTCCAGATTGGCATCGGGGAACACGATCGCGGGCGACTTGCCACCGAGCTCAAGGCTTACCTTCTTCAGATTGCCGACGGCGGCCTGGACGATCAGCCTGCCGACTTCGGTTGAACCCGTGAACGCAACCTTGTCGACGAGATCGTGGCTTGCAAGCGCCGCACCGGCCGTCTCGCCGTAACCAGCAAGGATGTTGACGACCCCTGCCGGGAAACCGGCTTCCTGTATCAGTTCAGCCAGGCGAAGCGCGGAAAGCGGCGTCTGCTCGGCGGCTTTCAGCACAACCGTGCAGCCTGCGGCGAGTGCAGGTGCCAGCTTCCAAGCGGCCATGAGCAACGGGAAGTTCCACGGAATGATCTGGCCGACTA
>JAFAFL010000014.1 GCA_023423535.1 Pseudomonadota bacterium
GACGTGAGTGTCGGGAGCACGAGCCGGTCACAGACGTAGATGCAGAACTGATCCCCGCTGCGACGTCCCGAGGCGTGGCTACGGAGACGATCTGCGACCCCCCGTGCGGGACCGCGCTGGCCTGCCAGAGCCTCGAGGTCCGCGGCGGAGCGCCCCCGGCCCGCCATGCCGACGTAAACGAGGTGGGCGCCCCGCCAGACCGCGTAGACGCCTGCCGCGCACTTCGGGAGGTTCGACGCCTTGAGATGGCTGAAGGGGTGGCGTGGGCCGTGTCCAAGAACCGCGGACGGTGGAACCGGTAGGCGCATCGCCACCTACGATACCCGACGCTGAACATGACCCGCGGGTCATGCCGCCACGGTTTCAGCGCATCCTTCAGCCCGTCCCGTAGCTCCTCGCTCCCCTTCTCCGCGCAGGAGCCTCGCGGGTGGCGCCTTCGCCCGGCGGTTGGTGCAGACGCACATGTGGCGGCGGTAAACGCTCATGCCGTCGGTCCGCTGCGCCGCTTTCGCGCGTGGCGTAACCGTTGATTCTGCCGCTCACGCAAAGCCGCCAGCACGCACAAACAGCAAAGCCAGTGGCTTTCGCCAAAGGCCTGCGGCGCAAAGTGAGCGGTCATGTAGGGTCATGTCGAAATCCGAATGTAGGAGCAGCACACACCGGCGCGATTTGGTCCCGGAATTTCGGCCCCGGGCGCACTTTGCCGAACGCGAGAATCGGGCGCTCTCAGCCCTAAATATGGGGGATGACAGAACTTTTGACACAATCCCTAGTGGCTTTACGCTATTGACACCTGTAGGTCGCGCGGCATACAGGTGTCGACGGGGCTGTCCGGTATTGGCGCCTGGAACGGCGCCGCACCGCCCCGGCGATGTGGGTGTGGAGCAGACCTAAGCCGTTCGCAGGGCGCACCGACGGCGCGAAAGGTGCGAAGTACTAGGGGTGAAGCCGCCCCACCCGCGTCACACGTTGTTGAGGGGGGGGACCCCATGAACACTCGTTGCGAGCAGGCCGAGGTGAGGTAAGCGATGGGCACCTGGCCGAGTACGAAGGCGAAACGGCTCCTCTCGGCGCTCGAGCGCTGCGGATGGAAGGTCGTCGCCACCCGCGGGTCGCACCGACATCTCAGGCGCGAGGGGTGGCCCGACTACACGTTCGCATTCCACGACTCGGACGAGATCGGTCCGGCGATGCTCGCGCGCGTGGCGAAGAAGACGGGTCTTGCGCCCGACGACCTCTAGGCTGCCGACACTACGGCGAATTCGACGAGGTTCGAGGGAATCTCTTCCCCCTCTTCGACTCGGTCCGCGAGTACTCGAAGGGCTAGAGCCTCAACTTTTCGGATCGCTTCGTCGCGACTCTGCCCGTAGACCATCACTCCAGGCAAATCCACGACGTCCGCGATCCAGCGTCCGTCGATCTCTCGGTCGATCTCGATTCGGAGCATTGGGGACGTCATCTGTGCGTGCCTCTACCTCGAAGCCATCAGGAAAGTATAGCGATAGTGACTCGCGTACAAATCGCCCGCTCGTCCGCTTACTCGAGTCGTCGGCGGGATGGAACCCGCCCCGCCGGGCCAGCTCCCCCGCCACCCGCCGCGCCTCCGCTTAGGTGAAGCCCGTTACGGGCATCCGGAAGCGCGCACGAGGCGGAGGGTGCCCCAACCGGCGCCACCAGTCAGGAAGCGCACCTGGACGAAGGCAGGGCCGTCCGGAGTGACTTTGACCGGCACCTCCCCACAGGAAATTGCGGGAGACGAGCCCGACTAGCTTCTGAACCTGCTCGTAACCGCGCGCCTACACGAAGAGTCGGTCCCTGGCGTCTGCGTCACCTCGAACTCCGCTCGCTCGAGCCCTCTGCGCTTGCTTCAGACGCGGCATGAGAACCCGCTTGTTCCGGGCCACCGGAAGGCCATCTCACGACGCCACGAACGCCCGGTCCCTGAAGGTCATCGCCAGCGACTGCACCATCGGCGAGAGGTCGGATGCGCCGCGCCCGGCGGCTCCCGGAACTCCGCGAGGCTAGTCACGGACTCGTCGCCTCACCTACTTCGACGGCCGGCGCGCAGCGCTCCCTGCTTCACGACGCGCGTTGCCTGACCCTCTTCTCCACCGCCTCGCGTACGTCATCCGGCAACCGCCACAGCCCAAGCTGGCCGCTGCACGGGATTACGTCGTCACCGAAGGAGATGTGCTCGGTGACCTCCCATCCCCACGGGCCGGACCACCACGGGTTCTTCCTGCGTGGGTCACCACGGGGCCAGCCCGCGGCCTCGTCCTTGTAGCTCTGGGCTCCGAATACGACGACGCCGACGATGGCGCCACGCGCGAACGTGTCAGGAAGGTCCAACGGACCCTTCGGGGGCACTCGGAGGTCCTCGCACGCATCTAGGCTCAGCTTCTGGCCAGCGTGCAGCGCGATTGGGAGGCCGACGTACTGGTCCTGAAGCTGCCAGCTGCGGTTCTCGACGGTCTTGTGACCTTCGACGAGGGCCCACGCGAAGGGCTGCGCCACCGTCAGAGCGCGTTCGACGCGAACGAGGGCCGGACGCACAGACGCCGCCTTCTCAGGTGCGACCGGCGCCACTCGAGGCGCAGGTTCTCGCCGCGGAAGTCTCTTCGCAGCTGACCTTGGTTCGCGCCCTGCCCCGCCAGAAAGCTTCTGGATGCGCTCAACCTGGGCCTCGGTGATGGCGTAGAAGGTCCCCACCGGGCCCACCTTCACGAAGGTGGCGTCGCGCAGCACGGCGTCCTCGACCAACGTAGTCTTCGGAATGGGACGCTCGAAGACGCGGTCCACGACAACGCCGACGCGGAAGGTCCCGGCCGCGTCCTCGGAGATCTCGCCGGTCATGCGCCCTTGGGCCACGAGGCAGGAGTCCGGCGCGCCCTTGTAAAGGAACGCGGGTGCGTCGGCTTCAACGCCGCTAACGCGCCTGCGCGTCAGCCACGCACCTCTACGTCCTGGCCGAAGCCAATCGGCCCACCCCTCATCCGACATCCAGGAGCGGACGCCCTTGATGACCCAGCCTCGTGCATGCATCGGTGTAGTTCTCCTATCGAGGGGGCTTCGAGCGGCTCGCGCTCGTTCGGGACGTCATCATGCGCCAGCGTGGCCGGGGCCTGAACCACGTCAGTCCATAGACTGAAGCTGCGGCTCGAGCAGTCGGCCACGCTGGCTCGATCACGACGCCAGAGGGCCCCGTCATGCTGCTCGGCCGTCGAAGCACCCGATTCAGTGCCTGAGTCTACTCAACCGCCGCGCCAAACGCTCTGCGCACTCAGTCTTGCCGTGAAGCCTACCACCTTCGATGAAGAAGTAATCGCTCGAAAAGAACTCGTTCTTCCGAAAATGATCCCCTTGGAGGTCCAAGCGCGTGAGCAGTTCGAGTGCGGAGACGTCCTTCAAGGGCCCGAAGCGCGTGCCATCCACGAGCTCGACCGTGACCATGAACGTTCTTTGACCATCCTCGCCCGCGAACCGAACGCCGAATCCTTCGAGGTGGATCCGCCTTTCGGAGCTCTCGCGAAGGACGAGCTCGTTAGCGTCGACCTTACGGCTAGATGCGGCGCTGGAATACTGAATTCTCGGAAGAGCCGTCTCACCATCCGTGGCGGAGGGTTCTCCCATCCAATCCAGCGCCTCGCCAAACACCCGAGCATACCGGTGGCGGTAGCGCTCCACCGCGAAAGCCAGCAGATCCTTCTGCCTACCAAGCCGCTGCCAGTCCTGTATGGGCAGAAGCAGGAGGTTGCACGGATGTACGTTGCGCACAAAGCGACGAACCAATTCCTCACGCGTCCAGCTCTGCCAATCGACGTCCCCGTCCTTCACCGCAAAGATGTGCGCGGCATGCCATCGCGCGTCATTCAGCGTCTCGCCCAGTTTGGCATCGCCGACCTCAAAGACGTGACAGGGCATCCGTACACGCAGCCACGCCGAGAAGGCTGCCCCCCGAGGCACCTGACTCCGAAAAGCCAAGGCGTGGAGAGCCCACTGGGGCGAGTTGTCGGTGAACGCGACCCGTCCGCCAAGCGCGGTCCTAGGCGCAAAGCGATTCGTCCGTCTCCTCCAAGGCTCGGCGTCCTTCATTTGACGAACAAAGAAGATTGCGTCTCTCTCAGCTACGTAGTTTTTGAGCTCTTCGTGGAGTACGCTGACCGTTTCAGGAGTTGGGAGGTTCGGCTCGATGAACTGCGAGAAGAACTCTCCGAATGGACCATCGTACTCTCGCGGCGGCATCTTCATGTTGAGTCCTGTGCTCGTCTCGCTATGTCGTTCTCCGCGGACGACCGTCGCTGGACGTGACATGGGGTAAGTATTGGGGGGGGCGACTAGAAGCTTTCGCCCGTTCCTCCCGGGCATGGGCGTTCACCTCCCGCCGCTGCCAGGGTGTACAAGACTGGTGACTGGGTGGCAAAATGCAGCGACCTAGAGAGAGGTACGAGATGGCGGGCGACACCAAGCCGGAAGTTACCGCGAGCAGCCTTTCGCACGATGAAGAAGTGCGCTTCGCAGCAGCGGCGCGCGAACGCCTGATGCCGGGGGAAGCCTTCCCCGGCGATGGTCCAGTGCAGGACAGGTATGTCCAGTGGTTGGCGGCGCACAAGATTACGCCCGACGGCTACTGGGAAAACGAACCGGATTGGGGACGCGTGCGGACACAGAAGATCTGAACGCATCTCCTCCATAGGTCCTAAGTCCAGTTTGGCCGAATCAAGGGCTCAGGCGCACCTCGGGTGGCGGCCCGGTCTGGACTCCCGCTCAAAACCGCCGGGCCATACATCACTTCCACGACCTCTGTTGCCTCGGACCCACCCCGGCCGACGCCTCCAGCGCGTGCTCCTCGCGGAACCGCGCTGCGGCATTCACGAGCTCCTCCGCGCTGGCTTCAGGGTCGACGGCCGCACACAGCTGCATCTGCCAGCTCCCGGCCGTGAAGCGCGCGCTGGCGACAGAAGCGACGGCCACGTCTGCGCCGTCGGCAGCCACGAGCTTCAGCAGCGAGCCGTGGGGCCACGCGAGCAGGTCGACCGGCGGTAGCGCCGGCCCCAGCGGTACCGACGCCGCGCCTCTGCGCTCCTTCTTCAGCACGTCGCTGGGAACCTGCCGTTCCGCTCGGACGCCGGATTGAAGCGTTCCGCCGGGCCACTCCTGAATTTGGATGTTCGTCCCTTCCGCCTCAGCGGCCTCGAGCACTGCCTCCCGTACCAGGTAGTTGCGGTGGCACTGGTTGGAGGCGAAGGGCGAGTTGCACGAGCAGAAGTAGATGACCCGCCGGCGCTCAGCTGCGGCGCGCTGCGCAAGCCGCAGAAGCTCTGGGGCGTCTGCCGGGTCGCACAGGCGCACGCCCTCGCACCGATAGCTCCGCTGCGCGGCGATACGCCGCGACTCGTGGGCGGGGCATTTGGGTGGACGCGCCGTGTGCCCGGCGCGCTGGTGTCGAAGTGCATCAAGAGAACGAAGGTCGCGGCGCGGCTGCCGCCGACGAGCCCATCCTCACCGTGGATGAGGCCGCGGCGCTGCTCCGCGTGAACCGGAAGACGCTGTACGAGGCAATCCGGCTCGACCAGGTCCCCGGCGTCATCCGCCTGGGGCGGGTCATCCGCATCCGTCGGGACGCACTGCTAAATTCACCGTGGGGTAACTGCGGTCCTGCGCTCGGAGATGGCCGATGAGCGTCAGGCTGCGGAAGTGGAAGGACGGTAGCGGCAGAACGAAGGAAGCGTGGTGGGTGGACGTGAAGTTCACGCACTCCGATGGTCGGGTCGAGCGGGTCCGGAAGAAGTCGCCCGTGAACACCCGTCGTGGTGCAGAGCAGTACGAGCGCCAGCTCCGGGAGGCGCTCCTGTCCGGCAGCTTCGGGAAGGAGGTGAAGACGGTGCCGACCTTCGAGCAGTTCGAGGAGCAGTTCCTCATCTACAGCCGGACGAACAACAAGCCCTCCGCGGTGTACGCGAAGGAGAGCATGTTGAAGACGCATTTGAGGCCGGCCTTCGGGAAGAAGCGACTCGACGAGATCCTCGTTCCCGACATCGAGAGGTTCAAGGCCGAGAAGATCAGGGATGGGTACTCGCCCAAGAGCATCAACAACTTCCTCTGCGGGTTGCGGAAGCTGCTGAACCTCGCGGTGGAGTACGGGGAGCTCCCGTTCGCACCGAAGGTAAAGCAGCTGCGCGTTCAGGTGACGGACATCGACTTCCTGCACTTCGAAGAGGTCCCGCGGTTCTTGGCGGCGACACCGACGGAGTGGAGGCCGCTGATGGTCGTCGCGCTGAAGACGGGCCTCCGCATGGGCGAGCTGCTCGCGCTCAAGTGGGAGGACGTCGACGTCGTTGCCGGACGGCTCGTAGTCCGGCGGTCGCTCTGGCGGGAAATCGAGGGACCACCGAAGAGCGGCCGGACCCGGGAGGTTCCGCTGAGCGACGAGGCGATCGCGACACTCAAGGCTCAGCGCGCCGCGACGATGTTGAAGGGACCCTACGTGTTCGCGGACGCTGACGGGAAGCGGCTGAAGCACAAGAGCCTCTACGAGGTCGTCCCGCGGATCTGCAAGAAGGCGGGCCTCGCGAAGCGGCTCACGTTCCACGACCTGCGCCACACCTTCGCATCCCACCTGGTGATGCGGGGCGTCGCCCTCAAGGCCGTTCAGGAGCTGCTGGGGCACGCGACCATCGACATGACGATGCGGTACGCGCACCTGTCGCCGGACGTGAAGCGGGACGCAGTGAAGCTGCTGGACCACCCCGTCGCGGAGGATGCAGCGCAGGGGCACACTGGGGGCACATGAGGGCCCGCAAAAAGAAAACCCCAGGGGTTACCTGGGGTTAATGGAGCGGGAAAAGGGATTTGAACCCTCGACCCTCGCCTTGGCAAGGCGATGCTCTACCGCTGAGCTATTCCCGCGTATTCGTTGCTGCGCCGTGACTTCGTGCTGCTCAGCGCCGCGATGTGGGCGGGGATATACCCACGTGATCCGCCACCGTCAAGCATCCATTTTCACGCGCGAAAAAAGGTCACGCCGCCGCCCCGCCGCGCTTCGACAGGGTGAGGAGGAAGTCGCGGAAGTACACCATCATCGACCACACCGAGAGCAGGGTCGCCACGTAGATGAGCGCCCGCCCCACGAGGTTGTAGTCCACCGGCACGGTGGTGAACCCGAACCAGGTCGGGTGCACGTAGTGGATGCACAGGCAGATGATCCCCACCACCTGGAAGGAGGTCTTCCACTTCCCCTCCTGGCCGGCCGAGATGATGATCCCCTCGTTCACCGCGATCGTCCGCAGCCCGGTGACGATGAACTCGCGCGCGAGGATGATGATCACCAGCCAGGCCTCGAGGCGCCCCAGCCAGACCATCATCACGAACGCCGCGGTCACCAGCAGCTTGTCGGCCAATGGGTCGAGCAGCTTCCCCACCACCGTGATGAGGTTCCACCGCCGCGCGAGGTACCCGTCGATGACGTCGGTGATCGACGCGAGGGTGAAGATGAGCCCCGCCCACGCGCTGTAGAGCGGGTCCGCGTCGTAGGTGAACCAGACGAAGAGGGGGATCATCAGGATCCGCCCCACCGTCAGCATGTTGGGGAGGTTCCAGAACTCCTGCAGCAGAACGCTCGGCTTCCGCTGTGCGCGGCGCCGCTGGCGCTCCTCCTTCTTCATCCGCTTCCGAGCCGCCCGATCCACGGGCCGCTTCTAGCTCATCGGCACCGCGAGCAGCACGAATCCTTCGCCCGACAGCTCCACCGCCACGCCGTCACCGGACACACCGCCCGCCGCCTCCTCCGACCAGAGCGCGGTCAGACGCGGGCTGATGCTCCCGAACCAGCCCACGAGCCTCGACAGCGGCACCGTCACCGGATCGTCCGCGCGCACCCGCTGGCTGCGCAGCGCGCCCTCGATGCGCACGAGCACCTTCCCCTTCCCCCGCAGGTGCACGAGGTTCAGGTCCAACGCTCCCGCCTCTGCCGCCGGCACCCGCCCGTTCTCGAACATGAGCGCCTCCTCGAAGGCGAACACGCTCTCCTCGCGGAAGTAGGCGCTCTCGTCTGCCAGATCGAGCGGCACGAACCGCTTGCCGCTCTCCGCGCCCACCACCAGCACCGCGCGACCGGTCGCCCGCATCATCCGCGCCCGGTCGGCGCCGAAGGCCTGGTCCGTCGTCCGGCCGCGGAAGCGCTTCAGCTCCGGCTCGAAGCGCACCTGGCCCTTCGTCAGCAGCAGCCCGTCCATCCGCGTGAGCAGCTCGCCGGAGAGCGTGATCGTCACCGTCGGGCTGTCCTTGCGCGCCTCGAACGGCGGCATCGGCGGCAGGGGCACCAGCTCGAGCATCGGCGCCAGCGCCTCCAACGGAACGCCCGAGGCCTCCTTCGTCCGGCTCTCGCCCAGCGCTTCCGCATGCCAGCCGTCGTCGGTGGGCGCGGGCGAGTTCTCCGGAGGCGAAGACGACGCGACGACGAACGACTCGGCGCCATCCGCGGGCGCGGCGGCTTCGGGCACTGACGCGGCGTCCAGCGACTCGTCGGGCTCGACGTGCGCGGGCAGCACGGCCTCGCTCTCGGGCGCCCCGGTGTGCTGCATCGCCTCCACCGCGTGGGGCTCCGTCTCCTGCGCGGTCGGCAGGAGCACCACCACCTGCTCCGCGGGCGCCTCGGACTCGAAAGTGCTCGGGCCCTCGTCCTCGGCGAAGCGCAGGTCCTCGACCTCAGCCTCCTCGTCGGTCTGGGCGGCGGCGGGCGGAGGAACGGCGATCGCCGACGGCGCCTGGACCGGCTGCTCCGCCGCATCGCTCGCGCCGTCGTCCGCGAAGTGCGCGCCCCAGTCGCTCTCGACCACCGAGGCCCTCGGCGTCACGGGCGGCGTCACCGGCACCGGACGGAACGACGCGGGCGTCTCCTCGCCCATGGTCATCAACGCTGCCGGCGCCGAGCGCACGGCCTGCACCGCGGCCTGGACCACCGCCACCTTCGGCGGCTTCGGCGTGGGCATGAACGCGGAGGGAAGGGGCTGCGCAGACGGCGCGGGCGAAGCCTCCACCACGCTCCCGCTCTTCAGGCGCCGGTCCTCGTGGACGTTCTGACCGCCGCGCTCGGCGACGACCTCGCTGCCTTCGATCTCCGCGAAGCGCTGCGCCCGCTGCTGCTCGAGCGGCGCGGGGATCCGGTGCAGCCCGGTGGCCTCGCCGCTCATGGCGCGCTCCATCTTCTGCGCCATCGCGTCGCTGCCGGCGAGGATGAAGTGCTCGCGCGCGTCCGCGTACTCGCCCAATTGCGCGAGCGCGAGCCCGAGGTAGTTGTGCGCCTTTTTGTGATCCGGCTGCAGGTCGCAGGCGGTCTCGAACTCGCGCACCGCCTTCGCCAGCGAGTTGTTCTTCAGGAACACGAGCCCGAGGTTGATCCGCAGAGTCGGATCCACCGGGTTGTCGCGCACGAGCCCCTCGTAGATCTCCGCCGCGCGGTCGAAGAGGCCGAGCTTGAAGTAGGTCAGCCCGAGGAGGTTCTGGCCCTTCTCGTTCTTCGGCTGCAGGCCCCAGGCGCGCTCGAGGAAGTCCTTCGCCTCGATCACCTTCCCCGCCGCGAGCAGCTCGCCGCCACGATAGAGGTTGCTGAGGAAGTCGTCGGACGACGGGCCAGATGCGGTGCCGGTGCTGTGCGCCATGGACTCCCCGGTGGGTTCTTTCCGTCAGCCCTCTTCGGCCGACGCGTTCTGCACGAGGAGCGCCTCCTCTTCCGCCAGACGCGCCTCGTGCAGCTTCTTGTACTCGAAGTATCGCGCGATCACCTTGCGGACGTAAGCCTGGGTCTCGGGGTACGGAGGAACCCTGCCGCCGTACTTCTTCACCGCGTGCGGACCCGCGTTGTACGCGGCGACCATCTTCACCATGTCGCCGTCGAAGGTGTTCGCCAGCACCCGCAGGTAGCGCGTGCCGCCGTCGATGTTCTGCTGGATGTCGAAGCTGTCCGAGACGTACATCTCCTCGGCGGTGGCGGGCATCAGCTGCATCAGCCCCTGCGCCCCGGCGTGCGAGACCGCCTTCGGGTCGAAGCTCGATTCGGTGTGCATCACCGCCCACACCAGCGCCTCGGGGATCCGGTAGCGCTTCGCCGCCCGCCGCACGTAGCCGTCGTACTCCTCCCGGCTGATGCGCACGCTGCGCGGCGTCACGCTGCTGCTGCTCCCAGCCTGCGCCCGGGGTGCGGCGCTCGCGCGCGCCTGCTTCCTCTTCGCGCCCTTCGGCGGCACGTTGGTGAAGACGATGGTCCCGTCCGCTTCCTCGTACCGGTAGATCTCGCCGGCCTGCGCGCCCGCCGGTGCGAACGCCCCGAGCGCGGCGCAGGCGATGAGCAGGGAGGCCAGGTGGGAGCGCGTGCGAGACGTCATCGACGGGCTTCGAACGCTACACGCCGCACCTTTACTCCTCAAGGAACACGCCCGCCGGGAATGCGCCTTGTTTCGGCTACTTGCGGAGGTTATGCCCGCCTGCATGGCGCAGGTGCACCGCTTCGACTTCCTCGTGCTGGGCGGAGGAGTGGCCGGTCTCTCGTTTGCCCTGGAGGCGTCCAAACACGGCTCGGTCGCGGTGCTCGCCAAGCGGGCGCGCCACGAGGGCAACACGCAGTACGCGCAGGGCGGCATCGCCTCCGTTCTCTCCCCCAGCGACACCTTCGAGGAGCACGTGCGCGACACGCTCGTCGCCGGCGCGGGGCTCTGCAACGCGGAGGCGGTGGAGGTGACGGTGCGCGAGGGCCCGGACCGGATCCGGGAGCTCGTAGGGCTCGGCGCGGAGTTCAACCGCAGGCCGGACGGCGAGTTCGACCTCACCCGCGAGGGCGGTCACTCGCAGCGGCGCATCATCCACTCCGGCGACATCACCGGCCGCGAGGTCGAACGCGCGCTGCTCGCCGCCTGCGACGACCGCAGCGACCGCATCCGGATCTTCGCCGACACCACCGGCATCGACTTCATCCGGGGACATGGCGCACGCGGCAGCGGCGCGGGCCGGGTGCTGGGGATCTACGCGCTGATGCCCAGCGGCGAGATCGACACCTTCCTCGCGCGGGTGACGGTGCTCGCCACCGGAGGCGCGGGCAAGGTGTACCTCTATACGTCGAACCCGGACGTGGCGACGGGCGACGGCGTGGCGATGGCGTACCGCGCGGGCGCGCGCATCGCGAACATGGAGTTCTACCAGTTCCATCCCACCTGCCTCTTCCACCCCGAGGCGAAGAGCTTCCTCATCAGCGAGGCGCTGCGCGGCGAGGGCGGAAAGCTGCGATTGAAGAGCGGGCAGCGGTTCATGGATCGCTACCACCCGCTCGGGGAGCTGGCGCCGCGCGACATCGTGGCCCGGGCCATCGACGCGGAGCTCAAGCGCACAGGCGACGAATACGTGCAGCTGGACATGACGCACCTCGGCCGCGCCTTCGTCGCCGAGCGCTTCCCGAACATCTACGCCACCTGCCGCGCGTTCGGCGTGGACATGGCGGTGCAGCCCATCCCCGTCGTGCCCGCGGCGCACTACCAGTGCGGCGGCGTGGTGTCGGATCTGGAGGGACGGACGAACGTCCCCGGGCTCTACGCAGTGGGAGAGGTCGCGCACACCGGGCTGCACGGCGCGAACCGGCTGGCGTCGAACTCGCTGCTGGAGGGGCTCGTGTTCGGGCACCGCGCGGCGCGGGCGGCGAGCGCGGAGCTGGCGGAGGTGTCGCACCTGCGGGACGACCCGCCGGCGTGGGATCCGGGCGCGGCGGTGCCGTCCGACGAGATCGTCGTCGTCACCCAGAACTGGGACGAGATCCGCCGGATGATGTGGAACTACGTGGGCATCGTGCGCTCGTCGAAGCGGCTGATGCGCGCGCGGCGGAGGCTCGACCTGCTGCGCGAGGAGATCCGCGAGTACTACTGGAACTTCAAGGTCACCCGCGACGTGATCGAGCTGCGCAACATCGCCGACGTGGCCCACCTCATCGTGGAGTGCGCCACCCGCCGCAAGGAGAGCCGCGGCCTGCACTACACGATCGACTACCCCGAGCGGGACGATCACAACTGGTCGCGGGACACCGTCGTCTCGAAGGAGCCGTAGCCCATGGCGATCGGCGGAGACAGGCGGGTGCTCGATCCGTCCGGGCCGCAGGAGCCGGGCAGTCGCCGCACGTTCGATCCCCGCCGCACGCCGTGGGTGTCGTACGCCGTGCTGGGGATCGCGGTGTTCCTCTTCGCGGCGGAGACCTTCGGCGGGGTGCCGTTCCGGGAGGCCTTTGCGCTCTGGGGCCCGGCGGTCGTCCCCGGCGGCGAATGGCACCGGACGCTGACCACGGTGTTCGTCCACGCCACGACCCCGCTGCACATCCTCTTCAACATGATGGTGCTCTGGTCGGTCGGCATTCCATTCGAGCGCGCCATCGGCACCTGGCGGTTCTTCCTCGTGTCGCTGATCACCGCGCTGGGCTCGTCGGTGTTCGTGCTCTGGCTGGGGTTCGATCAGCCCACCCTCGGCGCGTCGGGGATGATCCTCGGCTGGGCCGGCGCGATGCTCCCCATCGCCACCCGCGAGGGCAGAAGGCAGCTGCAGAGCTGGCTCCTGCAGATCGCCCTGCTCAGCGCCCTGCCCTTCATCTTTCCCGCGGTGCGGATCAGCTGGCAGGGACACCTGGGCGGGTTCGTGTTCGGCGTGCTCGCGGGCCTGCTCCTGCGTGACCGCGCGAAGCACTTCCCCACCGGCGCGCCGATCCTCCTCTTCATCACCTGTGTGCTGGTGGTGGTGGCCGCCCACGCTGGCGCGAACTGAGCGGGAGTACGCGGGGGCTGCGTCCGTCTACGCGTCGTCCTCGTCGCCCGGCACCGTTGCGGCCGGGAACTCGCCGGTGCCTCGTCTGGCGCTGGCGGTGACGGCCAGATCCACCACCTCGCGCAGCTGCCGGCTCACCGCGCGGAACACGCCCTTGAGCAGCTCCGGACGGTCGGAGACGAGGTCGAGGAAGTCGCGCCGGTCGATGACGAGCACGCTGGTGTCGAGCTTCGCCACGTTCTTCGTCGGACGCGGCGCACCGTCGAGCAGGCTCACGTCGCCAAAGGCCTCACGCGCGCGCAGGGTGAGGACGCGCTCGCCCTTGCGGAAGGCCTCCACCTCGCCCGAGACGATGACGTAGAGCGCGTCGCCCGGGTCGCCCTCGTCGTAGATGAGCTCGCCGGCGCGGAAGTGCTGCTCGCGCGCGAGCTGCGCCACCGCGGCCACGTCGTCCACGTCCGACTGCGCGAAGATCTCCACGCCCTCGAGCGCGAAGAGGCGCTTCACCGTCGCATCGCCCATGTCGTCCTCCATCGGCGGCAGGGACCACAGCCCGAGCCGCCGCGCGACGTGCCGCGCACACGCGCGAAGCACCAGATCGTCCGAATGGCACAACAGCCCGAGCTGCTCCCCGAGCCGCCCCGCCGCGCCGAGAGGCAGCGCGCGGTGGTGACCGTCGGTCTGCTCCATCACCCACTCGCGGTCCTCTTCGTCCACGAGGTTCTCGAAGAGCTCCAGCGCGTAGGCCCGCCTGCGTGAGTCACCGCCCGCGAGGTGCTGGTGGATCCGCCGCAGCGTGCGCGCAGGGTAGAGCAGGCCCAGCAGCCAGAAGGAGAGCTCGTAGGCCTGGTCGAGCCGGTCTCCCACCGCGCGGGTGAGCAGTGCCTCGTCGCCGAGCGCCGCGCGCAGGTCCCGATACGGTTCCGCCAATCGCCGGTACACCTCGCGGCGACGGCCCAGCGCCTCCCTCACCCGCTGCCGGTCCGCCTGCAGCTCCGGCGAGACCTCCTTCAACCGCGTCAGCGCCACGCCGATCCGGTAGTGGAGGAACGCGTCGTCGCGCACGTTGGAGAAGAGCAGCACATCGAACGCGCGCTGCGTGCCTACCTGCTTCAGCACGCGGGGAAGTTCGTAGCGGAGCGCGGAGGGCCGGGTGCGATCGTTGAGCGCGCTCTCCAGCAGCGGCACCACCGCGTCGCCGAGCAGCGCCAGGGCGTGACGTGCGTTCGCGCGCTCGTCCCGCCAGGTGAGGAACGGAAGGAGGCGCTCGGCCAGCGCGACGTAGCCGCCCTTCCCCACCGAGCGCAGCGCGAGGTTCCGCACCGAGGCGTCGCCGTCCCGCAGCGCGTGCTTCAGCGGTCCGGTCCAGCGCGGATCCGGGAAGCGGCCATAGAGGCGCGCGAGCTCGCGGCGTTCGGCGACCGGAGCGCTCTCCGCCCGCGCGGCCATGCCCTCCAGCGTCGCCAGCGCCTGCGCATCTCCCACCCGCGCGAGGCCACCCAGCGCCGCGCAGCGGGCCCCGGGATCGTCGCTGTGCACCATCAGGGGCAACAGCGCCTTTGCGCGGGCAGGCGCGAGCTGCGCGAGGGCCCACGCGGCCTCGGCCCTCGGCCTGCGCGCGTGCGAGCCGAGCACCTCTTCGAGCGCGCTGACCGACTCCACCGCGCCGCTCTGCGCCGCGAGTTGCACGCCCCGCTCCACCACGCGGTCGGAGGGATGCGAGAGCAGGAGCTGCAGGTGCGGCTTGAGGCTCTGCGCGCCACCAGCGTGCTCGAGCAGGGTCAGCGCGTTGAGCGCACGCTCCGGCTCGGGCGCGGAGAGCGCGCTGACGAGCAGGCCCTGGCTCTGGGCGTCCCAGGCGGGACGCTCGGGGGCGTCGCCCAGCTGCGACTGCAGCGCCGCCACGTACGCGGGACGCAGGCGCCACCACGCGAGCGCGGCCACCGCGCACACCGCGAGCAGCAGCACCGCCGGCACCGGACCGGAGAGCCAGGGCGCAGCGGCGATGAGCAGGAGGCCACCGACCGCGAGGCCGCCCTTCTTCACCAGGCCATCCACCAGCGCGCGCACCCGGTCTCGCACGCCGTCAGGTAGAGGCGCGTAGAGCAGCTGCACCGCCACCGGGACGATGGAGAGGGTGAACGCGCTCTCCACCAGCTTGAGCAGCGAGGCCGGCCACAGCGCGTCCGGCACCGCCACCACCGTCACCGCGAACGGCAGCAGCACCGCGGGGATGAGCGCGAGGTAGCGGAGCAGGCCCAGCCGGTGAAGGAGCCGGCCGGCGAGGAGGAACTGGAACGCGGTGCAGATGAGCCCGAGCCAGAGCTGCTGGGTGCCGAAGAGCGCGGCGAGCTCGTCTTCGCTGAGGGTCCGCGAGGCGCGCTCGCGGAAGACGAAGTCCGCCAGCGGCGTGAGCACCGACAGGGCCCCCACGAGGCCCGCCAGCGCGAGCGGATAGGGGTGCGTGCGGAGGAAGCCCCACACGTCCGATTCGGCCCCCACGCGGCCCTGGGTCCCTGCAGAGGGCCTCGGCGACGCGGTGCCCTTCGTTGCCAGCGAGCCGGGCGAAGGCGCGACGTTGAGCCGGTAGTGGAAGCGGTAGGCCCACGCCGCGCCGACGAGCATGAGGCCGCCCACGCCGACCAGCGGGACCGTCCCCGTCCACCGCGCGAGGCCCTGCGAGAGCGTGCCCCCGAGGATCGCGCCGGACATCGCGAAGCCGCCGATGAGGGTGAACGCGCGCCGCGACTCGCGCGGATCGAAGGCGTCTCCCATCGCGCCCCAGAAGACGATCGCCAGCAGCGTCGTGAAGCTCTCCGCGAAGAGGTAGAGCAGCAGCGCCGAGGACGAGAGCCCGAGCCACAGCGCGCCGCAGATGAGCGAGGCCACGCCCGCGCCGACGAGCGCCAGCCGCAGCGGCTCCTTGCGAGAGCGCCTCCCCAGCACCGCTGCCAGAGCGGTCACCGCCGCGGTCAATGCGGCCGAGCCGACGTAGAGGTAGGGCAGCGCCTCGGGACGGAAGCGCGCGACGACGAGCGCGTTCGCCGCCGGCTTGAGCAGCGTCACCGCCGCGAGGAAGCAGATCTGGAACGCCGCCGCCGGCGCGATGCGCTGGAAGGTCAGCGACGACACGAGACACCTACTCCGCGCGCGTCTTCAGGTCGGCCCGGCCGAGCGTGGAGGCCACCCGCAAGGTGAGATCCTTCGTGCCGTCCGGCAGTGAAGGCGAGCCGTCCGGCAGACGCCGGGGGAACATCACGCGGTAGCGGACCCAGAACTCGCCCATGTACGGGTAGAGGGCGCGGGCGTCCTGGTTCACCCGCTGCACGCGCAGGACCTCGGACGGCAAGAGCTCCACCGTGTCCGTGCGCAGCGCGATCCGCCAGATGCTGTTCTTGCGATCGAAGTCGTCGAAGCGCGGTTCGCGGGTCCAGGTGCCCAGCTCGAAGACGTGGAACTGCTCCCACTCCGCGCGCTCTTCGGCGAGGAGCTTCTCCACCTCCTCCTTGCTCTGCGACTTGAACTGCGCCACCCGCTCCACGCGCGCCTTGCGGAACTCCCACGACTGGTAGGTCGCGCCCGCGAAGAGCTGCGTGTCGAAGCCGGTGTACACCTCGCCGGTGCCGGTGAAGCGACCCAGCACGTCCTTGTAGCCGCGCTCCGCCTCGCCGTCCGCCAGCCGGGGCGGAGGATCGCCGATCGTCGGCGGACCGCTCTTGCAGCCGGTCGCGGAGATGAGGAGGAGCAGTGCGGTCAGGGAGAGCAGCGCGGTGCGCAGGGGGCTCATGGGATGAAGTCCTTCCGCGTGAAGAGCGCGGTCAGCGCCACGCCCTGCGCCTCGATCGCCTCGCGCCCGCCCTCGAGCCGGTCCACCAGCGCGAAGATCCGCGAGACCTTCAGGCCCTCGGCGCGCACGCGCTCCACCGCCTTCAGCGAGGAGCCGCCGGTGGTGACCACGTCCTCCACCACCGCGACCTCCGAGCGGTCCTCCAGCAGCGAGCGGCCCTCGATCCAGGCGCCGGTGCCATGGCCCTTGGGCTCCTTGCGCACGATGAACGCGGGGATGGGCCAGCCGGCGAGGTAGCTCACCGTGCTCACCGCCGAGGCCAGCGGATCCGCGCCGAGCGTCAGGCCTCCGGCCGCGCGCGCGTTCGGCGTGTCGCGACGGATCGCCTCGAGGAAGAGCCGGCCGATGAGCCAGTGCCCCTCCGCGGTGAGCGCCGTCTTCTTGCAGTCGATGTAGAAGTCCGACTCGAGGCCGGACGACAGCTTCACCTTGCGCCGCTCGAACGAGAGCTGCGTCAGGAGCTCCAACAGCCGCGCCCGATCCCGGGCGAACGCTTCGGTCACCGTCTCCCCTCCAGATACGTCACCAGCTCGGACGAGTAGCGCAGCTGCTCGAGGAGCTGGTCCTGCCGCACGCGGTCGAGCGAGTCGAACGCCTCCGCCAGCAGCGAGAGATCCTGGTTCAGCTCACCGAGCCGCACCGTCACGTCCTGCGCGAGCTCGTCCGCGTCGACCTCCTGGTCGCCCACGGTCTCCGGCGCGAGGTCGTCCTCCGGCTGCAGCGCCTTCTCCAACATCGAGCGGATGGACGGCGACAGACGGCCCTGGCTCTTCAGCCGCGCCTTCACCGTCTCCAGCTCGTGCGGCTCCACCGGGCGCGCGTGGATCGCCGAGACGAGCGCCATCAGCAGCGCGTCCTCGTCCGAGAGGTTCGTGTGCAGCCGCGCCAGCACGCGGTCACGCTGGAGGAAACGCAGCGCCGCCACGCGACGGAAGCCGCAGATGATCTGGAAGCGGTCGGGCGGCTTGAGGCGCACGTCCACCGGGAAGAGCTGTCCCAGCCGCGCGATGTCCGTGGCCAGCAGCGAGAGGTCGCCCTCCTCGCGGATCTGGAAGGTGGCGTCGTCGTCGATCTTGTCGATCGCGATCATCGCCGGGGCGACCGGGTGATGGCGCATGCGCGGGAAGTCAGGCAGCGGCGGCGCCTCGGGAGGCTCCGGCGGAGGCGCGGGCTCGGGCGTGGTCGGCGTCGACGGAAGGGGCTCTTCGGGAGGGAGCGGTCCGCCCGTCTCCTCCGCGATGAGCGGAAAAGGCGCCGAGGCGTCCGCGACGATCACGTTCTGCACGGGCGCGGGTTCCGAGGGGATGTCGGCGATGGGCGCTTCGGTCGCCTGGGCCTGCACGGCCTCGAGCGCGACGTTCTGCGCGGGCGCGCTCGCGGCCGGTTCATTCGACGGCGGCGGCGAGGGCACGAGCACCGCGGTGGTCACCGCGACCACCTGCTGCTCGTTGCTGTCGGAGGGGGTGGCTGTCGCGAGGCCTTCGCCCGTCGCCTCCGACGCTGCTGCTGCGGGATCGGCGACCGGGGCCTGGGGCTCGTCGTGTTCCACGTTCATGCGGCGCGTAGAGTGCCCCATGGGGCCGCGCCCTCCAAGTGGGTGAATCTCCTCAGGTTCCCGGAGCGAAGGCGAGGCCCTCGCTCTGTCGCCTGGTCAGCGTCCCTTCTTGCGGAGGACGACCTTCTTCTTCGCTGCGCCCACGGTGGGAGCGCTCGGCGGCAGCGGCCGGTTCTCCGGACGGGGCGGCGGCGGGGGCGGCTTCGAGGCTGAAGCGCCGGATTCGCTGCGGCGGGTCTCCACGCGCGCGGGCGGCGGAGGCGGACGCGGCGGACCGTCACCACGGCCACGGGACTCACCGCTGGCGGGCGCGGTGATGGTCGGACGGGCAGGAGGAGCAGGCGGACGGGCGCTCTCTGCACGTCCCTCCGCGCCACCGCGATTGCCGGTCTGCGCAGGGCGCGCCGGACGATCCGCGGGCTCCGCGTTGCCCATGTCGATGCTGCCGCGGAAGGACGCGCCGTCCACGAGGATCACCCGCGGCGCGCGGATGTCGCCGACCATGCGGCCTTCGCGGGTGAGCTCCACGCTCTCGGTCGCGGTGACGTTGCCCACCACCACGCCGCTGATGATCGCGTTGCGAACGGAGACCTCGGCCTTCACCACGCCGGACGCCTCGACCACGAGCGTCTTCGTCAGCGAGAGCTCACCCTCCACGCGCCCGAGCACCGTGAGGTCCTCGTCGCCGGAGAGCCTGCCGCTGATGAGGATCGACGGGCCGATCACGGTGGGATCACGACCGTTCGCGTTGGCGTTGGCGCCCGCAGCGCCTGCCTTCAGAGCCGGACCGGTGGCCATGGCTCAGCGGCCGCCCTTCACGTCCATGTCGACGTTGCCCTTGAACGAGGCCCCGTCGGCAATGAGGATCCGCGGAGCGCGGATGTCGCCCACCACGCGGCAGTCCGCGCGCAGCTCCACGCGGGCCGAGGCGTTGATGTTCCCCGTCACCCGTCCGCCGATCTCGACGTTCTGGGTCTCGATGTCGGCCTCCACCACGCCGGAGCCCTCCACGCGGAGGCTCTCCTTCAGCGAGATGCGCCCCTTCACCGTCCCCTGAATCACCAGATCCTCGTCGCCGGAGATCTCTCCGTCGATGACGATGCTGGAACCGATCACCGTGTTCGCCATGTCGTCCCTCCCCGGCCCTCGTTAGAGGTCGTCCGGGAGCTTCACGTCCATCTCGATCGTGCCGTTGAACACGGCGCCGTCCTCGATCACCACGCGCGGGGCCTTGATGTCGCCCGACACGCGCGCCGCCGAGTTGATCGCCACCCGCGTCCCGGCGTCGATGTTTCCCGCCGCCTCGCCACGGATGGTGAGCTGATCCACGCGGATGTCGGCCTGCACGTTGCCGGTGGACTCGATGGTCAGGTGATTCTTGAGGTTCACCTGCCCCTCCACCCGCCCCTCGATCACCAGATCCTCGCCTCCGGTGAGACTGCCGCGGATGACGATTCCCTTCCCGATGACCGTCTGCTCAGCCATTCATCCCCTCGCCTGAAAACGCGCGGCACCGTACGTCACAGGTGCTTCGAAAGCCACGCCGAAATGTCCCGGAACACCTCCTCGCGGCCGAGGTCGTTCATGGGCTCGTGCAGCATCCCGGGATACTCCTTGAAGGTCTTGTCCTTCGACCCGGCGCGCTCGAACAGGGTGTGCGCGGCGGAGGGCGCGGCGACGGTGTCCCCGCTTCCGCAGAACATGAAGAACGGCGCCTCCAGCGTTGCCGCATCGCGCATCGCCTCGGCCTGCGCGCGGTTGGACTCCTCGAACCAGCGCGGGGTGACCTTGCGGTTGTAGAGGGGATCCTTCTGCACCTGGCGCAGCAGCTCCGGATCGCGCGTGAGCTGCTCCAGCTTGATCTCGCTCGCCACCGGAAGCCACGGCACCACGCGGCCCACCGCCTTCGCCGCGAGCACCTTGATCTTCGGCGGCACGATCGCGAGCTGCAGGTAGGGCGCGCTGAGGATCATCCCCTCGAGGCCCTGCGGCCGCCCGCGCTGCCACACCAGCGCCATCAGCGCGCCATGGCTGTGCGCAAGGAGGAACGTCTTCTTGCCCTCCGCCCGCGCGCGCACCCGGCTCCAGAAGTCCTCGAGGTCGTGGAGGTACTCGTGGAAGCGATCGACGTGACCGCGCCGTCCGCCGCTCTGCCCGTGGCCGCGGTAGTCGAACGCGTGCACCGCGTAGCCGTCCGCGACGAGCGCGTCGATCACCGTGCGGTAGCGGCCGCAGTGATCCGCGTAGCCGTGCACGATGGCGACGTGCGCCTTCGGCTCGCTCTCCGGGGCCTCGAACTCCCAGAAGAGCCGCAGGTTGTCTCTCGCGCTGAAGAAGCCTTCCTCGTGGCGTGCCATGGCGTCGCGTTCCCCTCCCCGAGCCGCGCACGTGCGCGAGCCTCGGAAGGGCGCGGACCTTAGCCGCGCGGTGGGCGCGCGTCACCGATTGGACTCACTCGCGCTCGAGGATCTGGAACTCCACGCGGCGGTTCTGCGCGCGGCCCTCCGAGGTCTCGTTCGGCGCCACCGGCCGCTTCGGGCCGAAGCCCTCCGCCTCGAGCCGCGAGGGCTCCACGCCCAGGCCGATGAGGTGCGTGCGCACGCGGAGGGCGCGGCGTTCGGAGAGCTCCACGTTCGTCTGCTCCGTGCCCTGATCGTCGGTGTGGCCCTCGATGCGCACGCGCCGGATCTGAGGGTGCTCGTGCAGCGCCAGCGCGACCTTGCCCAGCAGCGGGTAGGAACGCTCCAGGACCAGATCGCGCGCGGTGGCGAAGTGGACGGGCTCGAGGAGGACGAGCTGGTGCTCCTCCACGCGCACGGTGCCGTAGTCGGTCGTCGGTTCCGCTTTGGACTCGAGCGCCGGCGGTGGCGGGAGGGGGAGCTTCTCCGCGAGCTGCGCGAGTGCGTTGTCGTTGGAGGGCTGCTGCAGGGCGAGGTCCGCATGCGATGAGGCGTGCCGCACCGGCTCCGGCATCACGTAGCGGAGGCCGCCGTAGATGCGGAACACGGGCGTTCCGTAGCCCGCGCCGATGCCCGGCCCCGCGGCGAGGTTCAGCTCCAGTCCATCGAGCGCGGTGACCTTCACGCCGCCGAGCGCCTCCAGCGGGTTGGCCACCGCGCGCGCGTCAGGGCTGCGCAGTCCGTAAGCGCCGGTCACCGAGGCCTGCAGCGCGGTGGGGCGGCGGAGGAAGCGCAGCGGCACCTCCACCGCGGCGGCGTAGCCGAGCTCGTTGCCCACTTCGAGATTGGCGAGGTTCGTGCGCGGGTTGAGGTTCAGGCCGACGTTCGCGGCGACGCGGAGGAAGTTGGAGCTCCACTCGCCGAGCACCCGCGGACGGGAGCTGAAGCCGGTGGAGCCCAGCAGGCCCTCCTTCGCGGTGGGCAGCAGCACCGGCATGGAGACCGCCAGCGCGAAGCCTCTTGGACCTTCCGTCGTGGGCGTTGCGCGCAGCAGCGCCACCTTCGGTCCGAAGCGCACGTTGCCGCCGCCAAGGTGCAGACCGGGCGACATCGGCTGCAGCGCCGCGGAGGGACCTTCACGCACGCTGAGGAGGTTCACCGGCACCGCGAAGCCGAGCTCCGCCACGTCCCACAGGCCGAGCGTTCCCGTGAGGTCCGCGCTGTAGAGCCGGTCCACCAGCGCGCGCGTCTGCGAGCCGCCGTCGTCGGTGAGGCGGTAGCGGATCGGTTGGTGCGCGTAGTGCGCGTGCAGGCCGAGCGAGAGATCGAGGTGCGGTGCGATCGAGGCACTCTGCGCGGAGTGCACGTCGCGGCGCCCGGGGCCCGGCTTGAAGTGCTGCAGGTCGAGGAACAGCGCGTCGTCGGCGCTCTGCGCGCGGGCCTCCGGGAGAGGGACGACGAACACGAGGGCCAGGGCGAGTGCCGCGGTGGAAGCCGTACGCCTTTTCGTGGCCGCGCGCGCAGGGCGGGCGCGCCTCAGGCTCTGGGTCAGCGCCGCGAAGGCCAGCGCGAAGACGGCGAGGGTGCTTCCGGTCGTGTTCCCCGTGCTGCCCGTGTTGCCCGTGCTCGAGCAACCGCTGCCGACGAGCTCGATGGGGTTGGTGAGGGACTGATCGTCCTCGTCAGGCCCGGTCACCGGATCGGGCGTGGCGGGGAGTCCTTCGTGCCGGTTTGGATCGGTCTCGCCCTTGTCGAGCCGCCCGTTCCGATTCTTGTCCTCTTCACCGTCGCTGCGCCCGTCGCCATCGCTGTCCGCGCGCTTGGGGTTGGTGGTGGTGGTCGGGTCCGCGTCTTCGATGAACGCCTGCGCGGAGAGGTCGGTGTCCGGCATGACGAAGCGCAGCGTGAGGCCCAGCTCCAGCCCGTCGTTGAGGCCGTCCCCGTCGCTGTCCGGATCGAGCGCATCGATGAGACCGTCGCCATCCGTGTCCATGATCCCGTCGAGCCCATCCGGCACGCCGTCGTCGTCGCTGTCGAGATCGTTCGGGTTCAGGCCCAGCGCGCGCTCGGTGGCGTCGTCCACGCCGTCACCATCCGAATCCACACCGTCGTCGAACGGGTCGGTTGGATCGGTCTCGCCCGGATCGAGTCGGCCGTTCTGGTTCGCGTCCTCCACGCCGTCGAAGATCCCGCCCTCGTCGGTGTCCTGCCGCGTGGGATCGGTCGTGGTTGCCGGGTCCGCGTCGGCGATGAAGCGCGAAGCGTCCGTGTGCGCGCCCTGCGGCTGCGTGAGCCCACGCTCCACACCATCGCCGATGCCATCGCCGTCCGTGTCGAACTGGAGCGGGCTCGTCTCACCTGCGGCCGGATCGATGATCCCGTCGCCGTTGAGATCCTCGTTCCCGTCGAGCAGCCCGTCGTCGTCCGAGTCGTCGTCCACCGGGTCGGTGAAGGTGACGTACAGCTCCACGTCGTCCGCGAGGCCGTCGTCGTCGGTGTCGCTCGACAGCGGATCCGTCCCCTGCGCGAGCTCCTCTTCGTCCGAGATCCCGTCGCCGTCCGCGTCACCGGAGCCCTCGACCGTGATCGTCACGATCGCGGTTGCGGTGGCTCCCTGGTCGTCCGCGAGCGTGTACACGAAGAAGTCTTCGCCCACGAAGCCGCGCCGGGGCGTGTAGCGGACCACGCCGGAGACCAGCGTCACCTGCCCCACGTCCGGCGTGCCCACCGCGGTGACTGAGAGCGTCTCGCCGACATCCGCGCCCGAGTCGTCGTTCGCCATCACCTCGAGCACGTTGCCCTCGCTGCTCGACGCCACGGTGAAGCTGTCCGGCCTCGCGACCGGCGGCGCGTTCACCCGCGTCACCGTGACCTCCACGGTGGCAGTGGCGCTCCCGCCGTTGCCGTCGCTGATCGTGTAGGTGAACGCCGTCTCACCGTGGAAGCCGGGCGGCGGCGCATAGGTCACGCCGGTCGCGGTGAACGCCGCGGTCCCCTGCGCGGGCTGCGTCACGGCCACCACGCTCAGCGTCTCGCCCACGTCCGGTGCGAAGCCGTCGTTCGCGAGCACGTCCACCGGCGTCGCGGTCGAGTCCTGGGGGAGCGACAGCACGTCGTCCACCGCGGTGGGCGCATCGTTCACCGGGGTCACGGTGAGGGTGATCGTCGCCGTCGCCATGCGCGGCCCGCCGGAGCCGGTGTTGCCGTCGTCGCTCACCGCGATCGCGAGCGAGGCGGTGCCGAAGAAGTCCGGCGTGGGCACGAACTGCAGGCCCTGCAGCGCCGTATTGAGGTCCGCGAGGGTGCCGCCGATCCGGAGCTCGTCCGGCGCGCCGACGCCGGTGACGACCGTGACCGCCGAAGGCTGACCGAGCGTGACGGTCCCGTTCGTCGGAACCAGCGACATCCGCACCTGCGCGTTGCCGGCGTCCACGTCTCCCACCGCGATCGCGTTGCCCTCCGCGTTGGAGAACACGCGCGCGTTGTCCTCCTGCGTCACCTGCGCGGCCGGCACCGTCAGCACCGGCGCGTCGTTCACCGGGCGCACGATGATCCGCACGGTGTCCTCGTCGGTGAGCGCGCCGCCCTGTCCGGTGCCGCCGAGATCACTCGTGTGCAGCGTGATCGAGGCCTCGCCCGCGAAGTCCGCATCCGGGGTGAAGAGCAGTCCTGCCAGCGCCGCGTTGACGGCCCCGATCGTCCCGCGCGCGGTCACGCTGCGCAGCGGAGCGCCCGCCGAACCGGAAATATATTGCAGATTCCCATCGAGGGTGACCGTGCCGTCGGTGGTGGTGAGCGTGAACTCGACCGTGGCGGCGTCCACGTCCGTCACCTGCAGCGCGCCCAGGCCCGTGAGCGGCAGGGGCGTGTCCTCGTCGGTCACCAGCTCTGCCGGCACCACGTTCACCGGCGCGTCGTTCACCGGATGGACGGTCACCTCCACCCTGCCCATGGTGGAACCACCCTGCCCGTTCGTCGCCGCGTAGGTGAACGCGGTGATGCCCGAGAAGTCCGGCGGCGGCGCGTAGGACACGACCCCGCTGACGATCGAAGCGGTGCCCTGCGAGGGCTGGGTGACGGAGACGAGCGACAGGGCCGAACCCAGGTGCCCGGGATCGTCGTTCGCGAGCACGTCGATGAACACCGGGGCGGAGTCCTCGATCAGCACGGCCACGTCGTCGCGCGCGGAGGGCTGCAGGTTCACGCGCACCACCGTGATGGGCAACGTGACCGTGGCGGAGAGCGGCCCGCCCGCGCCGGTGTTGCCCTCGTCGTTCACCTGGATCCCGAGCGAGGTGCCGCCGAAGAAGCCCTGCGCGGGCGTGAACAGCATCCCGTCCAGGGCGGCGTTCAGCGCGGGCACGGAACCACGGACGACGATCTGGGAGTCACCCGTGCCCGTCCCTGTCGTGAGCTGCAGTCCGGCAGTGCTCGCCAGCGTCAGCGCGCCGTGCGGCGCGATCAGCCGCAGCGTGATCGGCGAGGTGTCCGCATCCACGTCCTCCACCCGAATCGCCGTCCCGAGCGCCTGCGCGAAGACGAGCGTCACGTCCTGCGGCGTCGCCCCCTGCGGCGGCACCAGGAGTTGAGGCGCGTCGTTCACCGGCGTGACCGTCACCTCCACCGAGCCGACAGCGAGCGCGCCCTTCCCGTCCGACAGCACGTAGGAGAACTGCACGACGCCGTGGAAGTCCGGCAACGGAAGGAAGCGGAGCGCGCCGGAGGTGATCGACACGAGGCCGCCGTGCACGGGCTGCGTCACCGACACGATGGAGAGGCTCTTGCCCACGCCGAGCCCCGCGGTGTCATTCGCCAGCACGTCGATCACCACCGGGCCGGAGTCCTCCGCCACCGTGAGCTGATCCGCATTCGCCACCGGCGGACCGTCCGTCTGATCCACGGTCACCGTCACCGAAGCCGTGCTGCTCTCGCCGTCACGATCGGTGACGCGGTACGTGAACACCTCCACCCCACCGAAGCCGACATTCGGCACGTAGGAGATGCGCCCGTCTGTGCGCACCGTGGCGGTCCCGCTCGAGGGCGGCGACTCGATGCTGACGGTCACCGGCCCATCGGCGAGATCGGTGTCGTTCGCCAGCACGTCGATCACTGCGCCGGCCGGGCTCGACACGGTCGCCGAATCCGGAAGCGCGGCCGGCACGCCATCATTCACCGGCGTCACGTCCACGATCACCCGCGCCACCGACGACGCGCCCTTCGCATCGGTCACCCGGTACGTGTACGCATCCGCGCCGCCGAAGTGCGCCGCGGGCGTGTAGGTCACGCTCGAAGGCGAAGCGACAGTCGCGGTCCCGTATTTCGGCGCGTCCACCACGCTCAACGTGAACGGCCCGTCGCGCAGGCGCAGATCGTTGGCGAGCACGTCCGTCGTGACCGGCGTGTCCTCGTTCGTCTGCACCGCGTCGGGCTGCGGCTCGGGCGTCCCCTGCAGATCGAGCAGCGCCGGCGCCATGGCCACGGAGGCCAGCGCACCCGGCATCCCGCTGCCGCAGGCGAAGTCCCCGTTCACCGAGTAGTTCGAGGCGCTGGTGCCGGCAAAGGTCACCACCGGCGCGTGCGGATCAATTCCCACGTGCGCGAGCACCACGCGCGGCACCGCGATGGTCACGAAGAAGTCGGGCGAGCTCCCGAAGAGGCTGCCGTCGAGCGTCTCCTCCAACCGGACGTACGCGCTGGCCGGCGCGAGATCGATGAGGAAGTCCCCGGCCGTGTCGTTGGCGCGGTCGCGCGGATCGTTCGGCGTCTGCACCGAGTTGCGCACGAAGTGGACGCGCGAGCCCTGCAGGTTGCCGTCCGCCGTGAGCAGGTACTCGTAGGTGTTCGGGTTGCCGTCGGTGTCGAAGAGGACGTTCCAGGCCGCCGTCGCCAGCGTCTGCTCGCTGCCGCTGCCTGCACCACCGCTCACCGGCCGCGGGTCCCCATCCACGCGGAGCCGGAAGTAGACGTGCGTCTCGTCCGCCGCCCTCGCGAAGGCCGGATGCAGCGCATCGCCGACGAGATCGCGCAGCGAGCCGGGCGAGGCTCCATCCATCAGCGCGTCCGCGGCGAGGCCTGCTCCACCGGCGCACTCGAAGGGCACGAAATCGCCGGGCGTCGGGAACTGGACCGGGGGCGCGCCGGCCTCGAGCCGCTGTGCGCGAGGCGCTGACACCGCGGCGGGCACCGGCTCCGAAGATGGAGAGCCCGAAGACGCGGAGTCGCTGCACGCGGCGAGCGCCAGCAGCGCAGCGGGTGCGAGTGAGTAGAGGTGGGCGTGGCGCACAGGGGCTCCGGGCGGTGAAAGTCAGTTCGGCCTGTGCATCGGCTGATCCACCGGAAATCTTCAGTCATCACAGGTGCTTCTGCCTGCCCGTCCGGGGTCGGTCGGTCCCTCGGGGGTCCCCGCGTACCCGGCCGCACGTATCGGCCTGCGCACCGGGTGCGATACGGTGCGCACCGGATGTCGAGCTTCGACGACCACACCGCGCGACCAGACCCGACGCTCGTCTCAGCTCCCGGCACCGGCACTTCCCGCGCGCGGCAGACGGAGCTGCACGCGGGCGCCACCTTCGATCGCTACACGATCCTCGATCGCGTCGGCAGCGGCGGCATGGGCGAGGTCTATGCGGCCTACGATCCGAGGCTCGACCGGCGCGTGGCGTTGAAGGTGCTGCGCGCGGATCACGGCGCGGACGACACCGCCCGGCAGCGGCTCTTCCGCGAGGCGCAGGCGATGGCGCGGCTCAACCATCCCGCCGTGGTCGCGGTGCACGACGTGGGGATGTGCGGCGAAGAGGTGTACGTCGCGATGGAGTTCGTGGACGGCCAGACCCTCGCCGGTTGGCTGCGCGACGGCGCGACGGAGCCGCAGGGAGAAGCTCCAGCGCCGCGATCACAGGGCAGTCTCCAGGGTCCCACCAGCGCGTCAGGAAGCTCCCACGGCACCCACCCCGGCGGCTCGACCTCAGGCAACGCGCGCAGCAGCGCCCGCACCGGCAGGACGCGCGCGGAGATCCTCGAGGTGTTCCGCAGCGCCGGAGAGGGACTCGCCGCCGCGCACGACGCGGGCCTCGTGCACCGCGACTTCAAGCCGGGCAACGTGCTCATCGGTCACGACGGCCGCGTACGGGTGGCGGACTTCGGCCTTGCGCGCGACCCGGGAAAGGAGAAGGGCGCAGGCGACGACGCGAACGCGACCGAGCCTCCGCGAACGATCTCGGCCGAGGTCCTCGCCACGCCGCTCACGCCACTGCCCGCGCTGACGCACTTCGACGCGATGGTCGGCACGCCCGGCTACATGCCGCCGGAGCAGTTCGAGGGCGAGGCGCTCGACCCTCGCGCGGACCAGTACAGCTTCTGCGCCGCGCTCTACGAAGCGCTCACCGGCGGCCGGCCCTTCAAGGGCGACACGCTGACCGACCTCTGGGCACAGATGCGGGACGGCCTCCCGCCCGAGCCGATGCAACGCGCGGGCGCACATCACCTTCCCCACCACCTCTACGCCACGTTGCGCCGCGGCCTCTCTCCGAAGGTGGAGGATCGCTGGCCGGACATGCGCACGCTGCTCGCGGAGCTCTCGCGCGATCCCCACGCGGTGCGCCGCCGCCGGATCAAACACGCGGCCCTCGCGGTGGCCGGAGCGCTGGTGCTCGGGGGCGGCGCCGTCGTCACCCGCAGCACGGTGAAGACGGATCCCTGCCGCGAAGCGCGCGCGCCGATGGCGCTGCTCGGTGAGGGGCGGCGTCAGAAGATCGAGACCGCGTTCTCCTCCACCGGCGCGGCCTACGCGTCGCGCGCGGCAACGGCGACCCTCGAGGCACTGGACGCGTGGTCGAAGGACTGGTCGCAGCTCCGGCTCGACAGCTGCGAGGCCGCGAGGGTCCGGGCGGAGCTTCCGGAGGCCACCTGGGCGGTGCGCAGTGCCTGCTTCGCGCTCGTCGGCGAGCAGGCGCAGTCGCTGGTGCAGCTGCTCTCCACCGCGGACGAGGGCCTCGTGCAGAACGCGGTGGGCGCGGTGGGCCGGCTTCCGCAGCCTTCAGCGTGTCTGGATCCCCGAGCCCTCAACGCGATCGCCCAGCTCCCGACCGATCCCGCCGCACGCGCGACGGTGGAGCGGCTTCAGACGCGCCTGTCGGCCATGCGCGCGGGCTTCGAGTCCGGCCGCCTCTCTCAGACGGAGCGCGAGCTGCCCTCACTGCTCGCCGAAGCCGAAGAGGCCGGCCACCTGCCGCTCGTCTCCGAGGCCCTGACCCTCCGCGCGCGCGTGCACGTGCAGCAGTCGCGCTACGCGGAGGCCCTCCCCGATCTCCACGCCGCCGCGCAGCGCGCGTTCGCCGGACAGGACGATGTCGCGGCGGCACGCGCGTTCATGCAGCTCTCGCTCGCCGCCGCGCGCGGACAGGGCCGTCACGACGAGGCGCGCGAGTGGCTCGGCTACGCCCGCAGCACGCTCGGGCGCGCAGGAGATCCTTCACGCGAGGCCGTGGAGCTCGAGCACCTTGCCGGCCAGCTCTTCTACCTGCGCGGACACTACGAACCGGCGCACGCGCACCTGCAGAAGGCGCTGGAGCTTCAGGAAGCGAGGCTGCCGTCGGACGAAGCGCTGCGGGTGCGCATCCTCGACGACAGCGGCTGGATCCTCTCCTGGCTCGGTCGGCACGCAGAGGGCTACGCGCGCTTCGAGGAGGCGATGGCGATCGCCGACCGCCTCTACGGCCCGGACCATCCGGAGACGGCCGCGCTCTACGATCGCGCGGGCTCGGTGCTGGAGGAGCTCGACGAGCTCGAGCGCGCGCGCGATCTGCTCACCCGCGCCATCCGCGTGCGCGAGGCGGTGTACGGCGCGGACTCGGAGGTGGTGGCGGGATCCTGGAACCACCTCGCGCTGGTGCTCGTGCGACTCGGAGAGCCGGAGGAGGCCCTCGACGCGAGCCAGCGCGCGCTCGTCATCTACCGCGCGCGGCTCGGCGATCAGCATGAGCGCGTCGCCTCGCTGCTCCACACGGTGGGGCTGTCGCTGGAGACGCAGGGCCGCACCGCCGAAGCACGCGAGCACTACACGCGGGCGCTCGGGCTGACGGAGAAGCTGCGCGGCAGGCAGTCGGCGATGGCGGCGTACCCGATGCACGGCATTGCCACCACGCTGCTGACGGAGGGGCGCGCGAAGGAGGCGCTCAGCTGGCTGCAGCGCGCGTGGGAGATCCGCGAGCGCGCCGAACAGCTCCCCTACGAGCGCGGCATGACGCGGTTCCAGCTCGCCCGTGCACTGACATTGACCGGAAAGGATCGCGCGCGCGTCCCCTCACTCGTCGAGGG
>JAFAFL010000016.1 GCA_023423535.1 Pseudomonadota bacterium
GCGTCGGCTTGAATGAATCGTTAGGCCCCACCGATACGCTCCAGCACCGCGTAGCACTTGCCGTGCGACCTAGTCAGAATGATGAAAAACGAATCATCGTACCCAATGCTCTCAGGTAGCCGCCTCCTGCGCGGCCTAGAGAGCAATTGGTAGTACTCAGAGTGTTCGTTCTCGCGCCAGTGATAGACGTCGGCGACGTATCTCTCGCCTTCGGGCAGAATGACTGTGATTTCAAGCTGGCCCTTCAATAGCTCTCTAAACTTGTCGTAGTTAATTTTTCTTTTAGGAATCGATATCGGATGGCCAGACCCATCCTTGAAAGAGCCTGTGACATTGAAGTCGAATTGCAACATCGGTGCCGCCCCCACACTAAATTAAGTTGCCCCGATGCAGCGTCGCACTGAGCGCATGGCTAAGCCTGATCTCATCAATTTTCAAGGATGCGCCTCTTGAGTTCGTCATACTCTTCTTGCGTAATACCACCAGAGTCCAGCAAGGTCTTCAGTTTGAGGAGCTCATCTAAATCACTCGAAATGGACGGCTGCGTAACCTCACGAGGGCCGCAGCGGAACTCGATTGAACCAGTGGGATTTCCGCCAAATCCCATTTTTGCCTCTTCTCCACGCGACGAAGTCAGAACGGCCTCCTTGCCGAAATGCTCCTGACAAAACGCTTCTGCATCGGCCATCAGATTCTCAACGATCTTCGCACTGGTCGTGAAGAGCGTCTTCGCTCTTCCCCGCAGCATGTACTGTCCGTCACCAATAGAAACGGGATCCCTGGCCTCTGCGGTGGACACGAATAATGCTAGAGCAACGACGACGACTTTCTTCACTTCTGCCCCCTAAGGTTGCGTGGTGTGTTGTGTAAGAGGCCTAACACCAGAGTTAAGCTGAGACGCGTAGTGAAGCGGGCCAGGTGGCAAGCTTTACCTGCCGCCTGGACCGCGTAACGAAGCGGCTTCGGCTTGAACGACTCGTTAGGCCGCCGCTGCCCAGCACTCGTGCTCGACCCGCGACAGCCCACCCCCTGAGCCGAACACTACAACAGCCTTTGCCAGAACGCTTGGTTGGCACTTGTCACGCCCGGAGCTGGACGGCTGGCGCGCGCGCCCGAGAACTCTCACCACGTGCGCGAAGAGCCAATGCCTTGGACGAGCGAGTTGCTCCACGTTGCCTTGACCCTGCCCCGACAGTGCGGGAAACAAGGCCTAACACCTAAGTTAAGCCGAGACGCGTAGTGGAGCGAAACACATGGCAAGCTCTTTCTGCCATGTGTTTTGCGGAACGAAGCGGCTTCGGCTTGAACGCATTGTTAGGCCTCATCTGCGCAATGCTCGGATACTGTTGACCGAGACAATGGCACCAGAAGGCCAGCCGCCAAAGTGCCCAGTGTCATCTGGCCGATAGACCCCCGATACCTCTGCGAAAGAGCAGTGCTGCCAGCCAACTGGGATGTTCTTGCGTTGGATATCTACCCAGAGGGCACGCGCTGTATTACCCGCCTCACAGTCATGTTGAGACTCATGGATGGACTGACCCTCAAACTCTAATGAGACATAGCCGTGGAGCACGATGATGCTGCCGCTTGGAACGTCGCCGTTGAGTACCTTGGTCATCGGGACTAGCGCCGCACAGCCAGAGAATAGCAAGCAGAGAAGAGTGGACGCTGCTGCAATCTTGTTCATGAGGCCTAACACTCAAGTTAAGCCGAATTGCAGCGCGTAGCTGGCAACATGGCAAGCTCTTTCTGCCATGTTGACGGCGTAGCGATGCAATTTCGGCTTGAACGCATTGTTAGGCATCTAAGCTACTCATCTCCCAAGACTCGGACACCGCCTTACGCTCCGCGCAGAAGCCTACGGGCAGGGCTGCCATCTGCCCCAGAGTTCCGTCGTTGCTGAGAAGGTGGCCCACGCCTACGGAGTGACAATCGTCTGCGTCTGCGTCAGCTCCACATAGAAACTGCCAAGAAGTCTCCTCGTCTCTAACCACGAGAAGTACCGGACGGCTATCAGAGAACACATGGTCACAAACAATGACCGCAAAGTCTGACCGAAAGGTCGGGAGTGTGCCTTGGTCGCTTCCTGGACTGCCTGGATGTGTCATTTGATGCGTAACACCAGAATTAAGCCGTGCCGCGAAGCGGCATCGGCTTGAATGAATTGTTAGACCCGCCCCCAGGGCAAGTAGAGCCTAGCGGATGGTCTGATGCGAATGAAGCTGTCTACCACTGGCCGAAGTTGTTGCTCAAGCGCGCGCGCGTCGATCTGCCCAGCTCGCGCCTGCGTTAGCGCAATGGCCACCAGCTTGTGCCCGGAAAACGCCGTTCTAGCCGCACTCTTGTGGCCAAACTGAAGAAGCAGTTCCCCTACACGCGGAATCTTAGAACTAGTTCCTAGCTCAGTACGAACGCTCCCGGCATCGTCCATGTATCCGATGCTATTGATATGCATGAGCAGCTCGGATCTGAGAGAGTCGAATCTGTTCTTCCTCGAGACTATCTGTCCCGAGTAAAGGCCGGTCACAAGCCCTGATACCAGACCGGTTCCTAAGCCAATGAACAGGTTTGCGCCGAAATCTTGCATGCGGGTCTAACACCAGAATTAAGCCGTGCCGCGAAGCGGCATCGGCTTGAATGAACTGTTAGGCGCCACCCCGGTGACCTCCGCGCCCGTACAAGTGAAGCTACCACCTAGGCC
>JAFAFL010000031.1 GCA_023423535.1 Pseudomonadota bacterium
TCGGGGATGCGGGTGACGTTGCGGATGCCGAAGCTGATCGTATAGCGGTCGAAGCTGTTGTCTGCGAAAGGCAGCGCCATCGCGTCGCCCGTGACCCAGGCCAGCCGGTCGCCTTTTTCCACGGCATCGGCGCGCTTGCGCCCCTCGACCAGCATGGATTCGGTCATGTCGCAGACCGTGACGCGCCCGCCCGGCGCGCGGCCCAGGAAGCGGAAGGCCACGTCGCCGGTGCCGCCGGCCACGTCAAGAAGGTGCTGGCCGTCGCGCGGGGCCAGCCAGTCCATCTTCGCGTTCTTCCAGACGCGGTGGATGCCCGCGCTCATCAGGTCGTTCATCTGGTCGTATCGGGACGCGACGGATGAAAAGACCCCGTGGACCATCCCGGCCTTGGCATCCTCGTCCACGGTCTGGAAACCGAAATGGGTCTGCTTCTTGTCGCTCATACGCTTGCCGTTCACCTGTTTCATCGCCAGATAAGCCCGACGCGCCTTGCGCACAATGCAGCGAGAGGACTGTAATTGCCAGAACTGCCCGAAGTCGAAACCGTGCGCCGCGGCCTGTTGCCGCACCTGGAAGGCCAACGCATCGCGCGCGCCGAAGTTCGACGCCCCGACCTGCGCTGGCCCATGCCGGTCGATCTGGTTCAGGTGCTGACCGGGGCCACCGTCACGGCGCTGCGACGGCGGTCGAAATACCTGCTGGCGGATCTGGACCGGGGCGGCACGCTGTTGATGCATCTGGGCATGTCGGGGCGGATGCTGGTTCAGGGCGGCTCTCTGGGCGATTTCCACCGCGATCCGGCGATCCTGCCGCGTCACGACCATGTGGTGCTGGTGACGGAAGGCGGCAGCACGATCACCTTCAACGACGCCCGCCGCTTCGGCATGGTGGACCTGATCCGCGAGGGATCGGCCCATCCGCTGCTGGATCACCTCGGGCCCGAACCCTTCGACGACGGCTTCTCGCCCGCCTATCTGGCCGCAGCCTTCGCGGGGCGCAGGGTGCCGGTGAAACAGGCGCTGCTGGACCAGCGGATCGTCGCGGGCCTGGGCAACATCTATGTGTCCGAGGCGCTGCACCGCGCGGGCATCGACCCGCGCCGGGCGGCGGGGCGCATCGGGGGTGCGCGCATCGCGGCGCTTGTCGGCCATATCCGCGACGTGCTGACGGATGCCATCGCGGCGGGCGGATCCAGCTTGCGCGACCACCGGCAGGCCAGCGGCGAACTGGGCTATTTCCAGCACAGCTTCCGCGTCTATGACCGCGAGGGCGCGCCCTGCCCCACCCCCGGCTGCGCGGGCACGGTCCGCCGGATCGTGCAGGGCGGGCGGTCCAGCTTCTTCTGCCCGGCCTGCCAGCGCTAGGCCGCTTGGCTTTCCCGCCGCGCATTTGATAGGGTCCGCCGCGAACGCATCGCAACGGGGACGCAGCCATGGCCTATGAAACCATCATCGTCGAGATCGAGGACAGCGTCGCCCTGATCCGGCTGAACCGCCCCGAGGCGCTGAACGCGCTGAACACCGCGCTGATCACCGAGCTGGGCCAGGCCCTGCTGGACGCCGACCGCAACGACAAGATCCGCTGCGTTGTCCTGACCGGCAGCGAAAAGGCCTTCGCCGCCGGCGCCGACATCAAGGAGATGTCCACCAAGACCTTCGTGGACGCCTATGACGAGGATCTGTTCGGCGCGAAGATCGACACCATCACCCGCATCCGCAAGCCGATCATCGCCGCCGTCAGCGGCTATGCCCTGGGGGGCGGCTGCGAACTGGCCATGATCTGCGACTTCATCATCGCATCCGATACGGCCAAGTTCGGCCAGCCCGAGATCAACCTGGGCGTCATCGCGGGCATCGGCGGCACGCAGCGCCTGACCCGCTTCGTGGGCAAGTCCAAGGCCATGGACATGCACCTGACCGGCCGCTTCATGCACGCGGCCGAGGCGGAACGGTCGCGGCTGGTCAGCCGCGTCGTGCCCGCAGCCAAGCTGATCCCCGAGGCCATGGCCGCCGCCCGCAAGATCGCCGAGAAGTCCCAGATCTCGGTCAAGGCCGCCAAGGAGGCCGTGAACCGCGCCTATGAGACGACCATGACCGAAGGGATCCTGTTCGAGCGCCGCAACTTCCAGGCGCTGTTCTCGACCGAGGATCAGAAGGAAGGCATGGCCGCCTTCCTGGAAAAGCGCGAAGCCCAGTTCCGCGACCGCTGATTTCAGGCCTTCTTTTCGGGCTTTCCTTTTCGGGCGCCATGCCCTATACGCCCCGGCTTACATGCGCGTGGGCCCGCTTAGGCAAGAATCATGACCGCTTCCCCGTGAAGCGGTTCCTTGGGTCTTTTGCGCGAACGAAACGCTGAAAGACCGATAGGATCCAGAACCCATGGCCAATACGCCCCAGTCCAAGAAACGCGCCCGCCAGATCGAGCGTCGCACCGACATCAACAAGGCCCGCCGCTCACGCATCCGCACCTTCATCCGCAAGGTGGAAGAAGCCATCGCATCCGGCAATGCCGACGCGGCCAAGGCGGCCCTGCAGGCGGCACAGCCCGAACTGATGCGCGGCGTGACCAAGGGCGTGGTCCACAAGAATACTGCATCGCGGAAAATCTCGCGCCTGGCGTCGCGCGTGAAGGCGCTGTCGGCGGTCTGATCCTTGCGCCCTTCCGGGGCGGAATCCGCTTGAAATCACGGCCCCGCGAAGGGCGATTCCAGACATCGGGTGCGGTTCCTTGCCGCGCCCGATTTTTCTTTGCCGCACCTGCGCAATGTGGCAAAAATGCCTACATATCAAGGCGTTCAAGATTCTTTCCTTTTGAGTCAAGGGTCTCGGAGATTCGATCCGGCAAAGGCTTTGTCAAGCGCAGAGTTCGGTTGCAGCCCCAGCGGCGCCATGGATAACCTGATGATGCGATTCACGTCGCTGTGTTGGGGACGGGCCTGTCGGGCGGCGGATTTTTCCGCATCGACAGGTCGGGCACCGGGGCATCAGGCGCCCCGCAAGCCCTCGGGATTCTTGCAGACGGCTGCCACTGGCTGCATGGAAACTCGTGTCTAGGATTTGAACTCGGGCGCAGGCCCCGTCATGTGACCCGTCTTGGGCCGCAGGATGGGGTGTTGTCTGCAGTTCAGCCATCCGACCCGCGTCGCGGATCCTGTTTCGCCGGAAGGTCCGGCGAAGGCTGGGGACAGGATAGATAGGGCAAGACCATGGACGAGATTTGGGGCCAGGCATGCGCCGCGCTTGAAACAAGCGTGGGACCGAACAACTTCAACCACTGGATCAAGCCGCTGCGCCTGACGGGCGTGGATGCGGGAATCGCGCATTTCGCAAGCCCGACGCGCTTCATCTCGGACTGGGTGAACCGCCACTTCGCCAAGGACATCCTTGGGGAACTCAGCCGCCACGGCCAGCCCGTCGAACGGCTTCGGTTCGATGTGGTCCCGCAGACCGCGACAGGCCGCGCCCGCCCTGCGCCTGCGCCGACCGCTGCCGCTGCCGCGCC
>JAFAFL010000135.1 GCA_023423535.1 Pseudomonadota bacterium
ATCGAGGCCGATATTCGCGAGCGTTAGTTAGCTGGTCGACATCATCTACGTGCCCGTCACGCCGCACGCCGTTGAGGGCCATCGTTCACCCGGTCGCGCCACCCATCATCAGGCGCGCCTCGTAACAGCTTAACGCAGAGCCTGCAAGCCGCTGCACGTCACCGGACGAAGTCTTGAGAAGGGACCCTGCAATGGACGCGATGCTCTTCGATGTTCCTGCCACCCTGACCTCCTAATATTTCAGGATGAGTCTCTATTCGCCTGACGCAAGTCCTGTGTTTTCATTTGGACTTTCAGCAGCTTGACTGCGCCTGCAACCGGCCCGACGACCTTGTGTCTCGCTGGGTTCTGCGTCGCCCACGGTTCTTGTCTCGGACTGCAGACACAGAGGACCTAACCCGCGATTTAGCGCGGCAGCAACTGATTGCTGAAGTACGACGAGCACGGCACGATCTCCGAGAGGTCACGCAACCGAAAGCTGCGATCGTAGCCCATCCGTCGAGTACGGATTGAGTCACGACACCGCCCTTGCAGGAGATCGCCGTTTCGAAGGTACACCGCAACCTCGTCGGCACGGCTCAAGAATCCGCCGGCCTTCAGTTCGAGCTTCAACATCGCGGAGTACGGCACCTCGAGTCTTTGATCTCCGCGTAACTCTAGTGAGAGGGCTGGCGTCGCAATTAGGCCTTGATAGATGTTGCCCTGGCGATCTGAAAGCATGTCCCACGTCGGCGTCGTCGCCAGGTCATCCAAGAGCCAGAACGGTGGCGCACTCGGCCCAGACGGCTCGCCATGATGTTCGAAGTACTCGAGCAGATGCTGCAGACGACAATACCCCGGCTCACCTCGGAACCCTGGGCCAAACGTCACGTCATCGCCGCAGAACGCCACCACCGGATGGACAGACACGCGATTCCAGCGCGGAGACCGAGCTGCAAGCCACCGTTTCATGCTGATCGCGAACGCGTGCAAACGACGCAACGGATCGCGGCACTCCTTGATGAACTCGTTGCCCCATTGGTCGTACTTGCGTTGTACGATCGTGTGTTTGCCTCCCGCGCCAGTGACGCGCACGAGCTCGCCTTTCCAGGCAGCGAAGTCGACAGCGAATAGCGTGCCGTGTGACCAAACAACGGCTTCGGCGGCAAGGGGCGCATGGCGTCCTGGGACCACGCGATCGAGAAACGCCACGGACGAAGCGTCAGCGTCTAACAACTGAAGTGCGACCGCTCGAGCGCCGAGATGGTGAGAGAACGCGCCCTCGTGTCCCCACGCTGTGTTATGCGCAAAGACGCGCTCGAGGCGCGTGATCACATCAAGTCGATTTACGCGTTCCATCAGCGCGGGTCCGGCGACGCCGCCGATGACCATTCCCGCAGGTCCAAAGATCCCGCCAAGGGCTGCACCTGCGTAGGCATACGCCCCGACCTTCGCCGACTGCATTGCGGCGGTCTTGAACTGCTCGACTTCGATAGTGCCATTCGCGAGGCGAATAGCGTGTTTCGCGACCTCGACACCGGTGATTGCCATCGCCGCAGGCGCGTTGCCACGCAGTAAGCCGCGCAGCACATTTGATTGCACGTGCTGCGCAGCTACCTGTGTACCGGCCGTGACTGCACTAGCGATCGCACCCTTCGCAGCACCGTCCGCGGTTCCTTTCAGCGTCTCGACGGCCACGTCTGCGACAGCATGGCCGCCAGATTTTCGCCCGGCCCGGTAATCGCGAGCATTCTCGTACGTCGCACTTGCGAGCGAAATCACCGCCCCGGTGGCTCCGCCCTTTTTCGCGCCCGCAACGGCACTATCCTTCATCGCTCTTGGGATGGTTGGGACGACGTCCTTGCCGGTAACTGATTGCTCTCGCGCTTGCTGGCCAAGCTCTGCGCTGCGCTGGCGCGTTCTCGGCTGACTCTCGACATCATTGGCGCGGAGTCGATCGGTTAGCTTTGCTTCGACCTCGCGGAAGTCTGCGGCAACCCCTTCGCGACGCGTACCGCCTGTTGCTTGATTCTTCGCGACCTGTCGTCTCGAGTGTGCGCGTGCTTCAGTCAGCTGATCGGAAGGAACGATCCGTTGCTGCGAGCCATAGCCGCGCTGGGCCTCGGCAGCGCGCCTAGGATCCGCGTACACCTTCGAGCTCGCTTCTGTGACGTCGAGCCCGTCACTTGTCGTGACAATCAGATCTGGCGACTGTGCGGCGTTAGAAGCCGGCCGATGCGCTCTCAGGTCGGATCGCTTGATCGCCGCGTCAACATTGAATGTCGCCGCATGATCCTGCTCGGCGACAAACCCGGCCCGTGTCGGCGCGGTGTTGTTCGCATACTGAACACCGACGGCATTGATCGAGCGTGAGCCAGACGCGATTTCGCCCTCGATCGTGCGGGCATACGCGGCCTGGTCGCCGATGATCGCGCCGTTGGTCGCGAGCTGAATGGTCGGCGTGCCGACGGGCTCGACAGGACGAACAGAAGCGGGCGCGGGATACCGGCGCCCTCTCCGTCGAGACCGTCTGCCCACGGGTCAAGCGTACATGAATGACCTCGGCGCGATTCGCCCGTCTCCCCCAGTTGCGGGTAACGGCGGGGTGCTCACGCGTCACCAGCGTCACTCGTATCCGGCTGCTCGCGGCGTCGCCCAGCTTCGGGCCTGCTGTGGCGGTTCCACCAAGGCCGACGCGATCACCGAAGGACTGCACCACAGGATGGAGCTCATCAACCACCGCGCGTACGGGTTCCGGAACTTCACTACCGCGTGAGGGTGCGAGCGCTCTGCGGATAGATCTCACCCGTCAGTTCTCTTCAAACGCAAAACGGCGGACTGCCCGCACATTTGGAGAAGAGCCGACAGCTGACGCGTGACCGACCGGCGGGCATCTCTTTCGAAATTTCGAGCGGGATACCGGATTCGAACCGGCGACCTTCAGCTTGGGAAGCTGACACTCTACCGCTGAGTTAATCCCGCAGAGCTGCGTAACCTTATCGAAAAGTCCGCTGAGGTCAAGCCTCAACCCTCACGTCCACGGTTTCGCCCACAGCTTCCCGTTGCTCGATGGAAAGACAAAACCGTTGGAGAGACCGGGATGTTGGTCTGCCAGCATCGTTTGGCGAGGCCAGCGCTCTCCGCGAAGCTTGGCCTGTGCGGCGTGATCGTCCTCTCCGGGCGCCCGGACGGACACACGAGCCCGGGTGGCAGGCGGATCCCGGCGCGCTCTGGCGCCGAGGTGTGCCATGGACCGTCGCTGCGCGTCGGGCAGGCGACCAACCGCTGCGCATCCACGCCCCACGACACGCTCGATCACCTGCATATCTTGCACAACTACGGATGGGACAGCCGCGCGCTGCTCTCGCTCATCGTGGTCGGCCTGCCTGCCCGAGCTCCGCGAGCGCCTCTCGCACCGCGCTTCGCGAGACCGCTCGCAAGAGCGCACGCTGGTCGAGCGCGACGTCGTCGTCCGCGTGGTCGAAACCGACATCCGCGAACGCTGAGGTCCGAGCCATCTCTCGTGTGCAGCCCACGGTCGAGTGCGCTCCAACGTGACGCGACGACGGCGAGACCACCGCCCGGTGGATCAGTCAGCACGTCGACCGAGTGTCCCGCAACCTAGCCCCACCAAGGAGGCGCGGAGCCAACGTTCCACCGAGCTCGCTTGGCGCTAAGAAAGGACGCTTTCTCAGCGCTTCCGGCTATGAAAGTCGGCTTTCATTGCGGTTCGTGCTATGAAAGGGAGCTTTTATAGCGTCCCAATGCCAAGAGTTTCCGGTCGATACGAGCGGAGCACAACGAGTGGCGAAGAGGTAGCCGCCTTCGTTCCGTTTGCTTTGCCACCACGGGAGCCCGACCTCGTACCTGATGCGAAGCTACTTCAGTCCGCAGAGGAGGCATTGCGTCATCTCGAGGTCGCCGTCGATATGGTTCCGTCGATGGACTGGTTCCTCTACGGGTTCGTTCGCAAGGAGGCGGTGCTCTCATCCCAGATCGAAGGTGTGGAAGCGACGCTAACGGACTTGATGACCGTCGAATCGCAACCGCCGACAACCGTGGACGCGGACGTTCAAGACGTCTGCAACTACCTCGCAGCGCTTGAGTTCGCACGGAATCAACTCGCGGATCCAAAGGGCCTGCCGTTGTCCATGCGTCTCTTGAACGAGACGCACGCAATTCTAATGAGCGGCGTGCGGGGCGCGGACAAGGCACCGGGAGAGCCGAGGCGTTCGCAGAACTGGATCGGCGGCACTCGTCCCGGGAACGCCACGTTCGTTCCGCCGCCGCCTCACCTTCTTCCCGAAGTCCTCACCGACCTAGAGAAGTACATGCACGCGGAGAAGCAAGAGCTCTCTGCGCTGGTTCGGGTTGGGCTCGTACACGCCCAATTCGAGACCATTCATCCGTATCTCGACGGAAACGGCCGACTTGGGCGGCTCCTCATCACGCTTCTCTTCGAGCACTGGAAGCTGCTGTCGAAGCCACTGCTCTACCTGAGCTTGTTTTTCAAGCGCCACCGTGGCGACTACTACCAACGACTAACCGCTGTCCGCTCGAACGGCGATTGGGAAGGATGGGTGAGCTTCTTCCTCGAAGGGGTAGCAGCCATGGCGTTGGAGTCGGTGCAGACCGCCAAGAAGCTCTTTCGACTCGTGAGTCAGGATCGTGAGCGCGTCGTCTCCAGCGACGGAGTTTCAATCAGCGCGGTCAGGCTATTCGAGCAACTGCCTCGGCGCCCCATCCTCACTGCGGCTGGAGCTGAAACCTTGCTCTCCACAACGAGACCGACAGCCACAAAGGCAATCTCGACGCTCGTCGCACTCGGTGTGCTGAAGGAAGTCTCCGGGAAGCAACGCGATCGTTCCTTCGCTTACGTGACCTACCTCGATGTACTCGCTTCAGAAGTAGCCCCGTGAACCTCAACGGCGTCCGTGACGGCGGGCAAGGCCCGAGCGCCGCTGAGTTCACCAAGACCGGAGACGTCGGGATGGAACGCATCCACGCCCGGCACTTTGTGGGGCCGGGGAAGGGACCGTTTCACCCACCGGGTCCGCGCGACCATAGCGACGCTGGTGCATGAGTGGTCACGCGTCGGCGTCGGCGTCGTACTCGATCGTAAGTTCCTTCGGCTCGGCGTATCCCAGGGGCGCTTCGCCCCGGGCGTAGCCGATCGAGCGGTAGCCGCGGAGGCGCTTCTTGAACATCGCGGCCAGCATCGGGACCGCGAGATCGACGTAGTCGAAGATCCGGACCTCGCGCTTGCCGGGATGTAGACGGTGAAGGCGGCCAGCGTACTGGATGAGCGTGCCTTGCCACGACACGGGCATGGTCAGGAACAACGTGTCGAGTCGAGGATCGTCGAAGCCCTCGCCGATGTAGCGGCCGGTCGCAAGCACGACGCGCTCGGCATCGGGCGGGATCGTGGTCATCCGCGCGAACACCTCGCGGGTGACCTTGGCGCCCATGCCGCCACGGAGCACGACGACGTGACGAGCGACACGCGACAGCTCGGCGGCGAAGTATTCGAGGTGATCGGTGCGCTCGGTGAGGAGGATCGGCGACCGGCCCTCTTCGAGGGTTGCGATGACGTCGTTGATGATCATCCGGTTGCGCGCCTCGTCGGCGGCGAGCTGCGCGTACAGCTCCTGGATCTTGGCGTCGGGATCGCTGGCGCGGAACGCTGTGTCGCGCGCGATCAGCCGGTGCTCGAATGGGCGCCGCGCGGCCTGGGACTTCGCGTCGATCACGAACCGCACCGAGCCGAGCTGCATCTCGAGAATCGGATGATGCCCATCGCGCCTCTTGGGCGTGGCGGTGAGGCCGACGATGTAGCGAGCCTTCGACGCGGAGATCACGCGCTCGTGCGAGACCGCGGAGACGTGATGGCACTCGTCGACGATCACATGGCCGTAGCCGGCGAGTAGCTCGGTGAGATCTTCACGGCGCGCCAGCGTCGGGATCATCGCGATGTCGACCTGGTGGGTGATGCGCTCCTTGCCCGCGCCGATCTGGCCGATCTTCTTGGGCTCGATGCCGAGGAACATCGCCAGCTGGGAGCGCCACTGGTCCAGCAGCGGGCCCCGGTGAACGAGAATTAGCGTGCTGCGGCGCCGGGCGGCGAGGAGGTACGTGCCGATCACCGTCTTGCCGACGCCGGGCGGCGCGACGAGCACGCCGTTCTCGCTCGCGAGGATCGCGTTGGCCGCTTGTTGTTGGAGTGGCGTGAGCGTGCCCCCGAAGGCCACGTCGAGCTCGGCGCCGTCCGTTCGCTGGTCAGCAAGGTCGAGCGTGATGCCCTGTGCGCGCAGAATTTCGGTGACATCGGGCAAGCAGCCGCGAGGCACGGCGACATGTTGCGCGAAGTCCTCGGCGCACGAGATCACGCGCGGTGTCCTCGCCGTGGACATCCGCATGGCTTGCTTCTTGTGAAACTCCGGGTTCTCGAATGCAGCGGTGCGTTTGATCAGGTTGATGAGCGGAGAGGGGAGTCCATCGGTCGCGACGAATAGTCGTTGTGCGAGGACGGCGGACGCGCGGGGCGGTAGCGGACCCGGGATCCGCTCGGACTGGCGCTTGGGCGTCGAGGACACGAGCCAAGGTGCGGCGTCCTCGTCATTCGTGGAAGTCCGGACTCCGAGCACGCCACCCTCGCGCGCGGCGTCGGCGACGATACGCTCGACGGTCGCCGGAGCGATCCTGCGGGCCGAGGCGAGCACGTCCCACTGCTGCTCGCCAGGGAACGGCACGAGGTCGTCGTCGAGCAGTTCGGTGTTGCCGAGCTTCCGCGCCTCCTTCTGGAATGGCAACGCGATCAGGTTGCCGAAACCGCCCTTGGGCATCTGGTCCTGGCTCGGGAACAGCCGATCGTAGCTGTCCATCGAAAGCTCGTGCCGCGCGGACATGGCCTGTGTGAGCACATAGCTGCCGAGCTTGCGCGCGGACCACGCAGACACCGGCAAGGAGAAGAAGAACCAGACGTGCGCTCCGTTGCCCGAGCGTGACCTCTCGACGACGAACGGCAGGTCGAGCTTGCGGCAGGTCGCGATGAACGCGCGCACGTCCTCGGCCCACGTCGTCTTGTCGAAGTCGACGGCGAGGAACCAGCACGTGCTGTCGGCAAGCATCGGGTACACGCCCATGACGTGACCGCCGGCCAAGTGCTTCCAGTAGGCCGCATCATCGGCCGGAAGGAACTTCTGGTTCTTGCATTCGCCGCACTTCACCTTGGGCAGCTCGCATAGGCCCCTCGCGAACTTATTCGCGCACGCCGGGCCGTACCCCGCTTTGCCGGTCGTTGCGCTCTCGAAGCGCGTCGGATACACGTCCTCGCGCCCGCGGAAGAAGCTACGAAAGATCTGGAGCTTCTGTTCTGGAGTGCGGCGAGATGAGGGGCCCGCAGGAACGGTCGTGGCGACGGGACCGGCCGCGACCTCGCGCGGCGGCGATCCCGGGACCACATCGAGCGCGGCGATCTCGGACTCCATCTCCGCGATGCGCATCAGCTCGGCTTCGCGTTCGCGTTCGAGCTTGGCGACGCGCGCACGCGACCGTGCGATCTGCTCGACCAACCGTTCGCGATCTCGGCTGTTCATCGTCCTCAAGCGTCAGGCCACAGGTGTAGCGTCGGTTGGCTTTGTTCCGATGAAGTACGATCGCAGTGATCGCGTACCACGGCTGCGACGCCGCGACGGCGGAACGTCTGCTGCATGTGCGCTTCTTCAAGAAGAGCCAGAACGACTACGACTGGCTCGGCGAGAGGAGCTACTTCTTGGAGTACGGCGCCGACCGAGCGCTCCAGTTCGCGAACGACCAGCAGCGCCGCGGAAGGTTGGAACGCCCGCGATCATCGGGGCCACGACTGCGGCGGCAAGCGAAGGGATCTCGGGCTTGTTGCGCAAATTATGGCAGGTTGCTCAGGCACGCAATTGCGCTCGTTTCCGCAATTGCCTAAAGTCACCGGATTGCGATGCCAGCCACACGTCGTACATTTAGGCAACGGAGGAGGCTGTCCGACGCCGAGGCAAGGCATGCCCTCGAGCGTCTGCTTGCGGACTGGTTCGGCGACGATTTCACCATCGAGGCCGGTGCTCGTAGCGGCACGGTAGATCTGATGGTGCGCGCGGGCGCGACACGTTTGGTGATGGAGCAGGTGGCCGCCGCCGATACTCCTTCGGTGGACGGGGCGATCCAACAGCTCAAGCACAACGTACGAAAGGGCGATGTTCCTGTCGTCGTCGTGCCGTTCATGGGGGAGGTTGGCCGACGGCTCTGTAGCCAAGCCGGCGTAAGCTGGCTCGATCTGTCCGGGAACGCTGACATCCGGTCCCCCCACCTTCGCATCCTGATCGACGGCCGACCGAACCGCTACGTTCACCTCGGCAGGCCGGCAACACCCTTTGCACCAAAGTCGTCTCGCCTTGCGAGATGGCTCCTGATTCATCCAGCCGCGAGCTTCTCCCAGCGCGAACTTGCGCGTCACACGCAGCTGGACGCTAGCCAGGTCAGCCGTCTTGTTGCTCGGCTTCGAGAACAACGGCTCGTCAAAGTCGATGAGTCTGGCCGAGTGGCATTGAACGATCGAAGGCTGATGTTAGAAGCGTGGAGCGCGGACTATCAGTTTCGACGGCACCACGTCCTCCAGGCTCACGTTCCCGGACGGTCTGGAACCGAGACCGCAGAACAGCTGGCGCGCGCGCTCGAGCGCCTCGGGACGCAGTACGCACTGACGGGTCTCGCGGGCTGCTGGTCCTACACTCACTTCGCTGGTTTTCGGCTGGTCACGGCGTACGTCGCAAGTCTACCGAAGGCAGCGGAGCTCCAGTCGATCGACTTCGTGGAGCAGGAGAAGGGCAGCAATGTTTGGTTGGTTGTGCCAGACGATCGGGGCGTCTTCGACGGTGAACGTCGCGTCGATGGCCTTGTGACGGCTCACCCGGTCCAGGTTTGGCTCGATCTGAAGGAACAACCAGAGCGTTCATTCGACGCAGCTGAGGAGCTTCACGCGCGGATCTTGAAGGGGGAGCTCGATGGCTGAGAAGAGCGGGTCCAAGAGCGACTACCCCAAGGACTCGATCCAGCTCGTGAAGGCGGGGTTGCTGTTCGTGGCAGTGAAGCTCGGGGATCTCCTCGATGAGATCGTTGTTGTCGGTGGCGTGGTTCCATCACTCCTCGTCGATCAAGCAACGGCTCGGGAGCCGCACGTCGGAACCACCGATCTCGATCTCGCTCTGTCCTTGAGTGTTCTAGACGAGGAGAAGTACCGGGATCTCTCCGGCCGCCTCCGCGATGCCGGGTTCAAGCCCGTCACCAAGGCCGACGGCAGGATCGTGCGTCAGACGTGGGTGATGACCGGGAAGCTCGGACGCATCAGCATCGATTTCCTGATTCCCCGTAGCGATGAGGCGGATCCGAAGCGACTGCTCCAGGATCTCGAGAAGGACTTCGGCGCGGTTCGCACGCGTGGGCTGGAGGTCGCCTTCGTCGATCGACGTTCTGTCGAACTTGATGGTCTAACGATCGAAGGCGATCGAGCAAAGCGAACAGTCCAGGTCGCGGGACTGGGCGCGATGGTCGTTCTCAAAGCTCTCGCCTTCGACAATCGTGGAGCGGAGAAGGACGCCTACGACCTCTACTACTTGTTGCATGAACTTGGAGTGGAGGCCGCGGTCGAAGCTCTCAACAGTTGTATCGCGGGTCAGGATCACGTCACGGACGTCAAAGATGCCCTCTCGCTGCTCGCGCGAGACTTCTCGCATAGCGACGGCGTCGGTGCAGGGTCGGTGGCTCGGTTCATGAACGACGAGTCAAACGAGGACCTGCGGGCAGATGTCGTGGGTCTGGTTGGAGCGGTCGTTCGGCGCCTTGGGACCTGATGAGCCAGCGACCAGGAGGGGGGTCTTGCTCGATGCTCAGGCAGGTGCACCGACGCCGAGCGCGGAGCGGAAGCCCGCCAGCGTGACGACCCTCGCGAGGCCGTCTCGCACCTCCGCCACGGCGACGCTGCTGTAGTGGTACTGCATCTGCCGGGTGCTGTGGCCGCTGATCTCGCGCACGACGAGATCGTGAACGTCCGCGGCGCGCCCGAGATCCTGGAACGTGCGGCGCATGAACTTCGCCGACAGGTGCTTGGCGATCCCGGCTGCCTTCGCGATGCGGCGGATCGGCTTGTCGAGGCACGTCGGCGAGCGCCACCCGCCTGTCGTCGAGGGGAACAGGAGGACGGAGTCGCGCATCGGCCCCGGCGGCAGGGCCTCGACATGCCACGTCAAGATCGCGAGCAGATCGTCGGGCAGCGGGATGCGTAGGCGCCGCCCCGTCTTGGTTTTCGGCACGACACCCGCGAGCGTCTGCGACTGACGCACGAGCATGACGCCGTCCTTCCACAGGATGTCGGGCGTGGCGCCGGTGCGACGCAGCGGACGCAGCTCGCTCGGACGACGACCGGTGGCGACGCCGAGCGCGAGCATCGCGAAGTGCTGCGGGTACAGCTGGCGTGCGTGCCGCATGAACGCGTGCAGCTCGTCGACCGTCAGGCTGTTGGGCTCCTCCTCGGTGAAGGCATCGGAGGTCTCGAGTGGCTCGACCGCGCGCGTCGGGTCGTAGGCGAGGTCGAGCTCGCCGACCGCGGCGCGCAACGTCGAGAGCAGGACCCGCAGGCGCTGGTTGACCGTGTGCGGGCTGATCGGCGTCGGCGCGCCGCCGTTTCGCGAGACGAGCGACTGCGCCTGCGTCGCCTTCCACTCCTCGATGTCGATGCGCTTGATGGCATCGATGTAGCAATCCCCGAATGCTGGCACGAGGTGAAGCTGCTGCGTATCGACCCAGCCGCGACGACTCGCCGGCGTCGAGAGCTTGCCGGTGGCGAGCTTGCGAGCGCGAAGCGACTCGACGTACTCGGCGTATCGCACGCGTCGTCTTCTCATGGCTCCCGTTTGCCACACGGGAATGACAACGAGGACGACGGATAAGTGTCCGGTATTCGGACGTTACGTCCCGGCTGAACGCGTGCGCGAAGCGGTCGCTACCCGCGAGGCACCCGGCCGTGGCTTTCATCGTCGAGTGCGATGATCGAAGATGGCGAACGTGAGTCGTCTTGCGTGTGCGGTAGTCCTTCTGGCGGCGTGTACCGGCGAGCCAGGTGAAGAGGGAGAGCCCGGTGCGATGGGAACGATGGGCACGATGGGGACCATGGGGACGCCTGGAGCACCCGGAACTTCCGTCGAGGCCTCGATCGAGCCTGCCGGCGCCAACTGCGCGCACGGAGGCATCAAGCTGACGTCGGGCGACACGGTCTCGTACGTGTGCAACGGTGCTCCCGGCGCCTCGAACGTGTCGGCGGCAGCCGAACCGCCTGGGGTGAATTGCGCGGCGGGTGGTGTCGCGTTGTCGCTCGGGCCGACGGTGACGTACGTGTGCAACGGCGCGCGAGGCGTCGAGGGTCCTGCAGGTCCGCAGGGTCCGAAGGGCGACACCGGCGAGGTGGGCCCGGCCGGCCCGACGGGACCGCAAGGACCCGCAGGTCTCGAGGGGCCGATCGGCGCGACCGGACCGATGGGGCCGCAGGGAC
>JAFAFL010000038.1 GCA_023423535.1 Pseudomonadota bacterium
TGGGAAAGGACGCCAAGATTCCTTTTGCTGCACTTACCGCTTCCTTATCATCATCACCGGACAACGCGAATGTAAGGTGGGTGTAATGAGAATAAAGCTCCGTGAGGTCAGCGGAAGTTTTTTTTGCGTCGGTAACGGTTACCTTAGCATCCATTGCCATATTGTCCATCGCTAAACTGTCCGACATCGTGCTCATATCATGCTGCATTGATGTTTCAGTGGATTTTTTCTGTTCTTTGTTTTCTTTACAGGAAGAGAGTGCAAAAGTGCAGATTGCCAAAAGGCTGAATAGTATTGTTTTCATTATTTTATAAGTTTAAAGGTTATTTATTATTAAAAAAGGCTTCGTAGTTTGCTTTATTTTCGAAGTACACGACATTATCATTTTTATCAGAGATTGCAATAATTGCAGTTGCTTTATCGATGAGTTGATGAGATATCGGATCATACGCCATGCGAGCATTTTCTTCCTGCGGGATTCTGAGTTTGCAGTTTTCGCAGCAACCGTAGTAGGTTTTGCCGTCATGCTTTACTTCGAGCTGCTTTTTGCCCATGTAGGCGTTGTTTACCATACAGACCTGGTCGTGGGGGACAATATCGCCGGTCTTGAACTGTGCATTGGTAATTTGGGTAGTTTCTGCTTTTGAATTGGTGCAGGAAACGAGGAACACTGCTACAAAAGCCAGTATTCCTAAAAGAATATTCTTCATTAAATTATCGTTAAAGGTTAATTTTGAGCCTCCGTCTTGAGAGACTGTGTACGAAAATCCTGATCTTCAAGTTGTTCTTTAAAGAACATTCTTTTCTAAAAGATTAATTAAACGAGAAGTGGAAGTTCGAAGGGACATTCAGCACCGCTAAATAATCTGCGGAAAGTGTCATAAACACTTCACGACCAGACACAATTCGGGCTGTAAAAGAAGGTATTAACCTATTTTTGGCGGTTGCCAAATGGTATGGTATCCACCTGAGTAATGGGGATTCTGATAATAGAAACTGGAGTTGTTGCTGTAGTAAGCGGAGGCTTCATTTTTGGCATCCTCTAGGAAATTACTGTAGGCTAAAAGGGTGTATTGAGCAGAGCTGCAAAGGTTCCCGCTGCAGTTTCCTGAGCATCCTTCGGTTTGACAATTGTGAGATTGGGGGTGACAGCACTCATCTTTGCAATCGCCGCTGTCGCAAGACGGATAAAATTTCGCAAATGACTGTTTGATGAAAGTTTTAGCATGTGCCTCTGATTTAAAAACCTGCTTATCCTTTTTGCTGCAAGCTAAGGAAATCCCCGGCGCCAGAAATAACGCGAGTGTGAGGGAAAGCAACAGTATTTTAAAATTTCCGTGCATTATAAAGTAAAACAGTACAAATGTAGGAAATTATTTTAGAAGTTAAATTTGTTTAGGGATAATTAACATAGTAAGTGACTCGACAACTAACAGAGATTAACAGCTTAGAAATTGGCAAGGGCGTATCATCCAGATTTGTCTTAGGCCGCATTCACGCCAGTGTTTTTTCCAGTTTTTCTTTCCATTTTTGCCAGTCGGGTAACAATTTTGCCTGAAGGTCATAAAAATCTTTCGTGTGGTTGCGTATGACCAAATGACAAAGTTCATGAACCATTACATATTCAATACAGGCTTTTGGTGCTTTTACCAATTCGGTGTTGAGTGTGATTTTTCCATTGCATGTACAGCTGCCCCATCTTTTTTCCATCCATTTTATTACCATGTCTGGTTTGGTTATTTGGTATTGGGCAAAGAGGTTTAGTTTTTCTGTCAGTGCCTGATCAAATATCTGGTTGGCCTTCTGTCTGTACCAAATTTTTATTATTTTTTCCACCGCTTTTGGATCTGTGTCTTTTGTATAAACGAACATTTTTCCGCGGTATAATTTTACTGAAGGACTTTCAGCCTTTATAACCTGCAAGAGATACTGCCGGCCCAAATACAGGTGCGTTTCGCCGTTGAGATACTTCCGTTCTGTAATGCCAGGGCGGTATGTTTCAAACTGATCCTGCTGTTTTAAAATCCATTTTGATTTCAGTTTCAATTTTTCTTCGATATCCGACATTTTTGATCCTAAAGGTGCAGTTACTTTCACGGATAAATCAGGAAAAACTTTTATTCCCAAAGTTTTTCTTTCTGTAAATACCAGATTATATCTGATCTCCCTGGTACCGTAGCGTAGTATGTTTTCAGTTGTTTTCATTTACTGTAACGCACTTTTGCAATTTTGAGGACTTCTTCAATGATTTCGTCAATTGTATCGAAAGGTAATGTGATCTCATATTTCTGCCGCGCATCAAAGAGGTAGTCGTCCAATTTAATGCGGAGGGCATTTTCAATTTCCACATTGGTCTGCCAATCGACTATTAAAGCGTCATGTTCATAGATCACTTCCCGAATCTGATCTTCCAGTTCCAGTGCAAGCTGAGCCTCCATGTCCTTATGATCCGGCAGCTTTTCGAATATCTCTTTAGCTACATTATCCAGAATATTGAAATATGCAACGGCATTTGGCCGGCCTTCCAATGCCTGGGGGATATTTGCCTGTTTTCCGGAAAAGAATACTTTTTCCAGATCCTGCACCTTGGCCAGGTATTCGGCTTCGTCAATGCGTCTCTGTCGATACTCTTCGATGGTTTCTTTGATAAGTGCTGAGAGTTTGGTATAGTAGAATGAATCCTCATTCATTTTGACGTTTATGGCCTTAATGGTGCGGGAAGCAATATGGTCTGCTTTAGCTGCTTTTCCCTGGATTTTTTCTACTTCATTTTCCCGCTGCTCCTTGTCGAAAATGTTTACCAGCTGGGTAATTTTCAAAACTTCGCCTTCGGTGGTGATGTGTTTGTCGATGAGTTTCTGAACCTGGACTTCATACTCGCTGTAGTCTAATTCATCAAAATAACGGCGCTGCACATCAACGCGCAGTTTCAAAAAGAATTTTGCATCCTTTTTATACCGGTCGATCAGCTTCTCATTTTTAATGTCATTAAAATCTACAGAGGACATCGCCAACTTAAAGAGGCGGATAAAGAAGGACAGCTTTTCATAAAACCTGTGCCTGATGCTTTCGTCATTCAATAATTCTGAATATGCTTCGGCATCGTATTTATTTTTGACCGCTTTGAAAATATCCCACACCTCGGAATGGGTCTGAGGCAGTTTTTCAATTTCTTTGTTGATGTTGATCAGGGTTCCTACCAGTTCTTCTTCATCAAACTCCGAAAGGCCGCTGTAGGTGTTCAGGGCGCTGTCCAGATTTTCAAGATTTCCGTAATAATCAATGATATAGCCATAGTCCTTGCCCTCTGCATTTCTGTTTACCCTGGCAATGGCCTGTAACAATGTGTGTTCTTTCAAACTTCTTGTGAGATAGAGTACCTGTGCCACCGGAGCATCAAAACCTGTCAATAATTTATCGACTACAATCAGTATTTCGGGTTTGTCCTGTTTCTTGAAAGAATTGATCATCGCTTCTTCATATTTTTTGGATGTCCCATATTTATCCATCATGGATTTATAGAACTTCTTCACCAGATCTTCGTTTTCTTCGAAAGCATCATCATTGTTTTCCCTTGTATCGGGTGGAGAAACTACCACTTCCGCTGACACTTTGCCTATTTCCCGTAAGTATTCCCGATAGCGAATCGCTGTGGTTTTACTTGACGTTACGAGCATTCCTTTGAATCCTGTCCCCTGAAAATTGGTCACAAAATGTTCTGTAATATCCCAGGCGCGGGCATAAATGACCTGATCGGCCTGATTGAGTTGGTTTGTGGTGCTGTATTTCCGCTTGAGTTTTGCTTTGCCGTATTTGGTTAAGGGTTCTGAGACTTTATCAAAGAAGGTATCTAAAGGATTGGCATTGACTTCGATTAAATTGTGACGGCCTTCGTAGAGCAATGGCACCACGGCTTTATCTGATACCGCATCTGTAATTGAATACACGTCGATAAGTCCGCCGAATTTACCGGCAGTACTTTTCTCCTTTTTCATCAGTGGGGTTCCGGTAAATGCCACAAAGCAAGCGTTTGGAAATGCTTTCCGCATCTTGACATTGAAAGTACCATACTGACTTCGGTGTCCTTCATCCACCAACACAAAAATGTCAGGGGAAGAGAACCCTTCTTTTTCCTGATTCACCGCTGCTTCAAATTTGTTGATAATGGTTGTTATCACTTCGTCTGAAGGGTCTTTCAGCAATTCTACCAAATGTTTACCTGTGAGTGCGTTTACTACGGGCACTTCACATTTTTTAAATGTTTTTGTAATCTGGTCATCCAGATCGATCCGGTCCGTTACCAAAACAATCTTAGGATTTTTAATTGATTTATCTGCTGCAATGAGCTGTGCCAGCATCACCATCGTCAGGGATTTTCCGCTTCCTTGGGTATGCCAGATTACCCCGCCTGTTCTGCGACCCTGCGGATCTTTTACGGCAATTTTCTTTAGGGTTTCCCTGATTGCGAAATACTGCTGATAACGGGCTATTTTCTTTACACCATCATCGAATAAAATATAGTTGAATATCAGATCGAGCAAACGTTCTTTCTGAGCGATACTGAACAGGAGTTTGTCCTGTTCGGTTACTAAAATCTCTTCTTTTTCCAGTTCGTTGAAGTGCTGCAATACACTGTAATACCGCTGCGTGAAAATCTGAGATCTTTCGTTGTCGGGAAGCGGACTGTTTTTCAGCATCTTCAACGTATCGGCGTAATGCTGTCCCTCTTCTTTTGTTCTGAACACTTCTTTCCATACGCTCCAGAATTTTTTAGAAGTTGCTGTCGTCGCATAACTCGCCTCATTTACCGCCAAAGACAAAAGGATATTGCAATATAGATACAGCCCACGGATGCCGTCTTCCTGCTGGTTGCGCATGTGCTGTGAAACGGCTTCTTCCAGCGGATTTTTTATGGCATTGGTTTTACATTCAATCACGATCATGGGGATGCCATTGATGAAAACTACAATATCGGGCCGGTAAGTATCATTCCGGTCGGTTCTTGCTACCGCGTATTCTTCAGTGACGTGGAAACAATTGTTGAGCGGATTCTTCCAGTCGATGTATTTGAAAGAAAAGGATTTTTTATCGCCCAGAACGGTTTGCTCAAAACTTTTACCCAAGGTAATGAGGTCGTAAAACGCTTCGTTTGCACTTATGTAGCCATCCTGCACCGGTAAATCCCGAAGTTCAGTCACTGCAAGAGCTATATTGCTATCGGAGAATTCAAATGATTTTTCTTTGTATTCAATTGAATTTATTTTTTTAAGCTGCTCGCGCAGGACAGGTTCCAACAGGACTGTGCTCTGTCTCTCCCCCCGTAGCTGCAATGCTTCTTCAGGCGTGAGGTAGGTATAGCCCATTTTCATCAGCAACTGCAAAGCAGGAATCTGGCTGATATGATCTTCTAAAAAGGAGGGTGTAGACATCTTGTATTTTTTCTTTTATTTCTAACATTTGCTCTAACAATTCTCTAACATATTTTACTTATAAAACTGGAAATTGTTAGAGAAACAAATTTTCAATGAAAGCGTTTTACAGAAAGATTTGGCCGGTTCTTATTTCATCTTTTTCCGATCATCCTCTCTTAA
>JAFAFL010000068.1 GCA_023423535.1 Pseudomonadota bacterium
CAGCGCGTCGGGCAGCCGTTGCAGCGCGTCGGGCAGCCGTTGCGGCGCGCCGCGCAGCCGTTGCAGCGCGTCGGGCATGAGCAACCGGGCGCCCGGTGACACCGGTTTGCGGCTACGGCTCCTGACAGGTCGCCGCGCCGCCGCCCATGGACGCGCACTGCTGGGTCCCGGTGCAGACGCGCACGGGGCCGTTGGCGGGGTCCGGGTTGCAGGTATCGCCGACGGTGCTCGGCTCGGCGCAGACGCCGCCGGTCCCGCCGTCCCCCAGCGTCACCGCGATGGGCGAGGTCGAGCACTGCATCGTCCCCGGGCACATGGGGTTGGAGGTGTCGCAGACGCTCCCGCACACCCCGAGCTCCGATCCGCCGAGCCGCAGACAGTTCACGCCCATCGCGCAGACCGAGTTCTGGCTGTTGGCGCAGACCTCGAAGTTCCCCGCCTGCACCACGCACGCGAGCTTCCCGCCCGAGGGCTGGGACACCGCGGTGCAGGTGCCCATCCTGTCGCCCGCCGCGGTGCAGGCCGCGCCCTGTTGCGAGCAGGTGGCGAAGCAGGTGGCGGTGGTCTCGTCCACGCCGCCCATCCCGTTGCCGTAGAGGCTGGAGCAGAGCCGGCCCTCGCCGCACTCCACGGTGCCGTACGCGCAGGGCGCGCCGAGCGCCGGGAACATCGTCCCCGCGTCCTCGGTGCCCGCGTCGGTGCCCGCGTCGACCTCACCCGTCTGCCCCGCGTCCGGCTCGCCGGTGACGCCACCATCCGGCTCATCGTTCGAGCCGGAGCACGCAGCGAACGCACCGAGCGCAAGGGTCAGGGGGAGCGCGAGCAGCAGGCGGGACATGGGGCCTCCTTCACAGGAACGGGCGAAAAATGGCGGCGACCATGTCCGCACATCCCACCGCGCGCAACAGCCTCCGGAGGGAACGTCGCCTGTGACCGGCCTACAGCCTCCGGTGCGTCAGGCACGGCAGGTCCCTCCGCACGCGCGCGAGCAGCTCTCCATCCACCTGCCCCAGCGCTACGCCTTCACCCTCCGACGCGCGCGCGACGACGAGGCCCCACGGGTCCACCACCATCGCGTGTCCGTAGGTGCGCCGGCTCTCCGAGTGCTGCCCCCACTGCGCGGGCGCAAAGAGGTAGCACTGGTTCTCGATGGCCCGGGCGCGCAGCAGGACCTCCCAGTGGTCCTTGCCGGTCATCAGGGTGAAGGCGGCCGGCACCGCCAGCAGCGTGGCCCCCTCCTGCGTCAGCCGGCGGTAGAGCTCGGGGAAGCGCAGGTCGTAGCAGACGCTCATCCCCAACGGGCCCATCGGCGTCGAAGCGACGACGACGTCTTCGCCCGGCGCCACCGCCTCGCTCTCGCGGTAGCGGGCGCCGTCGTGCACGTCCACGTCGAAGAGGTGGATCTTCCGGTACACGCCCAGCCGCGCGCCGTCCGGGCCGAAGACGACGCTGGTGTTCCAGTACCGCCCGCCCGGCGCGCCGCGCTCGGCGATGGAGCCGGCGAGCAGCGTCACCCCAAGCTCCCGCGCCAGCTCCGCCATGCGCGACAGGGTGGGGCCCTCCAGCGATTCCGCGGCCGCGTCCCGCTCCTTCTCCGGCCCCATCCAGGAGAAGTTCTCCGGGAGGCCGATCAACGAAGCGCCCAGCCCGGCTGCCTTGCGGACGAGGCGGGTGGCGGTCTCCAGATTGCGCGCCTTGTCGGCGCCCGAGGTCATCTGTGCGGCAGCGATGAGTGGCATGGCGGCACGGTAACGCGGGGCCGTTATAAAGGTGCGGCTTGCCGCTCCCTTGGGGGCGTGCTAGGTCGCCACCACATTTTTCGAAGAGGCACCTCGAAAAGTGGGCCCAGTGCCCGCTTTTTCTTTTTTCATGGCAGAGAGTCTCAAGCACACGGTCGAGGAGAAGGCGCGAGGGCTCGCGGAGCCGCTCGTCGTGGCCGAGGGCCTCGAGCTGGTGGACGTCGAGTTCCTCCGCGAGCAGGCGGGCTGGATCCTCCGGGTCTTCATCGACAAGCCGGGCGGCGGGGTGGGCCTCGAGGAGTGCTCGCTCGTGTCCCGTTCGCTGGACGCGGCGCTGGACGTGGAGGACTTCATCCCCCACGAGTACAGCCTCGAGGTCAGCAGCCCGGGCCTGAACCGGCCTCTGAAGAAGCCGGAGCACTTCGCGCGCGCAGTAGGCAAGAAGGTGAAGGTGAAGACCTTCGGACCCATCGGCGAGCCGCCGGGCCGCAAGAACTTCTCCGGCACGCTGACGGACGCGAAGCCGGAGCAGATCACCGTCGAAGTCGAGGGCGCCGGCGCCTTCACCATCCCCCTCCGGGAGATCGCCAAGGCGAACCTGGAGTTCGAGTTCTAGCAGCAGACATACAGGCCGGCCCGGTCCGGCCGTGGAACAACGGAGAAGACGCATGTCGAAGGCAGAACCCACGCTGAACCTCAACCTCGTCCTCGATCAGGTCGCGAAGGACAAGGGCATCGAACGCAGCGTGCTCGTGGCCACGCTCGAAGACGCCATGACCACCGCGGCGAAGAAGCACTTCGGCCAGGACCGGAGCCTCGAGGCGCGCTTCGACCCCGACAAGGGCGTGGTGGAGCTCTTCCAGGCGATCACCGTCGTGGAGCAGGTGAGCGACCCCATCCAGGCGGTGAACCAGCTGACGCTGGAGGACGCGCACCAGAAGGGGATGGAGGTCGAGCCGGGCGACGAGCTCGTGTTCCAGATCTTCTACCGCGACGAGGACGCCGCCGAGGCGAAGGCGCAGGACGACCAGTACGGCGACATCCTCAAGCTGAAGACCTTCCGCCGCGGCTTCGGCCGCATCGCCGCGCAGACCGCGAAGCAGGTCATCCTGCAGCGCACCCGCGATGCGGAGCGCGAGAACGTCTACAACGAGTACAAGGACCGCAAGGGCGAGCTCATCACCGGCATTGCCCGCCGCTTCGAGCGCGGGAACATCGTGGTGGATCTGGGCCGCGCCGAGGCGGTGCTCCCCGTGCGCGAGCAGGTGCCGCGCGAGACCTACCGCGCCGGCGACCGGGTGCAGGCCTACGTGCTCGACGTGCTGCGCGAGAGCAAGGGCCCGCAGATCATCCTCAGCCGCGCGTCGGTGACGCTCTTGACGAAGCTCTTCGAGATGGAGGTCCCCGAGATCGCCGAGGGGATCGTCGTCATCGAGGCGGCGGCGCGCGAGCCGGGCGGCCGGTCGAAGATCGCGGTGTCCTCGCGGGACTCGGACGTGGATCCGGTCGGCGCGTGCGTGGGCATGAAGGGCTCGCGCGTGCAGGCGGTGGTGCAGGAGCTGCGCGGCGAGAAGATCGACATCGTGCCCTGGGACGAGGATGCGGCCCGGTTCGTGTGCTCGGCGCTGGCGCCCGCGGAAGTGTCGCGCGTGATCATCGACGAGGCGAACCACGCGATGGAGCTCATCGTGCCGGACGACCAGCTCTCGCTGGCGATCGGGCGGCGCGGCCAGAACGTGCGGCTCGCGGCGCAGCTGACCGGCTGGAAGCTCGACATCAACAGCGAGAGCCGCGTGAAGGAGATGCGCGAGTTCGCCAACAAGTCGCTCGGCGCGCTGCCGGGCGTGTCGGACCTGCTGATCGAGACGCTCTACGCGCACGGCTTCCGCCAGTCGCGGGACATCGCCGAGGCGAACCCGGAGGTGCTCGCGCAGATCCCCGGCATCGACATGGCGAAGATCCCGGCCATGCAGGAGCAGGCGCGCAGCCGGATGATCGACGACTCGATCGAGCTGCAGCGGCTCGAGGAGGAGCGCGAGCGGGCGCGGATCGCCGAGGCAAGGCGGCACCCGGACGAGCTCACGCAGACCGAGCGGATGACCCGCGTGCGCGGCGTCAGCGAGAAGACGGCTGAAGGCCTGATGTCGTCCGGCTATCTGACGGTGGAGGACATCGCCAACGAGAAGGACATCCAGAAGCTGGCGGATGTCCCGGGGCTGGGCATCAAGAAGGCCCGGCAGGTGAAGAGCGCCGCGGAGAACTACCTCCTCGAGGAGCAGCGGCTGCGCGCGGAGCTCAACGCGGAGCGGGCAAACGACGCGACGCGGCCGGCCGTCTCGGCAGGCGGGGAAGCAAAGGCGGAGGCCTAGCTGTTGGAGAGATCCGGGGCGCCGCTTCGCACCTGCATCGGGTGTGGACTGAAGCGGGAGCGGACGGCGCTCATCCGGATCGTGGCGGTGGAGGGCGAGTTGGTGGTGGACCGGCAGGCGCGGCTGCCGGGGCGTGGAGCGTGGCTCTGCGGTCCCCAGTGTGTCGCGCCGGCGGTGAAGCGGAAGGCCTTTGGCAGGGCCTTTCGGGGAAAGGTCGGGCGGGTCGAGCCCGGGCGTCTGGAGTCAGCGCTCGGGGGGGCGGGTTTGCAGGGCAGGGAAATTGGGCTAGATGCTGCCGCCCGACGTAACGGTGACGCAGCGCCAGAAGGCTAGGGGTATGTCGAAGAAGCGCGTTCATGAAGTGGCCAAAGAGCTCAAGACCCACGGGATCGAGCTCGACAACAAGGAAGTCGTCCAGGAGCTGGTGTCGCTCGGGTACGACGTGAAGAGCCACTCGAGCTCCATCGAGGACGACCAGGCGGCGGCTGCCGTGGCGGCGATCCTCGCCAAGCGCAAGCCGAAGGCGGTGGAGCCCCCCGTGCAGGCGAAGGGCTTCGTCGTCCGTCGCCGCGCCGCGCCCGCTGCCGGGGACAACCCGCCGGCCGCCCAGCACCCCTCCGCGCCCGCGTCCCACGCGCCCGTCCAGGAGCCCGCGGCGCAGGCCCAGGCCGCAGCGGAGCCCCAGCAGCCGGAGCCGCAGCCCGAGCCCGTGCAGGAGAGCGCGCCGGAGCCGCAGCAGCCCGCCGCGTCCGTGGCCGCCGCCGCGCAGGAGCCCTGTCTCATATACACATA
>JAFAFL010000121.1 GCA_023423535.1 Pseudomonadota bacterium
GAACGATGACGCGACTAAATCAATCAGCTTAATTGCAAGCGTAATTGGTAAAGCTATCATCGAAGGATTGGAAGAGCGCAAGCGCGATAAAGAAGAGGACGCGGAAAAAGAAGCTGCAGCATCAAAAGCAGCAGTTGACAATGGTGAAGCTACAGAAGCTACTCCAGGAAAACGCACTCGTAAAGCAAAAGACGTAGAATAATATATTCTATTAGATAAGCCGGATAGACAAGTGTTGGTTTCTGGAAGATGAGCTTCCTTTTACCTCCCCTGTCTGTCCGGTTTTTTTTAAATTAACATACTGTTATTCTTTCAAGAACGGAATGTTAACACTTCAATCGTAATTTTAAAAAAAAATATACTATGTCAGTACAAATTTCTGCATCAGATGTAAACAAATTGCGTCAACAAACTGGCGCTGGTATGATGGATTGTAAAAAAGCTTTGATCGAAGCGAATGGAGACTTCGAAGCAGCAGTAGATTACCTTCGTAAAAAAGGTGCTAAAGTTGCAGCTAGCCGTCAAGACCGTGACTCTAACGAAGGAGTAATCATTGCTAAAGCAGCAGCTGATGGTAAATCAGGTATCGTTGTTGAAGTAAACTGTGAGACTGACTTCGTAGCTAAAAATGCTGACTTCATCGCTTTCGCTGAATCAATTGCTGATGTTGCATTAAACAACGCACCTGCTTCATTGGAAGACCTAAAAGCATTAGAAATCGGTGGAACTAAAATCGCTGATTTATTGATCGACCAAACTGGTAAAATCGGAGAGAAAATCGAAGTATCTAAATACGAAGCTGTAAATGCTGAGAAAGTTGTTGCTTACATCCACGGTAACTACCGTTTAGGTGTATTGGTAGGACTTTCTGCTGATGCTGATGGTGTTGAAGAAGCTGGAAAAGACGTAGCTATGCAAATCGCTGCTATGAACCCAGTTGCTATCGATAAAGATGGTGTAGATTCAAAAACTATCGAGCGTGAATTAGAGATCGCTAAAGACCAAATCCGTGCGGAAGGTAAACCAGAAGAAATGGTTGAGAAAATCGCTGCAGGTAAATTGAACAAATTCTACAAAGATTCTACTTTATTGAACCAAGAGTTCGTAAAAGATTCTTCTAAAAATATTGCTCAATTCTTAGATACCGTAGCTAAAGGATTAACAGTTACAGCTTTCAAACGCGTTCAATTAGGCGCATAAGCTTTATCTTATACAGAAGAGCTCCATCTTTTAGAGATGGAGCTCTTTTTTTATACAAAAGATTCTTCTTGGCAAGAATTCCTTAAGATTTGCTTAAATTGCTTAGGAAATCGCGCAATATGAGAATCAAGCAAATCAACAACAATTCCATCAACCAGATCATGTTAATATTGATTATTATCCTGATCGGTATCATTATTTTCAAGAACCTTTTTTACTACTTGCCAGGATTTCTTGGTGCCATCACCTTATATATTTTATTTAGAAAGAACTTTTTTTACCTAACGGAAGTTCGGAGGGGCAACAAAACGCTGACCAGCATTATGTTCATTCTCTTATCCATTGTTTTTATTGTTTTGCCGATATGGGCGATCGTAGATTACCTGATTCCGCAGATCACTTCTTTTTTAGGGAATACGGACCAGATCGTTTCTCAGTTCAACCTGTTGAAAGAATACATGGCAGACAAGCCTTTTCTAAAGGATATAGACATGTCTGATGAGGCTTTATTGGCGATGTTGCAACGGTTCACGAAATATGTGCCCAGCATATTGAATTCCGTGGCTGAGGTTGGTGTTAATATATTGGTGACCTTCTTTGTACTGTATTTCATGCAGGTTCATGGTCGCAAGATGGAAGAATATATCATTAAAGCTATTCCCTTTTCTCCAAGGAGTAAGGATGAGATCTGGCATGAGGTAGATTCCATGGTGAGATCGAATGCGATCGGTATTCCAATCCTAGGGGCATGTCAAGGGGTAGTTGCTATGCTGGGGTATTGGATCTTTGATGTGGATAATTTCATTTTGATGGGCATCTTAACAGGAGTAGCATCCATTGTACCGGTATTAGGTACCATGACCATCTATATTCCTTTAGGCATCATTACTCTGGCTTCTGGACAGACTGGAAATGGCATTGGTATATTACTTTTTGGTCTAATCCTAATTGGAAGTATCGATAATATCCTCCGATTTACCATCCTGAAGACTCTAGGCAATGTTCCGCCATTGATAACTGTATTTGGGGTGTTATTGGGATTAAAAATGTTCGGCATGTTGGGTTTGATTTTTGGTCCTTTGATCCTTTCTTCGGTAGGTGTTTTGATCAAGGTGTATAGCAATGAATATGGAAGAGGGTCGGCTATTATTCTGGATGACGGTTCATCAGAGATTACGAATAGGGATTTATCAAAGTAATGTAAGCTTGTTCAGCATTCTTCCTTGAAAAGTCATAATCATCTAACGCAGTGATGAATATCATATATTCCTAAATATTAGTTGCTTAAATTAGGAATATAAAGAAAGCAATACTTATGAAACAACTTGAAAACAAAGTAGCCATCGTAACTGGGGGAGCCTCAGGTATTGGAAAAGCCATTGTAGAATTATTTGTTAAACAAGGTGCCAAAGTGGTGATATCGGATCTCAATGATAAATTGGGCAATGAACTGATCAACAATTTAGGAGAAGGAAATGTGATCTTCATCAAAGCAGATTCTGCCTCTCCGGAAGACAATAAGAAAATTGTGGAAGCTGCCATCGAAAATTTTGGCGCATTACATATCGCAGTGAACAATGCAGGAATCGGTGGAGATGCCGCAGCAGTGGCTGACCTATCGATTGAAGGCTGGAAGAAAGTAATTGACATCAACCTGAATGGTGTATTCTATGGTATGCATTATCAGATTCCTGAAATTGAGAAAGTAGGTGGTAGCATTATCAATATGGCATCCATTTTAGGATCTGTTGGCTTTGCCAACTCTTCGGCCTATGTAGCTGCAAAGCATGGTGTTGTTGGATTGACTAAGGCCGCAGGTTGGGAATATGCCACCAAAGGCGTTCGTATCAATGCCATTGGGCCTGGATTTATTTCTACCCCATTGGTTGATAATGCGATGGATGAGGCAAGTCTGAAATTTTTAGAGACCCAACATGCCTTCCAACGCTTAGGTAAACCAGAGGAAGTAGCGGAGTTGACCTTATGGTTGGCATCAGAAAAATCATCATTTGTTACAGCATCTTACTATCCAGTGGATGGTGGATACTTGGCTAAATAAGTTTTTAGCTAAACATTTAGCAAGAATCGGATTTTATAATTGTGGGAAAGGTTGGAAATTTGAGTATGGAAAGAACACAACAAGAGATTAATTATAATCGGATTGCAAAAGCTATCCAATATTTACAAGATAATTTCCAACAGAAACCCAGTTTGGAGGATCTGGCCGAACATGTACATTTAAGTCGCTATCATTTTCAGCGGCTTTTTAGTGAATGGGCAGGCTCAAGTCCGAAAAAATTCCTTCAATACTT
>JAFAFL010000146.1 GCA_023423535.1 Pseudomonadota bacterium
ACTCGCTGGTTCGGGAGTCTCGCGCCTGCTCACGCAGGGGCGGACACCCATTTTGAATTGACTGCGAGACTCGCAATCTTGTCTTGGGCTTGCTATTTGGTTTTCAAAGACCGAACCGGGTCATTGCGGCTGCCGGTTTCGACTGCTATCCTGCATCCGTGTCGCCAGTGCGACTCTTTTGCAGGGGCCGAAGCTTTTAATTTGCTTCGTCTCTGCTGTCAAGCGCCGCCTTTTGCTTCCGGCGACCGCTTGTTGCTGCCGCCTCGGGAACCAGTGTTCCGTTCGGCGGGGCGCGGCTTCTACTTCATCCGCCGCGTCCCTGTCAACCACCCGCTGTCGCTTTTTCTTCCGGCGACCGCTTCGGCTGACTTCCCTTTCGGGAGGGGCGCGGCTTTTATCACCGCCGCGCTCCGTGTCAACCGTTCGCTTTTGACCGTTTCTGCCGGTCCGCGTTTCGGCTGACTCCCTTTCGGGAGGGGCGCGGCTTCTACCACCGCCGCACCCTTTGTCAACCATTCGCCTTCAGCCAGTGTTTCGGCCTGCGTTTGGTTGACTTCCCTTTCGGGAGGGGCGCGGCTTCTACCACCGCCGCGTTCCCTGTCAACCGTCCGCTTTCAGCCTTTCCTTCCGGCCTCTGCGATTCAGCTGACCCCGTTGGGGACCTCGGAAACCCGTGCTGCAGTCCCGAGGGGCGCGGCTTCTACGCCTCGCCTCGTTGGGTGTCAACGCACCTTTTCGCGGCGGCATTTCCGCGGCGCGTTCCCCGTGACGTGCGGGAGGTTACCGCTCGGCTGCCCGGGGTGCCGGCGGCGGGGGCGCCTCTTCCATAGAGGACTCCGAGGCTGCGCCCTCAGAGGAGGTTGCGCGACGCTCGTGGAGGGCGGCGAGGCGCTCGGCTTCGCGGGCGAACTCGTCGTACTCGCTGCGCCGGGCGCTGGCGGCGGCGTCCGCCTCCTTCTGACGTTCGTCCGCGGCGCGGCGAGCGGAGCGCACCGCCATCCTTCCGAGGACCGCACCGGCGGCCGCGGTGAGGACGATCGTCACCGTCCGCTCGGGGTACGCGACGAGGAGAGCGGCACCCTGGATCAGCCACTCGAGCGCGAGGAGGAAGAAGGTGCCTGCCACCGCCGAGCCGACCGGCACGCCCCACGGGCGCAGCTCGAGCACGCGCGCCACCACATAGAGGAGGGCCGGCATCACCGCCCACACCCACAGCTGGCGCACAGCGGTGTCGAAGATGATGGCGAGGGTGCCGCCCTCGGAGACGAAGGCCGGCGACGGCAGCTCGGGGAGGATCAGCGCGCCGATGAAGAAGGAGAGGAAGCCGAGGCCGATGGCGATGAGGACGCGCGCCACCCGGCTCTCCACCCGCCGGAGCACCGCCTTACGAGAGGTGGTCACGCGCGAACAGTAGCCGAAGTCCGGAGGACCTACCCGTCCTCGTCGCCCGGGGTGCTGGCGGAAGGGCGAGGGCCCGCTCCGTAGAGCACATGCACCATGGTCAGGCCCCGGGCGGGTGCGGTGGGGCCGGCGCGGTTGCGGTCGAGGGAGCGGAGCACCTCGCGCACCCATTCGGGGGGGCGCTTGCGGCGGCCGACCTCGACGAGGGTGCCCACCAGATTGCGCACCATGTGCTTCACGAACGCGGTGCCGTCCACGGTGAAGGTCACCTCGTCGCCGGGCGTCCCCTCCACCGCGAGGCGCCGGATCTCGCGCACCGCGTGGGGGCTCGCGCAGTCGGCGGCACGGAAGGCGGCGAAGTCGTGCCTGCCCTCGAGGTGACGGGCGGCGAGCGCCATGGCGTCGACGTCGAGCGGGCCGAAGAGTTCCCAGTGCGTACGGCGACGCAGCGGCGAGCGCGAGGGCCGGTTGCTCACGCGGTAGCGGTAGCGTTTGCCCAGGGACCAGCGCCGCGGGTCGAACGCTTCCGCCACCTCTTCCGCATCGACCACCGAGACGTCGTCCGGCAGCAGGGAGCCGAGGCCTCGCACCCAGGCCTTCTTCGGCAGCGCTCGCGGGGTGGTGAAGGCGACGACCTGCCCTTCCGCGTGGACGCCGGCGTCAGTGCGGCCGGCGGCGGCGACCTGCACCGGGTGCCCGACGAGCTCCGCGACCGCGCGCTCCACCACCGACTGGATGCTCCGGCCGTTGGGCTGCACCTGCCAGCCCACGAAGTCCGTGCCGTCGTACTCGAGCGTCAGCTTCACCCGCGGCACACGCGCTCCTTCATGGCCCTGGGGTTACCGGTACTTCAACCAGGAGGCGAGGATCTCCTGCACCAGCGCGGGGACGGTCGTGCCGTTTCGCGCCGCGACCTTCGCCAGCGTCTCCCAGTGCGCGCCCTCCACCGGAAGGGTCAGCACGCGCTCGCCGGAGCGGCGGATGTGCGCGGTCTCCTCGCCCGAGCCGGGGAGGCTCTCGAGCTCGCTGATGATCTCCGCGGCGGAGATGACCTCCTCCTCCTGCACCGCGGCGTCGTCCGCGCGGCGGGTGGCGAGCCGGGCCTTCTCCTCCTCCAGCTCGTCGCTGAAGAGCTGTTTGAGGAAGTTGGAGAGGTGGATGTTCGAGGGCGTGAACTCGTACTGCGACAGGAACTGGTCGAGGTCGTACTGGAGCTCCCACGCGCTCTGGTAACGGCGCTCGCGGTCCTTCTCCAGCGCCTTCATGAGGATGTTCTCCACCGCCTCGGGGATGTCCGCCTTGAAGTAGGACGGGCGGTAGATCTTCCCCTCGGTGATGCTCTTGAGGATCGCGACCTCGCTCTCGCCGGTGAAGAGGCGGAAGCCGGTCAGCCACTCGTAGAGGACGACGCCGAGGCTGAACAGGTCGCTCCGGCAGTCGAGTGGCTTGCCCATGCACTGCTCGGGGCTCATGTAGCTGAGCTTCCCCTTGATCTCGCCGGCGCGCGTCTGCTCGATCTGGTTCGTCGCCTTGGCGATGCCGAAGTCGAGCACCTTCACCGTGCCGTCGAAGGAGACGAAGATGTTCTCCGGCGTCACGTCGCGGTGAACGATGTTCAGCGGGTTGCCGTAGAGGTCCGTCTTCCCGTGCGCGTAGTAGAGGCCCTCGCAGACGGAGGAGGCGATCTTCAGCGCGTAGACCATGGGGAACGGGATCCCCAGCTGGTCCGCCTTCGGGATGATGCGACGCATGTCGCGCCCGAAGATGTACTCCATGGCGATGAAGTAGCTCTCGCCGATCTTCCCCAGGTCGTAGATCTGCACGATGTTGGGGTGGTTCAGCTGCGCCGCGAGCTTCGCTTCGTTGAGGAACATCTTCACGAAGTTCGGCTGCTTCGACAGGTGCGGGCGGATCCGCTTGATGACGATGCTCTTCTCGAAGCCCTCGAGGCCCGCCTGACGCGCGAGGAAGATCTCCGCCATGCCGCCCACCGCGATCCGGTCGATGAGCGTGTACTTCCCGAAGCGCCCGGAGCCGCGGCGCACCGCCAACTGTTCCGCCATGGGCCGGCAACATACTTCCGGTTCGGTCTAGTCGGCGAACAGGAGCGCGCGAACCTTCAAAGGGGGCACCGCGCCGGGCGGCGTGGGGAAGTCGATGGGCGAGGCGCCGAGGGGCTCGACGCGGGAGAGGCGGCGGCCGGCGGCGGAGAGGCCCTGCAGGCACATGCGCTCGAAGCGATCCGGCCGCAGCTCCTCGAGGTTGCAGGCGGCGAGGAGGAGGCCTCTGGGGGCGACCACGCGCGCGGCGAGCTCGGCGAGGCGCGGGTAGTCCTTCGCGGCGGAAAAGCGCGGAAAAGGGCCGCCGCGGCTGGTGGAGAAGGACGGCGGATCGAGGATGACGACGTCGAAGCGCTCGCCCTTCTTCGCGAGGCGCTGCAACCAGTCGAAGCAGTCTCCGGAGAGGTGGTCGCGGCGGTCGGGTTCGCCTCCGTTGAGGCGCAGGTTCTCCTCGCCCCAGTCGAGCACCCGGCGCGAGAGGTCGAGGTTCACCACCCGCTGGGCACCGCCAGCGTGCGCGTAGAGTCCGAAGGCGCAGGTGAAGGCGAAGGTGTTGAGCACGGTCCTGCCCTGCACCCGGCCGTCTCGACGCAGCCAGTCCCGGACGTCGCGCATGTCGAGGTAGAGGCCGGTGGGAAGGCCCTGGCCGGGGCGGATGAGGAACTGGAGCCCGTTCTCCTTTGCAATCACCGATTCGACCGCTTCGCCGACGAGCGGCTCGGGAGGAGCGACCTCGGGCCTGGCCACGTTCGCGACCACCCTCGCCTCGCGGGGACGGCGCTTGAGGTACACGGAGCGGGCGCCGGTCGTCTCCAGCAGGGCTTCGGCGAGCGCGCGTTCCCCGGCGGGCTCGAACGCGCGGTAGAGGCTGAGGACAGCGATCCCGTCGAACCAGTCCACGGTGACGTCGGGGACGCCGTCCGCCTCCGCGTTGCAGATGCGGAAGGCGGTGGTGTCCTTCGAAGCGAGCAGCGGCGCGCGGCGCTCGAAGGCGGTGCGCAGGCGGGTGTGGAGCGCGGACACGTCAGCTCGCCTGCGAGTGCACGTCCACGCGGCGCCAGAGGCTGTCCAGAGCACGCGCGGCTTCGCTGGCCAGCTCGAGGTGGTTCGCGCCGACCAGTTGGCCTTCGCGCACCACCACGCGGCCGGCGACGACGGTCCAGGCGACCGGGACCTCGGAGAGCTGCATCAGCAGGTGGGAGGCGACGTCGTCCGGGGACTCGGTGGGAGGAACGGTGTCGTAGACCACGAGATCCGCCACCGCGCCCTCCTCCACGTTGCCGCTCGGCAGGCCGAAGATCATCGAGCAGAGCTCGGCGGGCCCGGAGATGAGCAGCTGCGCCATCAGGCCATCCGGATCGAGCAGGCGCCCCACCCTCGCGAGCTGCAGCGCCGAGGCGAACGCGGCGCCCAGTTCCTGCCACAGGGTGCCGCGCCCTTCCGTGCCGAGGCCGAGCAGCGGCTGGTGGGTGAGCACGCACTCGAGGCCGCAGGCGCCCATCGTCTCCACCGCCGCGCGCGGGTGCAGCGCGACGAGGGTGCGCGAACGGGCGAGGCGCTCGGCTTCCGCGCGGTCGATGGTGTGCGCGTAGGAGGCCACGAGGCCAGGGCCGATGAGCCCGAAGCTCTCCAGCCGCGGGACGATGCGCCGGCCCCATCGGGAGAAGGTGGCGAGCAGATCCTCCTCGTGCTCGGCGACGTGGAAGTGGACGCCCACGCCGAGCTCCTCGCGCAGGCGGCCCACACGGCGGAGGAGGTCGTCGCTGCAGGTGGCGGACGAGTGAAAGCCGAGCGCGCCGCGCACCAACGGATCGGTGCGGAAGCGCTGCGCAAAGGAGGCGTTGGCGTCGAGCTGCGCAAGTCCGCTGCCGTTTCCGTTCGGCATCGCGGAGTGGGTCGCGTGGGAGAGGACCGCGCGCATGCCGAGCCGACGGGCCACGCGCGCCTGGGTGTCGAGCGAGTTCTCCACCGCCGAGGGAGACTCGAGGTGTTCGGCGACGAGGGTCACGCCGTTTCGCAACGAGCGCGCCATGCCCCAGGCGGTGAGGGCCTCCAGCTCGGAGAGGGTCATGGCCGCGGCGAGGCGTTGACGGGCGGCAAAGCGGCCGGGGGCGCTGCGCATGAGGTGCGCGCCGCTGGACGGCGCGAGCTGCTCGCCCACGAGGTGCGTGTGGCAGTCCACGAGGCCGGGCATCACCAGGCGTCCTCGGCAGGAGACCTCCCAGTCGCCCGGCAGCACCGGGACCTGCTCGTCCGGTGCGACGGTCACCACCCGGTCGTCCTCCACCACCACCGCCATGCCGGCGCGCACCCGCCCGTCGGGGCGGAAGATGCTGCTGCCCTTGAGGACCAGACGACCTTCCATGCGGAAGGCTCATATCGGGCAGATGGCTGCGGCGTCAGCAGGTGCCGGTCAGCTATTTCCCGTTGGGGCTCAGCGAAGAGGGCACGCCATCGGGTTCCGGCCGCTCTCCGGCTGACGCTCGCGGGGGCTGTTCGACGATCCGGGCGTGGGCGAGCTTTGACCACCGGACGCCGCGCGGCGCAGCACACTTCCGACCCGCGGCCCCTGTGCGAAGCAAGCGCGCATGCATCCGAACAGGGCTTCGACGGCGGTGAAGAAGGTGGAGGGCGGAGAGGTGGGACCGCTCGGCGCGTGGGTGGAGGCGACCGGCGGGGCCGGGTTTCGCGTGTGGGCGCCGGAGCACTCGCGGCTGGAGCTGGTGGAGCACGACGCGCAGGGAACGTCCGTGCGTTCGGTGGCGATGATCGCGGAGAGGGGCGGCTACTTCTCCCTGCACCTTCCCGACGCGGGGCCAGGCTTCCTCTACAAGTACCGCATCGACGGCGAGGGGCCCTTCCCGGACCCCTGGTCGCGCGCGCAGCCGCTGGGCGTGCACGGGCCCTCGCAGGTGGTCGCGGACACGTTCGAGTGGACCGACGAGGCGTGGCCGGGGATCTCGATGGAGGACGTCGTCCTCTACGAGGTGCACGTGGGAACCGCGACGCCGGAGGGAACGTTCGACGCGCTCATTCCGAGGCTGCGGGCGCTGCGAGAGGAGGGCATCACCGCGCTGGAGCTGATGCCGCTGCACGCGTTTCCGGGCGCGCGCAACTGGGGCTACGACGGGGTCACGCTCAACGCGCCCCAGCACAGCTACGGCGGTCCGGAGGGGCTGCGGAGGCTCGTCGATGCCGCGCACCGCGAGGGGCTGGGGGTGATCATCGACGCGGTGTTCAACCACTTCGGTCCCGATGGGAACTACCTACGCTGCTACTCGAGCCACTACTTCACCGGCCGGCACCACACGCCGTGGGGCGAGGCGGTGAACTACGACGGGCCGCAGTCGGCGCCGGTGCGGGAGCTCGTGCTGCGCAACGTGGAGATGTGGATCCGCGACTACCACGCGGATGGGCTGCGGCTCGACGCGGTGCACGCGATCATCGACGACAGCCCGAAGCCACTGGTGCAGGAGATCGCCGAGCGCGCTCGGGCAGCGGCGGGCGCGCGGAAGGTCGTGATCATCGCCGAGGATGAACGCAACGAGCCGCGCCTGGTCACTCCGGTCTCGCGCGGTGGGTGGGGGCTCGATGGCGTGTGGGCAGACGATCTCCACCACCAACTGCGGCGCGCGTTCGCGGGAGACAAGGACGGGTACTACGCCGACTACACCGGCAGCGCCGAGGACATCGCGCGGACGCTCGAGCGCGGCTGGTTCTACGAGGGCCAGGCGCGGCCGACCAACGGCGAGCGACGCGGACACCCGGCGGGAGAGATCGAACCGTGGCGGCTCGTGCACTGCATCCAGAACCACGATCAGATCGGGAACCGGGCGCGCGGAGACAGGCTCTGCGAAACGGTCACCGCGCCGGCGTTCCGGGCGATGAGCACGCTCCTGCTCACCTCCCCCTACACTCCCCTGCTCTTCATGGGCCAGGAGTGGAACTCGCCGGCGCCGTTCCAGTACTTCACCGACCATGGCGAGGAGCTGGGGCGGCGGGTGACGGAGGGACGCCGGAAGGAGTTCGAGCACTTCGCCACTTTCACCGGCAGCGACGTGCCGGACCCGCAGGCGCTGACGACGTTCGAGCACTCGAGGCTGGACTGGACGGAGAGGGAGAAGTCCGGGCACGCGCAGATGCTCGCGCTCTACCGGGAGCTCTTGCGGCTGCGTCATTCTCATCCGGCGCTGAAGCGGCGGGAGCGAGGGAGCTTCTCGGCGCGCGCGGTGGGACCCCAGGCGGTGCTGCTCGAGCGGCGCGGAGATGGGCACACGGTTCAGGTGCTCGTGAACGTACGGGACCGGGTGAGCTGGCCCTTGCCGAAGGGCGCGGAGCTCGTGCTGTGGACGGATCACCCGCGCTACGGCGGATCGTGCGAACGGCCGGACGTGGTGAGCGGCGCGGTGACCCACTCCGGTCCCTGCGCGCTGATCGTGTCCGTGCCGACGGAGCGGTGACGTGAGGCCGTTGGCTGGCTGAGGGGCGGGAGGGCGTGCGCGGTGGGTGAAGTGGGCTCGTTGGCCGTGGCGGTGGATGTCGTGCGCGCGTTCGCACGCGTAAGCTGCGCGCCGCTTGAGCACGCACGACTCCGAGTGGGCGATCGACGTCCGAGGGCTGGAGAAGACGTACCAGGGCCTCTTCGGACGAAAGGGGCATCCGGCGCTGCGCGGCGTCGATCTCACGGTTCCGCGCGGCGCGGCGTTCGGGCTCATCGGCCAGAACGGCGCGGGCAAGACCACGTTCATCAAGAGCCTGCTCGGCGTGGTGCGGCCGACGGGTGGCGAGGTGCGGGTGCTCGGCGGGGATCCCGAGGATCCGAAGGTGCGCGCGCGCATCGGCTATCTGCCGGAGCGACTGCACCTGCCGGATGCGTTCCGCGGTGCAGAGTTTCTCGAGTCGGTGGCGAGGCTCAAGCGCGTGCGGCTGCTGCGCGCGGAGGCGGAGTCGCTCATGGACCGCGTGGGTCTCGCCGATGCACGGGCACGCAAGATCGGCGGGTTCTCGAAGGGGATGCGCCAGCGGCTCGGGCTTGCGGCCGCGCTGATTGGCGCGCCGGAGCTGCTGGTGCTCGACGAGCCGACGGACGGCATCGATCCGCTGGGGCGCGTGGAGATGAGGCGCATCCTCAACGAGGAGGTCGCGCGCGGGGCGACCCTGTTCCTCAACTCGCACCTGCTCGCGGAGACCGAGCGGGTGTGTACGCGGATCGGGATCCTCGACGCGGGCAGGCTCGTGCGCGAAGGGACCCTCGAATCGCTGCGGAGAGCCGGGCGGACGTGGTCGGTGCGCTTCGCCCTGGGCGCGGCGGGTGCGCCGATCCGGCAGGCCTTGAGCGGGCTCGGGTTCGAGCCGGTGGCCGGCGAAGGCGGCGCCGGGAACTTTCTCATCGAGGCCGAATCGATCGAGGCACTGAACGGCGCGCTCGATCGGGCGAGAGCGGCCGGCGCCCTGCTGGTGTCGCTCGAGCCGGGCGGGCGGGATCTCGAGCAGGTGCTGGCGGAGACGCTTTCAACGCCGTCAGCTGGCGAGGTGAAGGACGGGGTGGCCGCATGAACACGACGCTCGCGGTCAGCCGGGATCTGCTGCGCGAGGCGGGCTCCCGGAAGTGGTTCCTCGGGCTCGGGCTCGCGGTCACGGGCGTGCTGGGGATCATCGCCTTCTCGCTCGAGATGGAGGTCGTGGACGGCGCGCTCGCCGGCACCCGGCTGTTCGGATCGGTCATCGACCCGTCCATCCGCAGCGCGGACGTGGCGCTCCGTCCCCTCTTCGCCGCCGCCACCGGGCTCATCTTCTTCGGCGGTCCGGTGTTCATGATCCTCGCCTGCTCGGACTTCGCGCCGCGGCTGCTCGCGCCGGGCCGCATCGAGCACCTGCTCGCGCTGCCGGTGCGGCGATGGGAGCTCCTGCTGGGAACGTGGCTCGGCGTGTGCGCGCTCGCGACGGTGTGCGCGCTCTACGGGGCGGGCGGGCTCGCGCTGATCCTCGGCGTGAAGACGGGCGTGTGGACCTGGACCCCGCTCATCGCCGCGGGGCTCGCGGTGGTGAACTTCATGACCCTCTACGCGGCGATGCTCTGCGCCGCGACCTTCGTGCGCAGCGCCGCGCTGAGCGCCGCCACCGGAGGAGGCCTCTACGTGCTCGGCGTCATCGCCGGCTTCCGCCACGACCTGCTGCCCGTCTTCTCCGAGGGCATCGCGCGCAGAGCCTTCGAGTGGGGAACGCTCGTCATTCCGCGGGTGTCGGCGCTGGGGAAGACGGCTGTCGCCATCGCGGGCAGCGAGCCAGTGGACCTGCCGGCGTTGTGGTCGATGCTCGGCGGGTTCGCAGTCTTTGCGCTCGGCGGGCTCGCCGTCGCGTGCTGGCGCTTCGAAGAGAAGGACTTCTGATCATGGTCAAGACGCGCAGGCGGCGCAGGTGGCCCTGGATGGTGGCGGCGCTGGCGCTCTTCGGCGCGGGCGCGTGGCTCATGTCGCGCGACGATCCGGAGCGGCCGGCGCCCTCGTGGGAGCGGGTGGAGATGCCGCGCCACATGCGCAGCGAGGACCGCCAGCGCGCCAACGCCCGACGGTTGCTCCCCGAGCCGCCCCCTCCTCTGCCGGTGGGTGAGGATCAACCTTTCGCGCCGCCACGGCCGCGCGATCCGGTGCTCGCCGCGCTCCCCACGGAGGTGAAGGGCGGCGTGGTGGTGGTGGAGGCGAACGCGATCCGGCACTCACCGGTGGGCGAGCTGATGGTGGAGTGCCTGCTCTCGCGTGACGACGGCGCGAGCCTGAAGCAGCTGCGCGATCAGATGGGCATCGATCCGCTCGAGGCGGTGGACCGCGTGGCGATGTCCGAGGAGGGGCTCGTGGTGTCCGGGCACTTCGGGCCGGCGAAGTGGAAGGAGATCTTTCCCGAGGGCGGGCGCGCGTTCGGCATCGAGGGGACGATCTACGCGCCGGCCGTCGGCTCGAAGGAAGGCGGGATGCGGGTCGCGGTCTGGCGCGATCAGGTCGTCATCTTCGCGGACAGCGACGAGCAGGCGGAGCTGGCGCTGGACCGGATCGAAGGACGAGGACTGCACGCGCCGCCGGTGATCGACGAGCACATGACCTACGGAGAGATCTACGGCGTGCTCTCGGCGGCGCAGCTCGCGGACATGCTGCCGCCGGATCAGAAGGCCATTGCCGACAAGCTGCGGGATGCCGCCGAGCGCATCGAGCTGCACGTGGACACCACGCGGGACGTCGGCGTGGTGGCGGACGTGCGCGGGCCTTCGGGGCGGGACACGAAGGACCTCGGCAAGACGCTGGGCGCGGCGCTCGCGGTGGGACGGCTGAAGGCGCAGGCGGAGGGAGACGCGGACCTCGCCGAGCTGCTCGAGCTCGCGCGCGTGGTTCCCGGTGGCGACGACTTCCGGCTGGAGCTGGGGCTGCCACTGGAGTTCCTGCAGAAGCACTTGAAGGACTGCGTGGACCGCAACCGCGAGCGGCGGCGGAGCGTGGAGGCGCAGCGGGAGGAGTAGCGGGCGGGGGAGCGCAAGGCGATCGGGCCTTCGCATCACATGACAGCGACATCACTTGATGTTGACATCACATGATGCGTGCGTCATATATGCGCACATCATGACGATGGAGCACGTTCAGTGGTGACCGCACGCGGAGAGTCGGCGTGCCTTCCGGGGGACGCGGAGCACGCAGCCGCGGTGTCCCTCTTCAACGCGATGGCCCACGAGGGGCGCTTGAGGGTGCTGGTGGCCCTCTCCCGGCTCGGGCCGCTCAACGTGACGGCGCTCGTGGAGCACAGCCGGATGGAGCAGTCCGCGCTGTCCCACCAGCTCCGGTTCCTCAAGGAGGCGCGCCTCGTCTCGAGTGAGCGCGCCGGCAAGAACGTCATCTACGCGCTGACCGATGGGCACATCCGCCACGTGGTGGAGGACGCGATCGCCCATGCGGCGGAGCACGACGGCGCGGCCGCCCGGAAGGCGCGACCCGGCGCTGCTCGCGTGACGAGGGCCGAGGTGCCGCAGAGGAGTGCCGCGGGGCCTGCGGGCGCAGGGGCCCGCTCCGAGCGCGCGGCGGCGAAGCGGACGGGGAGGAGGTCTTGAAGCCGCTCTGGGTGCTCGCGCTGTACGGGATCTTCTTCGGGCTCGTGTTCGTGCTGAGGACCGTGGTGCAGCTCCGCCGCACGGGCCGCAGCGGGTTCCAGGGCATCTCCGGTGCACCCCTGTCCGCCGAGTGGTGGGGCGGCGTGCTCTTCGTGGTCGCGCTCGTGCTGGGCGTGGCAGCGCCGGTGCTGGCGTGGCTCGACCTTGCGCCTGTGGCCTCGCTGCCGGGTTGGAGCGTGGGGCTGGGCGTCGCGCTCTATGCGCTGGGCGTCGCCGGGACGCTGGCGGCGCAGCTGGGGATGGGGACGTCGTGGCGGATCGGCGTCGATCCGTCGGAGCGCACCGCGCTCGTCACCGGCGGACTCTTCTCGGTCGTCCGCAATCCGATCTTCAGCTTCGTGCTGATGACGGCGATCGGGCTCGGGCTGCTGGTGCCGAACGTGCTGTCGCTCGTCGCGGTGGTGCTGCTGGCGGTGGCGGTCGAGCTGCAGGTCCGGCGCGTCGAGGAGCCGTATCTGCTGCGCACCCATGGCGCCGCCTATGGCCGCTATGCGGCTCGGGTCGGGCGGTTCGTTCCGTTCGTCGGGACGTTGCGGCCGCGCGAGTAGCGGGCCTGGCGCGAGCGCCTCAGCCCTCGTGCTGCGCGGGCTGGGGCGGGTCCCACCAGATGCGCCCCTTCTGCGCGATGGCCTCCTTCGCGAGGTCCCGGGTCCGCTGCAACTGGTCCGGCGTGAGCGGCTGGAACCGTTCCGCCGCAGCGAACGCGGCGTCCTGCTCGTTTGGGAAGCTCATCCCGAGCAACGTCACGTCCGGGTCGAGCGTGAGCGTGTAGTGCAGGCACTCCTCGACGGTCAGCCGCGGCAGGGTCGCATCCCCGCGCTTCGAATCCACGCCACCGGAGCTGAGCTTGCCGCGCGGGCGCTGGGAGAGAGGCTGGCTGTAGCCCTCCGTATCCCCCAGCAGCTTCCCTGCCCCGAAGGTCTTGAAGCACACCGTGCCGATGCCGGCCTTCCGCGCCCGAGGGAGGATCTCGTTCACGTAGCGCGGGTCGCAGAAGGGGCCGACCGCGAACATCAGGAGGTCGCACCGCCCGTCGTCCAGCGCAGCGTGCAGCACGTCCGGATGGTGGCTCGAGATGCCGCGGAACCGGGTCCTCCCACGCCGCACCTCTTCCTCCAGCTCATCCAACAAGCCGCCCTTCACCGCGAGCCGGTTCCAGTCCTCCATCGTCGAGACGCCGTGGAAGACGAAGGCGTCCGTTGACGGGAGCGCGAGCCTCACCAGGCTTTCGTCCACCTGAGCCGATACGGGGCGGTCGAGCTCGTCGATCTTGTCGATGAGGAAGATTCCCTCGCGCCGCCCCGCCAGCGCCCGGCCGACGATCTCCTCGCTATAGCCCTGCTCGTAGGAAGGCGCGGTGTCCACGACGTTCAGCCCGGCGTCGAGCGCCCGCCGCAACGTGGCGACGCAGGTCTCGATCGGCACCGCGCGGTCGGCGACGTCGCCGGTTCCCAGCTGCGTTGCGACGAAGCCGGTGCGGCCCAGGGGTCGGCGGGGCGTGAAGCGCATCGCATCAGGGCTCATGCCCGGTTGAGTAGCGCCGCGGGAGGGGATGGTCCACTGCCCGCGCCGCCACTGGCTGACCGGTACACGGTCGGGCGCGGGGGACCGGAAGTATACTTCATCCGCGGGCGACGCCCGGCCCCCCCCCGGCAGCGGCAATATATTGCTACTTCGCGAGGGGCCGGCGTGCGGCGGTGACCTGCAGTATATTGCCGGTGGGAGCCCGCGCGACGGGACGGGAGGCGTGGGCCCCTCCAGAACCGGCAGAGGCGCGGCTCAGTAGTGCGGCGGCTTCTCCTGCTGGTTCGCGTCCACCAGTCCGGGATCGCCCTGCATCTTCTGCTGGAGCACGTGCACCTCGGCCTGCAGCAGCTCGATGGTGCGCTGCTGCGCGTAGAGCACCTCCGAGAGTTCGCCGAGCAGGTGCTGCTGCTCAGTGAAGCGGATCTCCAGCTCGATGAGGCGCCTCTCGGTGTCGCTCGTCACCCGGCCCCTCTACAACAAAACGCGTGGTATGGCGCGCCCATGCAAGGGCTCCGGAACCTGGCCGACGGCCTCTGGGTCATCGACATGCCGCTGAGCGTCGGCCCCATCGCGCTCGGTGCTCGGACGACGATCATGCGGCTCGGAGACGGCGGGCTGCTCCTCGTGTCGCCGGTGAAGATGGACGATGCGCTCCGCAATGACGTCGCGGCGCTCGGGCCGGTCCGGGCATTGGCGGCGCCGAACCTCTACCACCACCTCTTCATCGGACAGGCGGCGCGCGCGTGGCCCGAGGCGAAGGTGCTCCTCCCGCCGGGCCTGCAGGAGAAGCTGCTCAAGGCGGGCCGCGAGCTCCGGCAGGACGCGGTGCTCGGGGAGGACCAGCCGGACCTGCTGCGCGGCGCGGTGGAGACGGTGTGGATCCGCGGCGTTCCGAAGCTCGAGGAGATCGCCTTCTTCCATAAGTCCTCGCGCACGCTGGTGCTGACGGATGCGGCGTTCAACATCCAGAGCGCGCCGAACTTCGCCTCGCGCGCGTTCTTCGGGCTCTACGGGGCGTGGAAGAAGTTCGGGCCCACGCTCTCCGCGCGGATGATGATCAAGGACCGCAAGTCCGCGCGCGCTGCGCTCGACCGGATCCTCGCGTGGGACTTCGACCGGGTGGTCGTCGCGCACGGCGACATCCTCGAGTCCGGCGGCAAGCAGGCGCTGCGCGAGTCGTTCACGTGGCTGAAGGCGTGACCCCGCCCACGTCCACGCCCGCGTCAGGCCCGAGGCGCGAGGTCCACTGCGCCGATGCGATTGCGTGGCTGCAGGGTCACGACGCGCCGCTCGCGGGCTGCTCCTTCATCACCTCGCTGCCGGACGTCTCGGAGCTGCCGCACCTCGGCGGCGTGGAGGGATGGTCGCGCTGGTTCACCGATGCGGCGCGGCTCGTGCTCTCGCGCACGCCGGACGAGGGCGTGGCGATCTTCTTCCAGTCCGACGTGAAGAAGGACGGCGCGTGGATCGACAAGGGGTTCCTCGTCAGCCGCGCCGCCGCGGACCTGCCGGGCTTCCGCACCGTCTTCCACAAGATCGTCTGCCGCAAGCCGCCGGGGACGCTGACGCACGGGCGCGCGGCGTACTCGCACCTGCTCGCGTTCTCGCGCGGGGTGAAGCTCGATCTCGCTCGCGCGCTGCCGGACGTGTTGCCGGAGGCGGGGCCCTCGCCGTGGACGCGGGGGATGGGCGTGGAGGCGTGCCGGCTCGCGTGCCGGCTCGTGCGCGACTCGACGACCACGCGGACGGTGATCGATCCCTTCTGCGGGCTCGGCTCGGTGCTCGCGGTGGCGAACGACGAGGGCCTCGATGCGGTGGGCGTGGAGCTGTCGGCGAAGCGCGCGCGGCGGGCGAAGACGCTGACGTTGCAGGATCTTACGGCGCCGTAACATCGCGACGCCGAAGTGACGCGGCGCAGGAGCCTCTCTGGTAGGCTCCCGGCCATGCGACGTGTCGCACAAGTACGCACAACCCTCCTTCTCGCGGCAGGGCTTTCGCTCTCGGCCTGCATGGGCTCGGGAGACGCGCAGGTGGATGAGGTGCCCGCCGCGCAGGGTCCCGGCGAAGAGCTCACCTGTGTCAGCGAGCCGCCGCCGGCCACGCCGACGCGCCTGCTCACGCGGCAGGAGTACGACAACACCGTGCGCGATCTGCTGGGGGACCACACCCGTCCGGCAGCGAAGTTCCCGCCGGAGCCGCGGGTGCTCGGCTTCGAGAACAACGCCTCCGCGCACCGCGTGAACCCGCTGCTCGTCTCGGCGTACCTCGAGGCGGCAGAGGGCATCGCCACGCGTGCGGTGGCAGAGCGTCGCCCGCACCTGCTGCCATGCGATCCCGCGCAGATCGGAGAGGCAGAGTGCGGCGCGCAGTTTCTCGACCGGCTGCTGACCCGCGCGTTCCGCCGGCCGCCCACCGAAGAGGAAAAACAGAAGCTCTCCGCGTACTTCGAGAAGACGCGCCTCGAGGAGGCGAGCTTCGACACCGCGGTCGAGTGGACGCTGCAGGTCGTCTTGCAGTCGCCGCAGTTCCTCTACCGCACCGAGGCAGGCGACCTCGCCGGCATGGACGCGGGCGACGACAGCGTGACGCTCGAGCCGTACGAGCTCGCGTCCAGGCTCTCCTACTTCCTCTGGTCGTCGATGCCGGACGACGGGCTGCTGGCGGCGGCGAAGAGCGGTGAGCTCTCCACCCGCGAGGGCGTGATGAAGCAGGCCCGACGGATGCTCGCGGATCCGCGCGCCGAGCAGTCGGTGCAGAGCTTCTTCCGGCAGTGGCTGCACCTCGACGGGATGGAGAAGCTCGAGAAGCTCGCGCTGGCCGACGACGCGCCGGTGGCAAAGGGCTGGCGGCGCGGCACCGAGCGCTTCATCGAGTCGGTGTGGCATGGGTCCGGGACGCTGGGCGACTTCCTCACCGAGCCGGTGTTCTTCGTGGATGCGGCCACGGCGCCGCTCTATGGCCAGGCAGCGCCCGCGGGAGACGCGCTCGGTCGCGTGGAGGCGCCGGGAGAGCGCGCGGGCCTGCTCACGCAGCCGGGCCTGCTGGCGCAGCTCGCGGGTTCGCGTGAGTCCTCGCCCATCCTGCGTGGCGTCTTCGTGCGCGAGCGACTGCTCTGCCAGCTCCTCGCGGCGCCGCCGGCGGACGTGCCGATCATCCCGCCGGATCCCGATCCGAACGCGACCACCCGCGAGCGCTTCGCCGAGCACACGAGCAACCCGACCTGCTCGGGCTGCCACCAGCTCATCGATCCGGTGGGCTTCGGCTTCGAGCAGTACGACGAGCTCGGCCGCTTCCGCACCACCGAGAACGGGCTGCCGGTGGACGCGTCGGGCAAGGTGACGAAGGTGAACGACGAGGCGCTGGTCGGCGCGTTCGATGGCGCGGTGCAGCTCGCCCAGCGCATGTCGAAGAGCGCGCTGGTGCACGACTGCGCGGCGCTACAGATGTACCGGTTCGCGCTGGGGCGGCTGGAGGCGAAGGAGGACGGCTGCGCGCTGCAGGAGGTGCAGACGCGCTTCCGCGAGTCGGGCGGCGACTTCCGCGAGCTGATGGTGGCGGTCGCGTCGTCGGAGGCCTTCCGCACGCGCGCGCTCCCCGCTTCGATGCAGACGGCGCGCGCCGGGGAGAGCGAGTGATGAGCGTGCGGATGACGAGGCGCGGACTCCTCAAGGGCGCAGCCGGACTGGCCCTGGCGCTGCCGCTGTTGCCGTCGCTGCAGGCGCGGGCGCAGACGCGGGGCGGGGGCATCTACCCGAAGCGGTTCATCACCTTCTTCCACCCGAACGGTGTGCTGCCCTCGCACTGGTTTCCGCAGCAGAGCGCGAACGAGCGCGACTTCAGCTTCGCCCCGAGCCTGCAGCCGCTGGAGCCCTTCCGCGAGGACGTGCTGCAGCTGGTGGGCGTGGACCTCAAGTGCGTGGCGCCGGGCCCGGGTGAGCCGCACCAGCGAGGCATGGGCGCGCTCTTGACCGGCTGGCACCTCAACGAGGGCAACATGGTCGGCGGCGACGGTTCGCTCGCCGGCTGGGCGAAGGGCATCTCCATCGATCAGCGCATCGCGCAGGTGCACGGCAGCGAGACGAAGCTGGGCTCGCTGCTGCTCGGCATCCGCTCGAAGGGCGGCGACGTCCGGCATCACCTCTCCTACGCGGGCGACAACCAGCCGCTGCCGGTGATCGACGATCCGGTGCAGGCCTGGAACCGCGCGTTCGCGGACTTCACCGGCTCGGATCCGGAGGCGCTGCGCATCCGGCGGCGGCGCGGCTCGGTGCTCGACGCGGTGCGCGGACAGCTGGCGGAGATCCAGAAGCGGCTCCCGGGCGAGGAGCGTGTGCAGCTCGATCAGCACCTCGCGCTGGTGCAGGACCTCGAGCGGCGGCTGGCCGCGACGACGAACGGCGCGATGTGCGAGCGGCCGCAGACGCCGGCGACGATGGCACCGGACAGCTCGACGACGATGCCCGACGTGTCGCAGCTGCAGATCGACCTGATGGTGATGGCGATGGCGTGCGACATCACGCGGGTGGGCTCGCTGCAGTTCTCGCAGGCGCAGAACCACATCAACTTCCCCTGGCTCGAGAGCCACTGGGACGGCCACGCGCTCTCGCATCTGGGCTCGAGCGATCCGGGCCGGCAGGAGATCGCGCTGCGCGATCGCTGGTACGCGGAGAAGTTCGCGTACCTCCTCGGGCGGCTGAAGGCGATCCCCGAGGGCGACGGCACCATGCTCGACCACACGCTGGTCTTCTGGTGCAACGAGCTCAGCGAGGGCTACACGCACAGCCACGTCGGCATGCCGTTCGTGCTGGCGGGCGGCGCGGCCGGGTTCAGGAACGGGCGCTGCGTCCGCTACAACGGTGCCTCGCACTCGAACCTGCTGCTCTCCATCCTGCGCGGCTTCGACATCGACGACGCCACGTTCGGGAACCCGGAGTTCCAGAGCGGAGAGCTCGGCGGGCTGACGTAGAGCAGCCCAGAGGTCCTCAGCGCTGCCCAAGCCTCGTCTGACCGACGAAGGTGGGACGCCCGCCCGCGCGCAGCTCCGCCTCCCACGCGAGCAGCCGCGCCCCGCCCATCTTCCACAGCGGGCGCGCGCGCTCGAGGTAGTCGAGCACCGCGGCGCGCTCTCCCCGGTCCAACAGCCGCGCGGCGAGCGACATGTCCGGACCGAAGGACTCGAGCTTCGGCGTGGCAGGGACCTCCGCTGCCGCGCGCAGGTGCTCCTTCGCGGCGCCCACGTCGTCTGCGTCCAGCGCCGCATGTCCGAGGACGAGGTCGGCGAGATGCGCGGCGTCTCCCGTTCGCCACTGCGCGGGCGCACGCCGCACCAGCGCCAGCAGCTCGCGGGCACCCTCCTCCGCCAGAGAGCGCGAGGCGCGCGTCGCCTCCGCGAAGGCCGCTTCGACCAGCTCCACGAGCGCCTCGAACCTGTCGAGCGGCTCCTCCGCCTCCTCGAGTGCGAGCTCCAGCTCGGCGAGCGTCGGCCGGTCGCGTGGCTCGAGCGACTGCAGCGGGTAGTCGAGTGGGAACGCCTCCCACAGCGCGGAATCCACCAGCTGCAGTCGGTAGCGCAGCTGCTCCGCGAAGGGCCGGTCGAGCTGCGAGAAGAAGCGCGACGCGTGTGCGAGCACCCGGGCATCGCGCGGGGTCGCCTCGACGTGCGCGCGCCAGAGCTGACCTGCATGCGCGGCGGCGCCTTCGTCCGGAGGAACTCCGAAGGGCGTGGCGAGCACCGGTGATTGCGGTGCGTGCGCGATGAGGTGCAGCACGTGGAGAGACGCTTCGAGCGCGTGTTCCGGTGAATCCAACGCGGCCTGCGCGTGCCACACCAGCAGCCGCGTGCGCGCGGAGACGTCGTCCGGGTCCCGGCGCAGCGCGTCCTCCAGCTCGCGGGCCTGCCGCTCGTCGAGGAGGAAGCCGGCGATGAGATCGTCAGCGTCGTTGGGAGGCGACATCGTGCTTCGCGGCTTCGTTCAGATCGTGTTCGACGGGGCTGGCGCGGGCACGAGCGGAGGCTCCGAGGGTTTGTCCTCTACCGGCGGCGCGGGTGCAGGCGGCGTGGGCGTGGGCGCGGAGGGTTCGGGTGACGGCGCAGGTGCCTCATGCGGCGATGGCGCGGCCGAGGGCGCGCGGCGCTCCGGCTTCAGCTCGCGTCCGGTCAGCCTCGCCATCCGCTCCACCGACTGCACCGTGGCCTCCTTCAGCGCGGTCGTCCCCGCGAGCGACACCTTCGGCCGGTCGCTCACGCCCGCGAACATGGGGAACAGGCCGCTGTACGTGGTGAGCCGGTCCCGCCAGAGCTCGTTGCCGTAGTCGTCCCACGCGAGCACGTGGGTGAGCATCTCCACACGCCCCTGACCGAGCTTCAGGTGCAGGCCCGAGTCGAGCCTCGGCCAGCCGTACACCGCGACGATGAAGTCCGCGCCCGCGCAGGTGGCGAGCCCGGAGACCTCCCTGCCGGTGAGCTGCACGCGCGCGAGGCCCTTCGCGGTCGTCCCGCTCTCGATCTTCGACGCGGGGAGCCGGTGGTAGAAGCTGCAGCGGTTGACGGTCTCGGTCGGCACCACCTCGAAGCCCGCGGAGGCCAGCGCGTCGGCGAACGCGGCGTAGGCGGTGTCCACCTCCTCGATGCGCATGGGCAGGCCGAAGCCGCGAACGGGCTCGGACTGGTACGAGACCACCGCCACCTTCGTCTTCGTCCCCAGCGCGTCCGGCTTCACCCTCGGCCACTTCGCGCAACCTGCGCCCGCTCCGGAGAAGACGAGCACGACGACCGCCAGCACCCAACGCGTGAGCTTCATTTCCACCTCTTCAGCGCCGTCATCAGACCTTCGCGGTGCACCACGTCCTCCACGCGCAGCACGTCGGGCTCGAGCCGGAAGAACATGCGGTGGTGGATGCCGATGCGCGCGGAGAGCAGCTCCTTCACGCCCTGCAGCCGCTTTGCCTCGCCCCACGCGGCCGGCTCTCCGGTGGCCAGCGCGGTGGCCTTCGCGATCGCCGCGCGGCTGATGCGCAGGGGCAGCTCCTCCAACGACGTGCGCGCGGCGGCGGAGAACTCCGGGAAGAGCAGGCCCACCGGACGCTGGCCCTCGTCGAGCGACTCCTCGCCGGGCTCTTCGCTCTCCACGTCACGGTCGTCGTCGCCGGTGTCGGAGGCACCACGCGGCGTCTCCGTCGTCACCTGCTCCAGCGCGTGCCGCAACTCGGCGCGCTCGCGGTTCCCTTCGGCGATGAGGCCCTTGAGCTCCTCCACCTTCGCGCGCAGGCGCTTCTCCGCCTCCACGTCTCGCGCGGGTCGGTCGCCGGGGTCCTGTGGTCCCGCGACCTCCACCTTCGCGGCCTCGAGCTGTTTCTGGAGGGCCTCGATGCGGCGCGTGGCCTCCTCCAGTCCCTTGCGGAACTCGGCCGCCTTCGCCTCCACCTGCTTGCGGTCGCGGAATGCGGCGGTGCGAGCCAGACGCTCGGTGCGCTTCGCGTCCGGATCCTTCGCGTAGAGCCGGTAGAGGTCCTCGGCGGGCTCGGTGCCCTTGATGTTCAGCTGCTGCCGCAGCGCCTTCACCGACTGCAGCAGCGTCTGCGCGTCCGAGAGCCGCTCGCGCGAGATCGCGCCGCGGGCGACGACGATGCCCAGAGACGGTGCGCGACGGAGGAGAAGGAAGGCGAGCTCGGCGAGGTACTCGTGCTTCGGGTAGAGCAGCCCGGTGTCCGCCAAGGCGTTGAGTTTGCTCAGCAATTCGGACGGCTGCTTCAACAGCCCGAGCTCGATCTCGTCGCTGGGGAAGATGAGCGACTTGTCCTTCACCAGCGCGAGCTGCCGCTCCGCCACCGCCACGCGGTCTCCGTCGATCGCGTAGTGCACGACGTCGAGCCGGTAGTCGTCGATGGTGGACTTCTCCGGCAGGTCCCTACGCTCGGCGAGCAGCGACAGCGCGCGCTCGACCTTGTCCCAGCGCCGCAGATCCACGAACCGGTAGAGCGCCTCCACCAGCGGCAGCGTGCGCAGCTCCGCGAGCTCCAGCCGCGCGAGATCCTGCACGCGCAGCTCGCGCACGCCCTCCGGCGAGAGCAACCGCGTCGCCTCGCGCAGCTGCTCCTTCGGAGACTGCTGCGGGGAGAGCGCCTCGGGGTTCAGCGCGTGGCACTTCTTGAACTTCTGCCCGCTGCCGCACGGGCACAGATCGTTGCGCCCGACCTTCGGGCCCGCGCGCGCGGGGAGGATCGGCACGTGCTGCTCGAGCTTCTCCGGGATGACCTCCATCAGAGGACCGGTGCGCTGCTGCGCCAGTGCCTCGCGCAGCTTCAGCGAGGCTGTGGACGGGCCCTTCGGATCGTCGCGCAGCAGGAGCACCGCGGCGTCGTCCACACGCGCGATCGCGGTCGAGCTCTGGATGACGCGGTTGAGCCGGCGCTCGAGCAGCGGCACCAGGCGCTCGGGCACCGGCGACTCGGTCCCCACGACATCCGCGGCCATGAAGAGCGCGAGCGCGTCGTTCTCGTCGCCCATCGCGTCCTCTTCGAGGAGCTCGGTGAGCATCGCCAGGCGGTCGCCTTCTGCGCGGCCCGCGAGCACGGCGAAGATCGTCTCGCTGTCGAGCTCGGGCAGAAGGCGCTTCACCTCCGAGGTGGAGGGGGCGCGTCCGGCGTGGAGCATCGCCAGCAGCAGCGCGGTGGCCTCGTCCACCTCTCCCGCGTCGAGCAGTCGCGTGAGCTCGGCGGCCGGATCGAGATCGCCGGCGGTGAGGCGGGCGGAGAGCGTTTCGACCTCGCGGCGCAGGTTCATGGCGTGCGGACCTGTAGCCCCTTCAGCGCTCGAAGACGAGCGGCAGCGTGACCTGCGACGGCGCCTTTGCCCGCGGGAAGCGCAGGCCTCGCACGGTGCGGAGGATGAAGGCGACCAGCGCCTTGCGCTCGCGCTCCGCGTGGCCCGGGGTGCGCGTGGTGTCGGAGAGGACGCGCACGCCCTGGGTCTCACCTTCGGCCGTCACACCGAAGCCCACGCTGAGCAGGCCGGAGAGCTCGAGCCCCTCGTTGAGCTTCGTTCCCAGTGCCTCGGTCAGAGCGTCGATGCGCGACTGCAGCACCGAGGTCCGCAAGGGGCCTTCGATGAACGGGCGCGGCTGCACGAACCAGCCGTGGATGACGAGGCGGCCCTCGCGCGGATCCTTCACCCCTTCGACGCGACGCACGCCGTGGGGGATGCGCGGATCGAAGACGGTGAGCCGGTTGAAGAGCGGCGGCACCGCGCGGAGCACGTCTTCCTCTTCGTAGCCGCGGGACGACGAAAAGCCGCTCCACCAGTCGAGCACCTCGTCGCGCAGGAGCAGCGTCTCCCCACCCTTGAAGCGCCGCGTGCGCCACGGGGTGAGCGAGAACACGAAGGCCCACTGACCGTGCGGCACGTCGCCGTGGAGGTTCTGCTCGCAGCCGTCGAGGTAGCAGGAGAGCCACGGCGGCGAGACGTCATGACAGCCCAGCGTGCGCCGGCCCCACCAGACGAGCTGCTGGTGGAACGCGTCGTAAAGCTCCGCGGGGAAGTAGTGGTACGCGGGCGTGCGCAGCGCGGTGTACTGCCCGGGCACGTGCCACCAGTCCCAGACGAAGCGGTCGCCGCGCGCCTGGCGGGGATCGGCAAAGCGCTCGTCGAAGTGTGAGCGCAGCGCCTTCGCGCCGTCGAAGAAGCCATCCGTGGTGAGGACCGAGGTGCGTGCCATGGCGCGCGGACCCTAACCGAAGCGGTCGCCTTGCGGACCGGCCGTGAAGCAGGCGGCAGGGCGGGAAGATCTTCCGCGTGTTGCTGCACGCGAGCAGGCGACCTCACCGTCTGGACATCACCCCAGGAGGCTCACGTGCGCACCAGACTCTTCTCCGCGCTCATCGCGCTCACACTTCCGGCCGCCGCGCTCGCGCAGAGCGGCACCGACTCGAATGATCCACAGCTCGATCCGACGTTCCCCAGCTGGGAGGAGGAGGAGACCTTCTCGCCTCCTCCGCCGCCACCGCCCGGCGCGGAGCAACCGCTGTCGCAGACACCGCCGGAGCAGCAAAGCGCTCAGCCTTCAGCGCAGCAGCCGGCCGCGCCCGTAACCCCGCCCCCGGCACAACCCGCGCAGCCGCAGCCGCAGGTGACGGTCATCCAGAACCAGGGCGACGCGACGGCGAAGGTCGATGAGTCCGAGTCGAAGGCGCGCGCGATTGAGCGCGATGACCGCGGCATCGTGGTGATGGGTCAGGCGGGTGTGCTCACCTACACCGGCGAGGCCGCGAGCGTGACGCGTCCAGGAAGCACCTACGGCGTCGCGGTGGGACTGGATCTGACGCGCGGCATCACCACCGAGCTGGGCTACCTCGGTGCGTCCTACCGGACCGAGAGCGACAACGGCTCGGTCGGGATGACGGAGAACGGCGCGCAGGCGCTGGTGCAGCTCGGGCCACAGCAGCGCGACTTCCACCCCTTCGCCATGTTCGGCCTGCAGCTGTCGCGCGTGAATGCGCTGGAACGCGGTGACGTGTCGCCCGAGGTCCGTGACGCGACGCACCTCAAGCTGCCGATGGGCGCGGGCATCAACTACACGGTGCCTTCGGATGCGGACGCGGAGATCACCGTGGGCGCGCGAGCGGCGTACAACTTCACGCTCGACGCAGGCGCGTTCCCTACCCTCAACGAGCCGGCTGCCGCGAACCAGTTCACCGGCATGGCCGTGGTGGGCGGGCGCTTCTAGGCGACCCGTCGGCGGCGTTCGCGGCGGGGGACGGCGGGGCGGTAGAGTGCGCAGCGCATGCCCTCTCGCGCCGCCGCGAACCGCCCCGCCTTCTCCTCCGCGCTCGTCCCCTTCGTCCTCGGCTACGTCCGCGCGCACGGCCACGATCCCGACGCGCTGGCGCAGAGGCTCCTGCCGAATGCGAACGCGAGTGCGAGTGCGACCGCGAACGCGAACGCGCTGACCACCGGCGCGGTAAGCCTCACGCCCTCCTCCTTCCGGCGGCTGATGGACGCGGCGGCGAAGCTGGTGGGCGACGAGCTCTTCGGCCTGCACCTCGCGGCTGCGATGCCTCGCGGCGCCTACGGGCTCCTCGAGTTCGCGCTGCGAAGCGCACCGGACGCGCGTACCGCGCTGGAGCAGCTCGTGCGCTACGGCGCGCTGATCAACCCGGCGGTGCGCTTCTGGCTCGAGCCGGGCGACGACGAGCTCGCCATCCACCATCGGCTACCGGAAGATCCGCAGGGCATCGGCCGGCACGGCAACCTCTTCACGGTGGCGCGGCTCTTCGCGATCGGCCGCGAGATGGTCGGCCCCGCGTTCGTGCCCACGCGGGTCTGGCTCGCGCACAAGGAGCGCCTTGCGCCGCCGGAGCTCGCCCGATTCTTCGGCACCGACCGGATCGAGTTCGGCCGCACGAGCAACGGGCTCTCCTTCAATCTCGCCACCCTGCAGACGCCGCTGCCCGCCGCCGATCCGGCGCTGAACGCGGTGCTGCGCGAGCACGCGAACCGGCTGCTCGGAGAGGTCGATCCGGAAGGCATCCACGAGCGCACCCGCCGGGCGATCCTCGCGCGCCTGCCGCAGGGAGAGGTGTCGCTCGCGGCGGTGGCGAAGACGCTGCACCTCACCGAACGCACCCTGCAGCGCCGCCTCACCGAAGACGGCGTGCCCTTCGCGTCGATGGTCACGGAGCTTCGCGGAGAGCTCGCGCGCCGCTACCTCCTCGAGGAAGGCCTGCCGGTCACCGAGGTCGCCGAGCGGCTCGGATACCGCGATGCGCCCGCCTTCGTGCGCGCCTTCAAGCGGTGGACGGGACAGACGCCGGCCGCCTGGCGCGCCGCCGCAGGCTGAAGACGCGACGGGTGGCGCCCGCTGCACATCCCTTTGTCGTCGCCGGAGCTCGATCCCTCAGCCCCTGCCAGTGATTCTCCCGACCATGCCCGCGAACATCCGCACGCCGCAGTCACGCGCCACGCAGCCCGTCTCGAAGAAGCCCCAGGCTTCGAGCAACACCGTGGCCACGGCGAACGCGCCGGCCTCGTCACGCCGCGCCGGCTTCGACCTGAAGGACCACTTCGCGGCGCTCGTCCCCGAACCCTTCCGCCGAGGCGAAGGTCCGAAGATCGATCCCTTCAACGCCGCCAAGGATTGGATGAGCGACCGGCTCTTCGGAGCGCAGGCGCCGAAGGGAGATCCGGACAAGCTCACCGGCCCGCAGCGCGTCGCGTACGGACCGCTTCAGGCAGCGCCGGTGCTCAAGCGCCCGGTGGTGATGATCCCCGGCCTCACCATGCCGGCGGCCTCGTTCGATCGCGCAGGTCAAGGTCTCGCGAAGAACAAGGCGAACGGTCCGGTCGCGGTGTACGTCGCGTCGGAGGACAAGTTCCGGCTCGGCGGCAAGGGCGGACGCGAACTCTCCGCTTCCGAGCTGCGCGCGGTGAAGATCTTTCAGGTTGAGTTCCGCGATCCCTGGGCCGCGCCGACGGTGAAGGCGCCGCAGATCGATCGCGCAATGTCGCGGATCTCTCAGGCCACGCAGGCAGCGTCGCTGGACGTCGTCACCCACAGCGCGGGCGGGACGGACTTCCGGCTCTACCTGCAGAACCGGAACCCCGCCGCGGGTCCGCAGCTCGAACGCGCGATCCTCATCGGGCCCGCGTCGCACGGCACGCAGATCGGCAACATCGGCGCGGTCGTCGGTGCGCCGGTGAAGAACGTGGACGACGCTGCGCGGGAGCTGGCGGAAGGCTCGAAGCTCATCGCCGACCTCAACGCGCAATGGGAGAACCAGCGCGGTCAGCTGCGCGGCGGGGTGACGATCATCGGCACCACCGGCACGCCGACGCTCGGCCCGAAGAAGGGGCTCTTCGAGGACGGCGACGGCTACATGCCCGCCGCGCAGCTCGACATGCCGGGTGCGCGCACGGTGCTGATGGAGGGGCCGCACAACACGCCGCTCGCGCACCTCTGGCAGGTCCAGTACGCAGGCGTGGTCAACGCCGTGTTCGACGGGCTGCGCTGAGCAACGCGCGCTCCTGCGGCCGTCCTCCCTACAGAACGCCTAGGTCACCCGGTACCCGCCGTGAGCGACGCCGAGCTCGTGGAAGGCGATCCAGTCCTCCATCCAGCGGCGGCCCTCCTCCTCCGACTCGAAGTGCTCTTCGGCCACGCGGGGAAGCAGCTCGGCGAGCTGGCGACGCAGGCGCGATGCCACGGCCTCGCATTCCGCGGGCGTGACCACGAAGCCGAGGTTCGTCTGCCACTTGTAGCTCGCCACCCGGCCGTCCTCGCTCAGCGTCTCCGTCCGCAGCAGCGCGTCATTCCGATCGAGGTACTCGTCCGCGAACGCCGCCAGCGCGCGCGCCCTCACCGCTTCCGGCGACTCGTCTCGATCCGAGAGCGAGGGCGTGTGCTCGAAGCCGGGCGGGCAGACGACGTAGGGCGGGTTCCTCCAGTCCACGAGGCCCACCGCGTCCATCAGCTGCAGGGTGAGGCGCATCCCGGTCGGATCCATCCGGAGCACGCGCGGTGGAGCCTCGACTTCGGACTGATCCCAGCGCGGGGTGGGCAATCCGGGAGGCAGCAGGGTCGGGTCGTGCAGCAATTGCAGGTCGAAGGCCATGGGGTACCTCGCAGCGGGTGAACGCGAGTGCCCTGTGCAACGGCCGCGCCGCGACCCTGTCCCTCTGAAGGTGCCTGCTCGTCCGTCCCACGTCCGGGATTTCCGTCTCGCCGCGCGGACGGTGCCCACCCACCCATCAAGCCATCCACCCACGCCCGTCAGCGGTGACCCCTCACCCGTCACTTCTGACGGTCACCAGCTGCCGAGCATCCCGCCGTAGGCGCCGATGTCGATCGGGCTGCCGTCGAGATCGAGCTCACCCAGCGCCGCGCACCCCGCGTCCTTCGCCGGCGATTGCGGGCCGAGGTTGAAGTCCCCGGTGGCAAAGGAGACGAACAGGGGGTCCAGCGCGACATTGCCCTCTGCGCCCACGAGGAGCCTCGGCGTCGCGCCGTCGTGCGACGGCCTCTCGTCGAGGGCGTTGTCCCAGAGCACGTTGCAGGCGATGCGTCCCTCCTGCACGTACCCCTGGAAGTAGCCGGCGCCGGAGCGCGCGAGCACGTTGTTCACCACGTCCACATAACCGGCGGTGATCCCCACCGCGAGCTCCGCCTGCTCGAGGAAGACGTTGTTCAAGAGCGCGCCGCGGTCCTGCAGCCGGTTCGCCACGTACCCGTACGCGTTCTGCACGAACACGTTGTTCGCCACCACGAGGCGCGTGTGGAAGTAGGGCATCACCGCGATGAAGTTGTCGCGGAACACGTTCTGCGTGACGAGCGCGGAGGCACCGGCGCAGCCCTCTGCTTCGGGCGCCTCCTCCATCAGCCAGTGCCCGTCGCCGAAGATCGCGGCGCGGTACCAGTCGCCGGAACAGTGGAAGGGATCCTCCGGCCTCGAGCAGCCCACCTCCGCCATGGGCACGCCCATGAAGGTGAAGCCGGAGATGACCACGCCCGGCGCGCCGGTGAGGTCCACGAGGTTCTCCGCCCTCCCCTTCGCGTCGAGCACGGTCCTGTCCGCGCCGCTGCCGCGCAGACGGACGCCGGGCCGCAGCCGGAGGAACTCGGTGAAGGTGCCCGGTCCCACGAGCACGGTGTCGCCGGGCGCAGCGAGGTCGATCGCGCCCTGGATCGTCTGGTGATCCTCCGGCACGCGCAGCACCACGCCGGTGTCCGCGTACGGCGTCTCGCAGCCGGCCTGCACGAGCGCAGCGGCCAGCGGCATTCCGTTCACCTGCTGCGAGTAAGCCACGAGCTCCGCGTCCTCTGCGTCGAGCACGAGCTCGGTCTGCCCCTTCGCCACGACCACGCGCGAGCGCTCCAGCGGGGCGTTCGGGGGCAGCCGCAGAAGCTCCACGGCGCCCCCCTCTGCGGACAGCTCGACCGACAGCGGCAGGCGCACCTGTCGCTGATGAGTGATCGGCACGGCGAGCGGATCCTGCGGAACGCCACACGCGGGCAGGGAGAGCACTGCGGCGACGGCGAGGAGGCGGCGAAGCATGGGCACCATCCGAAGGTCGCAGCGCCGGCCCTGCGTTGGCGACTCGAACGGCGAGAAGCTTAGGCACGCTCGAAAGCGTCCGCTACGGGTCTCCCCCTTCCGCCCTCGCGAGCTCCGTCCGGAAGAAGGCGCTGTGCTGCGCCAGCGTCGCCATGTAGGGGCGCACGTCCTCGCGGGCCTCGGGCGAGAGCTTCGCGTAGGGGATGACGTGCTCGTCGGGCACATAGCGGAAGGTCAGGTTCACGCGCCTCGTGCGGAAGTCCGGCAGCGGCGGCGGGAGCACGTGGCCCTCGCGTGTGTCCACCCGCTGCACGCGGTGGAAGAGCTCGTCCTTCCAGAGCGCGCCGCCGAAGAGCTGCAGCGCGCCGTCGTCGAGCCACTGCTCGAGCACCACCTCGTCGCGTTCGCCCGGACGGGACGACCGCACGAACTGGATCAGCGCCCGCTCACCGAGGGAGAGCGACGCCACCGGCCCCGGCTCGAAGTCCTTGTGCTCTCCCACCCTCGCGGTGTCCACCCAGCGTCCGTCCTCGAGGCGGCTGCCGTAGAAGTTCACGAGGCAGGTGTTCAGCCGCCACTTCGGGGGCATCTCCTGGGGACCGCCGCGGAACATGCGCCGCGCGAGCGCTTCGATCTTCTCGACCTGGCGCTGCAGCACTTCCGGAAAGGGCTCCGCGCGCACGCAGCGGTTCAGCACGCCCTTCGGCGGCCGGTAGTAGTCGAGGCACGCGAACTGCCAGTTGCCCAGCCAGTAGACCGGCCGCAGGAGCCTTCGCTGCTGCTGTCCCGGCGGCGGCGGGAAGTGCTTCGAGAAGCGCTCCTCCCACAAAGGATGCAGCGTCCCCAGCCACGCGCTGATCTCCGCGCGGTCCGCCTTCGTGAGGAAGGACCCGTTGTAGTGATGGCCGGGGGTGCGCACGACGCGTCCGGCTCAGTGCGCCGCGAGCAGGTGGTCGATGCCCGCGTAGCCGTCGCGCGCGTGGGTGCCGTAGTGGATGACGCCGCCGCCGGCGGGGACGATCCAGGACTCGTCGAAGGCGAAGTCCGAAGAGCGGATCCGCACGAGGTGGTCGCCGCCGCCGAACGACCAGTGCCGCCCGTCCGGATAGAAGTGCTCGATCTTCGCGCCGTGCCGCGTCTTCACGTGGTGGGCGTCCTGAGGCGCGTCCCACGAGTTGTCGATCACGAACTCGATCACCTGCCAGAGGTTCCCCGAGGGAAGAACGCCCTGCGCCACGTGGAGGCCGGAGTCGTTGGGCAGACCGAACACGCGCTCGCCGCGGTACTTCATCGCCGCCCAGCGCAGGTCCCCGTTCTCCGAGGGCTCGTGGTGCAGCTTCACCATCACGTTGCGCGCAAGCCCGAAGCCCTCGTTGTGGCCCGGCTTCGAGTAGGTGTCGCGGAAGAGCCTCTGGCCCAGCTGATCGGCGCCGGCGCTGAAGCCCACCGTGAACAGGCCGCGCGCCTGGCGCTCGTGGAGGAGCCGCCCGAACTTTCCCCACTCGCCGTCGAAGCGCGCGCCGAGCTCCTTGTAGCGGTCGAGCCCGGTCAGGGAGTGCCCGCCGCCGAGGACGAGGACCTCCGCGTTGGCGACCTGGTGCCAGAGCTGATCCACGTCGCCCTTCGAGAGGTGCGGGGACCAGTAGAAGGGGAAGTACTCGAGACCCTGATGGGCGTAGCGGTCGAAGAACCAGCGGAAGTTCCCCCAGGAGAACTCCTGCGCGTCGTCGGACATGGGGAGGAAGACGATCCGCTTGTTCGCCCAGCCCCCGAGGGCCCGCCGCGCGAGGAAGCGGTCGTGGAGGTAGTGACCGCGGTCGTGCGAGCTGTAGACGAAGACGGTGCCGTTCATGTGGCGCGCATTTAACACGGCGCACGCCCGAGCGGACGTGCCGGCCTCCCCCGGGGAGGGGTTGCCCGCTCCTCTCTTCGAACGCATCTCCCCCTGCCCATGTTCGTCTTCTTCTCCAACCGTCTGGGTTGTGCGGGGAGCCTCGCGGTGAGCGCGGTGCTCACGGTGGCGGTCCTCCTGGCGATGCGAGCCTGCAACGGCTGAGCCAGTTTCCAGCAGAGGGTAATTATCCAGAGGTGCTGTATCCGCCGGGCTTCCCTTATGGGTAGGCTCGGACGCCGTTGCACGCGCAGGACCCCGCCATGACCGCCTACCGAATCGTCAAGAAGATCGCCGCCGGAGGGATGGCAGAGGTGTTCCTCGCCAAGCGCACCGGTGTGGAGGGCTTCGAGAAGCCGGTGGCCATCAAGCGTGTGCTACCGAACATGGCGCAGGATCGCCGGTTCATCGAGATGTTCCTGCAGGAGGCAAAGCTCACCGTCTCGCTGCAGCACGCGAACGTGGTGCAGGTGCTCGATCTGGGTACGGTCGCCGGCCAGTACTTCATGGTGCTGGAGTTCGTGGACGGCGAGAACCTGCGCGCGGTCCTGCGGATGGCGAAGGCGCAGGGCGTGGTCTTCGGGCTGCGGGAGATCCTCTTTCTCGTCGGTCAGGTGGCGGAGGGGCTCGCGCACGCACACGAGCGGAAGGACGCCCAGGGCGCGCCGCTGAACATCATCCACCGCGACATCAACCCCTCGAACGTCATGGTCTCGAAGGGGGGCGAGGTGAAGCTCGCGGACTTCGGGATCGCGCGCGCGGCGGACTTCAACTCGGGGACCGAGGCCGGCCAGGTGAAGGGCAAGACCGGGTACCTCGCGCCGGAGCAGATCGCGGGGGCGCCGCCGGATCAGCGCAGCGACCTCTTCCTTCTCGGGCTGATGCTCTACGAGCTGCTCAACGGGGGCACGCCGCTGTTCAGCGGGCAGAACTTCTTCGCCACGCTGAAGGAGATCGCGAGCTTCGATCCGCGCGCGCTGAAGCCGCTGCCGGGCGTGCCCACGCCGGTGTGGGCGATCGTCACCCGGGCGCTCGCCCGCGATCCCGCCGCCCGCTACCAGCGCGCGAGGGACTTCGCCGACGCGGTGCAGGGCTTCCTCTTCGATCACCGGCTGCGGGTGGGCGCCTCCGACATCGCGGCCCTCTTCGCGCGCGTGTTCCCCGACCGGCAGAGCCCGCTGGAGTGCGAGCCGGGAGGTCCGGTGCAGGAGATCCGGCTCGAGCCCGCCGCGGTGACGCGGGAGGCCTCGCCCGCTTCGCAGTCTCATTCGAATCCTTCGGGACCGCGCACCGTGCCCGCCTCGCGCGCGCCGGGTCAGGTGCTCGCGCAGGTGCCGGTGCAACGGATGGTCGGCAGACGCGAGAGCTCGAACGACGGCCTGCCGCCGCAGCTGACCGCGCCGGTGCCCACGCCCACGCCGTCGCAGCCCGGTTCGCGCAGCGGGAGCACGCCTGCGCCGACCACGCCGACTGCCTCCTCTTCGAGCCGTTCGTTGCCGCCGGGCATGAGGCTCGGAGAGTTGCTCGTGGCGCGCGGGCGGGTCACGCAGATGCAGGTGGACCTCGCGCTGGCCGAGTCGAAGAAGACGGGCGCGCGGCTCGGCGAGGTGATGACCGCCCACGGGTTCTGCACCGAGGACGACATCATCCGCACCGTCGGCGAGCAGCGGCGGATGCCGTTCATCCTCGGCGAGAAGCTGAAGGAGATGCCGGTCCCCGGTCCGGACGTGCTGCGCCGGGTGCCGGTGGAGGTCGCCGAGCGCCTTCGCTTCGTGCCGGTGGGGATCAGCGGTCGCGAGCTCTACGTGGCGGTGGAGAAGCCGCAGGACCTCGCGCGGATGGACGCGATCAAGTTCGCGCTGGGCATGCCGGTGAAGCCGCTGCTGACCGGTGAGAGCGCGCTGCACATGGCGACGCGGCGCTTCTTCCACGGCGAGGAGCCGCCCTTCAACTGGGGGGAGATCGACACGCCGGAGAAGCTCGCCGAGGCGGGCATCTCGCGCTACGCGGACCGGCACACCGGCACCCGGGAGCGCATGTTCGGCGAGCAGGAGCTGGAGCTCGACGGGGACGCGATCGCGCAGGCGTCGCAGCCCTCGGTCGGTCCGGAGCCGCAGCGAACGGCGGTCCCGGCGCAGGCTTCCAACGGGCGCTCGGTGCTCGTGGTGGGCCCGGACGACGCGCGGCGGGCGGGCGTGATCTCGGTGCTCTCCATGGGCGGGTTCTCCCCTTCCGCGGCCACGGCACAGGAGGCGGTGGAGGCGGTGCGGCGCGGGTCACCGGAGTTCACGCTCCTCTTCGCCGAGTGGGTGGAGGGCGCGCCGGAGCTGGCGCAGCGGCTGAAGGCGGCGGGCGCGCAGGAGGTGCGCGTGCTCGAGTCGGCGGCGGAGGCGCTGGTGGGCGAGGCGTCCACCTCCGGAGGGACGACGAAGCTTCTCGGGCGCTTGCTCGAGGCCGCGGCGGGTGCGCTCGGGGGACCTGCCCTCTCCGCGCCGCTCTTCGCACGGTTTGCCTCGCAGGTGGCGCGGGCGCTGGGCGCCAGTCCTGCGGAGGTCGAACGCGCGGCGGCGGGTGCCTGGGCATGGTCCCTGGCCCTCTTCCTCGAGCCGGTGATCGACGCGCGCCCGAGCCCGAACGCGCTCCGGCAGGTGCTCGGCGCCGAGGCCCCGCAGCTCGCGGATCTGCTCACCGCCTGTGAGTCTCCGCGCGCGCAGCCGCAGGAGGGTCCGGCGGTGCTCGCCATCCGTGGTGCGTCCGCCTTCATCCGCAGGCTCGGAACCGGCGGGCTCTCCGGAGAGCAGGCCGCGAGCGCGCTGACCTCGTTGCGTGCGGAAGGGCATCTGCCCGCTGCAGTGGTGGAGTCTCTCGCGGCGGTCGTCTCCGAGAGCCTGCTCGCGGCGGGTGCGGGCGCGACGGTGGTGCTGCTCTGCGCGGAGGCGGCGACGGCGGCGGGCCTGCAGACGCGGCTGATGGCGCAGGGCATGGGCGTGCGGATCGCGGCGGACGAGAAGAGCGCGCGGACGCTGCTCGACCGCGGCGCGAGCGCGATGATCGTGACCCATGGCGCCGCCGGCGTGGACATGGTCGCCCTCACCCGTTCCCTTCGCGCGGTCGCGGGGACCCATTCGCTGCCGATCTTCCTCGTGGCGCCGGCAGAGCGGCCGCAGTTGGTGGACGAGGGGCTCGACGCGGGCGCGGACGACGTGCTCCTGCAGCCGCTCAATGCCGAGGTCCTCTCCGCGAAGCTGCGCCGGACGCTGCAGCAGCGGCGTCGCCAGGCTGGGTAGCACGCAGGCTCGCGCCCGAGCTGCTGCCCGGTTTCCGTTGACGATTCGCCCCGGGCGGCGTTCGTTTACAGGGACATGAGCGACTCGACGGAAACGGCGGCAGGCGCAGGCGCAGGCAAGAAGTTCTCGGTGGGCATCGTGGCGGGCGTGCTGCTCGCGGCGGCGGTGGCGGGCGCCGCGTACCTAGGCATGCGCGGCCAGGGCGGATCGTCCGGTCCGTCTGCGCAGGCAGGTGGCCAGCCTGGAGGCATGGGTGGGATGGGTGGAGGCTCGCTGCCTGCGAACCACCCGCCCGTTCCCTCGGGCGCCGTACCGGTGACCGGCGGAGCGCCGGGCGCGCCGTCGCAGGGAGAGATGATCTCCGGCCGTGTCGCAGAAGTGATGCAGGTGCCCGGTTACACGTACCTGAAGCTCCAGACCGAGGGCGGCGAGGAGTGGGCCGCCGTCTCGACGACGGAGATCAAGGAGGGCGCGGTGGTCGTGGTGACCAACGCGTTCCCCATGCAGAGCTTCCACAGCAAGACGCTGCAGCGCACGTTCGACAGGATCTACTTCGGGTCGCTCGACGGTCGCTGACGCGAGTCGGAGCAGACCTTGTCCTCTTCGTCTTCAGAGTTCCCCTTCCGGTTCGACAACCGGTTCACGCAGGAGCTGCCGGCGGACGCGGACACGTCTGCGCGCCGGCGGCAGGTCCACGGCGCGAGCTTCAGCCGCGTGAAGCCCACGCCGGTCGCCGAGCCGAAGACGATCGCGTACTCGCCGGAGGTGGCGGAGCTGCTCGGGTTCTCGCGCGCGTTCTGCGAGAGCGAGCAGTTCGCGCAGATCTTCTCCGGGAATCTGCTGCCCGACGGCGCGGATCCCTTCGCCGCGAACTACGGCGGGCACCAGTTCGGACACTGGGCGGGACAGCTCGGGGACGGGCGGGCCATCGCGCTGGGCGAGGTCGTCGATCGCGACGGGCGGCGGCAGACGCTGCAGCTGAAGGGCGCAGGGCCCACGCCCTATTCGCGCAATGCGGACGGCCGCGCGGTGCTGCGGTCGTCGGTGCGCGAGTTCCTCTGCAGCGAGGCGATGTTCCACCTCGGCATTCCGACCACGCGCGCGCTGTCGCTGGTGGCGACGGGCGAGCCGGTGGTGCGCGACATGTTCTACGACGGCCACCCGAAGGCCGAGCCGGGCGCGGTGGTCTGCCGCGTGGCCCCCTCCTTCGTGCGCTTCGGCAACTTCGAGCTGCCCGCGTCTCGCGATGACAAGGACACGCTGCGCGCGCTGGTGGAGTTCACGCTGCGGCACGACTACCCGCATGTGGTCGCCGCGGGCGGGACGCTGCAGGAGCAGGTGGCGCGCTTCTTCGGCGAGGTGTGCGAGCGCACCGCGCGGCTGATGGTGGACTGGATGCGCGTGGGCTTCGTCCACGGCGTGATGAACACCGACAACATGTCGATCCTCGGCGTGACGATCGACTACGGCCCGTACGGCTGGCTCGAGGGCTTCGACCCGGTGTGGACGCCGAACACCACCGACGCGGAGGGACGCCGCTACCGCTACGGCGCGCAGCCGGCGATCGCGCACTGGAACCTGCTGCAGCTGGGACAGGCGCTCCTGCAGCTGACGGGTGAGGCGGAGCCGCTGCAGGCCGCGCTCAACCGCTACCGCGACGTGTACGAGACGCGCTACGGCGAGATGATCTCGGAGCGACTCGGGTGGGGCACGCCGAGAGAGGGCGACACCGAACGCGTGGAGGCGATGTTCCGCACGCTGTCGCTCACCGAGACGGATCAGGTCATCTTCTTCCGTGAGCTCGCGCGGGTGCCGGTGGCGGTGCCGGTGGAGGGCGCTGCCGAGGTTTCCTCCGAGGACGCGCTGCTCGCGCCGCTGCGCGCGGCGTTCTACCGGCCGGAAGAGCTCGAGGGCGACGTGCGGCGCGCGTTCGTGACGTGGCTGCGCGACTGGGCGCAGCGGGTCCGCGAGGGCGGGCTCGAAGACGCCGAGCGCGTGCGCCGCATGGACGCGGTGAACCCGAAGTACGTGCTGCGGAACTGGCTCGCGCAGGAGGCCATCGACCTTGCGGAAGCGGGCGATCCCTCGCGCGTGCACGAGCTGCTCGAGGTCTTGCGGCGGCCGTATGAGGACCAGCCGGGTCGAGAGCACTTCGCATCGCGCAGGCCGGAGTGGGCCCGGCATCGGGCGGGCTGCTCGATGTTGTCGTGCAGCTCGTGAGCTTCGTCGCCGCTACGCCGTGTGGGCGGCGCCGAACCACGTGTTCAGCGCGTCGGTGAGGCCGCGGTCGGTGCCGTCGCCTACCCAGGCGACGTGGCCGTCGGGCCGGATGAGCACCGAGGAGGGTGCGCTGATGTTCCCGATGCCCGGAAGCTCCCACCGGCCGTCGTAGCGCGCGTCCACGGTGCGGAGGCCGCGGCCGCGCAGTGGCGCTGCATCGAATGCACGTGATGGGTCGAGGTTGAGCAGCACCGGCCTCGCGTCGCGCAGCAGCGAGAAGACGCGCAGCTCGTCGTCGTTCTCGTTCGTGCGCAGGTCCAGGTCCGGCATCCGCCTGCCGAGCAGCGGGTGGCTTTGAACGTCCCCCAGCTCGTACCGGATCCCGAGCCCGGACATCATCGCGCCAAAGCGGCGGCGAGGCTCGTCCATGGAGAGGAGCTCGGCGAACGTGTCGCTCAACGCCTTCGCTCGATCGTCGTTCCGTCGCAGCAGCTCCGTCTGCGCGAGCGAGTTGCGCAGCACGCGCGCGCCTACCGGGTGACGCTCGGAGTGGTAGGTGTCGAGGAGCGCTTCCGGTGAAGTCCCCTTCACCACCTGCGCGAGCTTCCAGCCGAGGTTCACCGCGTCCTGCACGCCGGTGTTGAGGCCCTGCCCGCCCACCGGGTGATGCACGTGCGCGGCGTCTCCCGCGAGGAGCACCCGGCCCTTCCGGTACTGCACCGCCTGTCGCGCGGCGTCGGTGAAGCGCGAGAGCCAATGCGGCCTGTGGGCGCCGAAGTCGCTTCCGAAGATGGCGCGGAGGGCCTCGCGGAGTTCGTGGATGGAGGGCTCGCCGGCGTTGCTGCTGCGGAGCTCCTGCTCCGTCACCAGCACGCTCAGCCGACTCGGCGTCTCAGCCGGTGTGAGCGCGTGGATCCCGTGCGCGTCGCGGCGCATGCCGAAGGGCGGCGGCTCGGTGAACTCCACCTCGCCGATGAGCCAGCTCGCGGTGGGATCCCAGCCGGCGAACTCGATGCCGGCGGTCTTGCGCACGAGACTCCGCCCGCCGTCGCAGCCGACGAGGTACTCGGCGCGCAGCGTCTGGCCGTCGGAGAGCTGGACCTCCACGCCCGCTGCGTCCTGCGTGAAGCCGGTCACCTCGCGGCTGCGGAGGAGCGGCACGCCGAGCTCCTCGACCCAACCGGAGAGGATGCGCTCGAAGTGGTACTGCGTCAGCGCGAGCCCGTAGTTGTGCCGCGTGGGCTGGTCGCTGATGTCGAGCGGGTTCCACCCGAAGCCGGCGACCTGCGCGGTCTTGCCCTCTGCGAGGAACCGATCCGCCACGCCGCGCATGTCGAGGATCTCGATCGTGCGCGCGTGCAGTCCGCGGGAGCGCGTGCCGGCGACGTCCTGCGTGGCGCGGCGCTCGACGATGACGACGGCCACCTTCGCCAGCGCCAGCTCCGCGGCGAGCATCAGGCCGGTGGGGCCGCCACCGACGATCACCACCGCGTGTCGGGCCATCCCGTGCCTCCCTCTCGTTTTCGTCCCAGATCGCTGCGGTCAGAACTCGATGACCAGTCCCACCCGCCGCGGAAGATCCTCGGACGCGGGGACCTTCAGCTTGTAGGCGGGCTCGCTGAGCACCTTCACCAGGCACTCGCGCTGGGTGGTGGAGAGTCCCTCGGTGCTACCGAGCGGTTCGACCTCGTGGTCCGCCACCCGACCGCTGTGCGCGTTCAGCGCGGCGGCCCAGCGCAGCGCACCCGGACGTTCGGCTCCGGTGAAACAGGCCGCGAGCCTGCCGCTGCGCGCGGAGACCTGGAGGTGGAAGTCTTCGAGCCACGCGGGCCGGTCGCGCAGGTCGTTGCCGAACTTCCCCCGCTGCTGCTTGTCGAGCTTCCCCTTCAACGGACCCGGCTTCGGCGCGGGGAGCTTCGGCGGGGGCGCAGGCTTCGGCGGCTCGGGCGTGCCGATGGTCGGGGGGATGGGCGCGGGCGGCGGCGGATCGTCGCACTGACAACGGGCAAACAGTGCAACCAGCAGCAAACACAGGAGAAGTGCCCCGCTCTGCTTTCGGCGGCGCCGCTGCCGGGCCTTCTTCACCGCGGGCAGCTGCTCGACCTGTGCGCGCGCCTGACGACGCAGCTCGGCCATCGTCTTGCGGAGCGCGCGCCGCTGCTGGCGAATGCCGGCACTCATTCGGAGAGCCTCCAGCCCCACACGCGCGCGCCCTTCGCGTCGCGCCACTCGACCGGCGTCAGCACCATCGGCGCGAACACGGTGGGCGACTCGACCTGCGGCGCGCGGAAAGGCCAGGGCAGTGCATCGGACGGAGCGAGCCGGATGGCGCCGGCAAAGGTCTCGCTGCGCGGAGAGAGCGCGCTGGCGCGACCCGGTCCCGAATCATCGAGTTCACTCAGCCCATCGAGCACCGCCTGCACGCGACCGGAGAGCTCCGCGGCGACACGCGCGTGCGCGCCCGGCTTGCCGTTGCCCTCCTCGCTCAACGGCCGCATGACGTTCAGCAAGAGCCGCATCGTCGGGATGTGCGCGGTGCGGACATCGGGGTCTTCGGACTCGAGCTTCTCCACCAGCAGGCGCAGGAACCGCAGCACCGCGTAGGGCTCGTCCGCGAGCTCCTTGCGAATGCGCAGGGCCAGCGCGCCTGCGTTGCCCTTCGCCAACGGCTCGAGCCGCTCGATGTGCGCGTCGAAGGCGGTGCCCTTTCGCACGGTCGAGGTCACGCGCTCGAAGGAGGCCTGGTCGCTGCGCAGCGCCGCGCGCCACACGAGGTCCGAGACCACCGCGTTGTACTCCTGCCTCGGCACGAGGGCCTTCAGCGTGGCGATGACGTCGTCGGTCGTCTCGTAGCGGGAGAGCACGTAGGAGAGCCAGCGGCGTGCGAGGCCCGTGACGGCGCTCGACTCGCGCGACTCCTCCGCGTGCTTCAGCGCGTACGCGAAGGACCGCAGCGCCTCCTGCCGGTTGCCCTCTTCGAGGAACGCCACGCCGCGGTGCAACGCGATGACCGAACGCTCGCGGAAGCCGGTGGGCTCGGGCTCGAGCTCCAGAAGCCGCGCGCCGCGATCGCCACGGAAGATCTCCGCACGCAGGTCCGCGCTCTCCGCCGCCTCGAGGAATCCGAGCCACGACTGCAGCTCCTCGCCCTCCTTCCGATCGATGAGCAGGTCCACGATCCCGATCACCAGCGCGCGCCGCTGCGCCTCGTCCTGCGAGAGCGGCCGCGCCTGGCGGAAGAGGAAGAGCCTTCGCGGCTTGCTCAAGGAGAGCCACTCGTCCGGGCGCCACGCGAGCGTCTGACGGAGGAACACCGCCTGCGGCGTGCCTTCGGGGAAGCGGGAGAGGGTCTCGCGCATCTCCGTCGCGGCCTCGCGCGAGACGCCCACGCTGCGTGCCTGCTGCGCCTGTTCACGGGCCTCGCGGCCTGCCTTGCGCGCTCGCAGCTCCGCGATGACGAGGTCGAGATCGAACAGCCGCGCGTCGATCACCGCGAGGCTCTCCACCTTCTCGCGCACCAGCGTCGTCTTCGACAGCTCCAGCAGGCGCTGCAGGAAGATCGCAGCCTCGAGTCGATCAGAGAGGTCCGTCATCGGCGACCTGCCGAAGTCCATCAGCTGCGCGAGCGGCCGCAGACACGAGGTGCGATGGAACGTGACCGACCGCAGCTCCTCCGCATCGAGCACGTCGTTGAGCGAGACGAAGCGCTGCTGCCGCGCGACCTGGAAGGTGTCCCACGGCGGAGGCTCGTCCGGCGCCGGCCCCCGCGCGATGTGCAGGAGCGCCCAGTTGTGCAGCGCCAGCGGCCACAAGCCGGCACCGTCGGCGTCCTCGCGAAAGCCGTCCTGACAGAAGCCCTGCTTGCCCAGCGCCGCCCACACCACCGAGCGGAACTCCGCGTCGTGGACGATCGGCTCGCCCCGGTTGCGCAGCGAGTTCCGGAGCAGCCACAGCTTGAGCACGTCGTTCGGCCGGTTCTCCCGGAGTGCGATCCGCGCGTTGTAGAAGACGAGCGCCTGCTTCGACGGTTCGGCTGCGCCCTCCCCTGCTGCCGATGCGCGTGCCGGCTCCGGCGCCATGACGACGCAGAGAGCCCCCACGCACGCGAGCAACGCGGAGAGGCGCACCCGCATCAGATCGCCCAACCCAGGGACATGGACAGCTCCCACCACCAGCCGAGGCCCGTTCCGTTCACCGGCGTGAGCAGCGGAAGCGCGACGAAGGCGCGGGGAGAGAGGAAGCCGCCGGTCTGGAAGTAGAGGTCGAGCTGCAGCCCCGCGAGCACGTTGTAGCGCGCCGGATCCACGAGCATGCCGCCGAGCCTGCGCGCCTCGAGGTTGTCGAGCTCCCGCGTGGTCAGCTTCGGATCCACCAGCGCCTGCGCGCCCTGCCGGAACGTCATCCCCCTCAAGGAGCCCGGATAGAAGAGGTAGCGCGCGCCGGCGTTGACGCTGAAGACGAGCTCGGTGGGCGGGAACCAGCGCGGCCACGCGGTGACGATCCCTTCGGCCAGCGGATAGCCGACGTTCACGTCGAGCTCGAAGCGGTTCGGCCGCGCGTGCTGACGGTACGGCGTGAGCGCGAGCTTGCGCGTGCTCTCGGTGCCCCAGGTCCAGGCGTGCGTGATCGCGAGCTCGCCCATGAATACGCCCATGGGCCGGCGCGCCATGATCCCCACCCGCGTGCTGGCGAAGTTGTTGCGCTCCAGCAGGTCGCTGCCGATGAGCCCGAAGCCCACCTGCGACTTCCGCCAGTCGTAGCGGATGGAGCGCGAGGCGGTGCCGATCATCCGCTCGGTGAGGACCTCCACCGGCGTGCGGAAGCCATCCACGCTGGCCGGCTCTTCAGTGCCCGGCTGCGCGGGCGTCAGCGTCCCGCCTTCGGCCTTCGTCGCTTCGGCCGCCTTCGGTGCGTCGTCGGGCGAAGGCACCGTCTCCTGCGCGTACACGCGTGCCGGCACCACGGCAGCAACGGCCGCGAGCGCGAACGCGAGTGCGCAGAACGAAGAGTGGAGAGGCCCGCTACGGATCACGCGGGAACCCTCCGTCGTTGCGCTTCGGATAGAGCGGCTCGTAGCAGAGGGCGCGGTAGGTCACGTTGAAGAGCGCGTTCACGTTGTAGACGCCGCCGGAGTCGAAGGTGCCGAAGTCGCAGAAACGGCGGCACTGGAGCAACCGCTTGTCGAGCGCGAACTCGCCGGTCTCCCACGCCTCGCTGCCCTTGTACTCCTCGTTCTGGCTGGCGATGCCGAAGGGCACGCTGAACCCGTACGCGCTGGCGGCACCGGCGACGCGCGTCTCGTATTCGAGCCTGAGGAGGAACGGGAAGTCCCACAGGAGCCCGAGCTGGTAGCGCTCCTGCGGAAACTGCGCGTGGATTTCGCCGAGCGTGTCGAGCGTGAGGATGTCCGGCACGACCTCGGTCCGGAACACCACCTGAACCAGCGGCTGCTCCTCCGGAGGACAGAACGAGAAGGAATCGGTCGCCTCGGCGGTGAGGCGCTCCATGTTGAAGAACGTCACCACGCCGAACTCGCCCACCGGCAGCGTCTCCGTCAGCGGCGTCTGCTCCGGCGCGCGGAAGGTGAGCTTCTTCATCACGCCCGCCTGCGCCTCCGAGTACTTCTCGAGGAACTTCTCGTACTGCGGCCTCGTGGGGAGGATCGGCAGCTGGTTGAACTTGAAGGGGCCGACGGTGAGGTCCGGCTGGTCCGGCAGCAGCGGGCAGTGCTGGACGCTCGCGCCGGGGATCTCGTCGAGGTCCTGCTGCGGCAGATCCGCCGGGCACCAGAGCACGGTGCGCTTGAGTTCCGGCGCCTTCACCGTGTGCCCGAAGCTGTCGAGGATGAACGCACCGGTCGCGCGCGGCGAACTCTTGGCGATCTCGAACGGCAGCACCTGCACCAGCGCCTCTTCGATCACCGTGCGCAGTCCCGCGGTCCGGTCGTCGTGATGCAGCGCGATGACGAGCACCATGTCCTGCCCAGCCGGCCTCGCCGCATCGATCGCCGAGCGAAGCCTCGCGGCGAGCGTTTCAATGAAGCCCTGCTGCTTCCAGTCGTCGATGCAGACCGTGGGCGCGCCCGCGAGCAGCAGCCGCTGCACCTGCATGTCCAGATGCACCTGCGAGATCGTCCGGTTGCACGGACGCAGCACGAACCCGAGCTGCGCGTTCTCGCGGATCGGACTGCGCAGCGCCGGAAACGCGGCCCTCACCTCGGGATTCTTCCGCGCGAAGGCGTAGGCCTCGAAGGTCCCCTTCGCATCGGTCACGGTCGTCTTCGCGCACAGCCCGCTCGACTCGCTGGCCGTCAGGGGCAGGTCCTGAGGGTGGAACACCGCCCGCTCGTTCGTCGCCACCGGCTCCCAACCCAGCGCCACGAAGCCGCGCGGAAACGCGTTCACCGCCGCGTAGCCATACGGGTTCGCCGGATCGACCGGGACCGCCGGTCCATGCCGCGGCTCGCTGACGATGAAGTCGCGCCGCAGCCCCAGCTCCTGCACCTCTTCGTTGCGCAGGTTCGGGAACACGTGCCTGGAGCGCCACTGCACCGCGCGGTTCGTCTCGTCGAACACGCCGTAGATGTGGAGGCTGCGCGAGACGTGCGCCGGCCCATCGTGCACCACGTGCAGCGCCGTCGTCTGCGGCGAGAGGATGACCGCGCCCTCCTTGTGGTAGCGCAGCCGCAAGCCGACCTCGCGCGGGATGCCCGGCACGTCGAGGCTGATGCTCCCGCACCGCTTCTTGTCGCCACAGTCCACCGGCACGTGCAGGTGCACCGCAGTCAGCTCCTGCACCGGCGTCCACGGCTGGAACGCGTCGTCGGTGCGCCAGGTCAGCTCCAGCTGCGAGCTCTCGCCGAGGCCCTGATCCGCCTCCGCGCGCCAGAAGTAGAAGAGCGTGGCCTCGCTCTCGAACCACACCGCGTCCGCGAGCGTGAAGCGCGCGTTGATGTCCTGCAGCGGGACCTTGTCGCAGCCGGTCGCCGTGGACGCGAACGCCCACGCGACGACCACGACCAGTCCCCACGACATCCCACGCAGCGCGCGCATACAGGCCCCGTGCACCTCTGTGTCGCCCGGCCCGGCCGGCCTAGGCGACGAGCTCTCCGAAGGACAGCTTCCCGCGCGCCACCTGCCGCTTCACCGCGGTGACGAGCTCGTGGTGCCCGCGCCGCGCCAGCCGGAGCTGATCCGCGCGCGAGCCGAAGGACATGCTCGCCCTGACCGCGCTCTGCATCGACGGCGCGAGCTTGCGGAGGAAGCCCTCCTGCCACTGCGGCTGCTGCACCGACGACCAGCCGGCGAGCCCCTTCAGATCGACCTCCAGCAGCAGGTCCGCGCGGACGTCGTCCGGCAGCTTCAGCAGCATGTCGCCGAAGAGGATGTTCTCGTACCAGGACGGGAACGTGCCGCCGGAGCGATCGAAGGCCGCGGCGAAGAGCTCCGCGCGGGCCTCGGGATCGATCCGCGAGAGCAGCACCGACAGCGCGCCCGGCGCATCGAACTCACGGCCGCGATCGAGCACGCCCTCGTGCTTCGGCGCCTGCGGCAGCGGCTGGCCCTTGCGTGCGGCACCGAGCGCGGAGAGGACGTAGGCGCTCTCCTCGCGCGAGATGCGGTTGGAGACGAGCAGCTCGCTTGCGACCTGCAGCCGCAGATCCGACGGGAGCAGCCGCGCCACCTCGTGCTGCACCTCCAGCGGCACCAGCGCGAAGAGCAGCGCCGCGTGACGCGCCTCGAGGCCGGACATGAGCCCCGCCACGCCGGTCGCACCGAACTCCTCCCGCAGCGCGCGGTACACCTCCGCGTCCTCCTGCGCGAGCAGCGACGACGAGATCGCGTGCTGGTTCAGCTTGCGGAAGAACTCCGCATCGGACGGCAGCGTCTTCTCGTCGAGCGAGCGGAGGAAGTCCGCGAACTCCACCTTCCGCACCGCCAGCTCACCGTCGTTGGAGAACGCGAGCGAGAGCCGGTCGCCGAAGACGAAGATCGCCTTCGCCAGCAGCTCGAAGTCCCCGTTCTTCAACCACTCGCGGAGCAGCTCCACCACCACGCTCTCGTCGCGGGACAGCTCCGCCTGCGCGATGCGGTCCTTCCACAGCTGCTGCTGATCGCGCACGAACACGCCGTCGCCGTCGGCCCCTGCGTCGGCAGCCGCGGCATCGGCCTTCGCCTTGTCCTCCGCCTCTCCCTCGGCCGCACCCACCGGCACGCCACTCGCGCCCGCGGTCCCGTTCGCCAGCTGCGCCGCGAGCATCTTCTCCTCGACGGTCTCCTTCCCCAGCCGGCGCACCGCCCAGATGATGAAGAGCACCGCGAGCGTCCCGAGGAACACCGCGATCATCCAGGAGAAGTGCGGCAAGAGCGACAGCCACAGCTCGCGCACCGCGACCTGGGAGTCCCACGTCTGCTGCGGCGGCGCGACGGGCGCGACCGGTACCGGCTCTTCGGCGACCACCGGCTCCGGCGGAGCGGGCGGCGGAGGCGCGGTGCGGAGCTCCTCGCTGATGGGCAAGAGCACTTGACGACCGACGGTGACCCGCAGCCAGCCCTTCGACAGGCGCTGCTCGAGCCTGCGCACCAGTGCCTGCACGTCCTTCTGCGCGACGTCCTTCTCGTGCGCGAACTCGCAGCGCGCGGAGGTGAGGTACTCCTGCGCCGGAACGCTTCCCGGTCCCTGCGTCTGCGGCAGGCCCGGCAGGGAGCTCGCGCGCGGCTGATCCACCGCCACGTGGTCGCGGTACACGCAGCCCTTGGAGAAGCACTTCTCCGCCGCGCAGTCCTGCGCCAGCGCGAGATCGAACGTGCTCTCCAGCGTGCGCAGCTCCATCAGCACGGAGGACGGGATGTGGTTCTGCGGAACGGGCGTGGCGTTCTGCGCAGAGGCCGCACCGGCACCCAACGCCACCAGGGCCAAAACGAACGACGAAGGAACGCGACGCATCAGTAGATCCTCACCACCACGCGGCGGTGACGCGCGCGGCGCTCTTCAGCGGACAGGCCCTGCAGCAGCTCTTCGGCGAGCGGCTTGGTGTCCGCGTAGCCCTCGACGCGAATCCGCGCCTTGTCGATGCCCACCTGCTCGAGCCTCTGGCGCACGACGATCGCGCGCGCGGAGGAGAGCTCCCAGTTCGAGGGGAACATGCCGCCCTGGATGGGGATGGAGTCGGTGTGGCCCTCCACCGCGAAGTTGTACTTGGACGAATAGGGCGCGAGCACCTTGAGCATCGACGCCACGGTCTTCTCGAAGTCCGGCCGGATGAACGCCTTGCCGGAATCGAAGACGAGCCCCGAGTTCAGGTACACCTCGAGCCCGTCCGCGGTCTGCCGGGTGGACACGAGGTCCTGCAGCTTCTCCTCGGCGATCTGCTCCTCGATCTCCTTGCGGATCGTCTCAAGCGACGCCGGCTGCTCCTCGCCCGACATCGACCGCACGATCTGCTGCATCTTCCCCTTGCTCAGGTTCGCGGCGGAGAGCAGCACCACGAAGAAGAGCAGCAGGTTGGTGATGAGGTCGGCGTAGCTGAGCAGCCAGCTCTCGTCGTGTTGGATCTTGCGCCGCATGCGCTACCCCTCCGAGCCACGCGAGACGATCTCGTTGACGCTCATCTGGCAGCGCTCGAGGAACCCCAGCCGCTCGTCGAGCAGCCCGTTGAGGTAGTTGCTGATCGGCCCCGCCACGCCCGCGCCGAACGCCACGCCGTAGAGCGCCGCCAGCAGCGCCAGGGACATCGCCGCGCCGATGTTCAGGTTGTCCGAGTTCATCGACCGGAAGAGCTGCACCATGCCGGTGATGGTGCCGACCATGCCGAACGCGGGTCCCAGCTTGGAGAGCATCTCCCAGTTGTGGATCGCCGGCTGCCAGGTGCCGATCTCCTCGTGGCGCAGCTCGGTGAAGGCCTTGGCGGACGCCGCCTCGGGGGCGCGGCTGAGGATGAGCTCCGCCATCTTCTTCACCGCCACCGACTGGCTCTTCTCCGCGACGCCCACCGCCTGAGCGCGCTTGCCCTCGCGCCAGAGGTTGAAGACCTCCTCGCGCTCCTTCTCCATCGCCTCGGTCCGGCGGCCGAAGAAGCGCAGGCCGGGAATCAGCTCGCGCAGCGAGAGGAAGGTGCGCAGCGTCGTCCGCGTCGAAGAGCTGACGAGCACCGCCGCGAGCGAGCCGACGAGCACCATCACCATCGCGTGCGAGTCGAACGCGGAGATCGCCTTTGCGTGATCCGCGGAGCGGTCCGCGAACCCGTACCAGACGACGAATGCCAACAACGCCAAGCCGATGATCTGCATGTGTGCGCTACCTCTGCTGCTTCTGGAGCTCCTCGAGCTTCTTGCGAACGCTCGGGTCACTCTCGATGGCTTCGACCTGCTCGTAGATCTGGATGGCCTTGTCGCGCTCTCCCATCATCAGGAGGAGCGACGCCTTGGCGCGGAGGAACTCGGGGTGGGCGGGATACCGATGCAGCACCGTCTCCGACCACTCGAGCGCGAGGTGGTAGTTCGCCTCCTTCAGCGCGTCCTGCATCAGCGCGCGCGCCCGGACGATGCTCACCTCCGGCGCGCCCTCGTTGATGCGCAGCCCGCGCGCCCGGTACGCCTCCACCAGCGACGTGTCCGCGAGGCCCGGCGGCGGCGGCACCACACGGCTCGCGGCCACGGTCTTCACGTCCCCGCTGCCCGCGCCGTGCTCGATGACGATCCGCTGCCCGCTGGCGAGCACCGGCACGTCCACCTCGGTGATGAGGTTGCCGTCGTTCCAGCGGACCTTCATCACCGTGGTCGAGCCATACGCGAACGGACGAGTCGCGTTTCCCTCCTCCTGCAGCGCGGTGTGCTTCTGCGGGGGCGGCTCGACGAGGTAGTAGGTGTAGTTCCGCTGCGCGCAGGCGGTCGCAAAGAAGGAGACCGCGAGGGCCGCGGTCAGAAGGGGAAGCGGACGGCTCATGGCAGCACCGGCAGCAGGTGGAAGTTCATCAAGGTGAAGCCCACCCCGATCCGCCCGTTGGTCGAAGCGGAGAAGGTGATGCCGTAGTTCGTGGTGGAGATGGGGACGCGCACCATGAAGACGCCGGTGAGGAGCGGGTCGAGCACCGCGGTGTTCTCGCCGGTGACCGACTGCACGAGCGCGGTGGGCACGCTCATGATCAGCTTCCCGCCGACCATGATGTTCATCGCCCGCGGAATGACGCGGTAGTACGCGCCGCCGATCCCGAAGACCGGATCCCAACCCGAGACCGTCACGCCCGACAGGTTCGCGTTGGTGTCGCCCCACTGCTCGACCCAGTCGAGCGAGAAGTGCTGGCCCGGATAGACGGTGAAGTCGATGAACGTGTGCGTGAGCGAGTCCCCGCGCGCGCGCCGCTCCAGCTCACGCGTCAGCGAGAAGTTCCGCTTCGACCTCGCCATCGCGCGCAGCCCCGGATCGAAGTTGTCCGCGAGCACGATCCGGCTGTTGCGCAGATCGATCATCCGGAACGACACGCCGTCGGAGGTCTCGTCGATCCAGATCGCGCTCTTCGCCGGCGGCGCCTTGCCTCTCGCGTCCTCGTCGAAGCGCACGATCTCCGGCACGCCGATGCCGGTGGTCATCTGCTCCATCCGGCCGTCCTGCACGTACAGCCGCGGCGACATGCAGGCCTCGCACGCGCGCAGCGACGCGTTGCCGAACACGCGGGCCAGCGCCGCCACGGCCGCATTCGGGTACCAGTTGCGGGTCTCCTCGAAGGCCGGCATCGCGGAGACGACCATCACCGGCATCAGCTCCTGCACCGCGAAGCCGCCCTCCTCCAACCGGAGCTGGAGCGTCTCCTCCAGGCGCGCGAGCGCATCCCGGGTGTTCTCCCGCTGAGCGAACGCAACCGAAGGCGCGAAGAGCACGCCCGCGACCGAAGCGATGAGCGCGAGCGACAGCCAGTGACGCAAGCTCAGAAGCAAAACGACACCTCCGCGCCGAGCGACTGGAACTGCACGAAGCCGAAGTCGAGGTAGTCGCCGATGCCCTGCGCGTTGCCCAGGCCCGGCAAGTTCTCCAGATAGAAGCTGACGCCGATGCGGTTCTTCACGCGCAGCTCCGCTCCGAGCTGCAGCGCCGCGAACGTCGAGTGGAAGTCCGCGCGCCCCGCGTTGTTGACGATGTCCACCATGTTGGGGAGCTGCCCCTGCTTGAAGGTGCGCGCGCCCTGGCCGTGGATGGAGATGACGTTGAGGCCGGCGAACCCGTAGAGGTCGGGGCGCGTGAGCGAGACCGTGCTTCCGGTGAGCAGCCTCGAGATGCGCGCGCCCGCGAGCCAACCGGTGTGCACCTGCGGCGTCCAGGTCCCGCCCAGATGCGCGCTGGCCGTCCATGCGCGGGCCTGCGTGAGCGCTGCCTCGGCGCCGATCTGCAGCCACACGTACGGAGCGGTGGCGACCGGGGAAGAGCCCTCCTCCGGCTCCGCGTACATGCGAACGCCGACCTTCAGCGGAACGAGGAAGAGCCCGCGCTTCTCCAGCGCGTCCATGTACTCCTGCCGGGCCTCCGTGGCGCTCTTCAGCCGCTCCGGCGTGCGCAGAAGCGCCGGCGAAGACGTAGAGGTGGTGAGCGTGCGCGCATAGACGATGGGGAGCGCCGGCTGCAGCTCGGTGATCCGCGCGCGGAGCACGAGCGACGATCCCTCCGCCTCGAAGTCGAGAAACAGCGCGTGCTTGCTGCCGGAGAGTCCGCCGAGCTTCTCCAGCGCCTCGGGGTTGTCCACGCCGCGCGAGACGACGGTGCCCTTCGCGCCGGCCTGCACCACGATCGACGTGCACTGCGGACAGTGCGCGAGCTGCACGTTGCCCTTGCGGTTGTTCGTCACCAGCGCGGCGAAGTGGTTCTCGATCAGCGCATCGAGCCCGCTGCCGAAGCCGACCGGCGACGTCACGTCCGCGAGCACCACCGGCGTCTCGACGGGGAACGGCGGCTTCTGGGTCCACGCATAGACGAGCTCGTCGAGGAGGTCGTACGCCTGCAGCTGGATCTGCGACGCGATCTGGCCTCGGAGCTGCTCCATCTGTGCGCGCTGCAGCTCACGCACCGAGGGCGCCTGCGCGTACGACGACGACGCTCCGAGAAGAACGAACCCGACCGCGGCAATGAGCTGGCCCATTCTCACTGCAGCCACCTCCACTGCCCGCCCATGCACACGCCGGCGTGCAGCTGGGTCTCGCGCGGATCGACGAGCATGATCCCGAGGAACGCCTCCTTCTCCCCGAGCGACTGCTGATCGAAGTACCGCTTGCAGGCGATCCGGTACGCATCCTGCGGCGGCATCCCGCGCAGCACCGCCAGGTCCCCGGCGGCGAGCATCGGCACCCGATCCGAGACGCGCCTGCCCTTCTCGGCCAGCTCGGTGCGCGCCGCGATGCTGATCTTCTGCGCCACCAGCGAGTCCGGGTAGAACGCATCGACGTGCCAGGTGAGGTCGCTTCCGTCTGCCAATGCCCCGGCGCTCTCCGCGATCTCGCCCACCGATCTGCGCAGCGAGGAGAGGATGAGCTCGTCCCGCGCAGAGCGCTCACCCCAGCGCACGTAACGCTGCCGGCACGCGAGCGCCTCGACGCGCTGATCGATCACCCGCGCCGGCGTGGGCCGGACCTGTCCCGGATAGAGTTCTTGCGCGCGCTGATGCGTGAGCCGCTCGCACTCCATGTTCCGCGCGTCGGCCTTGTTCACGAACATCGCGTGCGACGGATCGAACGCGCGCTCGGCGACGACGAGCGACGGCATGAGCAGCAGCACGAGCATCGTCTCCATGCGCTACTTCTCCTCCGAGCCGGAGAGGACGGAGCGTGCCGGCTGCGCTGCGGGCTGTCCCTGGACGGAGCCGCCGCTGAGCGTGGGTGCCGGAATGGGCGCGGGCGCAGGCGTGCCGGGAACGAGCGGCCGCTGCCCGGGGCCGTTGGGGCCGTTGGGGGCATCGAACTCGCGCAGCACGCGCTGGCGGACGTGGGCGTTGAGGGCGAGCTGGCTGAGCTGTCCGTAGAAGTCCCTGGAGAAATCCTTCTTCGGCGCGTCGCCGGTGATGCGGTCCTCCTTCTTGCGGACCGTGTAATCCGCGAGCGCGTTGACGGCCCAGACGCCGAAGCCGAAGTACTCGACGAAGCGGCCCTGCATCGTCTCCTGCACGAGGAGCGTGCCCTCGCGGTCGCGGATGGTGACGTCCTGCGCGAGGGTGTACTCCTGCACCATCGGGACGAGGGTGAGCGTGAGGTAGGTGAGGATGACGAGCGCGCCGCCGTCGTGCTGGTTCACCATGCGCGAGCGCAGGTCCATCACGAGGTCGGGGTTCTCGCCCTCTTCGCGCGGATTGGCGCCGCGGTTGGGGCGGGGGATCTCGACCTCGACCTGAGCGCCCTGGTTCCTGAAGTTCGAAGAGACCGACCTGCACAGCTTCACCGCGTCGGAGGCGGTGAGGTTCTCGCTCGGGTGGCAGCGCACGAGGAGCTTGAGGCCCTCGAAGTTCGCGAGCTGCGTGTCCACCACGACGGGCCGCTGGAGCGAGGAGAGCGGTTGATAGACGGTGGTGTAGCAGCCGGTGGAGAGCGCGCCCGCGAGCAGCACGGCGACGAGCGCTGTGAGCCCACGTGGGCGCATGGCTCCGCCCCCCTGCGGATGTCTCGTGACCGTCATCGAGCGCCGCCCGGCTGCAACGGACATGCCCCACCCGCCCGCACAGCGAAGTGCCCGGAGCCGTTGGGAAAAATCCCTGACAGGCGTGTCATGTTCGGAAGCATGAAGTCGAGGGGAGGTGTATCCGGCCAGAACGCGGCGAGTCTACTCCCCCGCCAGTAACATTCCCTGTTACGGGCCCGTAACCTGCCGAATTGACTGGAGGGCGAGCGGGCGCGAGCTTGCTGGCGGATCCTGCCACTCGGCATTATCTTATGTGTCAGATGGCAGCGAAGGAGCGACCGTGGAAGATCTCCGAACTGTACAGATGCTGCTCGGCGGGCCTCGAGCGATCGGAGGCGAGCTGCGAACGCCGCTCGACCTGGTGGATCGAGTTCGCGAAGGCCTGCTGCCCATTACGATCGAGAACCTCGCGACCAGGCTGGACATGAAGGCCGATGAGCTGGGCGCGGTGGCGGGTGTACCTGTTCGGACGAGGCACCGGCGGAAGACCGCCAACGAGCGGCTTAAGCCGAGTGAATCGGAAGGCGTGCTGCGAATCGCCCGCATCGCCGGACGCGCAACCGAGGTGTTGGGGGACCTCGAGGCGGCGCACCAATGGCTGCGGACGCCGGTTCCCGCGCTGGGCGGTGTCACGCCACTGAGCTTGCTGGACACGGAACCGGGCGCAGCGCTGGTCAGCGACGCGCTCGGTCGCCTCGAGTACGGGGTGTTCAGCTGATCCGACTCCACCGGCTGGTTCAGGCAAGGTGGGCCGCGAGTGCCTTCGACGGCGAAGGCGCGAGGCTTTTCGGCGGACGCTGGAACAGCAAGGGGACGCGGTTGGTGTACGTGTCGCAGTCGCTGTCGCTCGCGGCGTTGGAGACGCTGGTGCACGCTCCGCCTGCGTTGCTGAGGACGCCGTGGGTCGCCGTGAGCGCAGACGTTCCGGAGGAGCTCGTCGAACCGTTGGATCGCTCCGCGCTTCCTCCCGATTGGAACGCGTTCCCGGGCCCTCAGGAGGTGCAGCGGCACGGGGACGAGTGGGCGAGGTCCCTCTCCAGGGCGGTGCTCGAAGTGCCCTCCGCAGTGATTCCCTCGGAGAGCAACTACCTCCTCAATCCGCTGCACCCCGACTTCGCGCGCGTCGTCGTTGCGAAGAAATTCCTCCCATTCACCTTCGACCGGCGACTGGGGACGTCCGCCGGTAGGTCTTGAAGCGAGGCCGGGTCAAGGCGCGGCGTCTGCGTCTGCGTCGCTGCGTGGCTCTTCATCCGGGTCCGGGATGAAGTCCACGGCGATCATCTCCCCGACGCGCTCGAGGGCATCGCTCCTCGTGCCACGCCAGGCGAGAAAGACGACCTGCTTGAGGAGCGGCCCGTTCTGGATGGAGAGCCCGGCCTCCTGCGCGAAGGCCTTGAGCGACTCGATCCGCGCCTTGCCCTCTTCCAGCGAGAGCGAGCCGTCCTCGACCGAGCGGAGGACGAGGCAGCGGAAGCTGCGGCAGGTCTTCGGGCGGCTGTCGTACACGGTGCAGCACTTGCCCTCGAGCGCGCCGCACGGCTGACGAAGGACCGGCTTCTTCTCGCTGTCGGTGCCGAGGATCACCCGCGTGCCGCGCAGCCGTTCGGCCTCCTCCGCGGTGACGGGCGCGTGGTCGAAGAGCGTGCCGTCACAGCAGAGGCCGCAGCTCAGACACAGCGAGGTGGAGGGCGAGGCGTCACTCACGTCCGCACCATACGCGCCTCGCATTCGCAACGCCGCGACGCCCGGCTGACTGGAGAGCTACGGCGCGCGGGCACGCGTCCTGGCGCCGTTGCTCGCACTGGAGCGCGTGGCCCTTGCCTTCACAGCCGGCGCGCCCTGCCGAGCGAGGTGCTGCACCGTTGCATCGACGGTGGCGATGAACGCGCGCACCGACTGATCGAGCGCGGGCTCGGGCGTGTCCTCGATGCGCGTGTGCGAGACCCCGGGCGAGGACTGGGCGAAGACCATGGCGGTGGGGACGACCGCGGCCATCTCCGCCGCGTCATGCAGCGGGCCCGACGGAAGCTCCGGGGCGCTGCCGGTGACGTCCTTCACCGCGCGGCGAACGAAGCCGGTGAGGGTCTCGTCGAAGATGCGGGGCGTGATGGTGAGGAGCGGGCTCCACTCGCACTTCACGCGGAACTCCTTCGCCGCTGCATTGGCCGCCCGCTTCACGCCGGCGAGCAGCTTCGCGAGCACCTGCGCATCGAGCGCCCTGAGATCGATGGAGATCTCCGCCTTGCCGGGGACCGCCGTGACGAAGTTCGGCTCGACCTTCACCACGCCGCAGGTGGCGACGACGCGGGTCCTCGGCGTCTTGCCGGAGAGCCGGGTGGCGAGGTCGTTGGCCTCGAGCGCAAACCGGGCCGCCGCAAGAAACGCGTCCTGCCGCAGATGGAGCGGGGCCGCGCCAGAGTGGGCCGCCTGACCGACGAATCGCAGCTGGTGACGCTCGACGCCCATCGTCCCGAGCACCACGCCGACGGGCTTCTTCATCGACTGCAGCACCGGCCCCTGCTCGATGTGCAGCTCGAGGTAAGCCTTCGCCCCGAGCCGGTCGAACTCGGCCCTCGCGCGCTTCATCCCGTTGAGGGTGACGCCGTTCTCCTCGAGCGCCGCCGGCAGCGCGACGCCCTGCCGGTCCACCAGGTGCGCGAGCTCCTTGTGCGGATCGAGCGAGCCCGCCGAAGCCGCCGAGCCCGTCAGACTCCTGCCGAACCGAGCGCCCTCCTCGTCCGCCCAGTCCACGAGATGCAGCGTGATCGGCGGCGGCGTCCCCTTCTCCTTGTACACGCGCAGCACCTCGAGCCCCGCGAGCACGCCGAGACACCCATCCAGCCACCCGCCCCCCGGCACCGAGTCCAGGTGACTCCCAATCACGATGCTCTGATGGGACGCCCCCGGCAGAGTGGCCCAGAGATTCCCCGCCCCATCGCGCGTCGTGTCCAGCCCGAGCTCCGTCCGGGCCTTGCCCGCGAACCACTCCCGCGCCTTCCGCCAGGTTGGCCCCCACGCCACCCGCTGCGCCCCACGGTCATCCGAAGTGAGCGCCGCCAACTCCTTGAGGTCCGAAATCACGCGCCGGGAGGAAGGGTTCATGGCTTCTGGATATCGCGTTCTCGCGTGCGTCAAAAAGGTGCGAGTTCTGGCTGCCACACCTTTTCCACGTGACCTAAGGTTTCTCAGTGGGAGACGTTCTCAACAGTTCGCTGATTCTGGCGGCGCTGAGCCCCAGGATTGAGGCGATCTCTGTATTTTTGAGACCCTTCTCCTTTAGGCCGCGTGCCAACTTAGCCTTCTCCTTTGTCTCGGGACGAACCACATGACTCCATTCTTTGGTTCGCGAGTTCCAATTCATTCCGTTCCGCATCACGACCTCCTTGACCGGCGCCGTGACCGGCGGCGCGGCTCGAGTGCCGGCTATATAGTAGTTTCGGATTTTCCTCACCCTCAGCAAAGTCGCTCCAACAATACCGCGGAGTTACGCCCCCCCCCCTCAAGACCGAGAACCGAGACCATTCGGACCCTCATGAAGGCGACTGCGGCCAGCCACGAGTCGAGCGGTTCGCAGCAAGAGTGAAACGCGACCCACATGACAGACCTCAACAACAAAGAACGGCTTGAACGACTGGGAGCCCGCATTCGGTTCTTGCGACAGACGCGCCGAATGAATCAGGAAGTGCTGGCAAAGCGGTCCGGATTATCCGCGTCGTACCTGTCAATGCTCGAACGCGGCCAACGCAACCCAAACTTCGAAACGATTGCAAGCATAGCAACCAGCCTTGAAGTGAGCCTCTCGTCTCTCTTCCTCATTGACCCAGCGCAACGCGATTCACACTATGGCCGGCGGTTCGAACATTCGACGCACCCTCGGGAAGAACTGCAGAGCATCGCAGTGTCAGAGGGACTAAGCGAAGCCGACATCGAACTGCTTATTCAAGTTGCCCGCCAAGCCACCAAATCAGCTGCAAACGTAGTCCCCGACAACACCAACGACCTCATCGAAGAGCTCTGGAGCCTGTTGCTCATGACTGGCAACTCAGATCTTGGGTGGTGTCAACTCGCGAGACTTGAACTTGAGAAACTCTACCAGCAGAAGCACACCGCGACCTTCGCGCGACTCCTACTCAGAAAAAATACCTGAACACCGCGCAATGAAGTAGGCACGAAAGGCACTCCGAACTTCAGCGCGCTGTTCGAGCGCCCACCAGTGGTTGCAATTAGAGGTGATTTCAGAATTGACGTAGCAGGATGATCGATCACGCGATGTGCAGAATCGCGAGAAAGTTCTCGGACTTGCGTTCCTAGCGAGTGACCAGGCGGAGGAACTGAAGCACCCACGCGAAGAGACGTGCGACACGCCACCGGTTGCGGTACCTGCGCACCTGAAGAAGCGCTCGATGCTCTTCGCGACGAACAAGGCCGTGGCCTCCTGGGCGACCGTGGTGCACGACCCGGACCTCGGCGACGTCATAGTGGACCGCATCCTCGAGCGCGGCACCATCCTGGGGCTTGACGGTCCCTCCGTGCGGAGCCGTCACGTCAACCCAGGCGACCTTGAGCCGCCCGATCGGGTAGCGTCCGAACCGGCCAGAATTTCCGGAACGGACTGGCCGCATCTCCCGCGCTGCACGGTTTCTTGAGACACCTCTTTGAGGGCGAGATCGTCCTCGTCGGAGGTGGAGATGTCGAAGCAGAAGAAGGAGGACCGTGGGCGGTTCTCGTCGAAGCGGAAGTCCGAGGCGGTGCTGCGGTTGCTTCGCGCGGAGGACCTGGACTCGCTCTCCCGCGAGCTGGGCGTGACGGCTGCGAAGTTGTCGGAGTGGCGTGACGCGTTCCTCGCCGGCGCGGAGGCTGGGCTGAAGAGCCGTGACACCTCGAGCGACGATGACGAGACGGTCCGCCTGAAGGCGAAGGTGGGCGAGCTCACGATGGAGAACGAGCTGCTCCGCATCAAGGTGGGCATCGACCCTTTGCCCTGGAGGAAGCCGAGAGGATGAGCCAGTCCATCTCGCCTTCCACAAACAAGCGCTACGGGCTGGCAAGGGTGTGCCGCGTCTGGGGACTCAGCCGCGCGACGGTGTTCCGACGCGGAGGTCGTGGACGCTCCGACGCGGTCCCGGGGAAGCGTGGGCCGAAGACGCCTTGGACCGACGCGGAGTTGCTCGAGCTCATCCGCAAGGACCTCCGCATGACCGAGTGGGTCGGCGAAGGCCACCGGAAGGTCTGGGCGCGCCTGCGGACGCTGCAGAACGTGCGGACGTCGGTGCGCCGGGTGCTGCGGCTCATGCGCGAGAACGGGCTCCTGGCGCCGCACAGGGAGCGTCGGACGCTCGGGCCGCGCGTGCACGACGGGACCATCATTCCGGACCGGCCGAACGCGATGTGGGGCACCGATGCCACCGCCACCCTCACCGCCGAGGACGGACAGGTGACGGTCTTCATCGCCGTGGACCACTTCACTGCGGAGTGCGTGGGCATCCACGCCGCGAAGCCGGGCACGCGCTACGAGGCGCTGGAGCCGATCAAGCAGGGCGTCCGCCGGCGGTTCGGACCAGTCGGCCGCGACATCGCCACCGGCCTCTCCGTGCGCCACGACCACGGGAGCCAGTACGTCAGCGACGCCTTCCAGGACGAGCTTGAGTTCCTCGGCATCACATCCAGCCCGTCCTTCGTCCGCTCGCCGGAGGGCAACGGCTGCGCGGAGCGCATCATCCGGAGGATGAAGGAGCAGCTCCTCTGGCTTCGGCCATTCAAGAACGTCGAGGAGCTGCGGCTGGCGCTCCACGACTGGATGCAGCGTTACAACCGCTCGTGGCTTATCGAGCGGCATGGCATCCTGACGCCGGAACAGGCTCGGCGTCGACACGAGGAGCAGTTGCTGGCAGCCTGAATTTGTTCAACCCGGTGTCTCAACAACCGGCAGCGCTACACATCCGCGTCGACCAGAGTTTGGGGACCCGCTAATCGAGTAGCTCAGAGTTCGCAATCAACTCCTCGACGCTCGGGGGTTCCGTCGTGGTGGCGTCGTCGCAGGCAACGCGAAAGACGCGTGCGAGAACGGCGGCGGAACGATGTGCCCACGCGGCGCCAGTCACCGAACTTAGATAGCCGCATTCAGGGCGTGACGAATAGCTAAGCTGGCCGAAAACTTCGGCATGGCGCGTTCGCATGCCACACTAGGCCCGTCAACATCCTGACAAGGAGACGCCGGCGTGCCTAAGTTTTTTGAAGGAGACCGAGAGCTTCTCTTCGCTCGAATTTCCGCCGAACCGACGACAATCACGGAAACATCACTGCAACAAGAACTAAACAAGAACAGCGGAGCAATCTCCCTGTGCGTGTCGTTTCACAATTTTCATCCAAACAGCGTCGGGTACGTTTTTCACATCAAGGAGGAGTCGGACGGCTACCATCTCATGAACATCACGGGCGAATCCGAGCTTACGCTTTCGTCTCTCTCACTGCTAATCGAGGCAATTTTTCACATCTGCGGCTACAAATACTCGAGCCGAGTCCAGCAAGTTTTCGACGACATCCGCAACAACATCGGTTCAAGACTCCGAATGCGTCTATAGAAGCGCGATGATACGCTCAAGCTCTGACTCAGGCTTCTGCCCTTCACCAAGGTTCCGCCAAGTTCCGGAGCGCGTTTCATACAGCTTCCAGTTTAGTTTCGACGAAAGCCAAATCGCCTTCGTCCCGTCCGCGAGCGCGCCAAGTCCTGGAAGGGACTGCAGTTGCCCCTTCCCAGCCAACAACAGGAACTTTTGGCCAGACGGAAGGTCGGAGGCTCCGAGCCACTGAAGACTCGCAGGATACGACTTGAAGTGACTAAACATCGGTTCAGCGCCTGTTGAGGCATAGCAAACGTCCTTGAAAGCTTCCTGAAGGCTAAGGGCGATCGTTTCAGCCTTGAACTCCTCGTAGCGCGTCGACTCCTCCTTCATCTCGCTATAACCAGGCACGGACGCAGGGATGGAGCCAGAAAGCTCGATGCGCATCAGCTTACCCAAGTTGCCTTCCTCAGCCTTGAATGCGCTATCATTTCCACCACAAATCAGGGGAGAACACAGATCAAAAGCCTTCCGCCGACCGTCGTGATTATAAAGCCACGTGTAGTCTCGGATTTTTGCAAGCAACCAAGCATCAAAGACAAGACCCCGGTGGATATGCGGGTACACCATGTCAGTGCCATTCATCTGAACCCGGTGCCAACCCCAGTTTAGGACCACGATGAAGTCTTCATTCTGCCGAATCACTTGAAGCGGCGTGCTGAAGTTTGCCGACTTTTCCTCGGCGGCCGTGTGGAGGGCCTTTACCTCCAGCCCGATCGCGCGAACCCCTTGTTCGTCACGAATCACTAAATCAGGGAACTTGTTCCAGAGAACGGCTGAGAGCGAGCAGCCGCGATACTCGTCCTGCACCGCGCGATTCATCTCATATGCAATGGCGTATTCGAGAAGCTGGGAGACGCGGGTGCGGGTGTCGGTGAGGTGGCGCGAGTGCGCAGGAGGAACTTCTTTGCTACGGCGGGCCGTGAGAGTACGCGAGACGCCACCGTTGACACTCGCAACGGCTCGCTCAAGCAGCCGGGAAACCAAGTCCCGCGCGTTTACCCGACGAATAGACATATTGAGCCTTCCGAACTACGCGGACGAGGACTGAATCTAGGTTCCAAGAAAACCCAGCGCAACCTGCTCGATGGCATCCAACTCCAACGCGGACGACTTCTTTAGCAGCGCGATGGCCTCCTGTCTCAGGGCTTGGTAATGGACCTCTGATTTTTCGAACTGAGTACGAAGCTCGGCTTGGGTAGCTGCAGGCGGTACCGGGATGCGGATGCACCGGACCTCCCTAGGCCCGATCCTTGGCCGGCCGATTCCGGAGATCTGGTGCACGATCTGCCCGAAGACGAGATCAGAACGCAGCAGGATCGACAGCAAACTTGCTTCGATAACTGGCCGGGTCCCCTCAACGACCCTAGGCACCAACACCATGCATTCGGAGGAGGCGTACCCAGGTTCTGAAAAAGTGATCAAACTGCACTTACGAAGAGCAGGCCGCATCTTCGAGAATAAGATGTCTCCGGGGTAGTATTTTTTGACGGCGCTTTTCAAGGCGCTGGCCGGCACGACGTCTTGGGTTGCCACTCCGGTCTTGGGCTCGATGTTGGCTAGACCAGTATACGGGATGAACTGGTCTACAAGATCGGTGGATGGCACATATGCCTCGCTGCGCTCGTCGCACAGTTCGCTCAGGCTTACGAGGGGAAATGGACACCTTTCCAGAGCCCTCTTGGCCGTGAGTCTGGCCGGATGGTGATACAAGAAGTCCAGCCGATTGGCTTCGGCCTCATCGCCCATCAGAACGAAGGGATTAGCGATGAAGATATGCTCGGAAGGACTCCGAAACTTGCCAGCCAAATATTCGTTCCACTGCGCCACGATCTGCGGGAGATCGCTGTCGATTCGGGGCTGACCAGCCGAGTCGTATACGATGTCGGGATCGCCATTCGGCTTCCGCCCGGTTTTCTCAGCCTGAGCGAAAAACGTTTGCTGACTCCTTGACGGGCTCGCCGCCTTTCGCAGCACCAAGATCGACGCGCTTACGGAAGCATACGGCATGAAGGCCGTTTCGGGCAGGCTGATGACCGCGAGAATCTCCGAGTTCTTGATCAGAAAGTCACGGACGTCCGCTGTTGATGCAGAGGAGAGGACCCCATCATCGATTACGATGCCTAAGTATCCGCCCTCTCTCAGCATCGAGAGACACCGCTCAAGGAAGAGGATGCCGCGACGTCGGGAGGTTCGCCCTCGACCGAGTTCGTAGCCCTCCAACTCATCAGGTTCGGAGAAGTCACTCCCGAACGGAGGATTGGTCAGGATTACATCGAAATCTTCAGCATAGTTCCGTCCCGATGCCCCGAGCGTTCCTCCGTTAGAGAGCAGCTCAGCGCGGTAGTTCTTTGCCCCGTGGAGGAACAGGTTGATACCGGTGAGCCACGCCAGGCGCTCGTCAATCTCAAGCCCCACAAGCTCTTCGTGCGAGAGGCTCGACGATGCGATCTTGACGAGAAAGCCGCCCGTTCCACACGCAGGATCACAGACCCTACCCTTAATGAAGGGAGCCATCATTGAGACGAGAAATTCGACAACACCGTCCGGAGTAAAGAACTGCTGGTTGTCCCCCTTGTCGAAGGTCCCCCTGATCATCTCCTCGAAGGCCAACCCCTTTAGGTCGTGGGTCGCTTGTGCGAGTTCGACCGTTCCAAGCAACCGCCCCAATTCCCGTACGGCGCTGTCGGACAGCTTTACGCGCGCGAAACGAGGCGGAAACAGTCTAGGGTACTGCTGAGAATACTGATCGAACAGCCTCCGTATCACCTCTGGATCCGCACCTTGGTTACCTTCGCCACTCCCAAACACTTCTGCGGAGCCAGCCCGCTCAGCAAGCATCTTGGTGAAGAGCAACTTGGCGAATTCATCCAATCGTTCGACCAAGCTGCTGTTAGCGTCTGTATCCCGAAGAGCCCGGTTCGCCTTCGCAACGAACCGACGAAGGTCGCGCCTATCGAGTGGTATGGCGTGATTGGCACCCGCCTCGTTCTCGTCGGCAGCGTGGGAGGGAGGTGGACTCGGGGCGGGCGCACGTCTTGAGCGGTTGGTCCCAGTCATCACGCGCTTGACGTCCTCCAAGGCATAAAGGCGGTATCCGTTGATGGGGTGCCGGCAAGACTTGAGTTTCCCTGCTCGATCCCAGTTTCGAAGGGTCTCCTTACTGACCCCGAGCAAAGATGCAGCCTCCGCTAGAGAGATGAGGGGCTCAGTCATTGGCACGTTACCAAGGTTTGTGGGTTGCAAGACCTTCGCACGAGAAAACGGGACAGGTCAAGCTCGGCGATATGAGTGAAGTAGTTAACGGCGCCCGAGGCTGTGTCGATCCCCAAGGGTGACCTGAATCGTCCACGGTTGTTGAGACACCGGGTGCCAGCATGCGGACGCTCGATGAGGTATCAGCTCGAGTCGAGTCATAAGCGCGAGTGGTGCACCGCAAGGCTCCTATAGCGACGGGACGCGCCCGCCTTCTACGGATGTATCAAGGTTTCCCAGGACAGAGCAGCCCGCAAGCCGCATCTCAGTCCGCCACGACAAGCTGAGTTAAGAAGAAGCCCCGTAACCCTTGAGGATTACGGGGCTTCTCCCTTTGGAGGCGGAGGGAATCGAACCCTCGTCCGAAAGTCTTCCGCTGTTCGACCCTACGTGCGTAGTCCGCGCTTTGACTGGCACCGGAGCCGCCCACGGACAGGCTGCTTCCGGCTGAGCCCGAGAAGATCTCGCCGCCAGGATCCCGGACACTCCTGACGACCAGCCGGCATTATGACGGTCGACCCTCAGCCCACCGGCAGAGACCGAGGCGACCGCGTTGTCAGACTGCTCTAGGCAGCGACAGCGAGCTCAACGTTGTCGTTGGCTTTTATTGGTTTGCCAAGGTGGATTTACGAGCGACCCTGACCTGCTCGGCACGCGTCTGCAGCCTCAATACCCCCGTCGAAACCGAGTCGCCCCCGGTTCTCTGGAACATCCCAACTTCACTGCCCGCCCGGCACCATCACCGCGCGGCCCACCTACATTAACCGTCCGGCCGCAGGGATCAATCCTCGACTCGCGCCCCCCTTCCCCGTTGACCCCTCCCCTCTCGGGATCTACGGCACCGGGCCATGAACCACTTGAACCTCCAACGGCTCGGCCCTCCGCGGCGGGCCGTCTGCCTGGCCGGGCTCCTCGCGCTCGCCGCCGGGCTCTCCCCGCTCCCGGCAGCAGCTCAGAAGGCCCCGGCAACCCCAGCGGCAAAGGCCACGGCCAGGCAGTCCTTCATCCCCTGGGAGATCAAGACGGCCACGCTCCCCAACGGCCTCACCGTGGTCCGCGTCCCCTTCGACTCGAAGGGCCTGGTGGCCTGGCAGACGGTCGTGCGCGTGGGCTCTCGCAACGAGGTGGAGAAGGGCCGCACCGGCTTCGCCCACTTCTTCGAGCACATGATGTTCCGCGGCACGCCGAAGTTCCCCGCCGGCGAGCGCGAGCGGATCATGGGCCGCTACGGCTTCCACGACAACGCGTTCACCACCGACGACTTCACCGTGTACCACTCGTACGGTCCCACCGCGGCGCTCGAGCAGCTCATCGAGCTCGAGGCCGACCGCTTCCAGAACCTCCAGTACGCCGAGCCCGCCTTCCAGACCGAGGCCCGCGCGGTCCTCGGCGAGTACCACAAGAGCGCCTCCCGCCCGGAGCTCAAGCTCGAGGAGACGCTGCTCGCCACCGCCTATACGCAGCACACCTACCGGCACACCACCCTCGGCTACTACGAGGACATCCAAGGGATGCCGAAGCTCTTCGACTACTCCCGCACCTTCTTCGAGCGCTGGTACACGCCCGACAACACCACGCTCGTCGTCGTCGGCGACTTCGATGACGCAAAGCTCATGGCCGCGATCGAGAAGCACTACGGGCCGTGGCAGGGCAAGACCGCCACCGTCGCGATCCCGAAGGAGCCGGCACAGCGTGAACTCCGCTCGGCGAAGGTCGAGTGGAAGGGCCCCTCCCTCCCCCGCCACGTCTTCGCCTGGCACACGCCCGCCGCGAGGCTCGACACGCTCGATGCCGCCGCCCAGGAGGTGCTCGCGCAGTACCTCGTCGGCCCCACCAGCGAGCTGCACAAGAAGCTCGTGCTCGACGAGCAGATCCTCGAGTCGGTGAACTCCTCCTGGTACCCGCACCGCGACCCGTTCCTCTTCACCATGGAGGCCCGCCTCAAGGACGAGAAGCACCGCGCCCGCGCCCACGCCGCCTTCAACCAGGCCATCCGCGCCATCGTCAGCGGCAAGGTCGATGCCGCCCGCGTCGAGGCCATCAAGGGCAACCTCCGCTACGGCTTCCTCATGGAGCTCGAGAGCGCCGACCAGGTCGCAGGTCAGCTCGCCTGGTTCATCGGCATCTACGGCAGCCCCGACGCCCTCGAGCGCCACTTCGCCAACCTCCAGAAGGTCACCGCCCGCGACCTGCAGAACTTCGTCCAGCGACACATGCACGCCCGCAACCGCACCGAGCTCACCCTCGTCACCGTCCCGCCCTCGGAAGCGAAGTCGGAAGGAGGTGCCCAGTGAAGACGAACACGCTCGCAGCACTCGCGGCCGTAGGCCTCGCGCTCCTCGTCGGAAACGCCGGTTGCCGCACCACGCCGGCTCCCGCCCCTGACGAAGAGCACACCGCTCAGCCTCAGCCGCAGGCGCAGACCGAGAAGGAGCAGGAGAAGAAGCCCGCCGAAGCCCCGGCGCAGACGACCGTCCCCGCCCGGCCCTTCTCTCCGCGCGAGCCGATGCAGCTCGTGCTCCGCCACGATCCGAAGAACCCGATCGTGACCTTCCGGCTCGTCTTCCAGGCGGGATCGATCGACGACCCGAAGGGCAAGGAGGGCCTCACCGCGCTGACGGCGGCGGTGATGTCGCAGGGCGGGACGAAGGAGCTCAGCTCGTCGCAGCTCGACGACGTGCTCTTCCCCATGGCCGCCGAGCTCGACGTGGGCGTGGACAAGGAGCTGACCGTCTTCGCCGGCCGCATCCATCAGGATCACCTCGACCGGTTCCTGCAGATCTTCACCGACGTGCTCCTCGCGCCGCGCTTCGATCCGCGTGAGCTCGAGCGCCTGCGCAACGACTCGGTCGCCCGCATCCAGAACGAGCTGCGCGGGCAGGACGACGAGACGCTCGGCAAGGTCGCGCTCGACGAGATGCTCTTCGAGGGTCACCCCTACCGGCACTTCACCGGCGGCACCGTCGAAGGGCTGAAGGCGATCACGCTCGAGGACCTTCAGCAGCACGCGCAGCGCGTGTTCACCCAGGACCGGCTGGTCATCGGCCTCGCCGGCAACGCCACGCCGGAGCTTCAGCAGCGCCTGCGCGACCGGCTCTCCCAGCTCCCCGCGAAGGGCGCTCCGCTGGTGGAACTGCCGACCGTGCAGCCGCAGCCGGGCCGCGCGTGGATCCTCGAGAAGCCGGTGCTCTCCACCGCGATCAGCATGGGCTACCCGTATCCGGTGCGGCGCGGCGACGAGGACTTCGTGCCGCTCGCGCTCGCGCTCTCGTACCTGGGCGAACACCGCATGTTCAACGGCGTCCTCTTCAAGGAGCTGCGCGAGAAGCGCGGCCTCAACTACGGCAACTACGCCTACCCCGAGCACTTCCTCCAGGAGGGCTGGAGCACCCGTGCGCGCACCAACGTCGCGAGGCGGCAGCAGGACTTCACCATCTGGATCCGCCCGGTGGAGGCGAAGCACACGATGTTCGCCACCCGCGGCGCGGTGCACTTCCTCGACCGGCTCGTCCAACACGGCATCCCCGAAGACCAGTTCGAGCTCAGCCGCGGCTTCCTCTCCGGCTACACCCGCCTATGGGAGCAGACCGACGCGCGCCGGCTCGGCTTCGCCATCGACGCGCTCTTCTACGGCACGCCGGACTACCTCGAGGTCTTCCGCCAGCGGCTCGCCACCCTCACCCGCGAAGAGGTCCATGCCGCCGTGAAGCGCCACCTCTCGCCCGACCGGCTGAGCTTCGTCTTCGTCGGCCCGGACGCGGAGGCGCTCGAGAAGCTCCTGCGCGAGCAGCCGCCCTCGCCGAACGAGTATGCCGCGCCGGTGGCGCCAGAGGTCCTCGCCGAGGACGAGAAGTTCATCGGCCGGAAGCTGCCCATCGCGCCCGACCGCATCGAGCGCCGCGACGTCTCGCAGTTCATGCAGCGCTGAACCCTCGCTCAATGGGGCGCCCGCTCCCTCGGCTGGAGCGGGTTGCCCTGACGGCAACCTGGCCTGAAACCTCTCTGGAGGAGGTTTGTCATGGCCGAGCTGTCCCCCCAGCCGCACCAGCCGCTGCGCGAACCGGTGGCCCGTCCACCCAATGATCGTTCGCGCGCGGTGAGAGGCGGCGTGGTGGCGGGGATCGTCGGCGGGCTCGCGCTGGCGATCTTCCTCGCCGTCGTCGCGCTGCTGAACGGGATGCCGGTGGCGCCGGTGTTCAAGGGCGCGGCGCTCCCGCTCTTCGGTCCGGAGCGCGTCTCGTCGCCGCTGTGGGAGCCGGGCGTGGTGGTGCTCGGGACGCTGCTGCACCTCGCGGTCTCGATCGTGTGGGGCGTGCTCTTCGGCCTGCTCTTCTACGGGATGTCGCGCGCGGCGACGATGCTCGCGGGCATCGGCTGGGGGCTCACCGTGTGGATCGGCATGTTCTACGTGGTGCTCCCGCTCACCGGCGGCTTCGGCGTCACCCAGGCCACGCCCCTGTGGCAGGCGATCACCATGCACCTCGTTTTCGGACTCGCCGCCGCGGCTGCGTTCCTGCCCTTCCAACGCAGGATCCCTCGCCCGCAGCGCACGCGACGCGAGCGTGGCGACGTCCGGCCCTTCATGAACATCCAGAAGGGGCACCGGCTTACTGTGTAAGCCCCAGCGCCCGCTCGATGCTCCGCCGCAGATCCTTCTCGCTCATCTTCCCGCGCTGAAGCTCCACCACCGTGCCTTCGCGGTTGATGAAGTACGTCATCGGCAGCGCCTGCACGCCGTACTGACCCGCGAGCTTGTCCGACGCAAAGGTCACGTACGGCGCCGCTTCCGGCACACGGCGATCGAGGAAGATCCCCACGTCCGCCGGCGCGTCGTCCCGGCTCGCAGCGACGAAGGTGAGTCCGCGATCCTCGTACTCGCGCGTGAGCTTCACCATGTACGGGAGCTCTTCGACGCACGGCCCGCACCAACTCGCCCAGAAGTTGAGCATCACCACGCGTCCCTCGAGTTCGCTCAGCGAGACCTGTCCGCGTCCGCCGTAACGCGGCATCTCGAAGTCAGGCGCCGGCTTGCCGACACCGGCGCTCGCCGCGGCCCGTCGACCTTCGCCAATGCCGACCAGCAGCACCGCACCCACGCCCAGAATCGCCGCGCCGATCAGCACCGCGTTCGCCAACGCCCCCTTCACGAGAACCCCTTCCGCACGAGCCATGCGTGCACGACCGCGAGGCCACCTCGCGAGACCCGCTGAAGCAGAGAAGAACGCTGAACGGCCCGGGCCGCGTGAGGCCCCACCGCCCAGTACGCGCGCACCGCCCATCGTCCCCACCGCCGAGGCAGCAGCACCTCCTCGCGGAAGGCGCGGAACGCCGAGAGCTCCGGCGCGGTCTCCCCGAACACCGCCGTGGCCACGAAGCACACGCCCGAACGATGGAAGAGGAGGATCCGACCAGTGGAGAGGTTCAGCACCCCGAGCATCTTCCGCTGCCCGTCGTAGAGGAACGACACGAAGTCGCGCGCGCTTGCCTTCAGCTCCGCGCCTCGAGCGTCCACCCAGACCTGCGCGGTGCCGTCGGAGAGCTCGTCGATCACGAAGAGGTAGCCCCCACCCTGTCGCTCCACGCGCCGCACCTCGCCGAAGTGCCCGACGAAGGGACGACGGCAGGTGGGACAGGTGAACGCGTGCGAGGCGTGTCCGGGCGAGAGCCGGTAGCGCTGCTCCGCCCCGCAGCCTCGATGCGGACAGAAGAGCTTCACCGTCAGCGCCGGCTCCGGTCCGGGGTCGTAACGGGAGAGCTGCGTCACGCGATCGAAGACGGGACGCGCGGCCTTGAGCTCGTCGCCGCGAGACCACAGCGCGGTCTCACGTCGCAGCGTCCGCTCCATTGCGCGCGCGCGATCCCAGGCGCGCTCCGCCTCGCCCAGTTGTCCTGCGATCGCGTGACAGAGCGCCTCCACGTGCGCGCCGACGACCTCCGACAGTCGAGCCGGAGACGCGCCTCCCAGCGCCCACGCTCGCGCGAGCAGTTCACGTCCCTCCCCCACCTTCACCCGCGCCAGCGCCACGGCGGGATCGTCCACGCGGCGGTAGAGCGGCGGCTCGGGGAGAGACGCGAACCAGTCGGCGCAGTCCGCTTCCAAGCCAGCGGCCAGGGCATCAGCAGAAGCGGGCTGGCCATCGCGAGTGAGACCCAACGCCCTCGCCCGCGCGCGTGCGGCTTCGAACACCTCCTGCGGACGCATCCCCGCTTCATAACCGCGGGCACCGGCAACGGCAGGCCGGAAACTGGCGGCCTCGGGTGGGCAGAGGTACGACCGCCGCGGAGGAACCGTCATGTTCAAGGTGCTCTCGGTGTTCGTCTGGACGGCCTGCGCGGTGGGGTTCGGGATCTTCCTCGCGCGCTTCGAATACGAGGGGCAGACCCCGCTCGAGCACGCCGCGAAGGTGTGGGACGAGAAGGTCGGCGGCGGCGCGGCGAAGGCGCCGAAGGCCGGCGCTGGCACGCCCGACAAGAGCGACGGCAAGGCGCCGAAGAAGACGCACTCGAACTACACCGAGGCCGAGCGCGCCGCGGTGGACAAGATCATCGCGACCGGAAAGCGTTAGCGGCGAACACCGCGCCCTTCCCCCCTCGCGCCACCCTGCCTAGGTTCAATCCGGGCGGGTTGGCGGCGGCTGGTTGGGGGGTTACGGATGTCACGGGCGTGGGTGGCGGCGGCGGTGGCCGTGCTGCTCTTTGCGGCTCCGCAGGCGGAGGCGGCAAAGCGGCGGCGGGCAAGCGGTGAGCGGTACTGGACGGAGGCGAAGACGGAGAAGCTCCAGCAGGAGCGCTCGGTGCTCGCGACCGTTGCGAAGAGGGCGATGCCCGCGGTGGTCTCCATCACCACGGTGCAGCCCCAGGCGCCCGGCGAAAAGGAGGAGCAGACCGGGCTCGGCACCGGCTTCATCATTCATCCCGACGGCTTCATCCTTACCGCCGCGCACGTGATCGACGGCGCGCAGGCCGTGCGCGTGTCGCTGCTCGACGAGGACGGCTTCACCGAGGAGTTCGACGCGCAGATCGTCGGCGAGGACCGCCCCACCGACTTCGCGCTCCTCAAGATCGAGGCGAAGCGGAAGCTGCCCGTGCTCCCGCTCGGCCGTTCGACCGAGCTGCAGATCGCCGACTGGATCGTCGTCATCGGCAACCCGTTCGGGCTCGGTCACTCCGTCAGCGTCGGCGTCGTCTCCTTCAAGGGCCGCACCGACGTCGTCCCCAACGGGCTCGACGGCTACTTCGACTACATCCAGACCGACGCGGCCATCAACCCGGGCAACTCGGGCGGGCCGGTGCTCGATCTGCACGGCAACGTCATCGCCATCGCCAACGCGGTGAACGTCTCCGGCCAGGGCATCGCCTTCGCCATCCCCATCGAGGTCGCGAAGACGATCATCCCGCACCTGATGAAGGAGGGCCGCGTGCGTCGCGGCTGGGCGGGGATCTCCATCCAGGACCTCACGCCGGATTCGGCGCAGCAGATGGGGCTCGCGCGCCGCCGCGGCGTGCTCGTCAGCGAGGTGTACGCGGAGGGTCCGGCAGAGAAGGCGGGGCTGAAGGCCGGCGATGTGATCATCGGCGTGGACGACATGGCCACGCTGCGTTCGCAGGCGCTGCGCTGGCGCGTGTCGAACAAGGGCGCCGGCGGCCAGGTGCGGCTGCAGGTCGAGCGCGAGGGCAAGCCGCTCTTCGTGGACCTGACCCTCACCGAGCAGCCCGAGACCACCACCGTCGCTGCGCCCGCGCTCGGCGGCAGTGGTGACGAAGGTGGACCGGGAACGCTGCCCGGCCCCGAGGCGCTCGCCGCGCCGCCGGTGGAGAATCCGGAGAGCTCGCCTTGGGGCAAGCGCGATCCGCCGCTGGAGCTGGGCATCGGCGCGAAGGTCACCGCGGTCGGCGAGGCCGAGGCGCACGTGGCCGGGCTCTCCCATCCGTTCGGCGCGCTCGTCACCGAGGTCGAGCCCTCCGGCGTGGGACAGCTCGCGGGCCTTCGCGCGGGCGACGTGGTGGTGAAGGTCAACCGCCAGGAGATCGGCTCGCTGCCCGAGCTGCGCGCGGCACTGGAGGGCGTGCCGTCCGGCGAGTGGGTCCGCCTCTTCGTGCGCCGCTCCTCGGAGACACACGCGCTCACCCTGCGCAAACCGTAGTAAAGGGCGCGCATGTCCAAGCTCCTCCCGGCGCGTGCGCTCGTCGCCGCGTCGCTCCTCGTCCTCGCCTCCGGCTGCGCGCTCCGTCCCCGCTACACCGAGATCGTCCCGAAGGACGCACAGGAGGGCCAGACGGTTTCCTTCGTCCTCGTGGACAAGGCAACGGGGAAGCCGATCCCCGAGGTGTCGCTGGTGATGGGCGAGGGCCGTGAGCGCGTGCGCGCGAAGACCGATGCGCAGGGCGTGTTCTCGCTGCCGGTGCGCCGCGGTTGGCGCTCGACGGATCCGGTGCTCGAGGTGAACCTGCCCGCCGGCGTGCGCGCGTACGAGGTTCGTCCGGCGCCGGCGTCCGCGGCGCGCTCGCAGGCGGGAAGCGGGCACGGTGATCACGCTGAGCACGACGGCCACGCGCACGGGCCTGAAGGCCATGGTCACGGAGACCACGGTCACGGCACGCAGCCGCTGAAGAGCGATCCCACCGGACTGCTCACCGGCTGCCAGGTGGAGCCCACGCCGACCGGCGTGTCGGTGGAGTGCCCGGAGCTGATGGCGGTCGTCGCCGAGGGCGAAGCGGGTCAGGCCGCCGCCACGCTCGCGGACGAGATGGTGGAGGATTTCACCGCCGACTTCAGCGAGAGCTTCAACAGCCAGATCGAGCGCGAGGAGCTGCAGCTCGAGGTTGCCGGCACCCAGCGTCGCGCGCTGAAGGTCGGCGGACAGCTTCCGGACGGCCAGCGGGTGAACGGGACGGTCATCGCGGTGGAGCCCGCCAGCGCCGAGCAGAAGCCGCGCGCGGTGCTCTGCCTCTTCGTCGGCGACGAGACGCGGCCGTGCGGTCCCCTGCTCTCCTCCCTCGCCGAGAAGTCGCCCGAGCCGGGCGTCTACGGGCCGTAGAGAGCCTTCGTGACGACGCACCCAGCAGGCAGCCGGGCCTCCCATCTTGCAGGCCGCTCGCGGCGCGGCTATGAGGCGCGGCATGGCTGAGACCCAGACCCAGACGAAGAAGACCTATCGCTCGCCCCGTGGCGGCGAGGGCAAGGCGTGCAGCGTCGAAGGCTGCAAGCGTCCGTTCCGTGCGAAGAGCTACTGCTTCTTCCACTACAAGAAGTGGCGCCAGGGCGAGCTCCCGCACTCGCGCTACAAGACCTGCAGCAAGGCCGAGTGCAAGAAGCCGTCGATGCGCAAGGGCCTGTGCGAGCAGCACTTCAACGACACCTACAAGAAGGCCGCGGCGGCTTAGGCCGTTTCGCTTCTTCGAGTTTCGTTTGGCACCGCGCCCGTTGGGCCCTCCGTCTTCCGTGACGGATGGCTCGGCGGGCGTTCGTGTGTCCGGAGTGTGTCCGCTGCCGTCGCCGGGCGCTGGGTCAGGTGCAGCGCCGCCCGAGGTGCGCGAAGGCCGCCAGCCACAGCTCCGCCTCGCGCTGGGTCAACGCGCCCTTCACCAGCGACCGGGAGAGCTCGCGGAGGATGTGCTCGGGCGCCTCGCGGTTGAGGAACTGCGCGCGCAGGAGCACGTCCTTCATCCGCGCCTCGAGCGCGTGGAGCGTCTGCATCCGCGCGCCGGGCGCCGCTTCGCCGTCTACGGAGGACTGGACGGGCTCCGGGTTCGGGGCTGAAGGGCTCGTGCCCGGCACCACCAGCTGCCCGTCGTCCGCGCGCGAGCAGAGGTAGAGCAGCACCGCCGCCGCCTGGGCGAGGTTCATCGACGGTTGCTCGGGCCGGGTGGGGATGACGCAGATCCCGTGGCACTTCTCGAGGTCGTCGTCGGAGAGCCCGCGCTGCTCGCCGCCGAGCACCAGCGCCACCCGCCCCCTCCGCGAGTGCTCCCGCAGCTTCGCGCACGCCTCCTCCGGCAACATCGCCCGCCGGCCCCGTACGTGGTCCCGTCCGGTGGTACCCAGAACCCACACCGCGTCCGCGATCGCCGCTTCCAGGGTGGGCTCCTGTCGCACCCCGCCGAGGACCGACTCGCCGCGCACCGCCACCCGCTCGGCGTCGCGCATGGAGACGATCCCGCCCTCGGAGAGGACGATCCGCGAGAAGCCGAAGTTCGCGCACAGCCGCGCCACCGCGCCGAGGTTCTCCGGCAGCCGAATCTGGTGGCACACGACGTCGAGGCTCTCGCGCAGGCTCCCCATCAGTCCGGCACTTTGCGTCCGCTTGGGACCTCCGGTCACCCGGATTCTGGGGACCTTTGTCTGGCTCCCCTTGCCGAGCGCCGGTATATTGGCGCCGTCCATGTCCCGCGTCGTCTCCCTCCTGCTCTGCACCTCAGCCCTCGCGCTCGCCGCGTGTGGGGATGGTTCGGCGCCGGTCCGGACGCTGAGCGCGCGGCAGGCGTTGACCCTTTCGGCCGAAGCGGTGGAGTTCGAAGCGCCGCAGGCCCGCGCGGAGCTCTTCCGCGAGGTGGCGAGGACGAGCCAGTTGGAGTCGGGGCGCGAGACGTCGGACAAGGTGCTCTTCCCCGTCATCCGGGACGGCCGGCTCCACGCCGCGCCGGGGCTGGATCCGCGGGCGGACCTCCTCCAGTCGCCGGACGCAGGCGAGCCGCACCACCTGCTCTTCAACCGCGGCGAGACCTGGCCGGACGAGCGCCGGGAAGCGCTACAGGGCCTGTCGGAGCGCGAGGCCGCGGAGCTGGTGGCGCGCTCGCTGCTCACGCACTGGGGCATCGGCAGTGACCAGCCCATCTCGGTGGACCGCGCAGCAGGCGCTCCCTACGCCGCCGCCTGGGCGGATGGCGTGCTCCGGCTGAACCCCGCGTTCCTCTACATGGCCGCGTCCAGCGCGCCGGTGCCGTAAGCCCCCCTTTTCATTCGCTTTTCGGGAACGTCAGGACCGAGGACCGCTCGGCTCGGACTTCGCTCCGTACGGTCCCACGTGGTCGACCTGCGTCGGGCCGCCGGAGGGAACGCGGTGCCGGCTCCAGGGCGGCCGGCCCTCGAGCTCGATCTCCAGCATCACGCTGAGGAAGGTCCGGATGACCACGATGAGCCCGAGCGAGAGGACGTTGGAGAGGACGAGCTCCTCGGTGATGGTGCGGATGATGTCCGCAGCCACGAGGAACTCGAGGCCGAGAAGGATTCCCCGCCCGAGCACCACCCGGAAGTGGGAGTAGGCCCCGCTCCAGCCGCGCCTTGCCGCGCCCCAGGCCACGCGCACCACCGCCGCGGCAACGGCGCCGACGAGGACGAGCACGCCCAGGGCCTCGAGGGCATCTGCGGCGAGGCGAATGAGCCCGTGGAGATTCATGCCGGATGGGGTAGGCACGGGCGCCAGACCGGGCACCTGCGCGGCGCGGCGACAGGTGACCCGCTGAACGTTCGCGCTTCGAGGAACGCCATGCCCCGTCCCGAGCTCACGGCCCAGCTCCCCCACACCCTCCGGCAGACGGACTTCGGCGACGGGCTGGGGAGCCTCTACCGCGGCAAGGTGCGCGACACCTACGCGAAGGGCGACCACCTCGTGCTGGTGACCACCGACCGGCTCTCCGCCTTCGACCGGGTGCTGACCACCGTTCCCTTCAAGGGCGAATTGCTCAACCGGCTGGCGGCGTTCTGGTTCGAGAAGACGAAGGACCTCGTCCCCAACCACCTGCTCGACCTGCCGGACCCGAACGTGGCGGTGGCGCGCAAGTGCGAGGCCCTGCCGGTGGAGGTCGTCGTCCGCGGGCACCTCACCGGCAGCCTCTGGCGCGACTACACCGCGGGACGTCACGGCGCCTACGGCGTGTCGGTCCCCGAGGGGATGAAGAAGGACCAGGCCTTCGACAAGCCGATCATCACGCCCTCCACCAAGGCGCAGGCGGGCGCGCACGACGAGCCGATCAGCGAAGCGGAGATCCTCGCGCGGGGGCTCGTGGGCGAGCGCGACTGGCGGCGGGCCTGCGAGTCGGCCTTGGCGCTCTTCGAGGCGGGGCGCGCGTGGGCGGCGTCGCGCGGGCTCATCCTCGTGGACACGAAGTACGAGTTCGGCCTGCAGGGCGGGACGCTCTACGTGATCGACGAGATCCACACCATGGACTGCAGCCGCTACTGGATGGCGGACGAATACGCGGACCGGTTCGCGCGCGGGGTCGATCAGCGGATGCTCGACAAGGAGAACATCCGGCAGTGGCTCATCGGCGAGCGCGGCTTCCAGGGCCACGGCGAGCCGCCGGCAATCCCCGACGAGGTGCGGGTGGACCTCGCGGAGAAGTACGCCGCCGCGTGGGAGCAGATCGTCGGGGAGCCGCTGAAGCTCGAGGTGGGCGATCCCCTCCCGCGGCTGAGGGAGAACCTCACGCGGAAGGGGTACCTGCCGGCGCCTGCGTAAGCCGAGGCCGGGCCGGGCCGGGCCGGGGCTACTCCCCGAACACGCGGCGGAAGATCTCGTCCACGTGCTTGAGGTGGTAGTCCTCGGTGAAGCAGGCGGCGATCTCGTTCGCGGGCATGAGCTTCAAGAGCTCCACGTCCTGCGCCAGCGCGTCCTTGAAGGGGACGCCCTCCTCGTACATGCGCATCGCGTTGCGCTGGACGACGACGTAGGCGGCCTGGCGGTCCATGCCCTTGCGCGCGAGCTCCAGCAGGAGCCGCTGCGAGTTCACCACCCCGCCGAGCAGTTCGAGGTTCCGCTTCATCTGCTCCGGGTACACCCGCAGGTTCTCCATCAGCCCGCTGAAGCGGTGGAGCATGAAGTCGCAGACGACCGTCGCATCCGGGCCGATCATCCGCTCCACCGAGGAGTGCGAGATGTCGCGCTCGTGCCAGAGCGGCACGTTCTCGATCGCGGAGAGCGCATAGCCGCGCAGCAGGCGCGCCAGGCCGGTGAGGTTCTCCGAGAGGATGGGGTTCCGCTTGTGCGGCATCGCCGAGGAGCCCTTCTGGCCGGCGGTGAAGGCCTCCTCCGCCTCGCGGACCTCGGTGCGCTGCAGGTGGCGGATCTCCACCGCGAACTTCTCGATCGACGAGCCGAGCAGCGCGAGCGCCGAGAAGAACTCCGCGTGCCGATCGCGCTGGATGATCTGGCTCGAGGCCGGCGCGGGGCGAAGGCCGAGGCGGGCGCAGGCAAAGGCCTCCACCGTCGGCGGCAGGTGCGCGAACGTTCCCACCGCGCCGCTGACCATGCCCACGCTGACCGTCTCTCGCGCGCGCACGAGGCGCTCGCGGCCGCGGCGCAATTCGTCGTACCAGATGGCGAGCTTGTGCCCGAAGGACATGGGCTCGGCGTGGATGCCGTGGCTGCGGCCGATCATCGGCGTGCGCCGGTGGGCCATCGCCTTCGCCTTCACCGCCGCCATTGCCCGATCCACGCCCGCCAGCAGCAGGTCCGCCGCGTCGCGCAGGGTCATGCCCAGCGCGGTGTCGAGCACGTCGCTGCTCGTCATGCCGAAGTGCAGCCAGCGCGCCTCGGGGCCCACCCGCTCCTCCATGAAGGTGAGGAAGGCGATGACGTCGTGCTTGGTGGTGCGCTCGATCTCGTCGATGCGCGCCACGTCGGCCTCGGAGAAGTCGCCCGCCCGGGCCTCGCAGGCGAGCAGTGCCTCGCGCGGGGCGATGCCCTCCTCCACCATGCCCGCCAACGCCGCCAGCTCCACGTCCCGCCAACGGCGCAGGCGCGCCTCGGGGGTCCAGAGGGCTGCCATCTCCTGCCGCGTGTATCTCGGAATCACTCGAAGACCCTGATCGGATGGCCGCGTTTCGCGGCGTACTTGAAGAGCTCCAGGGCCAGGTCGCAGGGCTCACCGAGCCGCTTCGCCGTCCCCAGGTTCACTGCCATGTCCAGCACCTCGGGCTGTGCCACGGCCAATGCCCCCGCATCCACCTTTTCATGCAGCACCCGGTTGGCGAGCCTGCCCGCCTGCTGGCCGAGGCCGATGTAGTTCGGCGACAGCGCGAGCAGCGCGCCCTCCTTCACCTGGCTCTGCGACAGCGCCACCAGCGGCAGCGACTCCTCGTTGGCGAAGGCGATGAGCCGGCGCACCACCTCCGCGTTGCCCACCGTGCGGTCCGCGATCATCAGCAGCGCGTCGATCTTTGGCCGCGCGGTCTTCAGGGCCCGCTCCGCCTTCTCCGGCGAGTCGGTGATGATCGGCACCACCGCCAGCCCGCTCTTCGCCGCGAGCTTCGCCGCCTCCGCCACGAACGCCTTCGAGTGCTGCGGATCGTGGAGGATGCCCACCCGCTTCACCTTCGGCGCCAGCGCCGCCAGCGCCTCGAGCTCCACCGAGAGGTCGTTCGTCAGCGCGATGCCGGTGACGTTCTGCGCCTCGAGGCCGTAGCGCTCGTAGTACGGGACCATGGTGAAGATGACCGGCGTGTCGCCGAAGGCCCTCCGCGACGCCGTGGCGGCCGCAGGACCGATGGCGAGCACCAGCCGGGGCTTGCGCTTCGCCGCCGCCTCGAGGGCCTTCTCCGCGGCACCAGCGCCTTCCGGGAGGGTCAGCTCCTCCGCCTCGCCGCGCACCTCCGCCGAGAAGCCCGCCGCCACCGACCCGTAGGCCGCGAAGGCGGAGGACTTCACCACCAGCACCGGCGGCCGCTCCTGGGACTGCGCCCGCGCGTCGCGGACGGGCAACCCGACGAGCACCACTACCCACGCGGCGACAAACGCCGTCAGCCCCTTCAGCGCACGGCGCTGCAGCCGCGGAGCCCTCAAGGCGCCGTCGAACCCTCTGGTCATCGCTCTCACCGCCTCACTGACTGGGCCGGGCGCGGCCGATTCACTGCCGCCCGCTCAGGGATCCGAGCAGCAGCGGAAGCCCACGTCCACCGCCTTTGCGGAGGGCGAGCCGTTCCTGCGCGCGGAGCACCGGGACGCGTAGTCCGGCCGCGTGTGCGAGCCGCCCTTCTGCGCCTTGTCCTGGTTCCCCGCGTAGTTCGAGGCCGTCCACTCCGCCGCGTTGCCCGAGAGGTCCGAGACGCCGTAGCCGGAGCGGCACTTGCCGTAGCGCCCCGCGGGCACCAGCGGGCGGTCCTCGCCGAGCTCGTCTTCGGTGTTGCACAGCTCCGCGTCGAAGGTGTTGCCGTACGGGAAACGGGTGTTGCCCGGGCCCTTGCAGGCCTTCTCCCACTCCTCCTCCGTGCACAGCCGCTTCCCCTGGCCCTCGCAGAGCCGCTTCGCCTCGCTCCAGGAGACGTTCACCTTCGGCATCGCGCCGCGGCGGTTGGGAAACTCGTAGGTGTCGATGCAGAAGTCGGAGACCTCCACGTTGCCGAGGATCCGCTCGTCGAACCCCATCATCGGGTCGTCGCGCGCGGTGCCCATCCGGAAGGTCCCGCCCGGCACGTGCCGCATCCCGTCCGCGCACTCGCCGGTCCGCCGCGCGGTCGTTCCTGCGGTCGCCGCGGCGGCCACCGTCGTCCCGGAGGTGCCTGAGCCCTGAGCTGTGTCACCCGATGCGGCGTTCGAGCCTGCGCCCGCGTTGGCGGCGGCGATGGCGGCTGCACTCCGGGTGTCCTCGGCCTTGCGCTGCGCCTCCGCGAGCCTCGCGGCCTCCTGCGCCCGGCGCGCCTCCTCCGCCCGCCGCTGCTCCTCCGCGAGCCGCTGTGCCTCCGCCTGGGCCGCCTCCGCGCGACGCTTCTCCTCGGCGGTGGTGGCCTCCTCGATGCGGCGGCGCGCCTCCGCCTGGGCCTCCTCGAGCCTCCGCGCCTCCTCCGCTCGGCGACGCGCGTCCTCGGCAGCGCGGAGGGGATCGCCCTTGCGCGAGGCCGTGGGGTCCGCCGCGGCGGCGAGGGGAACGGGTGCAGTGGGCGCGGTTGTGGTGCCCTGCTGCGGGGTTCCGTCCGCCACCGCCACCGCCGGCTCCACCGGCTGCGTGAGGGGGACCGGGACCGCCCCCTGCGCGCCGAGCGGCACCGGCGCGGTGGGCGGATGGCCCGTTCCCTGCGCGATCACCGGCGCGTCGTGCTTGCCGAGGTACCAGTAGCCGCCCGCCGCACCCGCCGCGAGCCCCGCGAGGGTGATGACCGCGAAGAGGACGATCCCGCGCCCGCCCTTGCGCTCGCCATCGACGGCCACGAAGCGGGACTCGGTGGGGTCGCCATGCGGCTCGACCGCCCGCATTTCCGAGCTGGGGAAGGACGGCATCAGCGCCGTCTCGTCGCGGTCTCCCACACCGGGTATCTGCAGCGTCACCGGCGCCGGCGGCACGCTGTCCGGAATGACGCGGCCGTCGCGACGGGTGGGCTCCTGCGCCCGGATCTCCATCGTCTCGCCGAAGGGCAGCTGCGGCAGCGCCTGGGTATCCGCCGCATCCGAGACGTCCACCTCTTCCACCGGCACCGGCGGCGGAAGCGGCTCCTTTTCCAGCACCCGGCGGCGAAGCTCGTGCGTCGTCGGCCCGACCGCGGCGACCGGTGGAGGCGGCGGCGGACGGACGCGCGTCACCGCGGGCGGAGGCGGCGCCTCGGGGCCCTTCTTCAGCGGCGGCGGCGAGGCCTTCCGGGTGATCTCGACGAACTCCTCGAACAGCGCGCCGGCGGTCTTCGGCCGGGCCAGCGGGTTCGTGTTCAGCGCCCGGCGGTAGAGCCCTTCGATCGCCGGCGGCAGCTCCGGGTTTCGCCGGGTGAGCTCCGGCACCGCGCCGTCCGGGGTCAGGCCGGAGAGCATCTCGCCCATGATCACGCCGAGCGAGTAGAGGTCCGCGCGCGCATCCACCTCCTGGCCGCCCACGTACTCCGGCGCGAGGTACCGGTCCGCCTTCCGCCCCTTCGCCGCCTGCACGAACGGCAGCCGCGGGATGGCCAGCGGCAGCGCGAAGTCGCTCACCTTCAGCAGGTCCGGCAGGACGATGACGTTGTCCGGCTTGACGTTGCAGTGCGCGCCGACCTTGTGCGCCCCGTCCAGCGCGTGGGCGATTTGCCCGAGGATCGGCTCCACCTCGCGCAGGGTGAACAGCTCGCCCTTCTGGGTGCGCAGGTCGATGATCTTCCGGAGGGTCAGGCCCTCCAGCAGCTGCATCGTGTACCAGGGGCGCTCGCCGTCCTCCCCGTCCTCGTACACGCGGATGAGGTTCTGGTGGCTGAGCTTCCGCCCCAGCCGGATGGCGCGTCCGAAGGCCCTTCGCTCCTCCGCGGTCTGCACGAGGCGCGGGTTGACCACCTTGAGCGCGACCTCCACGTCCACCTCGCGGTCGTGCGCCCGGAACACCGCACCGACGGCGCCACCGCCGATGGCGTCTCGGATCTCGTAGCGGCCGGAGACGACGTCGCCCGGCTTGTAGGGCGCGTTCTCCAGGGCCGCGCCCTGCGGCCGCTTCCGGGAAAAGGTCCCGGTGGCCTGACGCACCCCGCCGCCCGCGAGCTTCTGCCCACAGGTCCCGCAGCTATCGGTCGAGTCGGGGACGTGGCTGCCGCACCGGTAGCAGAGCAAGGACGAGACACTCCTGGGGTCTGACCCGGCTCAGGCGGGGCAAAAACCCTTAAATGATCGCAGTTTGTACCGCGAGCACGCACACGGGTTCAAGGAAGGGGGTCATCTTCACCTCCCCGTCGAGCCAAAGCCGCCCTCGCCGCGCTCCGTCCCGCCCAGCTCCGTCACCTCGCGCAGCTCCGCCCGCGTCACCGGCGCGATGACGAGCTGCGCCATGCGGTCTCCCCGTGACAGCGTGAAGGGCTCGTTCGAGAGGTTGGCGAGGATGACCTTCACTTCCCCGCGGTAGTCCGAGTCGATGGTCCCCGGCGTGTTGAGGCAGGTCACCCCACTCTTCAGCGCCAGCCCCGAGCGTGGGCGGACCTGGGCTTCGAAGCCTTCCGGAATCGCCAGCGCCAGCCCGGTGGGCACTGCGGCGCGTCCCATGGGCGGGAGGGTCAGCGGTTCGTCCACGTCCGCGAGGAGGTCCATCCCCGCCGCCCCGGCCGTCTGGTAACGCGGCAGCGGGAGGGGATCGGGGTGCGGTCGGAGGCGGCGGACCTCGACGGTGACGGTCGAGGAAGAGGCGGAGGTGGGAGGCGTGGACGACATGAACGGGCGTGTAGCATGGGGGGCTGTCATTCGATCTGGCCGCCGGTGATCGCGAAGGCAGGGCCCTTGCGTCGGTGGAGCGCGAGCGGGTCCACCGGCTCGCCACGGAGCTCGAGCTGGTAGTGCAGGTGCGGTCCGGTCGAGCGTCCGGTGTTGCCGGAGCGGGAGATGACCTGGCCCTCTTCGACGGCCTCGCCCACTCCGACGAGGAGCCGGTCGTTGTGGCAGTAGGCGGTGGTCACGCCGCGGCCGTGGTCGAGCACCAGCACGTTGCCGTTGACGCCATCGTGGCTCGCGCGCCGGACGATGCCTCGCGCGGTGGCGCGCACCTCCGTTCCCACCGGCACCGCGAGGTCCACGCCGGTGTGCAGCTTCCTCGTCCCCAGCGTGGGATGCGTGCGCCAACCGAAGCCCGAGGAGACGCGGGTCCCCTCGTCCACCGGCCAGCGAAGCCCGTACGCGAGCCCCACCGCCAGCACCTCGCGCGCCCGCTCCACCGCGCGGCCGTAGCCCGGAGGCAGCGCCCGTCCCAGCGCATCCAGGTCCGCGCGGTCACCGTCCGCCAAAGCCCGTCCGTGGGCGTAGCGCGCTGGCGCCGCTCCGGCGAAGACCGCCAGCACCGCCGCGTCGTGACCGCCGAGATCATCTGCGAGTTCACGCAGGAGCCGTTCGCAGGCCGCGGGACCTCTGACTGCTTGTTGGAGCATCTCCGGCTCAATCGCGTGCGCGGTGGCGAGCGCGCGGGTCGTCTCCGGCAGTGGGCCGTCCTTCAGCGCGCCGTGCAGCGCCAGCCCCAGGGCTTCGTACGCATCCGCGTCCGGCGGCGCGAGGACCGGCGGTGGGACGTGCAGCCCGAACGACTGCTGTGCCCTCGGCGTGGAGGGAGAGCCGTAGTAGGCGAGCAGCGAGGGCGAGGTGTCCTTGCGTCCCAGCGCGCGCGCCCACAGCGACTGCAGGAGCCCACCCGCCGGCGTGTGGTGCAGCGCCGCCCATCCGCACAGCAGCGCGAGGAAGAGCTCGGGGAGACCACCTTTGCGCGCGGTGAACATGGGGGCGGGCCTCGGGGTCACCGGAAGAACGACAACAGAGGGCTCGCGTCGAGCAACGCGGCGGCGGCGAGCGGGAGGACGACCGCGGTGCCCGGGAGGCCTCGCAGCGCTGCGCGAGCCCGGTCTCGAGCCGTCCCCTTCCCCGCCGCGCGCGCGAGATCGTCGGCGCGGACGAGCGCGAAGAGTGACGCCCGGAGCGCGAAGGTCCACAGCACCGCCAGCAGCAGCGCCACCGCGGCGACACGCGCGGCCGGCTCCGCCCACTCTGCGCCGAGGAGCGCATCGCCGCGGAGGAAGACCGTCCCCTGCACCGACCGCGCGAGCGTGCACGCGCCGGCGAGTCCCAAAGCGAAGGTGAACGGCGCGCGGGTCAGCCGGAGGATCGTCGGGCGGCGGAGCACGTCGGCGAACACGGTGCGCCAGGGCCGGGCAGCGGGTGCGTCCTCGCCCTCTCCGTAGTTGAGAAGCGGCAGGCCGAGGATCGCCAGCGCGAGCAGCTCCCACACGAGCGCGAGCCCTCGGGCGATCCGCGTGCGGCTGTCGAGGTCCACGAGGTTCACCCAGCCCGCGCTCCAGTCGCGCCCGCCCGCCCACGCGTCGAACGCGGCGTCGAGCCCGTCCAGCGCCCAGAGGAGCCGGTCGTCCACCGCGTCCGCCGCCGCGTGCAGCCCCACCGCGAGCAGCGAGAAGAGCCCCAGCGGCATGAAGAGGAAGCGCACCGAGCCCACCGCGCGCGAGACGAGGGCCAGCGGGCCGCCCTTCGCCGTGTCCCGTCGTCGATGGGGAAAGCCGTGCACGCGCGACACCTCCGCCGCGCGTGAACGCATGGGCGCGGAATTGGATCCATCCGGTAGATTGCCAGACAGCATGCAACGGCGGCACAGGGCGGGTCCGGGGTGGAGTTCGTACACGCGCGCTGCGTTCGTCGTCGGTGCGTTGGCGCTGGGCGCCGGGACCGCGGGCTGTCGCCGAAAGGCGAACGAGCCAGCGGTCACCGCCACCGGCACGATCATCTTTCAACCGGAGGCGCTCACCGCGCCGGGCGAGGCCTCTGGCACCGACCGCCGTTCCTTCCTGCGGACGCAGGAGGAGCTCCTCAACGCGCGGACGATGAGCGAGGGGGTGGCGGCGCAGCTGGGGCTGACGGGAGCGCCGGAGCGGCTCGTCTCCGGCCGCGCGCAGGGAGCGACCTGGATCCTCGAGGTCCGCGCTCACCACCCCGACCCGGACGTCTCGCGGAGGGCCTGCAACGCGGCGCTGGACCTCTTTCTCACGCAGCGGGGCGAAGGGGTGCGTGCCCCGCTCGAGGCCCGTCAGAGGGCCCTGGCGGCTCGCCTGAACGCACTGCCCGAGGACGCTCCCGAACGCGCGGCGCTGAGGCACGACCTGGAGCTGCTCGCGCTCCGGCTGACTTCTGCGCCCGCCGACGCGCACGTGCTCGAGGCCTGTCACAACGTTTCGGAGGTGAAGCGGTGATCCGCACAGCACACGCAGCCGATGCCGAGGCGCTCTCGCGGCTGGGCACCCAGACCTTCTGCGACACCTTCGGGCACCTCTACCCGCCGGAGGATCTCGCGGCTTACCTCTCCGAGGCGCACACGCCCGAGGCCTGGCGGAAGCTGCTGACGACACCGCACACCCGGACCTGGCTCTGGGAAGCGGAGGGCGGCGAGCCGGTCGCGTACGCGGTGGCAGGTCCCTGCAAGCTCCCCCATCCGGAGGTCACGGAGGGCGCAGGCGAGCTTCGGCGGCTCTACGTCGCGCGCTCGCAGCAGGGCACCGGGCTGGGGCGCGCGCTCTTCGACGTCGCTCTGGGCTGGCTCGAGTCAGAGGGCCGCTCGCCGCTGTGGGTCGGCGTGTACTCGGAGAACCACCGCGCGCTCCGGCTCTACCTCGGCCGCGGCTTCGTCCAGGTGGGCGAGTACGAGTTCCCCGTCGGCCGGATGCGCGACCGCGAGCTCATCCTGCGCCGAGGCTGAAGGCCGCATGACGACCCGCTGAAACGACGACGCCCCCCGATCCCCGGAGGGAGCGGAGGGCGCTGTCTCTACAGCTGCTGGCGTTGTGACCTGGCGGCTACGCCTTGGCCTTCGGCTGCTCGTCACCGGCCGCGGCGGGAGGCGGCGTGGCGGCCGAGGCCTGCTGGGCGGCGGCTCGATCCGCGAGCGCCTCCTTGCGCGACAGCCGGATCTTGCCGGTCTTGTCGATGCTGAGGACCTTCACCAGCACCTCGTCGCCCTCCTTCAGCACGTCGGAGACCTCCTTCACGCGCTTGTCGGACAGCTCGGAGATGTGGACGAGCCCGTCGGTGCCCGGGAAGAGCTCCACGAAGGCGCCGAACTCCGCGATCTTGCGGACGGTGCCCGTGTAGATCTTGCCGACCTCGGCCTCGCGGGTGAGCGCCTGGATCATCGCGATCGCGGCCTTCACCGAGTTCGAGTCCGCCGACGCCACGTCGATCCGGCCCGAGTCGTCGATGTTGATCGCCGCGCCGGTGCGCGCGGTGATGTCCTTGATCACCTTCCCGCCCGGCCCGATGACGTTCTTGATGAACTCGGGGCGGATCATGATGGTGGTGATCCGCGGCGCGTACTGGCTGATCTCCTGACGCGACTCGGGGATCGCCTTCAGCATCTCGTCGAGGATGTGCAGACGGCCCACCCGGGCCTGGTCCAGCGCGCGGCGCATGATCTCGGTGGTGAGGCCGGAGATCTTGATGTCCATCTGGATGGACGTGATGCCCTTCTTCGTGCCGCAGACCTTGAAGTCCATGTCGCCGAGGTGATCCTCGTCACCGAGGATGTCGGAGAGGATCGCCACGCGCTCCTCCTCCTTCACCAGACCCATGGCGATGCCCGCCACCGGCGCCTTGATCGGGATGCCGGCATCCATCATCGCCAGGGTGCCGCCGCACACCGACGCCATGGACGACGAGCCGTTCGACTCAAGGATGTCCGAGACGATCCGGATGACGTAGGGGAACTTGTCCTGGTCCGGCGTCATCCCGCGCAGCGCCCGCTCCGCCAGCGCGCCGTGGCCGATCTCGCGACGGCCGGGGCCGCGGAGGAACTTCGCCTCGCCCACGCTGAACGGGGGGAAGTTGTAGTGGAGCATGAAGCGCCGGAAGTGCATCCCGGTCAGCATCTCCACCCGCTGCTCGTCCTCGCTGGTGCCGAGCGTCGCCGCGACGAGCGCCTGGGTCTCACCGCGGGTGAACAGCGCCGAGCCGTGCACGCGCGGCAGCACGCCGACCTCGCAGGTGATCTGCCGGACCTTGTCGTGCGGACGCGCGCCGATGCGGCCACCGCTGAGCACCATCTCGCGCATGTACTGGTACTTGAGGTCCTCGACGACCGTCTTCGCCGCCTTCTCCACCTGCGGCGTGAAGCCCTCGCCCATCTCCTCCTTCAGCTTCGCGATCGCGTCCTTCTTCGCCTTCGAGAGCGCATCGCCGCGGGCGTGCTTCTCCGCGATCCCGTAGCCCTGGGCGATGGCGTCCCACGCGAGCGCCTTCACCTTCGCCTTGAGGTCCTCCGGCGGCGCGGCAATGGCCTCGAACTTCCGCGGCTCCTTGCCGAGCTGCTTGCGCATCTCGTCCTGCAGGTCGAGCACCGGCTGCACCGACTTGTGGCCGAACTCGAGCGCCTGGACCATGGACTCCTCGTCCACCTCGTCCGCGCCGCCCTCGACCATCACGATCGCGTCACGCGAGCACGCGAGCACCAGATCGATGTCGCTCTTCTCGCGCTGAGCGCGGGTCGGGTTGGCGACGAACTCGCCCTCGATGCGGCCCACGCGGATGCCCGCGATCGGCCCGTTGAACGGGATGTCCGACACCCACATCGCCGCCGAGGCGCCGGTGATGGCGTGGATGTCGCCCTCGTTCTCCGGGTCGGACGAGATGACGGACGCAATGAGCTGCGTCTCGTACGCGTAGCCTTCCGGGAACAGCGGCCGACAGGACCGGTCCACGATGCGGGAGGTCAGCGTCTCCTTCTCGGTGAGACGGCCCTCGCGCTTGAAGTAGGAGCCGGGGATCTTGCCCGCCGCGAACAGCTTCTCCTGGTAGTCCACCGTCAGCGGCAGGAAGTCGACGTCCTTCTTCTCCTTCGCCGACACCGCGGTGACGAGCAGCATGGTGTCGCCGTAGCGCACCACCACCGAGCCGTCCGCCTGCTTCGCCCAATGCCCGGTCTCGATCGAGAGCTCAGAGCCTCCGACCTTCACACTCTTCTTCAGATGCATGTGCTTCCTCTCCCGCCTCGCCACGAGGGCTGAGACGTCCTCACTTCGTGAAATGAAGCGGGAGGAGGTCGTGCCGGGAGGGACGCGCCAGGAACTTTTGATCCCTCATTTCGCGGGCCGAACGCCGCGCTGCTCAATGCTCGGCCCGCCAAATTGGAAACCAAAAATGCCCGACAACGCGCCCTACGAGCCCTTCCGCCTCTCCGCGCCCAACAACGCTCCGGGGCGTCCAGGATTTCTCCCGACGCCCCGGTTACTGCCACTCGGCTACTTGCGGATGCCGAGCCCGTCGATCAGCTTCTTGTACCGGTTGGGGTCCTTCCCCTTCAGGTAGTCCAGAAGCCGGCGGCGCTGACCGACCATCTTCAGCAGACCGCGCCGGGAGTGGTGGTCCTTCTTGTGGGTCTTGAAGTGCTCGGTGAGCATGGTGATGCGCTCGGAGAGCAGCGCAACCTGGACCTCGGGGGAGCCCGTGTCGGTCTCGTGGGTGCGGTACTTCTCGACGACGACGGCCTTGCGTTCGGTCTGCAGCGACATGGTGTTCTTCTTTCCGCCTCCCTGGGATTCGACCACCCACGTCCGCGGAGGGGACCAGAC
>JAFAFL010000053.1 GCA_023423535.1 Pseudomonadota bacterium
ACACCACGACCAGACGCCCCGGTTCGAGCGCTCCCTTCTGCGAGAGGGTGCCCATCACGACGGAGGCCGCGTCGGCGCCCGAGACGAAGAAGATGCCGACGAGGATCATCACCAGCAGGCTGGTGACGGTGGCGATGGGATAGTCCTGGAGCACGGCGAAGAGCCGCCCCTCGGGCGTCGTCTCGTCCCCGAGCCGGTTCTGCTCCTCCAGCCGCATCGCCGAGCCGCCGAAGATCGCGAACCAGACCAGGCTGACCACGCTCGGCACGAGGATGACCCCGCCGATGAACTGACGGATGGTCCGGCCCCGGCTGATGCGTGCGATGAACATGCCGACGAACGGCGTCCAGGAGATCCACCAGGCCCAATAGAAGATGGTCCACGCCGACAGCCACTCCTGCATGGCCTCATCGCCGCTCGCGTCGGTCCGGGCGGCCATGTCGACGAACTGCGAGAGGTAGTCGCCGAGGGAGGTCGGCAGCAGGTTCAGGATGAAGAGCGTCGGGCCGACCACGAAGATGAAGACCGCCAGGATGACGGCGAGGACCATGTTGGTGTTCGCCAGCCACTGGATACCGCGCGCGACACCCGACACCGCGGAGATGATGAAGCAGATCGTCAGGACGACGATGATGAGCACGAGGGTGACCTTGCCGACCGAGTCGACCCAGCCGTTGAAGCGCAGGCCGGCCCCGATCTGCAGGGCGCCGAGTCCCAGCGACGCCGCCGAGCCGAAGAGGGTCGCGAAGATCGCGAGGATGTCGATGACGCGCCCCGCCGGCCCCGCGGCCGCCCGCTTGCCGAACAGCGGAATGAACGCCGCGCTCACGAGCTGTCGACGTTTACGACGGAAGGTGCCGTAGGCGATGGCCAGCCCGACGACCGCGTAGATCGCCCAGGGATGGAGCGCCCAGTGGAACATGGTGGTGGCCATCGCGACCTGCAGGGCTTCGGCCGACTCGGCCTCCGCCGTGCCCGGGGGCGGATCAGCGTAGTGCGAGAGCGGTTCGGCGACCGCGAAGAACATCAGTCCGATGCCCATGCCGGCGCTGAACATCATCGCGATCCACGAGATGGTGCGGAACTCCGGCTCCTCGTCGTCGTCACCGAGCGGGATCTTGCCGAACTTGCCGGCCGCGAGCCAGAGCACGAAGACGACGAAGAAGCTCGCCGCCAGCACGAAGAACCATCCGCCGTGGGAGATGACCCAGGCCTCGGCGCTGCCTGATGCCGATGCCAGGCCGGGCGTACTGACGAGGCCCCAGATCACGAAACCCAACGCGAAGGCGCCGGTGACCGTGAAGACCACGGGATCGATGCGTTGCCGCCACGTACGCGGCTTTTCAGTTTTCACGAAGACAAGGTAGACCCGTTCGGCGTCCTCCGCCCGCCGACTTCACCGCTGCACCGGGGAACCGATGGTGATGCGTCGTGGCTGCTCACGCCGCCGCAATGCATCGTCATCGGGGCGAACCCGCTCGAAACGCGATGCATTCGGGTCGCCATGGCAACCCCTACGCATCATCATCCGTCCGCCCCTGCCGCGCGTTGCCGTCACTAGACTGCCCCGCATGAGCGCCTGGGATGAGATCGTCGAGCGGGTGGAGCGACACATCGCGGGCGAACCGACCCCGCACGAGCACTGGGTCGGCCTCTGTGAGGCAGGTATCGCCGAGCGATCGATCGACCCGGAGCTGCGTCCGGCCGACACCGCCCGGTGGATCGCGGGCCTGCTCGCTGCGTATCAATCGATCCGTGTCGCCAGCGATGCCCCACGCGACACCGATATCGCCGACCTGCTCATGATCCTCACGCGCTGGCTGCATCCAGCGAGACCCCGCGGTATCGCGACACACTAGTGTTCGATTGACGATAGTGTGCAACACACACTATCGTGTGGGGCATGGGCACCGATGAGACCGCTGTCGCGGGACACCTCCAGGAGCTGCGGCGCGGGACCGTCGTCCTCGCGTCACTCGCCGCGCTCCGCACGCCCGGTTACGGCTACGCACTGCTCGAGAGCCTCAACACCGCCGGGATCCACGTGGACGCCAATACCCTCTACCCGCTGCTGCGCCGCCTCGAGAAGCAGGGGTTGCTGACCAGCGAATGGAACACCGACGAGCCACGACCACGGAAGTTCTACCGCACGAGCGCCGACGGCGAGCAGCTCGCCGCGACCCTGACGGCCGAATGGCACCGGCTCGACGCGAGCCTGCGCGATCTCACCGAGGAGAGCTGACATGACCGAACTGACCGACCGTTACGTCTTCGCCGCGACCCGATTCGTGGCGGGCCAGGACGAGCGCGAGCAGCTCGATCGCGAGTTGCGCGAACGTATCGCCGACACCGTCGACGATCATCGCTCCGCGGGCCTGGGCCCCGACGAGGCCGAGGTCCGCGCCCTCACCGAGCTGGGCGATCCGCTACGACTCTCCGCCGCCTATCGCGAACGCCCGATGTACCTGATCGGTCCGCGCTACTACTTCGCGTGGCAGCGGGTCATGGTGATCGTGCTGGCGACGGCACCGTGGGTCGTCGGCGTCATCGACCTCATCGTCGCGCTCAGCGAAGGCGAGCCCATCGGGACCGTCATCGCCGGCACGATCAGCACCATCGTGATC
>JAFAFL010000018.1 GCA_023423535.1 Pseudomonadota bacterium
GTGCATCCGGGGCACTGGGCGCGCCGGGGGAGGAGTACCGCTTCTCGCCGGAGGTGATCGCGGGCATCGACTGGCGGCAGGTGAACCTCGTGGACGCGGCGGGCGTGGAGGCGCTGGGACCGTTCGACTTCATCGTCTGCCGCAACGTGCTCATCTACTTCCGCGACGACGTGGCGCGGACCGTGGTGCGCCACCTCTGCGGGGCGCTGGCGCCGGGAGGCTCGCTGCTCGTCTCGGTGTCGGAGTCGCTCCTGCGCTTCGGCACCGAGCTGACTTGCGAGGAGCACGAGGGGATCTTCGTCTACACGAAGGGTTCCGGAGAGCGCGCATCGTGAGCGAGGGCGCCTCGGGCGGGTCGAAGATCCGCGTGCTGGTGGTGGACGACTCGGCCTTCGCGCGGAAGGTGCTGCGCGAGGTGCTCGCGCGCGAGCCACGGGTGGAGGTGGTGGACATCGCGCGGGACGGGCTCGAGGCGCTGGAGAAGATCGCCGCGCTGAAGCCGGACGTGGTGACGCTGGATCTGGTGATGCCGAACCTCGACGGGGTGGGCGTGCTGCAGGCGCTCCCCGCCGACCGCCGGCCGAAGATCCTCGTGGTCAGCTTCTCCGACGCGGACACCGAGCTCGGCGCGCAGGCGCTGCAGCTGGGCGCGCTGGACCTGGTGAAGAAGCCCACCGCGCTCGCCACCGACCGGATGTACGAGCTCTCCGGCGAGCTGCTCTCGAAGGTCCGCGCCCTCGCCGGCGCGCACGTGCCGCCGCCTCTGCCGCCGCCCGAGCCGGAGGTTCTGCCGCCCGGAGCCTGGCCCGCCGGCGTGAGCGTGGAGCTCGTCGCCATCGGCACTTCGACGGGCGGGCCGCAGGCGCTGACGCACGTGCTGGGGGGACTTCCCGCCGAGCTGCCCGTGCCAGTCGCCGTCGCGCTGCACATCCCCGCCGGCTACACGGCCGCACTCTCCAAGCGGCTGGACAGCACCTGCGCCATCGGGGTGGTGGAGGCGATGGACGGGATGCGGCTGCTGCCCGGGACGGCGTACATCGCGCCGGGCGGGCAGCACCTGAAGATCGAGCGCAGGGGCGACGGGCTCTTCGCGCGCGTGGGCGTGGTGCCGGTGACGACCTACACGCCCTCGGTGGACGTGCTCTTCGAGACCGCGGTCGAGGCCACGGGAGGGCGCGTGCTCGGCGTGGTCCTCACCGGCATGGGCGACGACGGGCTCCGGGGCGCGCGCCGCATCCACTCGGGCGGCGGCCGCCTGCTGGTGGAGTCCTGGGAGTCCTGCGTGGTGTACGGCATGCCGCGCGTGGTGCGCGAGGCGGGGCTGGCGCTCGACGAGGTGAAGCTCGCCGAGATGGCCCACGCCATCGTCCGGAACCTCTGAGGTCGAGGGGCGCTTCGAAGGGCGCTCAGCCGGCGACGACGGAGGCTGCGCCGAGGGCGGCGAGCAGCATGATCATGGTGCCGGTGGTGTAGCGAACGCGGGTGGCGAGGCTCATCTGTCTTCTCCTTTCGGCCCCTGAAGTAACGCCGCCGCGCTCATAGGGCCAAGACAGGTTTCGGATGACGGTGATAGGCAGAGGTTATGAGCCTCGCGCCGCATCCCTTCACCCTCCGCCAGCTCCAATATGTCGTCGCGGTGGCGGACGCGCTCTCCTTCAGCCGCGCGGCCGAGCTGTGCGCGGTGTCGCAGCCGGCGCTCTCCGCCCAGGTCGCGCAGCTCGAGGAGGTGCTCGGCCTCAGGCTCTTCGAGCGCGACCGCAGGCGCGTGCTGCCGACGGAGGCGGGCAGGGCGTTCGTGGCGCGCGCGAGGGCGCTGCTGGTGGTGGCGAACGAGCTCGTCGAGGCGGCCCGGCGCGCGTCGGACCCGTTCAGCGGCACCGTGCGCCTGGGCATCATCCCGACCGTGGGTCCCTATCTGTTGCCGCACGTCGTCCCCGCGCTGCGGAAGCGCTTCCCGAAGCTGCGGCTGCTGTGGCGGGAGGACCGGACGGAGGCGCTGCTCCGGGAGCTGCAGGAGGGCGCGCTCGACGCGGCGGTCGTCGGTCAGCGCTCGGGGCTCGGGGAGCTGGAGGTGCGGCCCATCGCCGAGGATCCGTTCGTGCTCGCGGCGCCGAAGGATCACCCGCTGGCGAAGGAAGAGGGCCCCGCGTCGATCTCCGATCTGCGCGAGGAGGACGTGCTGCTGCTCGAGGAGGGACACTGCTTCCGCGACCAGGCGCTCGCGTTCTGCAGTCGCGCCCGCGCTCACGAGCTGGAGTTCCGCGCCACGGGCCTTTCCACACTCGCGCAGATGGTGGCGGGCGGCGCGGGCGTGACGTTGCTGCCGGCGCTCGCGGTGAAGACCGAGGCCGCGCGCGCCGACCTGCGGGTGAGGCCGCTCGCTGCTCCCGCGCCGAAGCGCACGGTGGCGCTGGTCTTCCGGCAGAAGGCCGCACTGGCCCCGGCGCTGGAGGCCATCGCGCAGGTGGTGAAGGAGGCATACCCGGCCTCGGGCCCCGCGGAGGCGACGAGGCGGCGCTGAGCCGTGGTGAGTGGGCTGCCGATGACCGCGCTGAGCTGCATCGGCGCTGTGTAGCGGTCCGGCGGCGCCGTGTAGCGGTCTGGCGGCGCTGTGTAACGGTCTGGCGGCGCCGTGTAGCGGTCCGGCGGCGCTGTGAAGCGGTCCGGCGGCGGCGTGTAGCGGTCCGGCGGCGCCGTGTAGCGGTCCGGCGGCGCTGTGTAGCGGTCCGGCGGCGGCGTGTAGCGGTCCGGCGGCGGCGTGTAGCGG
>JAFAFL010000055.1 GCA_023423535.1 Pseudomonadota bacterium
GGCATCGACAAGTACTGGAAGGTGAATACGTCGAAGAAGCGCCAGCACTCGTTGTTCAGGCAGGGATGCAACTACTACAGCGCCCTCCCGAACATGCGGCCGCAGTTCGCTGAACCGCTCATGGCGAAATTCGGCGAACTCGTGCGCGGTCAAGCTGTCTTCCGCGAGGCGCTCGGCCTCATCTGAGGGGATGGCTCAGGTCCCTGACCCCGCCGCTCCAGATTTTCCTCAAGGACGCGCTCACCGCGGCGGACGCGCGCTGCGGGGGGGGCACGGATGTTACGCCGCGCCGGCCGGGGTCGCGTGAATGGAGCGCGTTCCGGCTGCGGCGCGGGCGGCGACGAGGATGCCGGGATGGATGAAGAACTCGGAGCCAGCCTTGAGCGAGATCTCCGAGCCGTTCATCCGCAAAGTCAGCGTGCCCTCGAGCACCGCGACGTATTCGCCGGTGGCCTGGAGTCGCTCCGGGTATTCGGTGTCTTCGGTCGCGTGACGGAAGACGACGCGCTGCGCTTCCGAGCCCGCCTCACCGGTCTTGATGAACGAGGGGAACGCGCCGATGCCGAGGCTCGCGCCGTAGCGCGCGAGGAGCTCCGACTGCGGAGGGGTCTCGGGCTTGCGACCGTCGAGCCTGCCGCCGAGCATGTCGAGGCACACGTGCCACCCTGCCGCGGTGCCCACCGCCGTCGCGCGATCGGCGAGCACGTTGGTGAAGATCATCAGGCAGCCGTCGCCGTCGCGGCGCAGCTCGAAGCGGAGGACGTCCTCCTCCCACGTGTACTCGAAGAGGCTCGGCGGCTCCCACGCGGTGACCTTGCCGTGCGTGAGCGGCGTGTCGCCCTCGAAGCGGAACGCCAGCGCCGAGCCCACCGCGCGCTCGCCCTCCATCGCCGCGGGGAACCAGTGCTTCAGCTCCTCCGGTTGCGTGATCGCCTCCCACACCTTCTCCGGCGGGTGCGCGAACCAGCGCTCGATGCGCAGGGCCGGCTTTTGCTCGCGTTGCGTCAGCTCGATCTTCATCGCGTCCTCCTCCTCGGTGACGTCTTGCGCGGCGCTTTGCCGGCCTTCGCGTCCAGGCGCCGCTCCAGCGCGTCGAACCGCTGCTCCCACAGAGCCCGATAGGGCGCGAGCCATCGGTCCAGCTCCGCCAGCGGTTCGGTGCGCAGCTCGTAGAGGCGCCGATTGGCCTGCTGCTCGACCTCGACGAGGCCCGCTTCCTTGAGCACCTTCAAGTGCTTGGACACCGTGGGCTGTGCGATGGACAGCTCCGCGACGAGCTCGCCCACCGCGCGGCGGCGCACCCGCAGCAGATCGAGGATCTGCCGGCGGTTCGGATCCGCGATCACCTCGAATGGGGTCGGCGTCATGGTCATGGCCTCCGGGCTATATTCTCCACGGGCAATATTCTTTGCAAGCCATGTTCGCCCCCGGCGGGTCAGCCCTCCCAAACGCCCGGCGCGCTGCGGAGAGCCTCGGAGAGCGCTTCCCTCGCCCGTCGCAGCCCTGCGTCTGCGCGTCGGGTCGCCGCGGAGAGCAGCCACACCGGCGGACCACCCGAGAGCTCCCGCTCCCTCACGAGGCGCGCGTCTCCCTCGGCGAGGAGTGACGGCAGCACGCTTCGCCCGAGCCCCGCCACACAGGCGTCCCGGATGCCGAGCAGCGTGTCGCACTCCACCGGGCCCTCCTCGTCCTCCGGCACGGCCTTCCACCAGCGCATGGACGAGCGGGCGCGCAGAGTCGACGAGGGCAGGATCCACTTCGCGGTCTCGGCTTTGATCGAGCGCGCCCGGAACACGCCGAGCCGCAGCCTCCCCAGTTGCCGTCCTCTCAGCGCACCACCCGGTGTGTGACTCGGCCGCAGCGCGAGATCCGTCACGCCGGGCTCGAGCACCAGCTCGCTCTCGGAGATCCGCACCTCCACCCGTTCGGTGAAGCGGCAGATCCGCAGCGCGGCGAACAGGAGCGACGCGAGCACGTCGTTGGTGGTGACGACGAGCCGGCCCTCCCGTGCGCGACGCTGCTGCTCGAGCAGGGCGCCGACATCCATCGCGTGCGGGCGCATCCGCCCGGCATGGTCGGCGATCGCTCGCCCCAGAGCGGTCGGCTGCAGCCTGGCCCCTCGCAGGAAGAGCGGTGCTCCGAGCGCGCGCTCCAGCGCATCCACCCGGCGCGAGATCGACGAATGGCGCAGGGACAGCTCGCGCGCAGCCCCCACGATGCTGCGGGTGCGAACGAGCACCTCCACCGTCTGCAGGTCGTCCCAGGTCATGTGCATGGACGCACATGCTGTGTGCGTCCGCGCGCAGTCGTCAACGCGGTGCGCGGCGGCTATCTCTTTGACCATGAAGACCGACAAGAACGAGCCTCAGAAGACGCAGACGATGCAGCCGATGTGCGACCCCGACACCGGCGTGTGCGAGATCCCCAATTTCGGGGCGGGCGCGTCGAAGGCCGGCCCCGCGCCTTCCGCCCCGACCGGAGAGGTCATCTACGTGGGCGACCCCATGTGCTCCTGGTGCTGGGGAGGCTCGCCGGGCCTTCGTGCGTTGCAGGCCGAGGCGCAGCAGAAGGGACTCCCCTTCCGGATCCTCGTCGGCGGGCTGCGCGCCGGAGGTGGCGATCCCTGGAACGCGCAGTTCAAGAGCTTCCTCCGCGGTCACTGGGAGGAGATCGCCGAGCGCACCGGTCAGCCGTTCTCCACGCGTTTCCTCGACCGGGAGCAGTTCAACTACGACACCGAGCCCTCGTGCCGCGCGTTCGTGGTGCTGCGCGGGATGCTCGCCGAGCAGCCCGGCCCCACGACCCACGCCTACGACGCCTTCGCCGACATCCAGCGGAAGTTCTACGCGGAGAACGAGGACCCGACCGTCGTCGGCTTCTACGAGAGCCTCAGCGCCGCGTACGGACTCGACTTCGCGGAGTTCCGGAAGCGCTTCGAGAGCGCCGAGGCGAAGCAGCAGACCTCAAACGAGTTCCGGGAAGTCCGGGCGCTGGGCGTCAACTCCTTCCCCACCGTGCTCTACCGGGACGGCAACGGGGTCCAGCTCCTGGCCCGCGGCTACGTGACCGGGCCCCGTATGGTGGAGGCGCTCTCCCGCGCGCAGAACGCCCGCTGAAAAGGATTCGGCGCTGGAATATAGGTAGGCGCATGTCCTCCCCCATGACCGCGGCGCAGCTCCGCGAGGCGTTCCTCCAGTACTTCGAGGAGCGCGGCCACAAGCGCGTCGCCTCCTCCAGCCTGGTCCCCCACAACGACCCCACCCTGCTCTTCACCAACGCAGGCATGGTGCAGTTCAAGGACGTCTTCACCGGACGCGAGAAGCGCGACTACACCCGCGCCACGACCTCGCAGAAGTGCGTACGCGCCGGCGGCAAGCACAACGACCTCGACAACGTGGGCTTCACCGCGCGGCACCACACGTTCTTCGAGATGCTCGGCAACTTCTCCTTCGGCGACTACTTCAAGGAGGACGCGATCGCGTTCGGCTGGGAGTTCGTGACGAAGGTGATGAAGCTCCCCGTCGAACGACTCGCGGTCACCGTCTTCAACGGCGAGCGCGGCATCCCGTGGGACGAGGAGGCCTTCGAGCTCTGGGCGAAGCAGGGCGTCTCGCGCGATCGCATTCTCAAGCTCGGCTACAAGGACAACTTCTGGGCGATGGGCGACACCGGCCCGTGCGGTCCGTGCTCGGAGATCCACTTCCACCAGGGCGACGACATCCCCTGCGTGGAGGAGGCCGCGGGCCGTCCGTGCCAGGGCGTGGCGTGCGACTGCGACCGCTGGCTGGAGATCTGGAACCTCGTGTTCTTGCAGTTCGAGCGCAAGGAGAAGGACGCGCCGCTCATCCCGCTTCCGAAGCCGTCCATCGACACCGGCGCCGGCCTCGAGCGCATGGCGGCGGTGGCGCAGGGCAAGCGCTCCAACTACGACACCGACCTCTTCCGCGACCTCATCTCGGCGGTCGAAGCCGTGAGCGGCAAGACCTACGATCCGGGTCCCGCGGGCGCGTCGATGCGGGTGATCGCGGATCACTCGCGCGCGGCGGCGTTCCTCATCTCTGATGGCGTGCAGCCGTCGAACGAAGGACGCGGCTACGTGCTCCGCCGGATCATGCGGCGCGCGATCCGTCACGGCTCGAAGCTGGGGCTCAACGAGATCTTCTTCCCCAAGACGGTGGAGCGCGTCATCCAGGCGATGGGTGATGCGTATCCCGAGCTGCGCGAGAACCGTTCGTTCGTGCTCGAGGTCTGCCGTCACGAAGAGGAGTCCTTCCGGCGCACGCTCGACCGCGGCCTGCGGATGATCGACGACGAGATCGCGCGGCTGCAGAAGGCGGGCGAGAAGGTGCTGCCCGGCGAAGCGGTCTTCTTCCTCCACGACACCCACGGCTTCCCGTGGGACCTCACGCAGATCATCGCGCGCGAGCGGGGCTTCGACATCGACCAGCCCGGCTACGAGAAGCGGATGGAGGAGCAGCGCGCGAAGGGCGACTTCCAGGGCTCCGGCGACAAGGCAGTCGGCGACCTGTACCACAAGCTCCTCGAGCGGCTGGGGGAGACGAAGTTCCTCGGCTACGACGGCGACGGCCATGAGGGCGAAGGCTCGGTGCGCGCGATCCTCAAGACGCCCGGCGCGGGCGGCGCGTTGATGGAGACCACCGAGGCCAACGCCGGCGACGAGGTCGAGATCGTCTGCGACCAGACGCCCTTCTACGGCGAGAGCGGCGGCCAGGTCGGCGACACCGGGACCCTGAAGGCAAACGGCGGGAAGACGGTGCTGGAAGTGCTCGACGCGCAGCGCCCGGTGGCGGGGCTGGTGGTGCACAAGGCGCGCGTGATCGAGGGCTCGCTGAAGGTCGGCGACACGGTGCTGCTCTCGGTGAACGGCGACCGGCGAAGCGCGATCCGCGCGAACCACTCGGCGACGCACCTGTTGCACAAGGCGCTGAAGCTCGTGCTCGGCGATCACGTGAAGCAGGCGGGCTCGGTCGTCGCGCCGGACTACCTGCGCTTCGACTACGCGCACTTCGCGGCGCCCACGCCGGAGCAGCTCGAGCAGGTGGAGGATCTCGTCAACCGGTGGATCCGCGAGAACGCCGGCGCGCAGACGAAGCTCATGGGCCTCGAGGAGGCGAAGAAGAGCGGCGCGGTGGCGCTCTTCGGCGAGAAGTACGCGGACAACGTGCGCGTCGTCTCCGTGCACCCCGAGTCCACCGAGCTCTGCGGCGGCACGCACGTGAAGCGGACCGGCGACATCGGCCTCTTCAAGATCACCCAGGAGTCGTCCATCGCCTCCGGCGTGCGGCGCATCGTCGGCCTCACCGGCACCGGCGCGCTGCAGTACCTGCGGGAGCTCGAGCGTGAGCTTCGTCGCGCCGCGGTGCTGCTCAAGACCTCGCCGAAGGACCTCGTCTCGCGCGTGGAGGCGACGCAGAAGCGGATGAAGGATCTGGAGCGCAAGGTGGAGGAGGTCCAGCTCAAGGCGACGCGTGCCTCGAGCGGCGACGGCGCCGAGCAGGTGCGCGAGGTGAAGGGCGTGAAGATCCTCACCACCCGCGTGGATCCGGCGGATCCGAAGGTCTTCCGCGGCCTTGCGGATCAGCTCCGCGACAAGCTGAAGAGCGGCGTGGTGGTCATCGGCGGCGAGAAGGACGGCAAGGCGCTGATCCTCGTGGCGGCGACGAAGGACGTCGTCGATCGCGGCGTGAAGGCCGGAGACCTCGTGCGCGAGATGGCGCAGTACGTCGGCGGCTCCGGCGGCGGAAAGCCGGACATGGCGCAGGCGGGCGGCGCGGATCCGTCCGGCATCGGTACGGCGCTGGAGAAGGTGCTGGGGCTGGTGGACGCGGCGGTGCGGGCCTAGATGCGGCCGGGGGGACTGCTGGTCGCGACCCTCCTCGGCGCGCTCTTCGGTGGACCCGGAGGCTGCAAGCGCGAGGAGCCGCCGCCGCCGGACCGCACGCTGGAGCGACTGCGCGAGGAGGTCGAACGCGAGCAGCGGGGACTCTCCTCCGGCAGGGCCCCGGACGCGCCGCAGGAGGATCCGAACGCGCGGCTGGCGGCGCTGGCCACCGGCGAGGGCGGACCGCAGGACGTGCCGCTGCCGGAGAACACGGAGACCGTGCAGCTGGGGAGCATCGCGCTGCGCGTCTCCCGGCTGCAGGCAGCGCATTCGGTGCGCGCGGGCCGCGTGGAGCTGACGAGCGAGGACGGGTTCCTCGGCGTGACGCTGCTCGCGCAGAACATGGGTGGCGAGTCGGTCGAAGTGGACTTCTCGCACGTGGCGGTCCGCAGCGCAGATGCCTCCGGCTCGGCCGGTGACGAGGGGCTCTACCGCCTGGCGATGGACGCGCAGCGCGGCGGCACCTGGCCACTGCAGCGCACGCTCGGGCCGGGAGACCGGCAGGAGTTCCTCCTCTACTTCGAGCTGCCGCTTCGAACGCTGCGGCGCGGGCTGACGCTGAACGTGGCCGCTGGTGTGGCGCCGGGCGCCGCGCAGGACGTGCAGCTCCCGCTGGGCACGGGGCGCTGAGACGTGAGCGACGAGCCGAAGCCCGCCGTCCCCCTCCGCGTGCGGCTCCCGTACGCGACGGTGGACGAGTTCATCGCGCGCTACGGCAGCAACGTTGCGCGGGGCGGCGTGTTCGTCGCGTCGAAGTCGGTAAAGGCGGAGGGCACCCGGCTGCAGTTCGAGTTCGTGCTCGCCGACGGCACGCCGCTGCTGCGAGGTGAAGGCGTCGTCCTCCGCACGCAGAGCGGTGACGAAGGCGAGGGACGACGGCCGGGCATGACGGTCCGGTTCACGCGGCTGGACGCGGAGAGCAAGGCGCTCGTCGATCGCGTCGTCGCCTTCCGCAGCGGAGAGCCCACGCCCGAGCCGCCGGAGCCCATCGCGGTGCCTCCACCTTCGCCGACGTCCTCATCCATGGTGCTCGGGCTCGAGCTGCGCGAGCGAGAGGTGCGCGTGTCCGCGATGACGTCCGTCCAGGCCACAAACGCCAACGCCAACGCCAACGCGAACGCCGATGCGACCAACGATGCGCAGGAGTTCGCGGTGGTCTCGCGGACCGGGGACGAGCCGCTGGAGCTGCTCCTGCAGCGCGCGGTGGAGGCCGCACGCAGCTCTCCAGGCGTGGGTGACGTGCAGCGCGCCGTGATCGCCGCGCCGGCCTCGATGACCGATCATCCCCGTCTCGAGCTGCTGCGAGCAGCGGAGCGCGCGGGCCTGGAGGTGCTGCGTCTGGTGGGCGAGCCCTCCGCGGTGGCGCTGGCGTACGGCCACGGAAGAGGCCTCGCGAGAAAGCGCGTGCTCACGCTGTCGCTCGACACCGAAGGCGTGGAGGCGGCGGTGGTGGGCATCACCGGCGACGACGTGGAGGTCCTCTCCACCGGCGCGGAGCGCTTCGACAAAGGCGAGTGGCTCGAGCACACCGTCTCTCGCGCGCGCACGGTTCTCTCATCGGCAGGCGTGACGCCCGAGACGATCGACGCGCTGCTGCTCGTCGGTCCCGAGGCGCGCTCTCACGACGTTCGCCGTCGCATCGAAGCGGCGCTCGGGCGTCCGGCGGTGCCGCCTGAAGATTTCGAGCCGGTGGGTGCGGTGGCGCGTGGCGCGGCGATCCTCGGCGACTCGCTGCTGCGCGCTGAGGCGGGAAAGCGCGGCGCGACGGTGTCGGAGATCCTCGGCGTGCCCATCGGCATCGCGCTGCGTGGCGGTGGCATGCGGCGGGTGCTGGAGCGAGGCACGCGCCTGCCGGCGGAGAAGACGCTGACCCTACCGGTGCAGGCGGGCGTGGCGCTCGGGGTGGCGGTCTTCCAGGGAGATTCGGAGCGCGCGGAGGAGAACGCGTACCTCGGCTCGCTGCAGCTGCAGCCGGAGCGCTCGGGCGAAGCGCAGCTCGTGTTCCGGCTCTCCGTGCACGGCACCGTCGAAGTCGCCGCGCAGGTCTCCGGCGATCGCCGCGAACGCACCCTGGCCACCGAGGACGCGAGCGAAGAGGTCCGCGCCGCGCTCTTCGCCGCCGCGCCGTTGCCGGACTCACCCGAGCCGCCCCCCACGACGAGCGGTGGCGTCTTCGGTGGGCTCCGCCGCCTGTTCGGCAAGCGTTAGCGCTTCGCACGCGGCGCTTCATCCGCACGGAACATTTGCACCCCAAAAACGTACGGCCCGCCGAGCGGGCACGGCTGTCATTGAGGGATCCGCTTCGGTACGGTGCCGCCGCGAATGTCGACCCTGGATCCGACCGCCATCCACGCCCTCCGGGGCCCGGACTCCATCCCCGGCTTTCGTCTGCAGGCGTTGATCGGGAAGGGCGGCATGGGCGAGGTCCACCGCGCCACGCAGCTCTCGCTCCAGCGCACCGTGGCGGTGAAGGTGCTCAACACCGAGCTCGCCGGCGATCCTACCTTCGTCGACCGGTTCGAGAAGGAGGCGGCGGCGCTCGCCACGCTCTCGCACCCGAACATCGTGGACATCGTCGACCGCGGGCACCACGGCGACGACTGGTACCTCGTGATGCAGTTCATCGAGGGCCCTTCGCTGCGCGAGGTGATGCAGCAGCCGGTCGCCCCCACCGCCGCGGTGGGGATGATCCTCGACGTGTGCCGGGGCATCGCGCACGCCCACGCGCGCGGCGTCATCCACCGCGACCTCAAGCCGGAGAACATCCTTCTCGACCAGCGCGCGGGCGGCGTGGTGAAGGTGACGGACTTCGGGCTCGCGTCCTTCCTCTCCGGCCCCAACGAGGGACGCTTCCAGCTCACCGCCACGCACGTGGCCATGGGAACGCTGTCGTACATGGCGCCCGAGCAGCGCGTGGACGCCGCCTCCGCCGACTACCGCGCCGACATCTTCTCCATCGGCGTGATGCTCTACGAGCTGCTCACCGGCGAGGTCCCCGTCGGCAACTACGACCCGCCCTCCGCGCGCAGGCCCGGCGTGGACCCGAAGCTCGATGCGGTGGTCGCGCGCTGCCTGAGGCCGGCGCCCGACGAGCGCTACGCCACGGTCGAGGAGCTGATTGCGGAGCTCGAGCCCTTCGCTCCGGTGAGGAACGCTTCCACGCCGCCCCCGAGCGGACCGGGTCCCGTTCGCCAGGCCTTCCTCCGCGTCACGCGCGCGGTGACGAGAACCGCGGCGGTGGCGCTCGTGCTCGCGGCGGCGGGTGTCTTGTTGGTCAGCTGGCTCCGCAGCCGTCAGCCCCCGCCCACGCCCTTCGCGGGAGCGGCGGTGACCGGAGAGCTCGCGGCGGGTCCCATGCCGCAGGCGCGCGGACGCGTGGAGCGAGGGCCGCTGAAGCGCTCGCTCCTGCTCGGTGACGGACCTGACGCGGTGCCGCTGCTCACCTTCGGGCGCGCGGCGGCGTGGGAGGACGAGGCAATCGTCTTTCCCCACGCGCGCGGCAACCCATTCGGCCGCGTGCTGCCGGACGTGGTGGAGCTCGACGGCGATGACGTCCGCGTGCGCACGCGCGTGAGCACCGGCTTGAAGGACGCGGGCGCAGAGGCACTCTTCCGTCGCGTCGTCTTCGCCGAGGCACCGGAGGCCCGCGCGACGGTGCTGCTTCTCGGATCGCCCGGACGTTACGCGGCGGTGACCCTCTCCCACGGCGGCGCGCCGGTGCAGTTCGAGTGGGCGCTCGGCGAGCGGCGCGGCGTGATGCTCGGGCCCGAGAGCCCGCGCGGTGGACCCGTCGCGCTGGAACTCAGCGTGGACCGCAACGGCGCTCTGCGCGCGCTGCTCGGCGAGGGCGCGGACCAACGTCCCATCGCGGAGCCGGTGCAGCTCGGCCCCGAGTGGCAGAAACACTTTGGTGCCGAGCTGCGCGCGGCGGCCGGTTGTGTCGAAGGCACCTGCCGCTTCGAGGCTTTCTCCGTGCTCGCGACCGTCGCCCCGCCGCCGCCCCCTCCTCCCGAGCCGGAGCCGACGCCGGTCACGACGCCGGCACCGGCACCCAAAGTCGTGACCCGCCCAGCGCCTCCCGCAGCGCCGAAGCCGGTCGGGAAGCAGGCCACCTCGGGGCAGACGACGGCGCCCGCCGCCGCCACGAAGAAGGCGCCCACCCGGTCCGCGACCACGACCTCGCGCACGACGCAGACGAAGCAGACGACGACGACCTCGCGGAAGAGCGCGCCAGCGCCGACGCGCACCACGGACCGGAAGCGCTGAACCGCGTCGCGCACGCAGCGGGACTTCTGACCGGCATCACCGCGACTCGGCACGCAAAACCTGCGTCGGGACAGCGCGTGTCGCTTCACGGTACAGGCGCCGATCGCGCGACGGTGTGCTCACCGACCGTCGCCGGGAAGAGAGCGCCGCATGTCCAGCCCCAACGCCTCCGTCACGGCGCCCGCCACGCCCATCGAAGTGCCGAGCACGCAGACCTCCACGATTCCGGTCGTCGCCTGGCTCTTCGCCTGCGCGGGGATGGTGTTCGTGATGGTGGTGCTCGGAGGGCTCACGCGGCTCACCGACTCCGGCCTGTCGATGATGGCGTGGAAGCCGCTCTCCTTCCTGCCGCCGATGACCGACGCGGAGTGGCTCTTCTGGTTCGACACCTACAAGCAGGTGCCGCAGTACCAGAACCTCTTCCCCACCATGACGCTCACCGAGTTCAAGGGGATCTTCTGGCTCGAGTACCTCCACCGCCTCTGGGGCCGCATCCTCGGCCTCGTCTTCCTCCTGCCCTTCGTCTGGTTCGTCTGGCGCCGCGCCATCGGCCGCGGACTCGCGCTGAAGCTCCTCGGCATCTTCGCGCTCGGCGGGCTGCAGGGCCTGATGGGCTGGTACATGGTCGCGAGCGGCTTCCACACCGACCTCGCGGTGAGCCACTACCGCCTCGCCGCGCACCTCATGCTCGCGGTGGCGATCTTCGGCGCGCTGCTCTGGGTCGCCTTCGATCTCCTCTCGCCGAAAGCGAAGCCCCTCGGTCACTGCGGGCTGGCGCGGCTGCGTCGTCGCTACGCCGGCATCCTCGCGCTCCTCTGCATCACCCTCGTCAGTGGCGCCTTTGTCGCCGGCCTTCGCGCGGGCCGGCTCTTCAACACCTTCCCGTTGATGGGCGACTCATTCGTGCCGCCGGGGCTCGGCGCGATCTCACCTCTGTGGCGCAACCTCGTGGAGAACATGGTCACGGTGCAGTTCACCCACCGGCTGCTCGCGCTCTCGGTGCTCGGCCTCGTGTTCCTCGCGTGGGCGCTGACCGGCCGCGATGCCCGCGCGGTGCTCACCCGCCGCGCGAGACTGGCGGTCACGCTCGTCCCCATCGCCGCGCTGGGACAGGTCGCGCTCGGCGTGGCCACGCTGCTCCTCTTCGTGCCGGTCTCCCTCGGCGCGGCGCACCAGGCCTTCGCCTTCGTGCTCTTCGGCGCGCTGCTCTGGGCCCTGCACGAGCTGCGCGGCGCGAGAGCCTGAAGCGCTGAGCGCTCAGTGGCTCGAGTGCAGGTGCACCATCGCCATCATCCCCAGGTCCGCGTGATCGAGGATGTGGCAGTGGAACATCCACATCCCCTCGCGGTCGTCGAAGGGGATGGCGATCCGCACCTTCCTCCCGGGCACGAGGTTCACGGTGTCCCGCCACTCGGTCATCGTCGGCGCGCGTCCGTCCACATCGAGCACCTGGAAGAAGAACCCGTGCAGGTGGAACGGGTGGTCGTAGGGCGTGGTGTTGGTGAGCTCCCAGATCTCCACCGTGTTCACGTGCGCGTCGATGGACAGCGTGCCGTCGGTCTTCCCGTTGATGCCCAGCACCGCGCCGTCCGGATCGCTCTTCTCCATGAACTCGATCTGCCGCGTGAACGCGACCGCGGTGTCCACCTTCTCGATGTCGGCGAAGCGCTCGGGCAGCTTCGCCGCGCCGTAGCCCGCCTTCTCCGCGGTGAGCTCCACGCGCATCAGCTCGCCCGGCTCGGCCTCGCTCGGCAGTCGAAACCGGTTCGCGTCCAGGAGCGGCACCGTCACCACCACCGGCTCCTGCGGCACCGCTTCCGCGCGGGGCATCACGTACAGCTCCGCGCGCTCTCCCGGCGTGAGCACGACCTCCGAGACCTCCACCGGCCGCTCCAGCAGGCCCGCGTCACCGCCCACCCGGACGATCGTCTGGCCCGGGAGCGTGAACCGGAAGTAGCGCGCCCGCGCCGCATTGATGATCCGCCACCGCTGCGGCACGCCGAGCCTCAGCTTCACCGTCGGCATCGCGCGGCCGTTCACCAGCACCAGCTCGCCCTCGCGGCCGAAGTAGTCGCCGAAGAACCCGTGCTTGTCCGCGGGCGAGAGCCTTCCATCCTCCTCGAGGCTCACGTCGCTCAGCACCAGCAGCAGCTCGTCGCCGAGCGCCTTGTCGAAACCGGCCTCCGCCGAACCCTCGCGCGGCTCCACCACGAACGCGCCGTAGAGGCCTGCGCCCACCTGCGCGCTGGAGCGGATGTGCGGGTGGTACCAGAAGGTCCCCGCGTCGGGGACGGTGAAGCGGTACTCGAAGGTCTCGCCCGGCGCGACCGCCGGCTGGGTGTGCGTCGTCCCGTCCATGCTCGCGGGCACCCGCAGCCCGTGCCAGTGGATCGTCGTCGGCTCGGGCAGGCTGTTCTTGAACTTCACCACCACCTCGTCGCCCACGCGCGCGCGCAGCGTGGGTCCGGGCAGCGTGCCGTTGTACGTCCAGACCTCCGTCAGCTGGCCCGGCCGCAGCTCCAGCGTGGCCACCTTCGCCTCGAGGTGCACCTCCACCCGGTCTGGCGCGGGATCGTGGTCGGCCGCGGCGGGAAGCTTCACCTGCGCGTCCCAACCGTCGGGCTGCCGCAGGTCCGACTCGGCGAGCCCTCCGCCACAGCCGGCGCCCACGGCCGCGCCCAGGACCAGCACGAGGGCCAACGCTCGAAAGGTGCGGACGGGCAAGGCAGCCTCCGGTGGGAGAAGGCGCCATTGTACGCGTTACGTCGTCGCCGCCACCCGCGGACCTGCGAGAGGCAGCTCGACCGTGAAGGTCGCTCCCTCGCCCGGCTCACTGCGCAGGGTCACCTCGCCACCGTGCGCACGCGCGACCTCGCGGACGATCCACAGCCCCACGCCGAAGCCGCCGTAGTGCTGCGCCGACACCGCGCGCTGGAACCGGTCGAAGACGCGCTGCTGGTCCTCCGGGGCGATGCCGATCCCGCGGTCCGCCACGCTCACCCGCACGCTCTCCTCGCCCACCGTCACCCGCACGTCGATGGGCCGGCCGCCGCCGTACTTCATCGCGTTGGACACGAGGTTCCCGAAGAGCTGGTCGAGCCTCAGCGGATCGCCGCGCATCACCACGCGCTCCGGACAGTCGAGCCACACCGCGCCCGCGAGCGTCGGGTGTTCGAGCTGCCGGTCCACCACGTCGCGCAGGAGCGACACCACCTCCACGTCCTGCAGATCGAGCACCAGCCGTCCGGTCTCGAAGCGCGAGACGTCGAGCAGCGCGCGCACGAGCCTCGCGAGCCTGTCCACCTGCCGGTTCGCTCCCTGGAGCTTCTGCTCCACCGCCTTCGCCACCGCGCCCTGCCGCTGGAGCGACGTCAGCTGGAGCTTCAGCGTGGTGAGCGGCGTGTTGAGCTCGTGGCCGGCGACGCTGAGGAACTCGTCTCGCACCGCCACCGCGCGCCGCGTCTCGCGCATCAGCCGCGCGTGCTGCACCGCCACCGCCGCACGCCGCGCCAGCTCCTCCGCCAGCCCGCGCTCCTCCGCCCCGTGCCGCCGCCGGGACTCCGCGTAGGCCATGGTCATCGAGCCCACCAGCTCACCGCCCAGATGCATGGGCACCGTCAGCAGCGAGTTGAAGTCCAGCGTCCGCAGCAGCGCGAGGTGCTCCGGCGACGCCGCCATCCGCTCGTAGAACGCGTCGTCGATGTCCGCGTGCAGGCCCACCCGCCCGCTGGTCAGCGCGCAGAGGTTCAGCTCCGGCTTCGGGTTCGGCGCCCACCGGCTCTGCTGCAGCATCGCCTGCACGCGCGGGACGCGGGCCCGGGCGATCCGCCGGACGTCGCCGCTCTCCTCGCGCAGGTCGAAGAAGCAGAAGTCGCCCAGGTGCGGGAGCATCAGCGCCGCGACGTTCTGCAGCGTCTGCTCGTAGTCGAGCGTGGACGACAACAGCCGCCCCGCCTCGGCCACGAGCTCGAGCCGCTGCCGCGCGTGCTGCTCCGCCTCCACGTGGCGCACCCGTTCGATGGACTGGCTGCACAGCCGCGCGAGCGTGTTCACGAAGGCGCGCTCGGCCTCGTCGAAGTCGCGCGGCGCGTCGAAGTTCAGCCCCAGCGCGCCGATCGGTCTGCCGTCGAGCCAGAGCGGCAGCGCCGCCATCGCGCCCACACCGTTCTGTCGCACCAGCTCCGCGAGGTGCGGGTAGCGCGCGAGCCGCTCCTCCGCATTGCGCAGGAAGATCGCATCGCCCTCGCGCACCACGTCGGTGAGCGGAAAGCGCTCCTCCAGCGAAACGTCGCGCCAGGTCTCGCTCACGCAGGGCGCGTAACCCACCGAGCGCACCCGAAGCCGCGGCAGTCCCTCGTCGAGCAGCGCCATGGACCCCGCGCTCGCGCCCAGCGCCTGCAGGCCCTGCAGCACCGCGACCTCCACCAGCTCTTCGCGTGAGCGTGCTCCGGAGAGCGCCTGCGTCACCGCCTGCAACCGCAGCGTGCGCTCCAGCGCGAGCTTCGCGTCCGCGCGCGCGGCGTCCGCCTCCGTCCTCAGCGCCGCCCGCTCCAGCACCGCCCCCAGCCCCGCCGCCAGCCGCTGCGC
>JAFAFL010000073.1 GCA_023423535.1 Pseudomonadota bacterium
GTCCCGCTGAGGAACCCGCCGCCCGGAGAGGCTCGAATCAGCTGCCGGGCCTTCAGCCCGGAGTCGCTGCCGCTACCACTCCAGATAGACCGCGCCCGGCGCGCCGGCGCCGCCTGCCTCGCGGACCGAGCTGGTGGACCCGTCGTAGCCACCCGCGCCGCCGCCCGCGCCGTAGCCACGGCCACCGCGGCCGCTCCAGGTGCGAGGACCATTCGCCGCGTTCGGACCCGCGCCGTCGAGGAGCACGCCGCCCGCGCCGCCACCACCGGAGTGGCTGGAGGTGCCGCCCGCGCCGGCGCTCCCCGCAACCGCAGTGCCCTGCGCAAGGCTTCCGATCATCGCGTTGTAGTTCGCCGAGCCGATGCCCGTGCCCGCCGCGTGGGTGCACGCCGAGCCGTTCAGGCCGCCCGCGCCTCCGGTGCCACCGGGGCTGCCTGCGTTGCACGCACCGCCACCACCGCTCGAGCCGCTGCCGGCCGGACCATTCACCGTCGTCGGCGTACCGCGTCAAGCGGGTGAGGAAAGGGATCACCGCCACTTAACAGGAGCTGCCGGCTGCGTGCAATGTGACTGGATTCTTGCAGTGCAGCTGATGGTTTGAGCGCCGCCCATCAGACAATCGCAGGCGGCTGGCCCTCCTCGATGCCCTCCCGCACCGCCCGTCCGTCCCTCGCAAGCGGGCTCTCCCGGTAGCGCTCCAACAGGTCCGCGAGGTCACGGAACAGCGCGATGCAGCCCGCCCGCCGCAGGTCCTCTGGCTCGAACCCGCCGCAGAGCACGCCGACACAGGGCACGGTCAAACGGCCCGCGGCCTCCGCGTCGAAGGGGCTGTCGCCGACCACGAGCGCCTCGTCCGGTCCCTCGACCCCGACCTTCTCCAGCGCGGCCGCGAAGATGTCCGGGAAGGGCTTGGAGCGCTCCGCGTCGTCGCTGGTGGTGCGCACGTCCACGAGCGCCTTCACCCCGAGCAGCCCGATGTAGTGGTCGATCTCCACGTCCTTCCCCGACGACGCGAGGGCCACCGACTTGCCGTCGGCGCGGATGCGCTCGAAGAGCTCCCTGACCTTCGGGAACGGGCGCACCTTCTGGAGGTAGCGCTCCTGGAAGAGCTCCGAGCGGAAACTGTCGAGTTCCTCGCCCCAGCGTTCGTTCTCCTCCTCCGGCAGGAAGTGGGGGATGAGCAGGTCGCCGCCCTTGCCGATCTGGTTGCGGATCTTCCGGAAGTCCACCTGCCGGCCGTAGCGCGCGAAGGCCTCCTGCCAGCACCGCGCGTGCAGATCCACCGAGTCCACCAGCGTCCCATCCACGTCGAAGACGATCGTCCGAAGCACGCGCACCTCCGGCCTTCAGGCTGGGCACGGAAGCGCGCCGCTGCAGCACGAGCCTGCCTCCACGGCCTCCGGGAGTGCGGTCGGAGGAGTCCTTTGGAGAGGGCTGTATGCGCTGGTAGCATCCCGCGCCTTGCACGGGACGATCTTCGTCAAGCTCGCCCTCTTCGGCGCGCCGTTGTTGATCATCGCCTTCTTCTCCATGCGCCGAGGCAAGGCGCGTCCGGCGGAGACGGCGGCGTGGGTCATCATGGTGTCGTTGATGTTCCTCCCGTCGCAGGTGGCGTTCGATCCGCCGCTGCTGCCGGCGCTGAACAAGCACCGGCTGACCTTCCTGATGATCGCGGTGTGCCTGCGCCTCTTTCACGCGAACGAGGTCCTCAAGAGCGCGCCCGGTCACAACATGCCGCGCTACGTCTGGATCGTGCTCGGCATCGGGGGCATCGGCACGGTGCTGGTGAACCCGGAGATCCTCATCTTCGGCTCCGGCCTCTTCGGCACCAACATCGTGGTGCTGCCCGGCCTCAGACCGTACGACGCACTGGCGCTGTTCATCGCGCTCGGGCTCGACATCTATCTGCCCTTCAGCGTCGGCCAGCGCCTCTACAAGACGTCGCAGGACCTGCGCGATCTGTTCGGCGTGATGGTGAAGTGCTTCGTCGTCTACATCCCGCTGATGCTGCTGGAGATCCGCATCAGCCCTCAGCTGCACAACATGCTCTACGGCTTCCACCCGGGCATGTTCGGCAGCGCGATCCGCGGCAACGGCTACCGCGCGATCGTCTTCATGGACAACGGGCTCGGCGTGGCGATGTTCGTGTTCGCCTGCCTCAGCGCGGGCATCGGCCTCGGGGTCTCCAAGGCGCGCATGGGCCTGCTCTGGTTCACCATGATCGCGGCGAAGAGCTTTGCGCCGGTGGCCTACGCGTTTGCGGTGACCGTCGTCGCGCCGCTGAAGAAGCCGGCCATCAGCCGGTTCGTGATCATCGGCTCCATCTTCGTCACCGTGGCCTTCCCCGCGTTGCGCGCGGAGAATCTCTTTCCCGCGAAGGAGCTCGTGGAGTTCTTCGCGAAGATCAACGAGGCCCGCGCGGCCTCGCTCGGCTTCCGCTTCGACAACGAGGACATCCTTCTCGACCGGGCGAACCTCAAGCCCTGGTTCGGCTGGGGCGGCTACAACCGAGGCATGGTGTTCGACGAGTGGGGCACGAACATCACCATCACCGACGGCTACTGGATCATCCTCATGGGGAACTACGGCCGCTGGGGGTGGGCCTGCTTCTTCTTCCTCATGATCGTCCCGCTGGTGCGCTACCTGAAGAACCGCAGGCGCTTCCCCGAACGGGACAAGCGTGTGATGAGCGCGCTGGGACTGATGACCGCCATCTTCATGGTGGACCTGCTGCCCAACGCGCGCTTCGACAACATCTCGGTGCTCTGCGCGGGCGCGCTCTACACGCTCTCCGAGACGCTCACCCGGCGGTCCGCGCACGTGCAGGCGGATCGCTCGCGCAAACGCAAGGGCCGCGCGCAGAAGCCTGTGGGAGACCCGGCGCAGCTGCCTCCGCCCTCGACGCCGCCCTCGCCGCCGGCCGAAGTGCCGCAGCCGCACGTGGCAATTGCGGCTCGCCGTCCCGCCTGACGGCGCGCGCCGTGCAACTTCGCGTTAGACACGGCTCATGAGACCGGACCGTGCGGCCGCCGCGCCGCGCATGTGCGGCAGGCGAGCCACTGAGGAGGGATTGCCGATGCTCCAGGGCCGCGTTCTGATCCCCGCCGTGCTGCTCTTCGCGACCGTCGCCTGCGCGTCCTCCGGAGATCGCGTGGCCAACGCGCGCGAGAAGCGGCAGCAGGAGGTGGAGAGGCTCTTCCGCGACGCGGGGCTCGCCTATCCGCCGAAGGAGATTCTTCTCCGCGCCTTCAAGCACGAGGGCGAGCTCGAGCTGTGGGTCACCGGCAAAGGTCAAGCCGCCTTGACGAAGCTGAAGACCTACAAGGTCTGCGCCCCCTCCGGCGTGGCCGGGCCGAAGCGCCGCGAGGGCGACTTCCAGGTCCCCGAGGGCTTCTACGTCGTCGATCGCTTCAACCCGCAGAGCAACTTCCACCTCTCCCTGGGCATCGACTACCCGAACGCGGCGGACCGGGCGCGGCTGCGCGGCGAGCGGCGGATGGGCGGCGACATCTTCATCCACGGCTCGTGCGTGACCGTGGGTTGTCTGCCCATCGAGGACGGTCCGATCGAGGAGCTCTACCTCATCGCGCTCGACGCGCGGACGGCGGGCCAGAAGCGGATCGGGGTGCACCTGTTTCCCTCGCGGATGGACGACGCGTCCTTTGCGGCGCTGCTCGCGCGGGAGAAGCCGGACGAAGCCCTGAAGGCGTTCTGGGAGGAGCAGCTGCGGCCAGGCTATCTCGCGTTCGAAAAGAGCCGCCGCCCGCCGCAGGTCTCCGTGGACCCGAAGACCGGCCGCTACCTCATAAAGGCGCGGGACTAGGGATGTTTCGGCTGCGTGGAACCCGGCAGCACGCGCCGTTGTCGGACTCTGGTGAGGGCGAGCCGGGAGGTACGCGCGTGTCGAGCGGGGTGCTCGAGTTCGGGATGGAGGGCGTGGTCGTCAACGCGACCGGGGAAGGCGACCGCTCGAAGAACGAGCTCTCCGAGCGGGTGCTCCTCAGCAAGCTGCGGAGGCGCGATCCGGAGGCGTTCGAGCAGCTCGTGCGGCAGCACCAGGACCGGGTGTTCGACTTCTGCGTGCGGATGCTGGGCGACCGCGAGGAGGCGCACGATCTCGTCCAGGAGATCTTCGTCAGCGTGCACCAGCACCTCGACAAGTTCCGGATGGACGCGCGGTTGACCACGTGGATCTTCCGCATCTCGCGCAACCACTGCCTCAACCGGTTGAAGTACCTCAAGCGTCGTGGGCGGGGCCGGTCCGAGGAGTGGGAGGACGTGGGCGAGGGCCGGCTGCAGGAGGCGGTGGGCGGGCCCGAGACGCCGGGCGAGGCGCTGGACGCGGCAAGGGAGCGGGCGATGGTGCGGGTGGCCATCAGCCGTCTGGAGGAGGAGGGGCGGGCGCTGGTGGTGCTGCGGGACATCGAAGGGCTGAGCTATGAAGAGATCGTCGAGATCACCGAGCTGCCGGTGGGAACGGTGAAGAGCCGGCTGCACCGCGCGCGGGAAAAGCTGGCGGCGATCCTCGCGGAGCTGGGCGGGGATGGGGACGAGGAGGACTGACGTGCAGGTCGAGCTGAGCCACAAGGAAGCCAGGAGCCTGTTCGGCGCGCTCGTGGACGAAGAGCTCCCGGCGCGCGAGCAGCTCCGGCTGCGCTCGCACCTCGACACGTGCGGGGACTGCCGCAAGGGCTGGGAGCGCTACCACCGCGCGGTGGGCGCGGTCCGCACCGTGCAGCGAGAGAAGGCGCCCCCGCAGCTCGCGGGCAACATCCTTCGGCGGGTGCGCCGGCAGAAGTACATGGGCAACCGCGGCATCCACCTCGCGCACCTGCAGCACCGCGTGCCGGTGGAGGCGGCCATCCCGGTGCTGCTCGGCGTGCTGGTGGCGGTGATGCTCGTGCTGCTGGCGCCGCAGTAGCGCGCCGCGTTCCTTGTTCGTTGCCACCCCCGGATCGCTCCGGTAGCTTGCCGCGCCCTTTCGGCGGGTGACGGACGGCCATGGCAGACGAAGGTTCGAAGGAAGCGGAGATCTACGCGCAGCGCCTCGAGAAGGCGCAGAAGTGGCGCGAGCTGGGCGCAAATCCCTGGGGCAACGGCTACCGGCCCCAGCACGTCGCGCGCGAGATCGAAGAGAAGCACGGGCACCAGAAGATCGAGGACTTCGAGACGGCGCCGCCCACCGCGTACGACGTGGCGGGCCGCATCGTGGCGATGCGCTCGTTCGGCAAGGCGGGCTTCATCAAGCTGCGCGACCGCTCCGGCGAGATCCAGATCCACGTGAAGAAGGATGTGCTCGGTGACGCGGCGTACGAGCTGGTGAAGCTCGTGGACCTCGGCGACTTCGTGGCGGCGAAGGGCAACGTCTTCCGCTCGAAGACGGGTGAGCTGACCATTGCCGCGGAGAGCTTCACGCCGCTGACGAAGGCGATAAGGCCGCTGCCGGAGAAGTGGCACGGGCTGCAGGACGTGGAGACGCGCTACCGCCAGCGCTACCTCGACATGGTGTCCAACCCGGAGGTGAAGCAGGCCTTCGTGAAGCGGACGAAGCTCGTGCAGTTCATCCGCCGCTTCCTCGACGACAGGGACTTCCTCGAGGTCGAGACGCCGATGATGCACCCGCTCGTCAGCGGCGCCGCGGCCCGTCCCTTCAAGACGCACCACAACGCCCTGGACATCCCGCTCTTCATGCGGATCGCGCCGGAGCTGTACCTCAAGCGGCTCGTGGTCGGCGGCTTCGAGCGCGTGTACGAGATCAACCGCAACTTCCGGAACGAGGGGGTGAGCACGCGCCACAACCCCGAGTTCACGATGCTCGAGTTCTACCAGGCCTACGCCACCTACGAGGACCTCATGGACCTCACCGAGGAGATGCTCTCCGAGGCGGCGAAGGCGGTGACCGGCTCGGACAAGCTGCCCTACGGCGAGCACGAGATCGACTTCGGCAAGGGGTGGAAGCGCATCCCGATGATCGAGGCGATCCGCGAGAAGCTGCCGGAGCTGTCGGACAAGGACATGCTCGATCCGGAGCGGCTGCGCTACGAGCTGCTGAAGGGCGACCACAAGGAGGCGGAGCGCCGCGCCATCGAGACGATGCACCACGGGGAGCTGGTGGGCGCGCTCTTCGAGGAGCACGTCGAGTCCACGCTCGTGCACCCCACGTTCATCACACAGTTCCCCACCGCGGTGTCTCCGCTCGCGCGCAGGAACGACGCGAACCCGGAAATGACCGACCGGTTCGAGCTGTTCGTCGCCGGCCGCGAGATCGCCAACGCGTTCTCCGAGCTGAACGACCCGCTGGACCAGAAGGGACGCTTCCTCGCGCAGCTGGACGCGAAGCAGCGTGGGCAGCAGGAGACGATGGACTACGACGAGGACTACATCCGCGCGCTCGAGCACGGCATGCCGCCCACCGCGGGCGAGGGCATCGGCATCGATCGCCTGGCGATGCTCTTCACCAACGCGCCGTCCATCCGCGACGTGATCCTCTTCCCCCTGCTCAAGCCGCAGGGCGGTCAGAAGGGCTGATGGCGCGTCCGTTCCGCGAGACCGTCTACCACCGCGGGCTCCTCCTCATTGGCGGGGTGCTCGCGGCGGCGGGCGCGGTGTTCCTTGCGCTCTTCGTCGCGCGCGCGGGCGAGGCGGAGGTCACGCTGCTTCCCCACGCGGACCTGCTCACGCTCGTCTTCGGGTGGGGCTCGTTCCTCGAACTCCTCTCCGCCTTTGGCCGCGGGCTGCTCGCGTTCATGCACCGCGACCGGCCGTTGCCGGGGCCGGCGTGGATGCTCGTGGTGGGTGGCGGGCTCTGGCTCGCGGGCTGGGCGGCGGTGGCGCTGGGCATCCGTCGCGCACCTCCGATCGATGAGCCTCCTTCGGCGGCCGCACAGGCGCCGCTGCTCCCGTCGCTCGCGCGCTACGTGGACTTCCGCTGGGGAACGCTGGCGGCGTACGGCGGCGGGATCCTCGTGGCCGAGATCGCGCTGGTGCTCCTGCACACGCTGCTCGCGGGTCAGCTGGGCGTGCCGCCACCGGGGGCGTTCGGGATCGCGCTGCTCGTCTCGTTCGGGATCGCCTTCCTCGCTGGCTTCACCGGCGCGGCGAACGCGGGAAGGCTCTCGGTTCCCGAGGCCACGGTCGCGCTCTTCTATTTCGGCCTGCCCATCCCGGCAGTGCTGACGCTGCGGCACTTCATCCCCGGGCTGCAGCTCGCGCTCGGTGAGTCGCTGCGCGAGATCACCCACGTGGCCGAGCTCCTCGGCCGGCCGGAGTCTTCGTACTGGCTGGTGTTCGGCGCGCTGGTGATCGCCATGCTGCTCGGCATCACCTCCGGCTTCGTGGCCACGGGTTCGGGACGCGTGGATCTGCGCACCGGCTTCGAGCTCTTCGTCGCGCGGCGCCACGTGATGGTGTTCCGGCCGCGGCTCCTGCTGGGGACGCTGGCGGTGCTGCTCCTGGGGATCGTGCCGCCGCTGCTGGTGCTGGCGATCCTCAAGGCGACCGAAGCGGCGGTGGAGCGCACGCGGATCAAGCGCCTGGGTCAGCAGGATCCCCTGCGCGCCAGCGAGGCGATGCACGCGGCGAAGCTCAACGAGCAGACGCCGACGATGATGATGACCGCGCTCTCGGTGGGCGGGGTGGGCGTCGGCGTGATGGCGCTGATCATCGTGCTCAGCGTGATGAGCGGGTTCGAGCAGGACCTGCGTCAGAAGATCCTCGGGACCAACGCGCACGGCGTGGTCCTCAAGTACGGGCTCGACACCTTCACCGACTACCGCGAGGTGATGGAGAAGGTGAAGGAGGTCCCGCAGGTCATCGGCCAGACGCCGTTCATCCTCAACGAGGTGATGATCAGCAGCGAGGGGGACATCTCCGGCAGCGTGATCAAGGGCATCGATCCCGCGACGGTGGGCTCGGTCACCGACCTCAAGCAGAACATCCAGGAGGGCGGGTCGCTCGAGTTCCTCATCCACCCGGAGAAGATCCTCGAGGCGCGCTCGCGCAGGTGGGGCGAGCCCCTGCCGAAGATGGACCTCACGCCCATTGGCGAGGACACCACGCCTGCCGCGCCGGACCTTGCACCCGAGCCCGAGGCGGAGCTGGACGATCCCTTCGCGGACGACGACATCATCGTGCGGCGGCCGCGCGGCTCGGGCGACGACACGGTGGGCGAGACCGCGAAGGAACGCGCGACGGTGCTGCCGGGGATCATCATCGGCCGGGAGCTGGCGGCGAACCTGAAGGTGGTGGTGGGCGATCGGATCAACGTCGTCTCGCCGCTCGGCGGGGAGCTGGGGCCGCACGGGCCGATGCCGAAGAGCCGGCCCTTCCGCGTGGCCGGGATCTTCTATTCCGGCATGTACGAGTACGACTCCAAGTTCGTCTACATCTCGCTCGACGAGGCGCGCTCGTTCTTCGGGCTCAAGGGCGTGACCGGCGTGGAGCTGAAGCTGCGCAACATCGACGACGCGCGGCGGGTGATGAACCAGGTCCGCGACCGGCTGGGCGGCTATCCGTACCGCACGCGCGACTGGGGCGAGATGAACCGGAACCTCTTCTCCGCGCTGCGGCTGGAGAAGCTGGTGATGGGGATCATCCTCTCCATCATCGTCATCGTCGCGGCGGGCCTCATCGTCGCCACGGTGATCATGCTCGTGCTGGAGAAGCGCAAGGAGATCGCTGTGCTGAAGGCGCTCGGCGTGCCGGACGGAGGCATCGTGAAGATCTTCCTCGCGGAGGGCCTGCAGATCGGCGTGGCGGGCGGCGTGATGGGGCTCATCTCCGGCCTGTCGTGGTGCCTCTTCATCGACAAGGTGGGGATCAAGCTCGACGCGGAGGTCTATTACATCCCGCAGCTGCCGGTGAAGATCGAGCCGCTGCAGGTGAGCATCCCGGTGATCATCGCGGTGCTGGTGACGTACCTCGCGTCGATCTATCCCGCGCTGAAGGCCTCGCGCGTGGAGCCGGTCGAAGGGCTGAAGGCGGAGTAGGGCACGGCGATGGCGTTCCTCGAGATCCGCAACGTCTTCAAGAGCTACCACCTGCACGGCAAGCGCATCGACGTGCTGCGCGACGTGTCCCTCGACATCGAGAAGGGGGAGCTCGTCTCCCTCATCGGCGCGTCCGGCGCGGGCAAGAGCACCTTTCTCCACGTCATCGGCACGCTGGATGCGCCGGCGGCGGGACGGATGATGTTCGAGGGCCGCAGCGTCTTCGACATGAGCGACGCGGAGGTCGCCGAGTTCCGCAACCGGACCATCGGCTTCGTCTTCCAGAGCCACTACCTCTTGCCGGAGTTCACCGCGCTGGAGAACGTGGCCATGCCCGCGTTCATCCGGCGTTCGGACCGCGCGGAGTCGCTTCGCTATGCGCGGGAGCTCCTGGAGCGGGTGGGGCTCGGCGCTCGGGTGGACCACCGGCCGGGTGAGCTCTCCGGCGGCGAGGCGCAGCGGGTGGCGCTCGCAAGGGCGCTGGTGCTCAAGCCGGCGCTGCTGCTCGCGGACGAACCGACGGGGAACCTCGACCCTGCCACCGGGGCAGGCATCCACGACCTGCTCAAGACCGTCAACCGCGACCTCGGGATCACCGCGGTGGTGGTGACGCACAACGAGGAGCTGGCGCGGTCGATGCCTCGTCAGCTCCGTCTGGCGCAGGGACAGGTGCAGCCCGCGTGACGCTGCGCCGTCTTTTGCGTTGAGCCCTCACCCCCCATTCCCTACAGTGCGCCGCCCTACCGCCCCCGTGACGTCGCCCTCTGCCCACAGATTCCTGGCGCTGAACGTGATCGCCGCCCTGGCGCTCGCGCTGGCGACGCCCTCCGCACACGCGCGCTTTCAGCTGCTCCCTCCGGACGCGCAGCTCCAACCCTCACAGCCGCCCGTGCAGCCGCGCCCGACAGGCGAAGGCGAGGCCGGCCAGGAGGCTTCTGAAGAGGAGGCCGAAGAGTCCGACGTTCCGGTCGCGCCCGAGGAGCCGGCCGAGCCGGAGGGTGAGCGCATCGCCGAGATCCGCGTCGAGGGAAACCGGCGCGTGGAGGCCGCGGCCATCGAGCGCGCGCTGACGCAGCGGCGCGGCGGCGTGTTCGATCCGGACAAGACGGCGGACGACATCCAGGCGCTGTGGAAGCTGGGCTACTTCGCCGACGTGCAGCTGCTCGTGCAGCGCGCGCCGCAGGGCCTCGTCTACGTGGTCCGCGTCCGCGAGCGTCCGACGATCCGCGAGGTGAAGATCGAGGGCCTCTCCGAGCTGTCGCAGGACGACTTCAAGGAGACGCTGGACCTCAAGCCGAACGCGGTGATCGACCTCGAGGCGATCAAGCGCAACGAGCGGAAGATCCAGCAGAAGTACGTGGACAAGGGGTTCTTCCTCGCCGAGGTCACGCACCGGCTCGACGAGGTCCAGGGCTTCAACCAGGTGGACGTGGTCTTCGTCGTCCGCGAGCACGCGAAGGTGCGGGTCCGCGAGATCCGCTTCATCGGCAACGAGAACGTCAGCGCCGACACCCTGCGCGAGGCGATGGCCACGAAGGAGGCCACCTTTCTCTCGTTCATCACCGGCGAGGGCACCTACCGCGAGGAGCTCTTCCAGCGCGACCTGGGGATGATCCAGGCGGTGTACTGGGACCGCGGCTTCATCAACGTGCGGGTGGACCGCCCGGTGGTGACGATCAGCGCGGACAAGAAGGACATCTTCATCAGCCTCCGCGTGGAGGAGGGTGAGCAGTACGCGATCGGGAAGATCGACTTCGCCGGCGACCTCATCGCGGAGAAGGGGACGCTCTCCGCGCTGATGACCTCGCAGGCCGGAGAGCTGTTCAACCGCTCGAAGCTCTCGCGCGACATCGTGGCGCTGACCGACCTCTATTACGACGACGGCTACGCCTACGCGAACATCGACCCGATCACGAACATCCACGCGGACGAGAAGACCGTCGACCTCACCTTCAACATCCAGAAGGGGCGGCAGGTCACCATCGAGCGGATCGAGATCACCGGGAACCCGAAGACGCGCGACACGGTCATCCGCCGCCAGCTGCGCGTGTACGAAGGCGAGCTCTTCAACGGCACCGGCCTGCGCCGCTCGCAAGAGCGCGTGAATGCGCTGGGCTTCTTCGAGACCGTGGAGGTCACCCACAAGCCCGGCAGCGCGGACGACCGGATCGTCGTCAACGTGGAGGTGAAGGAGAAGCCCACGGGGACCTTCCAGGTCGGGCTCGGGTTCTCCAACGTGGAGAACTTCGTCCTCACTGGGCAGGTGCAGCAGCAGAACTTCCTCGGGTGGGGCCAGGCGGTGAGCGCCTCGGTGCAGTGGTCGTCGCTGCGCCAGTTCATCCAGCTCTCGTTCTTCGACCCCTACTTCCTCGACACCGAGAACATCTTCTCCACCGACCTCTACCGGGTGCAGGCGGACTACCTCGGGTTCATCCGCAACTCGACCGGCGGCAACGTCAACCTCGGGCGCCACCTGTGGGAAGACGTGATGCTGAACCTCACGTACACGCTCGAGTTCGTGGACGTGGAGCCCGCGCGCGAGGCCGAGCAGATCCCGCTCGCGAACCAGTTCCGCAGCGGCCGCACCTCGTCGCTGCGCCTGTCGGGCACGTGGGACAAGCGCGACAACCGGCTCTTCCCCTCGAAGGGGTGGCTGGTGTTCGGCTCGGTGGAGTACGCGCCGGAGCAGCTGGGCGGCACCTTCCTCTTCACCCGCTACACCGCCTACGCGCGCCGCTACATCCCGCTGCCGCTGGGTTTCGTGTTCAAGACGAACGCCACCGTCGGCTACGTGCAGCAGCTGGACGCGGCGCAGCCGCTGCCGATCAGCGAGCTCTACTTCGTGGGCGGCATCAACACCGTGCGCGGCTACTACCTGCGCTCGCTCACGCCGACCGCGCGGGTGGGCACCGGGACGCGGCCGGACGCGGGGATCCGCAACTTCCCCATCGGCGGCGACAAGCAGTTCATCCTCAACACCGAGCTCGAGTTCCCCATCTTCGAGAAGGTCGGCATCCGCGGCGTCGTCTTCTACGACGCGGGCAACGCGTGGGGCGTCAACGAGCGCTTCTTCCAGGACACGCAGGACAACGTGCCGCTCGGGCTCTTCCACTCGGTGGGCTTCGGCTTCCGCTGGTTCTCGCCCATCGGGCCCCTGCGCTTCGAGTGGGGCATCCCCCTGACGAGGCGCGCGGAGACGCCGCAGGGCGGGCCGGATCAGCCGGTGCTGTTCGAGTTCACGATCGGCAACTTCTTCTAGAGATTACGCGCGCTTGCGCGATGGAGATGGGCCTTCGGCCTGTCTTGACCTGTCAGGCGGTGAACCCTAGTGTGCGCCGCCCTTCGTCGGAATTTCCGGCCGCTTCGGGAGTCTTCACGCGTCATGATGAACCGCACGTTCACCCTCGCCACCTCGATCGCCTGTCTGCTGTTTGCGTCGGTGGCCGGGGCCCAGGAGTTCAAGGCCGCCTACGTGGACCTGCAGCGCGCGCTGCTGGAGGTCGATGAGGGCCGCTCCGCGAAGGCGAAGCTCCAGAAGATGCTGGACGACAAGCAGAAGGAGCTCGACCGGCAGCAGGAGGCGCTCCGCAAGGAGAAGGAGCTGCTCGACAAGCAGGCCGCCGCGATGAGCGAGGAGACCCGCCTGCAGCGTCAGACGGAGCTGCAGCAGAAGCTCTTCGCGCTCGCGCAGAAGTGGGAGAGCGGCCAGAAGGACATGGCGAACATGGAGCGCAACGAGCTCCAGTCCATCTTCACGAAGATGGATCCGATCATCGCGGAGATCGCCCAGCGCGAGGGCATCACCATGGTGTTCGAGAAGACGGACTCGGGCCTCGTTTACGCGCCGTCGGCCCTCGATCTGACCAACGAGCTGGTGCGCATCTACAACTCGCGCAACAAGTCGGCGAAGCCGGCGGCGGGCACGAAGAGCGGTGGCGAGAAGCCGCCCGCGAAGAAGAACTAGGTCGTGCAGGAGCGAGAAGAGGGCAGGCCGCTCTCCGAGCTGGCCGCGGCGGTCGGAGGCGAGATCCTCGGGACCGCACAGGTGGCCGCAGGTGACGCGGGCGCGCTTCGCATCCGCGGCGTGAACGGGCTCGAGGAGGCGGGGCCCGGCGAGCTCTCCTTCTACGGCAGCGCGAAGTACCGCAAGCAGGCAGGGGCCACGCGCGCGTCCGCGGTGCTGGTGGGCGCTTCCGTGGACCTGCCCGAGCGCGAGGACGTGGTGTTCGTGCGCGTGGCCAACCCGCACCTCGCGTTCGCGAAGCTCAGCGCGGTCTTCCATCCCAGGAAGCTCTACCGGCCGGGCATCAGCCCGCGCGCGAACGTGCATCCGGAGGCGCAGATCCACGAGGGCGCGACGGTGATGGCCGGCGCCACGGTGGAGGCAGGGGCAGAGATCTCGAAGGGCGCGGTGCTGCATCCGGGCGTGTATGTCGGCGAGCGCGCGAAGGTGGGCGAGGGCTCGCTGCTCTACCCGAACGTCGTGGTGCGCGAGGACTGCGTGGTCGGCGCGCGCTGCATCCTCCACGCGAACTGCGTGATCGGCGCGGACGGCTTCGGCTTCGCGCTGGACATGGAGGTGCCGGAGCACTTCAAGGTGCCGCAGGCCGGGATCGTGCGCGTCGAGGACGACGTGGAGATCGGCGCCTGCACCTGCGTGGACCGGGCGACGATCGGCGAGACCGTGATCGGCCGCGGGACGAAGATCGACAACCTCGTGCAGGTCGCGCACAACGTGCGGATCGGGCCCCTGAGCATCGTCTGCGCGCAGGCGGGGATCAGCGGCAGCGCCGAGGTGGGGATGGGCGTCATCCTCGCCGGTCAGGTGGGCGTGGTGGGTCACATCCGCGTGGGCGACATGGCCCGCGTGGGCGCGCAGTCCGGCGTGGCGCACGACGTGCCGGATGGTGCGACCGTCAGCGGCAGCCCGGCGTTCGATCACCGCGAGTGGCTGAAGGCCTCGGCCGCGTACGGAAAGATGTCGGGGATGATGCGGGAGCTGCAGCGGCTCCGCCGGCGGGTGGAGCAGCTCGAAGCCACATCGAGCAGCGCTCCGCGAACGAACAGAGAAGGGAAGGGGAACCCATGATGGACCTTCTGGAGATCCAGAAGCTCTTGCCGCACCGCTATCCGTTCCTGCTGGTGGATCGGGTGACGGAGATCGTCCCGGGGCAGAAGCTCGTCGCGTACAAGAACGTGACGATCAACGAGCCCTTCTTCCAGGGCCACTTCCCCGGTCACCCGGTGATGCCGGGCGTGCTCATCGTCGAGGCGATGGCGCAGGCCTCCGCGCTGCTCGCGTACAAGAGCTCGGGGATGAACCCGGAGGAGAAGGTCACCTACCTCATGGGCGTGGACGGCGCGCGCTTCCGCAAGCCGGTGACGCCGGGAGACCGGCTCGAGTTCACCGTCGAGGTCATCAAGCAGAAGGGCCCGATCTGGAAGACCCGCGGCGTGGCGCGCGTGGACGGGCAGGTCTGCTCCGAGGCCGAGTTCCTCGCCACCGTGGTGGACAAGAACCAGGCGGCCTGACCGCCCCAGGCTGCACGCGAGCCGGAGAGATCACACCATGACGCAGCTCATCCACCCCACCGCGGTCGTGCATCCGGAGGCGAAGCTCGCCGCCGGCGTCGAGCTTGGCCCCTACGCCGTCATCGGTCCGAAGGTGACGATCGGCGAGGGCACCACCGTGGGTCCGCACGCCGTGATCGAGGGCCGCACCACCATCGGGAAGCGGAACAAGATCTTCCAGTTCGCCTCGGTGGGCGCGGCGCCGCAGGATCTGAAGTACGCGGGCGAGGACACCGCGCTGGAGATCGGCGACGGCAACACCATCCGCGAGTTCACCACGCTCCACGTGGGGACGCAGGGCGGCGGCGGGCTGACGAAGATCGGCAACGGCAACCTGTTCATGGCCTACAGCCACGTGGCGCACGACTGCGTCATCGGCAACGGGTGCATCCTCGCCAACAGCGCGGCGCTCGCGGGCCACGTTCAGGTGGAGGACCACGTGATCTTCGGCGGGCTCTCGGCGGTGCACCAGTTCACCCGCATCGGCCGGCACGCGTTCGTCGCCGGCGGCGCGATGGTGGCGATGGACGTGCCGCCCTACTGCACCGCCCAGGGAGACCGCGCGGAATTGGTGGGCCTGAACACGGTGGGCCTGTCGCGGCACGGCTACACCGAGGACCAGATCCGGCGGATCAAGGACGCGTACAAGATCCTCTTCCGCTCGAAGCTCGGGCTGAACGAGGCCATGTCCAAGCTCCGCGCGGAGCACGGCGGCCACCCGGAGATCGAGGTCATGCTCGACTTCGTGGCGCGCTCCGAGCGCGGGCTCACCCGCTAGGCCCGAGCACTGGCCCCGGCCCTGGCGAACACCGACCCGAACGTGCCCCTCGCTGGCAGCGCCACCGGCGCGAAGGTCATCGGCCTCGTCGCCGGCAACGGCGTGCTGCCGCGCCTGTTCGCGGACGCGGCGCGGGCGAAGGGCTACCGCGTGGTGGCGCTCGCGCACGAGGCGGAGGCGGACGGGGCGCTGGCAGCCCACGTGGACGTGCTCGAGTGGGTGAAGCTCGGGCAGCTGGGGAAGATCGCGAAGCGGCTCCGGACCCACGGGGCGCGCGAGGTGGTGATGGCCGGTGGCATCGGCCGGGTGCGCGCCTTCACCCAGATCCGTCCGGATTTCGGGGCGTTGCAGGTCATCGCGAAGGTGCGGAGCTTCCGCGACGACGGGCTCCTGCGCGCGATCGCCGCGTACCTCGAAGGACAGGGCGTGCGCGTGGTGGCGCCCACCGAGCTGCTTCCCGAAGCGCTCGCGCCGGAGGGGCATCTGGCCGGGCCTGTGCCCACGAAGGCACAGGAGGCGGACATCGCGCTCGGCCTCGAGGTGGCGCTGCTGCTGGGGCAGGCGGACGTGGGCCAGACGGTGGTGGTGCGCCATGGCCACGTGCTCGCGCTGGAGGCGCTCGAGGGCACCGACGAGGCCATCCGCCGCGGCGGCAAGCTGGGCGGTCCGGGCGCGTGCGTGGTGAAGCTCGCGAAGCCGGGACAGGACACGCGGTTCGATCTGCCGGCGGTGGGCCCGAAGACGCTCGACGTGATGGAGGAGTCCGGCGCGGTGCTGCTCGCGGTGGAGGCGGGTCGCAGCGTGGTGCTCGATGCGGCCGCCTTTCTCGCCGAGGCGAAGCGGCGCGGGATCACCGTGGTAGGCGTCCGCGTCTCTCGCGTCTCGCGCGGGGATTGAGGCACGGGCCAGCGCTTCGCTACTGGAAGCTCTTCCGGAGCGCGGTGCGTTCGCCGGCCTTGATCTCGACCGTCATCCGCTGGTCGATGCCCTTCTGCGCGTTGACGAGCCGGAGCTGCCAGGTGCCCGCGGGCAACGGGTGATCCACCAGCGGGGTCTCGCCCAGCTTCTTCGCGCCCACGTAGACCTCCGTCCACGGCAGCGTGGTCAGCGTCAGCCGGCCGCGCGTGGCCTTCGCCTTCACCGTGGCCGAGGCGGGCTCGACGTTCGGGGCACCAGGCGCACCGAGCGCACCGCCCGCACCCGGCGCGTTTTGAGCGACCGCGTCTGCGTCGGCCGGAGCGCCAGACGGGGCCGCACCACCGCCCACCGGCGCCAGCTGGAGCAGGACGCTCATCCGGTCACCGGTCGTCTGCACCGCGACCTCCTGCTCCGCGTCGCCGTGTCCGTCCAGCGAGGCCGTGATGCGGTAGCGCCCGGGACCGAGGCCCTCGACCTTCGCCGGCGAGGGCCCCACGGCCTCACCGTCCACGCGCACGAGCGCGCCCGGGGGCTCGGTGGCGACCTCGAGGACGGAGGGCACCGCGATCTCCGCGTAGGAGAGCTCCGGCAGCACCATGGGCCGCCGCGAGCTGGGCTGTGCAGCGCTGCCACCCGAGCCCCACCAGCCTGCCGCACCCGCCGCGGCGAGCGCGAACGCGCCGGCGAAGAGGGCGCGGGTGATCCGCACGCGTGACGGGCCACGGATCCGGCCGGAGTGGCTGCCGGGCATGGAGGACTCGACGGAGATCTCCGACGGCGGGCGGACGCGGTGCGCGTCCTCGCTCCGCGCCTGCTCGATCATCTTCGACTGCTCGCTCATCCGCTCCGCGAAGAGCCCCCGGAGGTATTCGGAGACCTCGCGGTGGCCCGGCGCGTCGGGCTGCGTCTTCAGCCAGTCCTCCAATGCTCCGGCGAACTCCGTTGCGCTCGCGTAGCGGCGTTCCGGTTTCCGCTCCAGCGCCCGCAGCGCGATGGCGGCGAGCTCCGGCGGGGCGTCCGGGTTTCGCGTCAGCGGCGATGGGATGGGATCGGGAGAGACGATGGCGTGCAGCGCTGCCAGCGGGTCGTCGAACTGGAAGAGGCGCGCCCGCGCGAGGAGCTCCCACAGCACCACGCCGAGCGCGAACACGTCCGCGCGCCCATCGATCTCGCCGCCCCGCACCTGCTCGGGCGCCATGTACGAGGTCTTGCCCTTGAACTTGCCGGCCCCGGTGCTCGTGGCCCGGCCCGACGCCTTGGCGATGCCGAAGTCGAGCACCTTGATCACCCCGTCGTAGGTGACCATCAGGTTCTGCGGCGACACGTCGCGGTGCACGATGTGGAGCGGCTGCCCGTCGAGCCCCTTCTTCGCGTGCGCGTACCCGAGCCCCTCCGCCGCCGACGCGAGCAGCCGCGCCACGTGCGACCAGGGCGGTGGCCTTCCCGCGCGAAGACCGGCGCGAACGACGCGCGAGAGCATCTCGCCCGCGAGGTACTCCATGGCGATGTAGTAGGCGCCCGCGTGCTCACCGAGGTCGTAGATCTGGACGATGTTCGGGTGGCTGAGCTGCGCGGCGATGCGCGCCTCGTCGAGGAACATCTCCACGAACTCCGGATCCTGGCAGTACGTGTCGAGGATCCGCTTCACCACCACGACCTTCTCGAAGCCCTTCAGCCCCGACTGTCGCGCGAGCCAGATCTCCGCCATGCCGCCGGTGGCCAGCCGCGTGAGCAGCGTGTATCGGCCGACGACGGCGCCCTCGCGCCACGCGGGGTTCGCAGAGGAAGCGGCGGCGGACGTGCTCGGTGAGGACTCGGTTCCGGTGCTCATGTCGTCGGGCAGGTTCGCCCCCCGAGGTCGCATGGTAGCGTAGCGACCATGCTCAGTCTCCCCGGCCTGGCGTGCACGCTGCTCGTGCTGGGCGTCTCGCAGACTGTCGAACCGGAGGTCGCCAGCACCGGCTCCAGCACCCGCGCAAACGTTCACCTCGAGCGTGCGCTGGAGGCCATTGATGCCCTCCAGTACGGCGAGGCCCTCGGCGCTCTCGACGAGGCGTGGCAGGTGGAGGGCAACGACCGCGAGACGGTGATCGAGATCGTCAAGCTGCAGGGCCTCGTGGCGTCCACGCTGAACCAGGCGGGCCGCGCGCAGGCCTGGTTCGGCATCCTTCTCTACCTCGAGCCCAACTTCGTGCTGACGGTGGACGAATGGGGCCCGCGCCCGTTCCGGCTCTTCGCCGAGATCAAGGCGGTCACCGGACCGGAGGACGTGCTGCGCTTCGAAGCGGACACGTCGAAGCCGGGCACTGCGCGCGTGGTGCTGCCGCAGGATCGGCTCGGGCTCGTGCAGTCGGTGCGCTTCCACCACCGCGCGGCCGGTGTGGCGGTGGAGTCCTCTTCGAACTGGAGCATGCAGACGGTGGCGGTCTCCGGTGGCGCGGCGAGCCTGGAGTTCACGACGGGGATCGAGAACGAGTGGTTCGCGGAGCTGCTCGGCGAGAGGGAGCGGGTGCTCGCGCGGTCAGGCTCCCCGTCCGCGCCGCTGCGCTCAGGCGCTTCGGCTGCCGCGGTCGCGCAGGCGTTCGTCGCAGGTCCCGCGAAGAAGGTGGAGGGGCACCGCCCCTTCGCCGCCTTTGCGCCGCCCTTCTCGCAGCGGCAGTGGGGAGGCGTGGCGCTGGCCGCCGGTGGGCTGGTGACGCTCGGCGCAGGCGGCGTGTTCGGGGCGCAGTCCGCTTCCGCGCGGGAGACCATCGACACCGCCGCGCGCGACGCACAGGGGCGAGTGACCGGGCTCACGCGCTCGGAGGCGCTCGCGCTCGATCGCCGGATGCGCGGACAGGCGGTGGCGGCGAACATCCTCTTCGGCGCGGGCGTCGCGCTTGCGGGAGCAGGTGTCGGCCTCTTCTTCACCTCACCGAACGCGACGGTGGGCGTGAGCGCGGCGCCCGGCGCGGTCGCCATGTCGGGGAGCTTCTGATGCGGATGCCGGGCGCCGATTTTGCCGATCCTGTGGCACGTGGTCTGGTCTCCACCGCCTGCCTGCTGCTGTGGATGACGTTCGCCAGCGGTTGCGCGTGCGGCACCGCCATTGGTGAGGAGCTGCGCTTCGCCTGCGCCGGTGACGGCGACTGTGGTGAGGGCTTCCGCTGCTTCGGCGGCACCTGCCTCGACGAGAGCGACCCGGTCTTCAACCTGTGCGTGTCGGAGGTCTGCGACGACGGCAAGGACAACGACTGCGACGGGCAGTCCGACTGCGACGACACCGACTGCTGCGAGACCTGCGGCCGCTGCGAGCGCCAGTGCGCGAATGGGACGGACGACGACGGAGACGGCAAGAGCGACTGCGCCGACGAGGACTGCGCCGGCGCGACGTGCGGCTCGCTGGGCCAGACCTGCGTAGGTGGCGTCTGCACCTGTTCGACCGGAAAGATCGTGGAGACGGCGTGCGCCGACGGCTCGGACGACGACTGCGACGGGCTGACCGACTGCGCGGATCCGGACTGCGCAGGTCAGTCCTGCGGCACCAGCGGACGGGTCTGCAGCGGCGTGGAGTGCGCCTGCCCGGGCGGCCAGACCGTGGAGACGAGCTGCAGCGATGGCCTCGACGACGACTGCGATGGCAAGACCGACTGCGAAGACGAGGACTGCGCGCTGAAGTCCTGTGACGCCGCGGTGCCCACGGCGGTCTGCTGTGCCGGCGGAGGCGGCGCGGCCACGTGCGTGGACACCGCGTCGAGCCGCAACCACTGCGGAGGTTGCGGTCGCTCCTGCACCGGCAACCGCGCGTGCGTGGCGGTGACCACCGCGGGCGGAGAGCCCTCGGGGAGCTGCCAGTGCACCAACGTCACCCACTGTCCCTCCGGCGGCGGCGGACAGGTGTGCGCGGCCGGCGGCCAGTGCCGGTGCACGAGCGCCTCCGGTTGTGCGCCGGGCCAGACCTGCTCCGGCGACGCGACAGCGCCCGGCTACTGCCTCCATCCCTGACACACGATGCCTGCGCCCGCACCCGGACAGCCCTCCGCCCACTTCGCGCACCGCGAGCTGAACGGCGAGCACCTCCTCGAAGAGCTGCAGGCGCTGCGCGACGCCCAGGTTCGCCAGAAGGACCTCGAGGACTGTGCGCGGGCGCTGCGGACGCTCTCCGGGATGCGCGTGGGCGAGGCCAGCCGGCGCATCCGCGAGGTCGCCACCGGGCGCTTCGCCGGACAGCCCGCCTTGGCGAGCCTGCTCGTGCGTTGGGCGGCGAGGATGCGGGTGGAGGCGGACGTGGCCGCGCTGTCGCTGCACTTCCGCAAGCTGGCGATGACCGGTGCGGTGATCGGCGCGCTTCGACGGGGCGGTGAGCGGCTGGTGGGAGGACCCCCGTGAGCGCGTCGAGCGGAAGCGGCCGCACGCGCACCGATCCCGAGCTGGAGGGCGCGGTGCTCTCCGGTGCCGACTTCCTGCAGGCCGAGTCCGACACGCAGCTCGAGGGCTGGCGCGCCTCCGAGCGGGCGCTGTTCGAAGAGCTGATGCAGGACGCGAAGAGCGCGCTGCAGCGCGAGATGCTCCTGCGCGTCGTCGCGGCGAAGCACACGCCGGCGGAGGTCCACGCCTTTGCCGACGAGATCCGTGGCCTCGACGACGCGCAGCTCTACGCGGTCTGCACGGTGGACGCGTCGGTGCAGGGACGCCGCGGCTCGCCGTCTCACGCCGCGAACATGACCGTGGCGCAGCGCCTGCGCGCGCAGGCGGATCCGCTCTACGCGTTCGAGCTGCAGGGACGAAGGCTCTCGCCCCGGCTGGAGGACGACCCGGGGCCCGCGTACGAGGCAGAAGGAGGTCGTCCGCGCCCGCGCTTCCCCGCGCCGCCCGCGCTCTTCGTGGGGGGCAGGGGCGGAGAATCCTTCGAGAATTCGCTCGCGCGTGGGAAGCCGCTGCGGTCCCGCGAGCTGGGCGCAAGCCGCGACGAGCCCTCGTTCAAGCGTGCCTCTCGGTCCCCTTCCGGACCCGCCTCCGCGGCGCCGTCCGCGACCGAAGACGAGGCGACCGCGACCGGGATGGGGCCGTCCGCGCGTGGCAATGGGCAGGGCCTGCTCGGAAGGCTCAACGACGCGGTGGCGGGACTGGGCCTCACCTTCCGCGACGAGCCGGTCGACGCGGGGAAGCTCACGCTGGAGAAGGCGCTGGAGCTGGCGGCGCGGGCGCTGGAGGGCGGGGCGGTGGTGCCGGTGGCGCTCGGGCGGAAGGCCGGGGAGAGCGGGCGCCAGGTGCTGTTGCTGCAGGCCGTCACCTCGCCGGCAAAGAAGACGCGCGCCTTCCAGCTCCACGATCCCTTTTCGGGTGAGACGGTGTGGGCAAATGAGCGCGACCTGCTCGCGCGAAGCGAGCTGCCGTTCGCGGCGAAGCAGTGGCGCCGCATCACCCGCGTGTACCTGCCCGTCGCGCCGCGCGCGGAGGGGAAGTAGAGGTGGGGCCATGAACAGGAAGGCGCTCTTCGTCATCTGGGTCCTCGCGTTCTTGTCGCTCCCTCTCGCCGCGCGGGCGGACGCGCTCGACGTGGGTCTCAACGGCCGCGCGCAGCTGGGGAAGGGCGTGCCCTCGCTGGAGATCCGGATCCTCGAGCCCATCGCCGGCTTCGAGCTCGAGCTGCAGCGCAGCGACGGCAAGACGATCAAGCAGCGCGGCGGCGGGAAGCCGGGCTCGGTGCGCACGGTGCAGCTGCAGCAGCCGGAGGGGAAGTTCCGCTACACCGGCAAGCTCGACGCGGTCTTCAAGAACGGCGAGCGCGCGACGCTGCCGCTCGACTTCGAGGCGGAGCTCTGGGGTCCGCTGCGGATGACGCTCGACAAGGAGGACGTGGACGTCGAGGGTCGCCGCGTGGTGCTGCGCGCGAACCGTCCGGTGGTGAAGGCGGAGGTGGAGGTGCAGCTCGACGACGGGACGGTCGCGCACAAGGGCGAGGTCGCGCTGCCGCCGAACGAGGCCGGCGCACCGGTGGAGATCACCTGGCCTTCGCACGAGGGCCGGGTGATGCGCATTGCCATCCGCGTCTTCGACGAGGGCACGTACTTCACCGGCGTGGAGCTCTTCCCCTGGCAGGTGGACATCCCGCACGAGGACGTCGCCTTCGACAGCGGCAAGTGGGACGTGCGCCGCGATCAGGAGGAGAAGCTCGAAGCCTCCTACAAGCTCATCGCCGAGGCGGTGCAGAAGTACGGCCGGCTGGCGAACCTGCGGCTCTACGTCGCGGGCCACACGGACACGGTGGGCGCCGAGGCGCAGAACCGCACGCTGTCCGTCAATCGCGCGCGGTCGCTCGGCGCGTGGTTCCGCAAGCGCGGGCTGCGGATCCCCATCTACTACGAGGGCTTCGGGGAGCAGGCGCTGGCCGTCTCCACGCCCGACGAGGCCGCCGAAGAGCGCAACCGGCGCGCGGAGTACATCGTGGCGGTGGAGGACCCGGCGCTGCCGAAGATGCCGTTCCAGCCGGTGTGGCGGAAGCTGTAGGGGCCTTGCGAACCTGGGCGCGCGGGCTGGCGGCTACTCGAGCCCGTCGCGCTGCGGCTCGATCCGGATCTCGCTGTGGATCGAGTTGGCGATGAAGCACGCGTCGTGCGCCAGCTGGTGCAGCGCGCGCTCCTCGTCCGGCGTGGGACGCAGCGCGCCGTAGAGCACGCGGGGACGGAGCAGGACGTGGGTGATCGCGAGCCTGCCCTCCGCGTCTCGCGCGAGCGTTCCCTCCGCCTCGTCCACGTAGCGGTCGACGATCCAGCCGCGGCGCTCGGCCAGCGAGAGAAACCAGAGCATGTGGCTGCTGGACGTCGCGGCGACGAAGGCCTCCTCCGGATTCACGGCCCGCTCCACCGACCGCGGCAGGGGCACGACCTTCGGTGACGAGGACGCGGGGACCTCGAGCCCACCGTCGAACGCCCAGGTGTGCGCGCGGCTGTAGTCCCCACCGCTGAAGCGCGCGGCGTCCCGGCTCCAGCGGAGGGTGACGGTGTGCTTCGACATCAGCTGGCCTCCGGGAAGAGCAGGGCGCGCCCGCCGTCGAAGATGAACTGCACCGCGATCGCCGCGAGGATGAGTCCCATCACGCGCTCGAGGATGGCCACGCCGCTGGGGCCGAGCACGCGCTGCACGAAGCCCGCGCCGCGGAGGATGAAGTAGCTCGCCACGAGCGTGATCACGACCGCCAGCAGCACCGGCAGCACCGTCCGCGTCACCGAGCCGTCGCCCTGCGACATGAGCACCATCACGGTGGCAATGGCGCCGGGCCCGGCGAGCAGCGGGATGGCCAGCGGCACGATCGCCGGATCCTCCTTCTGCGCCGCCTCCTCGGCCTCGTCGGGAGAGGTGCGCGTCCTCGCGGGCCTGGCGTTGAGCATGTCCAGCGCGGTGATGAGCAGCAGCAGCCCGCCCGCCACGCGGAAGGCGCCGAGCGACACGCCGAACACGGTGAAGATGACGCCGCCGAAGAAGCCGAAGAACAGCAGCATCGCCCCGGCGATGACGCAGGCCCGGAGCGCGGTGCGACGGATTTTCTGCGGCGGATCACCCGCGGTGATGGCGAGGAAGATCGGCACCATGCCGATCGGATCGACGACGAAGAAGACGGCCGAGAGCGCGACGATGAAGAACTGCAGCACGTCCGCCAAGGAGAGGCTCCTGGACCGTCAGACCGTCAGACGCAGTTTCCACACCATGGTGAGCGCCTCGAGGAAGATCTTCCGGCTCATCTTCGACTGCCCGACGCGCCGATCTTCGAAGACGATGGGCAGTTCGCGGACGCGGAAGCCCGCCTTCAGCGCGCGGTAGGTCAGCTCGATCTGGAACGCGTAGCCGGTGCTCTTCACCGCGTCGAGGTCGATGGCTTCGAGCACGCGGCGATGGAAGCACTTGAAGCCGCCGGTCAGATCGCGAATGCCCACGCCGAGGATCGTCCGCGCGTAGAGCGAGCCGCCGCGGCTGATGACCTTGCGGCCCGCGCCCCAGTTCACCGTGCCGCCGCCCTCCACGTAGCGCGAGCCGAGCACCAGGTCCGTCCCGGACATCGCCTCGTCGAGCATCTTCGGCAGGTGGCGCGGGTCGTGGCTGAAGTCCGCGTCCATCTCGACGATCCAGGTGTAGCCCTGCTCGAGCGCCCACTTGAACGCGTGGAGGTAGGCCTTGCCGAGCCCCTCCTTCTTCGCGCGGTGCAGCACGCGGATCCGGGGCTCCTTCGCCGCGAGCGCATCCGCGATCTGGCCGGTCCCGTCGGGGCTGTTGTCGTCCACCACCAGCACGTCCACCCGCGGCTCGAGGCCGATGACCGCGGTGCAGATGGCCTCGACGTTGTCGCGCTCGTTGTAGGTCGGGATGCAGACGAGGACGGGGTTCATCGGGCGGCGGGCATAGCACAGGCCGCTTTCTGGTCGAGCAGTTCGAGCACCGCCTCCGCGGCCCTCTTCGCTGCCCCCGGCTCGCCGAGCTTCGCGCGCAATTCCTGCAGCCCCGCCTCGGCCTCCGCACGGCCTGCGCCCTCCCACAGGCGCTCGACCTCGCCGACGATCTTCGCCGGCTGCATCTGGTCCTGCAGCAGCTCCGGCACCACGCGCCGGCCCACGAGCAGATTGACCAGCGACACGAACGCGACCTTCACCAGCATCCGTCCGATGAGCCAGCTCAACGCGGAGACGCGGTACACCACCACCAGCGGCCGCTGCATCAGCCCGGCCTCCAGCGTCGCGGTGCCCGACGCCACGATCGACACGTCGCTCGCGCCCACCGCCTCCGGTGCACGCCCGTCCACGAAGAGCGGCCGCAGCCCCGTGTTCTCGAAGCGCGACTCGACCTCTGCGCGAGGAATGGAGGGAGCAACCGGCACCACCACCTGCAGGCCCGGTCGCTTCAGCGCCAGCGTGCGCGCGGCATCCACCATCGACGGGAGGAGCTTGCGAACCTCCGCCATGCGACTGCCCGGCAGCAGCGCCAGCGTCGGCCGCTCCGGATCGAGTCCCAGCGCGCGACGATGCGAACCCGCGGTCAGCGCCGGCGGCAGGTGATCGAGCACCGGCGAGCCCACGTACTTCGCCGACACGCCGCGCTGCCGGTACCAGTCCTCTTCGAAGGGGAGGATGCAGAGCATGCGGTCCACGTCGCGCGCGATCTGCTTCACGCGTCCCGGCCGCCAGGCCCACAGCATGGGGCTCACGTAGTAGGCGACCGGCACGCCCATCGCCTTGAGCTTCCGCGCCAGCCGGAGGTTGAAGTCCGGCACGTCCACGAGGATCGCCAGCGCCGGCCTGCGCACCTTCGCCGCCTCCACCAGCCCGCCGAGCACCTTGAGGATGCGCGGGATCTTCGGGAGGACCTCGGTGAAGCCCATCACGCTGATCTCGTGCGCGTCGTAGAGGAGCTCCACGCCCTCCTGCGCGAGCCGGCCTCCACCCATGCCGAAGAAGCGGAGCGACGGACGCGCCGCACGGAGCTCGGACACGAGGCTGGCGGCATGCTGATCGCCCGATGCCTCGCCTGCTACGACGAGGATGTGTACGTCCTGCGCGACCTCTGAAGGTTCCATCGAGGCCGCGCACCATAGTGTAAGGTGGAGAGGTTGACCGCCTCTCCGTTGCGCACGCTCCTTCGACTCCTCACCCTGGGCAGGCCACACCGCGGGCTCCTCGTCCGCGCGTTCGCGGCGATGCTCGTGCTGGGCGTGACCACGGGGCTCTTCGCGTGGCTGATGGGGCCGGCGCTGCGCTTCCTCCTCTCCGGCGGCAAAGAAGGACTCGGTCGCGTCGCGGAGCTCTTCCCGTTCCTCGCGCGGGTCTCGACGGGCGATTCAGGCGCGATCCTCTGGCTCTTCCCCGCGCTGATCGTCGTCATCGCGGTGGTGAAGGGCGTGGCGTACCTCGGCCAGTTCTATTGGATGGGGCTCTACGGCCAGCGCGTCTCCGCGGACCTGCGTCGGCTGTTGCTCTCGCGCTTCCTCTCCCTCTCGCCGAGCGACCGCGCCGCGCGCCGCAAGGGCGATCTGCTCAGCCGCTTCACCGCCGACGTGAACGCGGTGGAGGTGGCGGCGACGTACGCGGTGGCGTCCTACCTGCGGGACTCGGTGCAGGTGGTGGTGCTGACGATCGTGGCCTTCGCGCTCGACTGGCGAGTGGCGCTGGCAGCGTTCGTGGCCATCCCCATCGCGGCAATTCCGGTGTCGCGGCTGACGAAGTCCTTTCTCGGTCGCGCGCGGGAAGGGCAGGCCGGGCTCGGCGCGCTGGCGGCGCAGGTGGACGAAGGGCTCTCCGGCATGCGCACGGTGCAGGCCTTCAACGCCGAAGCCGTGGAGCGCTCCCGCTTCGCCGATCGTGCGAAGCGTCACCGGCGTGCGTTGACCCGGGCGGCGTGGTTGCGCGGCGCGGTGCCGGGCGTGATGGAGATCCTCGCCGCCGGTGCGCTGGCGTTGATCCTCGCGTGGGCTGCGAAGGCGCAGGCCATTCCGCCGGACAAGCTCATCTCGCTGCTCGCGGCGATCGTGCTCGTGTACCAGCCGGTGAAGGATCTCGGCCGGGTGACGCAGTTCGCGGTGGAGGCGGCGGCGGCGGGCGAACGCCTCTTCTCGGTGCTCGACCTGCCGGACGCGGACCGTTCCCGTGTTGGAACGCCGTTGCCGCTGGTGCGCACGTCGTTGCAGGTGGAGAAGGTCCACTTCGCCTTCGCCAACGCCTCTTCCAGAGCGCTGGACGGGCTCTCGCTGGAGGTCCCGGTCGGCAAGACGGTGGCGCTGGTCGGGCCGTCCGGAGCGGGGAAGAGCACGCTGCTCTCGCTGCTGCTTGGCTTCGAGCGGGCGCAGTCCGGGCGCATCCTCGTGGACGGCGTCTCGGCGGACAGCGCGCGCGCGGAGGACCTGCGCCGCCAGTTCGCGCTGGTGACGCAGGACGCGCTGCTCTTCTCCGGCACGGTAGAGGAGAACCTCCGCTTCGCCCGTCCCGAGGCCACCGAAGCGGAACTCGTCTCAGCCGCTCGGGTCGCGCAGGCGGACGATTTCATCCGCGCCCTGCCGGACGGCTACCGCACGCAGCTCGGCGAGCGCGGCGCACGTCTCTCCGGTGGACAGCGCCAGCGCCTCTGTCTCGCCCGCGCGGTGCTGGCGAACGCGCCGGTGCTGCTGCTCGACGAGGCCACGAGCAATCTCGATCCCCAGAGCGAGGCGGAGGTGCAGGCGGCGCTCGCGCAGGTGCTGAAGGGAAGGACGGCGCTGATCATCGCGCACCGGCTCACGACCGTGGCCGGGGCGGACCGGATCTGCGTCATGGAAGCCGGAAGGGTCGTGGAGAGCGGTACCCACGATGAACTGATTGCGCACGGTGGGTTGTACGCGCGCATGTGGTCGCTCCAGATGGGCGGAGCGCGGATGGAGGCGGTCGCTTGAAGCCGCTGATGACGATTCCCGGGCCCGGGCAGCGCAGGCAGCAGAGCCGGCCCGTTCGCAGCTTCTTCCTCGTCGTGCTCGGGCTGGTCGCCGTGTACGTCGGCGTCTTCGCAGTGGGTGCGATCGGGTACGACTATCCGCTCGTCCGCACCACCGAAGCACCGAGCGCCCTTCGCGGCGCCTGGCACGTGCACACGAACAAGTCGGACGGCCGCGGCACTGCGGAGGAGATCGCCTCCATCGCGCGTGGCGCCGGCCTCCACTTCGTCGTCATCACCGACCACAACCCGGAGACGGTCGAGCCCCCGCGTTTCCACGACGGCGTGCTGCTCGTCTTCGGCCAGGAGCTCTCCACGCCCAACGGCCACGTGGTGGCGCTGGGGACCTCGCGTGCGCTGACGAAGGAGGAGCGGAGCGGGGACGTGATGAAGACTGTCGCGGACCTCGGCGGCTTCGCGTTCCTCGCGCACCCGGTGCAGCGCAAGAACCCGTTTCGGGACTGGCCCTCGGCGCCGCGCGCGACGGGCATGGAGATCTACTCGGCGGACAGCATGCTCCGCTCCGCGCAGGCCGAGCCGGTGCAGCTCCTCGTGCCCGCCGCGGCGGCCTGGCTGACGAACAGCACGCACGGACTTCTGATGCTCGCGGATCACCAGCCCGAGGCCCACGAGCGCCTGCTCGAGCTCGCCTCGAACGGGCCCTACGCCGCGGTCTGCGCCCACGACGCGCACGGCCTGCCCTCGTACGAGAGCGTCTTCCGCACGCTCGGCACCTACCTGCCGCCGGGGCCCGAAGGTCTCGGCATGCCGGCGGACGCGAATGCGGCGGCGGACCGGATCGTCAGCGCCATCGCCTCGGGTGAGAGCTGGTGCGCCTTCCACGCCATCGCCGCGGGTGACGGCTTCGCGATCAAGGGGATCGGCCCCGAGCGCACCGCGGTCGAAGGCGAGTTCCTCACCGTGGAGCTTCCGAAGGCGACCGCGCTGGAGCTCGACGTGCGCGTGCAGGGCCCCGCGACGCTGCTCGACGACGGACGGCGCCTGAAGCTCGACGGACCGGGCGCGGTGCAGGTGGAGGTGTGGGCAAAGGTGCCGGGCATGATGCTGCAGGACGGTTGGAAGCCGTGGCTCGTGCCCTCTCCCATCCGCGTGCAGCCGAAATCCGGTGACGCGGAGGCCCCGCCCCCGCCCGCGCTGCACGAACCGCTCGCCGCGGATCCCTGAGCCGCCCGCACGCGCTGTGGTAAGTGACGCGCCGGTTCACCCGGATGCGCCTGCTCTACGTCCTCGCCAGCTACTGCCTCTTCTGGCTCGCCTTCCCGCTGCTGGCGCTGCACCGCAAGACGCGGAACGGCTTCTTCGAGCGCTTCGGCTTCTACGCCGCGGGCCGTCTGCCGTCCGGAACGGGGAAGGTCATCTGGCTGCACGGCGCGAGCGCGGGGGACCTGCTCTCGCTCTCGCCGATGATCGCCGAGCTTCGCGCGAAGCTCCCCGGCTGCCGCGTCATCCTCTCCACGATGACGAACACCGGCTACCTCATGGGCCGCGACCGGCTGGGCAAGCAGATCGACGGCGTGGTGTACGCGCCGTGGGATCTCTTCGGCGCCACGCGGCGTGCGGTGCGCGCGATCAAGCCGGACCTGCTGGTGCTCGAGTACACGGAGATCTGGCCGAACCTCATCCACGCGGCGAAGCAGTCCGGCGCGCGGGTGGTGATGACCAACGGCCGCTTCTCGCCGGCCCACCTCGGCCGGTACCGGACGCTCTTCTCCGCCATCGGCAACCCGCTGCGGCAGCTCGATCTCCTGCTCATGCGCGAAGACGACGAGGCCGAACGCGCGCTGGATCTCGGTGCGCCGCTGGAGCGCGTGCTCGTCACCGGCAACACGAAGTTCGACGTGCTCGCCGAAGCGCGCGTGTCTCCTGCCGACGAGTCCCTCCGGCGTGCACTGGGCATCGAGCCGCGCGAGCGCGTCCTCATCGCCGGCAGCACGCACGAGGGCGAGGAGGAGCGCATCCTCGACGTGTACCGCCGCCTTCGCGACGAGCATCCGGACCTCCGCCTCGTCATCGCGCCGCGCTACATCGACCGCGCGCCGAGGGTGAAGACGCTGGCGGAGACCGCGGGCCTGCAGGTGGGCCTGCGCAGCGAGGGCAACCCGGCGCGAGCCCCCGTGGTGGTGCTCGACACCATCGGCGAGCTGTCGCGCGCGTACCGGCTCGCCACCGTCGTCTTCGTCGGCGGGTCGTTCACCACGCGCGGCGGCCAGAACATCCTCGAGCCCGCGGCGCAGGGCCGGCCGGTGCTCTTCGGTCCGCACATGGAGAACTTCCACGACAGCGTGCAGGTGCTCGTAGGCCGCGGCGGGATCCAGGTGAACGACGCGGATCATCTCTACCGCGTGCTCGGCGAGCTCCTCTCGAGGCCGGACACGCTCGCGCAGCTGGGCGAGCTCGCGCGCTCCGCGGTGCTGCAGGTCTCCGGCGCCAGCGCGCGCAACGTGGATCAGATGGTGCGGCTGCTCGGGCGCCCGACGAGCCACGGCCCCCGGCGGAGCGATCTCCCGAAGGAGTCTCCGGCGTGAGCCCGCCCGCAGCCGCCGCGCTGGTGGTCCACCCGCATCTGCACCCGCGACGCACCGGAGTGACGCGCCACGTGGAGACGGTGGTGCCGCTCCTCGCGCGCGAGGGCGAGCTTGAAGTGACGTCCTGGGGCAAGTCGCTGGACCCTTCGCTTCCGCGCGAGTCGTTCGCGTCCCTCTGGCGACGCCTGAGCCGCGCTCCACGAGCGGTCTGGCACGCACACCGCAACAATGAGCTCCTGATCGGCCTGCTGTTGCGTCTCGCGCAACAATCGCTGCGCGTCGTGTTCACCCGCCACTCGGCGACGAGGCCGGGGCTGTGGACGCGCCTGTTGGCCCGGCGCGCGGATCGCGTCCTGACGCTCGACCCCGACAGCGCGCGGTTTTTCGAAGGTGACGTGAGGGTCGTGCCGCACGGCGTGGACACCGCGCGGTTCCGCCCACCGTCTTCGCCCGAAGAACGCGCGCACGCGAAGAAGGCACTGGGGCTCGATCCTGAGCGTCCGGTTCTCGGCGTCATCGGGCGCATTCGTCCCGAGAAGGGGCAGGGCGATCTCGCCGACGCGCTCTCGCAGTTGGAGCCCGCCACGAGCTCACCGTGGCAGGTGGTGATGGTCGGCCGGGTCGCACCGGAGCACCGCGCGTTCGCTGCGGCGCTGCAGTCGAAGCTCGGCGCGCGCCTGCGCCTCCTCCCCGAGCGCCCCGAGATCGAAGGCGTGTTCCGCGCGCTCGACGTGCTGGTGCAGCCGTCCCGCAGCGAGGGCTACTCGCTGGTGGTGCTGGAAGCCATGTCCTCCGGTTGCTGCGTCGTCAGCACGCGAGACGTCCCCGCGGCGCGCGACGCGATCGAAGACGGCCGCACCGGCTTCCTGTACGCGACGGCGGACGTGCCCGCGCTGACAGAAACGCTGACGAGAGTGCTCTCCGCCCCGTCGCTCATCTCCTCCGTGGGTGCGGCGGCAGCGAAGGCGATCTCTGAACGGCACGGCCTCGAGCAGGAGGCGCGCGCTCTCTCGTCGATCTACCGGGAGCTGATCGGCCGGGAGCTCATCGACCGGGAGCTGCTCCGGTGAGGATCCTCCACCTCCTCGCGAGCCCCGCGTGGACGGGCCCCTGCGAGATCGCCGCGCACCTGGCGGTCGCACAACGTGCGCTCGGCCACGAGGTCTCGTTCGCGGTGGATCGCAAGCGCGCCGGCCTCTCGTCCGAGGAGCCCGCCGTCCCGAGGCTCGTGTCCCTTGGCCTCCTCGACGAAGGCGGCCTCGAGCTGTCGGTGAAGTCATCGCCGCTCGCGATCCTCCGCGACGTCCGCGCGCTGCGTGCACGCGACGCGGACGTGGTGCACGCGCACTTCTCGCACGACCATCTCCTCGCTCGGCTCGCCGGGATCGGAAACGAACGCTCTCCTCTGCTCGTGCGCTCCCTCCACGCACCGCGCAGCGTCCGCCGCACGCTCCCGCGAGCCGACGCCTGGACCGTCGCCTTCGACGGCATGCACCTTCCGACGCAGACGAACGCGCCGGTCCTCACGCTGCCCGCGCCGATCCCCGATCAGTTCAGGCCGCCCAGCGGCCCGCGAGACGGCACACAACCGCGCCTCATCGGCATGGCCTCGACCTTCCAGCCTTCCCGAAGGCACGCGCTCGGCCTCGAAGCGTTCGCGAAGCTGTCCGAGCAACGACCGGACTCGCGCATGGTGCTCCTCGGCGACGGCGTGCTCGAGCCCGAGCTCCGCGCACGCGCCTCCCAACCGGATCTCGCCGGACGCGTGACCTTCACCGGCTACGTCAGCGGCGACGCCTTCGTGCAGTGGCTCCAGAGCCTCGACGAGCTGTGGGTGCTCGGCCTTGGCAACGACTGGTCCGCCCGCCTTGCCGCCCAGGCGCGCGCGTGCGGCGTCCGCGTGGTGGCGGTAAACGAGGGCGCGCTCCCCGCGTACGCAGACGCGCAGGTGACCGAACTCACACCGGAAGCGGTCGTCCGCGCCTCCCTGACCGGCACCCGCCGCGAGGCGCCGGTGTTCCGTCCGGATGAAGTCGCGCGTCGCGTGCTCGAACTGTACGAACGCGCCGGGGCTCGCCGATGAGCAAGCTCCTCGAGCGCCTCTGGTACGACGACTCCCGCTCCGTCCCGCTCACGCTCGCTCGCGCGCCGCTCTGGATGGCGTCGCTTGGCTTCGGCGCCGGCGTCTCGGTCCGCAACGCGCTCTACGACCGCGGTCTCTTCGCGGGCCATCGCATCGAGGGCGCGCGGATCATCTCCGTCGGCAACCTCAACGTGGGCGGGGCAGGGAAGACGCAGGTGGCGATCTTCCTTCTCCAGGAACTCGTCTCCCGAGGCCTCCGCGCCGCCGTCCTCTCCCGAGGCTACGGCCGCCGCAGCACCGAGCCCGTCTCCTTCTCGCGAAGCGACGGCCAGCTCCCGCCCGCGAGCGAAACCGGCGACGAGCCCCTCCTCATCGCGCACCGCTGTCCTCACGTTCGCGTGCACGTCGGCGCTGATCGCGTCGCGCTTGCCCGCCGAGCCGTCGCCGAAGGCGCGCAGGTGCTCGTGCTCGACGACGGCATGCAGCACCGCCGCCTCGCCCGAGATGAAGATCTCGTGGTGCTCGACGAGGCGGTGGGCCTGGGCAACGGCGCAATGCTCCCCGCCGGCCCTCTGCGCGAGCCCGTCTCTTCCCTCCGCCGCGCCTCGGTCCTCTGGCTCCGTGCGAGCGAACGCGCCAAAGAACGCGCCAGAGAAGAAGAGAGCCCCGTCCGCCGGCTGCTCCCGACGACGCTCCCCGTCATCCGCGCCCGCCACGCGCCCTCCGACGTCCTCCTTCCCGACGGCACGCTCGCCCATCCGGACATATTGAAGGGCCACCGCGTCCACCTCCTCTCCGCTCTGGCGCGTCCCGGCTCCTTCCGCCGCACCGCCGAATCGCTCGGCGCGGAAGTGATCGGCGAGACCGTCCGGCCCGACCACCACCCATGGCGCGAGGACGAACTCCAGCTCGCCCTCACCGCCGCACGCCGGGAGAATTCGCTGCTGCTGACCACCGAGAAAGATCGCGTGAAGCTCCCTCCGAACGCCGAAGTCCACACGGTCCGCCTCGGCGTGGAGCTCCTCTCCGGCCGCGAGCACCTCGAGCGTCTCCTCGCGGGCGAGCCGACCTCGGGATAGAAGGGCGCGCGCATGGCTTCCCTCGTTGAGCTGACGAAGCTCACCCGCACCTTCCCGCGCACGCGCGTGCTGGTGGTGGGCGACCTCGTCGCGGACCACTACATCTATGGACAGACGGATCGGGTGAGCCGCGAGGCCCCGGTGCTGATCGTCCGCTACGAGAGCGCGGAGGTGAAGCTCGGCGGTGGCGCCAACGCAGCGGCCAACGTGCGCAGCCTCGGCGGCGAGGTCCGAGCAGTCGGCGCAGTGGGCCGCGACGAGATGGGCCGCGCGCTCTCCGCGCTCTTCGACTCGGTGGGCATCTCGCTCCACCCCGCGCTGGCGCCGAGAACCGAAACGAAAACGCGCATCTACGCCGGCGGGGTGAACACCACGCGGCAGCAGATGTTGCGGCTCGATCAGGGAACGCGCGGAGGACTTCCGCCGAAGGTGCAGAAGGCGCTCGCCCGCCGGGTGCGCGAAGCGGCAAAGGACGCGGACGCGATCCTCGTCTCCGACTACGGCGCGGGCGTGGTGAACGACGAGGTCCGCGCGGTCCTCCGCCAGCTCGCCGCGGACGGCCTGCCGGTCTGCGCGGACTCCCGCTACGACCTGCACACGCTCGGCGGTCTGCGCGTCTGCAAGCCCAACGAGCCCGAACTCTCCGAGCTCACCGGCATCCCCATCCGCACCGAGGCGGATCTCCTCCGCGCCGGACGTGAAGCGCTCACGCGGCTCGCCTGCGACGCACTGGTGGTGACGCGAGGCCGCAGCGGCATGGCGGTCTTCGACCGCAAGCGCGGCGCCGAACTCATCCCCGTGCACGGCGCAGCCGAAGCCGTCGACGTGACCGGCGCCGGCGACACCGTCGCTGCAGCCCTGACCCTCTCCATCGCCGCCGGTGCGGACGTGGTGGACGCCGCGCGCATCGCCAACGTCGCGGGAAGCCTCGTGGTGCAGAAGCAGGGCACCGCCACCGTCTCGCGCCACGAGCTTCAGACCGCGCTGGAGAGCGCATGATCGCCCCGCTGACCGCGCACAAGCGCGCCACGCTCGAAGAGATCCGCCTGAAGGTCGAGGCCGCGCGCTCCAAAGGCCGGACGATCGCCCTCGCCAACGGCGCCTTCGATCTCCTGCACGTGGGCCACGTCCGCTACCTCGAGGGCGCGAAGCTCCTCGCCGACGTGCTGGTGGTCGCGGTGAACAGCGACGCGTCCGTCCGTCAGTCCAAGGGTCCCACCCGTCCGGTCGTCCCCGATCACGAACGTGCGGAGCTCGTCGCGGCGCTCGCCTGCACGGACCACGTCCTCATCTTCGAAGAGCCCGACGTCCGCGCAGTCATCCGCACCCTGCGGCCCGACGTTCACGTGAAGGGCACCGACTACACGGCCCAGACGGTCCCCGAGCGCGACGAGGTCGAACGCTACGGCGGCAGGGTGGCGATCGCCGGCGACCCAAAGGACCACAGCACCACTTCGCTGGCGAAGCGGCTGGGAAGAGAATAAGCCGCACCGCATGGCGCTCAGTCCGGAGCTGAAGGACATCCTCGTCTGCCCGAAGTGCCGCGGCGACCTCCGCTTTCACGAAGATCGCGCGGAGATCCACTGCCTCACCTGCCGCCTGTCGTACCCGATCGTGGACGACATCCCGGTGATGCTGATCGACGAGGCCCGTCCGCTGCCGCCCGAGCCTGTCCCGGGCTCCGACCGCTAGCCTCCGTTGCTCAAGCGCCTCGAGATCGCCGGCAAGCTGCTGCTCGCCTGGATCGTCGCCGGCCTCCTCTGGCGTCCCGGACGCCGCGCGCGCGCCCGAAGCTCCGAAGCGCTCTCCCGTCCGCGCAAGGTGCTCGTCGTCCGCACCGACAACCGCGTGGGCGAAGCGCTGCTCACCACGCCGCTGCTGACCGCGCTGAAGTCGCACCCGCAGAAGCCCGAGGTCCACCTCCTCGTGCACCCGCGCGTCGTCCGCGTGCTCGCCGGCCACCCGTGCATCGACCGCCTCATCCCGTTCGGCGAGCGCGATCGCAACCTCGGCCCGCTCTCTCCGGTCGTCCGGGCACTCCGCCGCGAGCGCTACGACGTGGTGGTGAACGCCGCCAACTGGGAGGCGCCCTCCGTCGGCCCCGCGGTCGCCTCGCGACTCATCGGCTCACGCTCGGTGGTGCTGGGCCCGGACATGCGCCCCGTGCGCGCCCTCTTCGACGTGCCCGTCCCGCCGCTGCCGGGCACCCGCAGCGAAGCGCGCCAGCGGCTGCACCTGCTCTCACCTCTATTGTCGGCCGCGGATCGGGCGCCGCTCTCCTTCCGCCCGGTCGCCGAAAACGCAGTGGTGCTCCAGACGTTGAGGGACCTCCCGCCGCGCCCCTTCGCCGTGGTCAATCCCGGCGGCCGCCTCGGTTGGCGCCGGGTGAAGCCTGAAGTCTTCGCCGCCGCTTGCCGCGCGCTGGTGGAGGAGGGCATCACCCCGCTGGTGACGTGGGGCCCGGGCGAAGAGTCCTTGGCGGACGAGGTCCTCTCGCTCACTCCCTCCGCCGTCCGCGCGCCGCCCACCACCATCGACGAGCTCGCCTCGCTGATGTCCCGCGCTGCGCTGACGGTCTGCAACAACACCGGTCCCATGCACCTGAGCGTCGCCGTGGGGACGCCCACGCTCGGCCTGTTCCTGCATATGGACATGGCGCGCTGGGGCCACGAGGGCGACCGCCACCTGATGCGCGATCTGACCTTCGAACCCGATCAGGCGGCGGCCGCGGCGCAGAGCGTGCGAGCGCTCGTGGCTCGGCTTGACCTCGCGGGGAAAACTCCCTAGCAAGCGCGCATGCCGAGGAGCATGACGGGGTTCGGAGTCGGTCGCGCCACCTCCGGAGCCGAGGAGATTTCCGTCGAGCTCAAGAGCGTGAACCACAAGTTCTGCGAGGTGAAGCCGCGCCTCCCCCGCGAGCTCGCCGCGCTCGAGCCGGTGGTGGTGAAGCGGGTGAAGGATCGCCTCGCGCGCGGAGCGGTGGAGGTGACCGTCCGTCGCCAGGCGCAGACCCAGGCCGGCCAGGTCCCGGTGGTGGATGTGCCCCTCGCGCTCGAGTACCAGCGCGCGCTGCTTCAGCTCGCCTCCGAGACCGGCGCCCGCGCCGACATCCCGGTGACCTTCCTCGCCACCCAGCCCGGCGTGCTCCGGCTGGAGGAGCGCGGCGCCTCGGTGGAGGACGCCGAGCGCGCCCTCGAAGCCGCGCTCACCCAGGCGCTCGACGCGCTGGTGAAGATGCGCGAGGTCGAAGGCGAGGCCATCGCGCGCGACCTGTCGAACCGGCTGGACCTCATCGAGGCCGGTGTCCGCGAGCTGGAGCTCCTCGCGCCGAGGGCAGTCGAGGAGTACCGCCAGCGCCTGCAGGAGCGGATCGCCGAGCTGACGAAGAACGCGGCGGTCGATCCGCAGCGGCTCGTCCAGGAGGTGGCGATCTTCGCCGAGCGCACCGACGTGGCGGAGGAGACGACGCGCCTGCGCTCGCACCTCGTCCAGCTCCGCGCGCTGCTCGGCTCGGACGAACCCTTCGGCCGCAAGATGGACTTCCTCGTCCAGGAGCTCCACCGCGAGGTCAACACCACCGGCTCGAAGAGCCAGCACGCCGGCATCAGCGCGCAGGTCGTGGCGCTGAAGGCAGAGGTCGAGCGGGTGCGCGAGCAGGTCCAGAACGTGGAGTGAACATGGAAGGCACGGCTCGAACCGCGGCATCTCTCTTGATGGTCCTCTCCGCTCCCTCGGGGGCGGGCAAGACCACGCTGGCGCGCCGGCTCATCGGCGACCACCCCTCGAGCGTCTTCTCCATCAGCTACACCACCCGCAAGCCGCGCGGCCGCGAGCAGGACGGCGTGGACTACCGCTTCGTGGACGCGGAGCTCTTCCAGCAGAAGATCGAAGCCGGCGAGTTCGTGGAGTGGGCCGAGGTGCACGGCCACTTCTATGGAAGCCCCCGCTCGGTGGTGGACGAGGCGCGCACCCGCGGCAGCATCGCCGTCTTCGACATCGACGTGCAGGGCGGCCAGTCGATCAAGAGGAAGTACCCGGAGGCGGTGCTCGTCTTCGTCGTTCCTCCCTCCATGGCTGAGCTCGAGCGGCGCCTGCGCGAGCGGAAGACGGACTCCGACGAGACGATCCTCCGGCGGATGCTCGCCGCGCGCGCGGAGATCGAGCGCGGGGTCGCCACCTATGAGTACGTGATCGTGAACGACGACTTCGACCGCGCCTACGCGGAGCTCAACGCGATCGTCGTCGCCGAGCGCTGCCGCCGCGGCCGGGTGGACCTGAGCCGCCTCGCCCTGTCGCTCGAGCGCCCGTACGACACCTCGAACGCCCCCCAGGCAGGGCAGGGCGGTTCCGCTTCCTGATCCTGCGGTGGCGGGAGCGGGAAGAAGTTTGGGCGAGTTGGGTGTTGACGCTCATGGGCAGCAGGCGTAGAAGCCGCGCCCCTCGGGACTGCAGCACGGGTTTCCGAGGTCCCCAACGGGGTCAGCTGAATCGCCGAGGCCGGAAGTAGGGGCTGAAAGCGGACGGTTGACAGGGAACGCGGCGGTGGTAGAAGCCGCGCCCCTCCCCAAGGGGAGTCAGCCGAAACGCGGGCCGGCAGAAACGGTCAAAAGCGAACGGTTGACACGGGACGCGGCGGTGATAAAAGCCGCGCCCCTCCCGAAAGGGAAGTCAGCCGAAGCGGTCGCCGGAAGAAAAAGCGACAGCGGGTGGTTGACAGGGATGCGGCGGATGAAGTAGAAGCCGCGCCCCGCCGAACGGAACACTGGTTCCCAAGGCGGCAGCAACAAGCGGTCGCCGGAAGCAAAAGGCGGCGCTTGACAGCAGAAACGAAGCAAGTTAAAAGCTTCGGCCCCTGCAAAAGAGTCGCACTGGCGACACGGTTGCAGGATAGCAGTCGAAACCGGCAGCAGCAATGACCCGGTTCGGTCTTTGAAAACCAAATAGCAAGCCCAAGACAAGATTGCGAGTCTCGCAGTCAATTCAAAATGGGTGTCCGCCCCTGCGTGAGCAGGCGCGAGACTCCCGAACCAGCGAGT
>JAFAFL010000003.1 GCA_023423535.1 Pseudomonadota bacterium
GAATCGCAGCCCGTCATCGAGGCTCAGTTCGTCGCGGAGTCTCAGCAGGTAATCGAAGCCGCGCCCGAGTTCATCGCGGAGTCGCAGCCGGTCATCAACGCCGCGCCTGAGTTCGTCGCCGAGTCACAGCCGGTGATCGAGTCCGCGCCCGAGTTCATCGCGGAGTCGCAGCCGGTCATCGAGGCCGCGCCTGAGTTCGTCGTTGAGCCGCAGCGAGTAGTCGAAGGCGCGCCCGAGTCCGTCGCCGAGTCGCAGCCGGTCATCGAGTCTGCGCCCGAGTCCGTCGTTGAGTCGCCGGTCATCGAGGCCGCGCCCGCGTTCGTCGCTGAGTCGCAGCCGGTCATCGAGGCCGCGCCCGAGTTCATCGCGGAGTCTCAGCCGATCATCGACGCGTCCCCCGAGTTCGTCGCGGAGTCTCAGCCGGTCATTGAGGCCGCGCCCGAGTTCCTCGCCGAGTCTCAGCCGCTCATCGAGGCCGCGCCCGAGTTCGTGGCGGAGTCTCAGCCGGTCATCGAGTCTGCGCCCCCGTTCGTCGTTGAGCCGCTGCCCGTCATCGAAGCCGCACCCGAGTTCGTCGCCGAGTCTCAGCCGGTCATCGAGGCTGCGCCGGAGTTCGTCGCGGAGTCGCAGCCGGTCATCGAGGCCGCGCCTGAGTTCGTCGCCGAAGAGCAGCCGCTAATTGAGTCTGCGCCTCCGTTCGTCGTTGAGTCGCAGCCCGTCATCGACGCCGCGCCCGAGTTCGTCGCCGACGAGCAGCCCGTCATCGAGTTTGCGCACGAGTTCGTCGCGGAGCCTCAGCCGGTCATCGAGTCCGCGCCGGAGTTCGTCGCGGAGTCGCAGCCGTTCATTGAAGCCGCGCCCGAGTTCGTCGCCGACGAACAGCCTGTCATCGAGTCTGCGCCCGAGTTCGTCGCCGACGAACAGCCTGTCATCGAGGCCGCGCCCGACTTCGTCGCGGAGTCGCAGCCGGTCATCGAGTCCGCGCCCGAGTTGATCGCCGAAGCGCAGCCGGCTCTCGAGCCCGCGCCTGCGTTCCTCACCACGACCTCCTCCGCCGAAGAGCCGCCCCCGCTCGACGCCGCTCCCTCCACCGAGGCACAGGAGTTCTCCTCCCTCTTCGACGAATCCCCGACGCCGCCGCTGGGCTTCAACCTGCCCGCCGACTCGGCGACGTTCGAGATCGACGCTGACCCCGTCCCAGCGCCGGCGGCCGCAGTGGCAAGCCCGGAGGCAGAGGCCTTCGACGTCGACGTGACCGACGCCGAGGACCCCTCCGACGAGCTCTCGCTGGACGTCGCGGTGGCCGAGGCGATCGCGGACGCGGAGCCGGTGCTGGCGGGCCTCGATGCATCGCCGACCATCCACATCGATCCCTCGCTCTACGAGGAGGCGCGCCAGGCGGAGAGCTCGGATGTGGTGACCGCCGAGCCCGAGCTGACGGGCTCGCCGGACGATGCGGTGCCCTTCTCCGGGCTCGACGATCTGCCGCGTTGGGAGCAGGAGGTCCCGGCGCTCGCCTTCGACACGCAGTCGGATGCCACGGCGGAAGAGCCGGTGGAGAGCGCCTCCCTCGCGGAGCTCGCGCAGCAGCACTCCGAGCCCGCGTACGCGGCCGATGGGATCGAGGTGGAGCTCGAGGGCATGCCCACCGATGCGCCGCCGCTGGCGAGCAACGTGGACTTCCTCTCGATGCCGGAGCTCGCGATGACCGGCGAGCAGCCGCAGGTGGAGATCGAATGGGACGCGGCGAGCACGCTCGCGCAGGCCGCCGAAGCCGCGCCCGCCGGGCTCGCGCACCACGAAGCGGACGCAGCGCTGGGCGTGGATCTCGACGTGACGCCGCCGCCGGTGGCGAGCGAGCCGCTCCCGGAGCTCGCGCCGGTCCCCGTCCTGCCGGAGTGGGCGGCGCAGGCGGATGGCCTCGCGCAGTCCATCGAGCTGGCGCCGAGCCTCCCCTCGTTCGTGGAGCTCGAGCCTGAGCCCGCGCCGGCGATCGCGCACGCGGTGCCGAACCTCGCCGCGCTCGAGCCGGTGCCGGAGATCGAGCTCGACGAGGAGGAGGCGCTCGAGCTCGTCGACGAGGTCAGCCCGGTGCCGTACGCAGGTCCCGGTGCGCTCGAGGCCCTGCTGCGCGTGGCCACCCCGCCTCCGGTTCCTGTCACCCTCGCGGTGTCGCCTCCGCCGGCGTTCTCCCCCGCTCCACCCGCCACGCGCAACGAGCTCTTCGGCCGCGCGCTGGACCTCTCCAATCCCGCCGCGCCGCTGGAGAGCGCGTGGGTGGAGGGTGAGCACCGCGTCATCGTCCACACGGTGGAGGGCCAGGTGAAGCGCGGCACGCTGCGCGACGCGGACCTGCTCGACGAGCAGATCTCGATGGAGGGCCAGGCCGGCTTCGCGCCGGAAGCCATCGCCACCTCTCGGATCAAGGCGGTCTTCTTCATGCTCCCCGCCGGCAGCCGTCCGCAGATCCCCGAGGGCCAGAAGCTCCGGATCACCTTCAACGACGGGCGCCAGGTGGCCGGCTTCAGCTCGGGCTACAGCCGCACCGCGCCGGGGTTCTTCCTCGTCCCCGCCGAGAACCGGACGAACACCGCGCGGATCTTCATCTACCGGTCCAGCGTCCAGTCCGTACAGGAAGGCTGAAGTATCCGGCGCCTGGCGGATGTGCGCGCCGGGCGCACCTTTCGTGCGGCCCGCGCGATAATCGTTCTCGGCGGCTGAGAAATCTGACCGACCGCCACACGGGAGCGCGCGGCATGACGCAGCCTCACGAGAAGCGGGCGGCCCGGCGGGTAGCGGTCAACCTGACGGCGCACTGCCGCATCGGCACCCGGTTCATGAAGGAGCCGGTGGGCGACCTCTCCCGCGGCGGCCTCTACCTGCGCACCCGGGAGCCCGTGAGCGAGGGCCTGCCAGTGCGGGTGGCGCTCGCCCTGCCCCACGACGACGGCCCGCGCTTCTGCACCCTCGTGGGCAACGTGGCGAGGCTCGTGCGCGACGAACGCGGGCGCCCGCTGGGCATCGGCGTCAGCTTCAGCTCGGAGCAGATCGCCGCGCCGGATCTCGAGACGCTCGACGGGTACCTCAGCCGAGTGGGCTGAGCCGTCCGCCGCGCTCAGTGGATGTAGCGGTCGCTGCCCTTGTCGCCGTTGCGGTCGCTGCCCACCACGCGCAGGTGGCGGTTGCGCGACTTCATCTCGCGGTCGAGCTTCCAACGCTGGAGCTTGAGCAGGAGCAGCCTCGGCGTCCCCACCTTCACGTACACGAAGGTCAGCACGAGGCCGATCATCGCCGGCACCATCAGCACCCAACTCGCGAGCAGCGCGTTGAGCACCACGAAGCCCACGCCGATGCCGGCGAGCACGTTGCCCGTCACCGGCAGGCCCCAGAAGTTCATCTGCGCCCGGCCAAAGGAGAGGCCGTAGGCGACCCAGATGACGCTCGTCATCACCGAGGCCCCGAAGAACGGCGCCCGCGCGAGGGCCGGCACGAGGAACGACAGGAGCGCGGTCAAGAGGCCGGACACGAACACGGTGCCCAGCGAGAAGGTGAGGAGCCGCTTCGTCCCCCACGAGCCCTCGAGCGCGCCGCCAATGCTCCAGAGGATGATCGCCCCGAAGATGACCGACAGCGGGTCCGGCGTGTTGACGAGGATCCAGGTGACGAACTGCCAGACCGCCAGCCCGTCCACCGCCTGCGAGGGCACGAGGTAGATGGCCACCGGCAGCAGGCGCGCGAGCACGGTGGCGACGACCATCCCGATGGCGAGCTTCGCCCCGGTGGATGCGACGGAGAGCGGCCCACCGCGCCCGAACATGTTGCCGCCACCTCTGCGCATCGGTTGCATCGCCATCGTCGCGTCTCTCCGTCTGTCCGCTCTGGGGGGCCGGCCGGTGAAGGCGTGGGCCGGGGACAAACTAGGGGCCTCGCGCGCGACTGCAACCCCAACCTCACCCCCAGAAGCACGAAAGGCACCGTCCCACTGGGGGAGGTGCCTTCCGAACGACAGCCGAGCGGGTGCCCGCGCTACTTCTGGCGGTAGAAGAGCGTGATGGTGAGGCAGTGGAACTCCTTGTCGGAGGACTGCGTCACCTCGCGATCCACGACCTCCAGGTTCGGGTTCTCCTTCAGCCACCGGGTGATGGATTCACCCATGCTCTCGCGGTCGCGCGCGAGCGTGGTCGAGAAGACCTTCACCCCGGTGAAATTCATGTTCGCCATGTGCCTAAACGCCCTCCCCTCGAAGCCCCTGCATTTACACCCGCCCTGTTGACCCGGCAACCACTTCGCCGGGCGCAGAGCGGGTGCGCCGGAGCTATCCCGCCCTCGCCCGCTTTGCCCGCGCGGAGGTTCCGGCCGGCGGCTGCGCAACCTTCGTCGCCGCGCCGCGCCGCTCGGAGATGACCGCGTGGATCTCCTGGTCGGTCAGCGTCCACGCGCACTGCTTCGCGCGCTCGAGGATCGCCTTGCAGAGCTCGTCGTCCGCCGCGATCCCGCGCTCCTCGCACCAGAAGCGGACGTTGCTCATCCCGCTCATGTGGCCGATCTCGATGACCTGCGCCTTGCCGAACTCGCCCGCCGGCACGCCCGAGTACACCCGGTCCGACAGCCACTGATCGCCGTGGCGCTGCGCCTTGATGATCGCCGCCGCGTGCACGCCGGTGGCGGTGCGGAACGCGTCCTCGCCGGTGAGCGGATAGTTCTTCGGAATCGGGAAGCGGCAGGCCTCCGACACCTTCTTCACGTACGGCACCAGCTGCGACAGGTCGTGGTCGAACCAGCCGAGCAGCTTGAGGTTCAAGAGCAGCTGGTCCATCGACGTGTTGCCCACGCGCTCGCCCACGCCGAGCCCGCAGCCGTGGATCCGGTCCGCGCCCGCCTCGATGGCGTAGATGGCGTTGACCAGCGCGAGGCCCCGGTCGTTGTGGCCGTGCCAGTCGATCTTCACCTCGCCCTGACGGCCCATGCCGGCGACGAGGCCCTGCGTCCACTGGATGAGCGCGCGCACGCCGTCCGGCGTCCCGTGGCCCACCGTGTCGCAGAGCACCAGCCGCTTCACGCCGTGATCGATCGCCGCGCGGAACACCGGGTCGAGCACCTCCGGCGACGAGCGGATGGTGTCCTCGGTCACGAAGGCGACGTCGAGCCCCTCCTTCACCGCGAGGTCGATCGCCGCCACCGACGTCTTGACGATGAACTCGGTGTCCCAGCCCTCCGCCCAGAGGCGAATCGGCGAGGAGCCGATGAACGCGTAGACGACCAGCGGCACGCCCGCCTTCTGCGAGGCGTCCGCGATGGCCTGCACGTCCGCGAGGTGCGTGCGTCCGGCGGCGCCGGCCTCGATCTTCAGCTTCTTCTTCTGGATGTGGCGAGCCATCGCCACCACGTCGTCCATCGCGCGCTTGCCGGCGCCGGGCAGGCCGATGTCCGCCGAGCGGATGCCGAGCGCGTGCATGTACTCGAGGATCTCCAGCTTGTCCTCGAGCGAGGGGTCGTGCACCGAAGGCGACTGCACGCCGTCGCGCAGCGTCTCGTCGAACAGGTCGAACGAGTGCGGCGGCTTCTGCACCGTGCGCACGCGGTTCCAGTCGTAGATGACCTCTTCGCGCGCGGCCGTATCCACACCGCCCGTCCGGGCGGCGTTCTTCTTCGCTGTCTTCGCCATGTCCTTACCGTCCCGCCATCGCCTTGCGGCCCACGCAGGCCGGTTCGTCCTTGCAGGAGGGGCCGATGCCGTCCGGGTGAGCCCCGAGCGGCACCTTCTCCGACTCCTCGGCGCCACAGAGGACGCACTTGCGCTTGCGGGCGCGGCGCTCTGCGCGCCGGGCCTCTGCCAGGGCCTTCGCCCGCTCCCGGGCGGTCTTCGCGTCCTCGTTCATCTGCAGGTTCTCCTGGAGCTGGAGCTAGAGCTAGAGCGCCTCGACGAGCACCGCGATGCCCTGGCCACCGCCGATGCAGGCGGAGCCGATACCATAGCGGTTGCCGCGCCGCTTGAGCTCGTAGAGCAGGTGCGCGGTGATGCGCGCGCCGGACGCGCCGAGCGGGTGGCCCACCGCGATCGCGCCGCCGTTCACGTTCGTCCGGTCGCGCGGCAGCCCGAGCTCCTTCTCCACCGCGAGGTACTGCGGCGCGAAGGCCTCGTTCACCTCGAAGAGGTCGATGTCCGACAGCTGCGTCTCCGCGCGCGCGAGGAGGTTGCGAATCGCCGGCGCGGGGCCGATGCCCATGATCTTCGGGTCGCAGCCGGAGACGCCCCAGTTCACCAGCCGGCCAATGGGCGCAAGGCCGCGCTTCTCCGCCCACGAGCGGGTGGCCATCACCACCGAGGCCGCGCCGTCGCAGATGCCGGACGCCGCGCCCGCGTGGACGACGCCGTCCTTCTTGAAGACCTTCGGCAGCTTCTTCAGGCCCTCGAGCGTCGTCTCCGGACGGTTGTGCTCGTCCTTCGCGAAGGTGACCGTGCCCTTGCGGCTCTTCAGCTCCACCGGCGCGATCTCCTGCGCGAAGTGGCCGCTCTCCTGCGCGGCGGCGAAGCGGCGCTGGGTGAGCACACTGTACTCGTCCACCTCGTCCTGGCTGATGCCGTACTGCACCGCGAGGTTCTCGGCGGTGATCGCCATCGGGTCACCGGTGAGGCTGTCGGTGAGCGCGGTCCACAGCGAGTCCTCCATGTTCGACTTGCCGAGCGGGATGCCCCAGCGCGCGCCGCGGATGATGTGCGGCGCCTGGCTCATGGACTCGGTGCCGCCGGCGAGAACCACGGAGGCCTCGTCGTTGAGCATCGTCTGCGCGGCGGTGACGAACGCCTGAAAGCCGGAGCCGCAGAGCCGGTTCACGCCGAGCGCCGGAACGGGGACGGGAACGCCCGCGCGCAGGCCCACGTGACGCGGCAGGTAGATGGCGTCCGCCGAGGTCTGGATGACGTTGCCGTAGACGACGTGCTGCACGTCCTCGGCGGAGATCTTCGCCTGCGCCAGCGCCGCCTTCGCCGACTCCACCGCGAGGTCCGTCGCGGTGAGGTCCTTCAGCGCGCCGCCAAAGGTGCCGAACGCGGTCCGCTTGGCGGACAGGAACCAGATCTCCTCGGTCTTCGAAACGCTCTTCATGTCGGTCTTTTGCTCCGTCAGAGGATGCCCCAGAGGGCCCAGGCCACCATGCCCAATGATCCCACGCTCCACAACAACCCGCGGGCGTGCCGCTGCCGCACCTCGGGCCGGCCGAAGCGCGCGTACCACGCCTGCTGGGCTGCTACCCGGCCCTCCAGGGTGGGCGAGAGCGTGGGTTCCAGGCCGTCGAGCCGGCGCCAGTGCGCGCGCACCACCCGCTCCACGCTCGCCTCCTCCAGGTAACCGGAGAGGTAGAGCCCTGCCACCTCACGCGCGGGGCGGCGGTAGGAGGCGGAGTGCACGAAGCCGCCGTTGGCGAGCGCGGTGAGCAGGTAGGCGTGAGGCTGGCCGCCCGCGCCTTCGAAGAGCGTCGCGTGCGAGGAGGACTCGTGGTGCACGTAGTCGAAGCAGGTCCGCGTGGGCCCGAGGATCGCCCTCTCGATGTGCGTGCCGAGCGGGATGAAGCCGAGCCCCAGAAGTTCCTGTGAGGCCTTGCGCAGAGGCTCCGGCACGAGGCCCCAGTCCTCGCCGTTCCACTTCAGCGGAGGCGAGTCCGCCTCGATGCGCAGCGTGTCCGGTTCGACGAAGAGGATCGCCCGCCAGAGGAAGTAGCGCAGGCCCGCGGCGGCCAGCGCGGCCACGAGGAGCCGGATGAGGACGACGCGATCCACGGCAGAGGGATACACGGCCGCACGCCGCGGCGCGAGGGTTCCTGTCCGGGCTTCGAGTCAGACGCCGTCGGTTCCGTAGCCGAGGAGCCCTTCTTCTTCCGACTTCGAGAGGCGGCGGCCGCGCTCGTCCGGTGGAACGAGCGGCCAGATCTTCCGATGGAGAAGTTCGAGCACCTGACGTCGTCGGTCACTGGATGGGCGAACCGGAACGAGCCTCGCTCGCCGTTCCTCCAGCGCGCGTCGAATCGCTTCGGTCTTCGACTCGCCCGCCAGCCGCGCGACCTCGTCCAGGAGGCGCTCGACCTATGTGTTTTCGATCTTCAGCGCCATCGTCAGACAACGATGAAGACCAGGGCGCGAGAACGAAACCCGAGGGGCTACGCCGACAGCGCCTCGAACACCTTCGTCCCGTGGCGCTTCACCGCGGGGACGAGGCCGCCCTCGCGCTGGAGGGCCTGGACGATCGGGCTCGGGTTCTCGGCCTTGAAGGTGCGGCCGGACGCGACGTGACGGACCTCGCCGCGGGCGACGTCCACCTCGAGCTCCGAGTCCTCCTCCGCCAGCGCGTAGAACGCCTCGTCGCGGACGACGAGATAGGCGAGCGCCTCGTTCACGAGGTTGCGCTTGTGGATGAACGCGTAGCTCTTCGCGATCACCGCCTTCACGCCCGCTCCGAGCAGCGCCCACACCGCGTGCTCACGCGACGAGCCGGAGCCCCAGCCCTCACCGGCGACGACGACCGTGCGGCCCTCCTTCGCGCGCGGAACGAACTCGGGGCGCACGTGGAAGAACGCCTTGGTGCCGATCTCCGCCAGATCCGTCAGATGGCAGAACTCGCCGGGGATGATCGCATCGGTGTCCACGTGGTCGCCGAAGCGCTGCACGCGGCCGGTGATGACCGCTCCCTTCGCCGCGCCGGTCTCGGCGCTCGCACCCGTCGCGCCCGCCACGGTCACGGACGGCTCAGTCACCTGCACCTCATAGGTGCGCGTCTTCGCGTCGTCGCGGTGCAGCAGGCGCGCGAAACGATCCTGATCGATCTGCGCGAGCAGCGGCCGCGGATCGGTGATCTGCATCCCCACCGACGAGGCCGCCACGGTCGCCGCCGACGCGAGGTGCGCGAGCGAGCCTGCGCCCATGCGGTTCTCGTAGTTACGGTTCTGCGAGGAGAGCCACACCTCGCCCGGCTGCGCCTTCTCCGACGCCACGCCGAGGCACATCGAGCAGCCCGGCGGCCCGATGCGGAAGCCCGCGCGCTCGTAGAGCTGCCACAGCCCGCCCTCGCGCATGCGGGCCACGATGCCGAGGTCACCGGGCACCACCAGCTTGCGCGCGTGCGGCGCCTCCGGAGCGCGGTTCTTGAACGCCTGCTCCAGCACCAGTGCGCCGAGGACGAGCTCCTCTTCCGTGGTCGTGCACGCGCCGATGAAGCAGCCGTTGAGCGCCATGCCGGCGACCTCGTCCACCGTCTTCACGTTGTCCGGCGAGAAGGGCTTGGCCACCAGCGGCGCGAGCTTCGACAGGTCGATGCGGTAGCGCGCGACGTAGGGCGCGTCCTCGTCGGCGCGGAAGTAGTGACCGCCCTTCCGGTACTCCGCGTCCGGCCGGCCCGCCATCCACGCGGCGACCTCTTCGTCGGCCTCGAAGATGCCGTTGAGCCCGCCGAACTCCGCCGTCATGTTTGCGATGGTGAAGCGCATGTCGGTGCTGAACTTCCGCACCGCCGCGCCGCGGTACTCGACCGAGCGCTCCATCGCGACCGTGTTGCGCCCGAGATCGCCGAGCGTCTTGAGGATCACGTCCTTGCCGCCGATGCCGAACGGGAGCTCGCCGGCGTACTCGACCGCGATCGCCTCGGGGACCTCGATCCAGGACTGGCCGAGCACCATCGCCGCGGTCACGTCCGCGCCGCCGAGGCCGATGGCGAACGCGCCGAGCCCGCCGTGCGACGAGGTGTGCGAGTCCGCGCCGAGCACCACCTCACCGGGCCGTACGAGGTCCCGGTAGAACTTCGTGTGAAGGATGGTCTCGTTCGCGTCGTAGAAGTGCCGGATGCCGCTCTGCTTCGCGAAGTTGCGCGAGAGCTCGGTCAGCCGCTGCGCTCGGCGGTCGTTCGCGAGGGTCACCGGATCGACCGTGTGATCGACGGCGAGGAAGAAGCGCTCCTTGTCGTGGACCTCCGGACGCCCGAGGAGATCCCACGTGCGCTCCATGCCGTTCCACGCGAGCTCGCTGGCGATCGTCCAGTCCACCGCGATCTGCAGCACGTCGCCGGCCTCGACCCAGGCGCGGGTGAGGTTGCGGGCGTGGTGCGCGAGGATCTTCTGGGTCAGCGTCATCGGCTTCGGCGTCATGGCGTTTGCCTATACCGCACGCGTGCGTGATGCGCGCCCCCGAAGGAGTGGCCAGCCAGACGAGCGCCGGCTGCGCGGTGCGTCACGAGCCCTGCGAATCGCGCCTACGACGCCGCGACCGTCCGCCGCGCGAAGAGCCGCTCCAGCGCCGCGCGACCGGAGCGAATGGCCCGCGCGAGCAGGAGCCCGCCGACGAGGAGCACCGCCGCCACCGCGAAGACCTGCCACAGGTTCAGCGTCCGCCCCCACGCGCTGTGCAGGCTGGGGAAGGCCGACCAGCCGTACACGATGGGGATGTGGAAGACGTAGAGGACGAGCGTGCTGCGTCCCACCGGCTGCAGCCGCGTGGCCACCGCCGCCGGCAGTGCGCACCACACCGCGCACACCGCGAGCACCTCGCCGAGCCGATGCAGGTACATCACCGGGTGGGTGATGGGCAGCGACCGAGAGAACCACAACTGCATCGACGCCATCAGCACGAGGCCCGCGACGCCGAGCGCGAGTCCGCGGAACGCCGGTCTGCGGATGAGCGGCAACAGCAGCGCGGCGCACGTGCCGGCGAAGAAGTAGCCGCCCCAGGGCAGGAGCGGAAACGGAGAGGTCCCGCTCATCACGAAAGCTGCGGGCACGGGCTGCGGCAACCCGCCGAGGAACGAGACGGCCTGCGGCAGCATCCCCACCGCCGGCACGAGCACCGCGAGCGCGCCCATCATCAGGAGCCTCGTCCGGGGCGTGTGCACGACGCTGAGCGCCGCGGCGCAGAGGAGCAGCGCGAGCCCGATGCACTGCAGCGCGTCGAAGCCGATGAAGTGCGCCACGACGTAGGGCTCGAGCGCGAAGAGGCGGTCCACACCCCACCCTGGCCAGCGCAGGAGGAGACCGAGCCCGAAGAGGAGGAGCACCCGCGGCACCCTCGCCCGAAGGACCGCGCTGCCCACCGCGCCGCTGCGCGAGATGGCGGTCATCACCGCCCAGCCGGAGACGAAGAGGAAGAGCGGCGCAGTGATGCCGCGGAGGATCCAGTAGGACTGCAGCGCCGGCGTGTCTCGAACCGCCATGGACAGCAGCGCATCCGCGGTGTGGCCGAAGATCATGAACGCGACCGCGCCTGCGCGCGCGGCGTCGAGCCCATGGATGCGGTCCGCCCGCGAGGAGGTGTCTGGTCCGGCCCTGGTCATCGGCGAACGCACGCTCATAGAGGACGACGCGGGCGCTGTCACCCCGCCGGAGCCTTCGAACGGCGGTGCCCCCGCGCGGCCGCCGGCTAACCGTCCAGCCTCGCCCGCACCGCCTGGGCCATCTCCTTCGTGGAGAGCGTTCCGCCCACGTCGCGGGTGCACTCGCCCGCCTCCACCGCGGCCTCCAGCGCCGCCTCCAGCCGCGTCGCCTCCGCCACGTGGCCGAGCTCGCGGAGCATGAGGCCCATGGTGGAGAACATCGCGCCCGGGTTGACGATCCCCTTGCCCGCGATGTCCGGGGCCGAGCCGTGCACCGGCTCGAAGAGCGGCGTTGAATCCGGGTTCAGGTTTCCGGACGCGGACAGCCCGAGCCCGCCCACCAGCGCCGCGCCGATGTCGGTGAGGATGTCGCCGAAGAGGTTGGTGGTGACGATGACCTCGAAGCGCTCCGGCGACAGCACGAGCTGCATGGCCAGCGCGTCGACGTAGGCGTGCTTCGCCTCGATGCCCTTGTGCGCGGGCTCGGCGGCGACCTCCTTGAACGTCCGCAGCCACAGCTCGTGCGCGGGGATGGCGTTGTTCTTGTCCGCCATCGTGACCTTCGTCTTGCCCTCGCGCAGCGCGTAGGCGAACGCGGCGCGGATGATCCGCTCCACGCCCTTGCGCGTGTTGATCTCCTCGGAGATCGCCAGCTCGTCCGGGGTGCCCTTCTTGAAGACGCCGCCGAGCCCGTTGTACTGACCCTCGGTGTTCTCGCGGAACACGACGAAGTCGATCTCGCGCTTGCCCTTCCCCTTCAGCGGCGAGAGCCGGTCCGCAAGCAGCTTGCACGGACGGAAGTTCACGTAGAGGTCGAGCCCGAAGCGCAGCCCGAGAAGGATCTCCCGTGCGTGGACCTGCCCCGGCACCCGCGGATCGCCCACCGCGCCGAAGAGGATCGCGTCGTAGTCGTTGCGGAAGCGCTCCACCTGGCCTTGCGGCATCGACTCGCCGCCGGTGCGCAGCCAGCGTTCCGCGCCGAAGTCGAAGTGCTCGAAGGTGAGATCCAGCCGGGAGGCCTTCACCAGGTGCTCGAGCACCGGCAGCGCCGCCTCCGTGACCTCAACCCCTGCCCCGTCACCCGGGATCACCGCGATGCGCGCCACTGATGTCACCTCCAGAGAGAGGCGACCGCACTTATCAATGGAGCGGACGGTGCGACAGCCTCACCTGACGGGGCCGCAGCAATGGGCTCAGACGGCCGGCGGCGCCAGCGCAGTCTCGGCTGCGTCCTTCGCGCGCTTCTTCTCGATGAGCCACGCCGCGAAGACGCCGATCTCGTAGCAGGCGAACATCGGCACGCACATCAGCGCGAGGTTCACCGCATCTCCGGTGGGCGTGATGATCGCGCCGAGGATGAGGCACACCACGAACGCGTGGCGCTGGTACTTGAAGAGGAAGGACGCCTTCACCACGCCGAGCAGCGCCAGCAACGAGATGACCAGCGGCAGCTCGAAGATGACGCCGAAGGCAAGGAGCAGCAGCAGCACCAAGGAGAGCTGCTCGCGCATGGTCAGCATCGGCTTCGTCCACGCCATCGACTGGTGGCGCGAGATTCCGACCGCCAGATCCCGCTCCAGCCGCCACAGGTCGCCGAACACGCCCGCGTTCGTCGCGGAGACGCCCGCCAGCGCGCTGGCCGCGTCGTCCATCAGCTTCGATGCCGCCGCGAAGTCCTCGCGCGCGAAGGCCTCCACCGCCTTGCCCCGCGTCTCCATCACGCTGCGCAGCACCGGCCGCGCCGCCGCGCCGAAGGACTCGTGCGTCGCATCCATCAGCCGGCCCAGACCCTCGAGCCGCGCCTGCACCTCTACCCGAGGAGACTCGCCGAGGCTTCCCGCCTGCTGCAGCAGCCCGGGCCTCACGTCCGCCGCGATGCCCTCCTGCGCCTGCCGCGCCTGCAGCGACGCGCGCTCCAGCTCACCGAAGCGAAGCGACCGCAGCGCCTCCGCCTCGAAGAGCCGCGCGGTGTCGAGCCGGTTCTCCAGCGCCGCGCTGTCGCCCTCGCTGAGGAGGAACTTGAACATCTGCGGCAGCACCGCGAAGTAGCAGAACGCGCCGCCGGCGACGAAGGCGAGCGTGCCCATCACCACGAACGGCGCCGCGTAGCGCTTCTCCGACGGATAGAGCCCCGGCGCGATGAAGCCCCACAGCTGCCAGAGCAGCACCGGCATGCTGAGGAAGACGCCGGCGTAGAGGCCGACCTTCATCAGCACGTTTATCTCTTCGATGCCGGACGTGTAGATGAGCGACCGAGCCTCGGGCGGCAGCGCCTCGAGCACCGGGTGCATGAGGAAGCCGAAGAGCGGCCGCGCGAACACCAGCGACACCACCCCGAGCCCCAGCACCGACAGCGTGAACCGCAACAGCCGCGTGCGCAGCTCGTTGAGGTGATCCGCGAGCGACATGCGGTGCGCTTCGACCGGCGGCGCGCCTTCCGCCGGCACCTCCGGGCTCACCGGTGCGCTCAAGACTTCTGCTCCCCGGACGGCGCGGCCGGCGGCGCGGAGGTCTCACTGCTGGCCGGCTTCGCAAGGCCCTGGGCGAACGCGCCATGCCCGTGCGCGTCCGGCGAGAGGGCGGCGACCACCGCGTCGTCGTCCACCGCAGGAGCCACCGCAGGAGCCCCCGCGTGATGCTCCACCGCCGCCGCGGAAGCAGCTTCAGGCGCGGAGGCCGGCACGGGGCCCGAGTGCATCGCCGTCCCAGCCGGAAGCGGCGCGCTGCGCGGAACGGGCGAGCCCATGCGCGCCACGGGCATGCCGAAGGGCGAGACCGGCGGCAGGTCGCGCGAGACGTCCTGGTCCATCTTGTAGAACTCGCTCTCGAGCGTGGAGCGGACCTCGTCCGTCTGGCGGCGGAACTCGCGCATGAACTTGCCGATCCCGCGCGCGAGTTCAGGCAGGCGGCGAGGCCCCAGCACCAACAGGGCCACCACCAGGATCAAAGCGATTTCGCCGCCACCGATGTTCAGCATCGCAGGGCCGCCACACTACAGCGCGAGGTGAAGGGCTGACAGCACTCGTGCGTCAGCCCCCGACTGTCCGCCCGCTCAGCGGCGAACGGGGAAGGCCGTGCCGCGGCCGCAGTACACGAACGTTCCGTCCTTGCCCTTACCGGCGCGGCGCAGCCCGCTGTACGCCAGCGTGGTCCCGGCGCGCGAGGAACCGGCCTCGTCGATGCGGAGCACCACCGGCGTGCCCGCGGTGAGCCCGTCGAACGGCGCGGTCAGCTCACCGGTGACGAAGTGCTTGCCCTGCGAGCAGCCGTTCTCCGGGATGCCGAAGTACGGGTAGCCACCGCTCACCGAGACGACCTTCACCTGCGCGTCCTCCACCATCGCCGCGGTGCGGAAGCGCGGGTCCTGCTTCGCCTCGTCCATGGAGCTGGCGGGGATGAGCCCGCCCGGCGCGCCACGGGTGCCGAGGTAGTTCGCGGTGGACGCGGTGCCCGCCGCCTGCGTGGTGCCGGTCTGACCCGCCGCCGGCTGCGCGCCTGCGGTCTGCTGTCCACCCTGCGCGGGTGCCGGATCGCCCGGACGGATGGCCCGGCGCTGCGACTCGCTCTGGGCCTGGGCGCGGCGCTGCTCCTCGGCGAGCTTCGCGGCCTCGCGCTGCTGCTCCGCCTCGATGCGCTTCGCCTCCAGCTCCAGCTTCCTGCGCTCGAGCTCCGCGCGGCGCTCTTCGTCGGCGAGCCGCTTCTTCTCCGCGTCGGCGCGCTTCTTCTCCTCCGCCTCGAGCTTCTTCTGCTCGGCGGCGGCGCGGCGGGCCTCCTCGGCCTCCTTGCGCTTCTGCTCCGCCTCTTCACGGGCGGCGCGCGCCTTCTCCGCGGCCTCGGCGGCCTTCTGCTTCCGCTCCTCCTCCTGCTGCCGCTTCAGCTCGGCGAGCTCCTCGGCCTTGCGCTTCTGCTCCTCCGCGGCGAGGCGCTTCCTCTCCGCGGCCTCCTCCGCCTTGCGCTGGCGCTCCTCTTCGGCGAGGCGCTTCTTCTCCTCCGCCTCCTTCGCCTGCTGCTCGGCGCGCGCCTTGCGGTCCTCCTCGGCCTTCGCCTTCGCCTCGGCGAGCTCCTGCTTCCTCTTCTCGAGCTCCTCGCGCTTCTTCGCCAGCTCCGCCTCGCGCGCTTCGGCCAGGGCCTTCTGGCGCTCGAGCTCCTTCGTGCGGCGCTCCTCCTCGGCGAGCTTGCGCTCCTCTTCCTTGCGCTTCTTCTCCTCGGCGGCCTGGCGCTTCTTCTCCTCGGCCTCGAGCCGCTTCTGCTCGGCGGCGAGACGCTTCGCCTCTTCGGCGCGCGCCTTCTCCTCCGCGGCGAGGCGCTTCTTCTCCTCTTCCGCCCTCTTCAGCCGCTCCGCCGCCTCGGCCTCCGCCTTGAGCTTTGCCTCGGCCTCGGCCTTCGCCTTTGCCTCCGCCTCGAGGCGCGCCTTCTCCTCGGCCTCTGCCTGCTTGCGCTCAGCCTCCGCGGCCTCGCGCGCGGCCTTTGCCTCGGCCTCGGCCTTCTTCTTCGCCTCCTCCTCCGCCTTCTTCCGCTCCTCCTCCTCCTTCAGCGCCTTCGCGCGGGCCTCCGGAGTGAGCGCACGGCGGGGACCGCGCGGCGACTCGTCATCGGCGGCGGCGGCGCCGGACTTCGGCGCGATGAGCTCGACCTCCTGGGCGCGGAGGGCGGCGGGCGAAAGCAGGATGGCGGCGAGGGCAGCGCTGAGCAGACGGGTCTTCATGGGCGAAGCGGACTTATCCCAGAGCGACAGGGCCTGATCAATGGAGGCAACTGCCTGCCCGCTCTACGACCGGCCCTCATCCGGAGGCGGCCTGGGCATTCCCGCGCCCGACGACGTCACGCCCGACTGCAGCTCGTGCGGCTGCATGCCCTGGTGCGCGGCGACATCCGGCCTCCGCACGCGGCGCTCGACGAGAAAGAGCATCAGCGGGAGCAGCGCGGTCAGCGCGAGAGAGGTCCCGGCCATCCGATCCACGCCGAGGAGGCTTCCGTCCGCGGCCACGTGGAGCAGCTGCGCCGAGCCGAACGCGCCCAGCGCTGACGCGAGGTGCTGCACCGCGCTCTGAATGGACATGAACCGCGCGCGCTCCGTCTGCGCCGGCACCTTCGAGGTGAGGGTGTTGTAGGCCACGTTGCGCAACGCGAGCGCGCCCATGAAGAGGGGGAAGAGCGCGATGACCGGCAGGGCCTCGAGATGCCGGATGAAGCCCACCCACAACATGGTGCCGATGAGGAAGGACGCGGCGGTGCCCACGCGGAAGGAGCCGAAGCGATCGACGAGCCAGCCGCCGCCGCGCATCACGCCGAAGGAGAGCGCGCCCCCGAGCAGATAGAGCGTGCCGAGATCCTCGCGCGGAAAGCCGAGGTTCTCCTGAAGGTAGGACGCCATGTTCGGGATGATGAGAAAGCCCGCGGTCATCACCACCGCGGTCATCGTCCACGACAGGAGCATCGACGGACGGGTGAGCAGCGCGCGCAGCGGGACCGGCGCCTTCCCCTTCGCCGCGTCGAGGTGTCCGCGCACCGGAGGCAACTGCAGCGCCGCCAGCGCAAGCACCACCGCACCCGCGCCCGCCACCGCGAAGAACGGCATCCGCCAGTCGAACCAGAGCGCGAGCTTGAGACCGAACGGCACGCCGAGCACGCTCGCCACGGAGAACGCGCCCATCACCGCGCCCACCGCCTTGCCGCGGCGCTCGGTGGGCACGAGGTCGGCGACGATGGACATGGCCAGCGAGGTCGCGGGTCCACCGAACGCACCGGCCACCAGCCGCGCGGCGATGAGCGACGGAAGGCCGGTGGCGAAGCCGCCCAGCGCGGTCCCGGCGACGAGCCCGCCCAGACAGACGATCAACGCCTTCTTCCGATCGAAGCGATCGAGGAAGAACGCGCCCAGCAGTCCGGAGATCGAGGCTGCCGCGGTGTAGCTGCCGCCGATGTACCCGACGTGCGAGAGAGGGATGTCCAGCGCCCGGGAGAAGTCCGGCCCGAGCGGCATCACCATCATGAAGTCGAGGATGTTGATGAACTGCACCGCGCCGATGATGAAGAGCATCATCCTTTCGGAGCGGAGGGCGGCGGCCATGGCGTGGCTCGTAACAGCCCTTCCGGCGACGGGCCAGATCCGTTCCCGCACAGTGGCCGGCCGGGCAGGCTCCCCCGGTCGCGCGTGCACAACCTCTAGAGGATGCGCGCGAAGCGGAAGCTGCAGGACCAGGTCCTCGTGATCACCGGCGCCTCGAGCGGCATCGGGCTCGCCACGGCGTTGATGTCGGTCAGGCGCGGCGCGCGCGTGGTGCTCTCTTCGTTCGACGCGGTGCAGTTGGAGGACGCGCTGCGGCAGGTCCGCGCCGCAGGAGGCACCGAGCGCGCACACGCGGTGGTGGCGGACGTGACCGACGCTTCCGCGGTGCAGCGCCTCGCGGACGAGGCAGTGGAGCGCTTCGGCCGCATCGACACCTGGGTGAACAACGCGGGCGTGCACGCCTTCAGCTACGCGTTGGAACTTCCGGAGGCGGACGCGCGGCGGATGATGGAGGTGAACCTCTGGGGCGTGGTGCATGGCTGCCGGGCCGCGGTGCCGCACCTGCTCGCGTCCGGCGGCGGCGTGATCGTCAACGTGGGCAGCATCCTGTCCTCGCGCGCGGTGCCGCTGCAGGGGATGTACGGCGCGAGCAAACACGCGGTGAAGGCGTACACCGAAGCGCTCCGACTCGAGCTTCTCGAGCGCGCCTGGCCCATCCGCGTGACGCTGGTGAAGCCCGCCGCGATGCACACGCCGATCGTGGGGAACTCGAAGAGCCTGCTCCCCTTCCGCGCTCAGCTGCCTCCGTTCGTGTACCACCCGGACGTCACGGCCCGGGGCATCCTCCACTCTGCGCAGCGGCCGCCTCGAGACCTCATCACCGGCGGCATCGGCGTGCTGGCGGAGCTGGGCGAGACGCTCGCGCCGCGGATCGCGGATGCGATCATGCGCCTCACCTTCTTCCGCCTGCAGCGCGCAGAGGGAAAGCCTCGGAAGCTCAGCGCGTTGCACGCTCCTGGAGGTACCGAGGCGCGCGTGCTTTCGAGCGACGACCGCACGGTCCTGCGACGGAGCCTCTGGACCGCGTGGAGGACCGCACCGTGAGGGGACGCTGCGTGGTGGTGACGGGCGCTGTGTCGGACGTGGGTCGCGAGCTCGCGCGCTTGCTGTCGGCGAAGGGAGCGCGGGTGCTGCTGGTGGATGCGCCCGAACGCGCCGTGGAGCTCGAAGCGTTGAGCCAATCCATGGGAGGTGTGGAGGTCGCGTGGACGACGGCGGAGCCCGGCCGGAAGGAGTCGTTCGAAAGGGTCGCCCATCTCGCGGAGCGGCGCTTCGGCCCCCGCGCGATGACCGGCTGGGTGAACTGCGCCGTGGGAGAGACTCCCGCAGCGGACGCGCTGACGGGCTCGCTGACGGACCTGCGCGCGCAGTTCGAGTCCGGCTTCTGGTCGGTCGTGCTGGCGACCGAGGTCGCCGTCTCCCGCATGCGCGAACGAGGCGGGACGGTGGTGAACGTGGGGAGCATCCATTCGGATCGCGCCTTCCCGAAGCGAAGCGCGGAGGCGATGTCGCAACACGCGGCGAAGGCGTGGACGGACGCGCTGCGGATGGAGCTCGCGCGGGAGCGGGTGCCGGTAGAGGTCTCCCTGGTGAAGGCGGGGCTCTCGCACCGTTACGCACCGGTGGTCAGCGCCCGGGCCGTGATCGCCTGTCTGTCGAGGCCACGCCGGGACCTCACTGTCGGAGGCAGGACCGCGCTGCTGATCGCCCTGGAGAAGTTCCTCCCCGCGCTGACCGACCGGCTCCTGCTGCGCGCGCCGAGCCTCAGCTCTCACGGGCCGCGACGGCAGAGCTCGCTCTACACACAGCTGAAGCTGCACCCGGTGGTGCCGTTGTTGGCGCTCGCGGGTGCCGGTGCCGGCCTGCGGACGATGAAGGTTCAGCGCCGCTGACGGCGCCGGCGCGCGAATCCCGGCGCAGTGGCCGAACGGGGGATTGCGCACGTCTGACGGACGATGGCGGGCGCCTGACGGGTCATGGCGGGGGCCCAACGGGTCACGACGGAGGCCTGACGGGTCATGGCGGCGGCCTAACGGGTCACGGAAGGACGCCTAACGACTCACTGCGGAGGTCAAATGGCTCACCGCGGACGCCTAACGGCTCACCGCCGACGTCTAACGGGTCATCGCGGACGTCTAACGGATCACGGCGGACGCCTAACGGGCCGTGGCGGACGCCGATTGAACTCCTCCGAGGTCAACCGCCTGCCGTGCACATTTGCCGGAAAAATCCGCTGGAGCTGGTGTGTGGGACCGGGAGGGCGTAAACAGCAGGCCAAACCGCCCGAATCTGATGGGCGGTTGCGGAGCTCTATGTTCTCGCACGCGGCAACGGCTTTCCGGACCCTGCTTCTCGCTGCACTCCTCGTCGCGCCCTCGGCACGCGCGCAATCCGGCGCGCCTGGCAGCGCGGACTCGGACCTCGACGGGGTGATCGACTCCATCGACGCCGAGCCCTGCAACGCGCAGGTCTCCGCTCGCGTGTACGTCCCCGCCGACCGCACGTACGGAATGATGTTGTTCGAGGACCAGTGGCCCAGCCGCGGCGACTTCGACTTCAACGACGCAGTGATCGGCTTCAACGAGGTGCTCCGCTACGACAGCGCCGCGCATCTGACGGGCCTGCGGATGGAGTTCAGCGTTCTCGCGGTCGGCGCCGGTGCGTTGAACGGCCTCGCGATCCGGTTGCCGGGGACGCCGCGCGCAAGCGTCACCTCGATCGTGCAGACGGTCGGCAACGTGGTGCAGCAGGGCCAGCTCGATCCCCAGGCGGAAGAGGCCACGATCATCCTCTCGCCGAACCTCCACAAGCTCTTCCACGAGAGCTCGCGCGAGTGGGTGAACACCGACGCGGCGCGGCCTTCCCTCCCCTACGTGAACATCGTCGTCGAGCTCGAGCTCGGCCCCGGTCACGGCCTCTCCGGCGCGGACGCTCCGTTCGACCTCTTCCTCTTCAACCGCGATCGCGGCACCGAGGTCCACCGTCCCCGCTACCGCGGCACGCCGGCGATGAACGCGGCGCTCTACAACACCGCGGACGACGGCTCGACGCTCACCCGGTCCTTCGTCACCACTTCCGGCATCCCGTTCGCGCTCGAGCTTCCCGAGCTGACGAACTACCCACGCGAAGAGGCCGCGATCGATCTGGTCTATCCCTCGATCGTCGAGTTCGGTTCGTCGAGCGGTGCGCAGGCCGCCGACTTCTACCGGCACCTCGCCCCCGGGTTCGCCTTCGCCCTCACCCAGCCGGACGCGATCGCGCAGGCCACCGGTGACCGCAGCTGCCTGCCCGCGCAGGTGCCTCCGACCGCGAACTTCCACGCGGCGCCTCCCTCGGGCGAAGCGCCGCACTCGATCATCGTGCAGTCGTCCGCGACCGCGGGCAGCGCTGCGCTGTCGTCGGTGCTCTACGACTACGGCGATGGTCAGGGCTTCGAGACCGACCTCGTCCACACGTACCTCGACCCGGGCACGTACACGATCACGCAGCGCGTGGTGGACGCGAACGGTCTGGTCGCCACCGCGACTCGCACGGTCACGGTGACCGCCTCTTCGTTCGTTCCCGTCCTGCTCAATCCGGCGGATGCGCGGCCCTGGCCGGAGCTGAGCATCACGGCCGACGGGCTCGGCATGGACGTCATCAGCGGCTCGAACGTGGGCGTGCGAAGCAACCGCGCGATCCAGCCGGGCTCGGGGATCTTCTATTACGAGGGCGAGCGCACCACGTCGGTGCTCGGGCAGATGCGCTTCGGCGTCGCCCCCGCCTCGCTTCCGCTGACGGCGTCGCCGGGCAACACCGCGACCTCCGTCGGCGTCGATACGAGCGGCTCCATCTGGCACAACGGCGGGTACCGCGCCGGCTTCCCTGCCGCGCTCAACGCGCACTACGGCCTCGTCGTCGACTACCGCGGCGCGAACCCGATCGTGCACGTGATCGTCCACGCGAACGATCCGCGCTCGTGGGCGCTCTCGGATCGCGTGCACACGTCCGTCACGCTGCCCACCACCGAGCCCCTCTACATCTTCGCCTCGGGCATCCGCCGCAAGGTGGGACCGCAGGCGCGCATCAACCCCGGCAACGACACCACCAACTTCCCCTTCCGTTACGACGCCGCGGCGATCCTCAGTGCGGTACGGCTCGATGGCTCGGAGTTGGTCGCCGGCTGGGGCCAGACGCGCGCCCGTCCGCTGAACGCGGCGCCGGTGCTGACCATCGACGCCGCCACGCCCGTCTCCGTGACGGCGGGCACGACGGTCACTCTCACCGCGAGCGCGGTCGACGCGGAGGACGGCACCCTCAGCTCGCGCGTGCAGTGGTCGGATCTCTCCACCGTGTACGGCACGCGGCAGACGACCACGGGCGCGAGCTTCACCTTCTCGCCGACCACGCTCGGCATCCATCCGATCTCCGCGGTCGTGACCGACAGCCGCGGCAAGAAGACCGAGGTCGTGTTCGACGTGACCGTCACCGGCGCGCTGCCGCAGTTCAACCCGGTGCGCATGGTGCCGGACTCGCGCTCGGGCGCGGGCATCGTGCTCTCGCCGGACGGGCTCTCGGCGAAGTGGACCGGCTTCGGCAAGTACGGCCTGCGCGCGAACCAGGGGATGATCGGCCGGTTCTGGTACTTCGAGATGACCCGCCACACCGCGACCGCGAACCAGGGCGGCGGCGTCGTCATCGCCGACGGCAACCTCAACCCCTACGCTTCGATCGACGTGCCGCAGTCCTGCTCCGTCAACCACGGCGCGGGCATCTGGCGGAACATCATCTCGCTCGCGAACTACGACGCGTCCGCGACGACGACGTACGGCATCGCGGTGGACTACCGGGGCCGTCACCCGATCGTGTACTTCATCACCCGCAGCGCGGCGACGTCGCAGCCCGTCGTGGCGCACGTGATGACGCTCGACGACGTCACCGTGCCCCTCTACCCGATGCTCTACGGCAACCCGGTTCCGGGCGGCGCGCTCTACGACGCGTCGATCAACTTCGGCGCGACGCCGTTCACCTACAGCCCGATGACCGTCCTCGCGGCGGGCGGCTACAGCGCGCAGGGACTGCAGCTCGGCTGGGGCGACGCGTACGTCGGCCCGCTGCCGTAGCCGCCTACGCCAGCGCCTCCACCAGCGAGCGGGCGCGATCGAAGTGCATGGCATGCCGCGTGTGCTTCGAGGCGACGTTGCGCGCCGCCAGGCCCATCTGCCGCAGCCTGCCGGCCTCGGACGAGGCCCTCACCATGGCCTCGAACAGCGCCTCGGCATTCCCCGCCGGCGTCAGCCAACCCGACACGCCATCGACCACGAGGTCCCGGTTCCCCGCCGTATCGGCGCCGAGGACCGGCACCGCCTGGGAGAACGCGTCAAAGATGATGCGCGGCTGTTCGTCAGACAGGGTCGGCACGATCGCGGCATGGAATCCCCGGAGAAAGGCCAGAAACTCCGGACCGTAGGGGATGGGATCGAGAACCGTCAGCCTGACACGATTCTTCAATGACGCAGCAACCTCGCGCGCCGCCGCCTCGAGCTCGCCCACGCCTATCACCGTGACGTGTAATTCGACGCCGCGGGCCTCCGCGAGACGCAACGCCTCGAAGAGAACGAGCACCCCCTTCGAGGGTGTGAGCCTGCCGGCAAACACCAGACGTACCGGCGCGCCCTTCGAGTCCCAGGCAGACGCGGCGGCTTCGGCGGTCAGCACATCCTCATCGTCGAGAAGGGTCGCGGGGTTGACGAGGCCGGGCGCGCTGGCGCCACGACTGAAGGCAGCCTGATACTCCGCCTGCGTGAAGACGCTCAGCTTCGCGCGGCGGACGGACCACCGGCAGAACGCCTCGATCGTCGAAGCCCTCAACCGAGCGTTCACGCCGTGAGGACCCGCGCCGCTCAACCGCCAGAAGGCGCTCTCCACCACAATCACCAGACGCCGCCGCAGCAGCACCGCGAGTGGATTGACGATGAGTCCGGGTGGTATCGGCCAACCCGCCACACCCGAATGCACGACATCCGCCTGACGTACTGCCTTCAGCGCAACGGCAAACGTCCTGGGAAGCAATGAGACTCCGTGGGCGACGGAGCGAGCACTCGGCAATTCGACGAAACGCACGGCCTCGCACGCCGAACCTCGAATGGGCGTAAGGCCAGACGTGGATTCGGGCATTGGCGCTCGGACGGACAGCACGGTCAAGTCCGACAGATAGGTCATGTGGGCGGACAGGTCCCGATGCCAGAGCGGGTCGAGCCAGATCTCGCCCTCCGCGTCCTCGTAATAGGGAGACAACGCCACCAGGAGATATCGGTGCCCTGCCAACCGTGTCTTTATCGCACTTAATACAGCTTCCGAGTTTTCTGTGGTCACCATGACATCCACCCTAGGACGTCGTGGAGGCCCGCCGCAACCGCTAGACCCGGAACCGCCGGACCTCCGTCCGCAGCACTTCCGCCTGCTTCTGCAGCGACTCGATGGCCTCCTCGAGCTGCCGCACGGAGCGGGTCTGGTGCTCGGAGACGGTCTTGATCGCCTCCACCGCCTTGAGGACCTGCTCGCTGCCCTTCGTCTGCTCCTTCTGGGCGCGGTTCAGGTGGCCGACCATCTCGTTGATGCTCTCGATGGAGCGGGTGATCTGCCGCGAGCCGTGTGACTGCTCCTGGCTGCTGCGCTGAACGTGGGCAGTAAGCGCCTTCATCCGCTCGGCGCTCTTCATGATCTGCTCGGAGCCGCGCGCCTGCTCCGCGGTGGCCTTGTTGATCTCCTGCACCGTCACCGCGATCCGCTGGATGGAGGAGGTCACCTGCTTCGACCCGCGCGACTGCTCCACCGTCGCCCGCGCGATCGCCTTCACCATCACCGTGGCCTTGTTCGCGGACTCGTAGATCTTCTTCAGCGCGCCCTCCGCCTCGCGGCCGAGCCTCACGCCCTCCTCCACGTTCCGCACGCCCTGGTTCATCACCGACACCGCGTTGCGGCTCTCGTCCTGCACGCCTCGGATGAGGTCGGCGATCTCCTTCGTCGATGCGCCCGTCCGCTCGGCGAGGTCCTTGATCTCCTCCGCCACCACCGCGAAGCCCTTTCCGTGTTCGCCCGCCTGGGCCGCGATGATCGCCGCGTTGAGCGCGAGCAGGTTCGTCTGCTCCGCCACGTCGTCGATCACGTTGAGGATGTTGCCGATCTCCTCGATCCGCCGCCCGAGGCTCTCGATCACCGCCGACGCGGTGCGGCTCGACTCCTTGATCTTGTCGATGCCCGCAAGCGTCTTCTGCAGCGACTCCACGCCGGTCTCCGCGTCCTGCGACACGGTCTCCGAGAGCCTCGCGGTCTCGCTGGCGTTCATCTCCACCTGGCCGATGGAGACGTCCATCTCGTTCATCGACGAGGAGGTCTCCTCCGACGCGGCGAGCAGCGCCTCGATGTTCCGCGCGACCTCCTTGATGGAGAAGGTCATCTGCTCGATCGCCGCGGTGGTCTCCTCCACCGACGCGGCCATGCCGGTCACGTTCTCCGCGACCTCGTCGTTCGTCGCCGCCATCTGCATGATCGACGACGAGCTCTGCTCGGCCGACTGGTAGAGGACCTCCACGTTCTCCGCGATCCCGCGCAGCGACGCGAGCATCTCCACCATCGACGACGACGTCTCCTCCACCCGCGCCTGCGTGGTGGACGCACCGGAAGAGACCGTCGTCCCCGTCCGCGAGATCTGCTCGATCACGCCGGCCACGCCCTCGCTCACCCCGCGCACCCGCCCGAGCGTCTCGCGCAAGGACTGCCCGATCCGGTTCAGCGCCTCCGCCAGCTGCCCGAGCTCGTCGCTGCGGGTCACGTCCACGCGGCCGGTCAGATCGCTCTCCGACAGCCGGCTCGCCGCGGACATCATCGCCTGCAGCGGGCCCACGAAGAGCGTGCGCGACAGCGCGTAATAGACGACGCCGAGCAGCAGGAACCCCACCAGCAGGAACACGAGCACGGTGATCTGCAACGACCGCAGGAGCGCGCCGGAGCCCGCGGCCCTGACCACCGCGAACGCGCCCGGCGCCTCGCTGAGCGGCCGCACGACGACCACGCTGCCCTCCTCCAGCGTCACGTCCCGGGGGCGCCTCCAGTCCACCGCCTCGAGCGTCTCGCGCACCTCGCCGAGATCCGTGCCGGTGCGCTGGAAGGCCACCCGCGGCAGCTCTTCGCCCGGCGCGGCCACCACCACCACCGCGACGTCGATCCCCTCCGCGGTGTGCACGTCGAGCTGGCCTGGCTGCCGGACAGGCGAACCGGGCGCGGGAAGCTGGGCCGGGTCGACCGACTTCGCGATTGCCTGCGCGACGGATTCCGCGTGATTACGAGCAATGTTCTGCAGGTCGCCGCCGATCTGGCGGGGGATGAAGACCGCCAGCAGGCCGAAGATGATGAGCAGCGCCAGCGAGAACGACAGCAGCATCGCTCCCAGGAGCCCCAGCCTTCCCAACCTCCCGAGCGATGCCCTCACGATTCCCAGCACGCCCGCACCGTAGGGACCACTCTTCCGCGAGGGCAAGAATCCGATGACCACGCTCCTCTTCACCGACCCCGCGATGCTCGCGCACGAGCCCGGCCCCGCGCACCCCGAGTCGCCGCGGCGGCTCTCCGAGATCCTCTCGCTCTTGCGTGAGCGCCCGGTCCGCGGCACCGAATGGCGCAGCGCGCGGAAGGCCACCGAAGAGGAGCTGCGCTTCGTGCACGGCGACGCACACGTGCGGCACCTCGCGTCGCTCTCGGGCCAGAGCGAGCAGCTCGATCCCGATACCTCGATGAGCCCCGGTTCGTACGACGCCGCGCTGCTCGCTGCCGGCGCCTCGCTGCAGGCGGTGGACGCGGTGTGGGACGGCAAGGCGAAGAACGCGTTCGCGCTGGTGCGTCCGCCGGGACATCACGCGGTGCCGGACGGGGCGATGGGCTTCTGCCTCTTCAACAACGCCGCCATCGCCGCCGAACACGCCCGCCGCAGGGGCGCCGAGCGCGTGCTCGTCCTCGACTGGGACGTGCACCACGGCAACGGAACGCAGGACGCCTTCTACGGCCGGCGCGACGTGCTCTACGCCTCGTCGCACCAGTTCCCCTACTACCCGGGCACCGGCGCGCTCCACGAGGTCGGCGAAGGCGCGGGCGAGGGCTTCACCGTCAACGTCCCGCTCACCTCCGGCCTCCACGACGCGGACTTCCGCGCGGTGTTCGACGACGTGTTCCTCCCCATCGCCGACGCGTTCGAACCGGACGTGGTGATCGTCTCCGCGGGGTTCGATCCGCACGAGGCAGATCCCATCGGCGGCATGCGCGTGACCGAGCGCGGCTTCGCGGCCATGACCTCGCGGATGCAGGGGCTCGCAGACCAGGTGGCGCAGGGACGGTTGGTGATGCTGCTCGAGGGCGGCTACCACCTCGGCGGGCTCGCGCGTTCGGTGCACGCCTGCACGGAGATCCTCGCCGGCGGGCGGGACGACTTCGGCGCAGGCCCCCGCGGAGAGGGCACCTCTGACGAAGGCGCCGCGGCGGTGCGCGCGGCACGTGAACTCCATTCGAAGTACTGGGCGGTGTTGAGATGAGCGGTACGAAGGCGACGGCGTACATCCACGGGTCCTCCGACGAGCGCGAGGCGGAGCGGCTCGAGGTCCAGGCCCGGTTCGTCTGGCCGAAGGTCGCGCGCCACTTCCACCCGAAGCCCGGCGAGCGCGTGCTCGATCTGGCCACCGGCGTGGGCGCGATGGCAGGTCAGCTCCACAGGGCGCATCCGGACGTGCGGCTCTTCGGCGTGGACCTGCGCCTGTCGCAGCTTCGCTTCGCCCACCGCGCGCACCCCGAGGCGCAGTACGCCAACGCCAACGGCGCGCAGCTTCCGTTCCGTGACGGGACCTTCGATCGCGTGCACTGCTCGTGGCTGCTCGAGCACGTCTCACCGGACGTCGCTCAACGCATCGTCCGCGAGGCCCGCCGCGTTCTGCGCCCGGGTGGCACCGCGCACTTCATCGAGGTGGACAACTCCACCTTCCGCATCAGCCCGGAGGACCCGGACGTGTCGTGGGCAATGGACACGCTCAACCACGCCCAGGTCGAGGGCGGAGGCGATCCGTTCGTGGGCAAGAAGCTCGGCGCGTACCTGAAGGACGCCGGCTTCTCGCGCGTGGAGCTCACACCGTCCGGGCTGCACGGATCGCTGGCGGATCTGCCCGGGCTGCTGTCGATGGTGGAGGAGTTCGCCGGCATCTTCGAGAGCCTCGACGAGGCGCTCGGGCCCGAGCTCCATCCGCGCGTGCAGCAGGCCGTCAAACGGCTCCGCGCCCTTCCGGAGCAGAAGGACGCGGAGTTTCACTACGAAGGCATGATCGCGATCGCGACCGTCTAGCGGCGGTACGTCCAGTGCCACCACTCGCCGCGGACGTCGTTGACGAAGCCGTAGCGGTGGGCGTTGGCCTTCAGCCAGCGATAGGCCTTCGTGTTGTAGCCATTGATCCCACCGATATCCATGGACAGGCCCATCTGGTGGTTCGAGTACCCGGGCCTTGCCGCGCGCGGCGGACCGTAACGCCGCCACAGCGCCTGCTGCTGCGCGTGGGTGCGGAAGCCGCTGGTGCAGGTGAGGTGGATGCCCGCGCGCCTCGCCGCAGCCACCATCGCCTTGAACGGTCCGGCCGCGCGCGCGTTGAGCGACTGGCCGCCGCCGACGCTGGCGATCTGGATCCGCTGCGGCCGTCCGTTGCGATACCCGGTGACCGTCCGCGTGGGACCGGTGGGCGCGGAGCCGACCGGCGCCGAACCTCCCGAGCTGCGCAGCGCCTGCCACGTCCTCGGGCCGGCGACGCCGTCCGCGCCGAGCCCTCGCGCGCGCTGGAACTGCTTCAGCGCGTTGAGCGTGCCCGGACCGAACACGCCGTCCGCCGAGACGCGGTAGCCCTTGTTGCGCAGCAGCTGCTGCATCTGCTTCACCGCCGCGCCGCGCGCACCGAGCCGCAGCGTGGGCGAGCCGGAGGACGAAGCCTGAGCCGTCGAGCCCGAGCCGGCGCGCAGCTTCGCCCACGTCTTCGGTCCCGCCACGCCGTCCGCCGCCAGCCCGTTGCGCTTCTGGAACGTGCGCAGCGCCGCCGCGGTGCCGGGGCCGAACACGCCGTCGGCGGAGACGCGAAAGCCCTTCTGGCGGAGGAGGTTCTGCAGCTGCGTCACATACGGGCCACGGGCTCCCTGGCGGAGGACGACGGACGAGCTGCCGGCGGACGAGGCGAAGCGATCTACGGCGCGTACGGGCACGGAGGATACTCCTCTTGGATGGTTGACCCTGAAACGCGCCGATTCTTGCCGACGGGGCGCACGTCTTGCGCGTGCGCTGCTCGCGGGTGACACCTCCGGGTGACGGTGCGCCAGATGTCGCGGGGCTGGACTGTCGGGTCAGCGGGCCAGGGAAGCACCCTGCCCTGCCACTGCCGCCGCCCGCCGCTGCGCTTCATTCGCGCGCGCGCCCGACGACTGCGACTGCGACGAGAACACCATCGCGAGGCGTCGGGCCTGGTCCTCGGTGGCGCAGCGATACACCTGCTCGCGGGCGCTCCCGTTGCTGATGCGCACGAACCACAACCCCCGGATCTGTCCCACGACCGCGTTCCCCATGACGCGACTGCTCAGCAAGCGCCGGTCCAGCGCGCGTTCCGAAGGGAGTGCCTCCTCGAGTGCCGGGTCATGCGCGATGCCCGGGGTCAGGGCGACCCGTGCGCAGGTGTGTGCACAGGAAGTGGAGCGGCGCGCGCGGTTCGGCGAAGGTCCGTCTCCACGCCGGAGGGGAACGAACATGTCCACGAATGAGAAGCTGGCGCTGCGGACCGCGGTGATCACCGGCGCGTCGAGCGGCCTCGGCCGCGGCCTGGCGAAGTGGTTCGCCGAGCGCGGGGTGAAGGTCTACGCGGCGGCGCGGCGGGAGGAGGCCCTCACGGAGCTGCGCGACGAGTGCCTGAAGACGGGCGGGCAGCTCGTGCCGCTGCGGCTCGACGTGGCGAACGCGCAGGAGACGATGCAGACGCTGCAGCGGGTGGACGACGAGTGCGGCGGCGTGGACGTGGTCATCGCCAACGCGGGCGTGGGGCTGGTGACGAACGCGAAGCGGCTCGACTGGGCGGACGTGCAGCAGACCATCGACGTCAACGTGACCGGCGCCTCCGCCACGCTCTGCGCGCTCTTGCCGAGGATGGTGGAGCGGAAGAAGGGCCACCTCGTGGGCGTGAGCTCACTGGCCGCCTGGCGAGGCCTCCCGAAGAGCGCGGCCTACAGTGCGTCGAAGGCGTGGCTGGCGATCTTCCTCGAGGGCCTGCGCGTGGATCTGCTCGGCACCGGCGTGGAGGTCACCTCCATCCATCCCGGCTTCGTGAAGACGGAGATGACGGAGAAGAACAAGCACCCGATGCCGTTCCTCCTCGAGACAGACGACGCGGTGGAGCGCATGGCCCGCGCCATCGTCCGGCGCGACGCGGAGTACGCCTTCCCCTGGCAGCTCTCCTCCGTCATGCGCATGGCGAAGGTCATGCCCAACGCCATGTGGAACGCGACGTCTAAGAAGCTGCGCTGAGAGAGGTCACTTCGGCCGTCCATCCCTCCGCGGCGACCCGCCGTAGACGACCCACCCTTCGCTCGCGAGCTTCGATCCCGGAACCTCGTACGCGGCGATGCCCGACGCGCCGGAGACGATCTTCGTCACCAGCCTCCCGTCGAGCAGCGCGGCGCCGCCGTGGAAGGCGAGCGGCGGGAGGGGGCAGGACCACTTCTCGTCGCCACGGGCCGAGAAGCGCGCGACCTCGTAGGACTGCGCGAAGTCTCCGGTCATGCGCAGGAGCATGACGTCGCCGCCGTCGGTGAGCATGAGGTCGCTCAACGACCACACCAGCGGCATGTGCACGGTCCACTGCTCCGCGCCGGTGCGCAGGTCCCTCCGCACGAGGTCATGCGCGCCCACGCCGGGCCTCCACACGATGCTGTAGCTCGAGCCGTTCCCCAGCACGCCGGGCACCGCGGGCGCGCCGCCGTGACTCCAGAGGGTCGCGCCGCTGAGCGCGTCCGTCGCGTTCGCGCTGCCGGTGACGACGACCCGGTTCCACACCGACGGATACTCGGAGGACGGCGCGGAGGAGACCCAGCGGATCTGCCCGGTCGCAGTGAGCGCATAGAGCCTGTGCCCGACCGGCTCGTCCGGCGCGTTCTCCGTGCCCACGAACGCGTCACCGGTCAGCCCCGAGGCGACCTTGCCGAAGCGTCCCTCCACCGGCGTGACCCACTCGGTTTTTCCGGTCAGCGCGTTGAGCGCGACGACGATCTGTCCCCTGTGCTGCACCGCGTTCTGCAGCCCGGTCTGGCCCGTCAGCGGCACGAGGATCCGCCCATTCGCGTCAACGCCCGGCGAGCCTGGAACGAACGCCCGCTGCGCCGGAGGGATCGTGTTGCCGAAAAGGTCGTCGCCGTGATCGACGCGCAGATCGCGGAACCACAGGACGAGTCCGTCCGAGCTCCGCTGCGCCAAGACCGCGCCGGTCCCGACGAACGACACCAGCGCGTCCCCCACGAGCATCTGCCGGTGCACGGTGTCGCGACCGTTCCCCACGATCGCTCCCGTCGGCATGCGCCAGCGGATGGTGCCGTCGCGGGTCGCGCTCACCGCCACGCAGGGCTGCTGTGGACAGGACGGCATCCCGCAGCTCTCCGGGCACTCGGCCCAGTAGAGGTTCTCCGCCGCGTCGGCGATTCCCTCGAAGAGGAGGATGCTCGTGTTCGGCACCTGGTACGACCACACCGGCGTCAGCGTGTTCGGCGAGGGCCTCACGCAGGTCTTGCCCTGGCACACGCCCGCCGCGTGACAGGGCGATTCGTTCCCGCACGCCGCGCCCTCGGGCACCGGAAGCTCGCGGCAGGCGCCGGCCATGCACACGGAGGCGCTCGCGCAATCCGCCGCGCCGCACGCCGTCCCGTCCGCCACGTCGATGAGACCGCAGCCGCTCTGCGGATCGCAGAACGCGGCCTGGCAGGGATCCTCCGGCTGACCGCACACCACGTCCGCCGATTCGGTCACGTGGATGCACCCGCCGTCGTCCGCGCAGGCGTCGGTGGTGCAGGCGTTGCCGTCGTCGCAGCTCACCGGTGTGCCCACGCACTGGCCGTCGAAGCAGCGCGCCTCGAGGATGCACGCCGAAGAGGCGGTGCAGGCAGCACCATCCGGGAGCGCTTCGTCCACGCACTCCCCGAGCAAAGGATCGAAGCGGCTCGCGTGACAGGGCGAGCTCTCCGCGCAGGTCGGCTCCGCTTCCGCGGTCGCGCGCAGTGGAACGTCCAGCACCCGCGCGTCCGCCTCGAAGCGCAGCACCCCTTCCGCGGGCCCCACCGCGGTCGCGACGACACGCAGCTCGACCTCGACCTGCGTGCCGGCGGGCAGCTCGAAGAGCGAAGGCGTCACGCTGAACGGGCCCCCCTCTTCCGAGATCGCGGCGGTCACCGTCATCGGCGCGCGCGAGAGGTTCTCCACCACCACCGTGCGCCGCGCCGGATGACCGACGAAGACGCGCTGCCACACCACGCGCTCCGGCGTCACCGCGAGCTGACCCTCCAACGAGTCGAGCCGGTCCTCCCTGCACGCGGTCAGCGCGAACGCGAACGATGCGGCGATGACGAGGCTGAGGACGCGCGAGGGGGGCATGGCCGCACGCCTGCTGCATCTGGCGGTCCGTCGCGGAGAACGTCGCAACCCCGCGTTCCAACTGGGAATCTCGTTCGGCGCACCCGGACCGCCCACGGCATGCCGAGGCTCCGCCGTCAGTTTCCTGATGAGGAAGCGACCGCGGGGCCCTCGGCCAGCTGACCGACGAGAGCCCCCTCGCGCCGATGCTATGAAGCAAAACCATGACCCGGATCTCCTCCTTCATCACCACCGCCCTCCCCATCGTTCAGCGGCTCGTGCAGGGCGCGGCCACCGCCGTGCAGCAGAATCCGGCGGCACAGCAGGTCGCGCAGAACGTGAGCAGCTTCGTGCAGCAGGTCGCGCAGAACGCCGCGAACCCCGCGCCCTGGCCCGGCGCGCCGGAGGGCAATCCCTCGGCCGCGATCCTCGACGGCCTGCAGCGCGGCGCGAACGACGTGTCGGGTCAGCCGGCGCGGGTGGAGATGCTGCAGCGCGATCTGGAGCGGATGGGCTACCTCACCATGCCGCCCAACACGCCGTACGGACACTTCGGCGAGACGACGCAGCGCGCCCTCGAGGCCTTTCAGCGCGACAACGGCATCGCCCCGCCCACTCCCTCGGGCGTGGAGGCGCAGACCGCGGCGGCGCTGCGCAACCCGAGACCGCGCCCCGGCTACGGCCCCGGCGAGGGCGGCGCGCCGCAGGAGACCTTCCTCATGGCGGAGGCCGCGCGCTTCTATGGCGAGCGGCTCGGGCTGCCGACGACCGGTGTCACGCGGGTGGACGACGCGCAGGTGCAGCATTTCGATCGCGGCAGCGTGGTGATGCACGAGGACGGGCGGCTCGAGCTCCTCGATCGCACCGGCGCGCCGATGTTCCCTCCCGCGGACTTCGACGCGGTCCGCGCGCGCGCCGGCAGCCACATGCTCAACCAGCTCGACGGCGATCCAGACGAGTCGAACAACAACTGCGGCTACGCCTCACTGCACATGGTGCTCAGCTACCTCGGCGTGCCGGGCTACGCGGTGCAGGGTGGAGAGGACGGCGAGTCCGCCAACTACGAGAACACCATGACCCTCCGCGAAGCCGGCGGGGACGGCACCGACGACAAGGGCTGGAGCAACGCGCCCGGTCTCTACAACGCGGCGAGAGGGATCGACGGCGTCACGCCCTCCGTCTTCTCCAACGTGTGGAACGGCGAGCGCGCGACGGACGTGGCCCGCATGAAGCTCGCCTTCCTCGACGGCTCGCAGCCCACCGGGTTCGTCGTCGCCGGCCGACCCTTCCTCGGCTGGGGAAACAGCGGCTTCGAGGGCGACTACACGCGCGTGAGGGCCGGCGATGCGTACAACGGCGGTCACTACGTCGCGGTCGTCGGCTACGACGCTGCGCGCGATCGCTTCCTCGTGATGGATCCCATCGCGGACCGGCCCATCGAGGTCAGCAGCGAGCAGCTGGAGCGCTACCTCGAGGACCAGAACGTCAGCACCGGAGAGGTCCTGCAGCTCCGCTACAGCGCGCCCTGAACCGGAGGCGCGCGCGCCGGTGGACGCAAAGCTGCGCGGCCCCGGACCGGTCAGTAGAGTGGCCCTCCTATGCCGCCGATCCGGCTGGAGGGCGAGACCCTTCTCCGCTCCGACATCTGCTCCGCGTGGACGCTCGTCGCCGACACCGAGCGGCAGAACCGGCTCATCGGGCTCGGGCCGTTGCAGGTCTCGTCGGCCGCCGGCAGCGCGGGCGCGGCGCGCTTTCTCGTGCGCTCGCGGCTCGGGGGTTTCGCGGTCGAGTGGGAGGACCTTCCCACCGAGTTCATCCGCTACGAGTGGTTCCGCATCCGCCGCCGCTTTCGCGCAGGCCCGCTGCGTTCGCTGGAGGTGGAGGCGCGGCTTGTGCCCGAGGGCTCGGGGACGCGGCTGCACCTCGCGCTGACGCTCGATCCGAAGGGCGCGTTGATGCGGCCGCTCGCCTTCGTCAGCGGACGCAGATCGCTGAAATCGATGCTCGCGCTGACCGAGGCGCTCGACCGCGGCGGCACCGGCGCGTTGCACGCGGTGGACGCCACCAACCCCGTCTCGCTGGAGGCGCTGAACCGCGGACGCGCAGCGTTGAGGAGTGCCCTGCCGGAGGAGCTGCGCGCGCTCGGCGACCGGCTGTGCGACTTCATCCGCGACGCGCCGGACCACGCGCTGGTGCGGGTGCGTCCCTTCGAGCTCGCGCACGACTGGGCGGTGCCACAGGACGCGCTGCTGCACGTGTGCCTCGTGGCGGTGGTGGAGGGCCTGCTGGAGCTCTCGTGGGACGCGCTCTGTCCCTCCTGCCGCGGGCCCTCCGAGCGCGTGACGAAGCTCTCGGAGGTCACGCAGCACGCGGAGTGCACGCTGTGCGATCTCCGCTTCGACGTGACGCTCGACGAGTCGCTGGAGGCCACCTTCACCACCTCCGCCTCGGTGCGCCGCGTGGATCCGGGACCGTTCTGCATCAGCGGCCCGTCGCGCCTGCCGCACGTGGTCAGCCAGCAGGTCTTGCCGAAGGCCGCGGCGGTGACCTTCGTCGCGCCGAAGGAGCCCGGCCGCTACCGCCTCTTCCTCCGCGGCGGTGAGACGCTGCCGGTGCGCGTGGCCGAAGGCGGCGAGGCGCGCGCGGTGTTCAGGCCCGGCTCTTCGCCGGTGCAGGTCCGTCCGGGCGCAACGCTGGAGATTCCGCCGCGCGGCGAAGAGACGCACGTGAAGCTCGAGCACCTCGAGTGGGCGAGCCGCGCCGCCACCGCGCACCACCTCGCGCTCACGCCCGCGTTCCGACGCCTCTTCGCGCGCGAGGCCCTGCAGCCCGGTGTCGCGCTGGCGGTGAAGCGGGTGGCGCTGCTCTTCAGCGACCTCACCGGCTCCACCGCGCTCTACACGCGGGTGGGCGACGCGGTGGCGTTCGGCGTGGTGCAGTCCCACTTCGAGCTGCTCTTCGCGGTCGTCGAGCGGCACGGCGGCACGGTGGTGAAGACGATCGGCGACGCGGTGATGGCGGCGTTCGGCGACGAGCTCTCCGCGGTGCGCGCGGCGCTCGACATGCAGCGCGCGTTCGGGCCTTTCGCGGAGCGCGGCGGCGTGCTCGGCGCGGACGCACTGAAGATCGGCGGTTACGCGGGGCCCTGCTTCGCGGTCAGCGCCAACGGGACGCTCGACTACTTCGGCCAGAGCGTGAACATCGCCGCGCGGCTGCAGGGCGCGGCCGGACCGGGCGAGATCGTGCTCCCCGCATCGCTCGCGGAGCGCGCCCAGGCGAAGGGCCTGTTCGAGGCCAACGAGCTCGGCGCGCCCTTCCCCGCCACGTTGAAGGGGCTCGACGCGCAGTTCCACGCGGTGCGCATCACGCTCTCGGACGTCACCCGCCGCAGGTGAGCGGGAACTGGGCCGCGCCGGTGAAGACGGTGCCGGGCGCCCGGGTCACCGCGAGGTCTTCGAGCACGTGCCCGTGCACGTCCGTCACCCGGAAGCCGATCTGCGAAGGGAGCGGACCGCTGGTCGAGGTGTACGTGAACGCGTTGTAGCTCTGCCGCTGCAGCTCCACCCACGCGCCGCCGGGTGACGCGCGGAGCTCGAGCTTCGAGATCGGCTGCGCGTGGTTCCACACGGTGACCTGCACGTACCAGTCGTTGCTCCCGGACGAGAACCGGTACTCCACGTTCCCCGAGTCCGCGCACGCCACCGGCGTCACCGTCACGTCGATGCGTCCGGCCGCCGCCGGTGCGAGCGCTTCGAAGGCGGCGCGGCTGAGATCCACGTGGCTCGCGTCGCACTCCGGGCACTGGTCCGCCACGCGCACCCGCACCGTCCCCCCGTCGGGCCCGGTGACGTCGAGGCAGCTGCCACATGCCGCCGAACCCGCCCAACGCGTGGGCCCCACTGCTGCGAAGTTCGTGAAGGAGAGCGGCACCGAGCACGCGCCGACCGACGACGAGGTGGCGTCGTACCAGGTGGCCTGGCCGGTGAAGGTCGGCCCGAGATCGCAGGGCATGGACATACCCGCGTCCCCTTCCGTCATGCCCGCATCGCTCGAGCCGCCATCTTCGGTGCCGGCGTCTTCCCCTCCCGCGTCCGTCGCGCCGGCGTCGGAGGGGACGATCACCTCGGCGTCGGAGCCCCCACCATCGGAGGTCCCTTCGTTCTTCGAGCCGCACGCGGCGGCCGTCAGCGTGAGCACTGCAACGAGCGCGGCGGACCGCAACGGCGAGAAGGGGAAGCGTGATGACCGGGACATGGGTGACCTCCAGCCGCCGACTCTACGCGGGGTTCGGGGGCAGGAAGCGCGTCCGCAGCGGCCCTCAGTTTCCCGAACACTGTTTGACAACTACCGGACTGCGGGCGCAGACTGCCGGGCATGTCGAAGGAGCGGGAGAAGGATTCGCCGGCCACGCGTCGGGGTGCGCGGAACCGCGCGGCCATCCTCTCCGCGGCGCGGGAGCTGATCCTCGAGCAGGGCGTGGACGCGGTGTCGCTGCGGCAGATCGCGGCGCGCGCGGACTACAGCCCGGCGGCGCTCTACGAGTACTTCCCCAGCAAGGAGGCGCTGGTGGCGGAGCTCGCGCAGGTCGCGGGTGATCGCTTCCGCCGAGCGCTGGAGATGGCGAAGGGCAAGACGCCGCTGGAGCGGCTCGAACGCCTCGCGGACGCCTACCGCACCTGGGCCGTCACCAACCCCGACGACTATCTGCTCGCCTTCGGCCGTCTCCCGAGCAAACGCACAAAATCCTCACAACCGGTAGAGGGCAGCGCCTTCGGCATCGTGCAGCGCGCGGTGGAGGAGGCGCTCGCCGCCGGTGCGCTGCAGCCGGTGCCGGGACTGGGTGCGCACGAACTGACCTACGGCTTGTGGGCGCTCGTTCACGGCCAGGTGATGCTCCAGCTCACCCACCTGAGCGGCTTCGAAACCGACTTCTCATCGATGGACCGCGCGCTCGTGCAGCGCTTCCTCGCCGGCCTCGCCCGCCGCGATTCCTGACCGCCCCTCCCTCGCCGAACCACACCCGAGGTCATCCTCATGTCCCCTGCTCACGACCTTCACCGAACACTGTTTGGATTCCGCCTCATGTCTGGGCCTTTTCTGCTCCTCGTCGCCCTCGTCGTGCTCGCCGCGGCGCTGCTCGCGGTCGCCGGTGCCTCCGGCTGCAGCCCTGCCTTCAAGGCCTCGCGACGCGTCGAGTCGCCGCCCGACTTCGCGCCCCGCCGCGGCATCGTCTCCGAGCCGGTGGACGAGCCACTCCTGTTCGCAGACGTCGCGATCTGGCGCGACGGGCAGGCCCATTCCGGCCGCTACGTGCACGTGGAGGCCGGGAAGATCGTCTCCGTCACCACGACTCCGCCCGCGCAGTTCGAGGGCCGCGTGATCGACGGCCGCGGGAAGACGCTCATCCCCGGGCTCATCGATTCGCACCTGCACCTGCTCTACGACAGCGGACCGGACCTGCTCACCCGCGGAGACGCGCTCATCTCCGGCTGGGTGGAGAAGACCGCGCGCGGCAATCGGGTGCCCGACGAGGTGTACGCGCGGGGCGAGCTCCGGCTGCTCGCGGGCGTGACGACGGTGCGCGTGCTCGGCGACGGGATGTACTCGCTGCGCTACCGGGACGAGATCGCCCTTGGCCTGCGGGTGGGGCCGCGCGTGCTCACCGCGGGCCTGCACGTGAACGGGCCGGCGGGCTACGTCACCGGCGGCATCGGCGCGAAGGTGCCTGCGGAAGACCAGCCTCACGTGGCGGTGGAGCTGCGCGACTTCAGCGAGATCGCACCGAAGCTCACCGCGCTGCTCGACACGGGCGTGGACGTGATCAAGCTCGCGACGACGCACGGCGACCTCGGCTTCCACGACGCGAAGCCCGACCTGCCAGAAGAGTGGGTGCGCGAGATCGTCCGCGTCTCGCACGCGCGCGGCGTGAAGGTGACGGCGCATTCCTACGGGCTGGAGGGCGACTGGGCGGCGGTGCGCGGCGGCGTGGACGGGATCGAGCACCTCGTGAACGTGCCGCGGCCGCTCGAACAGGACCTCGTCGCCGCGATCAAGGCCGCGGACATCGCGGTGTGCCCCACGCTCAGCGGCTCCGCGCACAGCGTGCACAAGGCGCTCACGCAGCCGCAGTGGCTCAACGACGACAGGGGCGTCGCCTCGCACGTCTCACCCGAGACGCGGAAGGACATCCTTCGGACGGTGGCGGTGATGCAGCTGCCGGGCTTCACCCGCTTCGCGCTCGGCGAACCGGAGGCGGAGGCGAAGTGGGCGCACTGGCACGCGCAGTCGATCGCCAACACGCGCAAGCTTCACGAGGCCGGCGTGCGGCTCATCTTCGGGACCGACGCGCCGTTCGTGATGGGGAACTTCTTTCACTCGGTCGGCAACGAGATCGAAGCGCTGCGCCTGGCGGGGATCGGCGACGCGGAGATCCTCGAGATGGCGACGACCCGCGCGGCCGACGCACTCGGGCTCGCGCAGACCGCCGGCCGGATCGAAGAGGGGCTCGAGGCGGACCTCGTGCTCCTCCCCCACTCACCCGACAGCGACCTGAAGGGCGCGCTGGAACAACTGGAGCTCGTCGTGGCGCGAGGCCGCGTCGTTTACCAGCGCGTCAGCGCAGACGGCACCGCAGCCGAAGCTACAGCCCGCGCCCCATGAGGAACTCGTCGGTGCCGACGACGCCCTTCTCCGGCGTGGCCTCGCGAGGCTCGGTGCCGCGCTTGAACACCATGTCGCGGACCTCCTTCGACGCGTTGGAGGCGATCTTCCCGGTCTTGGTGTCGATGCGCAGCCGCGAGAGCTCGGCGCCCGGCGGCGCGTTGAACTCGCTCTGCGGCACGCCATCCAGCGCTCGGCGCATGTACGCGAGCCAGATGGGAAGCGACGCGCGGCCACCGGTCTCGAAGCGCCCGAGCGGGTTCTCGTTCTTGTCGTAGCCCACCCAGGTCACCGCCACGAGGTCGCGGGTCATGCCGGCGAACCAGGTGTCGTACGAGTCGTTGGTGGTGCCCGTCTTGCCCGCCACCGGCTTGCCCAGCCGGTTCGCCGGACCACCGGTGCCCTCGCGCACTGCGGCACGCAGCGTGTCCACGAGGATGTACCCGTTCTCCGGGCTCATCACGCGCTCACCCGGATCGAGCAGCCGCGCGTACGCGCCGCCGATGCGATCCTCGAGGCCCGCCCACGGATCGTCCCACGCGGTGTGGTCCTCGAGCGTGCGCCCGAACCGATCCTGGATCTTCCGGATCATGTAGGTGGGCCGCTTCTCTCCGTAGCGGTTGAAGGTCGCGTACACCTGCGCGAGCTCGTAGGGGATGACGCACGACGAGCCGAGCGCCGAGGAGAGGTCCGCGTTCATCGGCGTGCTGAGCCCGAGCTGTGTGGCGAACTCGCTCATCGTCTTGATGCCCACCGCCTGGAACGCCTTCACCGCGGGGATGTTCAGCGACTTCAGCAGCGCGGTCCGCAGCACCACGTCGCCCTCGAAGTCCGAGGAGAAGTTGCCCGGCGTCCACTTCACGCTCGTCGTCGGATCGTGGTGCACGATGGGGCTGTCCACGATCACCGTCGCCTGCGTCCACTCGAGCTTCTCCAGCGCGGCCGCGTACACCAGCGGCTTGTAGGAGGAGCCCGGCTGGCGGCAGGCCTGGAACGCGCGGTTGAACTCGTTCGCGTCGAAGTCGTAGCCGCCGACCATCGCCGAGAGGTACTGCCGGTGCGGATCGATGGAGACGAGCGCGCCCTGCAGCTCCGGCTCCTGCTCGAGCCGGTAGAGCTGCACGCCCTCCGGCAGCCGCTTGCGCATCGACTCGTTGCTCTGCACGTCGTCGTCGGTCAGCGCCTTCGAGTCCGCCACCGCGCGGAGCACCACCACGTCGCCGACCTTCAGCGCGGAGCGGATGTTCGAGATCAGCGCGGAGGGGTAGTAGCCGTCCGGGTTGTGCTTGCGCGCCCACCGCATGCCCAGCAGCGGGAGCTTGCCCTTCTGCGTGCCCACGGTGACGTCCGCGAGCTCGCCGTCCTTCGAGATCTCGGTGACGAGGCCGACGTAGAAGCGGTTGTCCGCGACCTTCCCCGCGCCAGAGCCCGACAGCGACGCGAGGACCTTGTCGCCCTTCTCCTGGAACGCCTTCCAGTCCTTCTGCGGAAGGTTCATCAGGGGGCCGCGATACCCCTGCCGTTTGTCCACCGCGAGCAGCCCGTAGAACATCGCGTCCTGCGCCGCGCGCTGACGCTCCGAGTCCACGGTGGCGTAGATGCGCAGGCCGTCGTTGAGGAGCAGCTCGTTGCCGTAGCGCGTGGAGACGTCGCGGCGCACCTGCTCGGCGAAGAAGGGCGCGAACTCCTTGAACACGTCCTCCACCGGGTGGACCTTCACCTCGGTGGCGGCGGCGGTGTCGTGCTCCGCCTGGGAGATCATCCCCTCGGTGAGCATGCGCTTGAGCACGTAGGTGCGGCGCCGCTTCGCCTGCTCCGGGTTGCGGAACGGCGAGTAGCGCGAGGGCGCCTGCGGCAGGCCCGCGAGCATCGCCATGTCCGCCAGCGTCAGCTCGCTGAGGTCCTTGCGGAAGTAGTTCTCCGCCGCGCTCTGCACGCCGTAGCTGTGGTTCCCGAGGTAGACGTTGTTCAGGTAGAGGAAGAGGATCTCCTCCTTCGTCAGCGCCGCCTCGAGCCTGCGCGCGAGCATCGCCTCGCGGATCTTGCGCTCGATGGTCTTCGCCGTCGCGCGCTTGAAGGCCTCGCGCCGCTTCTCCGCGCGGACCTGGAGGAACGCGCGCTGCACCTCTTCACGGCGCGCCCGCTCGAGCTCCGCCGTCAGCCGCTCCGTCGCCCTCGCCCGAAGCTCCTCGTCCGCGGGGATGTCCACCACGCCGCCGGTGCGCGCCACGCCGAGCTCTCGCGCCTCCTGCTTGAGGCGGATGAACAGCTCCTCCACCGCGCTCTTCGCCGGCTGACCCGCGCCCGGCACGCGCGACTCCGCGGTCTTCCACATCGCGTCGCGCGCCTCGGCGTTGTCGAGCTCGCGCATCTCGGTGGTGACGAGGATCGCCTTCGCCGTCTGCTGCGTCAGCGTGGAGCCGCCCTGCACCGAGCCGCCGAGCCCGAGCTTCTTCCGCGCCGTGTTGAACGCCGCGCGCAGGGTGCCCACGTAGTCCACGCCGCCGTGGTCGAAGAACGAGGAGTCCTCCGCGGCGATGAACGCCTGCACCAGCCGCTTGGGGATTCGCTCGTAGGGCACGACCTTGCGGCGCTCGTTGTAGAGCTCACCCGCGAGCACCCCGTCGGCGGTGACGATCTCCGAGAGGATGGAGGGCCGGTACTCCTCGGCGGTGATGATGTCCGGCAGGCCGCCGGAGTACTTGAGGTACACGCCCACCACCGCGAGCGCACCCGCCGTCGCGCCGACGAGCACGAGGAACGCGAGCGTCATCAGGATGCGCGCCCACCAGGGGCGTTTGTGCGGCACCCCGTCGAGCACCAGCTTGCGCGGCGCCTTCGGCGATTGAGGGTCGTAGGAGGGGGTAGTGCTCATGGGAGGGGCAAAGCTGCTCTCTTGAGTGCGTCCTGCAACTCGCGCGGCAGCGGCGCTTCGACGACCAGGCGACGGCCGTGTTCAGGATGGGGAAACTCGATGCGCTCCGCGTGAAGGAACAGACGTTTCAGCCCCCACCGCGCCCGCGCCTCCCGGTTGAAGGCGAAGTCTCCGTGCCGCTTGTCGCCCGCCACCGGGTGGGCAATCGCCGCCAAGTGTCTCCGAATCTGATGGGTGCGGCCAGTCTCGATCGAGCAGGAGAGGAGCGCACACTCCCCCGACTGCTTTGCGACCTGCCAGTGCGTGATCGCCTCCTGCATGTTCACGCCGTGCAGCTCGCGAGAGCGCGCCGTCTGCTGGTGCTCCTGCAGCGGGAGGTCGATGGTCCCACGCTCTCTGGGCATCCGGCCCTTCACCAGCGTGACGTAGCGCTTCTTCGCGTGGCCGTGGGTGAAGACCTCGGTGAAGTGCACCATCGCCGGACGGCGCTTGGCCACGAGCAGCACGCCGGAGGTCTCGCGATCCAGACGGTGCGCGGGTGACGCGGCAAAGTCGTTCCGCACCGCCTTCGGCCCGAGGTACGCGCGGACGTAGTCAACGACCGTCCCACCGGTGATGCCGGAGCCCGTGTGCACCGCCATCCCGGACGGCTTGTCGATCGCCATCATCCAGTCGTCCTCGTAGAGGACAACGAGCTTCGACGGGTCCAATTCCGGAGCCGGAGGAGGCGCGGTGCGCTCTCCTCCCAACGGTGCGAGCAGCCGCTCCGCCTCGCCGCGGATGGCGATCACGTCTCCCTGCGCGAGCGCCTGATCCGGCTGCGCGCGGACGCCGTTCACCCGGATCTTCTTCGTCCGGATCATCTTGAAGAGGTGCGAGACCGGGACCTGGGAGAGCTTCTTCCGGAGGAACTTGTCCAGACGCACCCCGGCCATGTCCTCATCGACTCTGAGCTCGATCATCTTTGCGGCGCGGACCTGACCACACTCAGCGCAGCTCTGCGAGGAGGCTCTTCCAGAACGCGCGCCACGGCTCCACCGCTTCGGCGCCGTGCAGGCGTTCGTGGGTGATGGTGATCGCGCTCTTCGGCGGCGCAGTCCCGCGCCGATCGAAGCTCACCGCCACGCGGGAGGCGTCGAGCAACGGCACGCGCCACACGCGTCGGTTCTCCGTTCGGCTGATGGAGGGCTCGCCGGCGACGGGGATGTCGTTGAACTCTTCGCGGTCCGCGACGTGCGAAGTCCATCGCGCGAGCACCTCGTCCATGCTGCCGGTCAGCGTCCGCGAGACGGAGACGTTCCACGAACCCGCGTGGTCCTGTCCCACCGCCCGCCGGCCGATGTGGCGCTCGAACTCCACCGTGATCGTCTGCGCCCACCAGGGAGACGCGTCACCCGTCGCGGCGATGCGCTGCGCGATCTCCCGGTGCGAGAGATCCCGCGCGCCCTCCGCGTCGAGGAACTCGAGCCACTGCGCCCAGGTGCGCTTCGTCCCTCGGGAGATGCGGTCGTCGTCGCTCATGGCGCGACATCCTTGCGCCTAGAAAGGCAGCTCGTCGTCGCCGAACTGCGGCGGCGCGCTCTCGAGGCCGGAGCCCCTGCCCTTCGCGTTGGCGGACGCGCTCGCGACGCCGCTGCCGTTGCAGAAGCGGCAGGGGTCCTCCACCGAGAGCAGCCCCACGTAGCGACCCTTGCCGAGGCACCCGGGACACTGCGCGGACGCGGCGGCCTGCGGAGGCGGCGCGGGCGTGCGCTCCACCGGGCTTTCCGGTTCCACCAGCTCGTCGGGCAAAAGGTTGATGCGCGGCATGTGCGGAAGGTGGATCCGCCTCGAGCGGCGCGCACCCACGGCAGGTGGGCGAGTGGCCATTTGTCCAAAATGGTGGCAGACCGTCGGGCAGAACTTCCGTTGGAGAAACAATGAACCAGGAATCGTCGTCGTCGCGGCTGGGGATCGGGATCCTCTGCGCGGCTGCAGTGAGCGCCGTCCTCTTCGTCGCCTGCGGTGGGAACGGCGGGAACAAGACCGACCCGTGCGCGCCCAACGGGAAGCAGGTCGGAGAGCAGTGTCTCTGTGACCCCGGCTTCGTTCCCGTGGGCCTCACCTGTCTCGCCCTTGGTGGTGGCGGCGGAGGAGGAGGTGGCGGCGGCAACGACGGCGGCGGTGGCGGGAACGACGCCGGCCAGACCGATGGCGGCATGACCGATCCGGACGGCGGCCAGATGGACCCCGACGGCGGCATGACCGGCAACGATGGCGGGATGAACAACGACGGCGGCGTCACCTGCGGCCCGTCGAACTGCAGCACCTGCTGCATCAACAACGCCTGTGTCTCGCAGTCGAACAACCTCACCTGCGGCAGCGGCGGCAACGTGTGCCAGACCTGCACCGGCTCGCAACAGTGCATGAGCGGCACCTGCCAGAACACCGCGTGCAACGGCTGCGTCACCGGCGCCGGCACCTGCCTCTCCACCTCGCAGCAGAGCAACAGCCAGTGCGGCGCCAACGGGAATTCCTGCGTCGCCTGCCCGGGCGGCAGCACCTGCCAGAGCGGCGCCTGCGTCCCCACCACCCCCACCTGCGGCCCCGGCAACTGCAACGGCTGCTGCCAGGGGAACACCTGCGTCGGCGGCACCACCACCAGCGCCTGCGGGGCCGGCGGAAACGCGTGCACCAGCTGCTCGGGGAGCCAGACCTGTCAGGGCGGCGTCTGCACGACGCAGGGCACCAACTGCTTCGTGCCGTCGAGCTTCGGCGTGGTGACGGGCAGCAGTGCAATCGCCCGCGGTGCGGACGGTGGAACGTATATCCCGCACCGGACCTATCAGACCAACATCAACACTGATCCAGACATCCTGCAGATCCAGATATACGCGGAGTCTGGCACCGTTCCGACGCTGACCGCGCCCAGTACCCACAACCTCGCCAACGAAGCGCCAGTCAACTACGCGACCTGTGGCGCGTGCGTGCTCATTCAGGCGAACGCCACCGGCTCCGCGCCTGCAGCTGTCTACATGGCGGAGAGCGGGACGCTTTCGATCACCTCCTATGCACCGAACTTCAGCGGTACGCTCACGAATGCAACGTTCGTCCGGGTGCAAATCGATCCCAACACGTTGGCTACGACCGTGATCAATGATGGATGCGCCACGGCCGTCTCCTCGCATAGCTTCAGCAGCCCGGTACAGGCGCCGCAGTAAGGTCGCACTTTCAGACTACGATTGAGTCTTCGAGGGCTGCTTCGCCGAGTGGGTGGAGCAGCCCTCCTCGTTTAATGAAGGATGTCGGTGGATGCCGTAGCAGTGAACTCATCGCCAGCCCCCCCGAGCACGACCACGCGGCCATCCGGCAGGACTTCGGTTGCGTGGTGGCTCCTTCCCAGGGTCAGGGTCGAGCGGAGTTCCCAAACTCCCGAAAACTCTAGCATCTCCGTGGAAGCATGTACGTGGCGAACAGGCCGAGCACTGTCGTGACCTCCTATTGCGAGCATGCGCTGATTTCGGAGACGTACGAGCGTGTGGTCCATGCGAGGCGAAGACATGTCACCGAGGAGGCGCCACTGGTTCAAGCCGTCCAGCACTTCGGAGGAAGAGATTGCTGTCGTGAACGGCGTATCTACCGATTGCGCCCCTCCCGAGAAGACAATGCCTGCTGAACCGCGTGCCGCAGCGCCTCGGTAGCGGTTCGAGATCATCGGTCCACTGGAGGTCCATTGGTCTGCTACGGGGTCATAGATCTCCATACCAGCAGAAGCGTCGGCTCCACCGACCACTGCTATCCGGCCACCTGAGAGCCGAATCGCTGTGGCCAACGTCCGTGCGTGACCCATCGACGCCACCTGGTCCCACCTACCTGTACGAACATCGAAGATCTCAGCCGTTGCAGTTGAGCCTTGGTCGCTCGTCCCACCTGCGACGAAAAGCCGATATCCGTCCACCATCACGGTGAATGCAGCACCACTTCGCGCGAACAGCATGGGCGCCGCGTCGCTCCATGCTCTGGTCGTCGGCTCAAACCGTTCACAGCTCTGGAGCGCTTGAAAATCCCCGTCCGTGTTCTTCCGGTAGCCGCCGCAGGCGAGGATCGTTCCGCCGAGGTTCACCAATAGGTGGTGGGCTCGGGGTTCGTTCATGGGGGAGACTTCGGCAGATGTTCCCAGCGCAAGATCCAGAACTTCAGCTCTCGCTGTGACGTCCGCAATGCGCTTGCTCGGAGCGAGCATTCCCCCCGCCACCAGAATCGAGCTGTGGTCGAGTTGCACAGCCGAAGGGAATGCGCGAGCCAACTGCATCTCCGGCCCCGGCGACCACGTACAGTTCCCGCACGTCCCGCACTCGCTCAGCGGCCCGCACACACCCTCCCTGCAGCACCCGTTCGGGCAGGACACGGCGTCACAGGCACACGCGCCGTCCACGCAGCGCTGACCGGAGGGACACGTCATCGCGCAGGTCGTCGTCCCGGCGTCCACACCCGCGTCGCCCGTGCCGGCATCGTCATCGTCCCGACCTGCATCGGTCCCGGCGTCCGCGCCATCAGACGGGCCGACGCAGACGTACTCGCCCTGATCGCACGTCCAGCCCTCCCCGAACTTCGCGCGGCACTCGCCGTCGATGGTGCACGCCTTCTCCACGCACCCAGCTCCCGCGAGCCCAATGAACACCGCTGCCACGACGAGCATCAACGACCGCATCGCTTCTCCCGGAAAGACCGCCTGACCGGACAAAGCTACCAGCGTGCCAGCGCCGCCTCACAGCAGTTCAGCGCGCGCAGCGGTCCGTCGGAGCGGACCCTCCCGTCCATCACATGAGACCTCTGCACATGTGTGTGCGGCACCCGGTTTTTCCGCCACCGCCCTCCCCGCGCGCGTGTAAAACCGCGCCCATGGCCAAGACTCCCTCCATCGAGCAGCTCCTCGCCTCCGGCTCCGCGGAATGGAACCGCGCCCGCAAGACGGGGAAGGTCGGCACGAGCCACACCGGTGCCACCTTCGCTCAGCTCTTCTCCGCCAACGCCGACCTCTCCGCGCTCGAACTGGTGGGCAGCGAGTGGGAGAAGTGCGACCTCACCAAGGTCTCCTTCCGCGAGACGGACCTCTCCAACGCGTACTTCCACGGCGGCCGCCTGCAGGACTGCGACTTCCGCGGCGCCAACCTCGAGGGCGCGACGTTCGAACGGATGAAGATCCTCCGCTGCGACTTCACCGGCGCGCGCGGGCTGGACGAGATGGAGATGGAGGAGGTGGACCTCGACCGGGTCACCGGCCTCAACGGTGAGGCCGCGCCGCCGCCGCCGCCCCCTCCCGCGCACGGCGCCACGTCCTTCACCCGCGAGCAGCGCCTGCAGGCCGAGGAGACCGCGCACCAGGCCGCCGAGGAGGCGGTGCAGAACCTCCCGCCCTTCCGTCCGCAGGACTCGGCCGGCACCCTCCTCTTCCGCGGGCTGGGAACGCTGCGCGCGCCGCCGATCTGGGTGCTCGACGTGCCGGAGCTGCGTCCGCCGCTCGGCGCGCAGACCACGCCGGGCACGAGCATCGAGTCGCTCTACCGCGAGACCGTTCGCGCGCGCCTCGAGGGCCGCTCGATCATCGCCGACGCGGAGGCCGCACGCCGGGCGCAGAAGGCCCTGCAGCTGGGCTCGAAGGAGGCTCCCCAGGCGGCGATGTACCTGAAGGAGATCAGCGTCGATCCCGAGTTCCGCTTCAGCGCCGCCCGCGCGCTCGGCGATGCGCTCCGTGCCGAGGTGGACGTGGACGATCCCACCGGCGCGGTCGATCCGCGCATCTGCGGCGCGCTGCTCTTCCTCCAGCTCCCGCACGAGGGCGCCGAGCACCTCGGTGAGGTCCGCCGCCGCCTCGCCGCCGCGCAGCTCTTCACCTCGCTGCTCGAGGCCGGCTTCACCCCCGAGCACAACTGGGAGGAGGCGCTCGAGTCGCAGGACGCCGCGATGGACCTCGCGCAGATGGCGACCAACGGCGACCGCGCCGCGCTCTCCGAGGCCTTCGCCGCCTTCGCCTCGCTGCCGGAGGAGGCGCGCCTGCGCCGGCTGGCGTACCTCGCCGAGTCCGCGTGGAACCTCGAGCAGCTGAGCCGCCTGCCGCCGTCGGTGGAGCCGCGCTGGATCACGGGTCCCGAGGCCCGCGTGTGCGACGAGCGCGAGATGCGCGTGGTGCAGGCGCTCTCGTCGCAGGACATCCCGAAGAAGATCCCGCAGCTCGCGCTGGCGGAGCTCGGCGTGCCCGAGGGTCAGGTCCCCGAGGACAGCGACGACGACCTCTTCGTCCACGTCCAGTGCGACGTGTGCGGCAAGCAGAAGCTCATCGTCCAGTCGCCGGACGCGTAGAGCCCTCTCGCCAGCGGCTCTCTGGACGGCTCAGAGCAGCGGAAGCTGCAGCGGCCGATGGATGGCGCGCGAGACGAGGCCCTCGCCTCGCAGCGCCTCCGCGAGCTCGTCCGAGAAGCCGTGCACGGTGAGCACCTCCGAGGCGCCGGTCGCCTTGGCGTAGCGAACGAGCTGCGGGAAGTCCGCGTGATCCGAGATCGGGAACGCGGTGTCCGCGCCGTGGCGTCGCTGCGCCACCGGTCCGTCGAGCGCCCAGCCGGTGAGCACCGCAGTGGTGCGCCGAATGCGGGTGAGCACCGAGGCCCGCGCCATCTGCGGCGGGAAGAGGGCCACCTCGCCGGGGAGGAAGGTGCCGTCGAAGCGCCGGACCTCGAGCGGGGTGCCCAGCTCGCCGTAGATCGCGCACACGTCGTGGATCTTCGGGTGCGCGCAGACGGGAAGGCCGCGCTTCGTCAACGCCGCCGCCGCCTCCTGGCTCTTGCCCAGCGCGTAGGCGAGCACCACCGGCTGAAAGCCCCGCGCGATCGCGTTGCGGCACCAGTCCGCGAGCCGGTCGAAGGTCTTCTCGCGCGGCGGGAAGGTGTACTTCGGGTGGCCGAAGGTGGACTCGGTGACGAGCACGTCGCATTCGGCGATGGCGGCGGGCTCGGCGGTGAGCGACGGCGAGAGCCCGAGGTCTCCGGTGTAGACGACGCGCGTCCCGTCCGGCAGCACCACGCGCAGCTGCGCGGAGCCGAGCACATGGCCCGCGGGCAACAGCTCCAGCACCAGTGAGCCGAGCTCGAACGGGCGGTGGTAGGGCACGGGGAGCGCGCTCTTCGCACGGCCGAGCCGGTGCTCCATCAGGCGCAGCGTGGCCGCGGTCGCGATCACCCTCTCGTGCCGGCCGATGTGATCCGCGTGCGCGTGCGAGACGAAGCACAGCTCGCTCTTGCGGCGCGCGTCCATCCAGAGGGCGGTCCCGCTCAGGTGCAGCCCCGCCCGCTTCAACTCCACCGCCGCGCTCACGCGCCGATGCTTCTACGCGAACTCAACGGACGCGTGAACCGCTGGCCCCGACCGCTGAAGCAGCCGGGCGGCCGGAGACGAGCGCCTGGCCGGAGGGCTACGCGGTGCCCGGTGGAAAGAGCACGAGGTGCCGCGACGGGCCTTCACCTTCGCTGCGGGTGACGAGGTGGAAGCGCTCTGCCAGCTCGTGCTGCAGCTTGCGCATCCGCGGAGGCCTCGGCGCGAGGTGCACCGGAACGGACTCGTTCAGCGCGCGTTCGATGGCGTGCTCCGCCTCTTCGATCGCGTCGCGCACCTCCTGAGGCTCGCCGGCGACCTCGATCAGCGCGCTGCGCATCGCCCGCCGCAGCTCGGCGCCCGTCGCCCGCTTGAGCAGGTGCACCGCCACGCCCGGCTTCGCCATCACCTTGCGGACGCGAGGCTCGTCCGCGCGCGTGCGGAGCACGAAGACCGCGTCCGCCGCCTCCGGCTTGTTCACCAGCGTCGCGCCGCCCGCGCTGCGCAGGATGCGCTCCACGACCTGCTTACCCACGCCGTGGACGTACACCTTGAATGCCGCGTCCGGATCTCGCGGCGCACCGGGCGGTCTGCCCTGTCCGTTCGAGCCGGCCGCCGCGGAAGCCGAAGCGCCCGCTGCGCTTCGCCCACCGAAGGCCGGAGGCGAGGTCAGCGGCAACGCGCGCTCCGCCGAAGGCTTCACCTCGACCTCCCCGTCCGGCCCGCGCAGCCTCTGCTCTCCCGCGAGCGAGCGTCCCGCCAGCAGCGCGTCCACCGCGCCCGCCACGTCCCGGTGAACGACCACCTCGTCGCGGCCCACCATCTCCACCACCACGTCGAAGGTGGGCGGCGCCTTGCGCTCGCTGACCGTCTTCAGGGTGCGGCGGCGGCGCGCCTCCTCGTCGCTCAGCGTCACCGTCTGCACGCCTCCCACGAGGTCCGACAGCGTGGGGTTCAGCACGAGGTTCTCGAGCGTGTTGCCGTGCGCGGTCGCCACCAGCTGCACGCCGCGCTCGGCGATGGTTCGAGCGGCCAGCGCCTCCTGAGAGGTCCCGATCTCGTCCACGATGATCACCTCCGGCATGTGGTTCTCCACCGCCTCGATCATCACCGCGTGCTGAAGCTCGGGCCTGCGCACCTGCATCCGCCGCGCACCGCCGATCGCCGGGTGCGGGATGTCGCCGTCGCCGCCGATCTCGTTGGACGTATCCACCACCATCACGCGCTTCTGGAAGTCGTCGGAGAGCACGCGCGCGATCTCGCGCAGGTGCGTGGTCTTCCCTACCCCGGGCCTCCCGAGCAGCAGGAGGTTCTTGCCGCTCTCCACGAGGTCCCGCATCGCGTCGATCGTCCCGAACACCGCGCGGCCCACGCGAAGGGTCAACCCCACCACGCGGCCGCGGCGGTTGCGGATGGCGCTGACGCGGTGGAGCGTGCGCTCGATGCCGGCGCGGTTGTCTTCACCGAGTTCGCTCACCCGCCCCATGACCTCCTCGAGTTCCTCCTCCCGAACGGACGCTTCCGAGAGGCGCGTGGTGCGGCTGCCGGAGAGCCGCGCCTCGGGCGGACGGCCGAGATCGAGCACCACCTCCAGCACCTCCGCCGACGGCAGCGCGCGCACCTCGTCTCTCAACGAGGGCGGCAGCACCTCCACCAGCGCAGCGAAATCATCAATGGGTACGGGCGTTTCCGAGCGAGACACCCGCCTACCGTGCAAGCGGAGGCGCGGCGTTGCAACGGGCGTTTGCGCCCCTGCCCGCTCAGCCGACGGACACCTGCCGCCGCGCCCAGAGCGCGTTCCCCACTTCGGCGATGAGGACGGCGCTGATGAGCAGCGCGCCTCCGGCGAGTTCGCGCGCCGCCGGCTCTTCGCGGCCCAGGCCGTACGAGAGCGCTGCCGCCATGACCGGCTCCAGCGAGAAGATCAGCGCCGCACGCACCGCGGTCGTGCGCGCCTGGGCCCACGTCTGCAGGCCAATCGCCATCGCGCTGGCGAAGACGCCGGTGAACGCGGCCGCATAGAGGAGCTCGCCAGTCCAGCTCACGCGCGCGCCGGTGATGGGCAGCACCAGCAGGGAGAGGAGGCACACGCACCACAGCTGCACCGCGACGAGCGCCATCGCCGGGAGCTTCGGCGCAAACCGTTCGGTCAGCGCGATGTGGACCGCGAAGGTCAGCGCGCACCCGAGCGTGAGCAGGTCGCCGAGGATCACGTCGCCTCGTGAGTCCGCGCCCGCGGCGGAAGCACTGCTCAGCCCGCCGGTCAGCACGTAGAGCCCCACCAGCGCCAGCGCCACGCCGACCAGCGAGGGCGGCTTCGGCACCCGCCGGTTCACCGCGAAGGAGACGAACGGCACCAGCACCACCGCGAGCCCGGTGATGAAGGCCGAGCGCGATTCGGTGGTGAAGACGAGCCCCGCGGTCTGGAAGCCGTAACCGGCGAAGAGGAACGCACCGAGGATCGCCCCGGCGCGCAGCACGTCCGGCCGCAGCATCGCGCGTCCTGCCACCGCCGCCGCCACGGTGCCGCCGAGCGCAAAGCGCACCGCGAGAAAGGTGAACGGATCCGCGTGCCCCAGCGCGTCCTTCACCACCACGAAGGTCCCGCCCCAGACCGCGGTGATGAAGAGCAGCACGCCGTCCGCGCGGAGCTTCTCCCCCGCGCCCGTCCGCTCTGCGCCCGGTCCGGTCATCGAGAGGGCTCAGTGGTCCGCGGGCGTCTTCGCGCCGGGCGGTGACAGCCCCGCATCGGCAGGGACCGGCTCGCCCACCTCCGGGCAGTCGCACACCCGAGCCCGGCCCTCGCCGATCGTCGCGCGCGAGCCCGTCTCGCAGGTGCAGCCCTCGGGACAGCCACTGTCGTGCTCGCATGTGGTCCGGCACTCGTAGAAGTGCGCGTCACACGGCGCGGTGATGCAGCGCACGCGGTTGTCCACGCAGGCCATGCCGTCCGGACACGCCTCCGCCGCCTCGCAGCGCAGTCCCTCGGAGGTCCCGGGCCCGCCGGCGTCCGTCGCGGTCTGTGAGGCCGCCGGATCGCTCTCAGGCGTCGTCGTGGGGCCGGCGCCCTTCGACGACCGACAACCCGCGAAGGCGAACACCGCCACGAGGACCGTCACCGCCACGACCGCCAGCATGGAAGAGTGAGCGCGCATGGCGCGGGCTCATAGCGCAGTGGCCGCGAAAGCAGAACGGCGCGGCAGGCCCTCGAGCCCACCGCGCCGCGGATGCTTCGTCATAGATGAGGCGACTACTTCGCCGCCTTGATGCCCTCGCGCAGCGCGGGCAGGACCTTGAAGAGGTCGTCCACGAGGCCGTAGTCCGCCACCTGGAAGATGGGCGCCTCGGGGTCCTTGTTGATCGCGACGATCGTCTTGGAGCCCTTCATGCCCGCGAGGTGCTGGATGGCGCCGGAGATGCCGGCCGCCACGTACAGCTCCGGCGCGACGACCTTGCCGGTCTGGCCGACCTGCAGATCGTTCGGCACCCAGCCCGCGTCACAGACCGCGCGCGACGCACCGACCGCGGCGTTGAGCTGATCCGCCAGCGCCTCGATCTCCTTGAAGTCGCCCTTCGTGCCGCGGCCTCCGGAGACGACCACGCGGGCCTCGGTGAGGTTCGGACGCGCGCTCTTCACCTCTTCGAACGACACGTGACGCGACTTCGACTGCGCGCCGCTGGTGGGCGCGAAGGTCTTCAACTCCGCCTCGCCACCGCCCGCGGACGCCGCGGTGAACTCGGTGGGCCGCACGGTGAACGCCTTGATCGGCGTGCCGAGCTTCACCTGCGCGATGACGTTGCCCGCCCACATCGGGCGCACGAACGCGACGTCACCACCCGAGCCCTCGAAGCCCATGATGTCCGAGGCCATGGCGGCCTCGAGCTTCGCCGCCACGCGCGGCATGAGGTCCTTGCCCACCGAGGTGGAGGCCATGCCCACGTACGAGGCGTCGGTGCTCTTCACCAGCTCCGCCACCGCCGGCGCGAAGTTCTCCGCGAGGTAGTGCTCGAAGTGCGGCGCCGAGGCGGCGTGCACGACCTTCGCCCCGAAGCCCTTCAGCTCGCCCGCGAGCTTCGCGGCGTCCTTCGCGAGGATGCCCACGTGCAGGTCCGCGCCCGCCTTCTCCGCCAGCTGCTTGCCCGCGGCGATGGCGTTGAGGCTCGCCTTCCTCAGGCTGCCATCCGGCTGCGCCTCCGCGAGAATGAGAACGATCGGCATTGTGTCTTCTCCGTTCCTTGTCCTGGGATGCAGCCGGGCCTAGATGACCCGGGCCTCGTTCTTGAGCTTCTCCACCAGCTCGGCCACGTCCTTCACCTTGATGCCCGCCTTGCGCGCCGGCGGAGCACCCATCTTCACCACGCTGAGCTTCGGGGCCACGTCCACGCCCAGACCCGCCGGCGTGAGCTCCTCGATGGGCTTGCTCTTCGCCTTCATGATGCCCGGCAAGGACGCGTAGCGCGGCTGGTTGAGGCGCAGGTCGGTGGTCACCACCGCGGGCAGGTCACACGCCACCGTGGCGAGGCCGCCGTCCACCTCGCGGATGACGGTGACGGTCTTCTTGTCGTCCGACACCTTCAGCGCGGGGACCTTGTTCTTCTCCGCCTCGCTCTCGAACGACTCCACCTTCGAGGCGAACGTGGCCTGCGCGTAGCCCAGCCACTCGGCGAGGTACTGGCCCACCTGGTTCTGGTCGTCGTCGATGGACTGCTTGCCGAGGATGACGAGCTGGGGCGCCTCCTTCTCCACGACCTTCTGGAGCAGCCGCGCCACGCCCATGTTGTCCAGCGGGCCCTCGTGGTTCACCCACACGGCCTTGTGCGCGCCCATTGCCAGCGCGTGCCGGAGCTGCTCGTGAACGACCTTCCCACCGATGGAGACCACCACGACCTCACCGCCGTGCTTCGCGGCGAGCCGCAGGCCCTCCTCCACGGCGATCTCGTCGAAGGGGTTGATCTTGTACTTCAGCCCCTCCTGCACGATGCCCGTGCCGTCCGGCTTCACCTTGATCTTCGACTCGGGATCTTCGACCCGCTTCGCGGTCACCAGGATCTTCACTGCGCGGCTCCTGTCTCTGAGTTGCAACCGAATGTCTGCGCCATGACGCAGCGCGTGAGTGGGCGGTATTTACGAACCCGCCCCGAAAGCGGCAACCCTGATCGACTGGCGCCGCGGGGCTTTTGTCTTGCGCAAATCCTGCGTGCGAGGACCTGCGTTCAGCGCAGCAGCTCGCGCGCGATGACGAGCCGCTGGACCTGCGAGGTGCCCTCGTAGATCTGGATGAGCTTCGCGTCGCGCATGAGCTTCTCCACCGGGTACTCCTTGATGTAGCCGTACCCGCCGTACACCTGCACCGCGTCGGTGGTGACCTTCATCGCCATGTCGGCGGCGAAGCTCTTCGCGTACGACGACACGAGCGTGTTCCGCTGCCCGGAGTCGAGCATCCACGCGCTCTGGTAGGTGAGCAGCCGCGCCGCGTGGATGTTCATGCCCATGTCGGCGATCATGAACTGCACCGCCTGGAACTCGCTGATCTTCTTCCCGAACTGCTGACGCTGGTTCGAGTACTCGATCGCGTGCTCCATCGCCGCGCGGGCAATGCCGGTGGCCATGATCGCGGTGAGCGGCCGCGAGTTGTCGAGCGTCTCCATCGCGATCTTGAAGCCCTCGCCCTCTTCGCCGAGCCGGTTCGCCACCGGCACCCGCACGTCCTCGAAGGTCAGCGTGACCGTGTTCGAGGCGCGCTGGCCCATCTTGTTCTCGTGCTTGCCGACGGTGAGCCCCTTCGGCCGGCCCTCCACCACCACGCAGGTAATGCCCTTGTGCTTCAGCCCGCGGTCGAGCGTGGCGAAGACGCTGAACTGGTCCGCGAACTCGCCGTTGGTGATGAACTGCTTCTGCCCGTTGATGACGTACTCGTCACCCTCGCGGCGCAGCGTGGTGTGCATGCCCGCCACGTCGCTGCCCGCGCCCGGCTCGGTCAGCGCGAAGGACGCGAACTTCAGCGACTTCGTGAACGGGGTGAGGAAGCGGCGCTTCTGCTCGTCGCTGCCGGCGAGGATGATCGGCAACAGGCCGAGGTCGTTCGCCACCATCGAGGTGGCCACGCCCGAGCAGCCCCAGGCGAGCTCCTCGGTGATGACCACGCCGTCGAGGTGCGACAGCCCCGAGCCGCCGTACTCCGCCGGAATGGCGAGGTTGAGCAGGCCGAGCTCGAAGCCCTGCGAGATGAGGTCGCGCGGGAACTCGGCGGTCTCGTCGTAGTACGCCGACTTCGGCCGCATGACCTCGCGGGCGTACTTGCGCGCCATGTCCTGCAGCGCGCGCTGTTCGTCGGTCAGCTGGAAGTCCATGTGTGCGCTCCCCTACTTCGCCTTCGCGGCCTGCGGGACCTTCTCCCAGTCCTTGAGGAACTTCTGGATGCCGATGTCCGTCAGCGGGTGCTGCGCCAGCTGCGCGAGCACGTTGTACGGGATGGTCGCCACGTCCGCGCCCATGCGCGCCGCGAGGAGCACGTGGTTCGGGTTGCGCACCGAGGCCACGAGCACCTGCGTGTCGAAGTCGTAGTTCTGGTAGACCTCGATGATCGTCGAGATGAGCTCCATCCCGTCCTGCGAGATGTCGTCGAGCCGGCCCACGAACGGGCTGACGTAGGTCGCGCCCGCCTTCGCGCAGAGCAGCGCCTGGTTCGCGCTGAAGCAGAGCGTCACGTTGGTGCGGATGCCCTCGGCGGTCAGCGCCTTCACCGCGACCATGCCCGGCACTCCCATGGGGATCTTCACCACCACGTTGTCGTGGATCTTCGCGAGCTGGCGACCCTCCTTGATGAGGTCCTCCGCCTCCAGCGACACGCACTCGGCGCTGACCGGCCCGTCGACGATCTCGCAGATCTCGCGGATGGTCTCGTCGAGCGAGCGGCCCACCTTCGCCAGCAGCGAGGGGTTGGTGGTCACGCCGTCGAGGCAGCCCATGGCGTGCGCCGCGCGGATCTCCTTCACGTCGGCGCTGTCGATGAAGAACTTCATGTCTGTCTCTCCGTAGAGGGTGAAGTGGAAGGACGCGAGCGGCCTGCAGGCCTGCCGGCCGAGTAGTCCGCCCACCCCCGAGGGTCAAGGTGGAAGGTCCGACCCCGAAGGGATACAAGCAGCGCGAATGTCCCGCTTGCCCATCAAGGCGCGCGTGAAGGTCCGCGCTCGCCCGGCCCGCTCTCCTGCTCCCAGGGCAGCCTCCTCCACTTCCCGCAACAAGGTCCGCGTCGATCCGGAGCGCGTCACCCAGCTCGCGCGCGAGGTGCTCGAGGCGGAGGCCCGCGCCATCGGCGGGCTCGTCGGAAGGCTGGGCGAACCGTTCACGCGCGCGGTGGAGCTGTGCCTGCGCTGCGAGGGCCAGATCGTCGTCACCGGCATGGGCAAGCCGGGCTTCATCGCGCAGAAGCTCTCCGCCACGATGGCGAGCACCGGCACGCCGTCCATCTACCTGCACCCCGCGGAGGCCGCGCACGGAGACCTGGGCCGCGTGTCGAACCGCGACGTGGTGCTCGCGCTCTCCAACAGTGGCGCCACCGAGGAGCTGCTGCGGATCCTGCCGGCGATCAAGCGGCTCGGCGCTCGCGTCGTCGCGTTGACCGGCGACGTGCACTCGCCGCTGGCAAAGGCGTCCGACGTGGTGCTGGACATCGGGCGCATCGACGAGGCCTGTCCGCTCGGGCTCGTGCCCACCGCCTCCACCGCCGCACTGCACGCGCTGGGCGACGCGCTGGCGATGACGCTCACCCGGCTGCGCCAGTTCTCCTCCGACGAGTACGCGCGCTTCCATCCGGGCGGGAAGATTGGCCGCTCGGTGCTGCGCGTGGCGGACGTGATGCGGCAGGGCAGCGCGAACCCGGTGGTGCGCGACAACGCGCCCCTGCACGAGTGCGTCGTCACGATGACGAACACCGAAGGCCGGCCCGGCGCCGCCAACGTCGTGGATCGTCACGGCAAGCTGGTGGGCATCTTCACCGACGGTGACCTGCGCCGGATGGTCGAACAGGGCCGCACCGACTTCTCGATTCCTGTGCGCGAGGTCATGTGCAAGCGGCCGCGCTGCGTGACGCCGGAGGAGCTCGTGCTGGGCGCCGCGGCGAAGATGCGCGAGCACGCCGTCGATCAGTTTCCGGTCGTGGACGCCGAGGGCCGCTGCGTGGGGCTGCTCGACGTGCAGGACCTCCTCGCCGCGCGGCTCGTCTGAGCCCGGAGCAAAAGGCATGTCCCAACAGTCGAAGAAGGAACCGCGCGGCCCGCTGGTCGAGGCCGCCTACGCGCTGGAGGCCGAGTTCCGCGAGGTCGATGCGCTGATGCAGACCGCGCTGCGGCTCCCGCTCGTCTCGCAGCGGAACCTCGAGCGGACGGCGGGCGCGCTGACCGAGCTGTCGAAGGTCGAGGAGCGCGTGGCGCCGAAGCTGGCGGCGCTGCTCGGCGCGCTGGACGTGCTCCGTAACGGGCAGCAGGGAACGATCGCGCAGCTGCAGGAGCGGGTGCAGGAGTTCCTCGCGCGGCGCGAGACCTTCGAGGGCCTCACCGCGCGCTACCGCGAGATCCTCGCAGACGGCAATCGGCTCAACGGCACCGTGCAAGAGTTCGCCGCGAAGCACGCGAAGCCCGGTGAGGGCATGGCGTCGGCGGACACGATGACGACGATCATCGACGAGCTGGGCCGGCTCGTCGCCGCCACCGAAGAGCTGCGCGCGCAGGCGAAGGCGGCGGAGTTCGCGGAGCTCGCGCACGAGACCGACGGGCTGCGGCAGCAGCTCAGCTCCGCGCGGAACCGGATGAGCCAGGTGGCAGAGCAGCTCGCGTCCACGCCCGCGAAGGCGTGAAGAAGGCCCCCGCAGCGCTCAGCGCGCGACGCCGGTTAGGTTCAGGGCCGCGCTGAGCGTGTAGCCGTCGTGCTCGATGACCAGCCGCGCGGTGTAGGTGCCCGGCTGAGAGGGCGCGAAGGTGACGGACGTGGCGCGCTCCTCGCCGGCGTTCACCGAATCCGGCGCCTGCACGAAGAAGGTTCCGGGGGCGGCGTCCTCGAACTTCACCGCGGTGATCAGCGCGCGGTCGCTGCCCGCGTTGACGATCTTGAAGTTGCGCCGCGCGGGCGTCCCGCTCGGGACCTCTCCGAAGTCGAGGTCGCCCTGACGCACCGGGCCCTGCTCTTCCGAGAGGAGCCACTGCAGGTCGCCGCGCCGCGAGTTCTTCGACTCGACCTCGCCACACGCCAGCGAGAGGGAGAGCGCCGCCGCCAGGGTTCCCAGCACCGAGACACGGAAGGCGCGCGTCACTGCATTCTCCCGGCGAGGTTCGCGCTCTTCGCGTAGTTCGCGTCGCTCTGTGCGAGCTTGCCCCACACCGCCTTTGCACCCGCGCCGTCACCCAGCGACTTCAGCCGCTCACCCAGCGCATCCACCGCCTTCGGATCGCCCTGCACCGCGACGTTCCAGACGTTGTCCGCCATCGGCTGGCGGTTGAGCTTGAGCATCGCCCACGCGAGCCCGGCGCGGACCCGTCCGTTGTCCGGCTGCAGCGGCATCACCGTGCGGTAGGCGTTGAGCGCGTCCTCGAACTGGCCCTTCGCGAGATGCACCTCCGCGGTCTCCACCGTCTGCGCGAGCTGCGCGAGGAGCTCGGGCGTGCGCTCGACCTTCTGGAACGCCTCCATCGTCTCCTGCGAGAGCTGCGGAGGCGTCACCGCCGCGGGCTGCGAGGGGATGGCGGCCATCGGCGGATGATCCGCCGGCAAGCCCGCCTGCGCGTGCGGGTTCTGGCGCGCAGTGGCCGCGAGCTTCGACACGCCGCCGGCGGCGATGGCCTCGTCCACGCGCTGACCGAGCCTGCGCATCCAGCGGGCGCGCTCCGTCATCGGCCGCAGCTCCGCCACGCGATCGAAGCCAGCCTTCACCCGCTTCAGCGCCGCGAGGTCGTCACCGCGGGTCTCGAGGAGGATGGAGGCCAGGTAGTAGAGCGCGTCCGCATCGTCCGGCGTGGCCTCCAGCGTGCCCTCCGCGGTCTTCAACGCCGCGTCCGAATCTCCGGCGAGGTACTGCGCCGCGGTGAGCAGGTTGCGCTGCTCCATCACCGGCCGCACCGCCAGCCGCGCACAGGTGGCCGAAGGGCCGGTCTGCTTCGCCTTCGCCAGCTCCGCCGCGCGCGCGGTGCGATCTTCGACCGAGGCGGTCTCGTCCGCGCAGCCCGCCTCCGCCGCGGTGGGCAGGTCGAGCTTCTGCGCCTTCGCGCGCTTCGACTGCTCGAGCCACAGCTTGCGCGCGGGCTCGCCCATCTCCACCGCCTGCCCGAGGTAGACCGCGGCCTCCGAGTAGCGACCGTGCGCGTAGTAGAGCTTGCCGAGCGACTGCGCGACCTCGAACGGCTTGTCGCGACCGGCCAGATCCGGCATCGCGTCGAGCTCCCGGAGGAGGTCCGCTTCGGAGCGCTCCACCACCTCCTGCCCTTCCGCGGCCTTCGCGGCGAGCGGCGGGTGATCCGGCGGCATCGCGGCACCACTGCCCGCGCCGACACGCGTGGGCTGGGCGAACGCCGAGAGAGGGAGGGACAGGGAGGCGGCCAGCGCCAGCGCGTGCTTCACCTTCATGGACATGGGTCTATCTCAACTTCAGTCCGCGTCGCCGACGAACAGCGGCGGGCACTCGCCCATCCGCACCACGTCCTGCGGCGCCAGGCGGGCGAGCAGCTCGCGCATCGTCTCGCCGGTGACCGGGTGGCGCACGTCCGGCGCCAGCTCGCAGAGCGGCTCGAGCGCGAACCTGCGCTTGTGCAGCTCGAGGTGGGGGACCTGCAGCGTGGGCTCCGCCACGACCTCGCCGTCCCAGAGGAGGATGTCGAGATCGATCTCCCGCGGCCCCCAGCGCTTGCGGCGCTGACGACCCATGTCCTGCTCCACCTGCTTGAGCAGCGCGAGCAGCCTCATCGCCGGGACGCTGCACTGCAGCTCCACCACCGCGTTGAGGAAGCGCGGCTGGGCAGGTCCCACCGGCGCGCTTTCGTAGATGGAAGAGCAGCGGCGGACGGCGACCATGTCCGTGCGCCTGAGCGCGTCCACTGCAGAGAAGAGGTTCTTTTCCCGGTCACCCAGGTTCGAACCGAGGCCGATGTAGACGTTTCCGGTCAAGGTGGCTCAAGAACCCTGCGCGGCCGCGTTCCCATCCTCCGCGCGTCCGGTTCGGACGGATCATACCCGGGAGAGGCCTCGATGACTTGCTGCCTCGGCTGCTCGACGACATACCGGTGCCATGCGCTTGTTGGCTGTGTGCGTGATGGCTGTGGGCCTGCTCGGTTGCCCGCTGGCCGCGCCGGAGAGAGGTGAGCCGGTAGAGGGTGCGCCGGAGGTGGTCCGCGCCACGTTCGAAGTACGCGCGAATCACACCGACGTGATTGAGGTGAAAGTGTTCCTGCCCGCGACGGCCGCCGCCGAGTCCACGCGTTCGCCGGCGCTGGTCTTCGTGCAGGGCGGGCTGGTGGAGACGGACGCCTACGAGTGGCTGGCTGTGCGGCTCGCGCAGCGGGGCGTGGTGGTGGCCCTGCCGCGACATCCGCTGAACCTCGCCTTCTTCTCCGTCGGCAACGGCGAGGCCGCGCGGGAGCTGCTCGTCGAACCACCGGAGGGCTCGGTGCTGGAGGGTCGGGTGGATGCCGCGCGGGTGGCGGTGGCGGGCCATTCGCTCGGCGGTGTGGTGGCGACGAAGCTCGCGCTGGACGGCGGCTTCTCGGCTTTGGCGCTCTTCGCCTCCTATCCGCAGGGGAGTGACGAGGACGAGGCGCGCGCATCTGCGTTGCCGGTGCTCTCGCTCGCCGCCGAGGGCGACTGTCAGGCACCGCTGGAGCAGGTGCGCGAAGGTTGGAGACAGTTCGGCGGTCCGCGGGTGCTGGCGGTGGTGGAGGGCGCGGGCCACTTCCAGTTCACCGACCGGGGCGAGGAGGACGCTGCGCGAGATTGCCCGCCCGGCATCTCGCTGGACGCGGCGCACGACCGCATCGAGCGCGTCCTCTGGGCCTTCCTCTCCAGCGCGTGGAGCGGCGGAGACACGGGCGCAGCGCAGATGCGTGACATCGAAGGCGTTCGCGTCGAGGAGCCCTCGCCATGAAGTGCCGCGCCTGTGCCTGGCCCCTGGTGATCGCCGCGTTCTTCGTGCTGTCAGCGGACGCGTCCGCCGCCCCGCCCTCGCTCGGCTTCGGGGTGCGCGACACGAGCGCGCCGACGTTCACCGCGTCGCTCCTCCTCTCGCCCACCTCATTCGGCGTGGGGGTGGAACACTTTCACCTCCACGAGGACGAACTCTCCGTCCCCTCCGTGCGCGCGCTGGAGCTGGAGCTCTTTCCCGGCACCGGAGTGGGCGAGCTGCGCGCGGGACGAACCTGGCACCTCGCGGGCACGACACGCTGGCGGCTTCAAGCGCTGATCGGCGCGACCGGACTGGCGGTGCTGAAGGGACCGGTGAGCTTCGGGCTCGGGCCACACGCAGGGATCTTCGGCAGCGTCGGAGGAACCCGATCCGAGGTCTTCCTCGGCGCTCAGGCCGGCGCGGAGGGCTTCTTCGGCGCGGACGCGGGCGTGCGCACGCCGCTGCGGCTGGTGCTGGGAACCCGCTTCGGCGCAGGCCCGGTGGCGGTGCGGCTGCATGCGCGCGGAGGCATGGACTTCGCCTGGGGCGAGCGCGAGGTGTGGCGAGGTGAGCTGCTCCTCGGCCTCGGCCTGCGGCTACCGGTGGTGACGACCGAAGCCGAGCCCACCGGAGAGGATCACGCGACGTAGTTCTCCAGCGCCCCGACGCGCTCGATCTCCACGATCACCACATCCCCGTACATCAACCGGCCCACGCCGGAGGGGGTGCCGGTGCTGATCACGTCGCCCGGCTCGAGCGTCATCACCGACGAGATGAACGCAGCGAGCCGCGCCGGCGAGAACTCCATATCGCTGGTGCGGCCGTCCTGCCGGACCTCGCCGTTCACGCGGCAGCGCACCCGGAGATCGTCCCACGGGACGCCGGAGACGAGCTCCGGACCCAGGCACGCGAACGTGTCGTAGCCCTTCGCGCGCGTGTGCTGGATCTCGCGCCGCTGGATGTCGCGCGCGGTGACGTCGTTGAAGCAGGAGACACCGAAGATCGCCCGGCGCGCCTCCTCCTCCGTCCCGCGCGAGAGCCGCTGACCGATGATGAGCGCCAGCTCCGCCTCGTGGTGCACCTCCGCGCTCTCCGGCGGCAGGCGGATCGGCGCAAAGGGACCGTTCAGCGCCGAGGGCGGCTTGAGGAAGATGAGCGGCTCTTTCGGGAGCGGCTTGCCCATCTCCTCCGCGTGCTTCCGGTAGTTCTGCCCGATGCAGACGATCTTCGTCGGCATCGCGGGCGCGAGCAGCCTCTGCACCGAGGCGCGCGGCAGCGTGTCCACCTCCGGCTCGGCCGCGGGGTCCCACGGCGCACGGGAGAGCGGCTGCACGACCTCGCTCCCGTTGCCCAGCACCTCGCCCCACCGCGCGGCGCCGGTCTTCGGATCGATGAAGCGGAGGAAGCGTCGAACGCCCGTCGTCATTCAGCGCAGCCCCAGCACGTCGTTCATGTCGTAGTGACCGGGCACGCGGCCCGACACCCACCTCGCCGCCCGGATCGCCCCGCGGGCGAACTGGTCGCGGGACGTTGCCCGGTGCGTCAGCTCCACCCGCTCGCCGTCGCCGAGGAAGAACACGGTGTGCTCGCCCACCACGTCGCCGCCGCGCACGGTCTGGATGCCGATCTCGCGCGGCGGGCGCTCGCCGACCTGACCCTCGCGCGCGGTGCGGAAGTCCGCGGGTCCCCGGCCAATGGCCCTCGCGATGTCCTCCGCCATCCGCAGCGCGGTGCCCGAGGGCGCGTCCTTCTTGTGACGGTGGTGCGACTCGACGATCTCGATGTCGAAGCCCTCACCGAGAACCTTCGCCAGCTCCGCCGCCATCTTGATCACCAGGTTCACGCCGACGCTCATGTTCGGCGCCATCACGAGGGGGATCTTCCGGCTGTGCTTGAGGACCTCGGCGCGCGCTTCGTTGGAGAACCCGGTGGAGCCCACCACCAGCGCCGCACCGTGCTCCGCGCAGGCGCGCGCATGCTCGACGCTCGCCTCCGCGCTGGTGAAGTCGATCACCACGTCCGCGCCCGTCTGCGCGAGCAGCGTCCGAAGATCGTCCGCGACGGGGACCTCCAGCTGCGTCAGCGCGAGCGCGTCGGCGCCCTTCCGCTCCGTGGCCCCCGCGAGCGTCATCTGCGGCTCGGTGCGCACGAGCCTGCAGAGCGTGCTGCCCATCCGGCCCGTGGCACCGGTGACGATCGCGCGGACGCTGCCCTCGTTCAAAGGGCACCCAACCGGCGCAGCTCCGTCTCGAGCTTCGCGGAGGCCGCCTCGGTCATCGGCAGGAGCGGCGGCCTTATCTCCGGACCGAACTTGCCCATCAGCTGCAGCGCGCGCTTCACCGGGATGGGGTTCGGCTCGACGAAGAGCAGCCGGTGCAGCGCGTTCATCCGCACCTGGAGCTCGCGCGCCTCGGCAATGCGGCCCTCGCGGGAGAGCCGCACGAGGTCCGCCATCATCTTCGGCAGCACGTTGCCGGAGACGGTGATCACGCCCTTGCCGCCGCAGGCGATGAAGGGCAGCACGGTGAAGTCGTCGCCGGAGAGCAGCGTCATCCGGTCCGCGCCGATGAGCTCCACGATGTCCACCGCACGCGCCATCGAGCCGGTGGCCTCCTTCAGCGCGACGATCTCCGGGATGTCCGCCAGCCTCGCCACCGTCTCCGCCGCGAGGTCCACCGCGGTGCGGCCCGGCACGTTGTAGGCGACGATGGGGAAGCCCGGGTGCGCGTGCGCGACGAGCCGGTAGTGCTCCACGAGACCCGCCTGGGTGGGCTTGTTGTAGTAGGGCGTGACGATCAGCGCCGCGTCCGCACCGGCCTCCCGGACGAGCGTCACGCCGTCGATCGTCTCGCGCGTGCCGTTGGAGCCTGCGCCGGCGACGACGGGGATGCGGCCCTTCGCCTCCTCCACCGCGATGCGGACGGCGCGGAGCTTCTCCTCGTTCGTCATCGTCACCGCCTCGCCGGTGGTGCCGATGGGCACGAGCCCGTTCGTCCCGCTCTCCACGTGCCACCGGCAGAAGGCCCGGTACGCCGCCTCGTCCAGCGCGCCATCCCGGAAGGGCGTGGCCAGCGCGACGAGGGACCCCTCGAACTTCGGTGTAGTCGCCATCGCGGCGGACACTAACGCAGCGCCCGGTTGGCGCACAGTTCGGCGCGGCGTCTAGGCTCGCGCGGATGAAGCGAATTCTCCTCTCTGCGCTCGCCGCCGGAACGCTCGGTTGCCCGCCGCTGACCTCGTGCATCGCCGCGGGCGCGCGCGTGAGGACGCCGAAGGGTCTGCGGGAGATCGAATCGCTGCTGCCCGGCGACGAGCTCGAGTGCGTCGATCCGCGCAACGGCGAGCGGGTGACCGCGCAGATCACCTTCGTCCGCAGCGCGCGGCGCGAGTGCGTTCGGCTTCCGTTCGCGGGCGGAGAGCTCGTCTGCACCACCGACCACCCGCTCTGGTGCCCGGACACGAAGGCGTGGGCGCCGGCCGGAGACTGGGCGCTGGGCGAACGGCTGAGGCTCCTCTTCGTGGAGGACGAGCGGGTCCGCACGGTGGAGGTGCAGACCGAAGAGGCGGTCTACGCCGGCGTCCACGACGTGTACGACCTCAGCGTCGACCACCCGCTGCACAACTTCGTGGCGGAGGGCGTGCTCGTGCACAACAAGCCGCCCGCGCGTGAGTCGTGCCTCCTCGAGGACGGCGGCTTCGAGTTCCGCAGCACGTCCTGCCTGTGCCCGGACGGGTTCAGCGAAGGGGTCGTCTTCTGCCAGCCGGACGGCCGCGCGGTGTGCATGAACTGCGCGGACGGAGGCGTGGAGCCGGAGGAGGACGGCGGCGAAGGGGCGGACGGCGGCGGATGACCTCCCGCTGCGAAGCGGGTGGCGGCGTCAGATCCGCTCGCCGCGCCAGAGGTCGCTCACCGGCTCGCGCTCGCGGATGACGCGGAACGCATCGCCGTCCACCAGCACCTCCGCCGGCCTCGGCCGCGCGTTGTAGGTGGAGGCCATGCTCATGCCGTACGCGCCCGCGCTCATCACCGCGTAGAGGTCGCCCTGCTTCGGCAGCACGAGCTCCCGGTCCCGCGCGAGCACGTCGGTGGACTCGCAGACCGGCCCCACCACATCCACCCGCTCCGGCTTTCCGCCTCGGCGCGCGCGCACCGGCTGCAGCACGTGGTGGGCCTCGTAGAGCGCCGGACGCAGCAGGTCGTTCATGCCGGCATCCACCATCACGAACGTCTTGTGCGGCGTGCGCTTGCGGTAGAGCACGCGCGTCAGCAGCACGCCCGCGTTGCCCACCACCACGCGTCCGGGCTCGAGGATGATCGTCGCCCCGGTGTCCCGCGTCGCCTCCGCCACCACCTTCGCGTAGTCCGCCGGCGAGGGCGGGTTCTCGTCGGTGTAGGAGATGCCCAGACCACCGCCCACGTCGAGCAGCTCCAGCGGATGCCCGGCCGAGCGCAGGTCCCGGTAGAGGCCCGCGACCTTCAGCAGCGCCTCGCGCACCGGAGCCGCGTCGGTCAGCTGCGAGCCGATGTGGCAGTCCACGCCGCGCGCCCACAGGCCCTTCTTCTTCGCCGCCAGCTTGTAGAGCCGCACCGCCTCATCGAAGGGCACGCCGAACTTCGAGGTCTTCAGCCCGGTGGAGATGTACTTGTGGGTGCGCGCATCCACGTCCGGGTTCACGCGCAGCGCGAACGGCGCCTTCACGCCCAGCTGCGTCGCCACGCGGTCGAGCGCCCAGAGCTCCTCTTCGCTCTCCACGTTGAAGAGGAGGATCCGCGCCTTCAGCGCCGCGGCCATCTCCGCCTCGGTCTTGCCCACGCCGGCGAACACCACGCACTTCGTGGTCCGGGTCGCCTTGCGCACGCGCTCGAGCTCGCCGCCGGAGACGATGTCGAAGCCGCAGCCCTCGCGGTGCAGCAGCGCGAGCAGGGCGAGGTTCGAGTTCGCCTTCACCGAGTAGCAGATGTGGTGCGGGGTCGTACCGAACGCCTCGCGCATCACCCGAACGTGCCGGGTGATCGTCGCGGTCGAATAGACGTACGTCGGCGTGCCCACCCCGTCCGCGATCGCGGAGAGCGGGACGCCCTCCGCGTGCAGCTCGCCGCGGCGGAGGGTGAAGTGGTTCATGGCGTCTCGGCGGGCGCTTCGGCGGGTGCCTCCGCCGGAGCCTCAGCCGGCGCAGCGGCAGGCGGAGGAGGCGGCGGCGCGGTGGCTGGCTTCGGTGCGCCCTTCACGCCGCACGCGCCGGCCCCGAGGCCGAGCACGAGCAGCACGCTCCACAGAACGGGCCGGCGCATCATTAGAACCGGACGCCGATGATCGCGCGCAGCGCCTGGGCGTTCTCCAGGTCCACCGGCTGCGCGCCGACGTTGGCGAGACCCTTCTGCGGGAAGAGGATGGCGTACTGCACCGAGGCCACGAAGCCGTCCTCGGTGAGGTAGCGCGCGCCCGCGTTGAGCTCCACGCCGAGCAGCCGGTCGGACTGCGACGGGGTGCTCTCCACGTACAGCGCGCCGGAGCCGACGACGCTGCCGTAGATGTCGAAGCCCTCGGCCACCGAGTAGGTCACCGTCGGCTTCACGTAGACCGCGTCCGTCACGCCGTCGATGAGCTCGCGGAAGAGGATCGCGTCCACGCGGTAGTCGCGGTTGAAGCGGAAGTTGCGGATGGCGCCGTCCGCGTACTGCGGCCCGTCGATGCTGTTGTTCCCCGGCAGGCCACCCGGCAGGTTGCCACCGCGGCCGGGCCGGTTGCCGAAGCCGGGCTGCCGGTCGCCGGACGCGTAACCGCCCTCGAGCCCGAGCTTGAGCTGCCCGTCCATCAGCCGGTACTCGCCCTGCAGAACCGCGCCGAACTGCCGCACGAGCACGCCGCCCGCGGTGTCGACCTCCGCCGGGCTGCGCGCCGCGTTCTCGATGTTGCCGAGCACCGCCGCCGCCTCGAGCTCGATGCGGAAGTCCTTGCGCTCGAACTTCGCCCACACGTCCGGGATGTAGAGCGTGGCCCTTCGCGGAATGAACGAGGAGGTGTCGTTGGGCGCCGTGTTCGGGTTCGCCCAGCCCACCGCGTCGTAGCGCTGGGTGCGGTAGCTGAAGTGCACGCCGTAGTTGAGCACCGACAGCCCGTTCTCCAGCTTCGCCTTCTCCTGCATCGGCGTGTCGCGCCGCGCAATGGCGAGGATGTAGCTGTGCGCGTCGTCGGTGTTCGACAGGTCGTAGAACTGGCCCTGCTGGTTCTGCGCCTCGCTCGAGGGACCCTCGACGTCGAAGTCGATCATCGGCGCGACGTACCAGCCGGTGAACGGCTCGGTGACGAACTGGAAGCGGTCCACGGTGTTGCCGTAGTCGCTGTCGAGCCCGTTGCCGTCGTTGTGCAGCATGCCGAGGCCCCAGTGCGAGCCCATGCGGCCGAAGCGCAGGATGCCCACCGGCGTGCTGACCTCGCCGTACGCGCGCTTCACCCGGATGGAGTCGCGGAACGCGTTGACGCCCTGCTCCGGCGGCATCTGGGTCTCGTTGAAGACGCCGAAGTCGTAGCGGGGATCGCGCGACTTCGCGTAGAGCGGCGTGGAGCCGAAGAGGATGTTGTCCAGCGCGTCCACCTGCAGCTTCACGCGCACCTCTTCCGACACGTTGATCGTCGGCTCGAGGCGCAGGCGCATGTTCACGCCCGCCATCGTCCGCTCGCGCTCGCCGGTGGGCGGACGGGGGAAGAGGCGGAAGCCGGACGGATCCGGATCGCGGTTGAGGTCGAACCGGTGGAAGAGGTCCGGCCGGGTGCGGAAGTAGCCGTCGATCTCGAAGAGCTCGAGGCGGCGGGTCTGCTCCACCCACTCCTCCTCCCAGCCCTTCGCCGCGGCCTGGGTTGCCAGCTGCGCGCGCAGCTCCTCGCGCATCTCGCGCTTGGCGGCCTCGACGCGGGCGTCGATCTCCTCGGTCACCTCTTCGCTCGAGGCGGCGGGACGCTGCGCGTCCTGCGACGGCGCGGGGGAGGGCGCCGGAGTGGGCGCCGGAGTGGGCGCGGGCGTGGGGGGTTCGGCCGGGGCCTGCGCGGCGGCAACGCCGGTCAGCGCGACGAGCGCCACCAGGAGGACTCTGGCCATATCGATTGATCTCCGCTGCATCGGCTTCGGCTGCTGCATGGGGTGCGTCACGAGGGCGCGGGAGTGAAGCAAAAGGCTACAGGTCACACAATCGATTACTCGTGCGCGCCGCTGCTGCTGCCACCGGAGTGACCGGTGCCGGGCGGTGGACCCTGGCGCAGCTCCACGAGAACGCCGTGGTTCCCCTTCGGGTGCACGAACGCGATCTTCGCCCCGCCCGCGCCGAGCTGCGGCGTCTCGTTGATGAGCGGCGCGCCCTTCGCCTTCAGCGCCGCGAGCGCGGCCTCGATGTCCTCCACCTCGATGCAGATGTGGTGCATCCCCTCCCCGCGCTTGGCGAGAAAGCCGGCGATGGGGCTCTTCTCGTCGAGCGGGGTGATGAGCTCCACGCGGCCCATGCCGTGGCCGAAGATCGCGGTGCGCACGCCCTGCCCCGGCACGTCCTCGAACTCGGCGAGCTCGAGCCCCAGCGCGTCGCGATAGTGCGCCACCGCCTTGTCGAGGTCCTTCACCGCGATCGCCACGTGATCGAGTCCCTTTGCCTTCACCGTCATCCCTTCGGCCCTTCTGGCTGGCAGGTCGGGCAGAAGTGCGTGGTGCGCCCGCCCTGCGTGAGACTCTGCACCTTCGTCTTGCACCGGCCGCACGGTTCTCCCGCGCGACCGTAGATGTGGAACGGGTTCTCCGCTCCGGGCTCTTCCACGTATTCGATCTCGTCCGCGCCCTCTGCGTCCGCGAGCGCGAACGCGATGCTGTCGCCGATGCCTTTCGCGAGCTTGCGCCACTCGGGCGCGGAGAGCGTCTGCGGCTTTCGCGCGGGGTGCAGGCCAGCGCGGAAGAGCGCTTCGGCGGCGTGGATGTTTCCCAGCCCCGCCACGCGCGCCTGGTCCATCAGCGCGACCTTGAGGTCCTGCTTCGAGCGCCCCACCGCCTCTTCCAACGAGCGCGCGTCGAGCCCGTCGATCAGCGGATCCACGCCGAGGTCACCGAACGGCGGCAGCGCGCGGAGCTCTTCCAGAGAACCCTTCGCGGGATGGATGCGGCCGAAGAGCCGGGGGTCGCGGAAGTGGATGACGTTGCCGTCGTCGAGCTCGAAGCGGGCGCGGCTCCACCGCTCCTCGTGGCCCTTCGGCCGGCGCACGAACTTGCCGGTCATCCCCAGATGCAGCAGCGCCCCGTAGCCTCCGCTGAAGGCGACGAGCAGATACTTGCCGCGGCGTTCGGTGCCGACGAGCTCTCCCTTCAGCTTCGCGAAGAGCCTCGGATCCGCGCCGCGGAAGGTGCGCGCCTCCGGATCGGCGACGGCGCGGACGACCCGCGTTCCGCCCAGCCAACGGACGAGACTCCGCCTGGCGATCTCCACCTCCGGCAGCTCGGGCATCGGGCGCTGCGCATAGCGGGGGCCTCTGGGACGCGCAAGCGAACACTGCGACCACAAGGCCGTGCAAAGGCGGCTCGACTCCACTAAACGTGGCGCCCCGTTTTCACCACCGACACGAGGAGAGAAACCATGGCTGATCAGGTCAAGCGCTACGCGCCGAAGGACTACTCGCACCTCAAGGGCCTCAAGGGCGTGGATGACGCCACCCTGACGACGCACTTCGCGCTGTACCAGGGCTACGTGAAGCGCACCAACGCGCTGACCGAGCGCCTCGAGGCGATGACGAAGGAGGGCAAGGCCTCGGGTGCGGATCCGGTCTACGCCGAGCTCACCCGCCGCATGGGGTTCGAGTACAACGGCATGGTCCTGCACGAGTACTACTTCGGCAACCTCACGCCGAACGGCACGGACCTCCACGACGGCAAGCTGAAGAGCGCGCTGGCGCAGAGCTTCGGCTCGTTCGAGAACTTCATGGCGGACTTCAAGGCCGTGGGCACCATGCCGGGCATCGGCTGGGCGGTCCTCTTCCAGGATCCCTCCACCGGCTGGCTCTCCAACCACTGGGTCACGCTGCACAACGACGGCAACATCGCCGGCTACCGGCCCATCCTCGTGATGGACGCCTGGGAGCACGCGTTCGTCCCCGCGTACAAGCCCACCGAGCGCGCGAAGTACGTCGAGGGGATCCTCAAGGACATCGACTGGCAGGCGGTGGAGAAGCGGCTGCTCTAGTCGTCCACGGGAGTCGCGCGTCTTCGCGAACGGCCTGCCCTTCTCGTGGAGGGCGGGCCGTTTCATTTGAGGGGAGTCGTTCGATGAGCGTGCTGTACGTGGTGACCGTGGAGGTGGAGCCGTCTGCGCTGGAGCAGTTCCGCGCGTGGCTGCCGCACCATGTGGAGGCGGTGCTCGCGCAGCCCGGGTTCGTCGGCTGCCGGAGCTGGCTGGACGCAGAGGACGCGGCGGACGGGTGGCGGCGCGTGCACAACCACTACGAGCTTCGGGATCGCGAGAGCCACGCGCGCTACGACGCGAGCGAGGCGGCGGCGCGGCTGCGTTCCGAGTCACGCGACCGCTTCGGCGCCAACGTCCGCTTCCGCCGGGCGCTCTACTCGGCCTTGTGAAAGAGGTAGAGCCCGAAGCCGAGAAACCGGCGGCCCATGGTCAGGGACACGTTGCGCCATGACCGGCTGCGTTCACGGACGGCGGGGACCTCCGGATGGCCAGGGTTCTCGAGGCACCAGCGCTCGAGCTCGCGGGCGTAGCGCCACTCGTACTCGTCCCACTCCGCTTCGCCGGCGACGCGCGCGCTGAACGGGACGAGCCCCGCTGCCTCGCCGGCCGCGACGTTGCCCGCGTGATCGCGAAAGGCATCCGCACCCGTCCCGAGCGCCTCGAGGTACGCGTGCGTCGGCGGCTCGCGCCAGTAAGGCTCGCCGAAGAGCACGTAGCCGCCGGGCCTCGTCAGCCGGCAGAGCGTGCGCAGCGCGGCCTCCGGACCCTCGCCTTCGCCCAGGCCCGCGCCCACCATCATCACCAGCTCCCAGGTCGTGGCCGAGGCCACCGCCCGCTCGGCGAAATCCGAGGTATCGCCTTGGTGAAGCGTCAGCCGCGCCCGCTCGGCGGTGTGCTCCGCCCGTCGCGCCGCCTCCTCGAGCATCCGCTCCGATCGATCGACGCCCTCGCCCGTCGCGCCCAGCCGGGTGATGACGTGACGCAGCAGCTCCGCGTTGCCGCACCCGAGGTCGAGCACCCTTCCGTGCAGCGGCAGGCTCACCGCGTCGAGCACGTCGTCCACGAGCGCCTGCGACAGCGGCGAGCAGAAGCGGTGGGTCCGGTGCGCGATGGCGCTGAGCGTCAGTCGGTCCATGGGCATGGGCGAAGTCTGCATCGGCTCGCCCCACCCTGCGGCGCAGATTCTGCGTCTGCGGTGACTGTCGCGCAGAGCATGCGTCTCGTTTCGCGACCAGACGAAGCAGGCCGCCTCAGCCGACGTTCCTGCCCGCTGCGGCACGATTCGAGCACCGCCGCCCCGGATGAATCCGTCCCGTCCGCCCCTCTTGTGGGCGCTGCGCCGCGAGCCCTGGCGGCTGCTCTTCCCGCTCGGCGTGGTGCTCGGGTTCTGGGGAACAGTCCCCTGGCTCGGGCTCGCCACCGGCACCTCCGAGGCCTACCGCGGCGGGTTCCACGCCATCGTCCAGTTCCAGGGTCTGCTCACCTGCTTCGCGACCGGCTTCCTCTTCACCTTCGTGCCGAGGCGCACGGCCACCGCGCCGCCGTCGGTGCTCGAGCTGGGGATCGCCGCGCTGGCGCCGGTGGCGATCGCCGCGACCGCGTGGTTCGGGCTGCTCAGCGCTTCAACGCTGGTGTGGTTGGGGCTCGTCGCGACCGTCCTCTTCTTCGTCGCCATCCGGCTGCACCGCGCGGACGAGGCGCACGCCGCACCGGCGCCCTTCGTGTGGCTCCTCGCGGGGCTGCTCTCCGCGTTCGGCGGCACGGTGATGCTCGTGCTCGGCGGCATGGGCGTGGGCGACGGCTTCGTCATGCACGGGCTGGGGATGACGCTCGTTTCGCAGGGGCTCTTCCTGCCGCTGGTGCTCGGCGTGGGTCAGGCGGTGCTGCCGTCGTTCCTTCTCGCGCGGCCGCCGGTGAAGCACCGCATCCTCAGCAGCGACGGCGCGCTGCAGGCGAGCTTCGCGTTCCTCCTCCTCGCCTCCTTCGTCATCGAGTGGCTGGGAAGGCCGCAGCTCGGCTGGGGCGTGCGCGCGGTCGTCTGCTTCGGCGTGTTGATGGGGATGGGCGGGCTGTGGCGCCGGCCGACGACGCCGGGCCTCCACCACACCTTCACCTGGCTCTCGCTCTGGTCGCTTCCGGTGGGCAGCGCGCTCGCGGCGCTCTGGCCCGCGCAGCGTGTGGCCGCGGCGCACGTCGTCTATCTCGGGCTCGGCCTGATGGTGCTCTCGTTCGCCACGCACCTCGTGCTCTCGCACAGCCGCGCCACGCACGGTCCCTCGCTCCCGCGCGCGCCGGTGGCCGCGTTCGGCGGGCTCACCCTGCTCGCGCTGTTCGCCCGCGTGGCGGTGGCGGTCGATCCCGCGCGCTTCCTCTTCTGGCTCGGCACCGCGGCGGCCGCGTTCATCGCCGCCGGCGTCGTGTGGCTGGTGTGGCTCGCCCCGAGGTTGTGGCCGCGGACGCCGCAGCAGCCTCCGGGAGGCCTGCCGGTCACGATGACGAGACGAGGTCCCGGTCCGGGCCCAGGTGACGGCGCTGGAGGCACGCGCCTGCCGGTCCTGCCGCAGCGCTGATGGACAGACCGCGAAGACTCAGAACCGCCCGCTGAGCGCGAAGCCCCTTCCGCTGCCGCCCCCGACCGACGGCGCGAGGACGATTCGCCCATACCGGTTCGGGTCCTCGCCGGTGAGCCAGAGCCAGGTGGCGATGCCGCCGGTGGCCACGCCCGCGCCGAGCAGTCCGATGGAGAGGCCCTGGTCCCGCCCGAGCACGCGCGCCAGGTCGTCGGTCTCGCCCTGACACGCGAGCCGTCCGCTCCGAAGGCAGCCCTGGTAGCGCGCCTGGGCCTCGCCGCTGAAGCGGGTGCCGCCCTCGCCGGCGAGCGCCGCGCGCCGGGGGAGAAAGTCCGTCTGGTAGCGGCTCTCCACCCCGCGATCGATCGCCACCGCGCCGCCGAGCATCACCGCCGCGGCGCCGGTGGTCAGCCACGCGGCGGTGCGCAGCCGGCGGTGACGCTGCCGCCACGCGTTCTCGTAGTCGGGCGAAGGTGCGAGCCGTATCTCCTCCACCGCGGTGCGCTCGGGCTCGATCTTCACCGGCCGCAGCTGGGCGATGAAGCCGTCCTTCCGCACCTCCAGCCGGTGCGTGCCGCGCGGAAGCTTCAGCGGCTCCTGCAGCGGGGTGGAGCCTCGCAGCACGTCGCCCACGCGCACCTCGGCGGCCTCCTCGCTCACGCGCAGGAGCAGCTCGCCCTGGGCGCCTTCGAGCAGCGGCGCGGCGAGCTCCTGCGCGAGCGCCGGCAACTCCCGCGCGAGCTGGGTGATCGGCGCGGGGCCGGCGCTCTTCTGCGAGATGACGCCTCGGCCGGCGGTGTCGAGCAGCCGGATCTCCACCTGCAGGTTCCCGCCCGGCGTCGTCCCCAGCTGCGTCACCGAGCCCGCGACCATGTACCTCGCGCCGAGCGCGTCGCGCATGGGGCCCAGCTCCGACTCGCCCTCGGTGCCGAGGAGCTGGCGGCTGCGCTCGATGGCGAGCAACTGCCGCACGTCCTCCGCGCTGAGCACCGGGAACACGTCGAGCTGCCGCAGCCCGCGCACCACCGCGAGGGTCACCGCGTGCGCCTGCACCGGCGTGGCACCGCGCGCCTCCATGTCCAGCACCGCGACCGCCGGCGCCTGCGCATCTGGCGCGGCCCGCGCGGCGGAAGGCGACAGCGCCACGAGGAGCACCGAGCCGAAGAGCGCCGCGACGGGGAGCGAGAGGAAGCGAGATGGCTTTGTGGCCGAAGACCGCACGGTGCCCGGACTCTATATGGTGGAGGCAGGGCCGCGCTCGCTGGAGGTTTCACATGAATGGGTTCTCACGTCTGCTGGCGGCGGCCGCCGCGGTGCCGCTGCTCGCCGGTGGCGGCATGACCACGACCGGCTGCCGGGACTTCGGGGACACGCGCCAGGGCGCTGCGACCGAGGCGGGCGGGCCGCTGGTGCGCTTCGAAGGACTGGGCGCGGACGACGTGCTCCCCCTCCGCTGGCGCGTGGCGCTGCAGGCCGAAGACGTGGACGGGGTGGCGCGCGTGGCGCTCGCCTGTGGCCGTGCCGACGAGGAGGCGCGGCGGCCGCTCCACGCGTGGTCCGGGGCGCCCTTCGCGGCGGAGGTGGAGCTCTCGCCCTGCTTCGGTGACTCCGCCGAGGAGACGACGCGCGCCGTGCTCGTGGCCACGGCCGAGGACGCGCTCGGCGCGGTGGGAGAGGCGAGGCTGGAGGTGGTGCTCGACCGCCGGCTGCCGCAGGTGACGGTCGAGGTGCCCGCGCGGGTGCGGCCGGGAGGCGCCCTCGAGGTCCGGATCTCCGCGCCTCCCGCGAGGCCCGGCGGCTCCGTCCCGGCGCTCGCCACGGCGCCGGCCGTGACGGTGGACGGCGTCCCGCGCGCGGTGGAGGAGAGGGCCCCCGGCCTGTTCGTCGCCACGATCACCGCGCCCAGACCGGATGGCCTCGAGGCCCGCGACGTCCCGATGCAGCTCGTCGTCAGCGCGCGCAGCGAGGCCGGCAACGAGCTGCGCCTCACCCGCGAGGTCGTCTCGTCGGTGGTCGCCTGGGAGCGGGAGCTGCCGGCGCAGGTGGTGAAGCCGGTGCTCGACGCGCACCGTCCGATCGCGGCGCAGAGCGGTCTCTCCATCGCCCTGCTCACCGAGTCCGGGAGCGCCGACACGTGGATCCCCGGGCGCGTGGATCCGCAGACGGGCGCGCTGCTCATCCCCCGCTTCGACAGGCCCGGCACCGCGCGTGCCTTCGCGTCCGACGGCCGGCCGATCTTCGAGGAGCGCAACGGCGCCGGGCAGACCGTCCACTACTTCGGCGGGTGGAGCGGCCAGACCGACACGCCGGTGTCGCTCCAGCTCCAGGGGCCGCTGCTCCGGCTCCCCGACCGCACCTGCGCGCTCGCGGTGACGGACCCGTGCCAGCTGCCGACGTTCCAGTTCCAGTGCCTCGGCGGCGCGGGGAGCGCGCCCTACGTCTCCGCACAGCCGGCGGGTCCGAACGTGGGCGTGTACGTGGCGTCGGGACAGGTGGGCGCGGCGTTCGACTTCTACGGCTGCGGCACCGGCGGCACCTCGAACCGGCCGCGCACCAGCGTGCTCTGGCAGCCGGGGATGGTGAGCGACCCGCTGCTCGCGGACGTCGCCTCCGAGGCGCCGGGGATGATCGCGCGCGTGCTGGCCGCGGGCGACACCGGCCGCTTCGCGCTGACCTACCTCTCCTCGAAGGGCGAGCGCGTGACGCGGCTGACCGGCGCGGACGGCTTCGAAGCCGACGAGCCGATGGGCACCGGCACCGCCGAGGTCCTCGCGGTTCGCCCGAAGAGCCTCAGCGTGGTGGCCGCGGAGGACGGCAAGGCGGGCACGGTGCTGCGCCTCTTCGAGCCGGGCCGGGCGTCGCCGGCGCGCGAGTACCCGCTGGACCTGCGGCTCGAGCCGGTGGGCGGCGCGGGGGAGCTGGCGCAGGTCTCGCCCAACGCCACCGCCTTCAGCGACGACCGCTTCGCCATGGTGGGCCGCACCCACGACTTCGGCCGCGGCGTCCTGGCGATGAACGCCGACTTCACGCCCGCCTTCCTCTACCGCTATCCGCGCGGGACCTCGTCGCTGACCCTCGTCCACGACGGCCGCGACGACGGGCTCCTCTACCTGCTCGATGCGACGAACCACCGCGTCGTCGCGCTGTGGCCGGCGTGGTGACGGGGCCGGCCTCGGCTACTGCACGACCAGCGTGAAGTTCCCGCTGCTGAAGCCGGCGTTGCCGCTCCAGTTGTCCACCACGAGGTAGTACTTCTGCCCGGGCGCGAGGTTGGTGAGGACGAGCGTCTCCGCCGCCCCCGCGCCGAGGTTGTCGCTGAAGGTGGTGCAGTGCTGCGGGCTGCAGGAGAGCCCCGTCGGCGGCTGGAGGAAGAGCAGCGCGCCGTCGAACTGGGCGCTCGGGGTGAGCGTCGCGGTGTGCGTGGTGCCTGAGGCGGTGAACTCGTAGACGAGGTCGCGGCCGGTCCACGGATAGCTGTTCGTGCTGGTGCAGAGCGGGCCGTAGGCGGGGTTGCTCGTGCGCGAGTAATTGTCCTGCGCCGCGGTGTTGCTGCCGGCGAAGGGCACGCCCAGGGTCAGCGCGGTCGCCTGCGCACACGTCTCCGGCAGCACGGTGGGCGCGCTCAGGGTCACGGTGAGCCCGAACGGTCCCCAGGTGTCGAACGCGCCGTCCACGTGGATCGAGTAGGTCCCCACCGGCTGGTTCTGCAGCGTGAAGGAGACCGGCCCGGGGCTGCTGGCCTGGGCGCAGCCGAGCTCGCTGCCGGCGCTGATGCTCGCGCAGGTGCTGACGCCCTGCCCCCGCACGTAGACCACCGGCACATAGCCGCCCGGCCCCTGCGGGGTGACGGTGACGGTCACGTCGCGCGGAGAGGTCAACAACGCGTAGCGGTACACCACGTCGCGGCCCTTCTGCTTCGCGGTGGGCGAGCAGGTCGGCGAGGCATCGGAGGCGGTGTTGCCGTTGCTGGCGAAGGTCGTGTTGCCGCTGACCTGCGCGACGTCGTTGACGAAGGAGAGCAGCTGCGCGCCGGTGCAGGTGTCGTTGGGGGGCGGGGGCGTGGGCGACGACTGCTGCACGTTCAGCGAGAACGAGCCTGCGCCGGTGCCGTCGCTGTCCACGTAGATCCAGTACACGCCGGGCGGCTGCGAGTGGAGCGTGTAGCTCGCGCCGCCGCTGAAGCCGGAGCCGGTGACGCACGCCAGCTCGTCGCCGACGGCGTTGCTCGAGCAGGCCCCGCGCTTCACGTAGAGCACCGGCGTGAACGCGCCGCCGGAGGGAATCACGTTGATGTTCACGTCGCGCGTCTGCGACAGCGTGTAGCTGTAGATGAGGTCCCTTCCGGCGCTGCGCGCGTTGACGCTGCAGGTGGGCACCGCGTCGCCGGCGAAGTTGCTGTTGGTGGCGGCGGTGAGCGACGCCGAGACCTGCGCCTGGCCGTTGATGAAGACGAGCGGCGTGCCCGGGCAGGTGTCGCCGGTGGTGGGCATGCCGGCCTGCAGCGTCACCTCGAGCTGGAACGGACCGGCGGTCTGCTGCGAGCCGTCCACCCAGAGGAAGTAGGTGCCCGGCGCCTGGTTCGCGAGGTTCAGCGTCACCGGCGCGCTGGAGGTGTTGGAGACGCAGGCCAGCTCGGTGGCGGTGCCGGTCTGGCCGCACGCATTGGGGGCGTGCACGTAGAGCACCGGCTGGAAGGTGGGTGACGCGCCGGTGGGGGTGACGGTGATCGTCACGTTGCTCGTGGTGGGAACGTTGTAGCTGAACACGACGTCCCGGCCGTCGTTGCGCGCGGAGGTGGAGCAGGTCGGTGACGCGTGCCAGGACTGCTGGTTGTTCTGCGCGAAGCGGGTGTCTCCGGTCGCGGTGGCCACGCCGTTCTGGAAGAGGAGCGCCTTCGGCGAGCCGCAGTTGTCGTTCGTGGTGGGCGCGCTGGCGGTGACGTCCAGCACGAACTGACCGCTGGTGCCGAGCACGCCGTCCACCCAGATGAAGTACGTGCCCGCGGGGAGGTTCGGCAAAAGCAGCGTCTGCGGCGCGATGGGACCGGTCACCGGCTGCGCCTCGCACGCCAGCTGCGAGTCGATGTTGCAGGACGCGGTGCCCTGGCCGCGCAGGTACACCGCCGGCCGGAAGGTCCCGGTCGGATCGAGCGAGGTCACCTTCACCGCCACGTCGCGCGCCTGCGGCAGCGTGAACTGGTACACGACGTCCGGGCCCACCTGGCGCGCGGAGGTGGAGCAGCTCGGAGAGCTCGCGCCGGGCGGGTTGCCGTTCGTCGCGCCGACGGTGGTCCCCTGAACCATCGTATGCCCGCTGCTGAGAAACAGCGTCTGGGCGTTGGCGCAGGTGTCGTTCGACGGCGCGACCACCGGCGGCACCGCGCTCACCGTCACCGTGGTGGGGCCGACCTGGTTCTGCACGCCCTCGACGAAGAGGAAGTAGTCGCCGGCGGGGAGGTTCGGCACCGCGATGGTCTCCGTCCCGCCCGCGGTCGGCGCCGCGTTGGCACACGCGATCGACGCGCCGTTCGCGCAGGGCGCCCCGCGCAGGTAGATGACCGGGTTGGCGATGCCGGTTGGGCCTCGGGTGGCGGTGATCGTCACGTCGCGCGCGGCGGGCAGCGAGAGGCGGTACACGAGCTCACGGCCCGAGGCGTTGCAGGTGCCCTGGTAGTCGTTCTGCGCCAGCGAGGTGTCGGCGTTGAAGCTCACCGTCGTGCCGCCCATGAAGTCGATGAGCTGTGCGGTGGCGCAGGTGTCGGGCAGCGGCAGGCAGTTGCCGAAGGAGCACCACGCGCCGGAGGGGCACTGCGCTGTGCTGGTGCAGGGACCGCACTCGTGACTGAAGGCGGAGCAGACCGGCGTCGGGTTCTGACAGGAGGACGAGTTGAGGCAGCCCACGCAGGTGCGGCTCGCCGGATTGCACACCGGCCGCGCGGCACCGCACTGGCTGCTGGTGAGGCACTCCACGCACACGCCGCCGGGCACCTGGGTGTCGCAGATGGGTTGCGAAGGACCGCAGCCCTTCGTCGGCGTGCAGGTGATGCAGAGGCCCTTCCCCTCGTTCGCCTCCGGATCGCAGAACTGGGTGCCCGGGCAGCCGTTCGGACAGGGCACGTGGCCCCCGTCCGTCACGCCGCCGTCGCGCTGGCCACCGTCGGTGCCTCCGTCGCCCGTTTCACCGCCGCCATCGAGCGCGCCGCCGTCGCGCTGGCCACCGTCGGTCGTGCCGCCGTCGATCCTGCTGGAGGGGAGCACGCAGCGTCCGGTGGGGCCGTCACAGGTGGTGCCCTCGGGACAGGTGAGCGTCTCGCAGTGGGCGCCGACCGGGGCGGTGCGACCGCAGGCAGAGAGCGCCCCCACCGCCAGGGCGGCGAGCAACAGGAACCGACACATGGCGTACCTCCGAGGGGCGCGGGTGTCGGGCATCACACGGCGGCCCTCTCGGTCTGTCAACGGCCGGGCAGGCTTGGCGCGTGACGGTACCCGGCAGCGGTCAGCGGATCGGCGGGTGCACGAGCGCCTTCGTCCCGGCGCGCGGCAGCTTCTGGCGAAGCGAGAGCACCGGCGCGAAGAGGTCGCCGTATTTCTCCACGCGGCGCAGGACCTCGTCGCATTCGAAGGTGAGGACCGCCGGATCCTTTCGCTTCTGGCAGAGCTCCACCTCCTCCCACGCGACGGGGGTGGAGACGGTGGGCCGGTCCTTCGCGCGCAGCGAGTAGGGCCCCACGGTGGTCTTGTGGTCGTCGTTCTGGCTCCAGTCCACGAGCACCTTCCCGCCCCGGATGGCCTTCACCATCTTCGAGACGACCCGGTCCGGCGTCTGGCCCTCGAGGAACTCCGCCACCGCGCGCGAGAACGCCTTCGTCTCGTCGTAGGTGCACTCGGTGTTCAGCGGCACGTAGACCTGCAGCCCCTTCGAGCCGGAGGTCTTGGGGAACGCGCGCAGCCCGAACCCTTCGAACAGTTCTCGGATGCGCAGGCCCACCGCGCAGGACTCGACGATGCCCGCCGGCGGTCCCGGATCGAGATCGAAGACCATCACCGTCGGGCGCTCGAGCGCGCTCTTCGTGTGCAGGTAGGGGTGCAGCTCGAGGTCCGCGAGGTTCGCCGCCCACACCAGCGTGGCCAGATCGTCGAAGAGGCAGAAGTCGATGTTCGCGCCGCGCCCGTCGCTCCACACCGGCGCCGTCTTCACCCAGTCCGGCCGGTGCTTCGGGCAGCTCTTTTCGTAGAAGTGCATGCCCTCCACGCCGTTGGGGTAGCGCTTGAGCGTCATCGGCCGGCCCCTCACGTGCGGCAGCAGCACCGGGGCGATGCGCACGTAGTAGTCGATGACCTGCGCCTTGGTGAAACCCGCCTTCGGGTAGAGCACCTTGTCGAGGTTCGACAGCTTCAGCCGGCGGCCCTCGATCTCCACCTCCGCGTTGCCCGGCGCACGCGCGCGGCGGGGCGGGCTCACGACGCGGTCTTCCTCTTCTTCGCCGCGGTCTTCTTCGCCGGCGCCTTCTTCGCGGGCGCCTTCTTCTTCGTCCCGTTCCCCTTCGCCGTCTTCGCCGCCTCGGCGCGGTGGCGGCGCTCGCCCTTCTCTTCGTCGGATTCGTCGGACTCGCTGGAGTCGTCCGCTTCGTCGTCGTCGTTCGAGGCCTTCGCCTTCGCGGGAGCGGACGCCCCGCCGTCCCGCTTCATCGCCTTGAGGCTCGCCTGCAGCGCGTCCATGAGGTTGATGACCGGCGCGGCCTCCTCCTCGACCTCGGGGGCGACGATCTCCTCGCCCTGGGCCTTGCGCTCGATGAGGTCGAGCACCTTCGCGCGGTACTCGTCCTGGTAGCGGTCCGGTTCGAACTTCGCGGTGAGCGACTCGATGAGCTGCTGCGCCATCTCGAGCTCGCGCTCCTTCGGCTTCGCCTCGCTGCCGGGCAGCGCCTCGAGATCGTTCACGTCGTTGATCTCGTCCGGGTAGAGCATGGTGGAGAGCGCGAGCGCCTTGCCCATGGGCCTCAGCGCGCAGAGGTACTGCCGCGTCCGGAGCACCACCCGCGCGATGCCGACCTTGCCCGACTTGCGCATCGCCTCGAGCAGCAGCTGGTAGGCGCGGCCGGCGCCCTTGTCGGGCACGAGGTAGTAGGCGTTCTCGAAGTAGATGGGATCGATCTCCTCCTGCTCGACGAAGTCCTCGATGGCGATGGTCTTGTCCGCCTTGGGACCGAGCGCCGCGAGCTCCTCCTTGTCGAACATCACGTAGCGACCGGGAGAGATCTCGTAGCCCTTGCCGATCTCGTCCCAGGGCACCTCTTCGCCGTCCTGGCTGCACACGCGCTGCTGCTTGATCCGCGCGCCGTCCTTCTTGTGCAGCATGTTGAAGTGGACCTCCTTGTGTGAGGTCGCCGGATGCAGCCGGACCGGGACGTTCACCAGACCGAAGCTGATCGCCCCGCTCCACATCGCCCTCGCCATCGCCGTACCCTCCGGCCGCAAAGGTCCGTCTCTGCAGGGGCGTCGGCAACGGTGCGCCGCGTCACGTCCGTCGGCTGACGGGCGGGCAGGCAAACTTCCCCGTTGAACCCTCGGCGCAGGCTGAATAGGCCGGGGGCCTCTGCAATCAAGTCCCCAAGGAGATCCATCGATGCGTTCACTTCCCGTCCGACTCGCCCTCTGCGCCGCGCTGACCACCGGCGCGGTCGCCACCACCGGCTGTGCGTCCCGTCCCGTCGTCGCCGCGGAGAAGGCCGCCGCCGCGCTGCTGCTTCCGCCCGAGCAGGAGGCGCAGCTCGGTCAGCAGCTCCACGGTGAGCTGCAGAAGGAGGGCCTGAAGTTCCTCGAGGACGCGGAGACGAAGAAGTACATCGACGACCTCATCCGGCCGATCCTCGCCACCGCGAAGAAGGACCGCGCGGAGGTGAAGTGGCGCATCTTCGTGGTGGACGACCCCGCGGTGAACGCGTTCGCCACGCCGGGCGGCTACCTCTACGTGCAGCGCGGCCTCATCATGGCGGCGCAGAACGAGTCCGAGCTCGCGGGCGTGCTCGCGCACGAGGCGGGGCACGTGACCGGCCGTCACGGCGCGCGGAACCTCGTGCAGCAGTACGGCCTGCAGACGGTGGCGGCGATCGCGCTGGGAGAGAATCCGAACGAGCTGGCGAAGCTCGGCGCGCAGCTGGCGGCGACCGGCGCGATGCTGCGGCACTCGCGGCAGCAGGAGCACGAGGCCGACGAGTACGGCGCGCGCTACTCCGCCAACTCGGGCTACGACCCGCGCGGGCTCATCGGCTTCTTCCAGACGCTGCAGAAGCAGAGCGGCGACACCCCGCGCGCGCTGACCTGGCTGTCCACCCACCCCGCGCACAGCGAGCGCATCAGCCACCTGCAGGCCTTCATCAAGGACCAGAAGCTCCGCACCGGTCAGACGAACCCGCTGGGCCGGCTGCAGCAGATCCAGCAGCGGCTCGCCACGCTGCCGTCCGCCGCGCCCGCGCAGCCGGCGAAGTAGTTCCCGCCTCGTTTCGTGGCCACGCAACGTTTCGTGGCCCGAATGCCGTCCCGCACGCTCAATCCGCAGCGACAAGTAGGCCATGCCGCGGGACAAGCTCCGGTCTATCTTCGGCCGCATGCTCACGCGACTGTACGTGAACAACTTCCGATGCCTTGTCGCCTTCGAGGCGAGGTTCGATTCGTTCGGTCTGCTTTGTGGTCCGAATGGAGCTGGAAAGAGCACGGTGTTCGACGCGCTCTCGCTCTTGCGGAACCTCGCCACGGGAAACGGAGTGCTGGGGGGCTCCGGCGAACATGACGTTCAAAAGCTCGACTTCGCCAAGTGGGTAGCGAGTCCGGTGCAGGAATTCGAGCTCGGCATCCAGTCCGAGGGGCATGCCTTCGAGTACGCCCTGCACCTCGAGCAGCGCGCCCACGACGAGAAGCCGCGGGTCATCCGAGAACACGTGACCTGCGACAAGCAGCTTCTCTACGAGCGGGATCTGGAAGGCGTGCGCTTCCTCAAAGCGGACGGGACGAACGCGACATTTCCCCTCGACTGGCGACAGGCCGCCCTGTCCGCGATCCAGCCGCGGGGCAAGCACATCAGCAAGCTCGTCGTGCTTCAGGACGCGATGCGGAAGCTTCTGGTGCTCCGACCGAACCCCCGGGGGATGGAGGCCGAGAGCAAGGCGGAGGCGCGCCAGCCGGACGCTGCGCTCACGAACCTCACCTCCTGGTACCGATCGCTCGCGCAGGAGCAGGAGTGGACCGACTCGCTGCGCGACTCACTTCGGGACGTCTGGCCCGACTTCCGCTCTTTCAAGCTGGTTGATGTTGGGCTGAATGCGAAGGCGCTTCAGCTCCGCTTCGAGGGCGACGGCGACGCGCCGACCCTCCTCTTCTTCCACCAGCTCTCCGACGGAGAACGCGCGCTGGTCGGGCTGTACATGCTGCGCGCCGCGATGGAGTCGGGCGCCGCAAGATCGATCTTCATCGACGAGCCCGACAACTTCGTGGGCCTGCCCGAGCTGCAGCCCTGGGTGCTGTCGATGAAGGAGCTGCTGGATGACGAGCATCAGCTCATCCTCATCTCGCACCACCCGGAGATCCTCTCGAGCGCGGATCCGGAGACCGGTCGCTACCTCTGGCGGGACAACCACAGCTCGCCCACGCGCATGGGCCCGCTCGTGGTGCCGTCAGGCCTCAGCGCCGCTGAAGCCGTCGCGAGGGGCTGGGTCCGTGGCCAGTAGAACCCAACTCGTCTGCCTCTGCGAAGGTGAGCGGGGCCGGAGCATCGACGAGGTCTTCATCAACCGGTTGATGAAGTCGCTCGAGCCTTCATGGTTGCGCCGGTCCGGGAGCAACGCGGTCCGCCTCGTCGCTTGTGGCAGCCGCACCGACGTCATCAAGAGGATGCCGGCCGAGCTACGGGCCTGCCTGGCTGCCGGCGGAGAAACGACGCTGATGGTCTGGGCGGATTGTGATCACGACTGCGCCGACCCCGTGGCCTTGCGTGAGAAGTTCTGGGAAGAGGCGCAGGCGCAGGGCATCACCCGCGCGCAATTTGAAACCGTCGTCTTCGCGCTGCCGAAAGACCGCCTGGAGAACTGGATCGAAGCGCTTCAAACCGGCGGGACCGACGAGTCCCGAGAGGGGCCGCGGGTTGGCAACAACCGCGAAGCATCAGAGGCGGCGAAGAAGCTCGCGAAGTTCTGCAAGACCCGCGGGGACGTCTCCCTTCCTCCGTCACTCGTGTGGACCTGTCAGAACTGGCATGGGCTCGTCGAGCGCATGCGCTGAAGTGGCCACGCACGTGCGCGCTCACCCTCCCGATCGCGTCCCGTTCCTCCAGAACCGCAGCTTCCACTTCCCTCGCGCACGCCGGGCGGTGGCGGCGCTCTTCGCCGCGCCGATGGGCATGAAGCCGGGCCGCTCCTCCTCGGGCAGCGGCGGCTCGCCCTCGGCGCGCGCGCCCTTCGCCTTGCCGGACTCGAGCGTGTGCTCGATCGCGGCGTTGAGCTCACCTCCGACGAGGAAGACGAGCCCGCTGATGTACATCCACACCAGCAGGACCATCACGCCGGCGATGGAGCCGTAGGTCACGTTGAAGCGTCCGAACTGATCGACCGCGCGGGTGAAGACCCAGGTGGACGCGAGCCAGAGCACGGTCGCGGTGAGGGAGCCGGGCGTGATGTAGCGGAAGCGCTGCTTCACGTCGGGCAGGACCCAGTAGCAGAGCGCGGCGGCGAGCATCACGGCCATGGCGGTGAAGGGCCAGCGCAGCCAGGACCAGACGGTGGCGAAGTAACGCTCCACGTGGAGCAGCTCCGCCAGTGCCTCCCCCAGCCTGCCGCCGAGCACGAACGCCGCGAAGCCCAGCACGATGAGCAGCGCCGAGCAGACCGTGAGCAGCGCGGCGGTGAGCTGCGTGCGCCAGAAGGGACGGGACTCGGGCACGTCCCAGGCGAGGTTCAGGCCCTTGCGCAGCGCGTCCACGCCTCGCGAGGCGGTCCACAACGTCAGCAAAAGACCGAGGCTCAGCAGCCGGGGACGCGGGCTGAGCAGCAGCGTGTCGAGGTGCTCGCGGACGACCGCCAGCGCTTCGGAGGGCATCACCCACTCGAGGCGCTCGAGCAGCGTCTCCACCGCGCCCTGGATGGGCAGAAAGGCGGTGAGGGTGACGAGGAAGAAGAGGAACGGAAAGAGCGAGGTGAGGAAGTAGTACGAGAGCTGCGCGGCGGTGTCGGTGACCGCGTTGTCGCGCAGGCGGCCGTAGAGGCGCACCGCCAGCGTCTTCGCCGGGACCTGCCGCAGGTCGGACCAGCGCACCCTCCCCTCCTCCACACGTGATTGGGGAGAAGTAGCCACGCCCGACGCGTTGCGCCAGCCCCGGAGCCGCCCGCTCAGGGACCGCCGAGGAGCTGGTGCAGCGCCTTCGCCAGCTCGGCCTCCTGCTGCAGGCCCGCGTCGCCCAGCGCGGCGGCCTCGGCTTCGATCAGCGCGCGCGTGCGGCCCATGAGGTCCATCGCCTCGTTGACCTGACCGTTCTGGTGCAGCTCGCAGACCTTGCGCGCGCCGATGACGAACTGGGTGAGCGCCACCGTCTTGCGGATGCCGGCGTTGCCGAACCAGGAGCCACCTTCGGGGACCGGCGCGGCCTCGCCGTAGCCCACGGTGAGGGACTCGGTCTTCTGCGCGTCGGTGGTGTAGCCGAGCTGCAGCTGCGCGAGCTGCGACTGGGGCTGAACGTCGCCGCGGAGGCGCACGACGATCGCCCCGCGCCGGCGGGAGAGGAAGAGCGAGGACACCGAGAGCTGCGCGGAGGTGGCACCGGGCTCGCCCGGGATGCCATACGAGGCCACGAGCTGCAGCGGTGCAGCGGGCGTGAGCGCGAGCCCGAAGTCGTACGCGATGGGGGTGACGAGGAAAGCGAAGTCCTCGTCGAAGACCTTCCGCACCGGCTCGCCGTCGCGGAGGAAGAAGTAGTTCGCGCCGCGGACCTTCGACATGCGTGTCACCAGCTCCTGGCCGAAGTCCACGCCCACGCCGAAGGTGGTCACGTACACGCCCTTTGCTCCCCACTTCTCGAGCAGGTCGATGAACTCGCCCTCGCCCGTCGCGCCCACATTCGGCAGCGCGTCGGTGAAGAGGAAGAGCCGCGTCTGCCGGGAGGGGTCAATCTTCGGCTTCACGCGCGCGTGGGCCTCCTTCAGGCCGCACTCGATGCAGGTGCTGCCGCCGATCTTCAGCGCGTCGATCTCGCGCTTGAGCGCCTCCCGGTCAGTCACCGCCTTCGGTCCGAGTTCGTGCTTCGCGCGCTCGTCGAAGGTGACGAGCGTCAGCAGGTCGTCCGGGCCGAGCCTGTCCACCAGCGCCTTCGCGGCGTGCTTCACGTCTTCGAAGCGCCCGCCCTCCATCGAGCAGGAGCGATCGATCACCAGCGCCGCGTTGAGCTTCGGCCGCTGGAAGGTGGCGGGGTCCACGTTGCTCGACATGCCGAGCTGGATGAAGACCTCGCCCTCCCCGGTGTCCACCGCCGGCGCCACCGCCGCCGCGGCACGCAGGCACAACGTCTCGGTGCAGGGAGGGCCGTCGAGCGGAAGGTCGTGCTCGGAGTAGAGGCCCTCGGCCGCGAAGTCCTCCGGGTTGGGGACGATGCCGTTGGCGATCTTCTCTCTCGCGAGCCCGATGTCCTGTGCGCCGCCGGGCGTGACGCCCGCGCCACCTCCACTGACGGGCGAGCCCGCGAAGCCGCAACCCAGTCCGATGACGAAGAGCGAAGCCAGTGCCGCGGCGAGAGTCGTGCGCATGCGCGCGGTGGAGGCAATGGCCGTGCCCGCTGCCTTCAGAGTGATGACCGCTCGGTGCATCGGCCGGGTGCGCGCCCTTTGCGACAGGGATGTCAGGCCCTGTTCGCAGGGGAGAAACCGATGACGATGAAGATGACGAAGGGCGTGAAGCGGCTGAAGGCATCACGCGTGCTCTGGATCGCCGCGCTGGCAGGTGCCGTCGCCGCGTGCGGCCCGGCCGGCAACACCGACGATCCGGATGCGGGCATCGACGGAAAGAAGAAGAACGTCCACGAGGGCGCCATCTCTGCCGACGAGACCTGGACGAAGGCCGACAGCCCGCACGAGGTCGTCGGCGACGTGTACGTGCAGGACAACGCCACGCTGACCATCGAGCCCGGCGCGGTCGTCCGCTTCGCGCGGAACACGGGGCTGATGATCGGCTACAGCAGCGAGACCGGATACCTGAAGGCGAAGGGCACCGCGGACGAGCCGATCACCTTCACCACCGCGCTGCCGAACAAGGAGCCCGGCGCGTGGAGCTACATCTGGCTGGAGAACGGCGGCGCCGCGTCGGTCCTCGAGCACGCGATCATCGAGTACGCGGGCGGCGACACGAGCACCTACAACGGCGCGCTGGTGGTGATGGGCGAGGCGAGCAAGCCGACCGTCAACCACAACCTCTTCCGGAACAACAAGGGCTACGGCGTGCTCGGGCAGGGCAACGGGTCGTTCACCCAGTTCACGAACAACACGATCACCTCGTCGGAGCTGAACCCGATCTTTCTGGACACGCTCTCGGTGGGGACGCTCGGTGACGGGAACGTGCTCACCGGCAACGGCAAGGACGCGATCGTCTCCAGCGGCGGGCTCGCGATCAGCAACCAGGCCCGGTGGCGCGATCAGGGCGTGCCCTACCGGCACGAGGGCGACTTCATCTACATCGACTCGGAGCAGAACACCGCAATGCTCACGCTCGACCCGGGCGTGGTGATCCAGTTCGAGGCGAACAACGGCCTGCGCGTCGGCTACTCCTCCAACGGCGCCCTGCGCGCGATCGGCACCGCCGAGAAGCCGGTCGTCTTCCGCGCCATGGCGGGCAACGAGAATCCCGGCGTGTGGGAGGGCGTGCAGTTCTACGGCGGCTCGGTGGAGGGCAGCGAGGACAACCCCCAGTCCAGCGTGCTGCGCAACGTGCTCATCCAGCACGCAGGAAAGGACGGCGAGCTCACCGGCACCGGCGCGCTGCACCTCGAGGAGAGCAAGCCGCTGCTCGACAACGTCACGGTCGAGAAGTCCCGCGTCGGCCTCAAGCTCACCGGCGCCGCCAACAAGGGACACCCGATCGATTACTTCGACTCCCGCGTCCACTTCGGCACCGGCGAGAACGCCAACGGGACGGACGTGATCGACGACCGGTCGTAGAGGGCGGTGGAGTGAGTTCAGCCCCGGTCCGCTTCAGGCGGCCCGGGGTTCTTCTTTGCGATTTCGGGGGGTTGGGGACGGGTGAGGCCAGGCTCCCTCTCCCTTCGAGTTCGGCCCGGGCGACTGGACCGATGAGTCCGGAGAACGCTCCGCTGGGCTCGGAGACTGCTCCGTTGGGCTCGGAGACTGCTCCGTTGGGCCGGGAGACTGCTCCGTTGAACCGGGAGACTGCTCCGTTGGACCGGGAGACTGCTCCGCTGCGCGCGGGCGGGCTCACAGGAATCCCGGCCGCGCGCATGTGAGGGCGGGCGCTACTCGGTCGGCGTGACGGTCTTCTTCTTCGTCCGCGCCGTGGGGATGACGGCCCGGAAGCGCTCCACGACCTGCTTGTCGTTGGCGTGCGACAGCATCACGGCGGTGTAGAGGCGGTCGAGCATCCCGATGACGTCCTGGTGCAGCGACCGGACGGCGGCGGTAGACAACTTCGAGCTCCCCTTCAGAGCTTCCTGCGCCGTATTCGCGTCGCGGAGGTCCTGGCGGAACTTCTTCAGGAGATCGACGTCCGCCGGGAGGATCTGCGCGGCGGCCGCGAAGGAGGGATAGCGGGCGAGGCCCTCGATGAGCTGGTCGAGCGCCACGAGCAGGTCCGGCAACGACTTCGTGGGCGTCTTCCCCTTCGCGCCGACGGCGGCGTGCAGCCCGGTCTCCTGCGGGAAGAGCCGCCGGAGCGTCTCGCGCATGAACGCCACGAGGTCGGCGGCATTCCGCATCGTCTTCCCCAGCTCCTGGGTGCTCGCCTTCTGGTTGCCACGAACGACGGACTTCCCGCCGGCCGCATCCTCGAGCCGGATGGTGGACTCCTCGAGCAGCGTGAAGAAGGCCGCGTCGATCCCGCGGTCCTTCAGCTTGTTCTCGATGGCCCGGCCCATGGGCACCCAGGCGTTCGAGATGACGGACGTGGTCGGAACGTTCCAGCGCGGTTGCTTCGGCATGCGATCCCCCTCTTTCTGGTCCTGCAGGTTGGCCGCGGAAGCTTGCGGATTCGCCGCGATAGGAGTCAAGCAACGAACGGAAAACCCGGCTAGACTCCGCTCTCCATGAAGTTCATCCGCCACGCTGGAACCGAGAACCAAGGAAACCTACTCCCACCACGCTTCGGCGGGTCCTCACACCCACACCATCCGTCTGGAGGTCTCTCCCTCGGCGGCGAGTCGCTGAAAGGAAATCGCTTCACGCCTTCTACCGCTCTCCTCGGGGTGCCCCGGGAGTGCGACCGGGGCGACTCGCTCGGAGAGGAGCCGGACGGCGCACGACGGCCTCCCTCGAAAGCGGGTCTACTCGCGTACGTGTGCCTTCGAGTCGCTCCGGAGCGAAGCGCAGGTCCGGGACGCGCAAGGCACGATCCCGCGGAGCTGCTTCGCGAAGATGGAACGCATGGCCCGAGCGGGCGGCAGACGACGGGTTGGCCCTTACGGCTGATGTGCAAGGACTGACCGGTCGGCGTCGACGCTGAAACGATACGGGCGCCTGAGAGAGCAAGCATACTTCCCACCGCGTGAAGGAATTCCAATGAAAGACCTTCGAATCCCCCCCTTTGCCCCAGTTCTACTGGAGTCGATGCGGGCTATCGGCTACTCGATGGAGACCGCGGTTGCCGACTTGGTCGATAACAGCATCTCGGCTGGCGCGCGCAACGTCGGCATCCGCTTCCCCGCCGGGCGACCGACCTACCTAGGCATTCTGGACGACGGTCAGGGCATGAGCTTCGAGGAACTTGTGAGCGCGATGCGCCACGGCTCGTCGAATCCTCTGGCACCCCGTGACTCGGACGACCTTGGCCGTTTCGGACTGGGGCTCAAGACTGCCTCACTGAGCCAATGCAGGCGCTTGGTTGTCGCCTCAAAGAAAGGGGGTGCTCTCAACGCTGTCTGCTGGGACCTCGATTACGTCACACAGAAAGAGGATTGGCTCCTCCAAGTGCTCTCAGAACAGGACCTTACCGCGCTGCCCTGCATGGCTGACCTGAAGAATCAGACTACTGGAACGCTCGTACTCTGGCTAACGCTCGACCGGGCAGCGGCAGATGATCAAGGAGACGGTGCAATCTTCGGCGAACGCATGGACGCCGTCAGAAGGCATCTGGCATTGGTATTTCATCGATTCATCCAAGGACCGGCCGGCCGACTGTCCCTCACGATCAACGACAACCCAATCAGACCGATTGATCCATTCCTCTCGGGCCACGCTTCAACTCAGCATCACCCGGAAGAGAAGATGTGGATTCACGGCTCCGAAGTTCGCGTCAGGGCCTACACCCTCCCGCACATAAACCAATTGACGCGCGCCGAGATTGAAGATGCCGGCGGGAGGGAGGACTTGCGGCGCCAACAGGGGTTCTACGTCTACCGTAATCGCCGACTCATCATTTGGGGAACGTGGTTCAGACTGTTCAAACAAGAGGAACTGACCAAGCTCACTCGTGTCGCGGTCGACGCTTCAAACGACCTCGACGAGCACTGGACCCTGGACATCAAGAAGAGTGCGGCCGCGCCGCCCGAAGCACTCAAACAAAGACTTCGCGCGCTGATCCCGCGCATGTGCCAGCCCAGCAAGCACCTTCACACCTTCCGGGGCAAGAAGTCATTCGCTGGCCGGGTCGTGCCCCTTTGGGAAAGGATAGAGCCGCGACAAGGCAGTGTAGAGTACCGCATTTCGCGCAGTCATGGCGCGGTGCGAGCAATTCTGGCAATGGCTGACGACCAGACGGCCCGGGCCCTCTCCGGCCTCCTGAGAGCCATCGAAGAAACCTTTCCGGTCGAAGCTTTCTACAATGACAGGTCTCAAGAGCGCATCGGCTATCGCGCACAGAGCTCGCTGGAGCCTGAGCGGCGAGAGTTCTTGGAGCAACTCGCCATGAACATGCTGGCTGCAGTCGAATCATCGGCAGACGGTCGCACCAATCTGCTTGACTCCCTCGAGTTCATCGAGCCGTTCAATCAGCATCCTGACTTCGCACAAGCCTTGAAGGAGCGCCTCCGCAAATGAGTTCACAAAGCGTCACCGACAATCTTGAAGGGGCTGTACTCGGCGCTCTCGGAAACGCGATCCCCGACGAGGCGACCTTGGCCAAGTACGTTCAACAGTTCGGGCAGATCCTTTCCGCCTCTGAGGATCAGCAGAAGCAGGTTCTGCTGAAACTACAGACGAGCCTCAAGATCCAGGTGGACCTCGGCGTCTGGATTCAAGAGAAGGACCACCGCCCCTGGCTTCTGTCGCTGAAGCCTTCGATAAACCCGTTCTTCTCGGCCAGGTACCTGAGGTTTCTAAGGCTGAAGAAGCGGTGGCCCCAGACAGTGGTCTCGAATCTTGGAAGGTCGACGGACGACATTCTGGACCTCTTGGGCAACCCCACCGAGAAGGGCAAATGGAAGCGCCGGGGCCTTGTCCTCGGTGACGTTCAGTCCGGAAAGACCGCGACGTACACGTCACTCATCTGCAGCGCCGCGGACGCCGGCTATCGACTGATCGTCCTCCTGACCGGGACGCTGGAGAACCTGCGGCGACAAACCCAAGAGAGATTGGACGAGGGATTCGTTGGATTCGACTCGTCCGGCGAACTCAAGCGGAAGAAGGACAGCAGATTGGTTGGCGTGGGACTCTTGGGAGCCAATCCAGAGACCCAAGCCACGGTATTCACCTCCCGCGCGAGCGACTTCAACGTCGCCACTATGAATCAACTCGGCCTCGGGTTGAGCTCTCTCAAGGGCCCCGCCATTGTCGTGGTCAAGAAGAACAAGAGCGTGCTCAACACGCTCGAAACGTGGCTTCGGGAGCGCAACGTGGAGGGCGACGGGAAGATCCACCTCCCCCTCCTGCTCATCGACGACGAAGCAGACAACGCCTCCATCAATATCGCCAAAGAAGGCGATGCCAGTGGAATCAACAAGGCCATCCGCTCGATCCTCGCCCTCTTCCATCGCACCAGCTATGTCGGCTTCACCGCAACGCCCTTTGCGAACATCTTCGTCAATCCTGACAGCCAGGACGAGATGCTCGAGGACGACCTCTTCCCAAGGGATTTCATATACGCACTGCATGCGCCGTCGAACTACTTGGGCGCCCACGCGATCTTTGACGAGACGGGTCGCAGCGCGTTCGTCCGGACGATCTTGGACGAGAACGGTAGCATTCCGCCCGGCCACAAACAGACGCATCACATAGAGAGCCTGCCAGCGTCACTTTGCGAGGCCATGGACGCCTTCCTCGTTGCCAACGCGATTCGAGATCTGAGGGGGGAGGGCCCAACCCACAGGTCGATGCTGGTGAATGTTAGTCGGTTCACCATCATCCAAGATCGAGTCGAGCAACTCATTCGCGACCGCTTGGAGAAGATCGTTGCGGCCGTTCGCAATTTCTCAAAGCGCCCCGTTCGGGAGGCGCTAGACAATCCGCACATCCTTTCGCTGCACCAAGTGTGGGCAAAGGAGTTCTCACGCTCGGGAGTTGACTGGCCGCAGATTCAGGCAACGCTCCAGGACTCGGTCGTTCCGACCACGACTGCAGCAGTCAATCAGCGAACCAAGGCTGCGTCGCTCGACTACAAGAAGTATGACGACGTGGGCTTGAGAGTCATCGCGGTGGGAGGCAATAGCCTTTCCAGAGGGCTGACGCTCGAGGGATTGAGCGTCAGCTACTTTCTTCGCACCACCAAGATGTATGACACTCTCCTGCAAATGGGTCGTTGGTTCGGCTACCGCGACGGCTACAAAGACTTGTGCCGGGTGTGGATGACTGCCGAGGCATCTGCCTGGTACAGCCATATCTCGGATGCTACGCGCGAACTGCGCGACGAGATAGCCCTGATGCGGGCGCAAGATCAGTCGCCGGCCGACTTCGGACTTGCAGTGCGCTCCCATCCGGACTCCCTTCTCGTAACGGCGCGAAACAAAATGAGGTCCGCGCCCGAGGTCGAGCGCATCGTCTCCGTGGCGGGTCGACTCTTCGAATCCGTAGAGCTGATACGAGACGAAGAAACTCGGCGTCGAAACAGCGCTGCGATTCGAGCGTTCCTGGACCGAGTGACCCCAATCGGGACGTGGGCCAGGCATGGTAGTCGCTTGCTCGGACGAGGAGTTCCGGCTGCGGAAGTGGCTCGGCTGCTTCGCGAATTCTCCGCGAGCGAAGCCGACCTGCTGTTCCGGCCGAGAGATCTGGCCGAAATGATTGCGCGGGCGCCGGATGAGAGGCTCAAATTGTGGGAGGTTGTGGTGCCAGGCGGGAGTGGCCCACGAGAGTTTGCCTTTGGTACCTGGCGCGTTCCATTCCAACAGCGGTTCGTGTTGGAGCGAAAGGATCGTTGGGTCATCTCGGGTAGCAAACGACGAGTCAGCTCCAGAGGGGATGAGGCAACAGGTCTCACCAAAGAGGCGAAGGAGCGAGCGCTGGAGCGCGCACTGGTAAAGGCTAGGGAGACAGCGCTGAAGAAGGGGCTGCCAGAGCCACAGCCATCGGATGTCAACGCGAGTGACAAGGACTTCCGCCTCGAGCGCGAGGTTCCGTTGCTCATGGTGCATGCAATCGAGCCGACGACCGGGGGCGCGCGCATCCTCAACGATGATCAGACTCCGCTGTTCGGACTTGGCGTCAGCTTCTGCCCGTTCAACGACTCAACGGAGGGAAAGCGAGTCAAGTACCGAGTCAACCTTGTCAAGTTCAGGGAGCTCTTCGGCGCGGAGGAGGGAGAGGACCAAGACGATGAAGAGGACGTCCCGTGAAGCTCGACTTTCCGTGGAGCGGCAGTGACGACACCCGCGACGGATTCCAACGGCTGTCACCCGGCCCGGTAGACCTGTGGGCGGGCATCAACGAGGGTAGACGCGCTCTGTTGTTCGTCACGAATTCCGAGCCCCCCAAGCTCCCGAACTTCGCGGCCATCACATTCCGAAGAGCGCGCCGCGATGATGGGCGTTGGAGTACGATTCTTCGACTTGAGCGGCCTGAACTCCGGTCCCTCTTCGCCCAAGTGGCTGATGACCTCGCGAGAGTCACCTTGGTTCACGATTCTGAGAATGCTGCATACCGGGCGTTCGTCGACCGCGTGCGCTACTGGCGGGAGTTGTTCACCACTGTTGGCACTGGGGTGCTCGGAGAAGAGTCCCTCAAGGGCCTCGTCGGCGAATTGCTGTTCCTCGACTTGCATGCTCTGCCGCGACTCCCTGTGAGTGATGCGATCGTCGCGTGGGTCGGCCCATTGCGGAGACCGCAGGACTTCATCTTCAAGGACGTGTCGATAGAGGTGAAGGCAACCGGAGTGGATGCGGAGGTCGTCGAGATCTCGTCCCTTGAGCAACTGGATGTCGCCGGGCGGTCTCTGCGGCTCGGCGTCGTTGAAGTAGTCGTCGGCTCAACGGCCCAGCCGGACTCGATGTCAGTCGCGGAGCTCGTGGCCCGCGTTCGTGCCTCATGCGGCACCCAAGAGGCCCGTGTCTCATTTGAGCAGCGACTGCAGCTCGCTGGATACGCCCCCCTTCCCGACTATGAACAAATCAGATTCAGCAACAGCGCCTTCAGGTTCTTCGACATCCGGACTGACTTCCCGCGCCTCACGCGGGATTCCGTCTCTCCGGCCATCGCTGGCTGTGCATACTCGCTGAGACTCACGGGGATAGGTTCATATGCAATCGATGACTGGCAGCATGGAGCTTGACGAAGTCCAGGCGTTTCGTATTTCCCTGCTCGAGGGCGTCCGGGCAGCGGCCGTGAGCAGTGGGACGTACCTCCGAGATGCTTTCGTCAAGGAAGCTGCCGACCGACTCATCGTCGCGGATGAGTTCCCTGATCTTACGCCGTGTGTGTACGCCGGCCGGGGCAAGAGACGCCGAGAACTGGTCGTAGATGGCTTCGTCGTCGACGATGCCGACCTAGACAGCTCCGTGAGCATCATGCTCGCCGATCTGCGAGACGAAGCGGGAATGCCGAGTCTCACACAGACTCAAGCCCAAGCCCTTCTAGACAAGGGCCTCCACTTCATCGAGGAAGCTCTCGAAGGGCGACTTCACGAAGAACTGGAGCCGAGCACCCCTGCCTGCGATCTCGCTACGTGGCTCTATGAGCACCGATCGAGCCTCAACAGCATTCGGACCTATCTGGTGACAGATGCCGTGCTCAGCTCTCGCTTGAAGAAGCTTCCCGAACGCTCCGTTCGTGGTGTGCGGGTTGAGTGTCACCTTTGGGATGTAGTGCGGTTCTTCCGGGCGCAGGGAGGCGGGGGGCGAGAACCGATCGACATCAACCTCGGAGAATTCAGTGCTGAAGGCGTTCCTGCACTACTAGCGAGCGTCGGTGACGAAGCCTACCAGTCGTATCTCTGCGTTCTTCGCGGCGACATCCTTGCGAGTCTTTACGACCGCTACGGTGGCCGGCTTCTCGAGGGGAACGTTCGTTCGTTCCTGAGCGTCCGGGTGAAGGTCAATGCTGGGATGCAGAACACGATCAGCGCAGAGCCGACTCGGTTCTTCGCTTACAACAACGGCATCACCGCGACAGCTGCAGCCGTAGTCGCTGAAGAGCATCCATCCGGCGTTCGCCTGATGCGAGTCCGGGATCTACAGATCGTAAATGGGGGGCAGACCACGGCCTCATTGTTCCATGCGAGCCGCAAGGTCGAAGCGCGCGAACACCTCAAGTCAATCTACGTTCAGATGAAACTGTCGGTCGTACCTCCGGAAATTTCCTCCGAACTCGTAAGCAAGATAGCTCGTTTCGCAAACACCCAGAACAAGGTCTCCGAGGCCGACCTGTTCTCGAACCATCCCTTCCACCTCAGGGTGTCCGAAATCGCAGCGCGGACCTGGGCTCCTGCTTCAGGAGACGGCCAAGTGCAAACCAAGTGGTTCTATGAACGCGCCCGGGGCGAGTATGTGAACGAGCAAGTCAAGCTCTCTCCGGCACGCAAACGCACCTTCCTTCTCCAGAATCCGAAAGACCAGTTGATAACCAAGACCGACTTGGCCAAGTTCGAGAACTCGTGGGACCGCAAGCCTCACATCGTGAGTCGAGGTGCCCAGAAGAACTTCGCCGAGTTTGCCGAAGTGATATCCGAGCGCTGGAGCGCCCTCGAGGCCAACTTCAACGAACGCTGGTTCCAGCAGGCCGTGGTGAGGGCCATCATTTTCCGAACAGCCGAATCCGTCGTGTCCGAGCAGGACTGGTATGACGGCGGCTACCGCGCAAACATCGTCACATATGCCATTGCCCGCGTCGCCGAGGAGCTATCGGCAACGAACCGGGCGCTGGACTATCAAGCGATATGGAAGCGGCAGTCACTCTCGAGCGCATTCCGAGTACAACTCGGGGAGGCGGCTCGACTCGCCCACGAAGTAATCCACTCTCCGCCAGAAGGAATGAGGAACGTCTCCGAATGGGCCAAGAAGCCTGCTTGCTGGGACCGGCTGAAGACGCAGAAACTGGGATTGTTCAAGGCGTTCCAAGACGAACTCGTATCGTTGTCCGACGAGAAGGAGAACGTAGTCGACGCGCGCAAGACGCGGAAGATCGACGACGGCATCGAGGCGCAGGCGCTAGTTGTGTCGCTCGGGAGCTTGTATTGGAGGCGAGTCCTTGCGTGGCACAAGTCATCGGGCGGATTGTCGCTTCGAGAGCGCAATATCATTACCGCCGTCACCTCCAGCGCCAAGGCCTTTTTGCCCACGGAAGCTCAATCGCTCGTCTTGAAGGACGTCCACTCACGGCTTCAATCACTCGGCATCAAGGTCTGACGTGTCGGCTTCGCGCTGGAAATCTGAGTTACAGAAGAGCGGGCTGACCCGATCTGAGCAAATGCGCCGGATAGTCGCGCGCGACACAGAACCCGAACTCCTGCTCAGGCACACGCTCTGGCGCTTGGGAATACGATATCGCATCCATATCAAGACGCCGGCAGGCAGGGCTGATTTTGCAAACACTCGACAACGATGGGCGGTATTCGTAGACGGGTGTTTCTGGCACGGATGTCCGGAGCACTATGTGATGCCGCGTTCGCGGAAGGACTTCTGGTCCAACAAGCTCAGCCAGAACGTAGCGCGCGATGCGCGCCAGACATCTGTACTACTCAGTCAGGGCTGGGTCGTCATCCGCTTCTGGGAACACGACGTGAGGTCGGACACGGCGGGATGCGCTCAAGCCATCGCAAATGCAATCCGAGAGCGACAATCGGCAGTCACTACCGACATGCGTGTGTGCGAGGTGCGACCCCATACTGGAGAACGCGATACCGAGCGAAGAGTGCTGACCAGACTGTCCGACGTCGGATTCCGCGAGGAACAGATCCGAGTACGCACGACCCACAAGATTGGGATGCGCGCGGTCATCCTGCCTTCGTGAACCGCGAGGCTGCCCCTTCTTTGAATTGCGCAAGAACGTCAGCGACACAGCCAGCCAGTTGCAGTGCGAGTAGCGGTGGCACAGCATTTCCAACCTGATGGAACTGAGCGGTGCGTGGACCACAGAAGAAGTAGTTGTCTGGAAACGTCTGGAGTCTTGCCGCCTCTCTGACAGTAAACGACCTGCACTGACTCGGGTCGGGATGGATGTAGTAATGCCCATCCTTGCTGATGTGGCTCGTAATGGTAGTTGATGCGCGGGAGCCTAATTGGACCCTGAAGCGGTCGGCGAACATTGCACCACTCTTGGCTGCGTCCTTCGCGTTCCTATGCTTCGGGAGCAGCGCGGCCGGGAAGTCTGAGAGCAATGGGGAGGATGAGTGGACCGCCGCGAAGCAGGCCGCGAAGAAATAGCGCTCCAGGTCCGATTGCATGTGCGCACGCGCCTCATGATTGCAGACACCCTCTAGCGCCGGGTCCTCGAACCAAGCCTTGGCGTAAACCGACTTCGCTGGATAGTCCAGGAAGAGGTCCCCCTGTTGGAGTCTCGCGGGACGCTTCAACCGGGTGACTTGGTCGCGTATCGCGCGAGCAACTTCCGGCATGTCCTCATCCAGTTCGCGTAGCCACGGTCGGTGCTCAATCGACTTCAAGGTCGCGAGCCACGCCCCAGCAGACTCTTCCGCGCTGAAGCCCGAGACTCCTGCGCGGAGTCGAGGGAGACCCGAAAGGACGCGCGACGCTGGAACCGGAGCGCGTTTGGTCAGGCCGGGAAGGACAGAGAGCACTCTCGAAATGTCCCTTCTAATCCCGAAGAGAATGATTCGATGACGCGCCTGTGGAACGCCAAATTCCTCAGCGCGAAGGAGGAAGCGACGCCCATCTTGTTGCGCTGGTTTCCCCTGATCACGAAAGAATGGAACGACCTCGTACTCGAGATTCGGATCTCCGCCGTCGGCCTGTGCACGGCCGGGGGCACTGAGGTCCGTGAGGATCTGATCAAATATGCGTCCACCCGAGACCTGCGACGAGAGCAATCCCTTCACATTCTCCATTACGAAGACTGGGGGAGCATGTTCAGCAACAATGCGCAGGTACTCTCGGTAGAGAAAGTGCCTTGAGTCCTGCTCAGGCTTGTAAGTGCTAATCCCCTTGTTGCGAGACCGTCCTGCGAGAGAATAAGCCTGACAAGGCGGGCCACCGAGCAAGCACCAGATATCGGCGCCCTTCAGCGCGCCTTTGATTCGCCTATCGAGAAGCGGCTCGTCGACCCCGCCGAGAGTCGCGCACCACGCTTCCTCGTCCGCAGCGGCCGCTTGGTCGGGATACAGTTCATAGAGCTGGTGCTCCTCAAGTTGCCCGCGAAGAACGCGGTAATACTCTAGGGGCAGGTCATCAAATGGAAACTGACGCGTGAAAGCACGGAGTTTCAGCGTGCGCCGGGCGGTGGGGTCTTTCTCAATGCTGAGCGCAATGCGAAATCGCATGGCAGAACTCACCCGGTCCACCGGAGCGGCGCGCTCGGGTGAAAGCTGGTCCTCCCACGGAAACGCCCCGTGTCGCGCGAAGCCCTCCGAGAGGCCGCCAGGCCCGGAAAACAGATCAATCACTGGGATGTCGGCGCCCATTGCTGAAGCTTAGATCATGGAGGGCTCCACGATGCCAAGCGGCCAAATCGGAGCATGTGCGCGGGTCGCGCGAGCGCTCTCTTGGAGTACGGCCAAGCTGAAGCGAAGCATGCTGCACCAAGCGCCCGTCACCGGTAGGACCGCTGCACGAAAGGCAAGCGGCCTGTCTGGTCGGTTCTATCGGACAGAGATTCGCTGGAAGCGAATGGCCATTCGGTCTAGACGAATGGGCCTTCCGAGCTCCCCATGCCCGTCTCCGTCCCCCGTACCGCCGCTGCCCGCAGGCGGACCCGTGAGGTTGCCGTCGTCCGCGAGGAGATCCTCGATGCGGCGGCTCGCGCGTTCTGCCGGGCCGGCTACTCCGCCGCCACGATGCAGGCCATCGCCCGTGAAGCGGGCTTCGCTGCCTCCGCGCTCTACACGTACTTCGAGAGCAAGGAGGACATCCACGATGCGCTCATCGCGTCGGTGCGTCAGGAGCTGCGCGACAGCCTCCAGGTCACGCTCCCGCGCGGACTGACCTTCGCGCAGCGGATGGAGTCGCTCCTGCTGCGGCAGCTCGAGCAGGTGGAGCGGCGAAGGGAGGCGTACCAGCTCTTCTATGCGCTCGCGCCCGCGGCGTCGCACACGGCTCGCGGTGGGCCGCCGCAGCTCGTGGTGTACGCGGACCTTCTCGCGGCGTGGATGGCCGAGGGTCTGCCGAAGGCGCAGCGCGTCCATGCGCCGGATCTGGCGTGGCTCTTCGTCGGCATTGCGTGGTCGTTCAAGCGGCGCTGGCTGCTCACCGCGACCGGCCCGGAGGCCATCCCGCTCACCGCGCAGGTGGAGCGGATCCTCGCGCTCTTCCTCAAGGGCGCCGAGGGCGTGGGGGTGCACGCGTGAAGGGTGTTCGCTTCGGCATCGGACTGGTCGTGGTGCTGGCGGGGTCGCTCTCCGCGGAGGCGCAGTCGCAGTCGCAGCAGCCCGAGACAGTGCGCTCGCTCGAGGACGCGGTGCGGCTCGCGGTGGAGCGCAACGAGCGCGCGGGCATTGCCACCGAACGCGAGAACGCCGCGAAGGCGCGGGTCGACAGGGCGCGGGCGTTCTTCTTCCCCACCGTCGGCGTGCAGGGGAGCTGGACGCGGAGGCCTTCGGCGAGGACGGCGCGCGTGGGCGATCGAGACGTCGTCATCCAGGCGCAGAACGCGTTCGCGGCCACGGCGACGCTCGGCGTGACGCTCTTCAACGGATCGCTCTTTCCGCAGTACCGCGCGGCGGTGCGGGAGGCGGAGGCCACTTCATTGGAGTCGCAGGACGACCGCCGGCTCCTCGCCTTCGAGGCCGCCGATGCGTACCTCCTCACCCTCAGCGCGCAGCAGGTCCGCGAGGCCGCGGAGCGTCGCAAGGCCTTTGCCCGCGAGGCGCTCGAGGATGCGGAGACGCGCGCGCAGGCAGGGCTCGTCTCCACCCACGACGTCACCCGCGCCCGGCTGGAGCTCTCGGTCGCAGAGCAGTCCGCCACCACCGCGGAGGGCAACGCGGCCAATGCGCTGCTGCAGCTCGGGTTTCTCGTCGATGCGTCGATCGCGGATTCGCTGCAGGATCCGGATGGGCTCTTCCCGCAGTCTCCCGGCGCGCACGAGCCGCAGGCGCTCGCTCAGCAGGCCCGTGAAGAGCGCCCGGATCTGCTCGCGCTGGTGAAGCGTGCGGAGGCGGCGGAGGCGCTGGCGGAGGAGCCCTTGTGGCGGTGGATTCCCTCGCTCGGGCTCGGGGCGCAGTACCGGCTCACCAACGAGGCCGGGCTCGCGGGGCGCAACCAGGACTGGTCCGCGGCGGTGACGCTCAACTGGACCCTTTGGGACGGCGGCGTGCGGATCGCCGAACGCGCGGAGCGGCTGGCGCAGGCGCGCGCGACGAGGCTCGAGGCCCGCTTCGTCGAACGTCGCTCGGCGGTCGAGGTCAACGCGGCGCTGGTGGCGCTGCGCACGGCGGAGGCCGCGGTGAAGCAGGCGCTCGTGTCGCAGGAGGTCGCGCGGCGCAACGCCGAGGAGTCGCAGGTGCTGTACGGACAGGGGCTGGCCCGCGCGCTCGAAGTGACCGACGCGGCGCAGCAGCTCTTCGAGGCCGAGGTTTCCCTGGCGCGCGAGCGTTACGCGCGGGCGCTGGCGTGGTTGGACCTGCGGGCGGCCCTCGGGCTCGATCCGCTGGGACGTGAGGTCGCTCCATGAAGACAGGTCTGGCAGTCGCGCTCGGCGCAGCGCTCGCGGTGGGTGTGGTCGGGTGCGGAGAGAAGGAGGGCGCTCCGGCTCCGGGTGCGCAGGGTGGTGCGGCGGCGGGAGGCGCGCGTCCGGGCGGTGGTGCTCAAGGCGGCGGCCGAGGGCCGATGAAGTTCCCCGTCCAGGTGGAGCCGGTGCAGTTCCGCGACGTCGAGTACGCGGTGGACGCGGTCGGCAGCATCGAGGCCTTCGAGAAGGTGCAGATCACCGCGCGCGTGCAGGGCGTGGTGGAGAAGGTCTCCTTCGCCGAGGGCGCGCAGGTGAAGAAGGGCCAGGTGCTCGCGGAGATCGAGCCGGTGCGCTTCCGGCTCCAGGTGGACGCGGCGAAGGCGGCGCTCGACCGCGCGGAGGCGGAGCGCGACGAGGCACAGGCGGCGTTCGCTCGGCGCGAGTCGGTGCAGAAGGCCAACCCCGGGCTCATCCCCGGCGAAGAACTGGAGACGTTCCGTACCCGAGCGCGCACCGCCGAGGCCGAGGCGCAGGCGCGCAAGGTGGCGCTGGAGCAGGCGCAGCTCAACCTTCGCGACGCGTACGTGCGCGCGCCGGAGGCAGGGGTGATCGAGACGCGCTCGGTGCAGACCGGTCAGTACGTGCAGGCGGGGACGGTGCTCGCCACGCTGGTGCGAAGGGAGCCGCTGCTCGCGCGCTTCCGCGTGCCGCAGGGCGAGGCAGCGCGGCTCTCCACCGGCATGACCGCGCGCGTCCGCAGCCGCGACAGCCGTGAGCCCTACACCGCTCGACTGAGCCACGTCTCGCAGGCCGCAGACGAGAAGAGCCGCATGGTGGAGGTCACCGCGGAGATCACCGACGAGCGTCGCGGCGAGCTGCGTCCGGGTGCGTTCGCCGAGGTGACGGTGCCGGTGGCCGCGAAGAACGCGCCGGTCATTCCGCAGACGGCGATCCGCCCGAGCGAGCGCGGCTTCCTCGCCTTCGTGGTGGAGGGCGAGGTCGCGAAGGAGCGCGTGGTGGAGCTCGGCATGCGCACGCCGGATGGACGGGTGGAGGTGCGCTCGGGGCTGAAGACGGGGGAGACGCTGGTGGTGCGCGGCGGCGAGGCGCTGCGTGACGGTGCGCCCATCCGCATCGCGCCGGGTCCGGGGTCGGGCGCGGGCTCGGCGGCTGACTCCGGCTCCGGCTCCGGTCCGGAGAAGAAGGGCGAGGCGCGCGCGCCATGAAGCTCACCGACGTCTGCATCGAGCGCCCGGTCTTCGCGTGGATGATCATGGGCGCCACGGTCCTCTTCGGACTGGTGGCCGGCTCGCGCATCGGCATCAGCCAGTTCCCGGACGTCGATCACCCGAACGTCTCCATCAACGTGACGTGGGAGGGCGCCGCGCCGGAGGTGATGGAGAACGACGTCGTCGAGCCGCTCGAGGAGGCGCTCTCGCAGGTCGAGGGCATCCGCTCCATCGAGTCGCGCTCGCAGCAGGGCTCGGCGAACATCACGCTCGAGCTCGAGCTGTCGCGGGACGTGGACGCCGCGCTCCAGGACGTGCAGACGAAGCTCAGCCAGGCGCAGCGCCGGCTGCCGCAGGGCATCGATCCGCCGGTGGTCTCGAAGACGAACCCCGAGGACCAGCCGATCATGTGGGTCGGCCTCTCCGGTCCCTACTCGCGCCAGCTCCTCGCCGACACCGCGCGCTACCGCGTGAAGGAGCGCCTGCAGACGGTGCCCGGCGTGGGCGAGGTCACCATCGGTGGATCGCTCGATCGCAACATCCGGATCTGGATCGACGCCGACAAGCTCGACGCGTTCAGCCTCACCGTCACCGACGTGATCGATGCGCTGCGCCGCGAGCACGTGGAGCTGCCGGCCGGCCGGATCGAGACGCAGGGCCGCGAGGTCAGCGTGCGCGTGCTCGGCGAAGCGCTGGACCTCGAAGAACTGCGCGCGCTCACCGTGCGCAAGAACGAGGGCGCGACGATCCGCCTCGCCGACGTGGCGCTGGTGGAGGACGGCTTCGAGGACATCCGCCGTCAGACGCGCGTCAACGGATTGCCGGCGCAGGGCATGGGCATCCGCAAGCAGCGCGGCTCCAACGCGGTCGCGGTGGCGGAGGGCATCCGGCAGGTGATGGACGAGATCCGCCCCACCCTGCCCGAGGGCATGGAGCTGGCGGTGAACTTCGACTCGACGCAGTTCATCGAGGAGAGCGTCCACCACATCCAGATCGAGATCCTCATCGCCATCCTGCTCACCGCGCTGGTGTGCTGGATGTTCCTCGGCTCCTTCAGCGCCACGCTGAACGTGATCCTCGCAATCCCCATGTCGCTGCTGGGCACGGTCGCCGCGCTCTACTTCCTCGGCTACACGCTGAACACCTTCACGCTGCTGGCGCTGGGGCTCGCGGTGGGTCTGGTCGTGGACGACGCGATCATGATCCTCGAGAACATCCACCGCCACGCGGAGATGGGGAAACCGAGGGTCCGCGCCGCGCGAGAGGGCACGCACGAGATCACCTTCGCCGCGCTCGCCGCCACGCTCGCGGTCGTCGCGATCTTCCTCCCCGTCATCTTCATGCAGGGCGTCATCGGACGCTTCTTCATGCAGTTCGGCATCGCGCTGTCGGTGGCGGTGCTCCTCTCCTACGTCGAAGCGGTCACCCTCGCGCCCGCACGCGCGGCGCAGATCCTCAAGGTCGGCCGCGAGCACCGCGGGTGGCTCGGGCGCAAGGTGGACGACTCCTTCGAGGGGCTCGCGCGCGGGTATCGGTGGGTGCTCGGTCACGCGCTGCGCCGGCCGCTCCTCGTGCTCGGAGCGATGGCCGCGGTGCTCGCGCTCTCCGCGTGGGTCTTCACGAAGCTGCCGTCGGAGATGGTGCCGTCGCAGGATCAGAGCCGACTGATGGTGCGGCTGCAGACCGCTGTGGGCGCGGACCTCGAGGAGACGGACAAGCTGTCGCAGCCGGCGGAGGCGTTCCTGCTCTCGCGGCCGGAGGTCACGCGGGTGATGGCGATCATCGGCGGCTTCGGCGGCGCGGCGGTGAACCAGACCGTGTTCTTCGTCAGCCTCGTGCCGCCGTCCGAACGCAGCATGTCGCAGCTCGAGTTCGCGAGCCTCCTGCGCCGCGAGCTGAACCAGACGCCCGGCGTGCGCGCGATCGTGATGGACCTCTCGCAGTCGGGCTTCACCTCGTCGCGCGGCTTCCCGGTGGAGTTCAGCGTGCGCGGCCCGGACTTCGAGCAGCTCGTGGAGCTGTCGCAGCAGGTGCGCGACGAGCTGACCGCGACGGGAACGGTGACGGACCTCGACAGCGACTACCGCATCGGCGCGCCGGAGCTGCGGCTGCAGCCGGACCGCGAGCTGGCCAGCGATCTGGGCGTGCCGTCGCAGGACATCGCCACCACCGTGCAGGCGCTGGTGGGCGGCATCCGCGTGGGCAAGTACAGCACCGACGGCCGGCGCATCGACGTGCGCGCGCGGCTGCTCGCCGGTCAGCGCAACCGGCCCGAGGACGTCTCGCGGCTGCGCGTGCGGGGACGCGACGGCGAGCTCATTCCGCTCGCCACGCTGGTGAAGGAGGAGGAGCGCCCGGCCCTGCAGGCGATCATGCGCAAGGACCGCGAGCGCGCGATCACCGTGATGGGCAACGTCGCGCCCGGATACGCGCAGGCCGAGGTGCTCAAGCACGTGGAGGCCATCGGCGCGAAGCTGCCGGCGGGCTACCACATCAAGCTCGCGGGTCAGTCGATCGCGTTCCGCGAGACGAGCGGGGACCTCGTGTTCGCGCTGCTGATGGGGATCCTCGTCGCGTACATGGTGCTCGCGTCGCAGTTCAATTCGTTCCTGCATCCCGTGACGGTGCTGACGATCCTCGTGCCCAGCGTGGCGGGGGCGATCTTCGCGCTCTACGTGGCGGGACAGACGCTGAACATCTTCTCCATGATCGGCCTGCTGCTGCTGCTGGGCATCGTGAAGAAGAACTCCATCATCCTCGTGGACTACGCCACGCAGCTGCGGCGCGACGGGCTCAATGCGAAGGACGCGATGATGGGCGCAGGTCCCATTCGTCTGCGGCCGATCCTCATGACGTCCATTGCGACCGGTGTGGCCGCGCTGCCCGCCGCCCTGGGCATGGGATCCGGATCCGAGACGCGCGTGCCCATGGCCACCGCCGTCATCGGCGGACTGGCGCTCTCGACCGTGCTCTCGCTCGTGGTGGTGCCCGCGTTCTACGTGGTCGCGGATGCCGCGCATGCCCGCATCCGGAAGATGCTCGGGATGAAGGAGGCGCCGCCGGTGGGTCATGGCGGGGATGACGCGGGCGGTCACGAGGAGGGCAAGGAGCGGCAGACGGCTTGATGCGCGGGGCCTGCCTGCTCCCTGGCCGTTGAGGGACACCGCGCGGGGCCGCTGCTACGCTCCGCCGCGCATGTCCCGGTCCCCGCAGGTCTTCGGCCTTCTCGTCGCTTCGCTGCTCACGCTCCCCGCCTTCGCCCAGGGCCGCGCGCCCACCGCGTGCAACGAGGAGAACGCGAGCTGCCGCGAAGACTGCACGATGGACTTCGGCACCAGTCAGCGCACGCAGTCGCAGCTGCTCAAGTGCATCGACGCCTGCCGGACCACGCACCAGCGCTGCACCGAACGCTGGAACGAGCTGCGCGAGGCGAACATCGATCCGGACCCGCCGCGGCAGGGCGCGCAGCAGGTCGGCGACACCTTCATCAGCGAGGAGACGCCGGTGCCGGGGGCCAACCTCGAGGGCGAGCCAGCGCGCACGACCGCGCCGCGCAGCGATGAGACGGGTCGCACCCGCTACGCCACCGATGAGGACGCGCGGCCGGAGAGCACTCGGGACGAGCCGTCCGAGCCCGCGATGCGCGTGGAGCACGAGAACTACAACGAGGGGATCTCGCTGCCGCCCGATGAGCCGGGCTCCGGGACTCCTTCACCGGCGCCGCGCGAGCAGACCGAGCGCCCGCGTAACGAGCGGAAGAGCGAACGCGCCGCGAAGGCCTCGTCTTCGAATTCGAGCTCCGACAAGAAGCCGCGCAAGTCGCACCCCGACCTGCCGCCCGAGCCGGAGAACGACATCTCCGATTGGGATCCGGACGGGCGCTAGGCGTTCGTTGGCGGTGCAGGCGGGCGTGCCGAATCCGCAGCTCTGCACTGCGGAAAGCGCACCGGAAAGGCGCCTTCCCATGCACCGCTCCCTCTGAAGAGCGCGTCGGTACGCGCATTGCTCTGTGTCCCCTCGTCACTCACGAAGGAGACACGGATGCGGAACTTCAACGGCAGGAAGATGGGCGTGGTGCTGGCGGCTTCCCTCGCGATCGGCGGCGTGGCGTTCGCGGGGATGGGTGAAGGCGGCGATCGCGGAGAGCGGCGCGCGAAGATGCTCGAGCGCTTCGACACCAACCGCGATGGGCAGCTCGACGAGGCGGAGCGCTCGCAGATGAAGGCCGCGCGCGCGGAGGCCCGCTTCAAGAAGCTCGACACCGACGGCAACGGGTCGCTCTCGCTGGAGGAGTTCAAGCAGGGGGCCCACATGCGCGGCGAGCGCGGCGAGCACGGCAAGCACGGGCACCGCAAGCCGGGCCGCTGAGCCCGTCCGGCGTCTCAGCCTCGTTGCGTGATTCGCACGCCCGCGATCACCAGCACCCCGCCGACGAGGATCTCCCACGTCAGCGGGTCACCGAGGATGAGCCACGCCGCGATCGCGGTGGCCGCCGGCTGCAGGTTCGAGAAGACGGCCACCCGCGTCGCCTCCAGGCGTGAGAGCGCGAAGTACCAGAGCATGTACGCGACCACCGAGGTCAGCACGCCGAGGTACGCGAGCAGTGCCCACGTCAGCGGGCTCGCGCTGGCGACGCGCTCGAGATCGACGACGAACGGCGCGAACGGGAGCGTGAAGATCGACGCGGCGAGCATGGTCCACGCGGACGCGCGCACCGCGCCGAACTCGGGGATGAGCCGGCGGCCCTCGGCGGTGTAGAGCACCCACGCGGCGACGGCGGCGAGGATGAAGAGGTCGCCCACCAGCGGGCCCCACGCCTGCGCGAGGCCTCGGCCGGTGAGGAGCACGGTCACGCCGACCAGCGCGAGCCCGATGCCCACCGCGCGGCGCACCGACACGGTCTCGCGTCTGCGCGCGACCATGTAGAGGAACACGCCGAGCGGCGTCAGCGCGTAGAGCAATGCACCGTGCGCGGGCACGCTCTGCGCGAGCCCCCAGAAGAAGAGGCCCTGGTTCAACGGACCCGCGAGCAGCCCGAGCCCACAGATGAGCGGCAGCGCGCGCTTCGGCGGCAGCGCTCGACCCGGCAGCACCGCGAGCATCAGCGCGAAGATCACCCCCGCGATGAGCATGCGCGCGCAGACGACCTCGAACGGCCGCAGCTCCCCCATCGCCTGCTTGGCCGCCAGGTACGTGCCGGCGCTGATGAGCGTCTGACCGAGCAGCGCCGCGTACACCGGCAGCAGTCCGTTGAGCAGTGGAGCGCGCGGAGCGGTCACGCGCGGCTCTCTACTGGGGCGGGGGGGCGACGTCGAGCGCGCTCCTTTGCTACACCCACAGGCAATGTCCCCCACCCTCCTCGAGTGGTTGAACGTGGCGCTCCGCTGGGCACACGTCGTCGCGGCGATCATGTGGATCGGCGACTCGTTCCTCTTCATGTGGCTGGACAGTCACCTCGAGCGCCCGCGCAAGCCTCGCGACGGCGACGTGCAGGGCGAGCTGTGGATGACGCACTCCGGCGGCTTCTACGAGGTCGTGAAGCGCAAGTCGCTCCGCCCCGAGGAGATGCCGCCGCGGCTCTACTGGTTCAAGTGGGAGTCGTACTCGACGTGGATCACCGGCTTCTTCCTCATCACCGTCGTGTACTACCTCGGCGGCGGCGCGATGCTCGTGGAGCCGGGCAGCCCGTTCATCCACGCAGAGGCGGTGGCGCTCTCCATCGTGCTGCTCGGCGGCGGCGTGGTGCTCTACGACTTCCTCTGCCGCATCGGCCTCGCCCAGAACCTGCGCGTGTTCGGCGTCCTGGCGCTCGCGCTGGTGATGGCGCTGACGTGGGGGCTGCTCCACATCTACACGCCGCGCGCGGTGTTCCTGCAGGTCGGCGCGATGATCGCGACGATCATGAGCTCCAACGTGCTGCTGCGGATCATCCCCGCGCAGCGGCACATGCTCGCGATGACGAGAGCGGGCAGGCCGGTGGACACCTCCTACGGCCTGCGCGCGAAGCTGCACTCAACGCACAACCACTACCTCACGCTGCCGGTGCTGTTCCTCATGCTGTCGAACCACTTCCCCTCCCTCTACGGATCGGAGCGGCCGTGGCTCACGCTGGGGCTCATCGCGACCGTCGGCGTGGGCGTGAAGCTGTTCATGAACCAGCGGCTGCGCATGCATCCGGTGAAGCTCGTGGGCACCGCCGGCGCGCTGGCCTCGGTCGTGTGGATCACCCTCCCCGCTCCGATGGTGCTGCCCGCGCTCGAGGCCGGCGGAGAGGAGGTCGCCTACGCGGACGTGCACCACGTCATCCAGACCCGCTGCATCAGCTGCCACGCGACGAAGCCTTCGGATCCGTCGTGGCCGGCGCCGCCGCTGGGCGTGGTGCTCGAGTCGCCGGAACAGGTGCACGCGTTCCGTGATCGCATCGCGGTGCGCGCGGTGCAGACGAAGACGATGCCGCTCGGCAACCTCACCGGCATGACCGAGGAGGAGCGCGGCCTCGTGGGCGCGTGGATTGCGCAGGGCGCGAAGCTCGGGCCGGTGACGCCGGTGACCAGAGCGCTCGCCACGCCGGCGCCCGCGGAAGCTCCGGCCGCTCCCGTGGCGCCGGTGGCTCCGATTGCACAGACGACGGTCGAGCCGGAGACGCCGGCCGCGAATGGCACCACCACGCCCGCCGCGGGCCAGAAGCCGAAGAGCGCGAAGGAGGAGGCGCAGGCCTTCTTCAAGACCCGCTGCGAGATGTGCCACGGCCCCACCGGGAAGGGAGATGGTTCCGCGGCCGCCGCGCTGACCCCGAAGCCGCGCGACTTCTCCCGTGCGGATTGGCAGAAGGGCACGACCGACGAGCGCCTGAAGAAGGTCATCCTCGGCGGCGGTCCGGCGGTGGGGCTCAGCCCGCTCATGCCTCCCGCGCCGCAGCTGCAGGCGCAGCCCGAGGTACTCGACGAATTGGTGAAGCACATCCGCGGCTTCGCGAAGGCGGGCGCCGCGGGTTCGGGTTCGGGCAAGTGACGGCCGCGACGTGTCCGCTGTGTGAGGTCGTCTCCGGAACGCGCGAGACGCCCGGCGGCGTGCTGCTTCGCGAGGGCGGCTTCACGCTGCACGCGCTCGCGGGCCCGAGCCCTCTCGCCGGCTGGCTGGTGCTGACCTCCGACCGGCACCTGCGCGCGGTCTATGAGCTCGACGACGAGGAGAGCGCGGCGCTCGGACTCCTCATGCGGCGCGTGATGCGGGCCCAGCGTGAGGCGCTCGGAGCCGAGCACGTGTACGCGTTCGCGATTGGCGACATGGTGCACCACTGCCACGTGCACCTCGTGCCTCGTTACGCGGACACGCCTCTCCACCTGCGCGGCGCGAAGTGTTTCGAGGCCCGGCCGGAAGAGGCCCTCGCGGAGGGCGTGCTCGCCGAGGCCGCTGCGCGCGTGGCCGCCCGGCTCGGCGCGTAGTTCGAAGCACCGCAGGCTCGAAGTTCAAACGCGCTGCGCTTCGTGTTCAACGCGTCGGTCTCCCAGGGACTGCTCCCTCTGAAGGGCGTCGTGGCACGCGACTTGATGTGGGTCCGGGTAACCCGCTGTCCCGGAGCCCTTCCATGAACATCAGCCGCTCGAATCCCGTCCGCGTGCAGGTCAACTTCGACGTCGGTCAGCTGCCCGCCACGGCGACGCAGCGCGCGCAGCCCACCGCGGGCGTGCAGCGGGCGCAGGCGCCGGCTACCGTGACGAATGAGCTGCCGAAGCAGCAGCCGCCGGGCGAGGGCGGCGCGGGCGACCTCGGCGGCATGGTGATGCAGCTGCTGCAGGCGGTGCTCTCCCTGATCAGCTCGCTGTTCGGCATGCTCGGCGGCGGTCAGGGCAACGGCGGCAACGAGGCCGGTCAGCCGGGCGTCAGCGACGGCACGGTTCAGGGGCTCGATGGTTCGTCCGGCTCGGAGGCGCTGTCCGACGGTTCGAGCGTGGGCAGCTCCGATGGCTCCAGCCTCTCCGATGGCTCGAGCCCGGTGCAGCAGTTCCCGACCTCGTCCGACTCGTCGGCGTTCACCAGCTTCGGCGACAGCGGCGGTGGCGGTGACAGCGGTGGAGGCAGCAGCGGCGGTGGCGGGAGCGACGGCGGTGGCGGAGGTGGTGGCGGCGACGGTGGCGATCCGATCGTCCTCGACCTCAACGGCAACCGCCGCGCGGACATCACCGGCAGCAGCATCCACTACAACGGCAAGCTCGAGGGCCGCACCGTCAACGGCTTCGACCTGAACCCGCAGGACCGCCAGTGGTCGAACCGCAGCGCCACCGCTCGTCCCGGCCGCGGCGCCCCGGCGCTGCCGCCCGGCACCACGATGAAGGTGTTCGACGCGAACGGGCGCCAGGTCAGCAGCAAGGCCGTGGGTCCCGACGCCCGCATGCCGGCGCTCTCCGAGGGCCGCCGCGCCGAGTTCTGGAGCCAGGACGGAAGACTCCTCTCGGAGCTGCGCACGGAGAAGGGCAAGCCCACCTACAACTGGGGCAACGTCAACCGGAACGAGTGGACGAAGGAGTGGGACAAGAAGGCGGGCGGTGACGGCCTGCTCGTCTGGGACGTGGACGGCGACGACAAGATCACCAGCGGCAAGGAGCTCTTCGGCGAGTTCGACACCGAGGGCAACATGCGCTTCCAGAACGGCTACCAGAAGCTCGCGCACTACTTCGATCGCGACAAGGACGGCTTCGTCCGCGGCGACGAGGTGAAGGGCCTGAAGATCTGGGAGGACCGCAACGGCGACGGCGTCACGCAGCAGGGCGAGCTGGTCGATCTCGCGAAGCACGGCGTCACCTCCTTCGACGTCCGCAGCGCGAACAAGCCCGCCCACGACATGCGGTCCTCGTACACCGCGAACGGCCGCACCCAGGACATGTGGGACGTGTTCTTCGACCGCTCGACCTCGCCGAAGACGTAGCCGCAAAGGGCGCGGGCACCATCACCGTCACGCAGCCACGCCGCCCGCCGTCTCGCCCAGCGCGAGCGGCGGGTTTCTTCATTGAGGGGACACCCAGCCGCGTGAGCTCAGACCCCGGCCCGGCCCATCCGCGCGGCGAGCGGCGCCGGGAGCGCGTCGAGCCAGCCCTCCGCGAGCACGCCGTAGAGCCCGAGCAGGATCGCCTCCGCCGCGTCGTGACGCAGCGAGGTCACCCCCTTCGCGCCGCTCCACTCGACGATCGTTCGCGCGAGCCCGTCCGCATGCGCCTTGGCCTCGAGGCCGCTGCGGCGCTCGCGTCCGAGCAGGAGCTCACCGCGCCAGCGCTCCGGCGGCACGCGTCTCGCCCGCGCCCCGAGCCTCACCGCTTCCTTCGACCACAGCTCGAAGTGGTGGAGGTCGCCCTCGGCGTAGAGCACCGCCGGCGGCCCGGCCTCCTGCAGCACCGAGCGCAGCCCCTGCTTCAGCCGCGTCATCGTCCCGAAGCGCGTGGACCGGTACCAGAGGAGGCGGCCGTCGCGTCCCCAGAGCGCCAGCCCCGCGCGCAGTCCGAGGTCCACCGCCAGAAGGCCCGCGTCAGCGCCAGGCGAGGTCACCTACTTCTTCTTCCGGCCCTCGAGGATCTGCAGGAACGACCGGCTGCGCAGCTCCTCGAGCGAGAGGCCCGCCGCGCGCGCTTCGTCTTCGGTCAGCGCGCCGCACGCGATGCCGCGGAGGAAGTAGTTGAGCAGGCCCTGACCCGTCGCCGCGTCGTCGAACACCGCGCCGTGAAGCGTGGCCTGCGCCGCCTTGTCGAGGAACGCCTTCAACCTCCCCTGCGCCGCGTCCAGACCTTCGAGGAAGAACGCGTGGACTGCCGCGTAGCGCACCGGCAACTGCGCCGGGTGCAGGTCCCAGCCCTGGTAGATGCCCAGCTGCAGCGAGTGCCGGATGTGTTTCCACGAGGCGCGCCACGCGGTGAAGACGACCTCCTTGTTCGCTTCGATCTGCTCGCGCGTCAGCGGCTCGCCATCCCGCGCGCGGTGCGGCCCCACCGGCATGAGGTTCGTCGCGCCGTCGGAGATCGCCACCCCGGTCCCCGCGAGCGTGACCTGCATCACCTGCCGCGCGAAGTCGCAGGCCGGGTGCAGCATGCTCTGGTGCGGCGCGGTCACGTTCAGCGCCGCGGTGTAGTCGTAGGTGCCGAAGTGCGCGGCCACGCAGCGACCGCCCGCCGCGCGCACGAGCTTCGGCAGCGCCGCGGTGCCGGTCTCGTCGAAGAGCACCTGCGGCAGCTCCACCATCAGCTCCAGCGGGATGGAGCCGGTCTTCAGCCCGTGCCGCTTCTCCAGCGCGCCCAGCAGCTTCGCCAGCGCGGCGACCTGCTCGGGCACGGTGATCTTCGGCAGGGTGACCACGAAGCCCGGCGGCAGCGCGGAGACGCCCTTCTCCTTCAGCGCCCGCACGAGGTTCGAGACGAAGAGGTCCAGCGTGCGCACGGAACGCGCGAAGGTCTCCTCGGTCAGCGCCTTCACCCGGATGCCGCAGAAGGGAGGCAGCGTCTTCTCGCCGAAGCCGCGCGCGAGCTCCTCCGCGCAGCGCACCGCGTCCGCATCCTCCTCCGCGTCCGGCCGGTGGCCGTAGCCGTCCTCGAAGTCGATCCGGAGATCCTCCACCGGCTCGCGGCGCAGCTTCTCCACCACGCGCGAGTACACGGTGCGGTACACGCGCCCGTCGTCCACCATGTCCAGCCCGCGCGCGAGCGAGCCCGCGTCCGGCGCGTAGAGCTCCAGCGACTTCAGCGCCACGTCGCCGAGCTTCCTCGCCGCGTCGTGACGGAAGAGGTGCGCGCCGCCGTACACGGTGTGCACCGGCTGGCGGCCCAGCGCGTCTCCCGGATAGCGCCTCGCAAACCGTGTCTGCGCGCGACGCAGGGCGGAACGGACGGTGGTGATCTGCGCGCCCGGCAGCGACGTCTTCAGCATCCGAAAGCTCCCGTGGATCGAAGTCTCAACTGCCGCGGTAGGTGGAGAAGCCCCACGGGCTCAAGAGCAGCGGCACGTGGTAGTGCTCGTCGTTCGCGCCGATCTCGAAGGTGATGTGCACGTGCGGGTAGAAGCCCTTCGTGCCCTTCGCGCGGAAGTACGACGCAGTGTCGAAGGTCAGCCGGTAGAGCCCGGCCGCGAGCTTCGTCCCCGGCGGGAGGAAGTCCTTCACCCGCCCGTCCGAGTTCGTCACGCCACGCGCGAGTTCCTTCATCGAGCCTCTGGCGTCAACGGCCTCCAGCACGATGCCCAGCTCCGCCGCCGGCCGGCCGACCGATACATCCAATACATGTGTCGAAAGCGTGCTCATGTCTGCCTTTGCCGTCCCCTGTTGCGAGACTCCTCGATCCCGCTACTCCGCGAGGAGCTTCTCCAGCCGGATGCGGGTGATCTTCTTCTGCTCGCCCGCCGCCACGCGCAGCTCCGTCTCGCGGTCGTTGCCCATGCGCGCGCGCAGCAAGTCGAGCATCTCCGCTGCGCTCTTCCCGGTCGCGCACACGAGGAAGATGAAGCCGAACTTCTCCTCGTACGCGCGGTTCCCGTCGGCGAGGCCCTTCAACACGTCCTCGCCCGCCTCGGTCACCCCGCGCTGCTCCTGGTTCGACCAGCCAGCGGTGGCCGCGAACTTCTCGCGCAGCTGCCGCTCGCCGATGCGCGGGTGATGCGTCATCGCCTCGCGCCAGTCCTCCGGCCCGGTCTCGTCCCACAGCCGGTCCGCGGTGGAGAGCAGTGAAGCCTCGCCCGCGAAGGGACGCTCGGCGAGCATCGCCTTCACCCAGCGCGTGGACCCGCAGCAGCGAAGCAGCGCCGCGTGCGCTTCGCTCTCCTCCAGTGCGTTCAGCCGCGCGAGGCCACTGCTCGCGGCCTCCGTCACAGCGGACGGCCCCACAGGCGCAGGCGGCTCACGCCACCGTCGGGGAAGATGTTCAGGCGCACGTGGGTGAACGGGCCCTTCTCGCGCAGCTCGGCCTCGTAGAAGTGCTGGTGGTGGGCCTGCAGCTTCGTGCGCGGCAGCAGCTCCTTCCACGGCAGGCTCTGCGCGTTGGCGAAGTCGAGCAGCGGCACGTCGAGCGCCACGCCCTCCAGCGAGCAGGTGTCGGGGAAGTTGCCCTTGAAGTGGGCCGTGTCCACCTCGACCTTCTCGATCGTCCCCGGCGCCGCGAGCTTCACCACGATCCAGTCGAAGCCGGGCACGCGCTTGCGCCGCGTCTCCCAGCCCTCGCCCATGTTCGCCGCGCGGTGGGGGAGGATGAGGTTGTCCTTCGTGGAGAAGAACGAGTCGTTCGCCTGCACCACCGTGCCGCCGTTCACGGCCGAGGCGAGATCCACCAGGCCCTCCGCGCGCATCCGCTGCAGGTCCGGCCTCACCTCGCCGTGCACGCGGAACCGGGCCACGCCGCCGTCGGGGAAGATGTTCAGGCGCAGGTGCGTCCACCGGCGATCGCTGGAGACGGCGATGAAGTTCTGCGTGCCGCCCTGCAGCTTCGTGCGGGGGACGATCTCCGTCCACGACCCGGGCAGCTGATCGAACGAGGGCTGTGCGTCGCCCTCGAGCTCGCAGGCGTCCACCGAGCAGTACTCGGGGAAGTTCCCGAGGAAGTGGTTCGTGTCCACGTTCACGCCGCGGATGACACCCGGCAGCCCGAGCTTCAGCACCGCGCTGTCGTAGCCGGGCACGCGCTTGCGCCGCGTCTCCCAGCCGTCCATCCACTTGCCGCGCTCGGTGAACTTGCCGGCGATGAAGACGCCCCGGCCCGGCTTGAGGAGGTTCTCCTTCTCCGCGAAGAACTCGTCGTTCGCCCAGAGGACCCTCCCGCCCACCGCCTCCGCCGCCAGATCCATGAGGCCCGCAAACGAGACGCTGATCCGACCTTCGTCGGCCTGGTTGTGCATGTGTGTGATCTCCCTCCCTGCCCGGCCGAATCTACACCCACCGCCCCTTCGGCGCGCCCTCGGTGAAGCGCCCGTGCTCGTAGACCGGCTCGCCGCGCAGCATGGTGGAGAGCACCCGTCCTCGCAGCGCGCGACCTTCGTAGGGCGTGAGCGGGTGGCGGTGGAGCACGTCGGCCGCGGCGGGCGAGACCGAAGCATCCGGATCGAAGACGACGAGGTTCGCCTCGAAGCCGGGCGCGATGCGGCCCCGCCTGTCGCCCACGCCCGCGAAGTCCGCGGTGCGCTCGCACATCCGGACCGCGAGATCGTGCAGGTCCATCCCGCGCTCGCACATCCCCGCCCACACCGCGGGAAGGCTGAACTGGATGGACGAGATGCCGCCCCACGCCGCGTCGAAGTCGCCCTCCTCGCGGCGCTTGAGTACCGGCGTGCAGGGCGAGTGATCGCTGACCACGAAGTCGATCACGCCGGAACGCACCGCATCCCACAGCCGCTCGCGGTTCTCGCGCTCGCGGATCGGCGGCGCGCACTTGAAGTGGGTGGCGCCCTCCGCGATCTCCTCCGCGGAGAAGGTGAGGTAGTGCGGACAGGTCTCCACGGTGAACGGCAGGCCCTCCGCCTTCGCCGCCGCGATGTCCGGCAGCGCGTCCGCAGCCGAGAGGTGGACGATGTGCACGCGGCACCGGTGCTGCCGGCAGAGCGCGATCATCATCCGGATCGCCTCGACCTCCCAAGATGCGGGGCGTGAGCGCAGCCAGGTCTCGTAGCGCCGCACGTCGCGTGCCGATCCGCCTGCGGCCTCCGCGACCACCCCCGGATCGAGCTCCGCGTGCACGAGCAGCGGGACACCCAGCCGAGCAAGCACGGGCATCGCCAGATCGAGATCCGCGCGTGTGGCCATCGGGAACTCGTCCACGCCGGAGTGGACGAGGAAGCACTTGAAGCCGCGCGCCCCCGCCCGGACCATCGGCTCGAGCTCGCCGACGTTGCCCGGCACCACGCCTCCCCAGAAGCCGTAGTCCACCGCACAGCGACCCTCCGCCTCGCGCGCCTTCACCTTCAACGCGTCCAGCGTCGTCGTCGCCGGGATCGAGTTCAGCGGCATGTCCACCACCATGCCGATGCCACCGGCCGCCGCCGCGCGCGTGGCCGTCTCGAAGCCCTCCCACTCGGTGCGGCCCGGTTCATTGATGTGCGCGTGGCAGTCGACGAGCGCGGGGAGTAGCGCGAGCTCACCGACATCGACGACCTCCTCTGAAGCTCCACTCGCGGAGGCGCCGTGAGCAGGCGAGCGCACCTCGCTGATCAGCCCGTCTCGAATCACCACTTCCGCCGGACGCACCCCGCCGGGCAACACCACTCGACGACTGCGAACAACCCTGTTGGCCATGGGTGCGGAGCCTACCGCGCGCGGGCCAGAGGGGTCAGACCCTCGGTCAGGTCGCCGGCTCTCCGTGGTGGCCGCACCTCTCCAGCGCGGTCCTACGGCCGTTCCCCCGCAGTGGAGGTCCCCCACATGAAGTTCCACGGTGTCGGTCGTCGGCGGCTGCCAGGAGGGCAGCTCTCGTTTTTCTGTGCGCTGATGGTGGTGGCCGGGTGCGATTGCGAGTCCCCGCTCCTCGTCTCGCTCCACGACCCGCCGCCGGAAGAGCCGGACAGCTCGAAGAACGTCACGCCGGACGACGGGAAGCAGCCGCGTCAGCCCTACGTCAGCGTCGGTGGCGGGACGGAGCTCACCGTGGACTGCCTCGACCGCGACGGCGACGGGCTCGGTGATGGACCGCATTGCCGCGGCACGGACTGCGACGACGACGACGCGACGATCGGCCCCACGCACCAGAAGTCCTGCTACGGAGGTCCCGCCGGAACCGAGGGGGTGGGCGCGTGCAGCGCGGGCGTGATGACGTGTACCAACGGCGTGTGGGACCTCACCTGTCGCAACGACGTGCGGCCGGCCGCGGAGACGTGTGACGGTATCGACAACGACTGCAACGGCGTGACCGACGAGCAGCTCGTGCGCAGCTGCTACACCGGCCCCGAAGGCACAGAAGGCGTCGGCGTCTGCAGCAGCGGCACGCAGACCTGCAGCGCGGGCGACTGGGGCGCGTGCACCGGTGAGGTGACGCCGGGAGCCGAGACGTGCGACGGCCTCGACAACGACTGCAACGGCAACGCGGACGAGCAGCTCGTGCGCAGCTGCTACACCGGTCCCTCCGGCACCGACGGCGTGGGCGTCTGCCAGAGCGGCACGCAGGCCTGCGTCGCGGGGGCGTGGGAAGCGAGCTGCAACGGCGAGGTCCTCCCGCAGGCGGAAGTGTGCGACGCGGTGGACAACGACTGCGACGGCGCGATCGATCAGGCGCTGGTGCGCTCCTGCTACGACGGTCCGGCGGGGACGCTCGGCGTGGGCATCTGCGCCGGCGGCGTGCAGCAGTGCGCGCTGGGTGCGTGGGGCTCCTGCGCGGGACAGACGCTGCCTGCGCCCGAGACGTGCGACGCGCTCGACAACGACTGCAACGGCGACACCGACGAGAGGGTGACGCGCTCCTGCTACACCGGGCCCGCGGGCACCGAGGGCGTGGGCGTGTGCGCGGCGGGCACGGCGACCTGCACCGCGGGAACCTGGGGCGCGTGCGCGGGAGAGACGCTGCCCGGCGCGGAGACCTGCGACGACCTCGACAACGACTGCAACGGCCAGACGGACGAGCAGCTCACGCGGTCCTGCTACACCGGGCCCGCGGGCACCGAGAACGTGGGCGTCTGTCACGGCGGCACCGCCACCTGCAACGCGGGCAAGTGGGGCACGTGCGCAGGCGAAGCGCTGCCCTCGGCGGAGACGTGCGACGCGCAGGACAACGACTGCAACGGCGAGACGGACGAGCAGCTGACGCGCGCCTGCTACACCGGCCCCGCGGGCACGGAAGGTGTGGGCGTCTGCGCGGGCGGCACCGCGACCTGCTCGGCGGGAACGTGGGGAAGCTGCGCGGGTGAGACGTTGCCCTCGCTCGAGACCTGCGACGCGCAGGACAACGACTGCGACGGCGACACCGACGAGGCGCTGACGCGGAGCTGCTACACCGGCCCGGCGGGCACCGAGGGCGTGGGCCTCTGCGCGGGCGGCACCGCGACGTGCTCGGCGGGAACGTGGGGGAGCTGCGCGGGCGAGACGCTGCCCGGCGACGAGACTTGCGACGCGCAGGACAACGACTGCGACGGCGCGGTGGACGAGGCGCTGACCCGCGCCTGCTACAGCGGTCCGTCCGGCACCGAGGGCGTAGGCGCCTGCCGCGGCGGCACCGCGACGTGCAGCGCCGGAGCGTGGGGAACGTGCGCGGGTGAGTTGACGCCTCGGGCGGAGACCTGCGACGCGCTGGACAACGACTGTGACGGCGCGGTGGACGAGGGGCTGGTGCGCGCCTGCTACGGCGGCCCGGCGAACACCGCGGGCGTGGGGGTGTGCATGGCGGGCACTGAGACCTGCGCCGGCGGCCAGTGGGGCACCTGCCAGGGCCAGGTGCTGCCGAGCCTCGAGGTCTGCGACGGCAGCGACAACAACTGCAACGGCCAGGGCGACGAGGTCGTGTACCGGCACACCGCGCAGAACGTGGCCATCCCCGGGAACCCGCAGCTGCGGAAGGCGGACATCATCTTCGTCATCCCGAACAACGGGACGATGAACCAGGAAATCGCGGCGGTCGAAGCGAACATCAACAACAACTTCGCGCAGATCATCGGCAACAGCGGGCTCGACTACCGCGTCATCCTCATCTCGCGGCACGGCGCGAAGACCACCGGACAGCCCATCTGCATCAGCCAGCCGCTGAGCGGAAACCCGAGCTGCACCAAGCCTCCGGCCTGCCCCGTCAACGGCGCGCGCTTCTTCCACTACAACACCGAGGTGAAGGGTTCGGACTCGTTCCACCGCATCCTCAACACCTTCGCGGTGACCGACGGGTGCGGGCTCGCGCAGGGCGGCTGGCAGAACTGGCTGCGGACGGACTCGATCAAGATCTTCGTGGAGATCACCGACGACGGTCCGAACGGCTCGGGCAGCAATAGCAACGGCATCACCGCGCAGCAGTTCGACACCGCGCTGCTCGCGCTCTCGCCGCAGCACTTCGGCACCGCGACGAACCGCAACTACATCTGGCACACCATCGCGGGCCTGAAGGAGAACTCGCCGCGGCTCTCGCCCTGGCAGCCCGCCGACCCGCTGGTGACGCTGCAGTGCACCGGCAACGGCGGCCACGTGAGCAGCCCGGGCATCGACTACCAGATCCTCAGCCGCTGGACCGGCGGCCTGCGGTTCCCGGTGTGCGAGTACCAGTCGTACGACACGATCTTCCAGACCATCGCGGCGGGCGTCATCGCGGCGTCGGAGGCATCCTGCCTCTTCACCGCCACGGTCATCCCCGGCGGCACCTCGCTCCAGAACGCGTACCTCGAGTTCATTCCCACCAACGGCGGCGCGCCGGTGGTCTTCACCCAGGTGGCGAACGAGGCGGCCTGCACCGGCAACGCGTTCTGGGTGACCGGCGACGACATCCACCTCTGCCCGAGCGCGTGCGCGATGTACCGCAACGATCCGAACGCGAAGCTCGAGACGCTGTTCACCTGCCACGACCAGGTGCAGCCGTAGCTGCCAGGTCCCTCGCGTCCTCGTCGGGGACACGACGCTGAAGGCTGACCGGCCCCGCTTCTCCTTTCCGGGAGGCGGGGCCGGCGCTTTGTTCGCGGGTCATGACCACCACGCCCTCGCCCCTCTCCACCGCCGATCTCTGCGACGACCATCCGGACGTGGAGGTCCTCTCGCTGCGCCTCTCCGACTTCGGCGGCGTGCGCGCGTTCGGTGGGCCGGTGCGGACGGTGCGGGCGCCGGATGACAACTCGCTCGTGCGCGCGGCGCTGGAGGAGGCGGGTGACGGCGCGGTGCTGGTGGTGGACGGAGGCGGCTCGCTGAACGTGGCCCTCGTGGGAGACGTGCTCGCGGCGCTGGGCGTGAAGAACGGCTGGGCCGGCGTGATCGTCCACGGCTGCATCCGCGACTCGGCGGCGATCTCGGGGATGGAGCTCGGGGTGAAGGCGCTGGGGACGTGCCCTCGGAAGAGCGAGAAGCGCGGGCTCGGCGAGCGCGACGTTCCCCTCAGCTTCGGCGGCGTCCACTTCGCGCTGGGCCGGTTCGTGTACGCGGATGGAGACGGGGTGATCGTCTCCGCCCGCGCCCTGCGCTGACGTGCACGCTGATGTGCCGCTGTGCGTGACGTCGGCAGCTACTTCGGCTGCGTCTCGCTGATGACGACCTTCTCCAGCACCACGCGCTCGAGCGGCTTGTCCCGCGGATCGCGCGGCACCTGCCCAATGGCCTCCACCACGTCGTAGCCGGCAATGACCTCACCGAAGATCGTGTGCTTGTTGTTGAGGTGCTGCGGCGTGGAGGTGGTGATGAAGAACTGCGAGCCGTTGCTGTTCGGGCCGCTGTTCGCCATCGCCAGCAGGCCGGGCTTGTCGAAGGTGCGGCCGCTCTGGAACTCGTCCTCGAACTTGTAGCCGGGACCGCCGTAGCCCATCCCCAGCGGGTCGCCGCCCTGGATCATGAAGTTGGGGATGACGCGGTGGAAGATCGTGCCGTCGTAGAGCGGCTCCTTCTTCATCTCGTTCGTCTTCGGATCGCGCCACTCGCGCTGCCCCGTCGCGAGGCCCACGAAGTTCTGCACCGTCTTCGGCGCGTCCTTCGGGAACAGGCGGATGACGATGTCGCCCTTGTTCGTCTTGAAGGTCGCGAACAGCGTCTCGGGGAGCGTGCCGGTGCCCTCCTGCGACGATTCGCCCTTCTTGCAGCCCGCGGCCGAGAGCATCAGCAGCGCGGCGCCCATCATTGAGAGAGTCTGGATGCGCATGCGCAGAAGGTAGCCGCAGAGCGCACCCGTTCCAACGCTTCGGCGCAGAGGTCGCACCGACCCTCGACCAGCTCGCGCGCACGCGCCGGCGGGCGCACCTCTCCAGCGCTGCAGGAAGTCTCTGTCCCCGCTGTGGAGGTCCCCCAATGAAGCGCCGTGGTGTCGGTGGTCGGTGGCTGCCAGGAGGGCAGCTCGGGTTCGTGTGCGTGCTGATCGTCGCGTCCGGTTGTGACTGCGACTCACCGCTCCTCGTGTCGCTCCATGATCCGCCGCCGGAGATCTCGGACGGCGACACGCCCTCGGAGCAGCCGGAGGAGACGCCTCCGCGCAAGCCGCCCTACACGAAGGAGGACGTCACGCAGCTGGTCGTCGACTGCCTCGATCGCGACGGTGACGGCTTTGGTGACGGCGAAGACTGCCGCGCGCCGGACTGCGACGACACGGATGGAACGGTGGGCGCGCACCACGTGAAGGGTTGCTACGGCGGTCCGGCGGGAACGCTCGGCGTGGGCGCGTGCAGCGAGGGCACGGTCACCTGCACCAACGGAGTGTGGGAGCTCACCTGCGAGCGCGAAGTCCTCCCCTCCACCGAAACCTGCGACGGCATCGACAACGACTGCAACGGCGTCACCGACGAGCAGCTCGTGCGCACCTGCTACTCGGGCCCTGCGGGCACCGAGGGCGTGGGCCTCTGCCAGACCGGCACGCAGACCTGTGTCGATGGTGCGTGGGAGGGCGCCTGTCACGGCGAGGTCCTCCCGCAGGCAGAAGCGTGCGACGCGCAGGACAACGACTGCAACGGCCTCGTGGACGAGCAGCTCGTGCGCACCTGCTACAGCGGCCCGTCCGGGACGCAGGGCGTGGGCCTGTGCACCGCGGGCGTAGCGACCTGCTCGAGTGGGACGTGGGGCGCGTGCGCCGGCGAGGTCACGCCCGCCGCGGAGACGTGTGACGGCGCGGACAACGACTGCGACGGCCAGCTCGACGAAGCGCTCACCCGCTCCTGCTACAGCGGGCCGGCCGGGACGCAGGGCGTGGGCGTGTGCCGCAGCGGCACCGCGACCTGCAGCGCCGGCACCTGGGGCGCGTGCGCGGGTGAGGTGACGCCGGTCGCCGAGAGCTGCGACGCGACGGACAACGACTGCGACGGACAGGTGGACGAGCAGCTCGTGCGCGCCTGCTACTCGGGTCCTCAGGGGACTCAGAGCGTGGGTCTGTGCGCCGCGGGCTCGCAGACCTGCAGCGCGGGCAACTGGGGTGCGTGCGGCAACGAGGTGCTCCCCGTCCCCGAGATCTGCGACGGCGCGGACAACAACTGCAACGGCACCGCGGACGACCGCGTGGTGCGGCACAGCCAGAGCGGGAGCAACCAGCCGCTGCTGCCCATCTACCGGCCGGTGGACGTCATCTTCATCGTCGACAACTCGGGGAGCATGACCGACGAGATCGTCGCGGTGCAGAGCAACATCAACCAGAACTTCGCCCAGATCATCGGCGCGAGCGGGCTCGACTACCGCGTGATCATGATCTCGAAGCACGGCCGCGCGAGCCCGGACCAGTCCATCTGCGTCTCGCAGCCGCTGAGCGGCAATGCGAGCTGCACCTGGCCCTCCACCTGCCCCACGAACGGCGCGCGCTTCTTCCACTACAGCGTGGAGGTGGGCAGCCACGACTCGCTGCAGGTGGCGCTGCAGACCTTCAACACGCCGGATGCCTGCGGACTCGCGCCGACGGGATGGAGAGGCTGGCTGCGCCCGAACTCGGTGAAGATCTTCATCGAGATCACCGACGACCAGCCGCGGATGAACCACAGCAATGCGGTGGGCGCGACGAAGTTCGACAACGGGCTGCTCGCGCTCTCGCCGCAGCACTTCGGCACCGCCCAGCAGCGCAACTACATCTTCCACAGCATCGTCGGCCTGAAGGAGAGCCAGCCGGTGTGGAGCGCGTGGGCCGCCACGCAGGCGCTGGTGAACCAGACCTGCTCCGGCAACGGCGGCAACGTGCTCAACCCGGGTCAGGAGTACCAGAAGCTGAGCATGCTCACCGGCGGGCTGCGCTTCCCCATCTGCCAGTACAACAACTTCGACGCCATCTTCCAGGCGGTGGCGGCGGGGATCATCGGCGGCTCGCAGCTCTCCTGCGCGTTCACCGCACCGCCTCCGCCCGCAGACTCGAGCCTCGCCAACGCGTACCTCGAGTTCATCCCCACCAACGGCGGACAGCCGGTGCCGTTCAGCCAGGTCGCCAGCCCCGCGGTGTGCGCACCCAACGCGTTCTACGTCGTCGGCAACGAGATTCATCTCTGCCCCGGCGCCTGCGCGATGTGGCGGAACGATCCGACCGCGCTGCTCGACGTGCTCTACACCTGCACGCCGCAGGTCCAGCCGTAGCGGTTCACGAATTCAGCCCAGCCGCTCCAGCGCCCACTGCGCCGCCTCGCGTACGTTCTCGTTCTCCGACGGGTCGTGCGCGAGGCGCTCCAGCACCGGACGCGCTCGAGCATCCCGCATCGCGCCCAGGGCGTACGCCGCGTTCCGCCGCAGCCCGTCATAGCCGGCACGGGCGAGAGGCGTTCCCGGGGTCAATTGCGCGAACTCCTCACGGGAGAGCGCCGCCAGCCCCTGGACGTCGAGCCCCGCCACGGCGCGCGGCGCGAACCGCTCCGGCGCCTGCAGCGGACGCGCGTTGAGCGGACACACGTCCTGGCAGACGTCACAGCCGAACACGCGGCCTTCGAACGCACTTCGCAGCGAAGGGGGCACCGCGCCGGCGTTCTCGATCGTCTGGTACGAGAGGCACAGCCGCGCGTCCACCCGCCCTTCCGAGACGATGGCAGAGGTGGGACAGGCCTCCATGCAGAGCGTGCATGACCCGCAGGCGCTCCATGAATCCGGCGCATGACCTTCCGCCTGGCCGTGCGTCGCCGAGTCCCAGTCGTAGCGGTCCACCTCGCGGTCGATGACGAACACCGAGAGAAACACCCACGAGCCGAACTGCGGCGTGATGAGGCACCCGTTCTTCCCCACCACGCCCAGCCCCGCGCGCGCGGCCCACACCCGCTCCATCACCGTGCCGGTATCGACGGAGGCGTAGTCGTCCACCTCCGGCCACCTCTCGCGGATGCCTCGTCGCAGCGCGCGGATCCGGTCCCGCAGCGTCGCGTGGTAGTCGCGCCCTCGCGCGTAGCGGCTGATCGGCGAGCCCTCCACCTCGGGCTCCCACCGGTAGTAGTTGCTCGCGAGCGCGATCACCGTCGCCGCGTTCGGCACCCGGAGGCGGATGTCGAGCCGCTCGGCGGCGCGCTCGCGCATCCAGTCCATGTCCGCGTTCATCCCCGCCTCGAGCCAGTCCCCGAGCACGTTCGCCGGGATGGGCTCCGGCCTCGCGAAGCCGCAGAGATCGAAACCGGCCGCCAGCGCGATCCGCTTGAGCTCCTCGGTGGGGAGCGGCTCGCGCGAAGACGCCAGCGTCAGCCCTCCTGCGAAGCCTTCGGCGGGTTCCAGGGCACGTCCTTCACCCCGTGCCGGTGGTTCGCCACGCGCGCGAGCGTGAAGAGAAGGTCGGAGAGCCGGTTGAGGTAGATGACCACCAGCCCGTCCACCTCTCCCGCCGCGGCGAGCGGCACCACGCGACGCTCGGTGCGCCGGCACACCGTCCGCGACAGGTGCAGCGCCGCCGCGAGCTTCGTCCCGCCCGGCAGGATGAAGGAGGTCAAAGGCCCAATCTCCGCGTCGAACCGGTCGATGGCGCTCTCCATCGCCTGCACGTGCGCGAGCGTGACCTTCGGGATGTGCGCGTAGGCCTTCTCGGTGCGCGGCGTGGCGAGCATCGACCCGACGGTGAAGAGCTCGTCCATCAGCTGGGTGAGCGCGAGCGAGATGGCCTCGTCCTCGATCCCGCACTCCGCGCGCGCGACGCCGAGCGTGGCGTTGAGCTCGTCCACCTCGCCGTAGGCATCGACCCGGACGTGATCCTTGCGGACCCGCCCGCCGCCGAAGAGCCCGGTGCCGCCCTCGTCGCCCGTCTTCGTGTAGATGCGCGTCATGTCGCTCCCCTAGATGAGCCGCTTCATCTGATCGAGCTCGAGCTTCCACACCGGCACGCCGCAGAACCGCGGGCCTTCAGGGCAGAAGGGCGTGATCTTCGCCTGCATCCGCAGCGTGCAGGGCGGCCGGATGTGACGCACGAGCTGCGGCTGGAGCTGCGTCACCTGCGACACCTCCTCCAGCGAGGCGCGCCAGATCTCGTCCTGCGCCGTATAGCAAAGGCGATGCACCCACTTATGGTGGTGGTGCAGCAGGTCGCCGGACTCGTGGAAGCGGATGGGGAACGCGTTGGGGAGCAGGTAGAGCGCGCTCTCGTGCGGCACGCCCGCGTCGACCAGCCGCTCGATGACCCGCCACGTCCGCCCGCACGTCTCGAGGAAGCGCGCCCTCGCCTCCGGCACCGCCTCGATGAGATCGGGGACGATCACGTCCACCTCGTCCGGGACGAAGTGCGCGTGCAGCACGGGTCTCGAGGCCGGCGTCATCCGGTGCCGCTGATCCTGGCTGTCCGCGGTGTGCGAGAGCTTCTTCTGGAAGGTGAAGTGCGCGTGCGACAGGGCCCGCGTCAGCTTCGACATCGTCGTCAGCGTCAGCGACTCGCCGAGGTACGGGTTGAGCTTCGGCGAGAGCACCCGCTCGATCGCGGCGTCGTCGGAGAGCTCCGCGCGCGTGAGCCCGAGCACCGCGCGCACCGCCCTCGCCACGCTCTGCGGTCCCGCAGCGCTCCAGTCCACCAGCCGCGACCGGCGGTCCGGCCCGAGCTCCTCGTCGAACTCGCGGATGAACGCGCGCGCGCTGCCGGCGGTGATGCCTCCCGTCGCGCCGGCGCCGCTCCGCCCCAGCTCCTGCAGCGCGCGGTACTCCAGCGTCTGCTCCATCGGCAGCGGGTCTTCGATGCGCGCGAAGAAGAGCGGGTCGCGCCGCTCCACCTCGGCCACCATCGCCTTCACCATCAGGTGGACTTCGGTGGGCACGTCGAACTGGTTGCAGAGCCGGTGGTAGCGGTGAAGCGTGAGCCCGCTGATCGTGTGGTACAGGTGCGCGAAGGTCCCGACCGGCAGCACGTAGCGCGCGACCTCCTGCGCCTTCTTCTTGATCCCCAGCGCCCACTTCTCCGGCGCGCGCTTGCGGGCGGGGAAGATGCGGAAGAACTCCTCGGCGACCTTCGGCGTGAGCAGCTCGATGAGCGAGCGATACGCGCCCATCATGTCCTCCACCGCGCCCGTGTAGAGCTCTTCCAGCTCCGGCGGCAGCGAGGGGAGGATCACGTTCCCCGGCTTCACCTCCACGTAGCGCTGACTCACCTGCTCGGAGTTGTAGAAGGGGTGCGCGTGAAGGAACGACCAGATGGCCTGCCGGCTCACGTGCTCGAGCGTGAACTGGAAGGTCGCGTGCTGGATCGTCGTGTGGTGCCCGGCCTCGTACGTCTCCTTCGCGATCCGGTCGCGAAGCTCGATCGCCTTCTCGTCCTTGCGGACGTCGGCCGCGGTGATGATCCGCGAGTTGTAGCAAGTGCGCGCCGTGGCCACCGCGTTGTCGTAGGGCTCGGTGAAGCCCTGCGTCAGCGTGACCTTCGGAGGCGGCGAGCGGAACGGTGAGGGAGCAGTCACGGCTCCGGGGTCTTTAGCGCACGCGCCCTGCCTATGCATCAGACCACTCAGGGAGGCAGGCGAGCTCGCTCAGTAGACGCGCAGGAGCCGGGCGCGGAAATCGAACTGCTCCTTCGACGCGGCCTGCTTCATCAACACGTCGCCGGAGATACCCTGCACGCCGGGCACTCCGATCATCGTCATCGCCTTGTCGAGCTTCGGCGGGATCCGCGCCCATCCTTCGATGAGCCACACGCTGCGAAGCTCCTCCCGCCCGCGCAGCGCTTCCTCCGGCACCGGCCCCAGCTCCGCGAGCGCACCGGGCACCACGCGCAACACGAAGCTGTCGAACTTCTCGCTGCCCGATCGCTCGAGCAGCGACGGCTGGCTCGACGGCCTCCCATCCCGCCCGAGCCTCAGCTCCAGCGTCAGCGCGAGCAGCGGCTTGCCGTACGCCAGATCCAGCGACGTCTCCGCCGCCTGCGTGAACAGCGACACGAGCCCAGCGCCATCCTTCGTATGGGCCTTCAGCTTCTCCGACTGCCGCTCGGCGAGGCCCGGGGTGGAGATGCCGGGATTGCCGGTGCGCGCGTACGCCTCCGCCGAGTCGAAGTACCGGCGCACCATGAATCCCGCCGCGCCCGGTGCCCCCAGCGCCTCCGGTGTGCCGCCCTCCGCGCGACCCAGCCCCTCGCGGAGCGCGTTGCCCATGCCGCTGACATAGGGATGCGGGAGCCCTCGCTGTGCACGCGCCTCGGCGAGCGAATCCCTTGCCCAGCCATCCACGCGGCCGTGCACGCGGAACTGCTCCTCCTCGCGGCGCGCGGCCTCGCTGCCGTAGGGATCGCCGTCCTCTGCGCGGAGGGTCCGGCCTCGGGAACCGGGCGCAGGCGACTCACTCCCATCGCCGAGCACCTCCATCGACGGGAGCAGCGAAGGGCCCTGCGCGATCCTCGGCGCGTCCTCCAGCGCCTCGCCCGCCGGCTCCGATGACTCCGCCTCTTCACTGCCGGCCCCCGCGAGCTCCTGCGCGGGCGGCTGAGCGATCGTCTCCGGAGCCCTCTTCTTTGTGAGCAGAGGCGACGGCCTGGGAAGCGTCGTTGGAGCCTCGGGCAGAGGGCAGGCTTGATTTGAGATCGGGCCGCGCGGACGCCGCTTCCCCAGCATCTTCGCGGGGTTGAGCTAATCCGGCAGTTCGTGGGCGGATTCGCAGCCTCTGTTCGCGGGAGCGGCCGTGCGGGGCGC
>JAFAFL010000013.1 GCA_023423535.1 Pseudomonadota bacterium
CCTCGCATCCCTCGCAGGGTAGTCCGACCACCGGCTCTCTATGTCTTTGCGCGAAGGCGCTTGTGGCTGCAAGCAACAACAGGGCGACGAATGAGGATCGCAAAGCACTCTCTCCTGTGGTCTAACGCCTGAGTTAAGCCGCGGTGCGCACGTGGCAAGCAGCGGTGTAGCGTTAGCTTACACCGCAAGCGCGGCCACGAAGCAACGTCGGCTTGAACGAATTGTTAGACGCGTAGCCTCGCTTGCTTTTCGATTGCTGACTTCCATTCAGAGCGGTCCACGACTACAAAGTCAAAGTGGTCGCCGCTCTTGGTGGCCACTCGCATTGAGTTCGGGAATAGCGGAATGATGCCCAAAAACTTCGTCCAAACAGGACTGACCGATGCTACTTGATCAAGCGCGATGGTTTCGGGTCCGGTCGCAAAGTTGAGTGAGTGGGTGTTGAAGTAAAGTCGGTCACTCGTCAAAAAGAGCTTGCCGCCTACTGTCTCCGCGCCACGCTGAAGGTTTGAGCCAGATTCTTTGATCAGATCTTCGTTCGGATTTAGGTCAATTTTCATACGCGTCTAACGCCTGAATTAAGCCGCGCCGCGAAGCGGCGTCGGCTTGAATGAATTGTTAGGGCTCATCCGGCAAGCGCCGACGAGCCGATTGTCAACGCACCGAAGAATAGCTTTTTGACCAGCTCACCCACTGTCGCGTGAGCCCCGTCATTGAGTGCGTCCGACAATTGCTCCGCAATGGGGCGGCGCTCAATTGCTTCATTCACCGCAGCAGGGACTGCACCAAGCAGGGTGAATCCTTTGAGAGTTAGCACCGACTCCGGGAACACTGTCTCTGGTTGCTCCAGATAACGTTGATCTGGACGGCACTCTACGAACCCCTCTTTGGCCAGGAAGTTCATTGCGCCAACAGAGTCCTGAGTAAGCACCTGGAACTGCTCTTCTTCTGGGCTCTCAAGGAAATTGGACACTTCCTGACCGATTGCTTGAACGTCGAGTAGAACGGGGTTCGGGAACTCCCGATAGAGACGATCGAGGATCCGGGCCGTGAGCTCTTGGAAAATCTGGATGTTGCGAGGTTCCGTCATGATGAGCCCTAACGCTTGAGTTAAGCCGCGGTGCGCAGTGGCCGAGCGGCGGTGTAGCGTTAGCTTACACCGCAAGCGCGGCGACGAAGCAACGTCGGCTTGAACGAATTGTTAGGCTCCTACTCACGTGGATACCAGCCGTCTTTGTTGCGACTTGGCAGAGGAATCCCCTTGCTCTGCAAATGTGCAACAAACTGATTCTCCACGATCGGCCCCCAGCCATCATGGTTGCTCTCCCAGCATGTGCGACACACGGTCAGCTTGTAGCCAGGGATAACCTTGCCAGCGTAAATGTGCGGCCCGAATTGAAATGAAGAACCGCAGAGGTCGCAGTTGTACATGAGCTTTGGTTCCGGCATTTGCGAGAGTCCTAATGTTGGAGCCTAACGCCTGAGTTAAGCCGCGCTGCGTAGTGGCACGGCGTTGTGCTACACGCTAGCACAACAAGCCGGGCCACGAAGCGGCGTCGGCTTGAACGAATTGTTAGACCTTATACGGTCACTCTTCGTCATACAGCTTTAACAGGAGCGTTCGTGTTGCATTACCAGACCAGTCGCGCCAAGTAAGAACGATGGCGACAAGACCTATAAAGAAAGCGAGCAAGCCGAAAGCATGATCTCCGTGCCTGAAGTACGAAGAAAGACCATTCAATATGTTCGAAATACCTAGCAGAAGCAACACCCACCTAAAGCCTGGCCACTGGCTCTGCAGCTTTCTAAGTTTTTCCAGGGCCGCCTTTTCGGAGTGATTTAGGTCTTTGGTCATAAGGTCTAACGCCTGAGTTAAGCCGCGCTGCGTAGTGGCACGGCGTTGTGCTAGAAGCTAGCACATAAGCCGGGCCACGAAGTGGCGTCGGCTTGAACGAGTTGTTAGGTTGCACGGATGTGTCCGTGAGCCCGGAAGCGGCATGCTGCGTGACGCCCAGTGCCCGGAGCCGAGAGTATGCTTGAGATGCTGCCGAAGTCGTGCGTCGAGTGCGATCTGACTTACAAGCGCCGGGCATGCGCGTTGGCGGGGCCACGTTGGAGCGATTGGACGATCACCCGGCCCGGCGCACCGGCGGAGTGTTCGGAGCCGCACCCTCCCTGTGTCCGAAGCCGCGTGCGACAACTCGAGTGCACAAGGCAGCGCGATCAACTTGCTGGTGAGACGTGCAGACTTTGGCGCAGTTCAACGACGAACGCTGTTGTGCAACCTAACGCCTGAGTTAAGCCGACTTGCGTAGCGTAGCCAACAACATGGCAAGCTGTTCTGCCATGTTGTTGGTGTAGCGAAGCAAGTTCGGCTTGAACGAATTGTTAGGCCGCACTCGCGCGTACCTGGAAGATGTTGCCCTCCGGGTCACAGGCATTGCGAACTACAAACCCGGGGCCTTGCCATTGCTCTGGAAGGACGTGCCCGCCCAAAGCTTGCGCTGATTCTTCAGCGCCCGAAAGGCTAGGGACGGTGCAGAAGAACTTGATAGCGGCATTGTCGCGTAGCTGCGGCGGGCTGGTGATTGCGACTTGCGACGCAGCTTCCGGAGGCATGGCGTGAACAATGAGCTGAAAATCCGGCGAGCGAAGCACAACCATCTGGTCAGTGCGATGAGTGGCCGCCATGCCCAAAACAGACTGGTAAAAGTCAGACAGGCGATCAGGGTCTTTGGCGTAGATGAAGATGCCGGCGCGAACTGGTGCGGACACAATGACTCCAAGCTGTGAGATTAATCTGCGACGAAGGCTCTTGTGCGGCCTAACGCCTGAGTTAAGCCGACTTGCGTAGTGGAGGCAAAAGCGTGGCAATCTTTTTCTGCCACGCTTTTGCTGTAACGAAGCGAGTTCGGCTTGAACGAATTGTTAGGCTTGCTCGCCGGGTAGCTTTGCCGCAAGTACATCAACGTTTTCGATGGACGGAGGCTCGGAGAACAACTCACCTGCCTTTTCCATCAACGCGGCTGCGACCT
>JAFAFL010000061.1 GCA_023423535.1 Pseudomonadota bacterium
CCCACTGCTCCGTCGGACCGCCGGCATCGCGCCAGGCGGCGTAGCCGCCGGCGATGTGGGCGACGGGCTTCAGGCCCATGTCCTGCGCGGTCTTGGCGGCGAGCGCGGAACGCAGGCCTCCGGCGCAGTGGAAGACGAACTTCCTGTCCTCCTGGAAGATCGGCTTGGCATAGGGGCTCTGCGGGTCGATCCAGAATTCGAGCATGCCGCGGGTGCAGGCGAACGCGCCCGGGATGCGGCCGTCGCGCTCGATCTCGCGGGGATCGCGGATGTCGACGATGACGACGTCGCCGTTCTTGGAGATCTCGATGGCGTCCCTGGCGTTGAGCGTCTCGATCTCGGCATTGGCCTCGTCGATCAACGCCTTGATGCCGCGGGTGATGGTCTGGGGCATGTGGTTCTCCCTCTTGTCTTGCTCGTCGTTCCGGGGCGATGCGAAGCATCGAACCCGGAACCTCGATCGTCGTACACCATCTCGAGATTCCGGATCGGCCGCTTTGCGGCCGTCCGGAATGACGGCTACAGCGCTAGTGCGTCAACTCCTTCATCGCGCCCTCGAGTCCCTCGATCGTGATCGGGTACATCCGGTTGGCGAAGATGCGCTTGATGATGGTGGTCGATTCCGAATAGTCCCAATGCTTCTGCTGCACCGGGTTGAGCCACACCGCGTGCGGATAGGTGCGGATGATGCGATCGAGCCAGACCGAGCCGGGCTCCTCGTTGACGTGCTCGACCGAGCCGCCGGGCACCATGATCTCGTAGGGCGACATCGAGGCGTCGCCGACGAACACGACCTTGTAGTCGTGCGGGTATTTGTGCAGCACGTCCCAGGTCGGCGTACGATCGGTGAAGCGGCGCTTGTTCTGCTTCCACACACCCTCATAGAGGCAGTTGTGGAAGTAGAAATACTCCATGTGCTTGAACTCGCTCTTCGCCGCCGAGAACAGCTCCTCGACCTGCTCGATATGCGCGTCCATCGAGCCGCCGATGTCGAAGAACACCAGAAGCTTCACCGCATTGCGCCGCTCGGGGCGCATGTGGACGTCGAGATAGCCGTGATTGGCGGTCTCGCGGATCGTGGTGTCGAGATCGAGCTCGTCGGGCGCGCCGGTGCGCGCGAATTTGCGCAGGCGGCGCAGCGCCACCTTGATGTTGCGGATGCCGAGCTCGACATTGCCATCGAGATCCTTGAACTCGCGCTTGTCCCACACCTTCACGGCGCGGTTGTTGCGGTTCTTCTCCTGGCCGATGCGCACGCCCTCGGGGTTGTAACCGTGGGCGCCGAATGGCGAGGTGCCGGCGGTGCCGATCCACTTCGAGCCGCCCTGGTGCCGTCCCTTCTGCTCCTCGAGACGCTTCTTGAGCGTCTCCATGAGCTTGTCCCAGCCCATGGCCTCGATCTGCTTCTTCTCTTCTTCCGTCAGGTACTTTTCGGCGAGTTTCTTCAGCCACTCCTCGGGGATCTCCGCCTTGTCCATGGCTTCGAGCAGGCTTTCCAGCCCCTTGAACACCGTGCCGAAGACGCGATCGAACTTGTCGAGGTTGCGCTCGTCCTTCACCAGCGAGGCGCGGGACAGATAGTAGAAATTCTCGACCGTGTAGTCCGCAAGGTCGGCGTCGAGCGCCTCCATCAGCGTGAGGTATTCGCGCAGCGTCACGGGGACCTGCGCGTCGCGCAGAGAGGTGAAGAATTGCAGGAACATAGGTGACAGATTGCCCGTCGGGTGGCTGACGTCAAGGGGCGGAAGCCCCCGCTCCGCACTGGACCGAAAGGCATTTTGCTCTAGAATTGATGCCATACGGGGTTGTTTTGGGGACGTTTGCAATGGGAATTCTCGCAGCGCTCATCATCGGCGCCATCGCAGGCTGGCTTGCGGGCAAGATTGTTCACGGGGCGGGATTTGGGCTGGTCGGCAACATCGTCGTCGGCATCATCGGTGCGCTGGTGGCGAGCTGGATCCTGCCTCAGCTGCACATCCAGCTGGCAACGGGCACGATCGGCGCCATCGTCGATGCCACCATCGGCGCGGTGATTGTGCTCGTCATCCTTTCGCTGATAAAACGGGTCTGAAAGCCTGACCGAACCAGGAACGGCCGCCATGCGCGGCCGTTCCCTTGTCGCGACCGGAGCTTGCGCTCCGCGCCGACGATCACCTAAGGACACGCAATGAAATTTACCGGCACCAAGGACTATGTTGCGACCGACGATCTCAAGGTTGCCGTCAACGCCTCGATCGTGTTGGAGCGCCCGCTGCTCATCAAGGGCGAGCCCGGCACCGGCAAGACGGTGCTGGCGGAGGAAGTGGCGAAGGCGCTGAACGCGCCGCTGCTGACCTGGCACATCAAGTCCACCACCAAGGCGCAGCAGGGCCTCTACGAATACGACGCGGTCTCCCGCCTGCGCGATAGCCAGCTCGGCGACGCCCGCGTGTCCGACATCAGGAACTACATCAAGCGCGGCAAGCTGTGGGAAGCCTTCACGGCCGAGCAGCGCCCGGTGCTCTTGATCGACGAGATCGACAAGGCCGACATCGAATTCCCGAACGACCTCCTGCTCGAGCTCGACCGCATGGAATTCCACGTCTACGAGACCGGCGAGACGATCAAGGCGAAGCAGCGCCCGATCATGATGATCACGTCCAACAACGAGAAGGAGCTGCCGGACGCCTTCCTGCGCCGCTGCTTCTTCCACTACATCAAGTTTCCCGATGCCGACACCATGCATCGCATCGTCGACGTCCACTTCCCCGGCATCAAGAAGCGCCTGGTGGAAGAGGCGCTGCGCATCTTCTTCGAGGTACGCGAGGTGCCCGGCCTGAAGAAGAAGCCGTCCACGTCGGAGCTTCTGGACTGGCTCAAGCTGCTGCTCAACGAGGACATGAGCGCCGAGCAGCTTCGGGAACGCCACCCGCGCAAGCTGATCCCGCCGCTGCACGGCGCACTGCTCAAGAACGAGCAGGACGTGCATCTGTTCGAGCGGCTGGCGTTTTTGAGCCGACGGGAAGTGTAGGCCTCTCCTGTCCCGGACGCGCTGCAGCGTGAAACGCCGCTGCGCAGAGCCGGGACCCAGGGCGGCACGGTTTGCTCGGAGACATGGGCCCCGGCTCTGCAGCGCACCGTACCGGACGATGCTTCGCATCGCCGGGGACGCTGCGCTGCGTCCGGGGCACGAGAACAAGATGCGACGCACCGCTTTCTCCACGTCATTGCGAGGAGCGTAGCGACGAAGCAATCCAGAATCCCTCCGCGGAAAGACTCTGGATTGCTTCGCGGCGCTCGCAAATAACGGAGTTTGAGGCGACAGCCTCGCTCTTCCAATTCGCATTTTGCAGACACACGCTCGCATCCTCGCGGCGCATTTCGCCCGAGCTTTGCTTCATTCCATCACCCCCAAGGAAAGAGGGCGCAGGGAAGGCCGGGTGCCGGCTGGCACCCGCGGTCTGCTGCGCGAATGTAGCGCAGAAAAACCGCACAACAGCATACAGGTGAAGCCCAACACACGGCCTTCCCTGCGCGATGGTCGGACGGCTTATGCCATGCTCTCCCGGGAGCCGAATTCCCTCTGGCCTCCCTCACTCTCACGGAATGCGCCGACACCGCGCCGGTTGACGCCAGTGCCGCATCCGCAAGAGCTTGACCGTAGCAACGACGGCCAGGACCACACGTCTATATTTTGGCATTCGGTGAAACACGCCGAAACTAAGAAAACCCTTTGAAACAAGCGCTATCTGACTACCCTGATGCGGGCTGTTTCAGCG
>JAFAFL010000075.1 GCA_023423535.1 Pseudomonadota bacterium
TGCCGGGTGCCTCCCGGTGAGTTCAGTATCAGCACCTGAACCCGCACAGAAAGGATAGAGTAGAAACACCTGCGCTGATATGCCCCTCCGCTCAGGGGGATTCACCATGCCAGTTTCTTTTAACAAACTCCCCGCAAACCAGACAACTGTCAACCGTCTGAATTGTGAGACATTTAAAATTTTCAGGGCATGACTGATACCCGGCTAACTACCTGACATCTCCTTTTTCACCAAAGGAAAAAGCACCACCACAATACCGACCACCAGCACTCCATCCGCCAGCACCGACATGATCCTGCTGGTGAAGTCCACCATCACCACCAGAAACAGCAGGAGTGCCACAGCGGCCAGACGCAGTTTTACCGTCACAGGTGGTTCTCCAGTCGCAGGCCAAGAACACCGGCGATCTCTTCCAGAACCTTACGCTCTTCCGGCTCAATTTCACCATCTGCTTCAGCAATGGCCACCGCCACATCCAGCACATCTTCCGCTTCACGCGTATCGTGTTTCACATCTTCAATTTCACGCAACGCCGCTCGACGACCAATTTTAAAGTTGGTGTCAAGCTGACCTGTGATCGTGGCACTGATGGCATTAATTTCTGACGTAAACGCGGACAACGCAGGCTGGTTACGCAAGACCTGCTCGATCTTCGCTTTCTCTGAAGCCTCACATTCACCATCTGCATAGGCCACCAGATAGGCAGCATTAATAACCGCCTGTGCCAGATCACGTTTCTCAAACTTTTTAATTTCCGCTGCTGCTCTGCGGGTTTTCTTTTTGAAAATACCAAACATCGTGACGTTCCTTTGGGTGGGTGAGCCAACGCCCGGGAGCGATCTGCCCACAGAGAAAGTCACACTGACCACTCCGTAAGCTCACCCCCGAAAGGCTCTGTGGTTGATATGCGCCGGGCGTGGCGCGGATACAAAAAAGGCCCGCAAAAGCGAGCCATAACATCAAAAAATAACTATTATCCTGAGAACTTCTGATCCGCAATGAAGCGAATCATCATGCTCTTAATATATTCAGACGCTTCTACGTATCGTTCAGCCTCTTCACCTTTGGAAACATATAACTCAGCTCGTTTATCACTTCTGAAGTTGGAAAGCGACATCCCTATTTTTATAAGGTCATCGCAATACTCCATAGTTATATATGCTGGCACAAACATATTTCCCGTCGGAGTTTCATTAATTAATGTACATATTCTGAACTCAATCACACCATCCTTATTCATCCCAAGACATGAGGGTGAACATTCCTCATACCTTCCGCTCTCGGTCATCCGCTCGATCCTGACCAATCGCTCCATATCCAGCGCAGAGCTTTCACCACTAAGCGAACACGCATAACACTTCTTCAGAAGTTTAACTTCCCGCCTCAGGGAATCATGAACACGCGCGTTATGCCTTCTCATCTCATCATATGCATGTTGAATATCACTATACGTAATCACCGAACGGACCTCCGGAAGCGACTGAAAAATAAACATTCTATACCTCCTTCCAGAAAGAGTCATGTCCTGGTCACGACACAAAAAAATCCCGCAAAAGCGAGCCCGGGAAAATAAGTGTGGCGCGTTGTACTGGATTCGAACCAGTGACCGATTGCTTAGAAGGCAATTGCTCTGTCCGGCTGAGCTAACAACGCTGAATACCGATAATGGACCGCCATCGAGGACTCGAACCCCGCGCAGCCAGCTTCGAAGGCTGGCGCTCTATCCCGATGAGCTAATGGCGGTATGTGATATGGTGGCCCTTGCTGGATTTGAACCAGCGACCTGGCGATTATGAGTCGCTCGCTCTCACCACTGAGCTAAAGGGCCGGGCGCAGGATAATAACGGTACGTAACTAATCCTGCAATATCATCCGTTCTGACTGACTAAATCCTGAACTTCCCTGACCGTCTGCTCAAAACGTTCAGTCTCCAGCTCAACGCCAGTTGCACGCCGCCCCAGCGCCATCGCGGCTTTGACTGTCGAACCCGACCCCATGAAAAAATCTGCAACCAGGTCCCCCGGACGACTGCTCGCGCTGATTATCTGCTGCAGCATTTCTGCCGGTTTTTCGCACGGATGTTTCCCGGGATAGTACTGCACCGGTTTATGCGTCCACACATCCGTGTACGGCACCTGCGCCGTCACGCCAAAATACCGCCGCAGATGCTTATATTCACTCTGCAGTTCCGCATACTGCCGGTTCAGTGAAGTATACGTCTCCAGCAGCTGGTGGTGGGGCTTTTCCAGTTCACCCCGCTGATGCTTCTCTTCTGCCACCCGGGCAAACAGCGCCTGTAATTTCAGATAATCGCTTTCGTCCGGCAGCTGCCACTGACTGGCACTGAACCAGTGCGACACCATGTTTTTCTTTCCTGTGGCATCAGCAATCTGTTTTGCCGTTATCCCCAGGGCAGCACGCGCATCACGAAAGTAAGCAATCAGCGGAGCCATCACATGCTGTTTCAGTGCCCTGCCCTTCGCCTCATACCCGGCATCTTTCGGGCGATACGGCCCCTGATAATGTTCCGCGAACAGAATGCGCTCTGTGGCGGGGAAATACGCCCTCAGGCTTTCCTTGTTGCACCCGTTCCAGCGTCCGGACGGCTTCGCCCAGATAATATGGTTCAGCACACTGAAGCGTTCACGCATCATGATTTCGATATCAGATGCCAGGCGATGGCCACAGAACAGGTAAAGACTTCCGGCAGGTTTCAGCACCCGCCAGAACTGCGCAAGACACTGGTCCAGCCATTTCAGGTAATCATCGTCGCCCTTCCACTGGTTATCCCAGCCCTCAGGCTTCACTTTAAAGTACGGCGGGTCCGTGACTATCAGGTCAACAGAATTTTCGGGTAACGACCGGATAAATTCCAGGCAGTCGGCGTTGATTAACTCACAACTGGATATTTTTACAGT
>JAFAFL010000085.1 GCA_023423535.1 Pseudomonadota bacterium
CGCTCTTCCCGTCGCTCCGGCGCGAGCGCGACCGGCTCGGCGTGCGGGTTCTCCTCGAGGTAGCGCTGGAGGAGACGGCCTTCCTCACCGCGCTGGCGGGGACGCCGTACGGGGAGCAGTCGCTGGCGAACGTGCAGAAGCTGCTGGAGCTGGCGGCGCGCTGGGACTCGCGGGGTGGCGGGGACGTGGCCGGCTTCGCGCGGGAGCTGCTCTCCCTGGCCGAGTCCGAGCCGACGGAGGCGCAGGCGGACGTGCTCGATGCGGGCGACCCGCGCGCAGTCCAGTTGTTGACGATCCACCGCGCGAAGGGCCTCGAGTGGCCGGTCGTGGTGGTGCCGGACCTCGCCTCGAAGCGCCCCTTTCAGCGCGGCCGGGTGGTGTTCGATCGGCGCGAGGGCCTCGCGGTGAAGCCGTGGTTGCCAGACGAGCTCGAGCCCACGAACACCGGCCGCTACCTCGCGGTGTGCGCCGAGCGCGCGCGCCGGGAGGTGGCGGAGTCCGCGCGCACGCTCTACGTCGCGCTCACCCGCGCCCGCGACCTGCTGGTGCTCTCCGGCCAGAGCCCGAAGCCGGTGGCCGGCAGCTGGCGCCAGTCGCTGGACGCGCTCATCGCGGAGCGCGCGCCGCTGGAGGCGGGGACGCGGGACGTGTTCATCGAGGGCCTGCCCTCCGCGGTGCGGCCCCCGGTGGTCGTCCCGGACGCCGAAGCGGAGGCGACCGCGCGGAGGCGGGCGGAGGAGGCGATCGCCCGGGCGCGGCGTCCGGCGGCCCCGCAACCGCAGCGGCTGGTGCTCCCGGTGACGCAGCTGCAGGACTTCTTCCTCTGCCCTCGCCGCTATCTCTACGCGCACGAAGTGGGCCTCTCCGAGCGGCCGATGGTCTTCGAGGTCGGACTCGAAGACGACGGCGAGGCGGCCGAAGGTGGCGCCTCACCGCGTCGCGCGCGGACCGATCCCCGGGCGCGCGGCACGCTCGCGCACCGGTTGCTGGAGGTGGTGGAGCTGGACCTCGTTCGCGCCGGCGGGCCGGCGCTGCGCGAGCACCTCGAGACCCTCCTCTGGCGCGAGGGGGAGAGCCCGAAAGATCCGGCCAGCCGGGAGATCCTCGAGGAGGTGGAAGCCTTCCTCTCCACCCGCTTCGCCGCCGGGCTCGCGCGGGCGGGCGCCGCGCGGGTACACCGCGAGCTGCCGTTCCTTCTCCGCCTGCCGGAGGTGGAGGGGCTGTCGCTGCACGTGAAGGGGAAGATCGACCTCCTGGTGGAGGAGGAGGACGGCGGGGCGCTGGTGGTGGACTACAAGTTCAGCCGGCGGCACCCCGCGGGCCTGGCGCCCTACGCCTTCCAGCTGGACTGCTACGCGCTCGCCGCCCGGCAGCTGGTGAAGGACGGCGTGCCGGTGCGCAGCGGGATCGCCTTTTTGCAGGAGGGGCGGGCGGAGCCGGAGCTGCGGACGCGGGAGGAGTCGGCGGATCCGGAGCAGTTCGCCCGCGCGCTGGCGACGGCGGGACGGCGGCTGCTGGAGGCCTCGCAGCGCTTCGAGTGGACTGGACGGGAGTCGGAGACGTGCCGGGCCATCCGCTGCGGCTATCTGTACCGCTGTCACCCGACCCGGTGATAAGGACGCGCGCATGCCGAACATCGTCGTGGTGGGTGCGCAGTGGGGGGACGAGGGGAAGGGGAAGGTCGTGGACCTCCTCACCCAGCACGCCCAGGTCGTCGTCCGCTTCCAGGGCGGCAACAACGCCGGCCACACCCTGGTGGTGAACGGGCAGAAGACGGTCCTCCACCTCATCCCCTCGGGGATCCTGCATTCGGGGAAGACCTGCGTCATCGGCAACGGCGTGGTGGTGGACCCGGCGGTGCTGGTGACGGAGATCGAGGCGCTGAAGGTGCGCGGATCCCTCAAGGATGACGGGCAGTTGCTCATCTCCGAGAACGCGCACGTCATCTTTCCCTGGCACAAGCTGATCGACTCGCTGCGGGAGAAGCTGCGCGGCGGCTCGGCGATCGGGACGACCGGGCGGGGCATCGGGCCGGCCTACGAGGACAAGGTGGCGCGCCACGGCATCCGGGTGCGCGACCTGCTGAACACCGAGCGCCTCAACCGGCGAGTCTCCGAGCGGCTCCCCGAGGCGCTCGACGAGCTGAAGGAGCTCGCGCACCGGGCAAAGCTGCCGGCGCCGCAGCTGGAGACGCAGCAGATCGTCACCGAGTTCGCCGGCCTCGGCGAGCGGCTGCGGCCGCACGTGGCGGACACCTCGCTGTTCCTCGACCAGCAGATCCAGCGCGGGGCGCGGATCCTCTTCGAGGGCGCGCAGGGGACGCTGCTCGACGTGGACCACGGCACCTACCCGTTCGTGACCTCCTCCAACTGCGTGGCGGGCAACGCGGCGGTGGGCTCGGGCATCGGCCCCACCGCGGTGGACAAGGTGATGGGCATCAGCAAGGCCTACACCACGCGGGTCGGCGGCGGTCCGTTCCCCACCGAGCTGCACGACGAGGCGGGAGACCGGCTGCGGAAGCTGGGCGACGAGTTCGGCTCCACCACCGGACGGCCGCGGCGCTGCGGCTGGCTCGACGGCGTGGTGCTCCGCTACGCGGTCCGGGTGAACGGGCTGTGGGGCATCGCGCTGACGAAGCTCGACGTGCTCTCCGGGCTGAAGCAGGTCTCCATCTGCACCAGCTACGAGCTCGACGGGAAGCGGGTGACGGAGCTGCCCACCGACCACGAGGACCTCGCGCGGGTGAAGCCGGTGTACGAGACCCTGCCGGGCTGGGACGAGCCGCTCGCCGGCGTGCGGACGCTCGACGAGCTGCCCACCGCGGCGCTGCGCTACGTGCGGCGGGTGGAGGAGGTCGCGGGCGTGCCCGTGGTCTGCATCTCCGTCGGCGCGGACCGCGGCGAGACGATCCTCCTGCAGAACCCCTTCCGCGCGGACTAGCGCCTTTTCTGAAGGGGAACGGCGGCGTGGGCCGGCTCGCCGTGTCGCGGCTTCGGGGCGGACTCTGTTAGACAGGGTGCGCCCATCCGAGCCGGAGAGACAACCAGATGGTCGGTCAGCTCATCTTCGTGGCGGCAGTCCTCGCGCAGACCGCGGGAGCCCCCACGCCCCAGGCCAAGGCCGCGTTCGACCGCGGCGAGCGCGCGCTGCAGCAGAGCCAGCTCGACGACGCGGAGGCGGCCTACCGCGACGCGCTGAAGGCCTCGCCGAAGTACGCCGAGGCCCTCAACGGGCTGGGCAGCGTGCTCTTCAAGAAGGGCCAGCGGGAGGAGGCGATCGTCCAGTTCCGCGCCGCCACCGAGGCCGACCCGAGGTTCGCGCTGGCCTACTTCAACCTCGGCTTCGCCGCGCGGCGCACGAAGGACTTCGCCACCGCGGCGGGGGCCTACGAGACCTACACCAGGCTCAAGCCGGAGGACCCGGACGGGTTCTACGGGCTCGCCGAGAGCTACCGCGAGCTCGGACAGCGGCAGAAGGCGATAGGCGCCTACGAGCAGTACATCCAGCGCGAGAACCGGCCGTCGGAGCAGAAGTGGGTGGACCGCGCGAAGGAGTCTTTGGAGAAGCTCCGCGCCGAGGCCGCCGCGCCCCCTGCCGCCGCTCCTGCGCCGGCAGCGCCTCAGCAGCCGGCGCCGGGACAGCCTCCCGCGGTGGCGACCGCTCCGACCGCGCCCGCGCCCTCTCCCGGTCAGCCCTCGCAGCCGGCGGTGACCGGGCAGGGG
>JAFAFL010000129.1 GCA_023423535.1 Pseudomonadota bacterium
GTGCTCGCCGCTCGACTCGACCGGACTCAGCGCGAGCTCAGCGCCACTGCGGCGCGACTCGCCGACGAGACCGCGATCGCCACCCGCGATCCACTCACCGGGCTGCCCAACCGGGAGGGTCTCGAACGGTGGCTCGGCGGCGTCGACACCGACGGGCTCGCCATGCCGCCACTGGGTGTCATCCTGATCGACCTCGACGGGTTCAAGCAGATCAACGACACCCTCGGCCATCTCGCGGGCGACGAACTGCTCCGCGACATCGCGGCTGCCCTCCTGACCAGCACCCGGCCAGGTGACCTGGTCGCCCGCTGGGGCGGCGACGAGTTCATCGTCCTCTGCCCTCACGCCGCCGATGATGACCTCCACGCGATCGCACGACGTCTCCTCGACGCCGTCGCCGGGGTCGACGTCGACGGAGCCCACGTCACCGCGTCCGCAGGCATCCAGATCTGCACGCAGCGACCCCTGCCCCTCGACCAGGTCGACAGGGCCCTCTACAGCGCCAAACTCGCGGGCGGCGGGCGCCCGGTCCTCGCTCCATCCGCGCAGTGAGCGCCGCCCCTACGGCAGCACCCGAGACGATGTCGAGACGCCCGAGAAAGCTTTACACCGCACGTTCACGGGTCGATGGAGGACCTATGCGACTCCGATCGGTCGACGCGCACGAGTCTCGGCGATTGGCGTCGTTCGCCGTGTACGCCGCCGGCCCGGTGGCGGTCGTCGCAGTGTGGTGGCTCCACGGGAAGGGACTCATCGCGTCGACGCCGATGTGGGTCCTTGCTGCCATCATCCTGGGCACCGGCGTCGCCAACCTCGCCACGAGCATCTGGCTGGACCGTCGACCGCAGTCGACCCTGCGCCTCCAGGTCCGCATCGCCCTCTCGGTCCTGTGCACCGCCACGGTCATCTACGCCGCCGGCTGGGGTTCCGTGCTGCTGATCGCCTACGCCCTCGGATCAGCAGAGCTGCTTCGAACCGTGGGCGGCCGGACCGTGCGTCCCAACATGGTCTGGAACTGGGTGGCGATCCTGGCGGGCGAGATCGCGGTGGCGGTCGGCATCGCTCCCACGATGATCGACCCTGGCCTCGGTCACACCATCGCACTCGTCGGCGGGTTGTGCCTCATGATCGTCACCGACGTGCTCGGCCGCGCCGCGCAGGCCACCGAAGCCGCGCAGGCCCAGGTCCGCGAACGCGGTGCCCGCTTCGAAGCGCTGGTGGAGCGTGCCGCCGACATCATCGGGGTGATCTCGACGGACGGCAGCGTCGTATCGGTCAGCCCCGCCGCTCGACAGATGTTGGGCTACTCACCCGACGAGGTGGTCGGGCAGCCCATCTCCAGATACCTCCATCCGGACCAGGTCGATGCGCTCGACGACCTGCTCGACGACGTCGTCACCCGACGTGGCCACAGCGTCCAGATCGAGATCCGACTCCTGCACCGCGACGGCAGCGATCGCATCGTCGTCGCAAGCCTCACCAGCCCGTCCGAGGACTGGGGCGACCAGATCGTCGTCAACCTCCACGACGTGACGACCCAGCGGGAGCTCGAGGGACAGCTCCGCCACGACGCACGACACGATCCGCTGACGGGCCTGCTCAACCGACACGCGTTCTCGGAGGCGTCCGAACGGCTCTCCGCGCGAGCCGCTCGCCACGGATGGACCGTGGGCATGCTGTTCATCGACCTCGACGGCTTCAAGGGGATCAACGACGCGTTCGGACACGAGACCGGCGACCGGGTACTCATCGAGACTGCCGAACGCCTCACCGCCGCCGTTCGCCAGGACGAGACGCTCGCCCGCCTGGGCGGCGACGAGTTCGCCGTGCTGCTGGCGACGGCCGACGACCACGAGGCGGCGATCAGGTCGGCCGAGCGGATCCAGGAGGCCATCGCAGCGCCCATCCCCGGCCTCCCCGCCGACGTTCGCGTCGGCGCCAGCATCGGAATCGCCCTCCGGTCCGATGACGGCATCGAGATGACGACCCTCATGCGACACGCAGACGATGCGATGTACCGAGCGAAGAGGAACGGCAAAGCCCGCTGGGAGCTGAGCGCCGGCACCGCCGACGACCGGGCGAGGTAGCCCCACCGTTCTCGCCCTGCGCCCTGGACCGCACATCTCGTGCCGCACCGATCACCCTCGGCAACACCCGTTCGGTGTCGAGTCGCGCACGACGCGTTCGATCGTGCCCGGGGAGAGATTCGAACTCTCACGGAGCGTGAGCTCCCGAGGGGTTTAAGCCTTCGGCTCACGATGACACCTGGTGTCGGCAAGGCCGAGTCGGTGCTGCGACGTAGGCCTTTCCGCACCTCGACCTCGGCGTTCGTGATATCCCGTTCGGCTGAGTTCGAGCGGTTCCGGCTAGTTCGCGACTACTTCCGCGACTATTCACCGACGCCAGATAGCCGACCACCGACCTCGTGGCGGACCCTCCGCGTCCCCCTGACGCCCGACGAACGCGGACGGTCACTCGCCCAGCCAGCGCCCAGCATCATCGGCGGTAGCGTGCTGTTCGCCGGTGGAGCCATCGTGTTCGCAGCCTGCGACCGGGTCCGGCTGCGAGCCCGTCCGCAGCTTGTGTACTCGGTCCCCCGTCTCGAGTCCGGTCCTACGACCCGTCGAGTTGACCGACCAGGAGGCATCGAGATGAGTGAGCAACCGAGGGCACAGGTCGCCACCAGCAAGTGGGTCGAGCTCACCCGAGCGAACCCGGCGCACTCCAGCTGGTACATCGAGCGCTTCCGGTCCATGGCCGCTGCCGGCGACGACCTCGACGGGGAGGCCCGGATGATCGACGCCATGGCAGCCCGGCAGTCCCGGGTCCTGGACGCTGGCTGCGGCCCCGGCCGAGTCGGCGGCGCATTGGCCGAGCGAGGCCATTCGGTGGTCGGCGTCGACGTCGACCCGGAGCTCATATCCGCTGCCGAGGAGGATCATCCGGGCCCGCGATGGGTGGTTGCCGACCTGGCGGTCATGGACCTGCCAGCACTCGGCATCGACGAAGGGTTCGATCTCGTGGTCTGCGCAGGCAACGTGATGACGTTCCTCGCCCCGAGCACGCGCGTGACCGTCCTCGAACGGTTCCGAACACACCTCCGCGCCGGGGGCCGCATCGTCGTCGGGTTCGGTGCGGGCCGCGACTACGAGTTCGACGAGTTCACTTCCGATGTCGAACAGGCCGGTCTGGTCATCGACGTTCGATTGGCGAGTTGGGATCTGCGCCCCTTCCGCGGGTCGTCCGACTTCATCGTCGCGGTGCTGGCCGTTGCCAGCTGAGCACGGACGGGCCGACGACACGCGCGCCGCCGACCCTCCCTGACGCCGATGGACGCGGCGACGCCCTGCGCCAGTAGTCCGAGGGTGTCAGGAGTACCCGTCACCCCACCAGGGCACGCTCCGCTCTCGACGTTCGATGGCGAGGTGGATTCCCTCGATGAGGTTCGCGCCGGTCACCGGTGTCGTGATCACCGTGGCCCGTCTGGGCCCGATGATCGCGTCGCCGTCGTCGCGCTCAAAGCGATCGCGTTGCGGACATGTCAGCTCGACGACGGTGGCCGGGGGTCGTCGCTCGTCGAGCACCGCCGACAACACCTCCGAAGAAGTCGGGTCTCCGGCAGCGAGCATGTTGACCACGACGTCCGCACCGCTCACGAGGGCACACGCGCCGTGGTCCAACAGATCGCAACCTCCCCTGTCGCCCGGACCCTCGCAGGTACGAACAGCGAACCCGTGGCGTTCCACCACCCGAGCGATGATCGAGGGCGACGAGCTGGCAGCGCACTCGATCAGCACTCGCACCCCCGAGCGATCCGGATCCCATGGTCGATGGTCGATGTCGTCGCGCATGGGACCCTCTCGGTCCGGACTCTCTGGTTCCACTCTGGACCTACCGGTGAAGGAGCGCACCGAGACGTCGGTCACAGTGCCACTGGCGTGTGACGAAGTGCCCTGTCCGGTCGCCGGAGCGACACGAATACTTCTGTTGAAGAGCCGACAAAAGGCTCGAGGAGGTGGTCAGGATGCCGACACGGGGAACGCCCGATCGAGCACTCAGCGGATCCGACTTCTTGATGATGGTCGGCGTCGGAGCGCTCGCCGTCATCGCACTGGTGGTCTCGACCGTCTCGTTCGGCTTCGCAGTCCTCGGCACCGAGTCCGACGCTGCGGCCGGGACGGGCGGGAGCGGCGGCACCACCACCGTGGACGTGATGCTGATGGAGTTCTCCGTCACGCCGGCGGTGATCGAGGTGCCGGCCGGCGACACGCTGGTGCTGAACGTGACCAACGACGGCGCGATGGTCCACGACCTGAAGCTGGACGGGGAGAAGGGCACTGCGATGCTCGACCCGGGCGAGTCCGAGACGATCGACCTGGGTGTGATGGAGGCTGGCGGAGAGATCTGGTGCACGGTGCCGGGGCACAAGGAGTCCGGCATGACCGCGACCATCGAGGTCTCCGGCGGCGCACCGGACGACGTCGAGGCGGCGGTCGCGGCGTCGGCATCGGAGGGAGATGTCGACACCGACGGCGGCTTCGCCACGATCGACCCGAAGGCCGAGCCCGACACCGACTGGGTGCCCTTCGACCCGACCCTCGCACCCGCCCCAGGCGGCACGGAGCACAAGGTCACGCTGCGTGCGACGGAGACCGAGCTCGAGGTCGCACCCGGTGTGACCCAGATGATGTGGACCTTCGAGGACCAGGTCCCCGGCCCGATCCTGCGCGGCAAGGTCGGCGACCTGTTCACCGTCACGCTGGTCAACGAGGGCGAGATCGGCCACTCGATCGACTTCCACGCCAGCAAGGTGGCCTGGGACGACGAGATGCGCACCATCGCCTCGGGCGAGGAGCTCGTCTACCAGTTCCGCGCCGAGCACGCCGGCGCCTTCATGTACCACTGCGGCACATCGCCCGCGCTGCACCACATCGGTAACGGCATGTACGGCGCGATCATCATCGATCCACCGGAGCTGGCGCCGGTCGCCAAGGAGTTCGTGATGGTCCAGTCCGAGCTCTACCTCGGCCCGCAGGGCAAGGAGGGCGACCTCACCAAGATGCAGGACGAGGACTTCGATGCCGTGGTGTTCAACGGCTACTGGAACCAGTACGCCTTCGCCCCGATCGACGTCGAGGCGAACGAGCGGATCCGGGTCTGGGTCATCGACGACGGACCGAGCGAGAACTCGGCGTTCCACATCGTCGGCACCATCTTCGACACCGTCTGGAAGGAGGGCTCGTACCTCCTGCAGCCGGATGGCCGCCAAGGCGGCTCTCAGGTGCTGGACCTGCAGCCGGCACAGGGCGGGTTCGTCGAGTTCACCCTCGCCGAGGACGGCTTCTACCCGATGGTCACCCACAAGTTCTCCAACGTCGGCAAGGGCGCTCTTGGCATGTTCCGAGCGGGCGACGTCGAGATGCCCGAGGCCGCAGGACACTGAGACGACCGGCACGAAGGGTCATCGTGATCGTGGGCAGGGGACGGCAAGCGGATCGGGCGGGGGACCGTCAGCGACTCCAGGCGGAGGCGCTGGCGGACCCGACCCGCTTCGCCGCGTACCAACACATCCGCCGAGCCCAACAGCCGCTGTCCGTCGCGGAGGTGACCGACGCCGTGGGCGTGCACCACACCACCGTGCGCGCCCACGTTGCGAAGCTGCGCGACGCCGGCCTGATCACCGAGTCCCGAGCAGAACCGACGGGTCGGGGTCGCCCGAAGCTGCTGTACGCACCCGCCGGCAAGGTGGACTCGGATCGAGATCCCTACCGAGAGCTCTCCTCCATGCTGGCCCGAGTCGTGCGCGACGGCAGCACCCCCCGAGAGGTCGGCGCTGCCGCCGGCCGCGAGTCCGCGCTCGGTCGCGATCCCTCGGCAACGACGGACACCGTCGAGCTCATCGAGGACGAAGCCCGCGGTCTCGGGTTCGACCCGGTGCGCCGGGGTGGCGCCAGGCGCCCGGAGCTGATGCTGCGCCACTGCCCGTTCGCAGAGGTGGCATCTACCGACCCCGACAGCATCTGCGCACTGCACCTGGGCGTCGCCGAGGGCATCGCTGCGGTGCGGGGCGACGTGGAGGTGCTCGGCATGCTCGAGCACGACCCATACAACGCCGGCTGCCGACTGCAGATGCGCCGGGTCGACCACACGGAGGCCCCGATCCAGTCCACCCTCCAGGAGGACACGAGATGACGTCGACCACGTCGACAGATCCTGCCCCGCACACCAGCGCTCCACAGTGAGAGCAGTAGCGCTACCAGCGGAACACGGCGGCTGGGGGCTCACTGCGGAGCCTGTGCTGCTAGGACTGCGCACCTGGGTCGGCGTCGTTCTGTCAGGGGGCCTGCCGTGAGCCGCCGGCCTGATGGAGTCAACGAGTCGATCCGCATCCGCGTGCCCCCAGGCCTGTGCGAGGCATGGGGGAACTGCCATCGCTGGGCGCCCCACGTCTACCCGCTCGACGCCGAGGGCAAGATCGACCTGCACGTGATCGAGGTGCCGCCAGAGCACGCCGTCGCCGCCTGGATGGGCGCCGAAGCCTGCCCGGCCCGGGTGATCAGCGTCGTCTCGACCACCCCGGCGACCATCACCTCGAACAGCGACAAGGAGCCATCTCCATGAACCCCACCCGACCAGACCTCGACCCCGCCGTGACGCTGGGGGAGCTCGTCAACCAGGTCCCCGGGTCCCCCCGGGTCCTCGAGTCCTACGACCTCGACTTCTGCTGCGGTGGCCGACGGTCGCTGCGCGACGCGTGCAGCGCCCAGGGGGTGCTGGTCGACGAGGTGCTGGCCGCCCTCGGCGAGGTCAGCATCGAGGCGGTCCCGGACTGGGTCGCCATGGGACCCGCCGAGCTCGTGGACCATCTCGAAGCCACCCACCATCGGTACCTGCACACCGAGCTCCCGAGGTTGGACGCGCTGGCGGAGAAGGTGGCGTCGGTGCACGGGAAACGCCACCCTGAGGTTCTCGACGTGTTCGCCGACGTCAAGGACCTACGCGACGACCTCGAACCGCACCTCATGAAGGAAGAACGCGTGCTGTTCCCGATGATCCGCGAGCTCGGCGCGGCTGACGGCCCGACCGCGTTCCACTGCGGGTCACTGCAGAACCCGATCTCCATGATGCTCGTCGAGCACGACCGCGCCGGCGCTCTGCTGGAACAGCTCCGCGACCGGACCGACGACTACATCGCCCCGGTCGACGCGTGCGCCAGCTACCGGGCGCTCTACCAGGGACTCGCCGACCTCGAGTCCGACACCCACCTGCACGTCCACAAGGAGAACAACCTCCTGTTCCCCGCCGTGGTCGCACTCGAGGACGAGCGCGGCCGACCCAGCCCGTGACGCCGTCGCTCGTTGCGGCGAGCAAACGTCAGCAGGGTGAACGTGCACCCGACCGCTGGGCTCGGAGCGGATCGCTCGGCTCGGCCGTTGCACCGCGCTCGGTCAGCCCGCCTCTCCGGTCTCCGTCGGGGGGAAAGCCGGGGCGAGGAACGCGAGCAGGGTGAGACCGGTGACGGAATCGTTCGACAGTCGCAGCTCTTCGTCGCCTCGGTAGTGCGCCAGGTCGCCGACCCCGAGCGACACCGGGCCGTCGGGCGTGTCGAGCACACCGGTTCCCTCGACGACATGCAGGAACAGATCCGATGCTCCGTGGGTGTGCGGTGGCAGCGTGGTCCCGGGGCTCAGTCGGATCATCCGCACGTTCGAGTGTTCGCCGCTCAGGACCTCGAGGGCGACGAAGCCCTCCGGGTCGTAGTCGGCCAGTTCGGTGGGTCGGACCTTGCGCATCATGGACACCTTCGTTCGAGGGCTTCGCTGTCGAGGCAGTGGGTCGGCGTGTTCATCGCTCGGCCCCGGCCGGCGTCCACTCGCCTGCCCCCAGGTACCTGTTCGCCATGGCTCGCGACATCCCGGTGGCACGCTTCTTGGCCAGCGTTGCGTTGGGGCCGCTCCACCCCCCGTTGACCGTGTCGATGAAGATCGCCAGCCACCGGTCGAACAGGTCCGGGGTGAATGCACGATGCTCGTGCAGGCGACGGTGGCCCTCGAGCACGTCGATGTCGTAGTCGGGTGCACGGAGCACGACGTGGTCCCAGTAGTCAGCCACCGACGCGATGTGCGCCCGCCAGTCGAGATGGTCAGGACCGAACGTGAAGTACGGCTGGAGCAGGTCGTCCTGCACGACGTCCGCGTACTGACGGGTGACCAACTCGAGGATCTCCTCGGGGCTGTCCAGGGCGCGGCCCCGTGGTGTCCAGGG
>JAFAFL010000051.1 GCA_023423535.1 Pseudomonadota bacterium
ATCGAGAACTATTCGCGCTATCTCACCGGCCGCCGCCCCGGCGAGCCGCCGCCGACGCTGTTCGAATACATCCCCGACAACGCGCTGATCTTCATCGATGAGAGCCACGTCACCATCCCGCAGATCGGCGGCATGTATCGCGGCGACTTCCGCCGCAAGGCGACCCTCGCGGAGTACGGTTTCCGCCTGCCGTCCTGCATGGACAACCGGCCGCTGCGCTTCGAGGAATGGGACGCCATGCGGCCGCAGACGGTCGCCGTCTCCGCCACCCCCGGCAACTGGGAGATGGAGCAGGCCGGCGGCGTCTTCGCCGAACAGGTCATCCGGCCGACCGGCCTCATCGATCCGCCGGTGGAAGTCCGCCCCGCCCGCTCCCAGGTCGACGACGTGCTCGGCGAGATCCGCGAGACCGCCGCGAAAGGCTATCGCACGCTCTGCACCGTGCTCACCAAGCGCATGGCCGAGGACCTCACCGAATACCTGCACGAGCAGGGCGTGCGCGTCCGCTACATGCATTCCGACATCGACACGCTGGAGCGCATCGAGATCATCCGCGACCTGCGGCTGGGCGCCTTCGACGTGCTGGTCGGCATCAACCTCCTGCGCGAGGGCCTCGACATTCCCGAATGCGGCTTCGTCGCCATCCTCGATGCCGACAAGGAAGGTTTCCTCCGCTCCGAAACCTCGCTCATCCAGACCATCGGCCGCGCCGCGCGAAACGTCGACGGCAAGGTCATCCTCTATGCGGACACCGTCACCGGCTCCATGCAGCGGGCGATGGACGAGACCGCGCGCCGCCGCGAAAAGCAGATGGCCTACAACGAGGAACACGGCATCACGCCGGAATCGGTGAAGCGCAACATCTCCGACATCCTCGACTCGGTCTACGAACGCGACCATGTCCGCGCCGATATCTCCGGCGTCTCCGGCAAGGGCTTTGCCGATGGCGGCCACCTCGTCGGCAACAATCTCCAGGCGCATCTCAACGCGCTGGAAAAGGACATGCGCAACGCCGCCGCCGACCTCGACTTCGAAAAGGCCGCGCGCCTGCGCGACGAGATCAAGCGCCTGAAGGCCGTCGAGCTGTCGGCGATGGACGATCCGATTGCGCGCGAGGAGTCGAAGGCCATGGAGGGGGTCAAGCGCAACGCCCAGGCCACCCGCCAATCGCTGCCAGCTTCGTCCTCGGGTACCCCCTCTCCTTCGTCATCCTCGGGCATGACCCGAGGACCCAAAACCAGGAGCGAGGAGCAGTCCTCCTACTTCTCCAAGCCCACCCTGGACGACATGGGCCCCGGCACCGACACCGCCAGACCGCTGTTCCGCAAGAACACCCTCGACGAGATGACCGTCGGACGGACGGAAAAGCCGGCGCAAGGCACCTTGCCGACCCGTCCGCCGGAAACGGTGAGCACCAAGAAGCGCTTCTCACCTCTGCTCGAAGGCCAGGCGGAGCGCGGCGACCCGTCCCCCGTCACCCGCGGCAAGGTCGGCGTCGGCTCGTATGAAGATCCCGGCGAGCAGAAGCGCAAGGGGCGGACGAAGGGCAAGACGGGACGGCCGGGGCGGTAGACGGATGAGCAAATACCACACGCTTAAAGACCATCTGCTTAGCAAACCACCGGACCGCTGGACCGCCTATTTCTCGGAGGTCGAAGTGATACTTGGTGGCCCCCTCCCCGCCAGCGCATACAAGCATACGGCATGGTGGTCTAACGAACTGGAAGGAAGCCATGTTCAGAAGCGGGGTTGGATGGAAGCAGGTTACCGCACTTCCGAGGTTGACCTGGCCCAACGGAAAGTGACCTTCGTTCGGCAGGATTAGCATTCCGCTTTCCTCAAGACTCGGCCCGTCATCCGCGGCAAGGTCGGCGTCGGAAGCTACGAAGATCCCGGCGAACAGAAGCGCAAGGGGCGAACGAAGGTCAAGACGGGGCGTCCGGGGCAGTGAGGCATTCGCAGTCTATCTTCAGGTCGCGTTGGAGTGTCGCTAGTTTCGTTCGGGCCAAGCACGTCCCTTTGTCCTCAGCGCGTTGCAACAGAGCCCCGCCTGAGGATTTCCTTTAACTGTTCGAATCCCACTTCCGCGATCAAATTCTCATAGAACTCGGGTTCAGCAGATTTCACGAACGAGATCATCCCTGCCAACCAGCGTAGATCCTCGGCCTCATGTGTTCCTACTAGGAAGTTGTGAATTCCCGCCCGGATTAGCCTCTTCCTATGTCTTCCAATAGTAACCCGCCCGTCGTTCGCTAAGGTTAAACCCGTGACCCGACGTGAATACTTTGTAGTTACGTAGGTCGTTTTCGCGTGGTTTATGCTGAGTTTCGGATACAAAAGCGAATTCAGCGCCTCTCGAACTGCCTTTTTGACGCTGGTCAGATATCCTGTTCTCGGTGCAGAGAATGTCAGATCATCCGCATAGCGGCTGTACGTGACGTTATCGGGTCTAAGCAACTCGGTAATTTTTCTGTCGAAATCGAACATCAGGAGATTCGACAGCATCGGAGAGGAAGGCGCACCAATCGCAAGCCTTAGCTTACGGCTCCCACGTGGCCGGTGGAATAGAATTTGCGTAGAGAGATGTAGGTCCTCATTCGAATCTAAGATACTGTTGGCCTCACAGAATTTCCGCCAGTCGGAATCTAGGATCGAGGGGAAGAAGTTTTCAAAATCCATTTTCAATATCTGCGTAGTTCCGGCATGTACTAACGCATTATCTCGTATGCTTATCCCCTTCCTATAGGCGATCGCTGCATCATGGATCGGTAGGTCGCTTAACAGCCGATCCACCAGCGCCCGCTGCAAAACCTTCACCTCTTTGGCAGGTTGCGCGATTCGGCGGAACCCGCCGTTTCTCTTCGGGATATAGTATTCTTTGTAAGCATCAGGTGCCGACGCCGCGATTCGTCGAACGGAGTATTCAGACAGTCCGCTTTCTGAGATAAGCAACTTCATTAGTTCGGTCATCAGAGAGCTTTCGCTTGTGCTGCGGTGATGCAATTGAAGCGGAACGCGTCCTTCGTTTTCCAGATATCTCGTATCTCTGACTGCCACCTGAGACGGTTGATCTTTAAGCCATCAACGAATGAAAATTGGACCGCCATCTTTTGAGCAACCGCAGCGAAGAACGTTCGTGTACCTCGTTTGTCTCTGACGACCCATTCGACAAACTCAGCGCAAAGCAGGAAATTTACGATTTCTTCGCGGGGAATTTTCAGGTCGAAGTAGAGCAAGCAAACCTCCAGTTCATCAAGCGTAAGCGCACCATACCACTGAAGTATTCCTACAATCAGCTTTATCAGGTGCCCCCTTTGGCTCCGGTCGAACGTAGAATGCTCCAGAACAGACTTAAGCCGATCATCTATCGACTGTTGCATTATCTGATGAAAGGCAGAAAGATCCATGTTCCGCAGATCACGAATATCCTGAACGTTGATATCGTGTCTGTTCAAAACGCAGACGCATGATTCCCCGTGAGCGTTTTGCAGGGCAAGAAGGGGTCCGAGCTTAATAAATGAGTTCTCAGAAAATCTCTTATCATCGATCACAGCGAAGAGTTTGTCCGAGATTGCGGGCGTTATGGTGAAGGCCCCCAGTTCAGCTGCGCTTCCGTAGCTTTCAGAAAATAGAACTACGAGACTTGCAATCTGTGCTATGTCAGACTCTAGAGTGAGAAAATCCCGGTAGCTACCTGTCTCGAACAGTTGTGTAAGATCTTCTGCCAATAGAGCTGAATGCTTCTTCAACGATCCGTTGGTACAGATTCGTAGGTAAGCCTCTCGCAATGAGGGCGCCGTAGCAGAGGCCGCGTCCCGCGGCCCGCCGCACACGAGAAAAACTGACGTAGGCTGGTAGACCCGAATATTATCCGGGTCTACCTTATCTAAGAAATGGTCAATTTCTATCTCGTCAATCACTTGCCGAAGGCTCGGAAGGTTACAAAGGCTTACCGAGCGGAGCGGCCGAGTCTACGAGGACGGTAAGGCTTTGGAACCTTCCGAGCCCGACAAACCCGGTCAATCGATTGAGGTCTAGCGAAACGCCCGACCAGCTCATAAGCTTATCGCGCAAGTGGTTACGTTCCTTATCTGGAATCGTTTACATACTCAAGCTAGCCAGATCCCCCACAACCATCAAGTGCTAGTTCGGACGATCCACAAGCTTCCGTCGGCCGTCGGCGCACCACAGCTGAAGATGCCTATGCCCGTGAGGACAAGACAGAAGTTAGTGTGTCTTCCATCTCTGGAAAAAACCGCACCCCCCACCAAATATCAACCACTTAACCCCCTCCTCATCCCCGTCCCCCAAACCTGTGCCTACACTTCCCTCGTCCCGCCGCGGATACACCAGGAGGCGTCCTGGCGA
>JAFAFL010000074.1 GCA_023423535.1 Pseudomonadota bacterium
GCCGGGCGCGCTGGATGGGCTCTTCAACGACATGGACAGCGACACCGCCGACCGCACGCAGGTGATGACCCTGCCGCGCAACGGGGACGACGACTGGACCGCGCTGGTGGACGAGCTGGACAAGTAGCCGTCTCACCCAGGTGTCGTGAAGACCGCGCCGCGCCTCTTGAAGGGGCCGGCGCGGTTTCCATTTTGGAGCTCCGCGCGCCGCGGGTGGCCCGCTTGCTCCCCGAGCGTGGGAAAAGGTATCACCGCCGTTCATGGGCAACATTCGCTCGGTCGTTGGTCTGTCCCTGTTGGTCGCTTTTGCGGGTTCACTTTCCGCTTGCCGTGATGACGTGAAGACCCGTCCCGAAGTGGATGGCGGGATCGAATGCGGGCCGAACGAGCGGGTCCGCTTCGGCGAGTGCGTCTTCGTCTGCGACCGCGACAGCGACTGCGAGGCCGGGCAGGCCTGCAACCTCTTCACCGGCGTGTGCGAGCCGAAGAGCGCGGCGAACGACGCGGGCGTGTCCCTCTTCCCCTGCACCACCGGCGCCACCCGCTGCGCGGCGGACAACCAGTCGGTGGAGGCGTGCGACGCGGACGGCAACTGGACCGCCTCCGAGGTCTGCGAGACCGACATGCCGTGCGTGAACGGCAAGTGCCAAATCTGCACCCCGGGCGCGGCGAGCTGCGATCCCGCGGACGCGACGAAGGTGCGGGTGTGCCTCGACGACGGCACCGCCGAGCGGGTGATCACCTGCAGCGGCACCGCCACCTGCTCCAACGCCCAGTGCCGCGAGTGCGATCCGGAGACCGCGCGCTGCTCGCCGAACGGGACGACGCTCGAGACCTGCAAGTTCGGGCAGGACGAGACGCGGGTCTGGGCCTGGACCGCGTCGGGTGACGGCTTCGACGGCGCCTGCATCACCCAGCAGTGCCTCGCCGGCCCGCCGCCGGTGTGCAGCACCCCCGACTGCTTCCCCGGCGCTACCCGCTGCCTCAACGCGGGCACCCAGCAGGTCTGCTCCTCCACCGGCACGTGGGTGAACCAGCCCTGCGCCGGCGCCTCCTCCGAGTGCATCGGTCAGAGCTGCGTGGACTCCTGCGCCTACGCCGCCTCGCAGAAGTCGTACTTCGGCTGCGAGTACTGGGGCACCACCATGGACAACGGCGTGGACCGCTTCTTCAAGGGCGGAACGACCAGCGGCCAGGGCACCGCGAACTCGGACTTCGCCTTCGTGGTGACGAACCAGACGGACTTCCCCGCCGAGGTCCGCGTGTACCGGTGGCTGAACAACCAGGAGGTGATGCTGCCGCTGGTGAACGTGCCCCCGCGCACCGACCCGGCGACCCGCGGACTGGTGGTGATCAAGGTGCCGTGGCAGTCCATCGGCTCCGCCAGCGACGTGCTCGGCGTCAGCGGCCGCGCCCGCTACGGCTACCGGCTGACGGCCACGAGGCCGGTGACCGTGTACCAGTTCAGCCCTCTGGACGCGATGAAGACGGGCGCCAACTGCTCCTCCGCGAGCCAGTGCACCGCGGCGCCCAACGGCGTCTGCACCAGCGGCCAGTGCCGTTACTTCTCGTTCTCGAACGACGCGTCGCTGCTTTTGCCCTCGCACATCCTCGGCACCCAGTACGTGGTGATGGCGCCGGGCCACATCAAGGTGCGCGACTGCTTCTTCGGCGTCTGCAGCGAGAGCGGCGCGCAGTCCTTCGCCAACTCGATGATCAGCATCGTGGCCACCCAGCCGAACACCCAGGTCACCCTCCGGTCGCGCGCGCGGACCCGCTCCGGCGGCAGCGTGGCGGCGGTCCAGAAGAACGGTCAGGTCACCTACACGCTGCAGCCCTATGAGGTCCTCCAGTTCGCCACCGACCTCGACGGCGCGAACCTCGGCTCGTGCTCGGCGAACCCGTTCGACTCGCTGGGGACCTCGGACGTGTGCCGCGTGGACAACGACCTCACCGGGTCGCTCGTCAGTGCGGACAAGCCGGTGGGCGTGTGGGGCGGCTCGGATTGCACGCTGGTGCCCTTCAACCAGGCCGCCTGCGACCACGTGGAGGAGCAGATCTTCCCCTTCTCCACCTGGGGCAAGCAGTTCGTGGCCGTCCGCAGCCACCCTTTGCGCCTGGTCAACGGGAGCTTCGCCAGCGCCACCAGCGCGGCGCACGACTACTACAAGGTCGTCGCCTCCTGCCCGCCGTCGCAGTGCCCCAACGGCACGCTGGTGACCTTCTCCACGCCGCCGGCCGCGGCCGACGTACTGCCCCCGAACCGCTGCCTCGGCGGGACGTCGATCCAGGCGAACAACTGCCGACTCGCGGGCGGCGACTTCATGGAGTTCCGCAGCAAGAGCAACTTCACCCTCACCGGCGACTACCCGGTGTCGGTGGGCATGTTTCTCGCCGCGCAGGGCGCCACCACCGGCAGCAGCACGGCCGCGCCGGACCAGGGTGACCCGTCCTTCATCCTCCTCCCGCCCGTCGAGCAGTGGCGCGCGACCTACACCGTGCTCGCCGCGCCGGGCATCCGGGACAACTACATCGCTCTGGCGGTGGACGACGCGAAGGTGGGCGACGTCCGGGTGGACGGCACCTCCGTCACCGGCTTCACCTTCATCCCCGGCTCCACCTTCAAGGTCGTGAACCGGCCGGTCACCGTCGGCACGCACACGGTGGAGGTCCTGCCCAAGGCCGGCTCCACCGCCATCCCCTCGGGCGGCGTGGTGGTGTACGGCTTCGACAACTACGTGTCGTATGGCTACACCGGCGGCCTCGACCTCGGGTCCATCGTCTCCGGCATCGATCCGGGGGGGTGACCTTCCGGCGGCGAGGGCTGCCCTGTCCGCCCCGCGCGCGCAGGAGTCAGACGAACGGATTGACCGCCCGCACCCGGCCGTAGAGGCGGTCGTGGGCGAAGTCCTCGCTCCACAGCTCGTCCGCGCCGAAGTGCTCGGCGTAGGCCCACAGATGCGCGTCGGACCAGGAGAGCCCGTACGCCGCGGCGCCCCGGATGGCCAAGCGGAGCACCGAGTCGTCCGGGTAGAGCACCGGTAGCAGGCCCATCCACTGCTCCGCCTCGAGGCGCGCCTCCTGCGGCTCGAGGATGGGCGGGGCGTTTCCACGCCGGCGGGTGGCCGCGGCGACGAACTCCACCAGCACCTGATGCGGCAGCCACGCCTGCCCGGTCCGAACGGCGTCTCGCAACACCGCGTTCGCCCGGGCCTGCTTCACGGGGAACCGCCCGTCGTACGCATAGACGAAAACGCTCGTATCAATCACCGCGGCCATGGCCGTAGAGCTCCTCGCGCGTCCATCCACGGTCTTCGCCGGCGGCCGCGGGCGGCTCAGCGCGCTGCGCCTGACGCTCCGCCTGGCGGCGCACCAGCGCGTCGAAGGTCCGGAGCCGGAACTCCGCGCTGCCGGGGGGATCCCGCCGCGCCAGGGGCCACGGCTCGGCCCGCTCCGCGACGTACAGAGGCTCTGCGGCCCCGCGCTTCTCCAAGTCGTAGCTCACTTCACGCCCCCCTTCAGGCCACGGCCGCAGCTCCGCCACCGGGAGGTTCCGGCGGCAGAGGAGCACCGACTCTCCCCTCTCCACCCGCTCCAGCAGGTCCGAGAGCTGCGCCTTGGCCTCCGCGATGTTGACCCGATACATGACCAGAAACTAGACCATGAACAGGGCCACCGCAACCGGCAAAACAAGAAAACGCCCGCCGCTCTCTCGGGAGCAGGCGGGCGTCATTCAACCTGAGCTGAAGCGACTGGCCTGCGGGTTACCGCGGCCGGCTGATGATCACCGGGCGGTTCGGCGAGTCACCCGCGGCGCCCACGCCCTCGATGAAGGTCACCCAGGTGCTGATCTGCTCGTCCGCCGCGAGGATCGGCCCGGCACCGGTCCGGCCCTCGAGCTTCGCCGCGCGGGTGGGCGAGACGCGGGTGGCCGCGTAGGTCCCGTCACACTGCCCCGGAGAGCACGGCGTCCCGAAGTAGCCCGGCGCACCGGCGCTGGCGCCCGGGCTCGGCTTCGTCAGCTCGAACGGGACCGCCCACACGTTGAAGGTGAGGATGCCGTTGGCCTCGGGGCCGGCGAGCATCGCCAGCGTCATCCGGCCCTTCTTGTCCACCACGAGGCTCGGGGACCGCGCGCTCCAGGCCTGGCTGAGCTGGCGGTCCGGGAACACGATGTAACCGCCCTGCGCCGGCCGGTAGAACACGTTGAGGTCGGTGCCGGTGGTCCAGTTGCCGGTGTCGTTGCGGAAGGTCGCCGCGTACACCGTCGTCCCGCCGAACCCACCCGAGCCCTCGTCGGACTGGAACGCTGCCACGCTCCGCTTGCTCACCGGGTCGATGACCACCGTGGGCGCGGTGTAGTTGTAGGGCGCGGTCTGCACGCCCACGAACTTCGGTCCCTCGAAGTTCCCGCCGGTGGTCTGCGCCCGGTAGAAGCCGATGATCTTGTTCTTCGAGCCCGCGCCACCGGACGTCGGGGTGCGCGTCGCGCTCATCAGCAGGTGGACCTCGAAGTCCGCCGGGTTCGTCGCCAGCGCCAGCTGCCCCGGCGAGGTTAGCGAGGCCTGCGCCATCCCCGTCCCGTACACGCCGGACTCGAACACCTTCGTGGGACCGGCGACGATCTCCAGGTTCTTGTTCACCGTCCACACGTGCACCCGGTTGCCGCCCTCCACCGCCGCGATGATCGCGGTGCCGTCCTGCCAGCGCGCAATGGCGCAGTCGAGGATGGGGTCCGCGAACCCGCCGTCCTCCGGCATCGGGTTCTGCAGCTCGAGCGAGGTCAGCGGCCAGGTCCGGCCCTGGGTGCTGCTGGCGCGGACGCGGATGCTGCCGGGGATGACCGTGTAGCAGGCGAAGAGGGTGTCGCTGATCGGCTCGTGGGCGAGCCGCGGGTACCGGCCGGTGCTGTCCACCGCCACCGGCTTGAAGGTCGTGCCGCGGTCCTCGGTGTAGTAGCCGAAGATCTGGCTCTCCTGCTCCATGATGACGAAGGCGCGCGCGGTGTCGAACGCCACCATCGCCGGCGAGGTCGCGCTGAAGCCGGAGACCACCCGGTCCGGCGAGTACTGCGCGGGGCCGGTGGTCACCTCGATCTGCTCGGAGACGAAGGGCCGCGGCTGGTTGTCCGTGCCCGCGTCCGCCATGCCCGCGTCCGGGGTGCCGGCGTCCGCCATGATCACCCGCTCGCACAGCTGCGAGTTCGCGTGGCAGAGGTAGCCGCCCGGGCACTCGTCGGAGGTCATGCAGGTCTGCTCCACGCACTGGCCGAGGTTGCACACCTGGTTCACCTGGCAGTCGAACGGCGAACCGCACTGGGCCATGCCCGCGTCGGTCCCCGCGTCCGCCACCGAGGTGTCGCCGTACACGAGCTCACCCGCCGCGTTGAAGCCGGCCACGAAGTACTTCCGGCGCGCCATCGCCTCGCCCTCCTCCTGCGCGAAGTTCCGGCCCTCCACCGTCAGCAGCGGGAACGGGAGGTCCACCTCGTTCGAGGGATAGAGCTCCCAGCGCGCCACCTCGCCGGGCTGCGACTGCGACCAGGCCAGCGCCACCGTGGTCTCGTCCGCGGTGCCCACGAGGTTCAGCGCGCCCGCGCCCTCGGTGTCCGGCTGCACGCCCGCGTCCACGCCCGCGTCCGTCCCCGCGTCGGCGCCCGGCAGCGAGTCCCCGAAGAGCGCGTTCCGGCAGCCCTCGCTCAAGGACTCGGCGCGCGCGAAGCAGGCGTCCTGCGACTGCGACCAGGCCTCGACGTCACCGGAGGCGCAGACGGGGAGCGCCTCGTGGCACTCGAGGATCGCCTCGAGCTTCGCCTTGTCGTCGTCGCTGCACTGGCCGAGCCCCGCGCCGCACGCGTCGCCGAGCACGCGGCCGCGGATCGCGACGTCGCAGTCGCCCTTCTTCGAAGCGGGGTCGTACGCCGACGACCGGTCGCACACGTCCTTGGCGCACCCGGTGGCGATGCCCAGCAGGGCGACGGTGGCGCAGAGGAGGAGTTGACGCATGGGTGTGTGTCCTGTGGTGGGGTCCGCGCAGGGAGTCACGCGGCGGGCCTGCGGCTCCAGGACCCGGGTGAAAAACGAAGCGGCGGGAGTTTCCCCAAGGAAAGCCCCCGCCGCAATTGAAGGTTTCGTCCTGCACGCCAGCGCGGCCCCTGCCGCACCGAGGTCAGGTCCGCCCGCCACCCGTCGCCGCGAAGCCGCTGAACTGCCGCGCCTCGCGCACGAGATCCCGCACCTCGATGGACTGAAGGAGCCGCCAGGCGCCGGGGACCGTGTTCACCGCCGCGCCCTCCTGCCGGGCCCGTTCCAGACGGGCTGCGACCGTGCGCCAGATCGTCCACACGAAAAGGAAGACGAACCCGCCGGGCATCACCGCCACCAGTCCCGTCAGCACCATCTTCATCCAAGCCGGCATCACCGCAGCCACCTCCGGGGCCTTCTCTATTCAAGTTCCGTGCTGCGCGCAGAAACAACTCTGTGACGCCGAAAAACCAAGGGACATCAACCCCTTACACCATCTCGCGCCGACATGCGACATCGATGTCAGGGTCGCCCGGCCCGCGATCACGGCAAATTTGCCGCAGTCACACAGACTCCCACGGGATAACTTGCAGGCCATGCCGTCGCCGCGCCCGTTCGACACCGTCCCCGCCGCCACCCAGTCGCTGGAGGAGGTGGGATACCTGCCCTCCCCCGAGATCGCGACCTCGGTGTTTCTCGCCGACCGGATGGACAAGCCGCTGCTCGTCGAAGGACCGGCGGGCGTGGGCAAGACGGAATTGGCGCGGGCGCTGGCGCAGGCCTCGGGCCGCGAGCTCATCCGGCTGCAGTGCTACGAGGGCCTCGACGAGGCGAAGGCGCTCTACGAGTGGGAGTACGCGAAGCAGCTGCTCTACACCCAGTTGCTCAAGGACAAGATCGGCGAGGCGCTGCAGGGCGCGGCCACGCTGGCGGAGGCGGCAGACCGGATCTCGAAGAGCGACGCGGTCTTCTTCTCCGAGCGCTTCCTTCTCCCCCGCCCCATCCTCCGCGCACTGCTCTCGGAGAAGCCGGCGGTGCTGCTGGTGGACGAGATCGACAAGGCGGACCCCGAGTTCGAGGCCTTCCTCCTCGAGGTGCTGGCGGACTACGCGGTGACCATCCCGGAGCTGGGGACGTTCCGGGCGAAGCACATCCCGCGGGTGGTGCTGACCTCGAACAACGCGCGCGAGCTGTCGGACGCGCTCAAGCGGCGCTGCCTGCACCTCTACATCGACTTCCCGGGCCGCGAGCGCGAGTTGCGGATCCTCCGCGCGCGGCTGCCGGGGCTCTCGGAGGACCTCGGGCGCAAGGTCGTGGCGGCGCTGGAGAAGCTGCGCGGGATGGACCTGAAGAAGGCGCCGTCGATCAGCGAGGCCATCGACTGGGCGCAGAGCCTCGCGCTGCTCAACGCGGACACGCTGTCGGCGGAGCTGGTGACGCAGACCCTGCGGGTGGTGCTCAAGCACGAGGGGGACGTGGAGCGGGCAAAGAGCCAGCTCCCGTCGATCCTCGCGAGCGCGTAGAGGCTATTCGCTCTTCTCGGCGGGCGCGTCGAAGAAGCCCTTGTAGCCGTAGCGGATGCTGTCCTTGCCGAAGGTCACGCCGCGCTTCTTGTCCACGACGAGCCACTTTCCGCCGGTCTTGCCCACGAGGTAGTGGGCCTCGTCGCCCTCGCTCATGCCCTTTTCCTCGACCTGGAAGTTGTCCTCCGAGGTGGAGAAGATCCAGGTGCCGCCGTGCGCGGGCGCGGCGCCGGTCAGGCGGTACTCCTTGAGGAAGTAGTTCGCCTTCTCCTGGAACCAGGGCGCCATGGGGTGGTCCTCGTGGCCGAGGTTCTTCTTCCGCTGCGCGATGGCCTCCATCGTCTTCGGATGGGTGAGCTTCTTCGCGTCGTTCCACTTCTTCGCCTTCACCGCGTCGAGGTACTTCGTCAGCACCTCCTGGGCGTCCTTCGCCTCGGCGGGGATCTCCACCGGGGCGGCGGCGGCGGGCTTCTCCTCGTTGCCGCTGTCCATCACCGGCTGCGCGAGCGCGGCCGCGGGGAGTGAGAGCGAGGTGGCGAGGGCGAGGGTCTTGAGCGTGCGGATCATCGGTTGAGCCTCCGGCGGTGCATTCCGTTTTCGCAGAACGGATCGCCGAATTGAACATTCATCTCGCGACTGGCCGCACGGGGGGCAGGGGTGCGCGGCGCGGAAGGCGCGCGTGTATGCTCGGCCCGTGGCCCCGCACGACAGTCCCCACGTCCTCATCGTCGACGACGACCGCGCCATCCAACGGATGCTCGCGGACGCACTCACCAAGAAGGGCTTCACCGTCACCGTCGAAAGAGACGGCGAGTGGGCGCTGAAGACCTTCGAGAAGAAGCCGTTCGACGCGGTGCTGCTCGACCTGCTGCTGCCCGCGCTCAACGGCTACGAGGTCGCGCGGAAGATGCGCAGCACGATCAAGGGCAAGCGCACGCCGATCATCTTCATCAGCGGCGTGTACAAGAACGCGCTCCACCAGAAGGAGGCGCTGCAGAAGCACGGCGCGTTCGCGTTCCTCGAGAAGCCGCTGCGGCTCTCCGCGCTCTACCAGACGCTGAAGGACGCGCTGGGGGACCGCTATCCGGGCAGCACCGAGGGCACGCAGATCACGACTGCGATCGCGCCGGAGCCCGAGGCCCACGCGGCGAAGGAGAAGCTCGCGGACAGCGCCGCCGAGGAGGAGGTCACCCACGTCGAGCAGGCCTCGCGGACGGTCTCGTCGTTCCAGTCGATCAAGGGGACCTTCGCGCAGAAGGCGTTCCCCGAGGTGCTGGCGGAGATCCACCAGTGGAAGGCCACCGGTGCGCTGCTGCTGCGGCGCGAGAAGGTGAAGAAGATCGTCTATTTCCGCGACGGCTTCCCCGAGTCGATCAAGAGCAACCTGCTCTCGGAGTGCCTCGGGCGGATCATGGTCTCGGAGAAGATGATCAGCGAGGCCGAGTGCGAGCAGTCGCTGGCGAAGATGAAGGCGTCGGGCCGGCAGCAGGGCACGGTGCTCATCGAGATGGGCTGCATCTCGCCGCACAACCTCGGCTACGCGCTGCGGCTGCAGTTGCAGCGCAAGCTGTTCGACGTCTTCCGCTGGGAGGACGGCGACTACCAGTTCAACCCGAAGGTCACGCCGCCGCCGGATCCGGTCTCGCTCGACATGAGCGCGGCCGCGGTCATCGCGGAAGGCGTGAAGCGCTCGTGGGACGAGGCCCGGCTGCGGCGTGTCGCCGGTGACCTCGGCCCGCTCTACGTGCACCCGAGCCCCAACCCGCTCTACGCGCTCCAACACGTGGGCGTGGCCGAGGAGGAGGCGCAGCTGCTCCGCGCGTGCGACGGGCACCAGACGGTGGCGACGATCAAGGCGCTGGGGCTGTTGCCGCCGCTGGAGACGGAGCTCTTCCTCTACGCGATGAAGTGCGCCGGCGTGGTGGACCTGCGCGACCGGCCGGCGGAGGGCAAGCCGCAGGTGCACCTCGCGGCCCTCGGTGCGATCGGCGGATCGGTGGAGAAGCCCCTGCCCCCTGCCCTCCCCACCGCGCTGCCGCCGCCCCTGCCGGCGACGAACGCGGGCTTCTTCGACAAGGCTCAGGCCGCCGCCGCGCCGGTGCTCGACTGGGAGGCGCCGCCGGGGCCGATGGACTGGGACAGGAAGCCGCCGCCGCCGGTCGCGGGCGCCCCCGTGCCGGTGCAGGG
>JAFAFL010000093.1 GCA_023423535.1 Pseudomonadota bacterium
GCCTGCGCCCGTGCCCGTGGCGCCTGCCGCACCCGTCGCCTCGCCCCCTGTCGCTGCGCCGATGCCGACTCAGAAGGCGTCGCCGGCGGCCGCGCCTCTTCAGGCCGAGCCCGTCTTCGGCGGCGCAGCCTCCGAGCCGCCGCGTCTCACGCCGCGCCAGCGCGCTTCCGAGCCGGAACTCGACCTCGCGGATGCTGAGCCGGAGCTGCCCGCATACCTCAGCTCGCACACGCCGGGCGTGGGCGACCAGGACACCTTCGATGGGCCGGCTGCCGCAGCGGAGCCGCCGCCGGCCGCTCTGCCCGCCGCGGCGCTGCAGCAGATGCCCGCGACCTTCACGCCGGCGCCCGCGCCCACCGCATCGCCGAAGCCGGACGCCGACGAGGACAGCTTCTTCGACTCGAAGCAGGGCGACGACGGCACCGTGGACTACGTCTTCGAGGGCGAGCTCAAGCGCCGCCGCGGAGGGGTGTGGGCGGTGGTGGCCCTCGGTGCGATCGCCGCGGGTGCCGCGGTGGTCATGTTCAGCGGCGATTCGAAGCCGACGCCCGCCGACACCGTGCCGCAGGTGGCGGTGACGCAGCCTGCGCAGCCCGCCGCTTCGACCGAGCCCTCCACCGAGCCCTCCAACGAGCCCTCTACCGAGCCCTCCACCGAGCCCGGGACCGCACCGGCCGCCAACGAGCCCGCCGTGGCCCAGGCGCCCGCCGCCGTGCCCACCGAGCCGGGTACGCCCGCCGCTGCTGCCCCCGCCGAGGTCGAACCGGTGAAGGCGCCCGAGGCGGTGCAGCCGGCCGTCGCGGTCCAGCCCGCTGCCGCGCAGGCTGCCCCTGCGGCTGCGACCAACGTCCCCGCGCCTGCCGTGGTGCCGGCGGCTGCCACCTCTCCCGCGGCTGCCACTGCGACTGCGCCGGCGGCTCCCGCGGCGACCGAGGCCGACTTCGACAGCGCGCTGCAGGACGGCCACAAGGCGCTGAAGGCGGACCGGTTCAAGACGGCGGTGGGCCACTACCGTCGCGCGCTGGGGATGCGGCCGGAGAGCGCGGAGGCGAAGAGCGGCCTCGGCATTGCGCTGGTGAGCGCGGACCCGAACACCGCCGGCTACCGCGAGGCGGCGAAGCTCCTCGAGGACGCGGTGAAGGCGCGGCCTTCGGATGCGGCTGCCTGGCTGTCGCTCGGGATGGCGTACCAGATCCTCGGGAGGGACAAGCAGGCGATCGCTCCGTACCGCCAGTACCTCGCGCTGGAGCCGAACGGGCGGCACGCGGGCGAAGTTCGCTCGGCGCTGAAGCAGATGGGGCAGTAGATAGGGCGCGTGCGCGTCCTCGGGCTCGAAACATCGTGTGATGAAACGGCGGCAGCGGTCGTGGAAGACGGCCGCCGCGTGCTGTCGGATGTGGTCTCCACCCAGGTGGACATCCACCGTCGCTGGGGCGGCGTCGTCCCCGAGCTCGCCAGCCGCAACCACGTGGTGCAGGTGATGCCGGTGGTAGACGAGGCCCTCTCGCGCGCCGGCGTGGGGCTCGACGACATCGACCTCATCTCGGTGACCTCGGGGCCGGGCCTCGTGGGCGCGCTGATGGTCGGGCTGCAGGTGGCGAAGTCGCTCAGCCTTGCGCGCGGGATCCCCTACGTGGGCGTGAACCACCTCGAGGGCCACCTGCTGGCGATACGGCTGGCGGAGGACGCGCCGGAGCCGCCGTTCCTCGGGCTGGTGGTCAGCGGCGGGCACACGAGCCTCTACGACGTCACCGCGTACGGCGAGTATCGCCTCGTCGGCTCCACGCGCGACGACGCCGCCGGCGAGGCCTACGACAAGGTGGCGAAGATCCTCGGGCTGCCCTACCCGGGCGGGCTCCCCATCGATCTGCTCGCGCAGAAGGGCGATCCGAAGGCGATCCGCTTCCCGCGCGGGCTGAACAAGCCGGACGTGTGGGACTTCTCCTTCAGCGGGCTGAAGACCTCGGTGCTCACCCACGTGCGCCAGCACGGCGTGCCGGAAGGACAGGGGCTGGCGGATCTCTGCGCGTCGTTCCAGGAGGCGGTGGCGGACTCGCTGACGAAGAAACTCGTCGCCTCCGCGCGGGCGCTGGGGAAGCGGCAGATCGTCCTCTGCGGCGGCGTGGCGGCGAACTCGCGGCTGCGGGCGCTGGCAAAGGAGCGCGCGGAGGCGGTGGGGATCGCCGTCCACCTGCCCGCGGTGCGGCTGTGCACCGACAACGGCGCAATGATCGCCGTCGCCGGCTACGAGGCCTGGCGTCGCGGTCAGCGCGCGGACCTCTCACTCATCGCCAACCCCGCATGGAGACTCTGAAGTGGCCGACCATCCGTCGCACATCCTCCGGCGCCACGGGCTCCGCGCGAAGCACAGCTGGGGACAGAATTTCCTCGGCGACGACGGCGCGCTCGACCGCATCGCCTCCGCGCTGGAGCTCGAGCCCGGCGAGCCGGTGGTGGAGATTGGCCCGGGCCTCGGGCACCTCACGCGCTTCGTGCTCGACCACGGGGGGCAGGTGACCGCCATCGAGCGCGACCGCGACATGGCGGCGGTGCTGCGCAAGGAACTGCCCCACGAGCGCCTGAAGGTCGTCGAGGCCAACGCCGCCGACGCGAAGTTCGCGGAGGTCGCGGGCGCCGGCAGGGTCGCGGTGATCGGCAACATCCCCTACCACCTGACCTCGCCCATCCTCTTCTCGGTGCTCGAGCAGCGGGAGACGATCTCGCGGGTGGTGCTGACCATCCAGAAGGAGGTCGCGGTGCGGCTGGGCGCGGAGCCCGGCGGCCGCGACTACGGGCTGCTGCCCGCGGTGCTCGGGGTGTGGTTCGACGTGCGCACGCTGTTCGACCTGCCGGCGCACCTCTTCCACCCGCCGCCGAAGGTGGACTCGGCGGTGGTGCGGTTGTGGGCGCGGGAAAAGCCGCTCGCCGAGGTGAAGAACGACGCGCACTTCCTCAAGGTGGTGAAAGCCGCCTTCGCGCAGCGACGGAAGACGCTGCTCAACTCGCTGAAGAGCGACCGGACCCTCGGCCCGACCGAGGCGCTCGTGCGCGCGCTGGAGGAGGCGGGCATCGACGGCGGACGCCGCGCGGAGACGCTCGCGCCCGGGGAGTTCGCTGCGCTGCACCGGGCACTGTACGCCGGGACGGGCGATTCGTCCGCGGCAAGCGCCCCTTAGTACAACTTCTGTACGGATCCCGTGCGCCGCTTCGGGCGGGTGCTTAATTCTGGCGCCCATGTCCACCCTTCGTCCAATGTTTGTCCGGGTTCTCTGCGCCGCCGTCCTCGGCGCGGGTCTGTTCGTCCCACTTTCGTCCGCCCATGCAGGCACGCCGCTTCGGGCGCTGTGGCTCGACTACGAGATCGGCGCCGCCTGGATCGCGCAGAACGACGGCCGCTACGGCGCCACCGGCACGGAGTACTCGGCGGACGACCTCGACCAGCGGGACAACCTCGTGGTCGCGCAGCGGCTGCATTTGGAGGGGCGGCTCGGCGAGCGCCACGGGATCATCCTTCTCTACGCGCCGCTGGACCTGAAGACGCGCGCCACGCTGCCGAGGGACATCGACTTCCGCGGCACCGTGTTCCGGGAGGGGACGGTGGTGGACAGCCGCTACCTCTTCGACGGCATTCGGGGCAGCTACCTCTACCGGCTCATCGGAAACGAGCGCCTGCAGTGGGACGGCGGCGCGTCGCTGCAGGTGCGCAACGCGCGGGTGGCGATCGGCAGCGTGGACGGCGCGCAGTACGCGGCGGAGCGCGACATCGGGCTCGTGTTCGCGCTGAAGACGAGGCTCACCTACAAGACGCCGTCGCGGCTGTGGGCCTCGCTCGAGGCGGACGGCTCCTCCTCGTTCGGCCTCATCCCCAACGTGAGCGGGGCCATCTACGACGTGGCGTTGACGCTGGGCATGCCGCTCACGCAGCGGAGCGACGAGGTCTCCGGGTTCCTCCGCCTGCGCTGGGTTGGCGGCGGCGCGGACGTGGAGCGGCGAGACATCTACAACTGGGGGAACTTCGGCTTCGTCCTCGCCGGCGTGCGCGGAGACCTGCAGTCCCTCATCCAGCGCACCGAGCGCTGATCCGCCCACCGCTGCGGACACGCGCGCACCTCGTCGCGCCGCGGGGGCTCCACTAACCTCCAGCCGTCCGCATGCCGACCGACGACGACTGGAAGCCCCGGTGGAACCCCGCCATCCGCGTCGAGCAGCTCCCGCTCGCGGCGGAGGAGGGCTTCGTCCTCTCGCGCCTCGACGGCAACACGCGGGTCGCCGACCTCCCGTCCCTCACGCGCCTGACGCCGGAGCAGGTGAACCGCGTGCTGCAGAAGCTCGAGGGCCTCGGCGCGGTGCTTCCCGCGGTGAAGGCGACCCCGACAGCGCCTCAGTTCGACGAGGAGCAGGCGGACGCCGCGCCCGGTGAGGAAGAAGAAGACGAGCCCGCGGCGGAGGTGCCCGACAGCGCCGGCACCCACCGACGGCTCTACGAGGCCGAATTGCACGGGCTGGAGGCGGACGCGCGGGTGGCGCTGGCGCGGACCGCAGACGAGCCTCGGCTGACGGCGCTCTGCTACGACCCGCTGCCGGCGGTCATCCGCTCGCTGCTGCAGAACCCCAACGCGGGGCTCTCGCACGCGCGGCTCATCGCGCAGCAGCACCGGCACCCGATGGGGCTCGAGGCGCTCTCCACTCGCGCGGCCTTCGTCAACGACGCGGGCGTCCGGCGCTGGCTCCTGCGCAACCCCCAGCTTCCGGCCGCGCTCTTCAACCGGCTCTTCGGCGGGCGGCCGATGCGGGACCTCTACCTCTCCGCGGTGTCGCGCGAGATCCCCGACACCACGCGCAGGCTCTCGCGCGAGTCGCTCCGTCGCCGCTTTGCCACCGCCGCCGCCGAGGAGCGGGTGGCGCTGATCATCCAGAGCGAGGGCAGGGTGCTGCCGCTGCTCATCGCGCTGCCGGTGGATGGCCGGACCGCGGCGCAGCTGTGCGGCCGGACCTACGCGTCCACGCTGCTGGTGCAGAACCTCGCCCGGTGGAGCGCGGCGCCGCCCCCGCTCATCGCGCACCTGCTGCGGCAGGAACTCGTGCGCCGGTCGCCCTCACTTCGCACGCTGCTGCAGCGGCACCCGAACGCGCCGAAGGGCTGATCGCCCCTAACCGCGCGTCCGCTGCAGCGAAGTGGGGATGCGGAACGCGGCGCCCTTGCCCTCGCGCTCGGCGGCGACGATGCCGCGCATGATCATCCCCGTGGCTCCCGAGAGCATCCGGCCCAGCCGGTCCCGTTCGTCTGGATCGAAGATCCGGTCCAGCTCCGCGGTGGCGTCGATGACCAGCCGCGTCCAGTCCGCCTGCGGAAGCCCGAGCAGGTCCGCGCAGTGGTCGCCCGCGAGGTGCCGGACCATCGCCACCGGAACCCCATCGAGCGCGCGTCCGGGGAAGTAGCCCTGCATCATCTCGATCAGCGGCGCCGCCAATGCGCGACCGTCCTCCGATGCGGCCCAATGCCGTCGCCGGATGGCCTCCATCAGCGCGGCGCCGTCCTGCACACCGTCCGGCAGCATCCGCTCGTGGATGCCGAGCAGGTGCCCCACCACGCGCCACAGGTGCATCCAAGCCTCGGCCTCGTCCGCACTGACGCCCACGCCGAGCGAGGGGAGCGCCTCGAGCGTGACCACGCTGAAGGTCATCAGCGTGCCGCCCAGATCCTCCTGGTTGATCGGCAGCCCGAACGTGCTCGCGTCCCACCGGGGCTCGGGCCGCGTCTGCAGCAGGTGCCTTATCCCCGCGTGGAGCAGCCGGATCTTCTGTACCGTCCGGACTCCGCGGCCCGAAGGGGAGAGCCCGCCCTCGTCGAGCACGTCGAAGAGGAACTGCGCGGTCTCGAAGATGCGCTGGTGCACGTGGCGCGTCATCGCCTGCGTCCTTGTGAGCACGCGGGCGCCTCGCGCGGCGGCGTAGGCCTGGGGCAGGGCGCTGCAGAAGAGGCCCGTCGCCACCTCCCAACCGGCGCGGGAGAAGAGGCGCTGCGCGGTCGCCATCTTCGCCTCGTCCGCCCAGGAGGGCAGCGCACCCGTAAGCTCGAGATGCCTCGCGACCTCCGGAGGCAGGCCCGGCGGCACCGGTTCGTCGCTGCAGAAGAGCCCGCCGAGCAGCCGGTTCACGCCCTCCACCGCCTCGGGACCGTGGCCGAAGACCGACGAGACCACCGCGTCCGCTTCCGGGTCGGCGGTCTGGCGCATGGCGTCGAGCAGCGCGTCGCTCCAGCGATCCTGCGGTCGCGCGACGGGCGTCCCCTTCCGGTGGGCGAGGTAGAGCGCCAGCGCTGCGGAGGGATAGAAGCGCGCCGCCTCCTCGTACACGTAGAAGGTCTCGGGCGGCACGTTGGTGTGCAGGTAGCGCCCGTTGCGCCAGGTGCCATCCGGCCGCTGCTGCGCGAGCAGGTACGCGATGCCGCGCTTCACGGCCTCGCCGTCGCCCTCGCCGGCCTCGATGAGGCCCTGCAGCACGAGCCCGGTCAGCGGCGGCATGCTCGGGCCGGTCCCCGCGGTGTGAGGCTCGCGGTAGGTGCGCTCGGTCTCGCCGAAGCCGCCGTCCGCGTTCTGCTTCGAGAGCACGAAGCGCACCGCGTGGCGCACCCACGGCGCTCTCAGGTCCGCGCCCACCGCGCGCAGGCCCATCAGCACGAACGCCGTCCCCGCGAGGTGGTTCACCACCCACCGTCCCCAGAACGATCCGTCGCTGCACTGCTGCCGGCGGAGGAACTCCACCGCGCGCTGCACCGACTCGTCGGCGATCGTCATCCCCAGCGCGCCGAGCCCGTGCAGCACCCGCGCGGTGAGGTCCTCGGTGGAGGGATCGCCCGTGGTCACCGGCGGGTCGACCAGCGCGCGCGTCATCGACAGCGGATCGTCGAGCTTCACCACCGGGGTCTTCGTCAGCACCGGCCCCGGCGTCTTCGGCGGCAGGCCCCACACGAACGCGGACCAGCCGCCGTCCGGGTTCTGCATCCCCAGCAGCCACTCGCGGCCCTGCGCGGCGCTCCGCTGCAGGCGCGCACGACTCTCCGCGTTCAACTCCCCCGGCCCCGTCCACGAGAGCGCCTGCCCGAGCGTGCTCAGGCACACCCCCGCGTCGTCGCAGTCCGGCATCGTGTGGTTCGTGCGCTGGAAGGCCCAGCCGCCGCGCCGGATCGCATCTGGCTTCCGGTTGTTCGGACGCGGCATGTCCACCTGCAGCTGCGCGGAGACGATCCAGTCCAGCGCACGCTGCACGTCCGGATCGGAAGGGCCGATGCCGCCGGTCATCAGCGCGCGGGCGTTGAAGGCGGTGGACCAGACCTCGGCGCCGAAGCCGTCGAACGTCGAGCCCGCGCCTGTGGTCGATGTCCGCTGCGCCTTCACCCAGCAGAGCGCCCTCGCCCGCATCGGGTTGTCCGGAGCGAGCCCCGCCGCGGCGAGCGCAGCCAGCGCGAAGACCGTCATTCCCACGCTGTCGTTCCACGAGCCGTTGTCGTTCTGGAACTCGCCGACCTCGCGCACCAGCGCATGGCACAGGGCGCGGTCGAGCGGGCCCTTCCGCGAGCCGTCATGGCCCCAGTCCCCGCGGAGTCGCCGCACGAGCACGTCGAGCTGCAGCGCGCCCATGGTCACGCCCGCGTGGAAGCGGGTCTGGAGCAGCTCCACCACCGGCTCCGCGAGCAACGGCAGCGTGATGGGGCGGGGCAGTTGCCGGGCCTCCAGCAGCCCCGCCATGGCGAGAAAGATCGCGGCGAAGTCTCCCTCGTCCATGCGGCTGATCACGCGCTGCAGGCCGCCCCCGCGCTCCACGAAGGCCTTCGCTTTCCGAAGGGCCTCGGCGTGCTCGGGGAAGTTCGTCGCGTGCAGCGCCGCCCACGCGCAGGCGGTGGCGCAGAGCTCCCCCTCGCGAGCGAACGGGTGCAGCACGAAGCCGCCGTCCGCCCGCTGCTGCGAGACGAGCCACCGGATGCACGCGCGCGCTTCGTCGGCGGAGAGCTCGTTCAGGTGGTGCAGCACCACCACGACCTGCGCGGTCAGCCACGGCCCGATGCGTCCCGGCGAATCCCACGAGCCGTCCGCGCGCTGCGACTCCCACAAGACGCGCTGCGCCCGTTCGAGCGCGAGGCGGACCCTGTCGAGCTCGGTGGAGGCAGGCCTGGGCACTGCGGGGGAGGGGAGGGGCGTCATGCCGCTGAGCCTACCGGGAATGCGGGAATCGCCGCGAGTGCGGGTAGGATGTCTCCCACTCATGTCGGCCGAGGAAGCCGAGGAAAGCGCAGAGGCGCCCGGGTGTGGACGTCGGGTCATGCGCGCGCGCTTCGTCATCGTCATCGCGTTGCTGCTCTCGGCTTGCGGGCCCGTCGAGGACGCGCCGGATGACCGAGACCGAGCCGAATGCCTGCGCATCGAAGACGCATCCGCGCTGACGCTGCCGGAGGTGGAGGTCGGATGCTCCTCGCGGCAGCAGCTCACGCTGATCAACCGATGCGACGATGCATTGCGCGTGACGGGATTCTCGCTTGATGGCGCCATTGCCCACATGGCGCTCGTCCACGCGCCGGCGATCCCAACCGAGGGCCTCGAGCTGCCGGGAGGTGGCTCGTTGACCCTCGTGGTGCGCCACGCGCCGCTCGCCGAGGGACCTCACACCGCCCGGCTCAATCTGCAGGTGCGCGGCGCCTCCGCGGATTGGACCTTGAAGAGCGCGGCGCGGCCGATGCGGCTCGTCACCGATACCTTCGTCAATGAGGACGAAGACGGGCTGGCCGACCTGTTGGTCGTCATCGACAACGGGCCGCTGCTGGCGCCGCGAGCCGCTGCAGGTCCGGATCGACGGCCAAGACGTTCCGGAGATAGACGAACGCGGCGCGACGGTCTGGCGCTACGACCACACCCGCGCCGCCGTCTCCTTCGAGCGGATGTACATGCCGGAAGCCCGGCAGGTGCTGCAGGTGACCTACGCCCCGGCTTGTCCGTCGCCGGGCGCTGACTGACGTCTCCCTGGAAGGGAGCCCCGCTCGGGGCCCGGGCTTCAGTCCATCGGGTGCAGCTTGCGCAGCCCAGAGACGATCTTCGCCTTCGCGCCCGTCGCCGGCGTCGGCCGCGGGGCGGGCTTCACGGAGACCGCCACCGTGTTCTTCACCGCGTTCACCGACCGCGGGGCCCCGGCAGCGCCCTCGGCCACTTCCTTCGCCAGGGCGAGCACGGCCCTCGGGATCCGCGCGCCGCTACGACCACCACCACCACGCCCGCTCATGGGTCCTGGCTCCGAGAGCTAGTACTGGCGACGCTGGGCGATGGCGCGGAGCATCCCGCCGTTCTGGGCGAGGAAGCGCCGGAACTCGGCCTCGGGAATCTTCATCCGCGCGAGCACGCCGGTGAGGATCTCGTCGAGCTCCCGCGCGCCGGGCTTCTTCAGCTCCATGGCGATTTTCAGCATCGCCACGCCGTAGAGCGGGCTGTCCTCGACGAAATCCGCCGGATCCATCCCATCGACGGCGCCCGCACCGGGGCCCTTCGGGGCCTGGGTGGTGACCTCGGCTTCGGCGACTGCCACCCTCTGGCCGCGCTCGGACTGGCTCATGCTGTCCCCTCCGCGCGCTCCCCCGCTGAAACTCGTCAGCGGCCCTCCGAGCGCGTAGTGGCGTGACGATACGTGGCCATGCTCGTCACGTCAAACCTGTCGGAACCGTTGTCAGCGTCGGATCCGCGTGCTTATCTGCCCGCGCACTTTCCGACGCCCGACAAATCGGCCTCCGGCGCGATTCTCACACAAGCGGGGCGGGGCGGGCGAGGGGCGGTCAGAGGGACATGGATCACCGCTACATCGTGGTGGAGGGCCCCATCGGCGTGGGGAAGACGAGCCTCGTGAACGCGCTGGCCAAGCGTTACGGCGGCCGCGTGGTGCTGGAGGTGGTGGAGGAGAACCCCTTCCTCGCGTCCTTCTACGAGGACCGGCAGAAGTACGCGTTCCAGACGCAGATGTTCTTCCTGCTCTCGCGCTTCAAGCAGCAGCAGGCGCTCTTCCAGCAGGACCTCTTCAGCGCGGTGACGGTCAGCGACTACCTCTTCGCCAAGGACCGGATCTTCGCCTGCCTCACGCTCGACCCGAACGAGCTCTCCCTCTACGACCGGGTCTTCGAGGCGCTGGGGACGCGGGTGACGAAGCCGGACCTCGTCATCTACCTGCAGGCCCGCCAGGAGGTGCTGCTGCAGCGCATCAAGAAGCGCGGCCGCGAGTTCGAGCGCCGCTTCGACCCGGTGTACCTGGAGGAGCTCACCCACGCGTACAACGAGTTCTTCTTCCACTACGCCGAGACGCCGCTGCTCGTCATCAACACCTCGGACATCGACTACGTGAACAACGAGGGGGACCTCGACAACCTCCTCGGGGTCATCTCCCGGCACCGGCACGGGACCGCGCACTACATCCCCAAGACGTCCGCCCCTGTACCCCGGAAGGGTTGACAGGACGCTCCCCGGGCGCTCGGCCCTTCATTTTTCCCGCCGCGCAGCACTACAGTCCGCGCTATTCGTTCACGAGAGCAGTACCGCCGGGGTCTACGGCGATCCCCTCGAGGGACGGTGAAGGACCCGACACGGCGGCGGCAGTGGCAGGGCGACGGGCGACGGCAAACCAGCACCCACTCACAGGAGGTGAACCGTGAAGGACAAGGTCACCATCCACACGCTGAAGCGGCAGAAGAACGCAGGTCAGAAGATCTGCATGGTCACCGCCTACGACGCGACCTTCTCGCGCATCCTCGATGATGCGGGGGCGGACGTGCTCCTCGTGGGCGACTCGCTGGGGATGGTGGTGCAGGGCCACCCCTCCACGCTCCCGGTCACGCTCGAGCAGATGATCTACCACTCGGCCGCGGTCAGCCGGGCGGCGAAGCGGGCGCACGTGGTGGGCGACCTGCCCTTCATGAGCTACCAGATCAACGCCGAGGAGGCGGTCCGCAACGCAGGCCGGCTCATCGCGGAGGGCGGCGCGCACTCGGTGAAGCTCGAGGGCGGGGCGGAGTTCGCGGACACCATCAGCCGCATCGTGCGCGCGAGCATCCCGGTGATGGGCCACATCGGCCTCACGCCGCAGTCGGTGCACAAGATGGGCGGCTACGTCGTCCAGGGCCGCGACGAGGAGACCGCGCAGCGGCTGCTCGACGACGCGGTCGCGCTGGAGCGGGCCGGCTGCTACGCGCTGGTGTTGGAGGGCATTCCGTCCGACCTCGCGCAGCAGATCACCGAGCGGCTGACGATCCCGACCATCGGCATCGGCGCGGGCATCGGTTGCGATGGGCAGGTGCTCGTCTGCTACGACCTTCTGGGCATGAACCCGGACTTCAAGCCGAAGTTCGTCAAGCGCTACGCCGACCTCTACGGCGGCATCAAGGCCGCGGCGATGGGCTTCTTCGACGAGGTCCGCGCGGAGACCTTCCCGGACGAGGCGCACTCGTTCAAGAGCACCGCCATCCGGCTGGTGGCCTCGAACCCGAACCCCAAGCCGGCCCCGCGCACGGCCGAAGCGGAGAGCGCCGAAGGGGGCGAGAAGACCGGCCCCATCTACGGCGTCCCGGTGTAGAGACGCACCCCGCATGACCATCGACATCCTGCGCACGGCCGCGGAGGTCCAGGCCTTCAGCGAGCGCGTGCGCCAGAGCGGCCGGCGCCTCGGGTTCGTCCCCACCATGGGCTACCTCCACGAGGGCCACCTCTCGCTCATGCGCGAGGCCGCCGGGCGCTGCGACGTGGTGATGGCCTCCATCTTCGTGAACCCGACCCAGTTCGGGCCGAAGGAGGACCTCGCGCGCTATCCGCGGGACTTCGAAGGCGACCTCGCCAAGTGCCAGAGCGCCGGCGTTCACGCGGTGTTCGCGCCCGACGAGAGCGAGATGTACCCGCCCGGCGCACAGACGTGGGTGGAGGTGACGGACGTCTCGCGCGGGCTGTGCGGCGAGAAGCGGCCGGGTCACTTCCGCGGCGTGGCCACGGTGGTGCTGAAGCTCTTCAACCTCACGAGGCCGCACGCGGCGTTCTTCGGCGAGAAGGACTTCCAGCAGCTGAAGGTCATCGAGACGCTGGCGCGGGACCTCTTCTGCGGCGTGGAGGTGGTGGGGATGCCCACCGTGCGCGAGGCGGATGGGCTCGCCATGTCCTCGCGCAACGCCTACCTCTCCGCCCCCGAGCGGGAGCGGGCGCTGGCGCTCTACCGCGGCCTCTCCGCCGCGCGGGCGATGGCGGAGGCGGGGCAGGCGGAGGTACGCGAGCTGGTGATGGCGGTGCGCGCGGAGCTCGAGCGCGCGGGCGTGCGCGAGGACTACGTGGAGATCGTCGATCCGCAGACCCTGCGTCCGCTGGCGAGGCTCGAGCCGGGGCAGCGGGCGCGGGCGCTGGTGGCGGGCTGGCTCGGGCAGACGCGGCTCATCGACAACCTGCCGCTGGAGGGCTCACGCGGTGTCGAAGGGTAAGGGCGAGCCGCCGGCGAAGGAGGTCGTGAAGCTCGTGACGGAGAACCGCCGCGCGCGCTTCGACTACATCGTCGAGGACAAGCTCGAGGCGGGGCTGCAGCTGATGGGCAGCGAGGTGAAGAGCCTGCGCGAGGGCACCGCAAACCTCTCCGACGCCTACGCCGCGCAGAAGGGCAGCGAATTGTGGCTGGTGAACGCGCACATCGGCGCGTGGAAGCCGGCGAGCATCTTCGGCCACGAGCCCCTGCGTCCGCGCAAGCTCCTCCTGCACAAGCACGAGATCGAGCGCTGGGGCACGAAGGTGAGGGAGAAGGGCTACTCCATCATCCCCCTGATGCTGTACTTCAAGAACGGCAAGGCGAAGGTGGAGCTGGGCCTGTGCCGGGGCAAGACGCACGAGGACCGGCGGCACAGCATCAAGGAGCGCGAGACGAAGCGCGAGCTGGACCGCGCGGTGCGGCGTGGGTGACGGGGCATGAGCGACAAGAAGGAACAGGAGAAGAAGGAGCGGCTGCTGACCGCGCTCGACAAGGGGATGGTGATGATCCATCTCGACGCGCGGCGGCCGGGCGTGCTCGTGCCGAAGGCGCTGGGGGGCGAGGCGCACCTGCGGCTGAACCTCTCCTACCGGTTCGACCCGCCGGACCTCACCGTCGGTGACTGGGGCGTGCGCTCCACGCTGTCCTTCGGCGGCAGCCGGTTCAAGGTGGCGGTGCCCTGGAGCGCGCTCTTCGCCATCACCTCGCAGGTGTCGCGCGAGTTCTGGCTCTACCCGGACGACATGCCGCAGGAGCTCATCCAGCAGGCGGTGCACAACGCGCGCGCCAACGCGGAGCGGGACGAGGCGGGCGAGGGCGCGGAGGGCGGCGAAGGCCCGGGCCTCGCGGTGGTGACGGAGACGGGCGAAGAGGGTGCGGAGGCCCCGCCGAAGCTCGCCAGCGCCTCGCGGCCCCGGACGCTGCTGCAGGAGATCGCCGGCGAGAAGCCGAAGGGCGAGGACGGCGACGAGCCGGAAAAGCCCCGTACCCGCGGGCACTTGCGGGTCATCAAGTAGGCCCACTCGCCCCTGCCACACTGCCGCTGGGTCGGTCCCGGGCTGCGTGCTAGAGCTTCTGGCATGCGCGTGCTGGTGACGGATGCGGCGGGGTTTCTGGGCTTCCACGTCCTGCAGCGGCTGAGGGCGGACGGGCACGAGGCGCTCGGCGCGGTGGGCCCGGACTTCCATCCCCAGTCGGAGGCGCGGCTCGCGAGGCTGGAGGCCATGGGCGTGCCCTTCCGCCGGGCGGATCCGGCGCACCTCGTGACCGAGCACCGGCCGCAATGCGTCGTCCACCTCTCGATGCTCCCGCGCAACGAGCAGCCGGACCCGCAGGTGGCGGCGCGGCAGGCGGGGCTGGACGTGAGCGAGTTCGGCGGGCTCCTGGGGGCCTCGCGGGCGCACGGGGTGGAGCACGTCATCCTCGGCTCGGGCGCGGGCGTCTATGGCGCGGGCGAGAAGCTGCCCTTCGCGGTGGACACGCCGCTGCAGCGCCCGCTGGGGATGTGCGCCGCCGCCGAGCGCGCCGCGGAGCTCTTCGCCCACGGCTTCTCCCACGCGCACGGCCAGCCGGTGACGGTGCTGCGCTTCTTCAGCCTCTACGGTCCGTGGGGAAACCAGACGCAGGCGCCGATGCGGTTTGCGCGGGCGCTCCTCGCGCGGGAGCCGGTGCCGCTGCCGGAGCGCGGCGAGCTGCGGCGGGACTTCGTCTACATCGACGACGCGGTGGAGTGCGTCTCGCGCGCGGTGGAGCGGGTGCCGGAGGGAGATGGGGACCTCGGCACGCCGCCCTACGCGGTGCACAACGTGGGGACCGGCAACCCGTCGCAGCTCTCCCGGGTGCTCGAGCTGGTGGAGGCGAGGCTCGGGCGGGCGGCGCAGCGCGAGGAGGTCGCGCTGCCGCGGACGTCGCTGAACCACACCTGGGCCGACGTGCGCGAGCTGCAGCAGGCCTACGGTTTCCGGCCCAGCATCCCGCTGGCGGAGGGCGTGGGCCGGACGGTGGACTGGATGCTCAGCGACGAGGGCGCGGCGTGGAGGCCCTCGCCCGGTCAGTGAACGCTGCCCGCCGTGGGCCGCGTGTTCTGGCGCAGCATCTCCCAGGTGAAGATGCCGGTGCCGTGGCCATCGCTGAAGGTGAGGGCGATGGCGTAGTTGCCCACCGGCGAGATGTTCTCGATCGTCGTGCCCTCGGGGACCTTCGTCGGGTCGTGCCGGCGGACGCGGGTGAACTCGTCCACGCAGGCGGCGCAGGGGCAAAGGCCTCGCAGCTCCCGGCCCGTGCTCTCGGTCACGAGCCCGTCGTTCCACGTCAGCGTGAGCGTGCGGCGGTCCTCCGAACGATCCACGGCGGTGGCGGTCGGAGGCGGCTTCGACGGCTTGATCGAGTCCCAGAAGCTCATGGCGCGGGCACCATACCGGCGGGCGCGCGGAGGGGAAGGGCCAAGGCGCAGGCCTGCGCCTACTGCGCCGCGGTTGCCCGCTTCAGCGTGAACGGGAACGAGTAGCCGCGCTGCGAGAAGGTGCCGCGCAGCGTGTCGCCCTCACGGCGGCCCACCAGCACCGCGTCCGCGCCGGGGATCTCGTTGAGGAGCTCGAACTCGGCGCCCTCCTCGCGGGTGACCTTCAGCGGCAGGCCGTGCGCGCCCTGCTGGGGCACGTCCGTGGTGCCGGTGCCGTCCGCCGCCAGCCGGGCCACGAAGGCGAGCGGCTGGCCGGGCAGCTCCACCTGTCCCTCCCAGGTGCCCGCCAACGCGGAGGGCTGCCGCTGGGCCTGCTCGGGGGAGGCGGTGGCGGAGGCGGTGGCCTCACGGGAGGTGGCGCAGCCGGCGAGGAGGAGAAGGGACGGGGTGAGGACGAGGGCGAGGCGAAGGGTCACCGGTGATTCCTTTGTGAAGGGTTCGCGCGTCTATATGCGTTCGTTCTCAGTGAATATCAATCCGAAACTCAATTTTCTTCATAATGGACTCAATCTCGCTTCATCACGCCGTCATCCCCCCACGCGGAGAAAGGTCCTCCCACTCGCGCGGCCACACCTGCCGCGCCCAATTCGGAAAGAGGGGCAGAGGATGAACGAAGCAGGAACGGAGCTGTTGGACGCGGTGAGGGCGCTGGCGCCGGCGATCGCGGGGCGGGCGGTGGAGATCGAGGAGGGGCGGCGGCTCCCGGCGCAGACGCTGGCGGAGCTGAAGGGAACGGGCCTCTTCCGGATGTTCGTGCCGCGGTCGCTCGGCGGGATCGAGGTGGACCTGCGCACCGGGCTCGAGGCGCTGGAGATGCTCTCCCGCGCGGACGGCGCGGCCGGCTGGACGGTGATGATCGGCTCGGAGACGCCGCACCTCTTCGCGCTGCTGCCGCACGAGACGATGAAGGCGCTCTATGCGGAGGGCGGCCCGGACCTCATCCTCGGCGGGGGCTTCAACGCGCAGGGCGAGGCGCGCGCAGTGCCCGGCGGCTACCGCGTCACCGGGCGCTGGGCCTTCGCCAGCGGGAGCGAGCACTGCGACTTCCTCTTCGGCAACTGCGTGGTGCTCGGCGAGGACGGCTCTCCGCGAAGCGTGAGTGCGGCGGGCGTTCCCGAGCTGCGGACGATGGTGTTCCGCGCGGCGGACGCGCGGGTGCACGACACCTGGCGGGTGCTCGGGCTGCGCGGCACCGGGAGCCACGACTTCAGCGTGGAAGGCCTCTTCGTCCCCGAGTCCTCCACCTTCGACCTCTTCGGCGGCACTCCCACGGTGCCCGAGCACGGCTACGCGGCGCCCGTGCTGCAGTTCGCGCTGCACATGGGCGCGGTGGCGGTGGGCATCGCCCAGGGCGCGGTGGACGACGCGATCGCGCTGGCGAAGGGCGGCAAGAAGCGGCTCTACGCGCCGGCGCCGCTGTCGCAGATGCCCCTGTTCCAGCACCAGCTCGGCCAGGCGGAGGCGCAGGTGAGGGCCGCTCGCGCTGCGCTGCACGCCGAGGCGGAGCTCTTCTGGAAGACCGCCCTCGAGGCGCCGGAAGGGGCCCCGCTGCTGGCGCCCCGGGTGACGGGCACGCTGGTCTGGGTGGCGCAGGCCTGCACCGCGGCGACCGACGCGCTCTTCCGGGCCTCGGGAGGTGGCGCCGCGCGGGACGGCGCACCGCTGCAGCGGCGGTTCCGCGACATGCACACGCTCGCGCAGCACGGTGCCTGCACCGACGGCTGGTTCACCGGTGCCGGGGCCGCGCTGCTGGGGCTGCCCGGCGGCGGCCCGCTCGGATAGCGATTCGGGGACGCCCGGGCGGAGGTACGGTCGAGGTGATGGGTTGGCGCGTGCAGCTTCTGGGCGTCCCGGTGGCGGTCAGTCCGGAGGGGAAGGGACTCCGGCTGGAGCGGCGCGCGGCGGCGCTGCTCGCGTACCTCGCGCTGGAGGGACGGTCGGCGAAGTTCGCGCTCGCGAGCCTGCTCTGGCCCGACCCCGAGCCGCCCACCGTGCGCAACAACATGCGCCACCTGCTGCGGCGGATGCGCGTGGCGACCGGGGGACAGCCGCTGGCCGAGGGCGCGGGGCAGCAGCTCGAGCTTCCCTCGGCGGTGAGCGTGGACGCCGCGCGGCTGAAGGCGAGCGCGCAGGTGCGAGACCACACGGGCGTCCTCGCGGCGTCGGGAGGAGGCATCCGCGAGCTGCTCGCGGGACTCTCCTTCGACGACTGTCCGGAGTTCGCGCGCTGGCTGGACGGCGCGAGGGCCTCGGTCTCCGGCTGGTACCGCCACGCGCTGGGCTCGGAGCTGCAGCGGCTCGAGCGCGACGGAGGATGGGACGCGGCGCTGCTGCTGGCGCTGGAGTGGGTGCGCGACGAGCCCGAATCCGAGGAGGCCTCCCGCCACCTCATCCGCCTGCACTACCTGCGCGGTGAGCGCAGCGCGGCGCTCTCCGCCTTCGAGCGCTTGCGGGAAGCCCTCTCGCGCGAGCTGGGCGTCGAGCCCTCCGAGGAGCTCTGCCGGATGCGCGACGCGCTCGATCGCGCGGCGGTGCCCGCCACGACCCCTTCCGGGATGCGCGCCGTCCTGCCCCTGTCGGTGCAGCGTCCTCCGGTGCTGGCGGGGCGCGAGGCGACGTGGCGGGAGCTCGAGGAGGCCTGGGAGCGGGGCGTGCCGCTGCTCTTCATCGGCGGCGAGCCGGGGGTGGGGAAGAGCCGGCTGGCGGAGGAGTTCGCGGAGCGGAAGGGGCGCTGGCTCCGCGCCGAAGGACGGGTGGGCGAACGCGAGGTGCCCTACGCCGCCCACACGCGCGTGCTGCGGACCCTGCGCGCGCAGCGGCCGGACGTGACCTTGGAGGAGTGGGTGCGGCGCGAGCTCCTGCGCCTGTTGCCGGAGCTCGGGGCGCCCGGAGAGCTGCCCGGCCCGCTGCACGACGAGCGGGATCTGCTGCGCTTCTACGAGGCGAACTTCGAGGCGATGGTCGCGCTGCACAGCCGGCTCGACACGGTGGTGGTGGACGACCTGCAGTACTGGGATGACGCGAGCAGCCGGCTCTTCACCTGGGTGCTCGCGCGGCTGCGGGACGGCGAGGGCCGGAGGCTCCCCCGCTTCATCGACTGCTACCGCCGCGGCGAGCTGACGCCGTACGTGGATCGGGTGGCGGACGAGCTCGTCTCCGAGGGGCTCGCGCGCCGCTTCGAGCTGGGGCCGCTGGACGAGGAGGACGTGCGGCGGCTGGTGGCGGCGTCCGGCGTGGACGGCGCGGAGGCCCACGCCGGAGAGATCGCGCGGTTCACCGGAGGCAACCCGCTCTTCGTGGTGGAGACGCTCAAGCACCTGCTGGAGACGGGGGCGCTGGCAGGGGGCTGGCCGGAGCGCCTGCCGCCGCCGGGGAAGGTGGTGCTGCTCATCGCGCGCAGGCTGGAGCGGCTCTCACCTGAGGCGCTGCAGCTCGCGCGGGTGGCGGCGCTCGGCCGGACGCAGTTCAGCCTCTCGCTCGCGGCGCGGGTGCTGCAGCGGCCGATGGTGGCGGTGGGACAGGCCGCGGCGGAGCTGGAGGCGGCGCTGCTGATGGTGGAGGAGCGCTTCACCCACGACCTCGTGCACGAGGCGGTGGAGGCGGGCATCCCCGCAGCGCTCGGACGCGCGCTGCACCAGGCGATCGCCGAGGAGCTCGCGCAGCGGGAGGCCCCGGCGGTCCTGCAGGCGCACCACTGGCTCGAGGCCGGCGTGCCCGGGCGTGGGCTTGCGTTGCTGCTCACCGCCGCGTCCGCGGAGGAGGACGCGCTGCTGTCCGGCGAGGCCGCTGCCCTCTACGCGCGCGCGGCGGGGCTGCTGGAGGGGGCGGGACAGCTCGGCGAGGCGCAGGCCCTCCGCGAGCGCGAGGCGCGGTGCCGGCGTGTGCTGCAGCGGAGGAACTGAAGGTCAGTGCAGCCGGTCCGGAGGCTTCGCCTCCTTCTCCGCCGCCCGACGGTGCTCGGCCTGCTGGAGCAGCTCCATCCTGCGGTCGTGCAGCGTGCGCTGCAGCGTCTCGCGCGGCGTCGTCCCGTCGACGAAGAGCTCGGCGCCATCGAGCTCCAGCTCCATCGGCCCCACCCGAGGCGCGAGCGCATCGAGCGCCAGCGCGCAGAGTTCCGCGGAGCTCGCCTCCACCTCCAGATCCGCGAGGGTGATCCCGTCCGTCTTGCCGCCGGTGTGGATGAGGACGTCGTCGCCGTCCGGCGCGCGGAGGCGGAGCCGGCTGCCACGCCGGGTGACGGTGCCGAGCCCGGCGCGCTCCAGCGACTGCCCCATGGCCTCGAGGCTCGTGGGCCCAGGAACGCCGAAGCGCGGCGGGGGCGGGCGGACGACGACCTGGACGCGCCGGGGCCTCGCGCGGGTGGGCCACGGCGGCCGCCCGCTCGCGAGCCTGCGGCGCACGAGGAAGAACAGCAGCAGCCCCAGCGCGGTGCCGAGGATCACCGAGTTCCGCAACGACCAGATCCCCTCCGACACGAGCGCTCCCATCTCCGCGGAGATGTAACCCGTCGGCGCGCACAGGTCGCGCTACCTTCTGCCGGTGCGTTTCCACCGCGAGCCGCTGATCGACATCGTCCGCCACCTGCGCGCGCAGCTCTCGGGCGGCTCAGAGTGGGCGACGATCGAGGTCCCGGATCCGGATCTCGGACGCGGCCGCTATCCGGGAGAGCCGGTGGGCGACGGCGATGCGCTGGTGCACCGCCCGCTGCGCGCCTGGTGCGATCTGGCGGAGGGGCTCGGGTGCCGGCTGCTCACGCCGCGCGCGGTGTCGCAGACCCACGTGCAGCTGCGCTTCGAGCCGTTGGGGCCTGAAGCGGAGTGGCACGCGGACGGGCGTGGCGCGGGCACCGGTGAAGCGCCGCCGCGCGAGGAGCGCTACGGCACCGCCTCCTCCTTCGCGCGCTTCCGGAAGTACGAGGACGCAGGCTTCCTCCTCCCCTGGCTCGAGGCACTGGGCCGGCTTCCGTTGGAGAGGGGGCAGCGGGTGCTCGATCTGGGCGTGAACCGCGGCGACGAGCTCCTCGCGCTGGAGGAGTGGTCCGGCGCCAGCGACCTGCGCTTCGTGGGCATCGACCACAGCCCGAGCGCCATCGCGGAAGCACGCCGCCGGCTGCCTGCGCCGAAGCACCACTTCATCGAGGCGGACCTCAACGCGCTGCCGGAGGACCTCGGCCGCTTCTCGCTCGTCGTCTCCATCGGCACCCTGCAGAGCCCGGGCGTGGACGACCACGCGCTCCTGCGCCTGCTGGTGCAGCGGCACCTCGAGCCGAAGGCGTCGCTGCTCCTCGGCTTCCCCAACTGCCGCATGCGGGACGGCGAAATCATCCACGGCGCGCGCATCCGCAACCTCCGCGAGGGCGAGCTCTCGCTGCTGGTGAAGGACCTCTCCTTCTACCGGCGCTACCTGCACCAGCACGGCTTCCGCACCTTCCTCACCGGCAAGTACGAGCTGCTGCTCACCGCGATCCGCGACGGCTGACGCGGGCCCTGGACGCTGACGGCTACCCGCGTGCCCGATGCTCGCGGACGAGTGCGAGGAGGTCGTCGCCGAACCTGTCGATCTTCGCCGGCCCGAGCCCAGGAACCTTCGCCAGCGCGGCGCGGCTCTGCGGCATCGCCTGCGCAATGGCCGCGAGCGTCTTGCGCTGGAAGACCATGTACGTCTTCCACTTCAGCTGCCGCGCCATCCTCTTGCGGTACCCATCCAGCGCGTAGGCCAGCGACGAGCCGGACGCGCTCTTTGCCGTCGATCGCGTCCTGCGCTCACCCGTACGCCGCGCCTCGGCCAGCGGCCTGCTAGCGAGCCACACGGTCGGGTACTTCAGCCCGCGCCGCACCAGCACCCCGCGCGCGAGCAGCTCGTCGAGGCCCGCGACGATGAGCTCCTCCCCGTGCTCCGCCAGCGACCCGAACGCCGGCAGAGAAGCGAGCCCCGCCTTCTTCAGCGCCAGCGACTTCCCGCCGCGCAGCGCCCTCGCGAGGTTCCGCTTCCCGACCGGGTGGGGGAGCTCCTGCGCCGCCTGCGCGATGGCCGCCAGCAACGCCTCCGGCACGACGGGACGCTCCCTTGCCTCGGCCGCCTCCGAGTCCTCCGCGCCGTCCTCGGCGCCTCCCGCGCACACGTCACACACCCCGCACGGCGGTGGCGCGGTCGTGCCGGTGAAGTGCACGCAGAGCACCTGCTGCCGGCACTTGTCGGTCAGTGTGGCGTAGCGCTCGACCGCGGCGAGCGCGGCCTCCTGCCGGGCCTCGAGCACCTCGCTCGACGCTGAACCCGACTGGAGCCTCCGCTGCGTGACGAGATCCCCCGGCCCGAAGAAGAGCAGGCACTTCGCTGCCGCCCCGTCACGGCCCGCGCGTCCGGCCTCCTGGTAGTAGGCCTCGAGGCTGCCGGGCGCGCTGAAGTGCACGATGAGCCGCACGTCCGGGTAGTCGATCCCCATGCCGAACGCGTTGGTGGCCACGAGCACGCGCGTCCTCCCGCGGTCGAACCCGCCCTTTGCCCGGTCCCTCGCAAGCGTCGTCCTGCCCGCGTGGTAGTGCGCCGCCGCGAAGCCCGCGCTCTTCAGCGCTGCCGCCACCGCCTCGGTCTTCTTCCGGGTCGCGCAGTACACGATCGCGCGTCCGCCACCGACCTTGCTTCGCAGCCCCGCCTCATCGAGCGCCTCGACCAGCGCCTTCGTGCGCAGCGCATCCGTCCGCAGCGCGCGCACGCTGAAGGAGAGGTTCGGCCGGCGGAAGTCCCCGAGCACGCGCTGCGGCTCGTGCAGCTCGAGTCGCGAGACGATCTCGTCGAGCACCCTCGGCGTGGCGGTGGCGGTCAGCGCGATCACCGGCGCCTTCGTCAGCGGCCGCAGCTCGTGCAACCTCAGGTATTCCGGACGGAAATCGTGTCCCCACTGGCTGAGGCAGTGCGCTTCGTCCACCGCCACGAGCGCAATGCGAGAGCGCTCCAGCAGCCGGTGGAAGCTCCCCAGCGCCGCCCGCTCCGGCGACACGTAGAGCAGGTCCAGCTCGCCACGCACGAGCATCGCCACGGCCTCGCGCTGCTGCAGCTCGTCCTGCGCGCTGTTCAGCGCCCGCGCTGAGATCCCTCGCGCCGTCAGCGCCTCCACCTGGTCCTGCATCAGCGCGATGAGCGGCGAGATGACGAGCGTCGTCCCCAGCCCCCTCCGCCGCAGAGACACCGCCGGCACCTGGTAGCAGAGCGACTTCCCCGCGCCGGTGGGCAGGAGCACCACCGCGTCGCGACCGGAGAGCACCGCCTCCACCGCGTCCTGCTGCCCGCCGCGGAAGTCGGAATGGCCGAAGACTTCCCGCAGCACCGCGCGCGGGTCGGAGGAGGGATCGAAGCGGAGGAGGTCCTGCTGCATCCCGCGCGAGTACCACGGGCGTCCGACGCCCGCTCACCCCACCAGCTTCACCGGCCCGCGGTGTCCCTCCAGCCGCACGCCCTTCTTCTCCAGCACCCGCCGCAGCGCATCGACGACATCCGGATCGAGCTGCGCGCCGCGCAGGCGCTCCATGATCTTCATCGTCTCATCGAGCGGCAGCGCCTTCTGATAGGGCCGCGTGGAGGTACACGCATCGAAGGTGTCCGCGCAGTTCACGATCCGCGCCGATAGCGGGATCTCCGTCCCCTTGAGCTTGTCCGGATAGCCATTCCCGTCCCAGCGCTCGTGGTGGCTGCGGATCGCGGCGCGCACCGGGGCGAGGAACTTGATCGACTCGACCATCGTGTCGCCGATCTCCGGATGGCCGCGCATGACGGTCATCTCCTCGTCGGTGAGGCGCGTCTGCTTGCAGAGGATGCTCTCGATGATCCCGATCTTGCCCACGTCGTGGAGGATGCCGCCGTAGTGCAGCCACTTGAGCTCGCGCTCGGTGAGCGAAAGCTCCCGGCCGATCTCCAGCGCGAGGTCGCCCACCCTCTGGCTGTGCCCGCGCGTGTAGGAATCCTTCGAGTCGATCGCGTTCGCCAGCGCGACGATGGTGTCGAGGTACCCCTGCTCGAGCGACTCGTACAGGCGCCGGTTCTCACCGTCGTACGCCTGCAGTTGCTGGCTCATGTAGTTGAAGGTCCGCGCCAGCTCACCGAGCTCGTTCTTCTCTCGCACCGCCACCTGCACGCCGAACTTCCCCTGCGCGATCTCCAGCGCGCCCTTCGTGAAGCGCCCGAGCGGCCGCGTCACCCCGCGCGAGAAGACCAGCGCGAGCACCAGCGCCACGAGCACCGCCACGCCCGCCACCGCCACGCTCCGCCGCTCCATCGCCGCGACCTGCGCGTAGGCCTGCGCCATCGGCTGCTCGCTGATGACCGCCCAGCCCAGCTCGGGGATGAGCGAATAGGCCGCCACCACCGCGCCCTCGCTCGTCATGTCACCGGAAGCGTCCGCGAAGTTGCCGACGTGGAAGACCTCCGCGCCCCGCGATCGCCGCAGGCTCTCCAGCAGGTGCGCCACCGCCGGCCGCGCGCTGAGATCGTCACCGGTGCGAGCGCCCACGAGCGCGTCCGTCCCCACCACCAGCCTCCCGCCGGAATCGACGACGTAGGCAAAGCCGGACGAGCCGACCCGCGCACGCGCGAGCACCTCGCCCAGCCCCTTCAGCGAGACCTCCACCGCGCCGTACGCCTCCGCCGGATTGCCGAAGGGGTAGGTGAGGGTGACGACCGGCTCTGCGCGCGACGGGCTCCAGTAGACCTTCGAGTAGCGGATCTCCTCGGCGGGGAAGAGCGCCCTCGCGCGGGACTCGTGTTCGGCGAGCTCGGTGGGCGGAAGGTCCCGCAGCGCGAACGCCTGCAGGCCCGCGATGCGCTCTCCCCCCGCGTCGAAGAGCGTGACCGCCATGATCTCGCGCCGCTGCGTGAGGACGCTGCCGAGGTACGCCTGCTGCTCCGGCTTCGCGAGCGCGAAGTAGCCCGGCACCCGGGTCAGTCCGAGCGCCGCACGCGCCGGCTCGTCCACCACGCTGCGCGTCTTCAACCGCAGCTGCTTCACCCGCTCCTGCGCGAGCTCCTGCGCGTCGCGCACGAGCAGCTCCCGCGTCTCGCGCACGGACATCCAGCCGACGAGCGCGGTGGGCACCACGCCGGCGACGATCATGAGGACGAGCAGCGTCCAGAAGAGCCGCATCGCCTACTTCCACCCCGTCCCGCGGACGACGTCGAGCTTCATCGTCTCGACCTCCAGCCGGAAGCGCCGCGGCGCGGTCGCCTCGCTCGCCGAGTCCTCTGCGCCCACCGCGCGCACGCTCCAGCGATACGCGCCGGGCGCAAGCCGCGGCAGCTCCACCGAAGCGCCGGTCGTCCGCAGCATCATCGGCTCCGCGCCCGCATCCCCCTCGGGGACGAGCTCCACGAGGTAGCCGCGCGCGCCCTCGGTGCGCTTCCACGACAGGCGCACCGGCCCGAGCCTGCCCTCCCTGTCCGGCCGCAGCCTCAGCACCGCGTCGTCGGCGGGAAGGGCGGCCTGCGGCGGGCGCGGCGGAGGGACGGGCACGCGAGGCTCGGAGGGAACCTCTCCCGGCGCGACCTGCAGCTCCTCTCCTGCCTCCACCGTGCGCTCCACGCCGCGCGCCTCCACCCTCACCGCGCCGCCCGAGCGCGCCGAGACCTTCGTCTTGCCGCCCTCGTCCACCTCGACGCGGAACTTCGTGCCCTGCGCGTTCGAGCCCGAGGACATCAGCCGCCACGCCTCGTCCGCGTGCTCGGCCGCCTCGCCGTATTCGCCCGCCGCGAAGTGCGCTTCGGCCTCCGCGAGGTGCGTCCGGGCCTCGGCGGATCCCGCGCCTTCCTCGAGCTGCTTTGCCGCGTTGCGCGCCGCGTTCAACGCGGAGAGCGCCCGGTCGCGGTCGGCCGGCTGAGGCCCGGCGCCGAGGAGAAGGAGCCCCAGCGGCAGGGCCCAGAAGAGCGATCTCATTCTCATTGGAAGACGATCTCCCTTCCCGCGCGCACGGTGGCGCTCGGCGTGGTGACGGTGAGCGACTGGCTCGTGGGATCGGCGAGCTCCGCGTCGATGCGGCCCTTGAGCACGGTGACGTCGGTGGGATCCTGCCCCGGCGCGGGCCGCGTCTCCGCGATGCCGAGCAGCGCGTCCTCGCCCACCGCGAGCACCGAGCCGGACACGAAGCGGATCTCCGCGCCTGCCCCGCGCGCGGTGCGGACCTTGTCGTTCTCGAAGAGATCCATGCGCTCGCTCGCGGTGACCCAGGCATCTCCTGCCGCGCGCTTCACGCTGACCTCGCCGGAGAGCGAGGCGAGCACCGCGCGCACCGGAGGCCCCTTCGGTGCCGGCGCGGGTGCGGGCTGCACCCCCTGCGCGGTCCGCGTCTCGTCCGGCGCCGGGCCCGCCGCCCCGCCCCCGCACCCGACGAGTGCGCCGACGGCCGCGAGGAGGGGGGAACGCGCGGGATGCGCTGTCCGCTGCAAGAGAGCTCCGGAAGGTGGGCCGCGAGTGTACCGGCACTCTGGCGCGCCGGGTGTTTCCCGTCCGCGCAAGCCCGAGGAGCGGGCGGGGAGACGTGTGCGCACGGCTGCTACCTGCGGGCGAGAGAGGCTGCAGCCCGTCGGGCAGCCGTTGCACCGGGTCGGGCAGCCGTTGCAGCCCGTCGGGCAGCCGTTGCACCGGGTCGAGCAGCCGTTGCAGCCCGTCGGGCAGCCGTTGCGGCGCGCCGGGCAGCCGTTGCAGCGCGTCGGGCAGCCGTTGCAGCGCGTCGGGC
>JAFAFL010000109.1 GCA_023423535.1 Pseudomonadota bacterium
GTGCTGGCTGCTGGCGGCCACCTCGGCGCGGGCGCCACGCTGCACGCGAGCGCCGCCGCCCGGCTGCCGCGTCCCGCTGATCGACAGGACTCACCGGCCGCAACCGTCACCGATTCGCTGCCCTCGCCGGACGCCTCCCGCCTGCGCGAGCTCGAGTCCCTCTGTGACCGCCTCGAGTCGGAGTTGCGAACGGCCTCTTCCGCGGTGCGCGGCTTCCTCTCCATCTCGGACCAGCAGGTGACCTCACTCCGTCAGGCCTGCCGCTCGTTGCATGAGCGCGAGGGCCAGCTCCGTCGTGAAGCGTCGCCCGAGCTGTTCACCCGGCTGGACCGCGAACGGGAGGCTCTCCGCGCGCGCATCGACTCGACGGCGGATCTCGCGGCGCGAGGTTCGCTCGAACAGGCGGTGGCGGCGATCGACGCGCAGCGCCTGGAGCGCGGGAAGTTGAAGGACGCGGCGGACCGGCTCGACGCCGAGCTGACGAGGCTCCGCTGGAGCATCGACGGGCTCGTCGCGCAGTTGGTGCAGGTGCGAGCCTCAGGCGGTCTCTCCGCCGCGCCCGCGGACGTGGAACAGGGCCTGCGCCGGCTCTCGAGCGAGCTCGGCGCGGTGGGCGACGCGCTCCAGGCAGTCGATGACGAGGAGCGCGAGTCCCTCATCGGCACCGGTCGTTCGGGCCCGACGGGCCTGCGCGAACGGTCCTAGCCCCGCCCGGCGTTCCGCAGCGGACCGGTGATGCGCAGCGGGGGAAGCTCCGGCGTCTGCGCCTCGCGCGCCGCGGCCTCCAGCACCTCCACCCACCGCAGCGTGTTCGCGAGCACCAGCCGCGCCTCGTCCGGGCTGCGGGTGACGCCCCGCTGGTTCACCGAAGCGGTCAACACGCCGTTCAGGATCTTGAACGGGGTTCTCTCGTTGACCTGCGCCACGATCAGCTCGCGGACCGGCCGGTGCGCGAAGAGCTGCCGCAACCCGTCCAGCGGGGCGCCCGCGATCCGGAAGTGACCGTCGCTGTCGGCGTGGAAGCCGAGCGCGCTGGGCCTGTTCGTCGCGTTCGAGCGATCCATCCAGTCGCGATGCTGAATCTCCAGCCAATCGATGCCGGGCAAGCTCACGCCCTCCACGGTCACACTCCAGCCGAACGCGGCGTTGCCTCTGCTGCCTCGCGCCGGGCCGATGCGCGCCGGCCGGTGCGGTGGCCTCGTCCGGAGATCGACCTCCAGGTTCGATTCGCTCGTCACCAGCGGGTCGTGCGCGAAGCGTTCGCGGTCCTTCTTGTTGAGGTGAATGCGCAGCAGGGTGAGGCCGACGCTCACGCTGAGAGAGAAGACGACGCTGAGGATGACGACGAGGTTGGTGGACATGCGCACGCCCGAAGCAGCGCCCGTGCCCGCTCAATGCAGGCGCAACCTTCCGGAAGAACTGCGCTTTTCCGTTGGAGCACCCTCCACCGATGGGACGGCCGTCCGTCGACGCGGACGGGGCCGCTCCTCCTCAGTGGATCGCCGCCCTCACACCGATCCGCTCGATGATCTCCGCCTCTGCATCGAGCAGCACCTCCAGCCTCGCGCTCGTCGCGCTCTCTCCGTGCGCGTTCACCGCCAGCCGGAAGAAGAGCGACTGGTGCCCGTCCTCGCTCTGCGCGAGCTCCCGGTAGAAGCGCGCCAGCGCGGCGTCCTCCGGCGCGGTCCGCTCCGACAGTCCCTGCGCGATGAGCGCCAGCCGCTCGCACGAACGCGCTTCGATCACCGCGGCGACGAGCAGCCGGTCCAGCCTGCGCTCCTCACGCGGCGTGCGCACGAAGGCCTGCAGCGCCTGCGCATAGGGGTCTCCCGGATCCTTCGACAGCGCCAGCCCTCGCGACTCCATGATCGCCAGCACCTTCGCGAGGTGCGCGCTCTCCTCGCGCGCGAGCCGCGCCATCGTCACCGGCAGCTCGGGCACCTCGGGATACGCCTGCAGCATGGAGAGCGCGTTCGCCGCCGCCTTCTTCTCGCAGTGCGCGTGATCGATCAGCACCGCGTCGAAGTTCGCCATCGCGTTCGGCAGCCAGGCCGCATCCGTCGCGCGACGCAGCACCACCGGACCTTCACCGCTCAGTGGCCTGCCCAGCGCCGCCGCCTTCCTCACCACCGCCCTCGCCGTCATTCCATCACCACCAGCTTCTGTTGCCGCCCCGCCACGAAGCCCACCTTCCTCGCCACGCCGGCGAGCGACGGGTTCTGTTCGTCCACCCGCAGGGTCAATCGCGGGATCGACGAGAGCAGGTGCCGGCAGATCTGCCCGAGCGACAGCGTGGCGTGTCCGCGCCGTCTCTCCTCCGGCAGCGTGTAGAGCCCCTCGAGCTCCGCGCCGTGCTGCGACCTGCTGCCCACGTCGATCTTGAAGACGAGCCTGCCCTCCACCTCGAGCACGTAGGTCCGCTTGCCGCGCACGCGCTGCATCACCCGCGCGCCGAAGCCCTCCGGATCCTCGACCGCTGGATCGCGCCCCAGAAGCTCCTTCACGCAGGCCGCCGCCATCGGCATCAGCTGCGGGAGGTCGCTCTCCATCGCGAGTCGCAACGTGGGGTTGGTGAAGGGCCCGAGGTCGTCCGCCGACACGCGGAAGAGGCGCTGCACGACGCAGGTCTTCGGCCGCGCGTTGGGCACGAGGTGGCGCAGCATCACCTCCACCGCGTCCTTCTCGCCCACCGACGCGCGCAGGTGCACCCGGCCCCGCCGCGCGAGGTGCTCCGCGATCGCCGTCAGCTCGGAGGCCTCGCCCGCCGAGGGCACTGCGGACGGAACGACGAGCCCGCCGTCACCGCCCACGAACACCGCCGCGGTGAGCTGCCCTCCGGCCCTGCGTCCCCAGAAGGTGAAGGGGCGCCGGCCCTCGCGCGGGACGACGCCGAACTCCTCGAAGAGGCCGAGCAGATAGAGGTTGTGCGCCACGTCGCGGGTCAACAGCGCCCGCAGCGCGTCACAGTCCTTCTGCCCGAGCGCTTCGACGGTGAGGCTCACGCACCCTCCACGGCGGCACGGCCCGAGAGGCTACTCGGCCTCGAAGTAGAACGGATACTGCACCACCAGCTCCGACGAGTTCGCCGGCGCGGTGTACTTCGCGTCGAGCAGCGACTCGAGCAGGCAGCTCTTCACCCACGGGTCGTCCACCGTCGTGTCCACCAGCTCGCCGCCTTCGAAGCGGCCGTCGGCGCCGTCGGCCTTCAGGGTGAACTTCACCGTCGCCAGCTGCGGGCCGGTGTAGCGATCCTTCGCGTCCTCGAAGCACTGAGTCCACAGCGGCTCGACCGCGGCCACCGCCACGCGGATCTGCTCGCCGTTGATGAGCCCGCGCGGACCGTCGTCGCCGACGCGCACCGCCGTCTGGACCGCGCGGTCGAGCGCAGCGCCCGGCTGCGGCGAGGTGTCCCGGCCCATGCGGTTGATGCCGCGCGAGGGGATCTGGATCGGACGCGACACCGCGGGCATCGCACCGGGCTGCGGCGGGGTGGGGCGCATCGAGGCGGGGGAGGGCTGGGCCTCACCGCGCGCGACCGCGTCCAGCTCCGGTCCGCGATAACGGATGGCCCACACGCCGACCATGCAGAGGACCACGAAGGCGAAGCCGAGGAGAAACAGTCCGCTGTTGTTGCGCCACATGCCCGTCATCCTAAATCCCCAGCGCGGTGCGGATCTCCGCTTCGCTGGTCTTCACAGGGGCCCTCGGGAGGGCGGCCATCTCGAAACGCGCGGAGAGCTCCAGCGCACTCACTGGCGAGTATCCCAAACCGCTCCATCCTGCGAGCAGCCCGAGCACCCGTTCCGCCCGCACGCCTGCCTCCCGCAGCTCAGTCACCGCGAACGCGCCCTCGCGCTTGGCCAGCCGCTTGCCGTCCGGGCCCATCACCAGCGGCACGTGCGCGAAGCGCGGCGCCTGAAGCCCCAGCGCTTCGTAGAGCTGCAGCTGGCGCGGCGTGGAGAGCAGCAGGTCGTCCCCGCGCAGCACGTGGGTCACCCCGCTCGCCGCGTCGTCCACCACCACCGCCAACTGGTAGCTCGCCACGCCGTCCGCGCGGCGCACGGTGAAGTCGCCCACCTCGGCGTGGACGTCCTGGCAGATGCGCCCGTGGAGGACGTCTTCGAAGCAGACCTCTCCGGGCGAGGGACGAAAGCGGAGTGACGCGGTGCGACCTGCGGCGCTCTTCGCGCGCGCTGCCTCTTCGGCGGGCGTCAGGCGTGCGCAGGTCTCCGGATAACGCGGTCCCTCATCCGACGGACCATGCGGTGCGGACGCGGCGCGCAGCACCTCCGCGCGAGAGCACCAGCAGGGGTAGACGAGGCCCTGCGCACGGAGGCGATCCAGCGCGGCGTCGTAGACGTCGGTGCGCTCACTCTGGACCCACGGCGTCTCGTCCCAGTCGAGCCCGAGGTACTCGAGGTCGCGGTAGAGGTCGTCGAGGAACTGCGGCCGGCAGCGCTGCCGGTCGAGGTCCTCGATGCGCAGGAGGAACTGCCCGCCCTCGCTGCGCGCCCAGAGCCAGCCGAGCAGCGCGGTGCGGGCGTTGCCGAGGTGCAGCCGCCCCGTCGGCGACGGCGCGAAGCGGCCGCGGTAGAGGGCCACGGCGGTGCGCGACTAACGGCGCAGCGGCGTGCGCTTCTGGTTCGGGTCGAGCGGCTTGCGGCCGCCGTCCTTGCCCTGGTCCTTGCCCGCGCCCTGACCGCCGGTGCCCGCGGACTCGACGTCGAGCCCCGGCGCTGCGGTCTGGTTCGGATCGATGCCGTAGGCGACCTCGGTCACCTTCGCGCTGCCCACGCGCACGCCGTCCGCCACCGGACCGGGGACCCGCGTGTCGGTGCCGACCTTCAGGCCCTCGGCGGAGAGGCGGCCCACGAGGTTGTAGAACTCCATGCCCGCCGAGAGCAGCTCCGCGTCGAACACCGAGCGCGGCAGCCGCTTCAGCTCACCGGAATCCACCTTCAGCACGAAGCTGTCCAGCGCGAGGTTCTTCCCCTCCCGCGACAGCGCGCCAAAGATGAGGAGCTCCGCCTGCACCGTCTTCGCGTGCGCCTTCGCGGCCTCGACCACCGACTGGTCGACCTTGTTCTGCGAGAGGGTGGCGAGCATCTTCGACTCCGGGTCCTCGCCCGCGGCCTGGCCTGCGACCTTCGTCTGCTTCTGCGCTGCGACCTGCGCCACGCCGCCGGTGCTCTCGCCGGAGGGGAGCTGCACGCGCCAGGCGTGCTGACCCGCGGGCACGTCCTTCACCAGCAGCGGCGAGGTGCCGAGCGACACGCCATCCACGAAGACCTGCGCGCCCGCCGGCGTGGACTCCACCAGCAGCGACCCCTTCGGCGCCTTCTCGAGGTTGGCCTTCGCGGTGGCGACGACGCGCGAGAACATGGGCGAGGTCTTCGCCAGCGGAAGCTCGCGGCCGGGCGCCAGCGCCAGCGCGGTGTCGAGCGACTTCGCGCCGTCCTCGTCGCGGCCGGTGTTGTACTGGATGGCCGACAGGAGCACCCACGCGTCCTGCAGCTCCGCCACGTCGGTGAGGCCGGCCGCGCCCTTCTTGTAGAGCTCGAGCGCCTCCTGGAGCTTCGCCTCGGCGGCGTTGAACTTGCGCTTCTGACGGAGACCCTTCGCCTCCTCCACCGCGGCGCGCGCGGCGTCGAGCGTTTCGGCGTGCGGATCCGCGGCCGCGCCCTTCTTCACGTCGACCAGCGCGAAGCCGTCCGCGCTCTTGATCTCGGAGGAGAACATCACCGCGGCCTTCTGGCCGGCGCGCTGCGGCACGTCGCCGGAGAGGGCGGCAAAGGGCACCACGACGACGCGCGGCCCCTTGTCGTCCTGCGCACGCGAGGCGAGGGGAAGGAGGAGCAGGGCGGACAGGATCAGAGCGGACGGCGTCTTCATCGCGGCGGACACTACCTCACGCTCTGCCCGGCGCAGAACGCACGAATTGCACCGCGGGGGCCGGGTTTCGTCTCCCGCGAACGGTAGGCAGCCCCCCAGCCGACATCGCACAGGCCCCGGCGCCACCTCCGATTGAAGCGCAGACGCGGGGGCAGCACCTTCATTCCCGATGAGCCGAACTTCGAGTGTCCGGGTGATTCTGGTGGATGACGACCCCGCCCAGACGGAGGTGGTGTCGGAGATCCTCACGCTCGAAGGGATGGAGGTCTCCTGCAGCGCCGACGTCGCGGAGATCGATCGGCTGCTCGGCGAATCACCGGATGTGGTGCTGCTCGACCTGCACGGCGTGGATGCGCCCGCGGTGTCGGAGAAGGTACGCAACACGCCCGCGCGGCCGGCGCTGCTGGTGCTGAGCGGGGACCTCAAGCTGGCGGAGCACGCGAAGACGCTCGGTGCGGATGGCTGGCTGGCGAAGCCGTACGACCTCGAGGACCTCCTGCGCGCGGTGCAGGAAGCGGTCTCGCGGCGGCGCGGGAAGAGCGCGAATACGGATGGGCTCGGTGCACCCGGGATGGGGCCGGGCTGAAAAGTCGCATAGGGTCCTTCGGCCATGCGGTTTCTTCATCTCTCCGACGTCCACGTCACCCAGGACTACTTCAAGGCCCCGTTCCGCAAGCTCGGCTGGCGGCGGGCGATGGCGCTGTTCGAGCTCACCGTCGGGGGCCGGGCAAAGAAGTACGCCGCCGCGCGCGACCGCATCTCGCAGATGGTCCACGACGAGGCGAAGCGTCACGGCGCCGACCACGTCATCCTCTCCGGCGACCTCACCGCCTACGCCACGCGCTGGGAGTTCGAGGGCGCGAAGGCGGCGCTCGGCGAGCTGGCGGAGGACACGTCCCGGCTGACGCTCATCCCCGGCAACCACGACGTCTATACGCCCGGCGCGTACGACACGAAGCGCTTCGAACACTACTTCGGCGGGCTCTTGAAGTCGGACCTGCCCGAGCACCCGCCCACCGATGGCGCGTTTCCGTTCGTGCGGTTGCTCGGCGAGGACGTGGCGGTGGTGGGCCTGATGAGCGGTCGGGTGCCGCCGGTGCCGGGGCTCTCCTTCGGCGTCGTCGGTCGCAAGCAGCTGGCGACGCTGCGGGACATCCTCGACAACCCGAAGCTGAAGCATCGGGCGGTGCTGGTGGTGGTGCACCACGCGCCGGTCGCGCCGTCGGGGAGGAAGGACCGCTTCTTCCACGGGCTGATGGACGCGGACCAGCTCCTGCGCATGCTGCCGGGCCCGCGCTTCGCGGTGCTGCACGGGCACATCCACAAGCGCTACCACCACCCCGCCACCGACAAGCGGCCGCACACCTTCGGCGCCGGCTCCTCCACTGAAGACGGCCACGAGGGCTACTGGATCATCGACGTGCGCGACGGGCTCGTGCTCGGCGGCTCGGCTCACGCGCCGGCCGGTCTGGACGGTGCGCACGCAGCCGAGCCCGCGCCGGTGCCGGCCGGAGCGCCCTGAGAAGCGGCGTAGTAGAACGCCGCGCATGACGCAGGCGGTCTCTCGCCCCTCCCATGTCGGTGATGGCCCTTCTGTTTCCGAGCCGGGGCTCGATGAGCTGCGCTTTCTCCGCCACCTGAACAGCGCGGTGGACGAGCTGCTCGAGCAGGGGATGCGCGGGCGCGAGAGCCTCGATCAGACCTTCGCGCGGGCGCTCCCGGTGATTTGTGAGCTGGTGTCCGCGAAGGCGGTCGCCGTGTCCTCGCTGAACGAGTCGCTGATCGAGCAGACCTGGTCGCACGGAGACTTCACAGCGCTCTCGCCGCGGCTGCCGTCGAACGCGCTGGCGCTCGCGCTGTCGGAACATCCGCAGGGTGGCCTGACCCGCGCGGGCGACGACACCTGGGCGACCTGTCCGCTCGACGTGGCGGGGCAGCAGGTGGGGCGGCTGGGGTTCTTGTTTGCCGGCGACCGGACCGCGGAGCGCGACGCGGCGTTCGTGTTGCGGGTGCTGGAGACGGTGGCGGAGGAGCTCGACGCGGTGCTCTGGCAGATCCAGAACGCGGCGGAGAAGCAGGCGCTGATCCTCGGCGTGAACGAGCACCTCGCGAACCCGGTGCTGGAGCTGGGGCTCGACCGGGCGGTGGCGCTCATCGCGGAGCGGGTGCTCCTGCCGGGGATGATGCTCGTGTACCGGGACGCGGTGGAGGGCGAGCACCTGCACTACCGCGCGTGGGTGAACGGGCAGCTCGAGCACGAGAGCGGACGGAAGCGCTGGCCGGCGGTGGACGCGGCGGTGCGCGCGTGGGGCAGCGAGCTCATCTCGAGAGGTGATGCGCGGCTGCGGGAGTTGGTGGGCGCGCCGAGGCTCTTCGAGACGCTGCTCATCGGCGGCAGCGGTCACGCGAAGCCGCTGGGGAAGCTGATGGTCTGGTCGGACGCGTCGGGCCTCGGCACCTACGCGCTGGACATCGTGGACATCGTGGGGAGCGCGCTGGCGCAGCGGCTGACCGACTACAACCGCGAGCGCGTTCACCTCTCGCAGTTCTTCTCCGCGGAGGTCATCGACGAGCTGTTGCGGAACCCGGGCTACGAGGCCGCGTGGCTCACCCCGCGCGAAGAAGAGGTGGGGATCCTCTTCGCCGACATCAACGGGTTCACGCGCATCTGCGAGCAGGTGCTCGAGTCGCCCTCGCGCATCGGCCGCTTCGTCGATCGCTGGAGCGACGGCGTGGTGGACATCCTGTGGAAGCACGGCGGCGTGTTCGACAAGATGGTCGGCGACTGCGTGATCGGGCTCTTCGGTCCGCCGTTCTTCCGGTCTTCGAGGACGGAGCGCGCGGAGGCGACCCTGAGGGCCGCGCTGGAGATCCAGGCGCTCACGCGGCAGCTCACCGCCGAGGTCCCCGAGGTCGAGCGCATCCGCGAGGCGCTGGGCAAGGACGGCTTGGGCGTGGCGATCGGCGTGAACCTCGCGCCGACCTTCTGCGGGCTGTTCGGACCGAACCAGGACTACACGGGCTTCTCCACCGGGATGAACCAGACCGCGCGGCTGCAGTCGCTCGGAGGGTTCCGGCAGACGCTGGTGATGAAGAGCCTGCGCGATGCGCTGCGGGAGAGCAGCGATCCGGCGATGCGAGCGCTTCGCTTCGGGCCGCAGTGCGAGGCCGCGGTGAAGAACGTGTCGCAGCCGCTGCGGTATCACGCGCTGGAGGAGTGACGGCGCGCGCCGCGTCGGCTCAGGCGGTCAGCGCGTCCGCGGCCCACCGGCGCGTGAAGTGGACCCAGTTCCGCTCGTCCACCATCACCTGCCACTCGGTGTTCGGCTGCAGCGGCATGCGCCGGCTGACGAACGCGTGGAGGTGGTCCGCGGCCTTCTGCGGCGTGAGGCCGGGCGCGCGAAAGCCGATGCGGATGAAGGCCTGCAGCGTCGGCGCGACATCCACCGAGGCGCAGATGCGGAGGCCACCGACCTGGCGCTGGTAGTCGGGGTTCTGGCCCGGGCGCCGGTCCGGCGTTCCCTTGAGCTCGCTCAGGGCCACCCAGTTCTCCGGCTTCAGGACGAATGCCAGCAGGTCTGCGCCCGCCTCTTCCAGCGTGCTGCTCTCGTTGATCGACAGCATCCGGCCTCCCCTCGTTCGAGAGCAGAATTTGCCAACGGCTCGCGGGCACGCAAGGGGTGCAGTCGAATCGGAGCGGGCTCGCGATCACGCGTTCGCGGTGCGACATCGCCGCGTGTCGAACGAACGCCTTGACCTCACCCGCCTCACGACGAACGCGCCGCGCCTGCGATTTGCCTCGGGTGTCGCGCGCAAAGTTGTCGAAGCGTACAGTCGGGCCATGGCCCGCCGCGTCATCCGTCCCGCTCTCCTCTGGTCCGTCTCCCTCGTGCTGAGCTCGCCGTACTTCGCATGCGAACGACGTGACGACTCGGCGGCGAAGAGCGCCACGCAGACGGTGCAGAACACGCACGCCGAAGCCGCGACCCCGAGGGACACGCCGCGCGGCGCCGGCGTCCCGTTCGAGGTGGGCGACTCGCCGGACATCCGCGAGCTCGAGAAGGTGGATCTCGCGCAGTACGTCGCGGGCGAGCCCTGGTGCACGAAGGCCCGAGGTGGCCGGCGCGCGCACTTCGCGGCCGGTGGAGACTTCGTCGAAGCGGGCGGTGACGGGGCGGGGGAGAAGCGCGGCACGTGGCAGGTCTCCGAGGGACGCCTGACGATCACGACGCCGGGCGAGCAGGCGCGGAACGTCGATGCGCGCGCGGCCTCGGTGAACGGCAAGCAGGTGCTGCTGCTCGACGGGCTGCTCTACGGCCGATGCGCCGAGCCGTGACAGTTGAGCGTCGCCGCATAAATCGCAGTCGGTAGCGGTTCGAGCCGCGTGCCCAAGATCACCATCCGCGTCGTGAACCCGGGGAAGCAGGAAGCGCAGGTCGTCTCCGAGCTCTCCTTCGGAAACCTCTTCATCCGCTCCGAGCGCTTCCTCGCGGTGGGCAGCCGCGTGCAGGTCTCCGTGCACCTGCCGTCATCGCCCGAGCCGCTCGCGCTCGAGGGCCGTGTGGCGCGCATCGTGGACGACGAGTCCGCGCGGGAGAGGAAGGCGTGCGGCATGGCGCTGGATGTGGCACTCGACGAGGCCGCTCGCGCTCGCGTGGCGGAGCTGAGGGCGCAGCTGCAGATGCCGCCGGTCGCGTTCCTCTCCGGCACTGGATCCGATCCGCTCGAGGATGCCTCGCGCCTCTTCGATGGCCTGCGCGAGCCCGAGCATCGAGCGGTGCCCGACTTCGCGCAGTTCGAAGCGACGCAGCCCGGCTTCCGCATCCCGGCCGCGTTTTCTGCGCCGGCCGCGCGGCGGGCGGGGAAGGACGCAGCGCAGGAACGGATCGCGGAGTTGGAGGAGGCGCTCGCCTCGCGCGATGCCGATGCCGCCGCGGACAAGGCGCGTCACGACGAGGCGATGAAAAAGCTCTACGTGGAGCTCGCCACGCTTCGTGCGGCACAGCGGCCGACCACCGCCGCGATCCCGCAGCCGCCGTCACCACGTCCGCCGATCCTGGCGGGGCTCGTCGGCCTCCTCACCGGCGCGGCGCTGGTGATCGTGCTGCTCGTGCTCGTGCGGCCGGACCTCCACGCGCTGCCTGCGATGCCGTGGCATCACGACCCCGCTGCAGATGCTGCCGCGGTGACGGTGAAGGCCCCTGCGATCGAGAGCGAGGCCCAGCCGCGCGTCGAAGCCGTCGTCGCGGAGCCTCCGGTGCCCGCGCCCGTGAACGCGCCCGCTGCTGAGATCGAGACCGCGGCGCAGCCCGAGGCCGCGTCCACTGAGGCGACGCCGATTCCGTCAACGACGACGCAGGTGAAGGAGCCCGAGCGCTCCAGCCGCTCCGGCTCGGTGAAGTCCCGTCCCGAGCGCGCGCCGGTGAGCCCCGAGGCAGGCACGCTGAACCTGCGCGCGGATCATCCGGCGGTCGCGTACGTGAACGGCCGCCGAGCGGGGACGACGCCGCTCAACGGGCTGCGGGTGAAGCCGGGGCGCGTCTCCGTGCGCTTCGACTGCGAAGTCGAGCACATCACCGTTCACGGCGCGCAGCGCACCGTTAGAGTGCCCGCGAAGGGCCAGGTGAACGTGGACCACGAGTGCGTGAAGTAGGGCTGATCATCCAGGACGCCGTGCTCGAGGCCCGTCAGTTCCGGCGCCTCGAAAAGGCCGTGCGGGCGCTGGGCACCGAGCGGCTGCGCAGCACGTACCAGACGACCTTCTGGTTCGATCTGAAGCGCGCGCCGAGGTGCCTGCCGGAAGAGGCGGCGCTCGCGTTGCGGGAGCGTCTGCCGAGCACGCCGCGCAAGCGGATCGCCGGCGTGGAGTGGTGGCTCTCGCGCATGCGCACCAGCGACGTGAGGGTGGACTTCCACCAGGACCGCGACGAGAAGCTCGCGCTGCGGACGGGGACGCTCGTGCACCCGCGCTGGTCCTCGGTCTTCTTCCTCAACACCTGTCGAGGCGGACTGCTCGCGGTGACCGACGCGCTGCCGAACGAGGAGAACGACAGCAAGGCGCCGGACCGGCTGGACTTCGATCTGGTGGCGCCGAAGCCGAACCGCTTCGCGATCTTCGACGGGGAGCTCACCCACGGCGTGCTCGACGACCGGAACCAGATCCCCACCGTGGCGCGGAAGGGGACGGGGCCGCTGCGGCTCGCGGTGATCTTCAACTGGTGGCACCGCCGCCCCGAGGAGATCCCGGAGTGGCACGAGACGCGGATCTACCGGTCCTTCGCGCTTTGATGCACCGGCCGGCCGATTTGATTTGACACCTCGGCCTCCGCTAAGCAGCCCGCCCGCCGACCCCACGGCGTTCCGCTCCCAGGGCTGCTGCCATGCTTTCTCTTCGAACTGCTGTCGTCTCCGCCTGCGCCGCCATGCTCCTCGCGTGCAACGGTGTCGAAGGTCCCGCGGGTCCGCAGGGTCCCACCGGCGTGCAGGGGCCTCAGGGGCCGACCGGCGACGTCGGTCCGCGCGGGATGATCGGCATGCCGGGCGAGTCGGTCGTCGCCGAGATCATCGAGCCGGGTGACGAGGCCTGCCCCAACGGCGGCATGCGCTTCAAGCTGGGCATGGAGGTCGTGGGCCAGGCGTGCAACGGCGCCACCGGTCCTCAGGGTGCGACGGGCGTGCAGGGCCCGGTCGGTCCGGTGGGTCCGACGGGGACCTCGGTCGTGGCGACGATGCTCCCGATCGGCAATGCGAACTGCCCGCGTGGCGGCACCGCGTTCACGCTCGGAACGAACACCACGTATGCGTGCAACGGGCTGGTGGGTGCGACGGGCGCCACCGGTGCCACGGGCGAGACCGGTCTCCAGGGACCGCAGGGGATCGCAGGTGCGAAGGGCGCCACGGGCGCGACGGGCGCGACCGGAGCCACGGGCGCAACGGGCGTACAGGGACCGACCGGCGCGACGGGACTGCAGGGGCCTGCAGGCGCGACCGGCTCGCAGGGACCGGCCGGACCTCAGGGGCCGCAGGGACCGACGGGCAGCATCGGGCCGCAGGGGCCTCAGGGCATCCAGGGACCGCAGGGCGCGGCAGGGCCGACCGGCGCGCAGGGTCCGACGGGGAGTGTCGGACCGCAGGGGCCGCAGGGCCTTCAAGGTCCGCAGGGGCCGGTGGGACCGACCGGCGCTCAGGGCCCGACCGGCAGTGTTGGTCCGCAGGGACCTCAGGGCATCCAGGGGCCCGTGGGACCGGCCGGCGCGCGCGGCGCAACGGGCTCGACCGGCGCTACCGGTTCGACCGGGCCCACCGGCGCGACCGGCATCCAGGGCGCGCAGGGTCCTCAGGGGGTCGCAGGTCCGATGGGGCCGGTGGGACCGACCGGCGCGACGGGCAGCCCTGGCGTTCTCGCGACCGGGTCGCTTTCCGGATCGATCAGCTCCATCGCCGTAAACTCCGTCTCGTTCGAGTTCGTCGGTCCAGTCTTGCCGGTGACGACGCAGTCGGGGCAACGCGTCTCCGCCACGCTGACCGCAGTTCTGGGCCTCCCGGCATCCAGCCAGCCCCAGCAGATCGACTTCGGCATCTGCTACCGCACGGCGGGAAGCACCGTGTCCCCCTCGACCATGCAGGTCTGGCTGACCACCCAGGTGACGGCGACTCGCTCGTCGATAACCGCGGCTTCCAGCAGCATCCTCGGCGCCGGGAACTGGGAGGTGGGCTTCTGCGTCCGCAACACGGGTACCGTCGCCATCAGCAACAACGACTGGGTCGTGGGCTACGTGTACCTCTCGAATTGACGTCACCGATGCAGCGCTCCACGGGAGTCGCCCTGCCGGCGTCCATCGTGATCGCCGGCGCGCTGATCGGGCTGGGGCTCTACTTCGGCCTCCGGACGCAGCAACCGCTTCGTGAGCCGATTGCGGCCCGTGTCGCAGAGAGACCAGCGACCCGCGAGGTCCCACCCGAAGCGCTCGTCAACGCGGTGCTCTCCCTTCACCTGCCCGCGCTGCGCGAGCGGTGTGGAGACCTGGTGGACCCTTCGTGGCAGGGCGCACACGTCACCCTCGACGCGACGTTCGACGACGCGGGCCGGCAGCTCACGCGCTCCTTCCTCGAGCAGCGCGGCGCATCGCGTCCCGGCCTCTCGAACTGTCTGCAGGAGGCATTGCCACGGCTCGCCGTGCCGCCGCTGGGACGCACGGCGCGGGTGGAGCTTCCGGTCGATCTCAACGCGGGTTCGTCGGCGACGACGAGATAGACCCGTGACTCAGGCCGCGCTCTTCTCCACCGCAGCGACGAGCTCCGGCACGAGCCGCTCCGCCTCGCGCACGCAGTCGTTCACGCCGACCCCTCGATAGGCGTTGCCGGAGAGGGTGATGCCGGGCACCGTTGCCATGGCCTCGTCGATCCGCTTCATGCGCGCGAGGTGACCGACCTCGTACTGCGGAATCCCTCTCCGCCAGCGCACGACCTCCACCACGTCCGGCTCCGCCTGCAGCCCGATGAGCTGCGAGAGCTCGTCGCGCGCGAGCTTCGCCGCCTCCGCCTCGCTGAGCGCCGCAATGGCCTCGTCGCGTGCGCCGCCCATCATCACGGTCATCAGCGTCGAGCCCTCGGGCGCGCGGTGCTGGAAGAACGAGGAGATGAAGAGCACGCCGAGCACGCGCCGCTTCTCCTCCGCGGGAACGAGGAACCCGAAGCCCTCCGGCCGCGGCTCGAGCTTCTTGAACCCGAAGTGCACCACCGTCACCGGCGCGTACCGGACCGCCTCCAGCTCATCGGCCACGGCCGGCGCATGCGGCCCCAGAAGCTTCGCCGAGACGTCCGCCGGGCACGCCAGCACCACCCGCTGCGCGCGCACCTCCTCGGAAGCGCCCTGCACCTTCACCCGCCACGACCCGTCGGGCGCCCGGTCCATCGCCTCCACCCGCACGCCGAGCCGCAGCGAGTCACCGACGCTCTGCACCAGCCCGTCGATGAGCGTCTGCATGCCGCCGCTGAAGGTGGTGAGCACGGATCCCTTCGGCTTCTCGCGGATCGCGCCGAGCACCAGCGAGCGGTGCTTCTTCTCCAGCTTCCAGATGACGGGGAACGCGGCGGCCATGCTCAGCTTCTTCGCGTCGCCGGCGAAGATGCCGGTCTGCACCGCATCGAAGAGCACGCGCGTGATGCCCTCGCCGAGGTGCCGCTTGCCGAAGTCCCACAAGGACTCGTCCTCCGCATCCGAGCGCGGGGTGAAGGGCTCCATCGCCGCGCGCAGCTTCGCGCCCAGCGGCACGATGTCCGAGGAGAGGAACGCGGGCGGCGACGAGGGCACCTTCCGCAGCCGACCCTTCGTGTAGATGAAGCGCTTCTTCGACGAGACGTCCGCCGGGCGCAGCGCCTCGGTCAGCCCGAGCGCGTCCACCAGGCGCCTCGTCGCGGGCTCCTTGTCGAGGAACCCGTTCGCCGCGCACTCCATGAGGAAGCCGTCCCGCTCGCGCGTCTGCAGCACACCGCCCGCGCGCGAAGAGGCCTCGAGCACCACCACCGTCCGGCCGGCCCGCCGCAGCCCGTGCGCCACCGCGAGTCCCGAGACACCTGCGCCGATCACCGCCACGTCGTACATGTCGGCTCTCTAGTCTTGCATCGCGCATACCGCCACGCACTGGCCTCGCCGGGCGCACGACGTCTGCCGCTCTGTCCGGTTGCCCGCCCACCGCCGCATCGCTGACCCTCTGCCCATGCGCGTCGTGGTGACTGGAGCGAACCGAGGGATCGGGTTGGAGCTGTGCCGTCAGTACCTCGCCCGGGGAGAGACCGTGGAGGCCGCGGTGCGGAGGCCGGAGAGCGCGCATGAATTGCGTGCGCTCGGCGAGGCGCGAAAAAAGGGCGTGCTCCGCTGCCTCGCCCTGCCTACGGGTAGAGCCGCGAGAGATGCCAGGACGCTTCCGCCGAAGGCCGCGTGTAGATCTCGCGGTCGTGCAGGCGGCTCTGGCGGTTCTTCCAGAACTCCACGCGATCCGGCACCACGCGCAGGCCGCTCCAGTGCGACGGACGAGGCACCTCGCGGCCTTCGTACTGGCGCTCGAGCTCCGCCACGCGCGCCTCGAGCACCTCGCGCGAAGAGAGCTCCTCGCTCTGCAGCGAGGCCCACGCGCCGATCTGACTGCCGCGCGGCCGGGTGGCGAAGTACGCGTCCGCCTCTTCGTCCGACACGCGCTGCGAAGGGCCCTCCACCCGCACCTGGTATTCGATCGCCGGCCACCAGAAGCAGAGCGCGGCGAAGGGGTTCTCCGAGAGCTCGCGTCCCTTGCGCGAGTGCAGGTTCGTGTAGAACACGAAGCCCCGCTCGTCCGCGGCCTTGAGGAGCACCACGCGGCTCGAGGGCCGGCCCTCCGCCGAGACGGTGGAGAGCGTCATCGCATTGAAGATGTCCGGGTAGGCCCGCTCCGCTTCGGCGTAGAGCGAGAGGAAGCGCGCGATGGGGTCCGGATTCATGGCGCGGCAACCTAGCGGCACGGCTGCAAAAGGGAAGTGAAGGCCTGCGGCACATCGGGCATGTTGGCGCGCGAATGCGAATACTGTTTCTCGCCTCGGAGGTGGTGCCCTGGTCGAAGACCGGCGGCCTGGCGGACGTCTCCGCCGCCCTCCCCGCGGCGCTCGCGGCGCTCGGTCACGACGTGCTCGTGGCCACGCCGCTGTACGGCAAGGTCAAGCGCGACGGCATCCTCCACTCGGGGCGGCACCTCGACCTGCAGTTCCCCTTCGGCCGCGAGCGCGCGGACCTTCACCTCGCCGAGACCACGAGCGAGCGGGCGTCGGCAGCGGGCGGGCGTCACCGCATCCTCTTCGTCGAGAACGCGCGCTTCTTCGACCGGCCGGAGCTCTACGGAGACTCGAACGGCGACTACGGCGACAACGCGCTGCGCTTCGGCTTCTTCGGGATGGCGGCGGTCTCCGGTGCGCTGCGGCTGGGCTTCGTGCCGGACATCGTCCACCTCAACGACTGGCAGACGGGGCCGGTGGCGGTGGCCCTGCGTTCTGGCTACGCGCACGGGCCGCTGGGTCGGGCGAAGAGCGTCTTCACCATCCACAACATGGCCTACCAGGGCTACTTCCCGCCGCAGGTGATGGACGAGCTGGGTATCCCGCGCTCGCACTTCCACCCGGGCGGGCTCGAGTACCACGGCCAGCTGAACTTCATGAAGGCGGGCCTCGTGTTCGCCGACGCGCTGACCACCGTCTCGCCGCGCTACGCGTACGAGGTGCAGACGCCCGAGGGCGGCTGGGGACTCGACGGCGTGCTCCGCCACCGCAGCCGGGACCTGCACGGCATCATCAACGGCGTGGACGTGGACGAGTGGAGCCCGCAGAAGGACGCCTGGCTGCCGGCCCGCTACGACGCGCGGGACCAGAGCGGAAAGGCGTTCTGCAAGCGCGCGCTGCTCGACCGGTTCGGGCTCGATCCGAGCGATCCGCAGCACGGCCGCGAGGGCGCGCCGCTCTTCGGCATCGTCAGCCGGATGGTGTCGCAGAAGGGCTTCGACATCCTCATCCCCGCGCTGCCGCACCTGCTCGAGCGCGGTGGCCGCGTGGTCGTCCTCGGCACCGGCGAGCAACGCTACCAGCAGGGCCTGCGCGAGCTCTCCGCGCGCTACCCCGGCCGGGTGGGCCTGCTCTTCGGCTACGACACCGCGCTGTCGCATCTGGTGGAGGCGGGCAGCGACTTCTTCCTCATGCCGTCGCTCTACGAGCCCTGCGGCCTCAACCAGATGTACTCGCTGCTCTACGGGACGGTGCCCATCGTCCGGGCGGTGGGCGGGCTCGACGACACCGTGCGCGACCTCTCCGAACCGGACGGTACCGGGATCAAGTTCGTGCCCTTCGATCCGCGCGCGCTGGCCCACGCCTTCGACCGGGCCTTCGCGCTCTTCGCGGACCAGAAGGCGCTGCGCGAGGTGCGGCGGCGGGGGATGGCGCAGGACTTCTCCTGGGAGCGGTCGGCGCGCGACTACGAGCGCCTCTACCTGACGCTGCACGGTCGGGACGGCGGCGAACTCCCGGCCTTGCGCAAAGCGAAGTAGCTTCCGCCCGTGGCTGGGGACTCGGAGCTCGGCGGGTATCAGATCATCGGCCGCCTCGCGGTGGGCGGGATGGCCGAGGTGTACCAGGCGCGCGCGAGGCCCGGCACCCAGCGCTCCGCCGGCGAGCCCGACGACGTGGTCCTCAAGCGCCTGCTGCCCACCTTCCGCAACGACGGCGCGTACGTGAAGCACTTCGTGGACGAGGCCCGCCTCACCACGCGCCTGCGCCACCCGCACATCGTCCGGACCTTCCGCTGCTTCAAGGCGGGCGCGGACTACCTGATGGTGCAGGAGCTCGTCTCCGGGCGGACGCTGGCGTTCATGCAGGAGCTCCTGTGGAAGTCGAAGGCGCAGATGCCTCCGCAGGCGGCGGCGTACATCGTCCACTGCGTGCTGAAGGCGCTCGACTACATCCACCGCGCGAAGGTGGGGGAGGGCGGCGGCACCATCGTCCACCGCGACGTGAACCCGTCGAACATCCTCCTCAGCGTCGCCGGCGAGGTGAAGCTCACGGACTTCGGCGTGGCGGACGTGGAGGGCCAGCAGGGCGGCGAGTCCGGCGCGCTGCGCGGCACCGTGGGCTACATGAGCCCGGAGCAGGTGCTCGGCCTTCCGGTGGATCCGCGCGCGGACCTCTTCGCCGCCGGGATCATCTTCTGGGAACTCTTCGCCAACCGCCGGCTCTACGACGCGCAGAACGAGCTCGACCTCATGCACCAGGCGCGCGACGCGAAGGTGCCGTCGCTCCTGAAGGTCTCGCCCGGCGTGCCCGAGTACGCCGCGCAGATCGCGCGCAAGGCGCTCTTCAGCGATCCGCAGCTGCGTTTTCAGACCGCCGCCGAGTTCGCCCGCGCGGTGGAGCTCCTCGCGCAGCGCAACGGCTGGCCGCTCACGGTCGAGGCGCTTCAGCCACTGCTCGGCGGATGAGCGCTTCGCGCCGGATGAGCCAGCGGGTCGCCGCGGCGGTGATGCTGGGGCTCCTCTGCGCGGGCTGCTCGACCCGTGCGCTGCGCTTCGGCGACGAGAGCACCGCGCGCATCGAAGACCTCCGCCTCACCTTCGAGCCCGGCGAGCGCGGCGAGGTGGCGCTGGACCTCGTGGCGACGAACCGCGCGCTGCCCGCGGCGGCCTACACCGAGATCTCGTGGGAGCTGTGGCTGGGCAACCGCTGGTTCGCCGCCGGCACGCAGGCGATGAGCGAGCCCGCGCCGAAGGACCGCGCCCACCCGTTCACCGTGCGCGCGCCGCTGGTCTTCCGTCGCCTCCAGCCCGCGCGCGACGAGGCCGTTTCCGTGGACGTCGGCGTACGAGGCGCCGTCACCCTCCGCGCACCAGGAGGCACCGTGCGCCTCCCGTTCGAGCTCTCCCGCCGGATGTCGGTGGAGAACCTTCCGCAGTTCGGCTCGGGCGCTGACGTCGAGGAGTAGCCCCGGCCGCGGCCCTACGGCGCCGCGTTCGGATCCCGCTTCCCGGTCTCGGCGGAGGCGACGACGTCCTCCACCCAGCTCAGCGTGGCGGCCATGGTGGGGAAGCCGACCGTGGTGAGCGAGAGCAGCGCGACCTGCCGCAGGTCGTCCGGCGTGAGGCCGGCGTAGAGGCCCTTGCGCGCGGCGGAGTGGACGGGGCCCTCCATCCTCGAGCCCACCGCCAGCGCGAGCTTCACCAGGCGCCGCTCCCTCTCCGAGAGCGGGCCCGCGTTGTGGATCGCGTCACCGAGCGCACTGAAGGCCTTCGCCACGTCCGGGTAGCGCGCGTTGATGTCGCGGAAGCTCTCGGGGAGCTTCATGTGGTTCTTCTCGTGGGTCTCGGACACGCGATCCTCGTCGGCAGGCAGCCCTCTGCAGGGCTGCGGATGAACGACCGACTCTACTTGCCCTGCGTCGGGTTCGGGTTCGCCGGCGGCGGCGGATGATCCGGCCGCGCCTCGGGACCCGCGCCGGCCGTCCAGGGGAGGTCCGGCTGGTACTGGGGATCGCGCACCGCGAGCTGCCCCTGCCGCGCGATGTTCATCGCGTGCCCGAGCACCCGCGCGGCCTCCTGCGGCGCGTGGAAGCCCATCGAGTTCTCCGCCTCGATGAAGTCCACCATGAACTGCGAGTACCGCTGCATCTGCCGCGCGGTCTTCAGCTGCTCCTCGGTGGCGCCCGCCTCCTGCGCCTTCTTGATGTCGCCGATGAGCGAGACCACCGCGTCCATCGCCTCGTTGCGCAGCTCGTAGGTGCGGTCCTGGATGGTGAAGATGCGCTGACGCAGCTCCTCCTCCGGCCACTTGTGACAGGTCTGGCAGGCCTTCTGGATGTTCAGCACCGGCGAGCGCACGTGGTGGTCGGACACCTTCTGCGCGCCCGTCCGCACGTAGGGCATGTGGCAGTCCGCGCAGGCCACGCCGCTCTTCGCGTGGATGCCCTGCGAGTAGAGCTCGAATTCGGGGTGCTGCGCCTTCAGCACCGGCGCGCCGCTCTCCTTGTGCTGCCAGTCCTTGAAGCCGACCTCATCGTAGTAGGCGATGATCTCTTCGACCTTCTGGCCCTTGTGCCACGGGTAGGTCAGCTGCTTGTCGGGCGGCTTGAAGTAGTACTCCACGTGGCACTGGGCGCAGACGAACGTCCGCATCTCCTGGTGCGTCGCGTCCTTGCGCACGTCGTAGTTCTGGATGCCCTGCTTCGCCTTGAGCACGCGCATGCCCTCGATGAAGCCCGGACGCGTCACCCGCAGCTGCATCGTCTGCGAGTCGTGGCAGTCGATGCAGGAGACCGGGTGCTCAATCTCCTTGCGCGCCTCCGCGAAGGGCAGCGGGTTCATCTTCTTGAAGCCCTCGATGATGTCGCCGTTGCCCGCCTTCTTGTAGGGCACGTACATCGACCCGTGGCAGTGCAGGCACGCGCCCGGCTGCTGCGCGACCTTCTGCCGCTGGGTGAAGATCTGGTCGTCGAGCATGTACGCGTGGCCGCGCTCCTCGCGGAAGTCCACGCTGAACGGGTACCCGGACCAGAAGGTCACCAGCCGCGGATCCTCCTCGAGCCGCGACTGCGCGACGATCGACCGGGGGTCTGCGTCACTGGGAGTGCGCGCCACCGCCTCGCTGCCGCCGTAGCGCGTGCGGACCTGGTCCACCGTGCGCTTGTAGCTGTCGTACTGCAGCGGGAAGTTCTTCCCCCACACCGCCGGATCCACCGTGTCGTCGGTGAGCTCCACCACGCGGAAGAAGGGGTTCTGGCCCTCCTGGCGACGCTCGGAGATGTTGAGCATCAGGGCGGCAGCGCCCACCGCGGCAATGGCGGCGACAGCGGCCACGAGGATGAGCAGCGTCAGGTTTCGGCGCGGTCGGTTCGACTCTGGCACGGGCATACCTCAGTAAAGGGGGTGACCCACGTTGCGGTGGCACCGGATGCAGCTCATCCGGCCCTCACCGGTTCCTGTCGCGTCCGCGCCGTGCGCGTGCGGTGGATCGATGGCGTCCACGATGGCCTGGTGGCATTCGCGGCACTGGCCCTCCGTGACCTCGCGGTTCGGCTGCGTGATCCGGATGGGTTCGGGGAAGTTTCCGGTGGTGAAGGCCACCGCATGGTTCCAGCCGTTGCGCGCCTTCACCACGTACTTCGGTACCAGGGCGTAGGGCGCGTGGCAGTCGTTGCACTGGGCCACCGCGCGGTGGCTGGAGGTGCTCCACGCGTCGTAATGCTGCTGCATCACGTGGCAGTTCGCGCAGGGCTCGGAGGCGTGGCCCAGATAGGACGCACCCTTCGCGTAGACGAAGGTGTAGCCACCGAGTCCGGCCGCGAGGCCCACGAGGGCGGCGGCAGTGAGGCTGACCGTGGCGAGAAGGGGGCGGCGCCTGAGGGGCATACGAGGAGGCGAGGATGCGATCCCTATCGCCGTTTGTGAACCCCTAAAGTGTCCACTCCGCCCGTTCCGGTGAAGAACGCGACGAATGGAGCGTGCGCCCTCGTCGCGCTACGGCGCCTTCGCGGCGTACTTCACCGAGCATCCATAGGGCTGCGTGGTGCTCGCCGGAACGCTCTTGCCCGCGAGCAGGGCCTCGAGCGCGGCGCGCACGTGGTTCTGCGGCTTCTCGCTCTTGCCGCGCGGGTCGTCGTCGATGCCGCCGATGAAGCGGACGACGCCCTTCTCATCGATCACGTACATGTGCGGCGTGGTCTTCGCGCCGTAGCGGCGGCCCACCTCACCGGACGCGTCCTGCAGCACCGGATAGGTGAAGCCCTGCTCCTTCTTCCACGCCGCGCTCTTCTCCGGCGTGTTGTGCGCGGTCGAGTCCACCGCCAGCCACACCACCTTCTTGCCGGCGAACTCGCGCGAGAGCGTCTCCATGGTGTCCGCCTTGTAGTGGCGCACCACGTACGGGCACTCGGGGTTCGTCCACTCGAGCACCACGATGTTGCCGCGGTACTGCTCGAGCGTGTGCGCCTTGCCGGCCTCGTCCTTCAGCGAGATCGCGGGCGCGAGCTTGCCCACCTCGGCGAGCTCCTGGGCAAAGGCGGCGGGTGCGGCGATGAGGATCAGCGCGGCGGCGAGGGCGGGGATGGTGCGGATCACGTGTCGTCTCTCCTTCAGGGGAACGTGTCTTGCGTCGGTCTACGTCGGTCTACGTCGGTCCGTTCGGCGGCCGCGCGGCGCGGGTGATGGCCTCCACCACGCGCTCCGGGGTGATGACCTCCGGCAAGAGCTCCGGCGGCGCGTCGCGGCGGTGCGGACTGTAGACGAGATACACCGGCACGCCCGCGCGTCCGAGCTCCGCGAGCTTCCTGCCGATGCGCGCATCGCGTCGCGTCCAGTCCGCCACGAAGAGCGCAACGTTCTGCTGCGCGAAGGCATCGCGGACCGCGTCGGTGGCGAGCACCGTGCGCTCGTTGAACTTGCAGGTGATGCACCAGTCGGCGGTGAAGTCCACGAACACCGGCCGGCCCTCGGCCAGCGCGCGGGTGACGGCCTCTTCGCTCCACGGTTCGGCCCCGTGTGCGGACTGCGAGACGCGCGTGGTGCCGTCGCCTTCCGCCGGGCCCTCGAAGCGCAGCGTGAACAGGCCCGCACCAACCGCCAGCAGCGCGAGGACGACAGACGAACCCACGCGCACGCCGCGTCGGCCTGCGCCCTGGAAGAGGCCGAAGAGCCAGGTCAAAAGGCCCACCGCCACGAGAAACACCAGCAGCCGCGCCATGCCGTCCACGCCGGCGAGGCCGCCCACCACCCACACCAGCCACACCGCGGTGCCGAGCAGCGCGAAGCCGAGCGCCGTCTTCACGTGCGCCATCCACGCGCCCGGCTTCGGCAGCCGCTTCGCGAGGCCCGGCACGTACACGAGCAACGCGAATGGCGCCGCCAGCCCGAGCCCGATGGCGATGAACACCGCGAAGGTCGCCACCGCACCGGCCGCCAGCGCAAAGCCCACCGCGGTGCCCAGCAGCGGCGCGGAGCAGGGCGTGGCGAGCACCACCGCCAGCACACCTTCACCGAAGGAGCGCGCGGTGCCGTGCGACTCGTCCACCCGCGAGGCCAGTCCGCCTCCCGCACCACCGCCGACGGTGAAGACGCCGAAGAGGTTCAGCGCGAAGACCACCAGCACCGCGCACACCGCGGCGACGAACAGCGGCTCCTGGAACTGGAAGCCCCAGCCCACGCCGTGACCTGCCGCGCGCACCGCCACCACCGCGGCCGCGAGGAGCATCAGCGTGCCCACGATGCCCAGCGTGTACGCGATCGCGTGCGCGGCCTTGCGCCCGCCCTCCTCCTGCACCACGCGCGAGAAGCCGTACACCTTCAGCGCCAGCACCGGGAACACGCACGGCATCAGGTTGAGGATGACGCCGCCGAGGAACGCGAAGAGCAGCGCGAGCGGCAGGGCCAACGGGGCCTCGGCACTCTCCGCGGTTCCTGCGTTCGCCTGGGCATTCGGTCCCCCCGCATCGCCCGCGCTCTGTGCGACCGGCGGCGCGAGGGCTGAGCGCTCGAACTTCGGCATCGGCACGTCGAGCTCGTACGCGCTGTAGCCGGTGGAGGCAGTTCCGAGACGGAGCACACCGCGGAGCCGCGGGGCCTCGAGCTTCACCTCCGGCGCGGCGCGACCACGCAGCGGAAACACGGCGCGGGCCTCATTGGAATCGGCGCTCGGCCCGGCGATCGAGACGCGCGCGATGCCCTCCATCACGTCGGGCACGAAGAAGTCCGCCTCCACCTCGGTGCGGCCCACCTTTCCGCTGAGGGTCAGCGTGCCGGCGAAGTCCTCGCCCGCGCGCAGCGGTCCGGCCAACGCGACATCTGCGTTCAGCCCGGCCTCTTCGAGCGGCCTCGGTACGCGCGCGGCGGCGGCATCGAAGAGCACCTGCGCCTCCGCGTCGGGCACGGTCTTCGCGCCCACGGTCAGAGGCCTCGTGACGACGATCTCCGCGGGGATGCAGTTGATGTCGCACACCAGCAGATCCGCCGCGGCGCTGATGCCCAGCGTGCCCTTCGCGTCCGGCCGCACGCGCGCCTCGGCGAAGAGGAGCACTTCGTCCGCGTAGCCGTAGGTGACGATGAAGCCGTCGTCGGTGCGGAAGGTGGCAGGGAAGGGCCACTGCAGCGGGCCCACGTCGATGCGGTCCGCGTCCCAGGAGAGCTCGGTGCCGAGACCGGACTCGCCGGGGTTGCGCCAGTAGAGGTGCCAGCGCGGGTCGAGCCGGAAGCGCACGCCCACGCGGAAGGTGTCGCCCGGCTTCACCTCGCGCACGTCCAGGAGGAGCGTGCCCTCGATGCGGAACTTGCCGCCGTCGTCGGCGCCCCAACCGGTGGCGGAGGGAGGAAGCGTCTCGGCCCGCGCCGCGCCCGCCCCGAGCAGGAGCACCACCGCTAGAAGAACGAAGAGCGGACCGCGCATTCGTTGCGGCTCTAATCGTCCCTCTGCGACCACGCGACCCGAAAAACGCACCATGTCCAGGTGAGTGACCGTCGAGGGCCCCCGGTTTCGAAAGCCGCTACGCTCCCGGCCGTGAGGCTCCCCATCTGGCGCGCCGTGAGCTGGGCAGCGGGACTCGCGCTCCTCGCGGTCGTGGTCCTCCTCTGGCGCCCGGTCGGCCGCCCGCCGAGCGACATGCCATCCGTGAACGCCTCCGAGCCTCCGCGCAGTGAGCCGCGCGGACTCGACGAACGCCTGAAGACGCTGGAGGCCTGGCGAGCCTCCGGAGGCAACACCCAGCAGGCCCCGGCCCGAACGCAGCGCCTCCGCGGAAGGGTGATCGATCAAGCGAAGAGGGCCGTCCCGTTCGCGCGTGTGCAGGCGTTCATCTCCCCTGCGGAACTTCACGACGCGGAGGTGTCCTGTGGATGTACGGAAGGGTGCGCGCAGACGCTCCTCACCTGTGGCTGCACGCACGCGGCGCTGCGGCTGACCGGGCTGCTCTCCTACCCGACGAGTGAGACCGAAGACGACCTGCTCCCCATCGTCGTGTCGGAAGGCGTGGCGAACGAAGAGGGCCACTTCGAGCTCGCGGTGCCCGAAGGGATGGCGGTCGGGCTGTCTGCCGCGTTCGAGGGCCGCGAGGGCATCGATGCCGAACGACCGACCACTGTCGGCGAGCGGGTGGTGATCATCGACGCCACCGAAGCGCTGCGTGGAAGGGTGTTCGACGAGAACGGCGCGGTCGTGCCCGGCGCGCGGGTGACGGTGCTGCTTCCTCGCGCGGGCCGCACCTTCACGTTGAGGGCGGATGCGGAGGGCCGCTTCGAACGCGCCGGTCTCCCCACCGGACCTGTGTTGCTCGTCGCGCGCGCGGAAGGGTTCGTTCCCATCGCGGAGGAGGTCGTTCTCTCGCCGGATCCTTCGCCTCCACACCCGCTGGTGCTCTCACCGCCGCGAACGATCACCGGCATGGTGGAGCGAGACGGGGTCGGCGTCGCGGACGTGGAGGTGACGCTCGAGAGCGACCACCTGCTGCAGCGCACGCGCACCGACAAAGCGGGACGCTTCCTCTTCGGCGGGCTCGCGCAGGGAGGCTTCGGACTTCAGGCACGGTCGGAGGGGCTGGTGGCGCGGACGGACGTCACCCTGCACGGCCCGTTGGAGGAGTCGGTGGTGTTGAGCCTCGGCGTCCCGGCGGTCATCGAAGGCACCGTGCGCGACGAACGCGGCGAGCCACTGGCGGGAGCACACGTCGCGCTGGTGCCCATGAACCGGGGCTGGTGGGACGACGAGCCTTCGCTGCAGCTGCTCACGGCGGCGGATGGCACGTGGCGCGCGGAGCTGGGGATGACCGGCCCGGTGCGAGTGCTCGCCGGCAAGGAGGGCTACCTCGGCGTGGACGAGCAGGTGGACGTCGAGCGCGGGGAGCGCACGCGGGCCGAGCTCCAGCTGCATCTCGGCGCCGCCATCCGCGCGCTGGTGGTGGATGAAGCGGGCAGCCCCGTCCCCAACGCTTACGTGAACGTCATCGCGGACGTCGAGACGATCGAGGCGGAAGCGGGGCCGGAGGGCTTCCACGGACACGTGCCCAGCGCCTCGGCGCGCTCCGGAGAGGACGGCACCGTCGAGCTGGTGGGGCTCTTCCCGAAGACCGCGTACCTCGCCTCGATCAGCGCCGAAGGGTTCGTCTCGCTCGATCATCAGAAGGTGCGCGCGGGCGCCGAGGGCGAGCGGTGGCAGCTCTCGCGCGGGGCTTCGATTCGGGGACGGGTGCTCGACGCCGAGGGACATCCGGTGGCGGGCGCTCTGTTGCTGGCGGGGCTCGATCCGGCAGACCCACAGCCGCGACGCCGTGGAGAGGCCTCGACCGCAGGCCGCTCGGGTGCTGATGGCCGGTTTCACCTCTCCGGACTCCGCGAGGGCCTCCACAACCTCCACGCAGAGCGGCCGGTGAGCGACGACAGCGTGCACCCGGGGCCGAGCGTCAGCGCGAAGGTGCAGGTCCTCGCCGCAGGAACGAAGGAGGTGGTGCTTCGCTTCGGAGCCGGCCACCGCCTCACCGGCCGCGTGGTGGACGAAGGCGGTCGCGCCGCACCGGGCTTCGATGTGGTGCTCGTCCGCGACCCGCTGCCGGAGGAGGGGTTCGAGACCGGGATGCACGTCTCCACCGATCCGGCCGGGCTCTTCACCTTCGAGAACCTGCCGGCAGGAGACTTCGAGCTCAACGCCAGCCGCGGCAGCTTCGAGAGCTCGGAGCGGCTCCGGCTTCGCGCGCCGCAGCAGGCGCCGATCACGCTCGTCCCCCGGCGCGCCGGCCGCATCGTCGGACGCGTGGTGGACGAAGGCGGCCGGCCGCTGACGCTCTTCAGCGTGGCGGGCACTGTCTTCCGAGATGCCGACGGCCGCTTCGAGCTGGAGCTCGCCGATGACGGTCCGCGGACGCTCGAGCTCCTCGTGCCGGAACACAAGGGCCGGTCCATCGAAGTGAACGTGACGCGTGATCAGGTGAGCGACGTGGGCGTGGTGCGACTCGAGCGAACCTCGCGGCTCAGCCCCCGCGCGGAAGACGAACCGTGAAGGTGGTGCCCTCCTCCGGCAGCGAGCGCAGCGTCACGCTCCCGCCGTGCGCCTTCACCAGCTGATCCACGATGCTCAGCCCGAGTCCCATGGAGATCTTCACCGTCTCCGCGGTCTGCGGTCCGCGGGTGAACGGGGCGAACATGCGCGCCTGCAGCTCGGGTGGGATGGCGGGCCCGCGGTTGTGCACCGACAAGACCAGCCAGCCGTCCTCCGCGCCGGTGGTGACGGTGACCGGCGCGCCCCGCTCGCCGTACTTGAACGCGTTCTCCATCAGGTTCGCGAGCACCTGGTAGAGCCGGTCCGGATCGCCCTGGCCCACCGCCGGTCCCCCCGCGAGCGCCACCTTCCGCGCCGGATCCGCGGACTGCAGCTCCTCCGCCACTCCCCGCGCGATCTCCTGGAGATCCACCTCGCGCCGTTCGATGGGGATGGGCACGCCGAGCCTCGAGCGGGTGAAGTCGAGCATCAGCCGCACGACCTGCTCCACCCGCCGCGCGCTGCGCTCGATGCGTTCCGCCGCGCGGCGCAGGTTCGGCTCCAACGGCTGGCGCTTGAGGGCCTGCGCGCTCATCAGCAGCGCCGCCAGCGGACTGCGCACGTCGTGGCTGACGATGCTGACCATCTGCTCCTGCACGCCCGCCAGCCGCTCGCGCTCGCGCTCCACCCCGCGCAGCTCCGACACGTCGGACGAGATGCCGCAGATGGCGTAGAGCTCTCCCTCCAGGGTCCGCAGCGGGAACTTCACCGAGAGGAACTGCCGTTCGCCGTTGCGCTCCTCGAACGTCTGCGGCTGGCCGGTCTCGAGGACCTGCCGGTCGTGCGCGAGCCAGGGCGCAACGTCGCTCGCCGGCAGCAGCTCGTCGTCGCGCTTCCCGAGGATCTCCTCGCGCGGCCGTCCGTAGATCTTCGCGGTCGCGCGGTTGACGAAGACGAAGCGGCCCTCGAGGTCCTTCACGAAGACGACCGACGGCGCCGCATCGAGGATCGCCTGCAGCCGGGCCTCGCTCTCCCCCAGCGCCACCTGTGCCGCGCGCTCCGAGGTCACGTCCCGCATCGCGCCCACCATGCGGGTGGCGATCCCCGTCTGGGGATCCCGCACCACGAAGCCGCGATCCACCACGTCCGCGTACGTCCCGTCGAAGCGGCGAAAGCGATAGGCCGCCTCCCAGTGCTCTCCCTCCGGCGAGTCGATCACCGCCTGGATCGTTTCCACCACCCGCGCGCGGTCGTCCGGATGCACGTGATCCTTCCACCACGCCGAGGTCGTCAGCGTCTCCTCCGCGGGGTGCCCGAACAGCCCGTGCACGCCCAGGGTCCAGCGCACCTCGTGGTTGCCGAGGTCCCAGTCCCAGATCGCGTCCCGGGTGGCGCGCGAGGCGAGCATGTAGCGCTCCTCACTCCGCTGCAGCGCGGCACCGGTCTCCCGGCGGACCGTGATGTCCTTGAAGAGCAGCGCGACCCGGCGCAGGGACGGATCGTCGATGCGGAAGGCCGAGACCTCGAACCACCGGTGCATCGCCGGTGCGTGATTTTCGAAGCGGGCTGGCTCGCCGGTCATTGCCACCCGGCCGTAGAGGCGGAACCACGACTCGTCGAGGTTCGGGACGAGCTCACGCACCCGGCGGCCCACCGCGTTCTTCAATCCGGTATGCGCCTCAAAGGCGGTGTTGGTCTCGAGGAACCGGTAGTCCACCGGCTCACCCGCTTCGTCGAAGATCATCTCCAGCGTGCAGTAGCCGTCCTCCAGCGACTCGAAGAGCCGGCGGTAGCGCTCTTCCGATGCGCGCCGGGCCTCCTCCGCGGCGACGCGCCGCAGCTCCGCCCGGTGGGCCTCCGTCACGTCGTGGCCCTGCACGAGGATCCCGTTCACCCTGCCGGAGTCGTCGCGGATCGGCTGATAGACGAAGTCCACCCACGCCTCTTCGAAGGGCGCGCCGGGCGAGTGCTGGAAGAGGACGCGCGCGCCGCGGCCCACGTAGGGCTCGCCGGTGCGCACCACCTGATCCATGAGGCTGAAGAAGCCCTGTTCGCCGAGCTCCGGCATCGTCTCGCGCAGCGACCTGCCGATCACCGGCCGGTGCCCGACGATCTGGTGGAAGGCGTCGTTCGCCAGCTCCACCACGCGCTCCGGCTCGCGGAGAAAGCAGAGGAACCCGGGCGACTGCTCGAAGAGCGCGATGAGCCGGCGGCGCTCGGCCGAGTCGGAGCCTTCCGCTTCGCCGCCGCCGTTTCGAGGTGTGGTCAGGTCTCCCTCCGAGACGAAAGCCCCTCTCATATCCGCGCCGCGGCAGCGGAAGGAGGGCCGAAGGAAGGATCTGTCAGACGATGACGACTACGCGGCGAGCACGAGCCCGAGCCGTTCGGTGAGGCCGCGCAGCGTGTCGCTGACGGTTCCCTCGAGCAACTCGCGCACGGTGCGCTTGTCCAGCTCCGCGGTCTGCGGCCGGTTCACCAGGTGCACCTGCATCCCCAGCTTCGCCGGCAGGAGCAGGTCGAGCTCCCAGATGTCGCCGCACACCACGGTCTCGTGCGGAGCGCACCGGGTGACCTTCGCGATCTCCTCCAGCCGCGCGAGGTAGTGCGGACGCCGCGGGTAGATCGGCCGCGCCAGCCCGTCGATGTACTGCTCGGACTCGACCCTCTCGGGACCGGCCCAGGGCTCGCTTCCGGAGACGACCTCGTACTTGCGCGCGTCGCCGATGACGGTGAGCTGCGGGAGCAGCGAGGGCACCACGCTCTGCAGCTTGAAGCGCACCTTCTCCGCGTTGGAGTTCGTCACCACGAACACGGGTAGCCCCGAGCCGACGATGGCGCGCAGGATCTCCGGCGCCTCCTCGCGGAAGATGCCGCGCGGGTCCATGGCCGCGTAGCTCGTCTGGAAAAGCCGGTCGAGCAGCGCCAGCCGCGCGTCGCCGTCCTCGTACATGCCCATCCGCGAGAGCAGCTCGGTCGTCACCACCCGGCACTTGATCATCGGGTCCGCGTAGGCCGGCGCGACGATGCGCCCTTCGCGATCGGTCCAGCCGTACTGGGTCACCGCCGCGTCCACGAAGCGCTCCGCGGCGCTCCAGCGCTCACTCAGTTCGAGGTCCGTCAGCTCCAGATCGCGCGCGAGCTCGGCGCGGTAGGTCGCCACGAAGGGGACGCACTCCTCGTCGACGCGGGTGAGCGTGCCATCGAAGTCGAAGATGACGCAGCGGATCGGCATGTCGGACGGCTCCCGGCGAAGCGGCGAAGGTGCAGCAAGAAAGTGCGGCGCATCATCCAATCGCACGGCGGGTGGAGCAACCCAAGCCGGAGCGCGCCTGATCGGTTGGTTGGTCTGCCCGGCTCGAACTCAGTTGGGCCGGCCGCTCCCACCGCTCACGGTGGCGGAGGTCGCGGTGAGCTGCGGCGTCGTACCGGGCTGTGCGGCTGCACCGCGCGGCTTCATCACCTTCACCCGGTCGAGCCTCGCGCCGTCCTTCGAGTGCACGACGAACTGCCAGCCCTTGTAGACGAAGCGATCCCCCACCTCCGGGATCGCGCCGGCCAGCGAGTTGAGGAACCCGCCGAGGGTCTCGTACTCGCCCTCGGGGATCGGCAGCGCGAAGGTCTTGGCGAACTCGCTGATCTCCACCGCGGCGTCCACCAGCCACGAGCCGTCCGGCTGCTTCTCGTACTCGCGCTCGGTGACGGTGAACTCGTCGCCGATGTCGCCGACGATCTCGCGGAGGATGTCCTCCAGCGTGACGACGCCCTCGAAGCCGCCGTACTCGTCCACCACCACCGCCATGTGGATGCGCTGCTGCTGCATCTCGCGGAGCAGGTCGCCGATGGGCTTCACCCACGGCACGAACGAGGCGGGCCGGATGATGTCGTGCAGCACGATCAGCTCCGGATGCTGCAGCAGCGGGATGAGGTCGCGCGTGTGGAGGATGCCCACCACGTGGTCCGGCTCGTCACGGTACACCGGCAGCCGCGAGTGGCTCTCCTCCGCGAGGATGCGGAGGATCTCCTCCGGCGAGGTGCTGATGTCGATGCTCACCACGTCCGGGCGCGGCACCATCACGTCCACGCAGCGCTTGTCGCTGAGCTCGAAGATGGAGCGGATGAGGGCTGGCGCGCTCTTGTCCACCTCGTTCAGCGCGGCCTGCGCCTCGAGCAGCTTCTCCAGCTCCTCCAGCGGCGGCGGCGGGCTCTCGAAGCGCACCTTTCCGCCGAACGGGCGCACCACGAGGTTCAGCAGGCCCACCACGAGCTTCATCGGCGGATAGAAGACGCCGACCAGCAGCGAGATGATCCACGACAGGCGCAGCGCCCAGCGCTCCGGATGCGCGGAGGCGACGGCGCGGGCGCTCACGTCGAACAGCGAGGCGAGCAGGCCCACGAGCAGCACACCGAGCAGCGGCGGCCCGAGCTCCACCGCGAACGGCAGCTTGCCCAGTCCCTCAAGGTGCAGCATCCGCGGCGGCGCCACGGCACCGATGCCCGCGGCGAGGAAGCCGGAGATGACCATGCCCACGCGGATGGACGCCGCGGTCGCCTCCCGGTCGGTCTTGTGCTTGAGGACTCGGCCGCCCGAACGCGGAGCCTGTTGGGAGAGCTCCTTCGCACGCAGGTCGCTCGTCCCGTACAGCGCGGATTCGGCAGCAGCAATCAGGGCGCGCGCGAAGAGGGACGTCACGCACGCCAGCCATAGGGCCCAGGGGGGCATTGGTCCCATCTACATAACCCGCCCCGACCGATCCGACCAGCGGATGTCCGGCGCGCGGTGGGAGGGTGTGGGAGGCAGTTGCCGCTTGGCGGACGTGGGGGAAGTGTTATGGGGGCCGCGCTTCCAGCAGCCCACCCACCGGAGGAGAAACGTGGTCGCTCGCGTGTTCGTGACCCTGAAGCCGGGTGTGCTCGATCCGGCCGGAAAAGCCGTCGAGCGCAGCCTGCAGACGCTGGGATATTCGGAGGTCGGCGCGGTGCGGCTCGGGAAGTTCATCGAGCTGCAGCTCGAGGACGGCGATCCGGCAGAGGCGAAGGCCCGTGTGGAGGAGATGTGCCGCAAGCTCCTCGCCAACACGGTGGTGGAGAACTTCCGGGTCGAGATCCTCTGAGATGAAGGCAGGCATCCTCGTCTTCCCAGGCAGCAACTGCGACCACGACGCGTGGCACGTGGTGCGCGAGGTGCTCGGACGTCCGGCGGAGTTCCTCTGGCACAAGGACCGCGACCTCAAGGGCTGCGACCTCATCATCGTCCCCGGCGGCTTCAGCTACGGCGACTACCTGCGCTGCGGCGCCATCGCCCGCTTCTCGCCGATCATGGACGAGGTGGTGAAGTTCGCCTCCGCAGGCGGCCACGTCGTCGGCATCTGCAACGGCTTCCAGATCCTCACCGAGGCAGGGCTCCTGCCCGGGGCGCTCCTGCGCAACGCCACGCGCAAGTTCATCTGCCGGCCGGTGGACCTGCTCGCGGACAACACCTCTTCTCCCTTCACGCGGAAGCTGAAGAAGGGCGACAAGCTACGCATCCCCATCGCGCACGCCGAGGGCAACTACTTCATCGACGACGAGGGCCTGAAGCGCCTCGAGGGCGAGGGCCGGGTCGCCTTCCGCTACGTGGAGAACCCGAACGGCTCGCGCCACGACATCGCCGGCGTGCTCAACGAGAGGGGCAACGTGCTGGGGATGATGCCGCACCCCGAGCGCGCTGCGGAGAGGGTGCTCGGCTCCGAAGACGGGCGGAGGATCTTCGAGTCGCTGCTGGAGGCGTGATGCTCCGCGCGCTCCTCGCGATCGCGATCGTGCTCGTCTCGACCGGCGCGCACGCGTGGCCGGCGGACGTGTACGCGGACCTGCGCGCCGGCGAAGAGCGCTTCGAGAAGCTCGCCGCGGTGGAGTGGGTGGAGGTCGAGGACCCCACCGTGCTCGACGCGGAGGTGCTCCCTTCGGGAGAGCTCTTGCTGACCGGCAAGGCGAAGGGCCGGACGCTGCTGCTCCTCTACGCGGAGGGGAAGTTCGCGGTGTGGCGGGTGCGGGTGGGGACGCCTCCGGTGGAGGTCGGGCCGGACGGCGAGCCGCTGCAGAAGGCGAAGAAGCTCTGCGGCGCCGGCTTCAAGGTGAACGCCGCTCGCGGTGGCGGTGAAGCGGAGCTGGTGACCGCGGTGCCCAACGACGCGTGCCGGCTGGCGTTGCGCGCGCTGTTCGAGACGGATGCGTTCCGCGCGAGGGACCTCGAGCTGGTGTTCGACGTGCCGGCGTTCCAGGCGCAGCTCGCGGACGTGGCCGAGGGCATTCGCGCGGCGGGGGTGAAGGGCGTGACGGCGCGGTACCACGGCGCGGGCCTGGTGCTGGAGGGGAAGGTCACCGCGGCGGAGAAGCGGAAGGTGTTGTGGGCGGTCTTCAAGCGGTCGGTGGGACGGGTGCCGCTGGGAGACAAGCTCGAGGTGACGGATCAGCAGCAGGACGTGAAGGAAGAGAAATGAGCCATTCCCCTGAGGTCATCGCCCAGCACGGGCTGAAGCCGGACGAGTACCAGCGGATCGTCGGCCACCTCGGCCGCGAGCCGAACCTCCTCGAGCTCGGCATCTTCTCGGTGATGTGGAGCGAGCACTGCTCCTACAAGTCCTCGCGCCGGCACCTGAAGCAGTTCCCGACGACGGGACCGCGCGTGCTGGTGGGCCCGGGCGAGAACGCCGGTGTGGTGGACATCGGCGACGGCTGGGCGGTGGCGTTCAAGATGGAGAGCCACAACCACCCCTCGTACATCGAGCCCTACCAGGGCGCGGCGACGGGCGTGGGCGGCATCCTGCGCGACGTCTTCACCATGGGCGCGCGGCCGATCGCGCTGCTGAACTCGCTGCGCTTCGGACACCCGACGCACCCGAAGACCGCGTGGCTGGTGGAGGGCGTGGTGGCCGGCATCAGCGGCTACGGCAACTGCATTGGCGTGCCGACGGTGGGCGGCGAGGTGTACTTCGACGAGTCGTACAACGGGAACTGCCTCGTCAACGCGTTCACGGTGGGTGTGCTGCGCGCGGACAAGATCTTCAAGGGCACCGCGAGCGGAGTGGGCAACCCGCTCATCTACGTGGGCTCGAAGACCGGCCGCGACGGGATCCACGGCGCGACGATGGCGTCCGCCGAGTTCGACGAGAAGACCGAGGAGAAGCGCCCGACCGTGCAGGTGGGCGACCCGTTCACCGAGAAGCTGCTGCTCGAGGCGTGCCTCGAGATCTTCCAGACCGATGCGCTGGTGGGCATCCAGGACATGGGCGCGGCAGGGCTGACGTCGTCGTCGGTGGAGATGGCCGCGCGCGCGGGCAGCGGGCTGCGGATGGACATCCTCAAGGTCCCGCGGCGCGAGGAGGGGATGACGCCCTACGAGTGCATGCTCTCCGAGAGCCAGGAGCGCATGCTCATCGTGGCGAAGAAGGGCCGCGAGCAGGAGGTCATCGACGTCTTCACCAAGTGGGACCTCGACGTGGCGGTGATCGGAGAGGTGACCGACACCGGCCGGCATCAGATCTACGAGGGCGACGTGCTCGTGTCGGACCTGCCGGTGGAGCCGTTGACGGATGGCGCGCCCCAGTACGACCGGCCCACGAAGCGGCCCGAGGAGCTCGACGCGCTGCAGGCGTTCGACCCGCTGACGCTCGATGCGCCGAAGGATCTGGGCGAGGCGCTGCTCGCGCTGATGGCGCGGCCGACGATCGCGAGCAAGGAGTGGATCTTCCAGCAGTACGACCACATGGTCCGGCTCGGCAACGTGGTGGGCCCCGGCAAGGGCGACGCCGCGGTGGTGCGCGTGGAGGGCAGCGAGCGCGGCATCGCGATCAAGGCGGACTGCAACAGCCGGTTCGTGTTCCTCGATCCGTATGAAGGTGCGCGGCTGGCGGTGGCGGAGTGCGCGCGGAACGTGTCGTGCGTGGGTGGTGAGCCGCTCGGGCTGACCGACTGCCTCAACTTCGGCAACCCGGAGCGGCCGGAGATCATGTGGCAGTTCGCCGAGGCCTGCCGAGGACTCGCGCAGGCGTGCCGCGAGCTGGGCGTGCCGGTCGTGTCCGGCAACGTGTCGCTCTACAACGAGACCGAGGGCAAGGCCGTGCTGCCCACGCCGACGGTGGCGATCGTGGGCCTGCTGCCCGACGTGACGAAGACCTGCGGGGCCGCGTTCACGAAGGCGGGGGACCTCGTCGCGGTGCTGGGCGAGACGAAGGGACACCTCGGCGGCAGCGAGTACGTCAAGGCGTTCTTCGACAAGACGGCGGGAAGGCCGCCGACGCTGGACGCGCAGCGGGAGCTGGCGCTGCAGAAGGTCGTCCGGGAGCTCGTGCGCGCAGGCACCGTGTCCTCCGCGCACGACACCTCCGAAGGTGGCCTCGCCGTCGCGCTGGCCGAGTGCTGCGTGATGGATGGCGAGAAGACGCTGGGTGTGCGCGTTCGGTTCGAGATGGGCGACGTCGCGCCGCACGCGTACCTCTTCGGTGAGGACGCTTCCCGGGTGATCGTCTCCTTCCCGCACGAGCACCGGAACGCCGTGGAGACCGCTTGCCGCGAGGCGGGCGTGCCTTGTGCGGTCGTCGGTGACGTCGGCGGCGACACGATGGACGTGGCAGGGTCGCTGAGCGTGCCGGTGAAGGCGCTCAACCGCGCGTACCGGATGGGCGTGCCGGCGGTGCTCGGGGCGCGGTAACCCCGAGGCGACCGGCGGCGGGTTCGGCAAGCACGCTGACCTGTTCAAGACAACCCGTCCTCCCGTAGGAGGAAGGGTGCCTCGCGGCGGGCGTATGCAGCGGGGATGTCGTCGCTCCCCCGACAGGCGTTCCCCTCCCTCTCCGCCGTTGGCACCGCGCTGCCGCCGCACTTCGCCTCGCAGGAGGCGATCATCGCGGCCTTCCGCGCGGTCTGGAGCCAGCACCACTTCAACGTGGACCGGCTGGAGGAGCTTCACCGGGCGGTGAGGGTGAAGGGCCGGCACTTCGCGTTGCCGCTCGAGGAGTACCCGGCGCTGCAGCGCTTCGCCGAACGCAACGATGCGTGGACGAAGGTGGGCCTCGAGGTCGGCGCCGAGGCGCTCACCCGCGCGGCCGAAGCGGCAGAGGTCCGGCTCAGCGAGATCGACCACCTCTTCTTCGTCACCGTCACCGGCATCGCCACGCCGAGCCTCGACGCGCGGCTGGTGAACCGGCTCGGACTGCGCGCGGATCTCAAGCGGACGCCGATCTTCGGGCTCGGGTGTCTCGCAGGCGCGGCGGGCGTGGCGAGGGCGTCCGACTATCTGCGCGCGTTTCCCTCACACACCGCGGCGCTGCTCTCGGTGGAGCTCTGCTCGCTGACGCTGCAGCGCGAGGACCTCTCGATCACGAACATCATCGCCTCCGGGCTCTTCGGCGACGGCGCGGCGGCGGTGGTGCTGAAGGGCGCGGAGCACATCGGTGGTCCCGCGAGCGTCGCGAGACCAGTGCCGCGCGTGGTCGCGACGCGCTCGGTCTTCTATCCGGACACCGAACGGATCATGGGCTGGGACGTCGTCGACACCGGCTTCAAGGTCGTTCTCTCGGCGAAGGTTCCGCAGCTCGTGCGCGGGCACCTGCGCGGAGACATGGACGGGTTTCTCGCCGCGCATGGGCTGGACCGCTCGCGCATCCGTCACTGGATCGCGCACACCGGTGGCCCGAAGGTGCTCGACGCGGTGGGCGAGGCGCTGGAGCTGCCGCCGTCCGCGCTCGAGCGATCGTGGGCATCGCTGAACGAGCTCGGAAATCTCTCCTCCGCTTCGGTGCTCTTCGTGCTCGGCGATCTGCTGCGCGCGGAGGAGGCCGAGCCCGGTGACTTCGGAGTGCTGCTGGCCATGGGCCCGGGCTTCTGCGCCGAGCTGGTGCTGCTGCAATGGTGAGCCCCTCTCAGTGGCTGTTCGTCGCGTTCATCGCGTTGCTCGCCGCGGAGCGTCTCTTCGAGCTGGGGCTCTCCCGTCGCAACGCCGCACGCGCGATCGCTCGCGGAGGCGTGGAGGTGGGCCAGGCGCACTTCCGCGTGATGGCGCTGTTGCACACGCTCTTCCTCTTCGCGTGTCTCGCGGAGGTCGTGCTGCTCGAGCGCCCGTTCCCGGGTGCGGTCGGCTTCGTCGCGTTGGGTGCCGCGCTGGCTTCGCAGGCGTTGCGCTACTGGGCGATCAGCACGCTCGGTGATCGCTGGAACGTGCGCATTCTCTTCGTGCCCGGTGACCCGCCGGTGACGCGCGGTCCGTACCGCTTTCTCCGTCACCCGAACTACCTCGCGGTGGTGGCGGAGCTCCTCGTCGTGCCGCTCATCCACGGCGCGTGGATCACCGCGGTCGTCTTCTCACTCGCCAACGCGCTGCTGCTCGTCGTCCGGATCCGGGCCGAGGAGCGCGCGCTCGGAGCCCTCTATGCCAGCGCCTTTGCCGACCGTCCCCGCTTCGTCCCCCGTCTCCGAGGTTGAAGTCCGTGAAGCCCTCCACCGGATCCTCGAGGAGGAACTCGATCGTGAAGGACCGTTCGACGACGGCGCGCACCTGATGGAGGGGCTCGCGCTCGATTCGCTCGAGCTGACGGTGGTCGCGGTGGGCCTGGAGAACCGCTTCCGGGTGCGGCTCTCGGAGGAGGACGCCGGCGGCATCCGCACGATGGGAGAGCTCGTGTCGTTGGTCGTGCGCCGCGCCGCAGAAGGGGAGGGGCGATGAGGGTCTCGGGACCTGTCTTGCCGCCGTTGAAGCACCACACGCTCGGCGAGGCGTTGGAGAGCGCGGCGTCGTCGGGTGCGCGTGGCCTGACCTTCATCGATGCGCGGGAGGATGAAGTCGCCGTGCCGTGGCACGTGCTGCTCGAGCGCTCGCGACGAGTCGCAGCGGGCCTCGTCGAGCGCGGCGTCGAAGCGGGTGATCGGGTGGCGATCGTGCTGCCCACCTCACCGGAGTTCTGCGAGGCGTTCTTCGGCGCAGTGCTCGCGGGCGCGGTGCCGGTGCCGCTCTATCCGCCGGTGCGGCTGGGCCGCATGGACGAGTATCACGCGGCGACGGCGCGAATGCTCTCGGTGTCCGGCGCGCGCTGTGTCGTCAGCGGCGGCGCGTTGCGGCTGCTGCTCGGTGGCACGGTGGCGCAGGTCGCGGCGCGGGAGGGCCGGCAGCTCGAGGTGGAGACGGTGGAGGCGCTCTCGAGCAAGAACGCGCTGGACCTGAAGTTTCCTCGCCCGCGACGCGCGGACGACCTGGCGCTGATCCAGTTCTCGTCCGGTTCGACGGTGGATCCGAAGCCCGTCGCGCTCACGCATCACAACGTACTGGCGCAGTGCGCGGCGTTGAAGGCGCTCATGCCGGAGGAGGGAATTCATCCGTCGGCGGGCGTGAGCTGGCTGCCCCTGTACCACGACATGGGACTCATCGGAGCGCTGCTCACCGCGGTGACCTGGCCAGGCCCGCTGGCGCTCTTGCCGCCGGAGGTGTTTCTCGCGAGGCCCTCGTTGTGGCTCCGCGCGATCTCGCGTCATCGCGCCACCGTTTCGCCCGCGCCGAACTTCGCCTACGGCCTCTGTCTCAAGAGGGTGAAGGACGAGGAGCTGGAGGGCGTGGATCTCTCCTCGCTGCGCTACGCCACCAACGGCGCGGAGCCCATCTCGGTAGAGGTGCTGCGGCGCTTCGCGGAGCGCTTCTCCCGCTTCGGCTTCGATCGCGCCGCGTTGCGTCCGGTCTATGGACTGTCGGAGGCCACGCTGGCGGTGACGTGGACGAAGCCGCAGGCCGAGCCGAAGACAGCCGTCGTCGATCCGGAGCGGCTGGCGCGGGAGTCTCTCGCCGTTCCTGCTCGTGCGAACGAGGCGGTGCGCGAGATCGTCTCGGTGGGCGTGCCGGTGCCGGGCGCGGAGGTGGAGGTCCGATCCGCGCTCGGGCTACCGATCGAAGAGGGGCAGGTCGGGCGCATCCACGTGCGCGGCGATTCGGTGATGCCCGGCTACTTCGATCAGGCGGAGGCGACCGCGCGGGTGAAGGATGCGGCGGGTTGGCTCGACACCGGCGACCTCGGCTTCTGGCGCGACGGCGAGCTGTACGTGTGTGGCCGCGGAAAAGACGTGGTGATCATCCGTGGCGCGAATCACTCGCCGAGCGAGTTCGAAGAGTGCGCGGCCGAGGTCCCCGGCGTGCGCACGGGCTGCGTGGTGGCGGTGGGATTCATGCCGTCCGTGAATGCAGAGGGTGACACGGGAGAGGTGCTGCTGCTGCTCGTCGAGCGCGCTTCGGCCAGGGCGGCCGAACGAGAGGACGCGGCGCTGGCGACGCGGGTGAGCGCGGAGGTCTTGAAGCGAACCGGCATCCGCCCCTGGTCGGTGGAGGTCCTCGCTCCCGGCACGCTGCCCCGCACCTCCAGCGGCAAGCTCCGCCGCGGCGAGGCGCTCCGGCAGTACGCGGCGGGAACGCTGCGGCCACCCGCGAAGGCGGGCACGCTGAAGCTGCTCGGCGAGGTGGTGCGGTCGGTGGTGGCGCAGGAGCGCGCGCGCGCCGAGACCTCCGGGCGCGAGGTCTAGTCGAATGGCCGCGAGCGTCCGCGACGTCGTGGTGGCAGGCGCGGGTCCCTTGGGCCTGCTCGTCGCCACGCTGCTCGCGCGCGGTGGACGAGACGTGCTGGTGCTGGAGCGGAGGCCCCTTCCTCGCGACAAGGCGTGTGGTGAAGGCCTGATGCCTCGAGGTGTCGAGAGGCTCTCGCGGCTCGGCGTGCTGGACGTGATCTCCGCTGCGGACCGAGCGCCGTTCCGCGGCATCCGTTTCGTGCAGGAGGACGGCGCTCACGTGACCGCGTGCTTTCCCGGAGGCGGCACCGGCTGGGGGATCCAGCGCGCCGCGCTGTCGCAGGCGTTGTGGTTGGAGGCTCGTGCGGCAGGTGTGGAGGTGAGAGCGGGCGAGGGCGTCACCGGGTTCGATCAGGACGGCTCGACCGTGCGCGTACGAACGTCTTCAACGGAGGTGGAGACGCGCTTCTTCATCGGTGCGGACGGACTGCACTCGTTCGTGCGCCGGCACGCGGGACTGCAGGTGCCCGAGAAGAGCGGGGCGCTGCGTCGAAGCGGCGCGCGCAGGCACTTCGAGATCGCTCCGTGGAGTGAGTTCGTGGAGGTGCACCTCGCGGAAGGCGCGGAGGCGTACGTGACGCCCTGCGGCACCGGGCACGTGGGCGTCGCGCTGCTGTGGGAGGCCCAGCTTCCGAAGGGGCTCGGCTACGACGGCCTGCTGCGCGAGAAGTTCCCCGCGTTGTGGTCGCAGGTCGCGGGAAGGGAGGCGGGAGAGGTGCTCGGCTCCGGTCCCTTCCACCAGCGCGCGCGGCGGCTCGTCGACGGAAGGCTCGCGCTGCTCGGTGATGCGGGCGGGTACGAGGACGCGCTCACCGGCGAAGGATTGGCGATGGGTTTTGCCGCGGCGGAGGAGCTCGCTTCGGCGGTGCTCCAGGCGCTCGATATGCATACCGGTGCGGTGCAGAGGGGCGCGCTGCTCAACTGGGAGTCGCGGCAACGCCGGCGCTTTCGTCGCTACGAGATGACTGCGCGCGGGCTGCTCGCCCTCGTCCGCAGGCCGGCGCTGCGGCGACGGGTGATGGGCGTGATGGGCTCGCGAGGCGACGCGGCCTCTGCGCTCCTCGGCTGGACGATGGGCTGACGGCGGCTGTGAGGCTGTAAGGCTGCGCGGCCAGGCGGGCGGAACCTGCTCGGGCAACGCGTTGTCCCTCACCTCGACCAACACGAGACGAGAGGAAAGACACCATGCTCCGTGGAACAGGAGCGCGCGTGCTGTGCGCGCTGGCGGCTGCGCTGTGGATGCAGATGGCATTGGCGGCGCCGGGCCTTCGCGAGGTGCTCGAGCGGAGCGACGCGAGCCTGCCGCGAGGCCAGTGGGTGGACGCGCCGATGCCGGTGCGGACGTTGCCGAACGGCGAGACGGACCGGACGCTCGCGCCGTACTTCCACGTCGCTGGGGAAGAGGGTGGCGAGCGCCTGCCGCTGGAAGAGACGACTGCCGACGTGCAGGTCGCCGGCGTCATTGCGCGGGTGCGGCTGCGGCAGGTCTTCAAGAACGATGGTTCGACGCCCATCGAAGCGATCTACGTGTTCCCCGCCTCCACGCGCGCGGCGATCCACGGGCTCACGCTCCGCATCGACGAGCGCACGATCGAAGGGCGCATCCAGAAGCGGGAGGAGGCGAAGGCGACCTACGAGGCCGCGAAGAGCGAGGGCAAGCGGACCGCGCTGCTCGAACAGCAGCGGCCGAACGTCTTCACCACCCGCGTGGCGAACGTGATGCCGAAGGACCGGATCGTGGTGGAGCTCGAGTACTCGGAGCTGCTCGTGCCCGAGGAGGGCATCTACGAGCTGGTCATTCCCGGCGTGGTCGGCCCTCGCTACGGCGGCGGCGGGGATCCCGCGAAGGATCAGTGGATCGCGAGCCCCTACACGACCGAGGGCACCCTCCCGTCCTGGCGCTACGACGTGCGCGCGACGCTGCAGACGGCGCTGCCGCTGCGAGACCTCTCCTCTCCCTCGCATCCGGTGACCGTGACGTGGCGCTCGAAGGCGTCGGCGGAGGTGACGCTCGCGGACGAGCGGCCCGCGGGGAACAAGGACTACATCCTGCGCTGGCGCCTCGCGGACGAGCAGGTGCAGACCGGCGTGCTCGCCTGGCGCGGCGGTGCGGCCGAAACCGCGAATGAAGACGGATACTTCGCGGTCCTCCTCGAAGGCCCCAGCGCGCCGAAGCCGGAGCAGGTCGCGCCGCGCGAGTACATCTTCGTCGTGGACATCTCCGGCTCGATGCACGGCTTCCCGCTCGAGGTCTCGAAGACGCTGATGCGCGAGCTGCTCGGCCGGCTGCGCGCGACCGATCACTTCAACGTGGTGGTCTTCGCCGGCGCCTCCGCGACCTTCAGCAGCAAGTCGGTGCCGGCAACGCCCGCGAACGTGGAGCGAGGAATCGCGTTCATCGACAAGGCGCATGCAGGAGGAGGCACCGAGCTGCTCGCCGCGCTGCGGACCGCCTATGCGCTTCCGCGGGTGGGAGGGCACACGTCGCGAACGGTGGTGCTCGCGACCGACGGCTACGTCGCGGTGGAGGCGCAGGCCTTCAAGTTCGTGCGCGAGCGTCTCGGCGACGCGAACCTCTTTGCCTTCGGCATCGGCACCGGCGTGAACCGCGCGCTCATCGAGGGGCTCGCGCGTGCAGGCAGCGGAGAGCCGTGGGTGCTCACCTCCGCGGAGACCGCGCCGAAGCTGGCCGAGCGCTTCCGCCGCGCGATCGAGGAGCCGGTGCTCACCGACATCACCATCCGCTTCCGCGGCTTCGACGCGCGCGACGTGGCGCCGGTGAAGCTGCCTGACCTCATGGCCCGTCGGCCGCTGGTGGTGCAGGGCCGCTTCACCGGGCCGCTGAAGGGAGAGATCGAAGTGAGCGGACGCACGGGTGACGGACGCCGTTGGTCGCGCACGCTGCCCGTCCAAGAAGAAGGAGGAGGCGAAGCGCTGCGCCTTCTGTGGGCGCGCAAGTGGGTCGAGCTGCTCGAGGACCAGCACCACCTGACGAACGCGGACGAGGTGAAGGACGCGATCACCGACCTCGGCCTCTCGCACCGGCTGGTGACGCCGTTCACCTCCTTCGTCGCGGTGGACTCGGAGGTCGCGAACCGCACCGGCACCATCGACACCGTGCAGCAGCCGCTGCCGCTCCCCGAGGGCGTGTCGAACAACGCGGTGGGGCTGCTCGGCGGGGCAGGCCTCGGTGCGCGCGGCAGTGGTCCGGGCGGTGGCGGGGCAGGCCTCGGGCTCGGCGGGCTCGGTGGGTTCGGCACGGCGGGGCGCGGCGCGGGCGCAGGTGCGCTGCCGGCGCCTTCGCGGGTGACGGTGATGGATCCGAAAACCGCTCCGCGCGTGCAGGGCTCACTGTCGAAGGAGGCGGTGCAGCGCGTGCTCCGCCGGCACACCGCGGAGATCCGCTACTGCTACGAGGGCCAGCTCCAGAAGCTGCCGAACCTGAAGGGCAAGCTCATCGTCCGCTTCGTCATCGGTGCGGATGGCGCGGTGAAGACGGTGGAGGTCGTGGAGAAGGGGACCACCGCGAAGAGCGAAGCGCTCAACGCCTGCGTCATCAAGCGGATGCAGCGCTGGAGGTTCCCCTCGAGCAACGGCGGCGAGGGCGGAGACGTCACGGTGGTGTACCCGTGGCAGCTCACGCCCGCGCCGCGAGAGCGCTGACGCGCGAGCGGCTACGCGCCGCCGCCGAACATCTTCTTCGTGCGCTGGTTCATCTCCTCCGGCGTCAGGTCCTCCTTGTGGGTGGCGATGGTCCAGAGGTGTCCAAACGGATCGCGGAAGTTGCCGCTGCGGTCGCCGTAGAACTGGTCCTGGACCGGCCGCAGCACCTCGAGTCCCTCGGCCACCGCGCGCTTCGCCACCGCGTCCACGTCGTCGACGTAGAACATGAGGCTCACGCTGCTCCCGCCGAGCGACTTCGGCGAGCGGTAGCCCTGGTCCGGCGCCTCGTCGGCGATCATCACGATGGCGTCGCCGACGCGGAACTCCGCGTGCGCGATCTTCCCGTCCGGCATGGGCATCCGGTACAGCTCCTTCGCTCCGAACGCGCGCGTGTAGAAGGCGATCGCCTCCGATGCATTGTCGACGACGAGGTACGGCGTGACGGAGCGGTAGCCTTCGGGGATGGGCTTTGCGGCCATGCGGTGTTCCTCCTTGTAGGGGCGCGCACTCTCGCATGGTGACTCCCTGCTCGACGCGCGACGATGGTGCAGGCGCGGATCGTTCTGATAGGCACCGTCCATGCGCGCATGTGTCTGTGTGTGTGTCCTGCTCTTCGTCGGGGTTCCTTCGGGAGAGGCGTGGGCCCGGCTGACGCCCGAGACCGACGTCGAAGCGCCCTCCGCTGCCGTTGTGGCCTCTGCTGCGTCCTCGCGCGCGGACCTCGGGCTGAAGTTGCCTGCGCTCCAGTTCGCCGCCGGCGCGGGCGCGGCGCTGGTGACGACGCCGCTGTCGCTGTGGGCCGCGACCGCGCTGGGCACGCTCTCGTCGAACCTCGTGCTCGCTGCGTTGCCGAGCGTGGTCCTCTTCGCCGCGCTGCCGCCCGTCGCGGTGACGCTCGCCGCGGCGCTGGTGGGCAATCACCTCTCGCCCGGCTCGAGTCGCATCGGCCCCGCGATGTGGGTCACCGTCGGCGCACAGGTGGTCATCCTCACCGCGAGCATCCTCTTCGGGGCCTCGTCGCGGAACTTCGGCGATGCGGCGTTGATCTCCCTCGCGGACGTGCTGCTGCTGCCCGCCGTCGCCACCGGCACCATGGCCCTCACGCGTCCGAGCGCCATCCCCAACCTGCTCCCGCCCGAGCAGCGCACGCTCTCGCTTCCGGTGGTGTCCCTTGCGTTCTGAAACCGCCGCCTGGGCAGGCCTCGTCACCGTCGCGCTCGCGCTCGTGCTCTCCACCGGTGAGGCCCGAGCGCAGAGCTGTCCCGCCAACGATCGCTGGCCCTCTCCCGACTGGCCGTCGCGCACCGAAGAGTTCGCGCGCACCCGCGGCGAACAGATCCGCGCGCTGGAGGAGTACGCCTTCACGCTGCAGGGCGCGGACGAGGACCGCATCGGCGTGCGCACCGACGGCGTGGTCGTCATCCACCGCGGCGAGATCGTGTACGAGCGCTACGCGCGCGGCTTCACCGCGGAGAAGCGTCACCTCGCGTGGTCGGTGTCGAAGAGCTTCATCAACGCGCTGGTCGGTCGGGGCGTGCTGCTCGGTGAGCTCGCGGTGGAGGACTCCATCTGCAAGCACGCGCCGGATCTCCCCGAGTCACACTGCGGCATCACCCTTCGTCACCTGCTCGAGTTCGCGTCCGGCCTCGACTGGAAGGAGACCTACGAGGGCCAGTCGAACCAGGCCTCCTCCGTGCTGGCGATGCTCTATGGCAAGGGCTGGCGGGACATGGCCGCGTTCGTCGCCTCGCACGCGCCGCGCGATCCGCCGGGAGAGAGTTGGGCCTACTCCTCCGGCGACACCACGCTGCTCTCCTCGGTCATCGGCCGCACGCTGAGCGCGAAGCACGGTGAGCGCTGGCCGTGGGTCCTGCTCTTCGATCGCATCGGCATGCGCCGCGCGACGTGGGAGCGCGACGCGAAGGGGAACCTCGTCGGCTCGTCGTACCTCTACGCGCCGCCGCGCGAGCTCGCGAAGCTGGGCTACCTCTACCTGCACGGCGGCTGCTGGAACGGCGAGCGCCTGCTGCCCGAAGACTGGATCGCGCGCAGCACGCAGGTCTCCGAACCGCTCTTGAAGAAGCCGCTCTACCGCGACGCAGGCGACGTGCAGGGCTGGCAGTTCTGGCTCAACCGGCCCGTACCCTCGCTCGATGGCGACGCGCGTCCGCACGAGGATCTGCCCGAGGACATGTACGCGGCGCGCGGGCACTGGGGTCAGCAGATCTCCGTCTACCCGTCCGAAGACCTCGTCGTCGTCCGCGTCGCCGACGACCGGGACGGCAGCTTCGACTTCAACCGCTTCGGCGCGCTCGTGCTGGCGATGGTGAGGGCTCCATGAAGGCCATCCGAACGATGCTCGCCGCGCTGTGCCTGCTCGCGCTCGGATGTGGCGGCGGCGAGGGGCGCACGTACGACAACAGCGATCTCGTGCTCGCGTCGCACTACGCGGCGAAGGAGACCTGCTCCTGCATCTTCGTGATGGAGCAGACCGAGGAGTACTGCCGCAGCTGGACGCGCGCGAACCCGGCGGTGGCCACCACGCGCATCGACTACGAAGAGAAGACCGTCGAGTCCGCCGCGATCCTCTTCTGGGGGACCCGCGCGCGCTTCACCGGCGACGACTTCGGCTGTGTGCTCGAATGACCTCGTCCACCGCAACGCCGACCGAAGAGGAGATCGACAAGGCGATCGCCGAGGCGAGCGAGGAGCTCGGGCTGGCGTCGTACTACCGCTCGATCGTGAAGCCGCTGGTCCGCAACCCCCAAGGGCCCAGGCCGCGCTGCTGCGGGGCCGGGTGCGAGCCCTGCTCCGACACGCTCTCGCAGGTGGCGGACCGCGCTCTGCAGTTGCTCGGCATTCCGCGCCCGGGCTGAATCCGCGTGAGCGAACGCGCGTCCTTTGACCGACGTTGAGACGTGGCCGGACCGAGCCCTTCGGCCCGAGCGCTCGTCCGACGGAGCACATCAGGTGGTGAAGCGCGGGCCGAGGTCTTGAGCCGCGACGATAGGGGCACATCCTCGGCGGATGCGTCTGCTCGCGTGTCTCGTCGCCGTGGCCGTGATCGCATGTGGCGGCGAGGGCCCGGCGAGCGTCGATCTGAACCCGTGCCCCGAAGAAGAGCGCGTCTGCTCTCCGTGGCCCTGTCCCTCCACCGCCGCGGGATGCACCGACCACTACGTCTGCGGTGCCTGCGTCTCGAAGCCGAAGGGCCCGCGCGTGGTGTCGCTCACGCTGCTGGAGCGCTCGGTGACCAGCGCGTTCCCCACGAGCGGAGACGCGTTCATCCGACTCGATGCGCACGGCCTGCGCCGCCATCCGCTCCCGCGCGCAGAGGACGACTCGACCTGGCAGGTGACGACGCCGGAGGGGAGGGGAGAACTCGCAGCCGCCGTGGGCGACCGCTTCGGCGGTGCCTACGTCTTCGCGCGGGACGAGGCCGATCCGAAGCGGCCGGTGGCGTCTCCGCTGCTGGCGAACGGCACGTTCGGCGCGCGCATCGAGCAGCCGGAGGCGCCGTGGACCTACGACCTCGTCCGCCGCAACGCGCGCGGCGAGCTGCTTCTGCGCTACGTGAGCGCGCACCACCAACGCGCAGAGCTCGCCCTCCGCGAACCCGATGGGCGCGAGCGCTGGCGCGTCACCACCCAGTCCTGGTTCGCCGACGCCTGGCTCGACGACGACGGTGAAGGACGCGCGTACGCCGGCTGGTACGTGCCTGCGGCCACGACCTTGTTCGGGCGTCCGGTGGCGAAGGGCTCGCACGTCTTCGAGTTCGCGGGAGACGGCGCCCTTCTCTCGGTGTGGAGGCTGCCGGTTCCGGCGGTGCACGTGAGCTTCCTCGGCAGGCGCGCCGATGGCGGGTTGGTCGTCGCGGCGATCACCGCCGTCGGCCCGCATCACGTGGTGGTGTTGGAGCGCGACGGCACTGTGCGATGGCACGCGCGGCTCGACGCGATCGCCGCGGGTGCGGTGGTGCTGGCCGAAGATGGCTCGGTCCTCGCGGTCCACACCGACCCGAGCACCGGCAAGCTCACGTTGGGAGGTCTGAAGCCCGACGGCACGCCGCGCGAGCCAGTGAGCGAGCACGTCCCGCTCGAGGGACACAGGCCGCATCCGACGGCGCTGCTCCGGATGGGCGACTCGCTCGTGGTCACCGGCTGGTTCGACGGCGAGTGGCGCCACACCTGGTTCGGCAAGTTCGAGGAGCTCGCCGAGCACTCGCGCGGCTTCGTGCTGCACCTGCGCGACTGAGCGAGCGCAACCGCAGTGCCCGAGCTACTCCGGCCCGCACACCCCGTCGCACGGATGCGTCACGATTCCGTCCGGTCGCAGGAACCGGTCGATCTGCTCCATCGACGCGCGGGTGAGCCGTACGCCGTCGTGAACTTCGTTCGGCGGCTTGTCCGGCTGCGGCTCGCGCCAGTACATCTGCCAGTCCTCGCCGAAGTCGAACACGGTGAGCCCGGAGGTCCGCTCGACGTCCTGCGGTCTGCGCGGCGTGGTCCCCCACGGCGTCACCGGCGACGGCCCCGTCAGCTCCAGCCCCAGCAGCCGCGCGTGGGTAAAGGTCGCGAAGTTCGGCACCTGCGGATCCCCGAGCCCGAGCTGCATCAGCACGTCACGCCGAGGCGGCGTCTGCGGCAGCACGCCGGCGGAGGTCGCCTCGGCATCGAACACGAGCGGCGCGTAGCTCGCGGGATCGATGAAGTCGAAGGTGGGCTGCAGCTGCGCGGCGAGTTTCTGCTGATCGAGCCTGTCCGGCAGCGACAGCTCCAGCAGGTCGAGGAACGCCATGAAGTTCCGCGACCGGAACATCATGTGCGAGTAGCCCACGCCGCCCACGCTCACCGCCCAGCGCTCCACGCGCGGCGCCAGCGCCATCAGCGTCCCGGCGAGGATGTGCCCGTTGCTGTGGCCGGCGAAGTAGCGGGCCTCGGGCTCGAACAGCAGATGCCCCGCGTTGCTCTCTCCCTGATCATCCACGTGCACGCCCGGCGCATTCGCCTCCGTCGGCCGCCGCAGCGCCGGGAGGTCCCGCATCGGTCCCTCCATCGCCGCGAGCATGACGATCCAGTTGGCCATGCCCTGGTGCAGGCGCTCGACGAAGAGCCCGAGGTGCGAGGGCCGGTTCACCGCCGCGTCCGACACGGTGGCGAGGTCCTCCGCGCTCATCCCCATCCAGTCGATGGAGAAGAGCACCGCGCCGAGGTGGTTGGCGATCTTCCGGTACGCGGGGCTCTCGATCTCGTAGCGCAGCCCGAAGAAGCCGTGCCCGAACGCGATCGCCCGTCCCGGCTCGAAGCGATCCCGCACCGTCTCCGGCACCATCGCCACGAAGCCGATCTGCGTCGTCCCGTTCTGCGCCACCTCTCCATCCGCACCGCGGAAGAGCCGCGCGCCGGGCTCTGCGCTCTCCATGAAGAGGGGCACCGTCAGCTCGCCGCGCACCGAACGCCAAGCGCCGGTCAGCGACTCGCGGACCTCGGTCACCCGCACCTCGAGCGCGTTCGCCGCGAGCCAGTCGAGCGTGAGCTGGCGCATCCGCAGCATGTCGCGCCACGCGTGCTCGTCCGAGCGGGTGGTGAAGTCCCAGGCGAGCTGCAGCTCCTCGCGCTTCACTGCCGCGCGCTCCAGCACCGGAAAGACCTCGCGCTCGTAGCGCTCCAGCAGCGGCTCGAGCACCCCGTCTCCCTTCGCCTGCCGGTCGCGCAGCCGGCGAAAGCCCTCCGGCGTCTGCAGCGTCGCGCCGTCGGTGCCGGCGATTCCCCGCAGCGCCACCACGTACCGCGTGCGCGGCGCGAGCAGCACCAGCGGTCGCAGCACGATCGCGCGCCGGGAGGGATCGCTCGCGCGCACGTCGAGATCGACGAAGTGGGGGATGCGCTCGCCGGTCTCCGCGTGGAGGAGCACGGTGCGGCTCTCCCCGGTCAACGTGCCGCCCGGCGCGGTGGGATCCGCAAATATGTCGGCGAGGCCTTCGCGCGAGACGTCACCCGGCAGCAGCGCGAGGATCACCGGCAGCCGCGACGCACCGTCCACCGCGCGGAAGTCGGAAGGGTCGGCGCTGCGGCCCCTGTTCGTGCGCAGCTTCGCGGCGCCCTCGGGATGAACGCGAAAGCCGCTGGGCAGCGACGCATCCGCAACGCGGTGGTGGTCGGACGGGAAGGGGAGCAGACAGTCCGCGCCGGCGAGCAGCGGGTTGCAGCCCGGCTCCAGCGCGAGCGGCTCGAGGATCTCCTCCGGTGCGGGACAACCGGTGAGGCCGGCTCCGAGCCCCAGTCCGAGCGCGAGCAACACGAAGAGGCGGGACGCTCCGGTCGGCAGAAAAGCGAGGCGTGTCACAGCCGGCATTAGGCGCAGCGGCCGGGGGGACGCGCAACTCGGGCTCTCACATTCCGAGAATCACCCCATGATCCGCACTCCGCAGGTGACGAACACCTCTTCGATCCTCGGCACCCAGGTCCGCAGCAGCGCGGTGCCGATGGCGCCGGAGCAGTGGTCGAAGCCCGGTGCCTCGGGCGAGCGGGTGGCGAAGCTGCAGCGCGCGCTGGCGGCGCTGGGCTTCAACCCTGGGCCGGTGACCGGCAAGTTCGACGCGCGCACCGAGAAGGCGCTCAAGGCCTTCCAGGCGAAGGCGGGGCTCGCGCAGCACGGCATCTACGGTCCGGAGACCGGCGCGGCGCTGAAGGCGGCGCTGGCGAAGGAGGCGGCCTCGGGAGGTCCGGCCCTGCGCGAGGGCGACCGGGGCGCGGCGGTGCGCAAGCTGGAGCGGGCGCTGGTGAAGCAGGGCCTGCTCGATCGTGCGGACGGCACCTTCGACGCGGCGACAGCGAAGGCAGTGAAGGCGCTCGAGAAGAAGCACGGGTGGACGGCGGACGGCGTCGTCGGCGAGAAGCTGTGGCAGGCGCTGGGCAACGCGGGCAGCGGATCCGGACCTCAGCTCAAGCGAGGCGACAAGGGCGCCGACGTGAAGATCCTGCAGCGCGCGCTGGCGGAGCGCGGCCTCTACAAAGGAGCCATCAGCGGCACCTTCGATGCGGCCACCGGCGCGGCGCTGAAGGCATTCGAGAAGGCGCAGGGCCTCACCGCCGACGGGAAGACCGACGGCAAGGTCTGGAGCGCGCTGCAGACGCACGTGGTCTCTCGGCAGACGGTGGGCGGACCCACGCTGCGCGAGGGCACCAGCGGTCAGGCGGTTCGCACCCTCCAGAAGAAGCTGCGTGACCGCGGGCTCTACACCGGCCCCATCGACGGGAAGTTCGGCGCTTCGACCGAGGCGGCGGTGAAGCGGTTCGAGAAGCGGCGCGGCGCGAAGGTCGACGGCGTCGTGGGCAACGGGCTGTGGGTGCAGCTCGGTGGCGCGGGGCTCGGCAGCGGTCCGCGGCTGAAGGAGGGCGCACAGGGCGAGACGGTGAAGGTGCTGCAGCGGCGGCTCGCTGCGCTCGGTCACTACGACGGTCCGATCGACGGTGACTTCGGCGCCGGGACGAAGGCGGCGCTGAAGCGGCTGGAGAAGAAGGCCGGGTTGAAGGCGGACGGCATCGCCGATGCGCGCGTGTGGGCGGCGGTGGGCCGTCACGTGGTGATGAAGGAGACCGATCCTTCCGCCGCGAAGGAGCCCGCACACGACTACCGGCGCACGAACTTCCGCGGCGGGCTGATGAACGTGCGCACGAAGGTCATGCTCCAGCGCGCCGAGACCTACGCGAAGCAGATGGGCGTGCCCATGCCGGTGTTCATCGTGCAGGGCAGCTACAGCAATGGCGTCAGCGCCAGCGGCGGCACGCACGACGGTGGCGGCGCGCTCGACATCCGCTCGCGGCACCTCTCGGTGGCGAACGTGAAGAAGCTCGTGAAGGCGCTGCGCATGGCAGGCTTCGCGGCGTGGAGCCGCGGCTACGGCAAGGACTCCTTCGACCCGCACATCCACGCCATCGCCATCGGCGACCGGCAGCTCTCGGGTGCCGCGCGCAACCAGGTGGCGGAGTACTTCCGCGGCGGCGACGGGCTCGTGGGCAGCGCGGGAGACGGGGACGCAGAGGTCGGCCGGCCCTGGCCGAAGTGGGCGAACAAGTACCGCTGAGCAACAAAGGCCCATCCGCGGCACCACGCTTCAATCTGAGGCGCGCTGCAGGCACTCGCCGCAGAGCGCACGAAGCTCGTCCTCGAAGGCCTGCGCCAGCCGCTCCGGGTCCGGCACGCGCAGGCGATCCGCCGCCACCCCGAGCCGCACGCTGCCGGCGTAGCTGAGGATGCTGAAGCCCACGCCCAGCCCTCCGGCGTGCGGTACCCAGAACGCGAGCGTCTCCACCGGCGCGCCGCACAGGCTGACCTCGTCGCGCGGGCCCGCCACGTTCGTCAGCACCGCAGTGGCCTTGCGACCGAAGAGCCGCACGATGCCCGCGGCCAGCACCGGCGTGATGCGGCCGATGAGCTCCAGCAGCCGGTAGGCCACCACGCCCTCCGGTGAGCGCTTGAGCCGCGCCATCCGCTGCTTCACCTCCTCCAGCCGTGCGTGCGCGGACGCCGCGCTGATCGGCAGATCGAGGAAGAGCAATCCGAACCGGTTCCCCAGCCGCTCGTCCGCGCCGTGCGCGCGCAGATCGAAGGGGACGATCACCCGCAGCGTGCGCGGGACCTCGCTCGACATCCGCGACTGCAGGTAGCGGTGCACCGCGCCGGCGAGCGCGCTGACGAGCAGGTCGTTGACCGTGGCGCCCTGCGCGTGGGCCTCGTCGTGGACGGCCCTGAGAGTCAGCGGCCGGGACCAGGCCACGACCTTGTGTCCGGACAGCGGGCCTCGGAGCGGGGTCGGGTGGTCGTGCCGCAGCGCCACGAGGCGGAGCAGGGACCGCACCGCGCCCAGCGCGAGCCGAATGGTGCCCAGCGGCGCGCGCCGCTCCGCGGGTGAGGGGAGCGACACCTCCGGGACCGGACTGTCCACCACGCTGAGCAACAGCCGCACGAGCGCAATGCCATCCGCCAGCGCGTGGTGCAGCCGCCAGACGAGCACGCTGCCCTCGCCGAACTGCTCCACCACGTGCACCTCCCACAAGGGGCGCGCGGGATCGAGGGGCCGCGACATCAACCGTCCCACCAGCTCGCCCAGCGCCCGCTCGTCGGGCACGGGCTCGGTCACGCGGTGCACGTGGCGGGACAGGTCCAGCCGCTCCGGCGCGCCGCCTCCACCCCGGCGCGAGAGCGCGAGGCGGAAGCGCGGGTGCGGCAACAACCGGCTCTCCACCAGCGCGGCGGCGGTCTCGTAGGAGAGGGGCGTCCGCGTGCGCATCAGCACGGTGATGATCATCCGGCTCTGCGGCACGTCCATGCGCAGCCACGCCGCGTCCGCCGCGGACAGGCGAGAGGGATCGCGGCCCGAGGCCAGCGCGGAGAGCGGCGAGAGCTGGGACATGGCGTGCACGGCGACGATGCGCACGGCGGCACTCCGACGCAGGCTGTCCCTGCGGCAGGCGGTGTGACCCGCGCGTCCCGTCACTCGTGATGGCTCCGCCTCCGGGGCGATGGTCCGCGCCCGTTGCCGTCACCACCGTTTGCGGTCAGCCCTCTCGCTGCAGCGTCCAGCTGCCCGTCCGCGTCGGCGCCTCCAGCGCGCGGTCCAGCGCCTCGAGAAAGCGCTCGCGCGGCCAGGGCTCGGCGCCGAAGCGCGCGAGGTGTTCGGTCTCCTGCTGGCAGTCGATGAGGGTGAAGCCCCAGCCCTTCAGGCGCTCCACCAGCGCGGCAAAGGCGACCTTCGACGCGTCCGGCGCGTGCGCGAACATGCTCTCGCCGAAGAAGGCGCTGCCGAGACTGACACCGTAAACCCCTCCGTACAGCTCGCCCTCGCGGAAGGCCTCCACCGAGTGCGCGTAGCCGAGCCGGTGCAGCTCTACGTACGCGCGCTCCATGGCGCGGGTGATCCAGGTGTCGTTCTGTCCCGGCCGCGGCGTGCGCGCGCAGGCCCGAATCACGCGCTCGAAGGCGGTGTCGAAGCGGACCTCGAACTCGCCGCGGCGCATCGTCTTGCCCAGCGAGCGCGGCAGGTGAAAGCGCTCGGGGTCGAGCACGAAGCGCGGGTTCGGCGAGTGCCAGAGGATGGGCTGGCCTTCGCTGTACCAGGGAAAGATCCCCAGCGCGTACGCGTTGAGCAGCCGCGACGGGCGCAGGTCGCCTCCTACCGCCAGCAGGCCGGACTCGTCCGCGAGCCGCGGATCCGGAAAGCCGTCGTCGGCCGGATCGAGTCGGAAGATCGGCAAGCGTTCGGCAGCGGCGCGGTGAATGAGGGGCCGCGGAAGGGATCAGCGCTGCGGCGGCGGCAGCTGGACGGTGCCCTCGAGCTTGTAGGGGATGCGGTACACGTCGCCGTGCAGCTCGCCCTCCACCACCCACGGCAGCTTGCCGGCCTTCATCAGGGCCTTCATCTCCTTCACGTCCATCTTCATCGTGTCGGAGCGGATGGGGTACTGCAGCTCGTACACGCCGGTGGAGGAGGGCGAGACCTTCTCCGCCTTCGCGCGCGTGCCGCTGGCGATCTCCCGGCCGGCAACGGTGACCTTGTAGTCGAGCCCGCCCACGCCGAGGAGGAACGGGTTCGGGTTCACGATGCCGAGGTAGAAGATGATGTTCGCCTCTTCATCCGAGTACCGCGCGGCGTCCAGCGAGTGCATCTTCACCGAGGGCATGCGCGGCGGACGGACCTCGCGGGACCGGCCGAAGGGCAGCTCGTACGTCTTGCCGCCGCTCTTCACGAACAGCGTCCCGCGCAGCGCGGTGAGCAGCGAGCCCTCCTTCTTCGCGAACTCCTGCAGCTGCTCCGCGTTCTCCACGTAGCGGGTCTCCGCGCGCACCTGGAACGGCGCCTGTCCACCCTCGGGCACGCTGACGTTCAGCGACTCCTCGCCGCTCTTGATGACCTCGCCGTCGATCACGTGTTCCCACTTCGCGCGCTCGATCGTCGCCTCGTTCTCGCTGGCCACGGTGCCGCTGAAGAGGAGGCGGAAGGTGGTGACGTCCTGGTCGAGCTCCAGCTTCTGCTCCGCGAGGACCGGCGCGGGGCCCTCCTCGGTCGGCGCGACCTGCTTGCCGGAGCAGGCGAGGAGCACCGCGGCGATGAAGAGCGCGGAGAGAGGCAGGCGGTGAGCGTTCGAACGGACCATGGCGCGGCTCCTTCTGAAGCTGAATGCCGGAACTGAGAGGCCGGAGCGAGAGGCTACGGCGCGGCGAACCCGCAGGCGTACGTACCGCCGTCCTCGGTGCCCACGTCGCGCACGCCCTGGAGGCGGAACTCGCGGGGCGAGGTGCCGGTGAGGCTGAACGACGAGGAGAACAGCGTGAAGCCGAGGTCCTTCTGGAACACGCGGCGCGCGTCCAGACCGTGCGGCGGCGGACGGGACTCGTTGAAGAGGAGCTTCACCGACTCGGGGAAGGTCCCTTGCGGCACGCGCTGCTCGCCCTGGGTGGGCGCGGAGGCGACGACGGTGAAGGTGGTCGCCTGGGTGGTGCGCTGACCCGCGGCGAGCACGTCCGCCTGCGCCTGCGAGGAGAAGTTCTGGCCCGCGGTGGTGTCCGGCTGCAGCCAGGTCACGCCGATGACGTTCGAGCTCTCGTCGCGGTAGTCCACCCGGTCACCGGAAGCGGTGAAGGTCCGGCGCGCGAGCCGCAGCTCCCCGCCGACGATCATGAAGAGGTCCTCCATCCGGCCCACGCCGCTCTCCGAGTACTCGACGGGGATGACCTTCACCCCGCCCTCGAGCTCGCGCACCGGCCGCACGAATGCGCCGATGGTGGGCGACTCCTGCGCGTCCTGCGTGTCCGAGTACTCGAAGCAGCGCTCCGCGATGAGGCCGAAGCGGCGCTGGGCCTCGCAGTCGATGCCGCAGGAGTCGTCGATGCCGGCGTCGGGAACGGGCTCGGGGTTCGAGCCACAGCCGATGATCGCGAGCGCCACGAGGGGGAGCGCTCCGAGAGGGGGGAGGAGCCGCGTGTGCTTCATGCGGAGGGGTCTATCGCTTTTCGGCTAGGATGTCGCTCGCTTCGTGCCCGACCGCCCCGACCTCAACCGCGCCATCGCGCAGCTCATCCGGGACATCGCCCGGCGGATGCCGGAGTTCTCGCACGTGCGCGCCACGCGGATCCTCGTCGTCGCCGGTGAGGCGCGCAGGGCCTCGCGCGGAACGGTGAAGCCGCTCGCGTTCAGCGGGGGCAAGAGCTTCGAAAAGGAGACCGGGCGGCGGAAGCCGGTGGTGCGGATCGGCGGACGGAAGATGCTCTACAGCATCACGCTGCGGCCGCTCTTCTTCCGCGACAGCACGCCGCGCGAACGGGTGGAGACGATCCTCCACGAGCTCTTCCACATCTCGCGCCTGTTCGACGGAACGCTGGACCGCGCGCGCCGCCACGACCGGATGGGCCGGCACTTCGAGAAGGAGCTGCGCCCGCTGGTGCGGCGCTACCTCAAGGAGTGCCCGAAGGAGCTCATCGCGCCCTTCCGCCATCACGGCCAGGTGAAGGTGCTGCAGTGGCTGGAGCGTCCCACCGCGACGTTCCTCGACGAGCCGACCTCAATGCGCATGCGCCGCGTGTACACCGAGGTCCACCTCTTCACCGGGCTGGTGGAGATGATCACGAGGCCCTCCAAGCGCAGCGGTGCGGTGCCCAAGCCGCTCGCGGGCAAGCTGCGGACTCCCTGACGACTGACCGGCTGCGCGCGTGGGAGCGCGTCCTCTGGTCAACGGGCCCTCTTCGCGGAAGCTGTACCGCCATGCCAGCGCGGCGCGGCATGTCTATCTGCGGCGGCCATGGGTCTGGCGATCGACCGCGAAACCTTCTCCGACGACGAGTACGCGCGCTTCAGCGAACGGCTGCACGAGAACCTCGAGGTGCTCGGCGAGGTGATCTCGAAGGAGGGCTTCGGCGAGGGCCCCGCCACCGTGGGCGCGGAGCTCGAGCTGTTCCTCGTGGACGCGGGCGGCAACCCGCTGCCGATGAACCTCGAGGTGCAGAAGCTCGCCAACGATCCGCGGGTGACGATCGAGATCTCGCGCTTCAACCTCGAGCTCAACCTCACGCCGGGACCGCTGGCGGGCAACCCCTTCGCGCGGCTGCGGCTGGACGGCGAGGAGGCGCTGGACCTCGTGCGGCGCGCGGCGCGGTCGCAGGGCGCGCGGATCGTCACCGTGGGCATCCTTCCGACGTTGCGGGGGGAGCACCTTCGCATCGCCGGCCTCACGCCGCTGCCTCGCTACCGAGCGCTGAACAACGGGCTGCGAAGGCTGCGGCAGGGCGTGCCGTTCCGGGTCGCGGTCTCGGGCGAGGACACGCTGCACGTCGAGTGGGACGACGTGACGCTTGAGGGCGCGAACACCTCGCTGCAGATGCACCTGCGGGTGCCGCCGCGCCGGTTCGCGGACGCCTACAACGCGGCGCAGCTCGCCACCGCACCGGCGCTCGCGCTGGCAGCGAACTCGCCCTTCTTCCTGCAGAAGCGGTTGTGGGACGAGACGCGGGTGGCGCTCTTCCGCCAGAGCACCGACGACCGCGGCGATCTGCCGGCGGACTGGGCCCCGCCTGCGCGCGTGTCCTTTGGCCGAGGCTGGGTGCGTCGAGGCGCGCTGGAGCTCTTCGGCGAGGCGGTGGCGCTGCACCAGCCGCTGCTGCCGGTGATGGCGGCGGAGTCGCCCCGGCGCGCGCTGCAGGAGGGCCGCACTCCCGAGCTGCCGGAGCTGCGCCTCCACTACGGCACCGTCTACACGTGGAACCGGCCGGTGTACGACCCGCACGACGGCGGCCACCTGCGCATCGAGTTCCGCGCGCTGCCTGCCGGTCCGACCTTCGCGGACATGATGGCCAACGGGGCCTTCATCATCGGCCTCACGCTCGGGCTGGAGGAGGACGTCAACGCGCTGTTGCCCGGGATGCCGTTCCTCTTTGCCCGCGAGAACTTCCACCGCGCGGCGCGGGACGGCGTGGAGGCGGAGCTGTTCTGGCCCACGCGGCTCGCGCCCTCGCCGAGGCCGGTGCCGCTCACGGAGCTCATGCCCCGGCTGTGCGACATCGCGGCGTCCGGGCTCGAGCGACATGGCGTGTCGTCCTCCGACTACGGACCGCTGCTCGCGCTCATCCGAGACCGCGCGCTGGCAAAGACCTCCGGCGCGCGCTGGCAGCGGCGGGCGCTCGCGGCCTACGAGTCGCAGATGCACCGCGGCGACGCGCTGGTGCGGGTGCTCGACCGCTACCAGGAGCTGTCCCTCGAGGGACGCCCGGTCCATGAATGGCCGGGAAGCTGAGTCCTAGCGAGCGCCGAGCTCCGCGACCCACGCGTCGATGAGCTGCCGCGCGATGGAGAGCGGCGGCGGGACGAGCGGCAGCGCGTCGTGGCGGAACCACTGGGCGTCGGCGATCTCGGTGCCATCGACGCGGATCTCTCCGCCCGCCCACTGCGCGGTGAAGCCGAGCATCAGCGAACGCCCGAACGGCCAGGGCTGGCTGCCGAAGTAGCAAAGGTCCTTCACCTCGACGCCCACCTCTTCGCGCACCTCGCGGTGGACCGTCTGCTCCAGCGACTCGCCCGCGTCCACGAAGCCGGCCACGGTGCTGTACCAGTCGCGCGGGAAATGGGCGTTGCGCGCGAGCAGCGCCAGCGGTCCCTTTCGCACGAGCACGATCACCGCCGGCGAGATGCGCGGATAGAAGGGCGTGCGGCAGTGGGGACAACGGCGCACGCGCTCGTTCGGATCGAGCAGGGTCGGCGTCGCGCACCGGCCGCAGAAGCGGTGGTTCCGGTCCCACTCCGCGATCGTCAGCGCCCGGCCCGCGGCATCGAAGAGCGCGGCGGAGACCTGCCCGTGCAGCGTCCGGCCCGGCACCCCGACGAGTCCCGCGGCGACAGCCTCCGGCTCCGCGCCCTCGCGCAGCGCGCCCGCGAAGAGGTCCGTCCCGCCGATGCGTCCAAGGAAGTGCACGCCGTCCGCGAGCGCCGCGGTGTCGGCGAGCCGAGGGAACTCCAGCGCTCCTGAGGCCGAGTCCCTGGCCGTTTCCGAGGCCGTTTCGGTGGAGCGCACCCACAGGTCCATGCCGCGCGCGAGGAAGAGCAGCGCGTCGCCTGACGGTGTGGCGGGCGAGACGTGTCCGGGCTCGAAGGGGAGGTCGCTCGTGCTCACGCGGCGGAACCTAGCGTTCTGAAAGACGAAGCGCCCGGAGGACCGTGAGATCCGCCGGGCGCCGCGTGCTTCAACGCGTGTTGAGCGAACCGCCTAGAACGGCGTGGCCCAGCCGAGCGTCAGTCCCACCACGTGCGCGTTGCCGCCGTAGGTGCCGGGGAGCAGCGGCGAGGTGCTCTCGAGGTCCATGAGCATCACGAACTGGTAGCCGGCATCGATCTGGAAGTCGCCCAGCCGGTAGCCGATGCCCGCCGACGCGCGCAGACGGTCCGCGTCCGGCAGGTCGGGGGTGAGCGTGTCCCCGGGCGACGGCGTGGGGTCGTACGCGGCGCCGAGGCGCGCGGTGAGGTCGCGCGTGATGCGGTACTCGCCGCCGAGGTGGAAGCTCACCGCGTCGTTCCAGTGCTTGGGAGAGACGGAGGAGAGCGCCTCGTCCTCGAAGTTCAGGCGGAGCTCCTGGAAGGACGACCAGTCGTACCAGTGCGCGTCGAGCCCGATGCGCAGCCTGTCGTCGAGCGCGCGGAAGCCGAAGCCCGCGAACACCGTGTCCGGCAGGTCCACCGTGGTGCTCACGCCCATGCCGCGCAGGCGCGACTGGAACTCGGGCGGGACGTTGCTGAAGCCGGCCTGACCGTCGAAGTCGAGCCGCGGGCCGGGCCGGTAGGCGGCGCCGAAGGTGAGGGTGTCCTTGAGGATCTCGATCTCGGTGCCGACGTTGAAGGAGGTGCCCCAGGCGCCGCCGCCGATCTCCACCTCGCCCTCGCTGTCCACGAAGCCCAGCGCGCGGGAGAGGAGCACGGTGCCGCGGACGATCTGCACCCCCGCGCCGAGCCGCACCCGGTCGTGCACCTGCACCGCGACCTCCGGGTTGATGTTCCACACGTTCAGCGTGGAGCCGGTGGTGCGGAAGCGGCCCTCCCAGCCCTCGGGCCAGGACGACGAGGCGCCGAAGGGCACGAACACGCCGAGCCCCGCGGCCACGCGATCCATCAGCTGGTAGCGCGCGTAGAGGTGCGGCGGCGGCGAGAGCCCACCGAGCTTCGTCACCTCGCCGCCGGGGTTGGTGAAGCTCACCCGCGGCATGATCAGCGCGGCGCCCACCTGCAGCTCGAGGCCCTCGCCGCCGAGGAGGCCCGCGGGGTTGAAGAACACCGCCGAGGGGTCGTCGCCCAGCGCGGTCACCGCGGTGGACATGCCCACCGCGCGGCCGCCGTGGCTCTCGATGGCGAAGCCCGCCGCCCAGACGGGCGCGACGAAGAGGACGGCAGCGGTCAGAAAGACGTTCGTGACAGTCTTCATGGTCAGGGTCCTGTCTTCGCTACGGGAGGGTGCCGCTGCTCATCAGCGCCGCGGCTTCGGTCTGCGCGGCGGCGGTGGTGGGCGCGTGGGTGTTGTTGAGGAGGAACGAGTGCCGGGCCGGCAGCGGCAGCTCCATCGTCGTGGGCTCGAAGAGCGAGACCGCCACGTTGCCCTGCATGTCCACGCCGCGGTTCGCCGCGCGGATGAGGCGCTCGGTGGTCCAGTTCGGGATGACCTGATCGTCGGTGATGTACTGGATGAGCACCCGCCGCCCGGCCGGCGCGCGCGGGCCGTTGAGCATGCTGAACGCCGCGCTCTGCGGATCCGCCGCGTCGAGGATCCACCGGGCGATGCCGATGAAGTTGTCGAACGGCTGCGTGCCCTCCTCGATGCCCTGCAGCGCCAGCGTGTTGATGAACGCGGTGCGCACCGCCGCGAACGCCGGCGAGGAGAGGAGGATGCCCGCCGGATCCGAGCCCGGCACGTTCAGCAGCGAGTGCTCCACCGTCGGCGACGCGGCGGTGAAGAGCGTGCCGATGATGCCGCCGAGGCTCTGGCCGGTGTAGCGCAGCTCCGCGCCGTTGAGCGCCTCGGCGCCCTGGGCGGTGATCAGCGCGTTGAGGCTGCCCATGCCCGAGCCCTGGACCATCCGCGCCACCTGCGCGAGGTCCGCCACCGGCGCGCGGAAGCGGTCGCGGGTGGCGAAGAGGTTCGACGGGTCGAGGTAGTTCCAGCCGGAGATGTTCGCGACCTGCTGCGCGTTGCGGGCGAAGTCGCCACCCTCGCAGAGGCTGTCGGCGGTCACGCAACGGCCCTGACCCGCGGCGGCGCAGGTGAGGTTGCCGCGGTCCGGACCCGCCGGGTTGCACGCGATCCGGGCTGCAGCCGAGCGCGCGACGCAGCGGCCGGTCATGGCGCTGCAGGTCTGGGTCGCCGGGTTCGCGCACGCGGCGTCATCCGAGGGCGCCTGTCCCGCCGCAGCCAGCCCGCGGCAGTCCGCGCGGTCGCCGTGGAGGATGTGGTCGATGGCGATCGTCGCCTGGCCCGCCGCCGCGTAGGTGTTCGCGATGCCGAGCATCGTCTGCCGGCCGCTGCGCAGGCCGTGGCCGAAGATGACCACCGGGTAGCCGCCCATCGGCGGGGCGACGACGGCCGGGTTCGGCACGGTGAGGATGAAGGGGATGACGCGCGTCTGCCACGCCGCCGGGTTCGGGTTCAGCGTTCCCGCCGGACCGGTCAGCCCGTACGGCACCACGAGCTCACCGGCGAAGACCGCGCCCACCGCGGGCAGCGTGGGCAGGCCCGGAGAGCCGGTGATGTTCACCGCCCAGGTCGGGTTCGCCGGCACCATCGCCAGCGCGGGCGCGTCGTGGAGGAGGTTCAGCGTGGAGACGGTGCTCTGCGTGGTGATGCCCCACGCGAGCGCGAGGTCCTTCCGCTCGACGCCGCGGGCGGTGACCGCCCCGATGAGCGCCTGGTGGCCCTGACGCACCGGCTCCAGCGCCGCCGCGTTCTCGTCCGAGACGCCCGAGACCTGGCTCTTGCCGTCGCCGTCCACCAGCGGGCTCTCCATGCGCACCAGAGCGAAGGCCGGCGAGGCGATGACCTTCTTGCCGTCGGTGTCCTTCAGCGCGGAGGTCAGGTAGGCGCCGTAGGTGGTGCGCTCGTCGAGCGGGGCCTCGGTGACGAACTGGAGCTCCTGCGGGCCGTCCTGCGGCGTGCCGTCCGGCTTCGGCGAGGACCAGCAGTTGAGGCAGGCGGTGACCTGCGGCTCGGCGCCGCCGGCGATGAGCGGGGTGAGGCGGAAGAAGCCGGTGCCTTCGGTGAGGGATGCTTCGTCCACCGCCCGGATGTCCAGCGCCCCGCGCGCCGCGCTGTTCTCCGACACGTACGGGCCGATGGTGCTGAAGCCGTCCAGCGTGTTGAGGCCGGTGTAGAGCGCGACCAGCGTGGCCGGCGCGTTCTCCGGGATGGGGAGGTTCACCCGCGGCGGGTTCACGCCCGGCGCGAGGAGGATGTTGTTCGGGAAGGGGATGACGCTCGCGCCCGGATCGAAGGTCGCCTCGGCGAAGGAGACGATGCGGAAGGTCCAGGCCAGCGCGACCTGCACGCGCGGAAGACCGGAGGCCTCCAGCCCGTCGAGCACCGGCTCGAAGCCGCGGCGCACGCGCTCGAGGCCCACTGCCTGCGCGTTGGAGATGGGCGCGGCGGTGACGATCGACTTGCACTCCGCGGAGGCGAGGTCCTCGCAATCGACCAGCGTCTCGCTGCTGCGGGCGAGCGCCCACGCGTCGGAGGCCGCCAGCGACACGCCGTTGTCACCCTTGATCGCGGTGGTGAGCACCACCGCGTAGCGCGCGCCCTTCGTCCAGCCGCCGGTGGGCGGGGTGACGACGATCTGGTCCGTCGCGTCGTCGTAGCTGACCGTGACGTCCGGCGGGTTCATCGGGTCCGCGAGGTTCAGCACCCGGACCGTCTCCTCGGTCACCGTGGCGCCGTTGAGCCCGCGGCCGACGATGCGCGCCGAGCCCGCGGCGGTGACGGGGAAGCCGTCCAGCGTGTTGAGGTAGTCGCGGGTGAACTCCTGCTGCGCGGCCGGCGCCGAGGGATCGATCGGCGCGTTGACGAGGCCGGTCTCCGCGTTGATCGCCAGGTCGTTCGGCAGCGGCACCTGCGGCGGCTGCGCGCCCGGGTTGAAGAGCGCGGTCGGCACGTCGGCGACGGGGAAGGTCCAGAAGAGGGCGAGGTCCTCGCGCTTCACGCCCGCCGCGACCACCGCGTCGATCATCGGCTTGTAGAGGCGGCGCAGGCGCTCGAGCCGCAGCGCGGAAGCGGTCTGGTCGGCGAGCCGCTCCGCCGGATCCTCCTTGGTGGAGGGGATGATCTCGGTGGTGGTGCGGCAGGTGGGGGACTCGAGGTCCTCGCAGTCCACCAGCGGGTTCGCGCTGCGGATGAGCGCCCAGGTCGAGGAGCCGATGACCTGCTGGCCGCCAGCGCCCTTCACGCCGTCCGCGCCGCCGATTATCGCCACCGCGTAGGTGTGACCGCCGGTCCAGCCTCCGGCCGGAGCGGCAATGGTCAGACGCTGCTTCGCGTCCGCGGCCTCGGTGGCGGCGGGCTCGAGCAGCTGCGGGGAGAGACCCTCCACCGGCGCCATGTTCGCGGTGACGTCGAAGACGCGGACGTTCGCGGCGGTGAGCGTTTCGGCGTTGAGTTCACCGGTGAAGGTGGCGTTGGCCGAGGCGCTGGCAGGGAAGCCGTTCAGCGTGTTCAGCCAGGCGACGAACTCGAGGTCCGCGGGCGACGCGTTGGCCGCCGGCGTGACGTTGAGCAGGCCCGTCTCCGGATTGACCGCGAGCGAGTTCGGCGTCGGCACGACCGGCGGCGACTGCGCCGGGTCGAACCGCGCGACCACGAACTCGCGCTCCTCGGTGACGGGGACTTCGGGCGTACAGGCAGCGCCGGCGACGGCTGCCAGCGCGACATACGGAAGGATTCTGTTCATTGGTGCGACCCCCAGACCCCGGGGCGATAGCACGGGGAAGATCGCCCCTCCAGTTCGCGGGCAGGCGGGCAGGGGGGAGCGTGTGACAGGCGACGGAGAAAGCGCCCGCCGGCGTCATGCGTGAACATTGCGGTGTGACGCCCGGTTCGACATTCTGGATGAATGACTCCACACCACCGGGTGGCGATCATCGGCACCGGTTTCGGCGGTCTGGGGATGGCGGTGCGGCTGCTGGGTGCGGGCGTGAAGGACTTCGTCCTCTTCGAGCGCGCGGACGACGTGGGCGGCGTGTGGCGCGAGAACGTGTACCCGGGCTGCGCGTGCGACGTGCAGAGCCACCTCTACTCGCTCTCCTTCGCGCCGAACCCGGACTGGTCGCGGACCTACTCGCCGCAGCCGGAGATCCTCGCCTACCTCCGCGGCGTGGCGGACCGTTTCGGGCTGCGGCCGCACTGCCGGTTCGGGCACGCGGTGGAGGCGTCGCGCTGGAACGAGGATGCGGCGCGCTGGGAGGTGCGGACGTCGAAGGGAGACTTCACCGCGGACATCCTCGTCTCCGCGGTGGGCGGCCTCTCCGAGCCGAGCATCCCCGAGCTGCCCGGGCTCGAGCGGTTCGAGGGCAAGGTGATGCACTCGGCGCGCTGGGACGCGGCGTATTCGCTGAAGGGACGGAAGGTCGCGGTGGTGGGCACCGGGGCCTCGGCGATCCAGTTCATTCCGAAGATCCAGCCCGAGGTCTCGCGGCTCACCGTGTTCCAGCGCACGCCCGCGTGGGTGATGCCCCGCAACGATCGCGCGGTGAGCGAACGCCTTCAGTCGATGTATCGCCGCGCGCCGGCAACGCTGTCCGCGGTGAGGGCGGCGATCTACGCGGCGCGTGAGGCGCTGGTGCTGGCGTTCGTCCATCCCGCGCTGGCGAAGCAGGGCGAGCGGCTCGCGCTGCGACACCTGAAGGCCCAGGTTCAGGACCCGGCCCTGCGCGAGAAGCTCACGCCCAGGTACACGCTGGGCTGCAAGCGGATCCTCGTCTCCGACGACTACTACCCGGCGATGACGAAGGAGAACGTGACGCTGGTGACCACCGGCGTCGAGGAGGTCCGCGCGCGCTCGGTCGTCGCCTGCGACGGGAGCGAGCACGCGGCGGATACGATCATCTTCGGCACGGGCTTTCACGTCGCGGACATGCCCATCGCCCGGCAGGTGCGCGGCCGCGGAGGGCGCACGCTGGAGGAAGTGTGGAAGGGCAGCCCGAAGGCGTTCGCCGGGACGACGGTCTCCGGCTTTCCCAACCTCTTCCTCCTGCAGGGGCCGAACACCGGGCTCGGGCACACGTCGGTGATCGTGATGATGGAGAGCCAGATGGAGCACGTGCTGGGCGCGCTGCGGTTTCTCGAGTCGAGCGGCGCGGTGGCGGTCGAGCCTCGCGAGGAGGCGCAGGCCGCGTTCGTGGCGGAGGTGGATCGGGACATGGCGGGGACGGTGTGGATGAAGGGCGGATGCCGGAGCTGGTACCTCGACCGGACGGGGAGGAACTCGACCCTGTGGCCGGGATCGACGCTGGCCTTCCGGCGGCGGGTGGAGCGGTTCGACGCCGCGGACTACGGGGTGCTGCGTGGCTGATCGTCCCCTGTCCGCCGCCGAGCGCCTGCAGTACGCGATGGCGAAGCGCCTGTTGAGGTTGCCGCACGCGGTCCAGGTCGCGCTCTCCGGCGCGCTGCCCATCCGCCGCGACGGCCTGACGCTGCACCCGGAGCTGCAACTCCTCCTCGCGCTGCGCAAGCGCACCGGCGGCAGGTCACTGATGCACGGGACGCCGGCGGAGGCTCGGCGGAGGTTGCGGCGCGAGTCCCTCGTATTCGCCGGCGAGCCGCGCGCGGTGGGCGAGATCCGGCACGTGGTGATCGAGGCGCCGCACCGCCCGCTGATGGGAAGGCTCTACCTGCCCGAGGGCGTGCAGAGGCCGCCGCTGCTGGTCTTCTTCCACGGCGGCGGGTTCGTGATCGGCGACCTCGATACGCACGATGCGCCGTGCCGCCTGCTGTGCGCGGAGGGGCGGATGGCGGTGCTCTCCGTCGAGTACGCGCTCGCGCCGGAGGAGCCGTTCCCCGCGGCGATCGAGGACGGACAGGCGGCGGTGGCCTGGGCGCAGTCGCACGCGGAGCTGCTGGGTGTGGATGGCGCACGCGTCGCGGTGGGCGGGGACAGCGCCGGCGGTGCGCTCGCGGCGGCGATCTCGCATCTCGGCGCCGAGGGCGAGGGGCCCGTGCCGCAGGCGCAGCTCCTCCTCTACCCGGCGCTCGACCGGACCCGCGAGTGGCCGTCGATGTCGCTCTTCGCCGAGGGGTTCTTCCTCACGCGCTCCGACGTGGAGACCTTTGCCCGGCACTACACCGGCGACGCGGATGGGGCGGATCCGAGGCTTCATCCGCTGCGCGCTGCGGGCTTCGAGGGCCTGCCTCCCACGCTGGTGGTGACCGCGGGCTTCGACCCGCTGCGCGACGAGGGTGAGGCCTACGCGGAGGAGCTGCGCCGCGCGGGCGTGGCGGTGACGCTCCGCCGCTACGAGCGGTTCATCCACGGCTTCGCCAACATGACCACCGTGAGTCCCGCATGCGAGGCCGCGTTCGCCGAGCTGGCGCGGGAGTTCCGCAGCGTGATGGACGCCACCGAGCCGCGCGTGGAGGGACGTCCGCTCCGCCGCGCCGCGCAGCGGAAGTAGTCGCGGGCCGCTGTCGCTGTCGCTGTCGCTGTCGCTGTCGCTTGAGGAACGAGAGGGATGAAGACGATCTCGGGGAAGGTGGCGGCGATCACCGGCGCGGCGTCCGGAATCGGGCGGGCGGCCGCGCTGCTCTTTGCGCGGAACGGCTGTTCGCTGGCGCTGTCGGACGTGGACGAACGAGGGCTGGAGGAGACCGCGGAGGCGTGTCGTGCGCACGGCGTCCGCGTCACCGCGACGCGGGTGGACGTCGCGGAGCGCGAGGCGGTGCACCGGTGGGCAGACGAGACCGCGCGCCACTTCGGTGCGGTTCACCTCGTCCTGAACAACGCCGGCGTCGCGCTCGGGGCGACCGTCGAGGACACCTCCTACGAGGACTTCGAGTGGCTGATGGGCATCGACTTCTGGGGCGTGGTGTACGGGACGAAGGCCTTCCTCCCGCACCTGCGCGCGGCGGGGGAGGGGCACATCGTCAACGTCTCGAGCCTCTTCGGGCTCATCGGCATCCCGACGCAGGCGGCCTACAACGCGGCGAAGTTCGCGGTGAAGGGCTTCACCGATTCGCTGAGGCAGGAGCTCGAGGCGGAGGGTGGCCGGATCGGCGTCACCTGCGTCCACCCGGGCGGCATCCAGACGAACATCGCCCGCCGCGCGAGGACGGTGCACCGCGACGGATGGCTGGACGAGCAGTCGTCGCGCGAGTTCGAGCGGCTCTTCGGCACCACGCCCGAGCGCGCCGCCGAGCGAATCCTCTCCGCCGTGCTGCGCGACCAGCGGCGCCTGCTCATCGGCAGGGACGCGGTGCTGCTGGATCTCCTCTCCCGCGCGATGCCGGTGACCTTCCAGCGGATCGTCGTGGCGGGCATGAAGCGCAGACGGCGGAAGATGCTCGCTGCCGCGGGTGAAGGCGCCGGCGGTGCAGGTCCGAAGCTGGGCGGCGCGGGGTGAGAGCGTGCGGAGGCAGGAGCCACGCCTCTCGCCGCGAGTGGGGCTGGAGCCGCTCGCGGACCTCATCGTCCGGAGCGGCGGCGGCCGCCGCCTAGGAAGGGCCTCCCGGCGCCGTGGCACGAGAAGTCGCCAACCATGCACGCTGGAAGGGGATCTTCCTCCCTTCCGTCTCGAAGACGTCCGAGGTCAGCCGCACCATCCCGGCGGTCACGAGGTTCCGCACCACCGACTCGAAGCGCTGACGCTCGGGGGCGCCCTCGCCGAGCATCGTCCGGCACATTCGCCCGGTGCTCTGGCCGTCACGGGTCCGTAACGCGGCGAGGATCTTCTCCGTCAGCTCCGATTCGCCGAGCGCCGAGTCCGGCACTGCCGACGTCGGAGCGCCGGGCGCTCCTCGCTTGCGTGTGCCCGAGGACGTAGGCGGCCCACCAGCACGCGATGCGCCTCCGGGCGCGCGGGAGGTCTTCGCGGAGGCTCGGGTTCCCTGCCGCCGCTTCGCTCCGCGCGCGTCGCTTCCCGCAGCAGGTCCCGCCGCGCCACCTGCGCCGGGCACGTTCCACGGCGCGATGGCCCAGGAGCGACCGGATGGAGCCGTCTGACTCGCAGCGGGCACTGGGGCCTCCGCCGGGCGCCGGCGTCCACGCGCGGGAGCGCCTCCTGCTGAACCTCCTCCCGCCGAACCTCCCGAAGATGGGCGCGCTCGCCAGCCACCGCCCGCTCCGCCACCTCGTCCCGACGGCGGCGGCACGCGGCCGATGACCTCGCGCACGTACCGCTCGATGGCGCTCATGAAGTCCGGGAGCGTCTCCTGTCCGCGCTCGATGCGCCCGAGCCGCGCCTCCCATTCGCCCGTCATCGCTGGGCTTTTCACCACCGTGTCCACCGCCGCGATGAGCCCCACGCCCTTCTCCGTCGCCTCCAGCGCCTTGCCTCGGCGAACGATGTACTCGCGGTCGAGCAGCGTCTCGATCGTCGCGGCTCGGGTCGCAGGCGTGCCCAGCCCCCGCGCCTTCATGGCGTCCGACAGCTCCTTGTCATCCAGCGAAGCGCCGGCGGTCTCCATCGCCGTCAGCAGGGTGGCCTCGGTGAAGCGGGGCGGCGGCCGGGTCGTCTTCTTCACCGCGCGCGCATCCACCACCCGCTGCGGCTGTCCCTTCACGAGCCCCGCCGGAAGCGCCTGCGACTCGCCGTCCTCCTCCGGTGCGTCCCGCTTCGGCATCACCGGATCGAGCACCTTCCACCCGACCTCACGCACCGCGGTCCCCTGGCTGCGGTAGCGGTCAACGACCTCCGGATCCTTCGTGGTGATGGCGGTCGTCACCGTGGTCACGTCCCACACGTGCTCGCCATGCCACGCCGAAAGCAGCCTGCGGCATACGAGGTCGTAGATGCGGCGCTCGTCCTCGCCCAACGCCCCGGGATCTGCGAGCCGTCTGTCCGTCGGAATGATCGCGTGGTGGTCGCTGACCTTCGCGTCGTCCACGTAGCGCCTCCCCAGCGGGCGCTCTCCGGTGCCCGGCGCGATCATCTGCGAGTAGCGGTCCCTCACCGCTCGCACGACGTCCGGGAGCGTGTCCGCCACGTCCTTCGACAGGTGCCGGCTGTCGGTTCGCGGGTAGCTCAAGAGCTTGTGGCGTTCGTACAGCGCCTGCGCCGCCGCGAGCGTCCGCTGGGCGCTGAGCCCGTACAGCCGGTTGGCGTGCCGCTGCAGCTCGGTCAGGTCGTAGAGCAGTGGCGGCGGCATCCGCTTCGTCTCCGAACGCACCTCTTCGATCCGTGCCGCGCCGCGCTTTGCCCGTTCGACGATCTGACCGGCCTCGACCCCGTCCGCGAGCAGCCGTCTCGCCTGCGCCGGCCCCTCTCCCTTCTCTCCGGGCTTTGCCGGCCGGAACCAGGTGCCCCGGTAGCGGGCGCCGGACTCGCCTTCGAAGGTGGCGACGACCTCCAGATAGTCCTCGGGCTTGAAGCTCCGGATCTCCAGCTCGCGCGCCACCACCATGGCCAGCGTGGGCGTCTGCACCCGACCGACGGACATGCCGGTCTGGGACATGGACAGGCCGTACGCCCGAGAGAGGTTCATCCCCACCAGCCAGTCCGCCTGGCTCCGCGCGCGGGCCGCCGCCGCCAACGCGTCGTACGAACGCCCATCCTTCAGCTTCCGGAAGCCGTCTCGAATTGCCCCATCCGTCAGCGACGAGATCCACAACCGCTGCACGGGCTTTCGGCAACCCGCCGCCTCATAGATGAAGCGGAAGATGAGCTCGCCCTCGCGCCCGGCGTCCGTCGCGCACACCACGCGCTCCACTGCCGCATCCCGCAGGAGCTTCTTCAGCACGTTGAACTGAGGCCGCGTCTTCTTCAGCACCGAGAGCGGCCACTTGTCCGGGATCATCGGCAGCAGGCCGAAGTCCCAGCGCTTCCACTCCGCCTGCACCTCTGCCGGTTCCGCCAGCCCGACGAGATGCCCGATGGCCCAGGTGACGACGTACCCGTTGCCCTCCAGAAACCCCTCGCCCCTCCGATTCGCGCCCAGCACCCGCGCCAGGTCCCGCCCCACCGACGGCTTCTCCGCCACCACCACCACGCTCATCTCGCCCTCCCCTGCGACGGCTACGGTACATCCGTATAGTGGTGGGGTCTGACATGCGCAGTGGCGCGAGCTGGTGCGGGGCGTGCGTCACCTCTTCTGGAACCGTTCGTGAAGCTCTCGCGGCCAGTAGCGCACCGGCTCGAGGCCTTCCGCTTCGATGAGCTCCCGCCGGATGCGTTCGTAGTCGTAGCAGTTGAGCTCGTACTGGTTGCCCCACGGATCGGTGAAGTCCCACGCCCAGCAGAGATCGAAGTCGACGAGGTCGTTCACCTGCAGCGGCTTCCCGCGAACGCCGAGAATCTCGCCCGGCAGTGACCGCGCGAAGGCGATGAAGGCTTCGGCATCCACGCTGAACGCGACGCCGGTCTTCTGCGGGACCATCGGGTGGCCCTCGCTCGCCTCGAACAGCGCGAGCATCGTCTTGCCCCCGTCCGCCGAGATCTGCAGCGGGCCGCCGTCGAAACCCTGCGCCCAGAAGGCGAAGCGCTCCACGGGCTCGAAGCCGAGGTGCTCCGCGTACCAACGCGCGGCCTCGTCGCGGTTCGGAACGCGGATGTGCACGTGGTCCAGCCTGCCCATGCGGAAGGTTGTTCTGCTCATGCGGAGCAGCGTGTCACGACCGCCGCCGCGACGCGCACCGGCCAATGACCGCTTCGATCGGCTCCCATGGCTTCGCTGATGCGGCGCCAAAGCCGCGCGCTAGGCTCCGCGCATGCTTCCACTGGTGGTCGTCGCGCAGCTCGTGCTGGCGCAGGAGTTCGGCCTGGACCTCACCGAGGAGGGCCCGGAGCTGCGGCCGTCAATCGCACTCATCGGTATCTCCACCGACGCGCAGCGCATCGATTCCGCCGCGCGCGCAGGTGACTCACTTCTTCGCTTCGTCGAAGCGGGCGCCTTCTCCCGAATCGTCCCGCCGGCCGAGGCCCGCTCCCTTCTCGACCGCGAGGGCGAGGTGGCCGACGCGATGTCCTGCCGCGACGCGGAGTGCATGACGCAGCTGTGCCACCGGCTCGGCGTGGATCGCGTGATCATCGGCGAGCTGTCGGCGACCGAGCTCACACTCCTCGGACACGACTGGGGCGAGCCCACCGTCGAGTCCGCGGTCATTCCCGCGAAGCTCCTCGGCGGACGGGATCTGGATCGCCGGCTCGCGCCATTCGTGCAGCCGTTGCTCACGCGGCTCGCTGTGCCGCTCGGGCAGCTGCGGGTGCGCTCCGAACCTCCGGCGAGCGAGGTCCGCGTCGGCGAACGAGTGGTGGGGCAGGGCGCGGAGCTGGACGTGACGGTCCCCGCGGGATCGCACGTGCTGCGTGTCTCCGCACCCGAGCACCTCGATCACGAGGAGCCCGTCACCGTTGCCTCTGCCGGCGTGCAGGAGGTCGCGGTGACGTTGAAGCGCCCGAAGATCGTCGTGGCCGAGCCGGTGATGGATCCCTCGCTGCAGGCGGAGCGCGAGCGCCGACAGAAGCTCCCCGAGCCTCGGAAGCAGAAGTCGGCGTGGCAGCGTCCGGGACTGTGGACCGCGCTCGCAGGCGCCGCGGCAGTGGGCGTGGGGATCGGCTTCGGCCTCAGCGCGCAGAACGTGAAGCGGCGCGCGGTGGACGCGAACGGAGATGGCGTGCTCGAGGTGACGCGGCGAGAGGTGCAGGGCGCGCGGCGCGATGCGCAGGTGGCGAACATCGCCGGAGGGGTCGGGCTCGCGGCGCTGGCGGGTGGCGGCGTGTGGTTCTTCTTCGATGGCGGCGCAGGAGGAGGGATCCATGGTTCGTTCTGAAAACGTCGCGCTCATCTGCGCTCTGTTGGTGCTCTCCTCCTGTCGCGTGGACGTGCCGCTCGACGCGCGCTTCGCCTGCCAGAGCGACGCGGACTGCGGCGGCGACGGCCTCGTCTGCGCTCCACATCCGGGCGACCACGGCGTGTGCTGCCTCCCCGTTGCGGAGACCTGCAACGGCCTCGACGACGACTGCGATGGCGGCATCGACGAAGAGCTCGCCGCGCTGTCCTGCTACTCGGGCCCGGAGGGAACGCAGGGCATCGGCGCGTGCAGGGCGGGCGCGCGTCCCTGTCAGAGCGGCACCTTCGTCGAGGCCTGCGCGGGCGAGGTCGTCCCCACCGAAGAGCTGTGCAACGGCCTCGACGACGACTGCGACGGTGAGCTCGATGAAGGGTTCGACCTCACGACCGACCGCCTCCACTGCGGCGCGTGTGGCAACGCCTGTTCGCAATCGCAGGAGTGCGTCGGCGGCGAGTGCATCGCCTCGGCGGAGTCCTCCTGCTCCGACGGCGTCGACAACGATCAGAACGCGCAGACCGACTGCGAGGACCCGCAGTGCGACGGCCGCAGCTGCGGCACCGGTTGCCTGTGCGAAGCGCTGAAGGCGACCGAACTCGCGTGCGACGACGGTGCGGACAACGACGGCGACGGGCGGATCGACTGCCAGGACGAAGACTGCGCCGGGAAGCTCTGCGCCACGCCGAGCACCTTCACCTGCGACTCGATGCGACGGTGCTCCTGCGACGGAACGTTGCCCGCGGTGCCGGAAGCGGACGGCGCCTGCAACGACGACAGGGACAACGACTGCGACGGCTTCACCGATTGCGAGGACAGCGGCTGCGACGGGGCCTCGTGTGGTGAGGGCTGCCTCTGCCGGGCGACGCGACGCGCGGAGGCGGACTGCGGCGATCGTGCGGACAACGATGGCGACGGACTCGCGGACTGCGCCGACGCGCTGGACTGTCCGCAGGGGACGGCGTGCACCTACCAGCAGGGCCCGCACGTGAGAACGGGCGTGTGCCAGCCGAACCGGGCCTGCAAGTGATCGTCTCGGTCACCTCCATCGAGCTGAAGTCGCCGTGGCTCTTCTTCCGGCTCTCGTGGCACGGCCTGCACATCTCGCGTCAGGCGCGCGCGCACCCGGGCTTCATCCGGATGAAGAACATCGGGTTCGGGCGGCTGCACTACACGCTGTCTGCATGGACCTCCGAGGAGGAGATGCACCGTTTCGTGCGCACCGGCGCGCACCAACGAGCGATGCGTGAGACCGCGAAGCTCTCACGCGTGCTGCGTACCCTGACCTATGCGTCCGAGACGTTCCCCTCGTGGAAGGAGGCGAAGCGCCTGCTCGCGGAGAGCCCCGACGCGCACGAGGTCGACTTCACCCGCCGCTTCGAACCGCCCCCCCGTACGTAGCGGTCACAGACCCGGCACGTCCTTCGCCAGCCGCTTCGCCGCCTTCGCGGCCTCGGGGTGATCCCGCTGCAGCTCCGCCGCGCGCTCGTACGACCGGCGCGCCTCGTCGGTCTTCTTCTGCGCCTCGTAGAGCTGCCCGAGCGCGAAGTGCGGCTCGCCCAGCTCCGGGTCGGCCGCCGCGGCTGCCGTGAAGAGCTCCTCCGCCCGCTTCGCGTCGCCCTTCCGGTACTTCGCGTGCCCCATATAGAGGAGGCCCAGCGCGTGCGCCGGGGCATCCTTCAGGAGGGCGTCAAGCACCCGCACCGCAGCGTCGGTGTCACCGCCGCGGTGATAGAGGAAGCCAAGCTCCGCGCGCGCATCGAGCTGCGCCGGATCCCTCGCGGTGACCGCCTCCAGCTCCGCCAGCGCGAGGTCCGGACGTCCGCGCCGCGCGTGAACGATCCCCAGCCGCGCCTGGACGCTCGAATCTCCCGGCGCCGCCTCGCGGGCCTCGTTGAGCGTCTTCGTCGCCAGCTCCCACTGGCCCATGGCGAGATACAGATCCGCGAGCCCGAGCAGCGCCGCCGGATGTCCGGGCTCCTCCTCCAGCACCTTCCGGAAGAGCGGCTCCGCCTTCTGCGACACGCGCTTGCGCGCATAGGCCCGCGCGAGATCGAGCCGGGCCTCGGGAGAGGGCTGCAGCTCCAGCCGCTTCTGGTACGCCGCCAGCGCCGCGTCCACGTCACCTCTCGCGAGGTACACCTCACCCAGCGCCGCCTGCGCGCTCGCGTTCTGCGGCAGCGCCTTCACCGCGGTCTCCAGCGTGCTCACCGCCTCCGCCGTGCGCCCCAGCTCGAGGTAGGTGCGCGCGAGCCCGCGATAGGCCTCGGCGTTGAGGTAGCGATCGTCGCGCGTCTTCTCCACCGCCTTCTTGAACGCCTCCAGCGCGCGGTCGCGCATGCCCTGCTTGAGGTAGAGCTCGCCGAGCTTCACGTAGGGACCGGACGCGCGCGGCTCGAGCTCCAGCGCCCGCTCGAAGGACTTCGTCGCCCGCCGCGTGTCGCCCAACCGGAACAGCGAGAGTCCGAGGTTGAAGTGCGCCTCCGCGTACTTCGGGTCGCTCTCGATCGCCTTCTGGAAGTGGGACGCCGCGCGCGCGTGCTGCTCCACCGCATCGAGCGCCACGCCGAGGTTGTTGTGCGCCCGCGCATGCCGGGGATCGACCGCCAGCGCGCGCTCGTACTCGACCCGCGCCTCGCTGATCTTCCCCTCGCGCATCAGCAGCACGCCGAGGTTGTAGTGCGCCTCCGCATCACCCAGCGCCGCGCGCGTGGCCTCCCGCAACACCGTCTGGGCCTCGGCGAACTTCTGCCGGTCCGCCAGCGCCTTCCCGAGGTTCACCCGCGCCGCCGTCAGCTCCGGGTTCAGCTCCAGCGCGCGCCGGTATTGCGCGATCGCGTCGTCCGTCCGCAGCCGGTGGTCGAGCGCCTCGCCGTAGTTGAACCGCAGCAGCGCGTCGTCCGGCAGGAGCTCCACCGCGCGACCGAAGTGCCGCACCGCGCCCTCGCCATCGCCGCTCTCCCGCGCCAGCAGCGCCCGCTCCGCATGCAGCGCCGCGTCGTCGTCGTTCCGCTCCAGCGCGGCGTCGAGCAGCGCGAGCGCCGACTGCACCTCACCGCTCTGCCGCTGCGCGCGCGCGAGCAGCAGGGTGACCTCCGCGTTCTGCGGCTCCCGACCAGCGAGCGAGAGCAGGGGAGGGACCGCGCGCTTCGGCTGCCCCAGCGCGAGGAACGCCCGCCCGAGCCTGAGCAGGGCCTCCGCGTCCTCCGGCGCCTGCGCGAGCCGCTGCTCCTCGACCTTCACCGTCCGCTCCAGCGCGGCCCGCTCCCGCGGGGTCTGTCCGAGCGCGACGGCGGATACGACCACGAGCACCAGCGGGGTCATCACGTCACTCCACCCAGGGGCTGGCGCGGGCGTCGAAGGTCTTCTTCGCCAGCGCGTTCTTGTGCGTCTCCCACTGCGCGCGCGCCGCCTCCGCCTCCGCGGCCCGCCCCTCCTTCACCTTCGCCCGACGCGCGACCACGTCCGCCTCGCACGCCTTCGCCTGCGCCTCGAACTCGAGGGGGTCGAGCTTCTCGGATCCTTCGACCTTCGCCTTCCGCGCCGCGGAAAGCCGCGAGAGCTCGAAGCGCGCCAGTGCACAGCGCAGCGCCAGCGCCTCCACGTCCGCCACGGCCACGTTCACCTTCTGCCGCGCACGCAGGAAGTGCAGTCGCGCATCCGCCTCCGCCAGCGCGAGGTCCGCCACCTCCAGCGAAGGCGCGTCCTTTGCCCGCTTCACCTCCGCCTTCGCATCGTCCCGCCGAGACTTCGCCCGCCGCAGCGCCTCGCGGGTGCGGAGGATCTCGTTCTGCGCCTCGTCGCGGCGATCCACCGCCAGCGCCAGCTCGTTCTCCGACTCCAGCAGCTCGATGCGCGCCTCGAACGGAAGCTTCGACACCATCGCGTCCGGCACGCGCTGCCCGTATTTGCCCGCGCAACCGGTGAGCGCCGCGGCCACTGCCACCGCGCACAGAACGCCCGTCACCCTCATCGCACCCTCGCTTCGAACCTGCCGAACACGGTGCGCCCGGACGCGGCGTGGGTCCCGTTCTCGAACGTCAGGTTCAGCTCGCCTTCGACCAACGCGCCCTCCTGCAGCTCCTTCTCGAAGGTCAGCTGCCCGCGCTGCAGCGGCGGAAACTGGGTCAGCGCATCGCCCTGCACGCTGCGCGCGACCTTGCCGCGCACCTGACCCAGCGCGTCCTCTTCGGTCAGATCCAGCGGCTCGCGCGCATCCACCCGCGTGCCCACGAGCGACGCGCTCACCCGCAGCACCACGTCCTCGCCCGCGCCCTGCGGCATCACGAAGCGCAGCGCGAGCTCGTCCACCGTCTTCACCACCTCCACCTTCCGGTAGCTGAGGTCCACGAGCTCCGTCAGGCTCCCATCCAGCGCCGGGTCCCGGCCGCAGCCACTGGCGGTGACCAGCGCCACGCAGGCGACGGCGCTCACGCTCACGAAGCGAAGCGCGGTCACCGGCAGGTCCTCCACTCCGGATCCACGCCCGGTCCGTTGAGCCCCGCCTCGTCCTTCAACACGCCCAGCTCGCGGCGAGCGCCCTCGGTGTCACCGTAGCGGCAGCGCAGCGACGCAAGGTTTGCGCGCGCGCCGGGATGCGTGGGGTCCGCGTCGAGCGCACGTCCGTACGCCTCGCGCGCCTCCATCGACTTGCCGGCGAGCAGCAGGGACAGCCCCAACGCGCTGTGAGCCGACGCGCGTCCCTCGTCCAGCTCCGCCGCGCGACCGAGCGCCAGCTGCGCCTCCGGAAGCTTGCGCGCCTCCAGATAGGCAAGACCCAGCGCCTCGAGCGCCTCCGCCGTCTGCACCTGCTCCGCCTTGCGCAGCAGCGCGTCGAGGTTCGGCACCGAAGGCTTCGGCGAGACGCGGGCCACCGGGTCCTTCACCTCGTCCGCACGCGTGCGGCAGCCGATCGCCGCGGCGGTGAAGACCTCCAGCGACTCGGCGCGGGACACGCACGCCTTGAGCACGTTGTCCGCGCGCTGCTTCACCGGCGTGACCTGCTCCTTCACCGCCTGCCGGAACTGCGCGACCTCCGCGGGAGAGAGCCCTTCGGGAAGAGGGCTCGCCTCCACCACGTCCGCCACGTGCCCGTACGCGAGGCCCAGCCGCCAGAGCGACGCCACCGCGTACTCCGGCGCGCCGATGGAGGCGACCTGCGTGTAGAGCCCCTCGAGCTGCTGCAGCAGCGCGACCTTCTGCTCGACCTCCTCGTTGGGGAGCGCCTTGAACGACCGGTAGAAGAGCTCGGCCACGAACCAGATCGCCTTCGCGGTCTCCTCCGACTGTCCGTTCGGTCCGTTGGCGATGACGCCCAGCGTGGCGACCAGCGGCTCCGGATCCTCGTTCGCCGCCGCGAGCCTCGCCTGCGCCTCTGCGAGCACCGCGCCCGCCGCCGCGTCGAACTTGTCGAGCTTCAGCGCCTGCTCCGCCGCTGCGCGCGCCTTCGCCAGCTCGCCCGCGTCGAGGTGCGTCTGCGCGATGAGCGTGAGCAGCTCCGCACGCCGCGAGCCCGCCACCTCCACGCCCTTCTCCAGCGCCTTCACCGCGCCGTTCGAATCACCCAGCGCGCGCCGCAGCCGCGCCGCTGCCAGCCACCCGTCGAGCGCCGCCCCATCCGGATGCAGCCGCGCACCGAGCAGCTCGTAGTGGTCCGCCGCCTCGCCGAACCGCCCGACCTCCCCCGCGTGCCGGCCCATCGTCAGCAGCACCGGCGAGAGGAAGCCCGACTTCGGGTACTCGTTGGCGAAGCGCTTCCCCAACTCGTTCGCCTTGCCGAAGTCGCCCTTCTCGCGCGCCGCGGTGAACGCCCCGTAGAGCGCCTTCTCGCCCATCTCCGCGCCGCGGTTCTCGTCCGCCACCTTCACCAGGCCCGCCACCACGTCGCCCAGCTCCTGCGACGAACGCAGCGCCAGCTCGCCCAGCGCATCGCTGCGGCTCTGGTCCACGATCCCGCGCACCTCCGCGAGGAACTGGGGCGGCAGCGGTGCGCCGAGCAGCTTCTTGCCCGTCTCCTCCAGCCCCTTGAAGTCGTTGCGCTGCCGGTGCGCGTCGAGCGCGAGGTGTCCTGCCACCGCCGCGTCCTTGTGCGCCGGGTGCGCGAGCGCGAAGGCGAGGAACAATTCGCCGCTCTTCTCGAAGTCGCCGTCGTCGTAGTGCGCGCGGGCGATGTTGAACTTCACCTCCACCGCGCGCTCGCCCTGCGGATAGCGCGACACGTACTGTGCGCCGAGCAGCTTCAGCGCCTGCCGCGCGTCCGCGACCTCGAAGGCATCCAGCCTCGTCGCGTTCTCCTTCCGCAGCCCGCTGAAGTGGGCGAGCAGCGCGCCGTAGAGCGCGTCCTCGTGCGTGCCCGCGCTCTCCGCGAGATCCTTCGGCGGCTTCTCCAGCAGCCTCGCGAGCTCCTCGAACTGCCGCGCCGCCTTCGGGAACTCCTTTGCCGCGTAGAGCGCGTCCGCGCGGTTGCGCATCATCGTGTGGACGAACGCCTTCGGCCGGAAGAGCGAGAGGTACTCGCCGTAGGCCTCCGCCGAACGCGCGAAGAGCTTCGGGTCGTCCTTCTTCTGCGCGGCCACGTGCAGCGTCGTCGCGAGGTCGCGTCCCATCTCCTCCAGCTCGCCCAGCTCGGAGGCGCGCGCCTTCTCCTCCTTGAACGGATCGCCGCGCACCTGCACCGCCGCGCGCACGAGGTAGCGCACGTCCTCCGGCTCCGGCAGCACCTTGCCCTTCGCCGCCTTCAGCGCGTCGTAGAGCTTCTGCGAGCGCTCGAGGTCCAGCTCCGGATCGCTCTGCAGCTCCATCAGCCGGCGCAGCGCGGGGATGGCCCATTCGTACTGCTGCTTGATGAAGTAGCGCGTGCCGAGCTTCTCCAGCGCCAGCACGTAGGTCGCGCGCGAGTCGGAGAGCTTCTCGAAGTAGTTCAGCGCGCCCTTCGCCGGCCGGGCCTCGGTGTACGAATAGACGAGGTCCAGCAACGCCTCGCGCTTCACGTTCAGCGCGCGCGCCGGATCCTGGCCGGGGAGGGGAGACGACGCGGCGGCGGCCTCGAAGTAGGTCACCGCGTCCGCGTGCTTGCCCTGGTTGATGCGGATCCAGCCCATCTTGTAGCGGGCGAGGTCGTGTGTCGGTGAGGGCGGCGCGTCGAGGATCTGCTGGAAGTGCCGCTCCGCCTGCGCGAGGTCCGCGCGGTCGAAGTGGTAGTCGCCGAGGATCTGCAGCGCGTCGAGCCGCAGCGGGCTCTGCGGAAACTTCCGCGTCAGCTCCGCCAGCGTCTTCAGCATCTCGTCGAACTGCCCGAGCTCGCGCTGCTCGTGCGCGAGGAAGAACGTGACCTTGTCCGCGTCCGCGAAGTCCGGGTGCTCGCGCAGCAGGCGCCCGTAGAGCTGCACCGCCTTCTCCTTCAAGAGGCGCGTCTCCGGCGAGACCATGGCGCCCTTCGCGCCCTCCGGACGCTGCTCGGCGGCGAGGTAGAAGACGTAGCGGCTCTTCTCCACGTACAGCTCGGCGAGGCGGAACTGCAGGTCGGGCAGGTAGGGCGCGTTGCGCGACCGGGCGATGAGGCGCTCCGTCTCGCCGATGGAGCGGTCCACCTTGAAGATGTCGCGGCGGAGCTTCTCCACCAGCTCGCGCTTCTCGCGGGCGCGGGCCTGCAGCGGGTTCGACTCCAGCGGCGACGGTTGCGCGCTCGCGACGGAGGCGCAGAGGACGAGGGCAACGAAGAGCGGCTGAGCGCGGCTCATGGCGCGTCCTCCATGCAGCGGCTCTGCAGACTGAAGCGGTAGGTGCGCAGCTCGTCGTTCCAGTACTCGCCGTTGAAGGCGAAGGCGACCTGGTCGGTTCGCAGCCCCTCCTCCTCGATGCGCGAGGCGAGCTTCGCGCCGCGCTTGATGCGTTCGTAGAGCTTCAGGCCCACCTCGTAGTCCATCAACCGGACCTGCTCCTCCGCGCGGAGCAGCTTGTCCGCCTCGCGCCGCACCGCCTCGTCGAGCCGCAGCCGGAACTGCCGGTCCGCCTCCGCCCGCGAGAGGTCGTACGTCGCCGCGAGGTGCTTGAAGAGCCGCTGTCCGAACGAACCCGCGAAGCGCCCCAGCCGCTCGCGCTCCAGCTCCAGCGCCTCGAGGTGTTCGTGCGCGCGCTGCGTGGCCCCTCTTGTGACCGCCGCACGCCGCAGCCGGAGATCAGCGGTCAGCTCACCGCGGTCGCGGATCGTCTCGAGCGAATCGGCGAAGCGCCGCGTCAGCTCGCGGGCCGCACGCCGCGCCGGCAGGTAGTGGCAGAGGTCGCGGTAGATGAACGCGCGCAGGAGGTACTTGTCGGGGAGGAACTCGTCGCGAAAGGTCGGAGCCTCCAGCGTGGTGAGCAGGCCCATCGCCGCGTGGAGCTGGCCGAGCTGGTACCGCGCCCACGCCTCCTCCAGATAGAGCGAGGCCTGACCGGGATCGAGCGGTGGCAGCTGCACCTTCGCGTACGCGTCGAGCGCGCCCTGGTAGTCGCGCGCCTCGTAGCGGAGGCGGCCGACCGCCATCATCGCCTCGTTGCGCATCTGCGGCGTGAGCTGCGGGTCGGACGCCAGCCCGAGGAACTGCTCCACCATCGCCGCGTCCGCTGCCTTGCCGTTCCGCAGCCGCGTCACGAGCAGCGCGAACTTCGCCCGCGAGGCCTCCGCGGTCGTGGGCTCCAACCGCGCGAAGTGGTTCTCCGCCCAGCGCTCGTTGCCCGCCTTCAGCGCGAGCAGGCCCTGCTGGTAGTGCGCGTACGCCGAGGTCTCCGCGGGCAGGAACGCGAGGTCGAGAGAGCCGAAGATCTGCTCGTCGATCAGCACCTCGTCGTGCGGCAGCTCGGTGAGCCCCTTGAGCTCCTCCAGCGCCTTCGGGAGCACCGCCGGGTTCGCGCGCTCGCGGGCGATCTTCGCGAGGTGGAACGCGGCCGCGTGACGCAGGCCCAGCTCCTTCAGCGAGCGCGCGAGGAAGTACTGCGCCCACGGCCGGTTCTCGTCCGTCTGCGGCGCGCCCTCCGCGTAGGCGAAGAGCAGCGGCGCCGCATCGCGGTAGCTCTTTGCGTAGAAGGCCGCGAGTCCCTTGTCGAGCGCGGCGGGATCCGCCTTCGCGGCAGGCGCGATCGCTTCCTTCGGAGCCGGAGCCGGAGCCGGGGCTTGAGCCGGAGCGGGCGTCCCTTCCTGCGCGATGGCCACGCCCGTCCACGAGAGCGCAGCGGAGAGCAGCAGCGGCCTGACAGCGTGTACGACCTTCCCCTTCATCGCGTCATTCCGTCGCGCCGAAGTTGAACGCGGTGGAGAGCTGGATCGTGGGCACGTGCAGCACTCGGCGTCCGCCGAGCACCACGTTGTCCGTCACGTCGAGCCGGAACGAGAGCCACTGGGTGCTGAAGAGCCGCGCGCCCACGCCCAGATTGATCGCCGGCCGGTACGCCTGGCCCACGTTCATCTTCATCACCGTGGCGCCGGCGGTGAGGTGTCCGCCGAAGTGGAGCACCTTCGCGTTCATCACCGCGACCTTGCCGTAGAACGGGCTCCACATGAGGTCGCTGCCGGCCATCCACTCCACCTGCTCGAAGACGGTGGGCTGCACGCCGAAGTCGCGCTCGAGCTGCGTGCGCAGGCCGGTGTCGAAGCTGTAGCTGCGCGCCGCGCGGCCGACCTGCCAGGCGAAGTGATCGTTGAAGTGCCACGTGTAGCCGACCTGCGCGGCCACGCCCTTGTAGAAGGAGTCGAGCGGCAGCACGGTGAGCCCGACGCCGAGCTCGTGGTTCATCCGGTAGAGGCGCTCCTGCACCGCGCTGACGCGGCCGGGGTTCTCGAGCTCTCGCAACTGCGCGGAGGCGGTGCCCGCGGCGAGCACCGCACCCAGCGCGAGTGCGCGGAGGAGCGGCGGGAGGGTGTGTCTCGTCATGGTGCCTAATACCCGACCGAGTTGAAGACGAAGGGGTAGGTGACGATCACCTGCCCGCCCTTCGCCTGGGGGAACTTCCAGGTCTTGATGCTGCGGAGGATGCAGGCCTCGACCTCGGCGTTGCGCAGCGTGGAGGACTTCGTCTTCGCGGTGGTGACGCCGCCCTGCGTATTGATGCTCCACTCGAGCACCGCCTTGCCCGCGAGGCCCGGCTCCTTGAGGAGCGCGCGCTCGTAGCAGGCGCGGACCTCCTGCAGGTTCGCGTTGATGACCTTTGCCACCCCGTCGCGATCGATGCTGCCCTGCGCCGCGACCTGACGTGCGCTGGCGCGGGTGACGGTGCCGCCGACCTTGCCGCCGGAGCCGAAGCCCTTCGAGCCCAGCGCGCCGATGCCGCCGCCACCCTTGCCCTGCAGCACCTCGAGGCCTCGCGTTCCCGCGCCGCCGCGTCCGCCACCACCGAGCCCGACCGTGCCCAGCCCCGCGTTGGCGATGGGGTCCTTGCCCACCATGTCCGAGAGCTTGAAGCTGTTCTTCTTCGAGCCCGGCCCGCTGCCCATCTTGTCCACCGCCGCGAGCACGTCCGTCGTCGCAGGTCCCGCCGCGGTCAGCTTCGAGAGCGCCTTCAGCGCCTTGTTCTCCTGCGCGGCGGGCGAGGTGGTGCGCTTCTCCTGCCGTTTGGCGACGTTCGTCTCCTTCGTCGCGGGCGCCTCCTTCTTGGCCGGCGCCTTCTCCTTCAGCTCCGCGAGCTTCTTCGCCGCCTCTTCCTTCTTCTTCGGCTCCGGCGCGATGAGCTTCACCGCCACCGGCGGCAGGTGCTTGGGGACGAAGTCGGGGACCTCGTGGGTGTCGGGCGCGAGCACCACCAGCGTGGTGAAGCCGCCGCCGAGGAGCACGAAGAGCGCGATGACGAGCCACGGCATGCCCGCCAATGGATTGCCGCGCATGCGCTCCGGAGCCGGCGCGCCGAACGCCACGAGCGACATCTCGCCTTCGCTCAGCCGGGCCGCGGTGCCGTGCGCGAGCTCCACGTAGCGGCGGCCACCCTCCTCGCGGATGTGGCCGGGCGAGAGCGGGAGGAAGTCCTCGGTGCCCGGCCTGCGGACCTCCACCGCGGCCTCGGGCGGAACGAAGAGGCGCCACGCGTCGCCGTGACGCTGCAGCAGCTCGAAGCCCTGCGCGTTCGCCGGCAGCGTGAAGCCCCAGAGCGGAATGGCCGCGTCGTCCGCGTGGGCGCCGCGCACCGTCGCCTTGTCGGGGAGCGCGCCGAAGCTGCGCGCGAGCTGCCGGTCCGCGCCCCACCACAGCTCCACGTTCAGCCGCGCCGGGCCCCTCGCATCGGTCGGAGGACGAGCATGTGCGCTCGAGCGAGCGCGCGGAGCCGGCGCCTCGTGAGTCCCCGGCTTCGTCTCCACCTGTCCCGGCACGCGCGTCTGCGCGGTGACCGCGGTCTCCTCTTCGATCTCCAGCTCGGACGGGAGGGTGAAGCTGTCCGTCGGAAGATCGATGCCCGGGTAGGACAGCTTCGCCGCGGCGGCCGTGGTGACCTGTGGCGCCACCTGCTGCGCCATCCTGCGCGCGGAGGGCACGGTGCCCGCGGGCGTCACCGACGGGGGCGGCACGAGCCTCACCGGCGGCGAAGGCGCCTTCTCCGGCGCGGTGTCCGCGAGCGCGTGCGAGGTCGCGCGAGGACGACCCTGCGGCATGACGGCGGGCGCGGTGGTGACGGGGGCCTGGGCAGGCACGGTCGAAGCGATCGCGGCGCTCGCACCCGGATGCGGCGCCGCTGCCGGGCGCGCCGATGGGCCGAGCTGCAGCGGCGATCCGCCGGGAGAGGTGGCACCGAGCAGCGCGGCGACTTCCGGTGGAGGACCGGAAGGCTGCGCCGCGGGCTGCTTCGTGAGGATGCGGATCTTGAGGAGAAAGGGCCCGACCTGCACCTCGTCCTGCGCGCGGATCTCGCAGGCGCGGATGCGGTGCCCGTTCACGAAGACGCCACCGCGGGACTGCGCGTCCTGGATCGCGGCGCGGGCGTTGTGGAAGTAGAGGACCGCGTGCTGCGGCTCGACCTTCGCGTCCTCGAGCCTCAGCTCCGCGGTGCGCGCCGAGCCGACGGTGTACTTGCCCGGGACAAAGACCTCGGTGCCGACGAGCAGTCCGTCGCGCAGGATGACGAGCTGCAGGACCGCGGCGGTCTCCGTCACGGTGCACCCTGCTCGGCGTCGTACACGCTCTCGATGATCTCCTGCCGGAAGCTCTGGCGCTTTCTCACCATCGGCTCGGTCTTCAGCTCCTTGCGATCGTACAGGTAGACCGAGCCCGCGCGGTTCGTCTGGCCCTGCACGAGCCGATCGTCGAAGTCGATGCGCGTGGGACCTCGCTGCGTCGGCGCACCGGCGGGCGTCGCAGCGGGTTCGGGCTGCGCGGCCGTCTCCTGCTGCAGCTTGATCACCGGCTTCTTCGCGCTCGCGGGCTGCGCGTTGCTCTTCTTCTTCTGCGCGTTGGCGTCCTTCTTCGACTTGCGCGTCTGAGCGTGTGCGGTGCCGTCGCCATCGCCGAAGGGGGACGCCGGCGAGAGAAAGAGGAGGGCGGCGCAGAGGATCGACGCGTGACGCATCGTGTGAAGTCTAAACCGGACGCACGCGCGAGGGTCAATGCAGCGATCCTGCGTCCCGACGCGCTGGCTCGGCCGGTGTGGCCTGTCGTCCCCACATTGCGGTGCGCACACCACGCGGTTGCCGCGGTTATGGTGCCAGGCGTGAAGCTTTCGCCGGACGAAGTGGCGGGCGGGCGTGTCGTGACCCCGCGACATCTGCGCCGTTGGATGACGTTGACCTCCGCGTTGCTGCTCGTTGCGATCGCCGGTGGGTGCGCGCGCTGCGGAAACGCCTCTCCTCACGGTGACGCGAAAGCGGTGGTGGATGCGCCCGACGGCGTGGAGCTCAACGACCCGCTGCTCATCACGCTGGATGCGACGGCACGTGAGCGCATCGAACGGCACCTGCGCAGCAGCCCGCGCTGGGAGGTTCGCGAGGAACGGGGACGCGTGTACGCGACGCGTCGGCAGACCAACGGCGGCGCGTGCAGCGAGTGCGAGTTGCCCGGCGGTTTTCGGACCTCGGGCGGCGGCTTCTATTCGGACTACCGCGGACAGGTGCTGATGCAGACGCGCGTGTTGCTCGGGCTGCGAGGCGAGCCGCCGGAAGCGAACGCGACGCCGCTGACGGTCGCGAAGGCGGGCAGCGGCAAGACGTCGGTGAAGACCACGGCTCCCCGAACGGCCGCGGACGCGACGCCTGACGGCGACTACACGAGCTGGCTGCGGGTGATGGGCACGGACGGCCTCTACCTCGAGGTCATGGAGCAGTCGCGCGCGCCGGAGAGACGCTTCACGCGCTCCGCGTTGGTCCAGGTGCACGGCGAGCTCGCGAGGGTGCTGGAGAACGCGGAGGTGCTGGAGGAGGAGGGTTACGTCCCCGCGTTGTGGCCCGACGCGTCCCCGCCGCGCGGCGAGCCGAGGATGGAAGTCCACGACGGCGTGCAGCCCGGCATCTACGTCGTCACCGCGTGGGTCAATCCGCGCGAGAAGGGCCGCGCCTTCGTGCGCGTCTTCCACGACGAGACGAAGCCCCTGCCGAAAGAGGGGAAGGCGAAGGAGCAGATCACCACGCCCGGACAGCAGCTCTCTGAAGAGCGCATCCGCGACAGGAGCGTGGAGTTCATCGGCTGGAGCGGGGAGGGCGACGTGCTCTTCCCCTACCAGTCGGAACTCACCGTGTACGAAGGCGACTGGCACGAGCCCTACGACGCGCGCTTCGAGCTGCGCTTCGTGAACGAGCAGGGCGAGGAGCGGACGCTGGTCACGACGTCGCGAGGCATCGAAGGCTGGATGCGCTGAGGGAAGCGGGCGGACGGGCAGGCGGCCGTTGCCTGTCGCAGCGAGCGCCACGAACTTTGGCCTCAAGGGACCAAGGGGGCTGATCCATGAGCATGATGCAGCAGGACTCGCTGGGACGTTGCGACTTCATCGACGTGCTCGAGGAGGCGCAGCTGGTGAAGAGGCCGGTGCAGGTGAAGCTCCGCAGCGGCGCCTCGTTCATCGACGTGGTGAAGGACGTGGTCACGAAGGACGGCGAGGAGTTCGTCGCCTTCGACTCGAACGGCACTTTGAAGCTGAGCGAGATCCAGGCCATGTCGCGTGCGGAGCCGCCGAGGCACTGACCTCGCCTTGACGGTGCTTCAGGACGAGACGGGCTCGAGTTGCAGCCTGTCTCCATACCGCGCGAGATAGCGCTCGAAGTCGGCCGCGTTGCGTGTTCCGAGGCGAGTGACTCCGTGCGAGAGCATCACCGCGACGATGTTCGCGTCGTGGACTTGCTTGCCCTTCACCTCGTGTTCTTCGACGAGGCGTAGCCATTGCTCCACGACGGCCTCGTCCTCTTCGAGAAGTGTGCAGGCGCGACGCCACTTCGCGAGCACTTCGAGCGCCTCGACGACAGTGAACGTACGGCCGCCGATCGGCTTCCTCGTCAGAACGACGAGGAACTCGCGGCAGACCTGCGGACAGATGCAGAGCGCCGCCTTCTCGAGTTCGAGCCTCGCCAGATATTGCAGCGCCGCCTGATGCCCCGGATGGAACTCGAGCGACACCGCGACGATGAGGCTCGTGTCGAGCAAGACGGGATCAGCGGCCATCGTCGTCGTACAGCTCCTCGCGGCTGAGCGAACCAGCGTCCCACGCGCCCGTCCCCTTGAGGATCGGCGGCTCCCAGTCGAGTGGCGGGGGCCGGAACTTCGATTCGCGAAGGTTCGCTTCGGCGAGTACGCGCTGGCGTTCCTCGGCCGTGAGCGCCGCGAACTCGCGTGCCAATCGGGAAAGGTCTTCCGAACTTCGCGCCATGGGAGAAGTGTATAGCCTCCGCTGAATCGGGGCGCTCGCTCGAGCGAACGGACAGCCGAGCCGCTCGGTGTGCAGAGGTGAGACGAGACGAGCGCACGCGCGCGTGTGTTAGCGTCGCGCGCGATGCGTCATCGCGTCGCGCCCGTTCTCCTCGCGCTCCCACTCCTCTTCAGCTGGTCCGCGTGCACCGACGTGGGCCTCTATGCGGTGGGAGGTGACGGCCCCTCTTCCGCGGATCGCGCGGAGCTCGAAGGGACCGTCTGCGTTCCGCTTGCCACCGGCGATGCGTTCCCGGTGCGGGTGCTCTTCGCTGTGCCCGGAGGACAGGGCGTCTCGCGCGACGTGGTGGGCCAGGTGGCCACCGCGCTGGACTCTCTGAACGGACGCTTCTCGTTCCCGTACATCCGCTTCTCGCTGCTCGGCTACCACACGGTGGCGAGCTCCTTCACCGGCACCTTCGTCCCTGCCGCCGAGCTCTCTTCGGCGATCGCGCAGTACAGCGCCTTCGATCAGGGCGGTCCGTGGAGTCTCCGCGCGCCGCTGCGGCTGGCGCAGAGCCACGTGGCGGGCGACATGCTCACCGGCTGTCGCGGGCTCGTGGGCCGCACCCGCTACCTCGTGGTGCTGGTGGTGACGGACCCGGACACCAGCTGCGCGAACCCCGCGTTCAACGCCGGCATCGACTCGCGCTGCAGCATGCTCATGCCGGACGAAGCGGCGTGCGGTCAGTGCGAGCTCGCGCGCGTCACGGAGGAGCTCTCCGCGCTCAGCGAGCGCTACCGCGCGGGCGAAGTGAGCGTGCAGCCCATCTACGTGCGCACCAGCGCGAACCCACTGGTGAGCGCGCAGGTCGCGGCCATTGCGCGGAGCGGCGGCACGCAGGTGATCGAGACGGATCCGGCGTCGTTGCAGGCCACGCTCAACGGGCTCGACTACGCGTCGCTGCAACGCGAGCTCGTGCTCAAGCGCTTCATCGCGTTCAACCGCAACGCGGTCGCGCGCGGGGGGAAGCTGCTGCTCGACAGCGATGGCGACGGTGTCCCCGACGAGGACGAGGAGCGCCTGGGCACCGACCCGTTGGCCGCGGACACCGATCTCGACGGATTGGGTGACGGCGTGGAGCTGAAGATGGGCACCGACCCGCGCACGCCGGACACGGTCGCGGGCTGCAACCCGTTCCTCGACACCGACGGCGATCGGCTGAACGACTGCGAGGAGAAGGTGCTCGGCACCGAGCCCTGTCTCTCCGACACCGACGGCGACTCGCTGCCGGATCTGATCGAGCTGCTCGCGGGCACGAACCCGCTGGTGGCCGAAGACCTCGACGACTCGGACGGCGACGGGCGGCCGGATCTCGCGGAGGTCGCGGCGCAGACCGATCCGCACGGCGCGGACCTCGCCTTCAGCGACGAGCGCGCGCACGTCTATGCGATCGGCTCCGCACCGCCGACCGCGGATGGCCGCGCCTGCTACCTCGTCAGCGTGCGCAACGTGGGGCTCGTCACGCCGCGCGCGAGGCCGAACCCGCCGTGGGACGACCTGCCGGAAGGTCAGAACGAGCTCTACCTCTATATGCAGGTCGGCCGGCCCAACGATCCGCGCGGCTCGGGGGTCGGCTCGCTGCACGTGGAGCAGGTCGTGTTCACGCCGGGGCCTCCCGCGAAGCGCTCGCCGGCCGGGCTGATCCCGCTGCGCGACGAAGCCTTCGTGGTGGGGAACTGAGCGTGTCCGCGTGCTCGAGCGACGTGGAGCGTGGAGCGCACTCCACAGATCCACTGTGGGGATCCCTCCCCAGCCCCCAACGCGGCCAGACGGCAGAGGGCCGCAAGGCGCCGGATTCACTGACGGATCCGCGCGAGGGCACTGCGGCTCGGCTCTTGCTCTGGCCCAACACTCGACGTGCAGGGTTCACCCGGGCCCCCTGAACATGAACCCGGATTCAGCTTCGGAGTCGGCCATGACGCGCCTGTCCCAATCCCTCCTCGCGCTCCTCGCTTCGGCGCTTCTCATCGCGCCCGCCGCTGCGATCGCGCAGGACAACCCCGAGTGCCTCGGCAGCAACTGCGGTGCGCCGCGGGAAGAGGGCGGTGGTGGCGGCGGCGGCGGTGGCTCGGTCTGGGTGCAGTACACCGACGACGGGCAGACGCTCGCCTACACCGACGACGCGGACGGTGATGGCCGCGCGGACGATCGCGACAACTGCGCCTTCGCCTCGAACGCGGGCCAGGAGGACGCGGACGGCGACGGGGTGGGCGACGTCTGTGACAACTGCGCGGGCACCGCGAACTTCTCGCAGCTCGACTCGGACGGCGATGGCCAGGGCGACGCGTGCGACGCGGACCTCGACGGTGACGGCGTGCCCAACGCGCAGGACAACTGCCCGAACATCCCCAACGCACGTCAGACGGACAGCGACGAGGACGGCGAGGGCGACGCCTGCGACACCGACGACGACAACGACGGCATCCCGGACGGCGACGACAACTGCCCGCTCGAGGCGAACTCCGACCAGGTGCTCCCGGCCGACCCGTCGGTCTGCAACGTGGACTTCGACGGCGACAACGTCAGCGACTCCTTCGACAACTGCCCGGACGTGGCGAACCCCGATCAGAAGGACACCGACGCGGACGGCCTCGGCGACGCGTGTGACGGGGACCTCGACGACGACGGCGTGATCAACGGCAGCGACAACTGCCCGGACGTGTCGAACCGCGATCAGCTCGACGACGACGGCGACGGCAAGGGTGATGCCTGCGACGCGCGCTACTGCGTGGTCGTGTACAGCGCGAACAAGGACGACTGCCTCGACCCGAACGCGCCCTTCCAGGTGCACGGTGGCGGCGCGCTCTCGCTCGCGGCCGGTGAAGAGGTGCGGCTCCCGCTGTGGGCGAACCGCAACGGCGCGGCGATCGAATACGTCTGGACGGTCTCCTCGCGTCCCTCGGGCTCGCGCGCGGCGGTGACGAACCCGCGCGGCGCGGTGGCGATGAGCCGGCACTGGCAGTACGCCTACGTGGACGGACAGGTGCCCACCTTCACCGCCGACGTCGAGGGCGACTACGAGCTCCAGCTGCAGGCGAAGCTCGCGTTCCCCGACCGCGTGTACCCCGAGGTCCGCGAGTCCACCTCCAGCCTCAAGCTCAGCGCGATCACCGATCAGGTGGGCGCGGCGTGCGCGGCTGTGCCGGCGGGTGTGCCGCTGTCGGTGCTTGCCTTCGCGCTGGCCGGGCTGCTCCGCAGGCGGAGGCAGTAGCGCGCATGGCTGCGGACGTCGGCGCTTTCGCGCGCGGTGTTACGCTGTCGCGCGTGTCCCGTCCGCAGCTCCCCCTGACGGAGTCCCCATGACTGCAGCACGGCGCTCGCGGCTCGTGCACGCGCTCCGGGCTCTCGCGGTCTTCGCAGTCGTCGCGCCGCTGGCCTCCTGCTCCGACGCGCTGCTCGAGCCGCGCCCCATCGAACGGCAGAGCGTGGACGATGGGCTCACGCTCAGCGGCCGCGTCTGCACCGCGCCGCCGGATCCCTCGGGCTTCCCGGTGAAGGTCGTCTTCGTCATCGATCAGTCGGGATCGATGTGCGTGTCCGATCCGCCGGGCGCGCAGGAGACGGGCGGCTTCTGCCAGCAGGCGGCGGTGACCTCCATCATCCCGCCCGGCGTCACCGAACCCGGCCGCGTGCGCGCGCTGCGCCGGCTGGTGGAGCAGTTCCGCACCCAGCCCAACGTCAGCGTCGCCGTCGTCCCGTTCGAGACGAACGTGAAGAACGTGTGGCCGCCGGTGGTGACGGGCAACCGCTTCGCGCGGCCGGACAACACGCTCGACCAGCACATCACCGGGCTGCAGGCGCAGCTGGGCAAGGGCACCGACTACCAGGGCGCGATGGCGTACGCGTACGGCCTCATCGCCTCGGACATCCACGCGGTGAACCAGGCGAACCCGGAGCTCCTGCCGCGCACGCGCTACGTCGTCGTGTTCCTCAGCGACGGCACGCCCTATCCGCGCTGCTCCGCGAACGACGCGCTGACGGTGTACGCGGGACCGGACAGCCCGGACCTCACCTGGGCGGACAGCCCGAGCGCCGGCGACTTCTGCAACCTGCTCGATCCCGACGAGCGCGACGACATCCTCGGCAACGACGACATCGAGGCGTTCGCGGGCGGCACGGACCGCAACCAGAACTACCAGATCTTCAGCTACGTCGATCAGCTGATGGACCTGAAGACGCAGTTCAACGTAGGCGACGTGCGGCTGCACACGGTGCTGCTCTTCAACGTCGCGGCGGTCGAAGCGTGCGGTCCCATCTGCCGCGATCTCTACGGCGAGTACCCCGGCATTCCGCAGTCGGAGTATCCCCAGGCCGCGAGGAAGATCGCGTCGTGGACGCTGCAGCAGCTCGCGGCGCGCGGCAACGGCATCTACCAGGAGTTCCTCGACTGGGACGTGCTCAACCTCTCGCTCGGCGCGCTGGACTACTCGTCGCTCGCGTCGCCGAACGTGATGAAGACGCTGCTGGTGCAGAGCCTGACCTCCGTTCCCGGGCCGGAGAAGCGGCTCGTGGACTCGGACGGTGACGGCATCCCGGACGAGCGCGACAACGGCTTCACGCACGACACCAGCGCCTTCGCCGCGGACTCGGACGGCGACTGCTTCGACGACGGCTTCGAGGTGCTGCGCGCGTCGAACGGCTTCTCACCGGGCGCGGACAAGGACACGCGCGGCTGCGATCCAGCGAACCCTCTCACGCTCGATTGCGTGTGCCGCGACACGGATGGCGACGGGCTCTCGCAGTACGCGGAGAGCTATCTGGGGACGCGCGCGGGCCTTGTGGACTCGGACGGTGACGGCATCCCGGATGGGCTGGAGGCGCGCTACGGGCTCGATCCCAGGACGCCCGCGCAGCCCGGCGTGGACACGGATGGCGATGGGATCCCGGACCTGCTGGAGCTGCGCGCGGGTTCGGATCCGACGAGGCAGGATCGCGCCTTCCACGATCGCTTCGGCTACCGCTACGAGGTCCGCGCCGAGACGCAGGACGACGGCAGCGTCTGCTACGACTTCACCGTCTCCAACCTGCGCCTGGTGACGCCGCCTTCGCGCGCGGGACAGCGGCAGGGCTACAACCTCTTCAAGCTCTGGTTCGGCGAGGCCCCGCAGAGCGGCGTGGCGAGCGACTACGGCGTGTGGCGCACCGCCTGCGCGTGGACGCAGTACGACCCGCCGTCGATCCGCAATCCTCCCGGCGCGGAGCTGACCCTCACCGACGAGAGCTTCGTCGCGCCGCAGAACCTCATCCGCGCCGAGGACTACGCGGAGGGCTGCGTGGGAGTGGCGCCTTGAGCCGTGCGGCACGGAGGTCCCGCGCGGCGCTGACGGGTGCGTTGTTCTCGGGCCTCGCGGCGCTCTTGGTCACCGCGGCGTGCTCGGACGTGTACCTCTACGACGCACGCCGCGAGTCGCAGCTCCCGCAGGATCGCGCGGTGACGGTGCGTGGAGAGGTCTGCACGCCGGGCACCAACGACATCGTCCGGCCTCAGAAGATCCTCCTCGCGTTGGATGCGTCGCAGTCGATGCGGGTGACGGATCCGGACGGCCGGCGCGCCACCGCGATCATCGAGCTCTTCAACAGCCTGCCGCAGGACCCGGAGATCCACGTCTCGGTGATGCTCTTCGCGGGCAGCACCACCGCGTTCCTCACCCGGGACAACATCGCCGGCTTCGATCCGCTCGTCGCGCTGACCCAGACCGACAGGTCGCGGCTGGTGGGACAGCTCCTCAACTTCACCAACCCGGAGCAGGGCCCGAACCGCGACTCGACGGACTTCGTGAAGCCGCTCTCGGACATCTACGCGCTGATCAACCACGACATCGCGCAGACGCGCCTGGCGACCGACGGCGGCACCGAGAGCCGCGCGCGCTACGACGTCATCTTCCTCTCCGACGGACATCCGACGAACGACCAGGACGAGGAGCTGCTGCGCGGCGACGCGGTGAGGCGCATCCGTCAGCTGAAGGATCTGGCGGACGACGTGCGCGTGCACACGGTGTTCGTCTTCAACCCCACCCAGCCGCTGGGCACGAACTGCGATCTCTCACCGGGCGGAAGCTGCCCGCTGCTGATCGTGAACCAGGACGCCGAGCGCATGCAGCAGATGGCGGAGCTCGGCGGCGGCGAGTTCCGCGACTTCCGCAACAACGAGCCGATCAACTTCCTCGGCTTCCGCTTCGGGCTCGTGCGCAGGACCTGGGAGCTGAAGGACTTCGTGCTCTCCAACGTGAACGCGCCGGCCGGCTCTCCGCTGGGCGTGGCGGACACCGACGGCGACGGGCTGACCGACGCGGAGGAGCTCGAGCTGGGCACGGATCCGCTTCGCTACGACACCGACGGAGACGGTTTTTGCGACGGCGTGGAGGTGCACTTCGCGAGGCTCGGCGCGCCCTTCGATCCGGCGCAGGAGGCTCAGCCGGATGGCGGAGGACTGGACCCCGGCTGTCCCTCACATCTGCGCGGCGTGGACAGCGACTGCGACGGCCTCTTCGACTGCGACGAGCAACTGATCGGCACCAACGCGTTGCGGATGGACAGCGACGACGACGGCGTCACCGACGGCGTGGAGTGGCAGCTCGGGACGCAGCCCGCGAGCCGCGACCTCTCGGTCGATCCGGACAACGACGGCGTGACCAACCGGCAGGAGGTGCGCCGGCACACGAAGCCGCAAGCCGCGGACGTGAGCGCGCTGTCGCTCGACGGGTACCGGTACACGCTCGAGTCGCTCGGTGGGTCGCGCGAGGATGGGAGCCGCTGCTGGGCGTACAGCGTGGACAACGTGCTGCTCGCGCCGACGCTCGCCGACACGCGTGAACCGGATGCAGGCGGCACCGGGCGCGGCGCGGGCTGGAACGAGCTCTACTTCTCCGTCGCGTTCGTGCCCTCCGACGATCCGGAGGGACGAACGGTGGTGCGCGCCACACGCGTGCGCGACGTGCGCTACCCGGTGGGCGGCATCAAGTCGCCGCCGGATGGCGTGGTGCAGATCTCGGCGGATCGACTGGTGGATCGCTGCGAGCCGGGCGCGTCCACCTTCGGCCAGGGCCAGCCGTCAGGAGCCCAGGGCCAGTGAAGGAGCAGAAGACGATGCGGTGGCTGAAGTGGCGCGCGCTGACGTGTGCCCTGATCGCGGGGCTGTCGCTCTCTCTCGCTGGGTGTCCCGATCCGGTCGAGCCCGGTGAAGAGGACGCGGGCGCTGCGCCGCCGGACGCGTGCAACTCGTTGGAGGAGGCCCTCGGTGACCCGGCCTGCACGCTGGCGCTCGGCGAGAGGCGCGAGGCCTTCATCTCCTTCGCCGACGATCGCGACTGGTACTCGTTCCGAACGCCCGCGGATGCGAATGCGCGCACGCTGATCCACATCACCGGCGGCTACGCGGTGCCGAACACCGCGGTGAACTTCGCGGTGAACCTCCTGCGCGAGGACGGGCAGCAGAGCCTCGCGCGGCGCTCGGATCGACACGGGCAGGGCGCGCCGAGGCCGATCGATCTCATCCTCCCGTTCGCGGAGGCGGACCGGCGGCTGGTGCTGCTGGTGAGCGACGATCCGGTGAACCCCTCTCGGCCTCAGTTCGACGCGCGCTCTCCCTACCGGCTCACCGTGGACGTGGTGCAGGACCCCGACGTCAACGAGCCGAACGACACCGTGCCCACCGCGATCACGCTGACGCCCGAAGCGGGTGGCGCGCTGGCCGGCACGCAGCAGGGCCACCTCTCTACCGAAGGGGACGTGGACCGCTTCCGCTTCGCGGTGCCGAGCGGACGCAAGGTGCTGCACCTCTCGCTGAACGCACCGGCGCTCACGCCGCCGCCACCGTTCCGACTCTCCTACGAGCTGCTCGCGCCGAACGGCATGCGCGTGGCCGAGGGCGTGGTGCAGAACGAGTTCCTCCCCGTCGAGCTCGCCACCGCGCGGCTCTCCACGTCCGCGGGCGAGTGGACGGTGGTGGTGAAGGGCTACGAGAGCGCGAGCCAGCCGGGCCCGAAGCCGGGTGATCTGCGGCTGCAGTACACGCTCGCGGTGCGCGTGCTCGACGAGACGGATCCCTCGGAAGGCACCGGCGGCAACGACACGCTGCAGACGGCCCGCGTGCAGCAGCTGTCGCAGCCCGGCACGAGCCGCACGGTGCAGGGACGCATCGGCTACGTGCCGGATCCGGATTGGTACCGCTTCGATCTCGAGCCGCACGAGCAGCCCACCACGTTGCGCTACCGGCTTCGTCCGGGCACCTCACCCGGCCGGTTTCCGCCGCTTCCGGGCGTCGCGGATCGGGAGGTGAGGGTGCTGCAGCAGGTGCAGACCGGCGGCACCCAGGCGGACGCGGTGCAGGCGTGCAAGACGAACGCGCAGGTGTGCCCGCGCTCCTTCGACAACGGGGACGTGGTCATCGGAGGGCTGCACGCGGCGCAGTGCGAGCAGACGCCGCCGCGCTGTCTGTGGAGCCTGCGCGCGGAACACCCTTCGTTCGATGGGCTTCGGAACTTCGAAGGCGTCATTCCCATCCCGCCGCACTCGTCTGCGCTCTCGGTGTTCCTCCTCGTGCAGGACCAGGGCAACGACTGGGCGGACGATCTCGACTACACGCTGGAGCTCGAGTGGCGCGCGGATCCGGACGATGCCTCGCGCTTCGTCGGTGGTGCGGAGGCGCCGGTCACGCGGGTGCTCGGACACGACGAGGGCGCGCAGACCTATCCGCTGCCGCCGTCGGGTGGGGCCTACGAACTCTCCGGCACGCTGAGCCACGGCTACGGCTTCCTGCGCTCACACAACCCGAACAACGGGCAGGGCGTTCGCGCGCCGGCGGACTACGACGCGGTGCCTTCGGATCGGGATCGCTTCGAGATCGTGCTCCCCGCGGTGGACGAGACCGACGGCGGCATCGCCGACCGCGCGTGGGAGCTGCAGTGGGAGATCCTCCACGGCGACGGCGGAAGGCCGCACGACCTCGCGCTGGAGCTGACCTTTTGTGACGGCGACCGGCTCGACGGCGGCGTGTGCACGCCTGTCAGCACCGGCTCGAAGGGCGGGCGGATGACGCTGCAGTACACGGGCGCGAACCTCAACGCCTGGCACAACGTGAGCGCGCCGGCGGAGGCGAGGCAGCCGGTCTATGCGCGCAGCGAGACGGCGACCCGCACCGTGGTGGACGTGCTGCCCTACGGCTGCTTCTGCTTCGAGCGCCGCTTCATGCGCGGCGGCCGCTTCTACGTGGGCGTCGTCGCCACCGACCGGCGCACCTACGAAGAGCTGCCCTACCGGATCCGCACCGCGTACACCGACTACCCGCAGAGCTACACCGCGACGGATGGCGGAGTCGTGAGCTGCCCTGCGCCCACCGCGGACGCCGGCTGCTGGTTCACGCGAGAGCCCTGACGCGAGATGCCGGAGGCAGTGACTACGGCGCCGGCACCCCGCGACCGGAGAGCTGCACGACCTTCTCCGCGCCATCCGTGCTGTTCGACCGGATGGTGAGGAGCCCGGTGTACTCCTTCGCCTCCTTCGGCTCGAAGATGACCCGGATGAACGCGTGCTGCCGCGGCGCGATGGTGAAGGCGCCGGCCACGCCTTCGGGGAGGTGGAGCGTGAACTCGGGATCCGACGCGCGCATGACCTCCTGGATCTCCAACGGCTCCGAGCCCTTGTTCTGGAGGATCAGGCTCTCCTGCTTCGAGGTTCCGATGTACACCGCGTTGCCGAAGTCACCGCCGAAGGTCATCGCCTCGCGATCGAGCGAGAGCTGCGGTCCCTCGGGAAGCTCCTCCTGCTTTCCACATCCGAGGAGAGCGACGAAGATGACGAGCGTGGAGAGCGCGCGGCGGGACATGCGGAAGACCTCGCTGAAGGCACGAATGCGAAACGCGCCGAGAGTAGCACGCGCATCTCGCTGGCTCCCGCTCGTCCTCGCGCTCGCAGTGCCCATGCTCGCCGCCTGTGGAGACGTGCGCAGCGAGTTCCTCGAGAACCGCGTGCCGGACAGCTGTGACGGAAGCTGGCCCGTCTGCGACACCGTCGCCGGCTGCGTGCTGGGCAACCACAGCTACCGTGAAGGGCGCTTCCCCGGCCGCACGCAGTTCGTGGTCCGCCTGTCCGAGCCTTCGGTGGTGCGCGTGTCGTTCCTGCTCGAGCAGGTCTCCGCTTCGGGAGAGCAGACGGTGATCACCTTCCACGAAGACGGCTGCCGCGCGCGCATCCGAGAGGAGCTCTCCGGCCGGGCGTTCGTCGGCGACGCGGAGCGGCAGGGCTGGACGTCACGCGAGGCGACGCTGCAGGGCGTGGGCGATCACCTCATCGAGCTCGAGTCCGACGCGCAGGCGCGCTACCTCGTGAAGGTGGACGTGGAACCGACGCGGCCCGGCGCGCGCTGAGCTTCAGCGACCGCTGAGGCTGCGCAGAGGCCGCCGCTGCACCGCTTCGGTGATGTCCACCGCGCTGCCACGCACGTACTCGGCCTGACCATCGACGGCGACGAGCTTCCACTGCCGCCCGTCCACCTCGACCTCGTGCGCGCCTCCGCGGGTGCGTCCCGCTGCGAGCAGCGCCGCCACGATCGGGTGATCCGCACCCTGCGCCAGCAGTCCGGGGAACCGCGCGTGCGCCGCCCGGTTGGCGTAGCGGAGCCGGCCGTTGCGGTCGATCTCCAGCACCGGATAGGGCGTGAGCAGCGGCCACGACGCGAGCTGGAAGAGCTCGTCTTCGAGCACGCGCGTCTCGCTGACGTCGCGCAGGAGGATGCAGGCCTCGGCGCGTCCCTGCGCCAGGGTGATCTCGGCGAGGTACCAGCGCTGCACGCCGCCGTCGGAGATCATCAGCTCCAGCCGGCCGCCCTGGCCGGTGCGGAACGCGTCCGCCACCACCGCCGTCACCGGGCCCGCCACCTCTGCGCCGAGCACCTCCGGCAAGGGCTTGCCCTCGAACGACGCGCCCGGCTTTCCATGCAGCCGGCCGCTCGCGCTCCACACGCGACGGCAGACGCCGCCGGAGGAGACCTCGAGGATCACCAGCGGGTCGAAGCTCTCGTGCCTCCGTTCTGACGGCGACGGAACCTGGCCATCCAGCGCGAACCCTTCCGTGTCGAAGAGCCCGAGGTGCGGCAGCAGGCCGGCCCCGCCAGCGCCGAGCTCGACGAGCGCTTCGACGAAGCGGTTCGCGACCTCCTCCGGCATGCGGTGCGTGACGAGCACGCCGTCCGACGCGGTGCTCGCGGTGAAGGCGAACGCGTTGAACTCCGCCGAGCGCGCGCCCACGTGCTCCGCCAGCGCAGCCCTCACCGCGCGCTCGTCGGGGACGGTGCAGTAGATGGTGGCGAAGTCCGCCTCGCCCTCGAGCACTGCCTCCAGCGCGCTCCGGTAGCTGCCCCACTCGCGCTGCTCGCCGAGCGTCGAATCCGGATCGATCCCGTGCGTGGCGAGGTGTGTGCGCGGGAGCAGGTAGCCCGCGGTGGACCAGCGCGTCACCCACGCGGCCTGCACGCCATCGAGCGCGTCGAGCCGCAGCGTGTCGTCGGCGCGGCACACGAACGCGGCGTGGTAGGCGCACGTCCCCGAACGCACCGCACGGAGCACCGCGCGCGCCTGATGTGCGTAGCGGTCGCACAGCTCGGCGGTTCCCCACACCGCATCGACCTCGCCCTTCTCGATCGCAGAGATCAGCTGGTCGTAGCTCTGCGCGGGCTCGAGCGTGACGGGGTGTCCGAGGCGACGGCTGAGCGCGCTCGCGAGCAGCTCCGCCCGAACGTGCTCCTTGACCTCGCCGAATGCGGGCGTGGTCATGAACCGGATCGATCGATGAAGGGTCATGTTGGATGGTTCGAGACGACGTTTGGAGTGTCGGTGGAACGTGCTCCGACGCGCAAGCCCTGCGCCGCTCCCTGCGCTACCATCCCGCGTCATGCAGCGACGAATGAAGCTCGCGCTCGCGCTCGCGCTTCTCGCAGCCATCGCCTCGGGTTGTGGTGGCGGCTCCGGAAGCGGGAAGGAAGACGCGGGCACGCCGCAGGAAGACGCGGGCGGCGACAGCGCGCGCTACGCGATCTCCGCGATCACCGCAGCGGGCGATCTCAACGAGCTGGCGATGGCGGTGGCGCCGGACGGCCGCATCGGGCTCGCGTGGTTCGACACGCTGGGACCTCGCACCGGCATGAGCGGCGTGACCGACTACCAGCTGCGCTACGCGGAGTGGAGGGACGGTCAGCTGAGCGCCGCGGAGGACGTGAGGGTCGTGCAGCTGCCGCAGTTTGGGCTCTCGCTCGCGTTCGACGGAGAGGGGAGGCCGGCGCTCTCGTACCTCGGAGGCGACAACGTCACGCAGACCGGCGGCACCTCGGTGTTCTGGCTGCAGAGCGACGCGGTCATCTCGCGGCGCCGCGCCAACGGGACGTGGGAGGAGGAGATCGTCGCCAAGCACTCGGACAGCGCGCCGGGAGGCAACGACGTGAGCGACACCGGCTATCTCGTCGGCCTCTATCCCGCGCTCGCGTTCGGTGCGGATGGGCAGACCTTCCTCGCCTGGCGCGACAGCCACGGAGGACAGAACCAGCAGGACGCGTGGGCGGGCTCGGACCTGGAGCTGGCGGTGGGCGGCGAGGGCGCCTTCTCTCTGGAGGTGGTCATCGCCGGCGGCAAGGACAAGCAGGGCTACGGCGGTCATCTGCAGATGGTCGTGGCGGATGGGCGCCCGGCGATCGTGTCGGATCGGATCTTCGGCGGACCGCAGGGCATCGGCAGCGACGTCGTCTTCAGCCGCAAGCGCACCGACGGGATGTGGAACGAGAAGATCCGGCCCTTCTCCACGACGATCGGGAACACCGGCACCGGGCCCTCGCTGGCGCACGATCCGGTGCTCGGCTTCGCGATCGCGGTGGTGGATCGCAGCGACGACTCGCTGTGGTTCACGCGCTCGGTGAACGAAGGGCAGGCCTGGAGCGAGGCGGACCCGGTGTTCCACGCGGGCAGTGGCGGCTGGTACCCGTCGCTGTCGGTGCATCCGACGCAGCACGATCCCTCCATCGCCTTCTACGTCTGCGCGCGCGCGGCGGGCGTGAGCCAGAGCAGCTGCCCTGAACGCGACGACGAGCTGCGCGTGACCGAGCGCATCGGCGGACTGTGGCGCGAGCACCTCGTGGACGCCGCGGGCGGTTGGCGGCCGGTGCTCCGGCATCTGGCGGATGGACGTCGAGCAGTGGCCTATCGCGATCCGAGGAATGGCGCGCTGAAGCTGGCGGTGGAGCGGTGAGCTTCCGGTGTGCCGTCGCGGTGATCGTCCTCCTCACCGGCTGCGCGCCGGAGAACCGGCTCGAAGGGAGCGTGGAGGAGCTCTTCCCGCTCGACGTGTCGTGGGTGGAGGTGCTGCGCAACGACGAGGCGCTGCAGGTCAGCTACTACCGGAACCGTGGCGCGGACGTGGACGGCGTGGTGCGCGTGACGGTGGCGTTGAAGGACGTGGACCTCGACTCCGGCGAGCCCATTCCGCTGCAGGGCGAGTGGTCACCGGGTCACCCGAGGACGACCGTGCTCCACTTCCCCGCCGGCGAGCCCGGGCGACTCTTCGCGCCGGTGAAGCAGGGTGAACTCGAGCTCCACGAGGGCGGCGCGCCGGGCGAAGAGACGCGCGGCGAGTTCACGATGTCCTTCGAGCAGGGCGACGGCTTCGGTGCGGGACGGACGCTGACCGGAACCTTCCGGGCCACCGTGCAGGATGCGGGTTTCGGCGACCCCTGACCTGGCCGCTCTACTGGCGCTTCGCAATCGCCCGCGCGAGCTCCGCCTTGTCCATCTTCGAGCGGCCCGGCACATCCAGCTCCTTCGCGCGCGCGTAGAGCTCCGCCCGCGTGTTGCCATAGACGTCCACGCCCCCGAACGTCTCGCCCTTGCCCGCGCGCTTCTCGCGGGTGCTCTTCGCCGAACGCGGATCCGAAGGGCCCTTCTCCTTCTTCGCCACCCAGCGGTCGCCCTTCTTCTCGAACGAGTGCTTCAGCGACGCGAACGCGGTGCGATGCGAGCGCTCACCCTCGCCGTACTGCTTCACCGCCGCGTCGTGCGTCTTGATCCACGTCTGCTGCGCCTTGCGCGACGAGCGCTCCAGCGTCGAGGGCAGCTCTTCTCTTCCGGGCATGGCGTCCGTCCTCCTCCATGACGAGTTGTGGAGGCGCTCGGCCGGCGGCAAGGCAGCACACGCAGGCCGCACGGAGAGCGTGCAGGCCGCTACTCTTCAGTCTGCGCCAGTCCGTACTTGTGGAGCAGCGAGTAGAGGTGCTTGCGGTCCAGCTCGGCCTCTCGCGCGGCGCGGGCGATGTTGCCCTTGCAGCGGGAGAGCAGCCGCGTGAGGTACTCCTTCTCGAACGCGCGGATGAGCTCGTCCTTGCGCTCCTTGAACGAGCCGGAAAAGTCCACCGGGAGCGACTCGCCCGGCGCGTTGGGCGGCTGGTACTCGCGGAGCAGGCTGTCGTCCGAGAGCTCGGGGATGTCCGCCATGTGCCGCGCGCGCTCGATCGCGTTGCGCAGCTCGCGCACGTTGCCCGGCCAGGTGTGGTTGGCGAACTGCTCGCGGATCTTCGGTGGCAGCCGGTCCCAGAGCGGGCTGTTGGCGAAGGCGTCCACCAGCAGCGGGATGTCCTCGAGACGGTCGCGCAGCGACGGCAGCGTCACCGTGAACACCGAGAGCCGGAAGTAGAGGTCCTCGCGGAAGCGGCCCGCCTTCGCCTCGGCCCAGAGATCCTTCTTCGACGCGGCGACGATGCGCGCGTTGAAGGGCGTGGTGCCGGAGGCGCCGAGCCTGCGGAACTCGCGGTCCTCGATCGCCCGCAAGAGCTTCGGCTGCAGGTCGAGCGCGAGGTCGTCGATCTCGTCGATGAACAGCGTGCCGCCGTTCGCGCGCTCGAGGCATCCCACCCGCTGCGACACCGCGCCGGTGAACGCGCCGCGCTCGTGGCCGAAGAGCTCGCTCTCGATGAGCGACTCGGAGACCGCCGCGCAGTCGAAGACGACGAACGGTCCGTTGGAGCGCGGAGAGAGCCGGTGCACCGCCTTCGCCGCCGCGCCCTTGCCCGAGCCCGTCTCGCCGATGAGCAGCACCGTCGAATCGGTGGGCGAGATGCGCTGCAGCAGCGCGAAGATCTGCCGCATCGGCAGGCTCTTGCCCACCAGCTCGCCGAGCCTGTCCTCCGACGACGGCGCGATCTCCACCGGCGCCACCGTGGGCTGGAAGCGGAGCTGTACGTCGCCCACTTCGAGCAGCACGCCGGGCTTGAGGTACGCCTCGCGCACCTGCGCACCGTCGATGAAGGTGCCGTTGGTGGAGCCGAGATCCTGCACGAGGAAGCGGTCGCCCTGGCGGCGCACCACGAGGTGATTTCGGCTCACCGTGGGGTGGTCGATGACGACGTCGTTCTCCGGCGCCTTGCCCACGTTGGTGCGCGGCCCGAGAGGAAACGAGGTCCCCGCGCGCTCGGTGTTGAGGAGGACGAGGTGGAACTCCTGCACGGCGATGCGCTCGGGACGGCGGATGCCGAGCACCGTGTGGGTGGGAATGGGAGCGTCCGACACGTCGCGACCTTAACCCATCCGCACGCGCACGCCTCTACGGCACTGCAGGCGCGGCGACGGCGGGAGCGTCCGGACGGAGGCGCCGCTGGACCTCGGGCAGCGCCTCGCGAACCGCCGCCGCGACCGCGTCCTGGAGCTCGAACAGCGCGTCGGCAGAGCCCTCGGCGCGCACCGACTGCAGCACCTCGCCGGTCTCGACCTCGACGTAGCGCGCGTGGGCGCGAACGGTGCGGCCGCTGCGCTGGAAGCCGCCGAGCACGACGACCTCCGCGCCCTGGATCTTCCCCAGCTCCGCGCGCGTCTGCGGATCCACCCACTCGCTGTTGGAGAACTCCAGCTCGCGCTGGTCGAGCTCGATCTGCACGCGCTCGATGATCCGGATCCCCGGCCGCTGGCCGAAGTCGGTGAGCACGGACTCCGCGATGCCTTCGGACATGAAGGAGAGCTCCGCCTCCCCGCCGATGTTGCGGAAGGGGAGCACACACAGGCGCACCGGGCCGGATGGTGCCGCGCGCTTTTCGACCTCCACGGTGCCGGTCACCTCGGGAGGAAGGGGGCTCGCCTCCGGTCGCTGCAACGCGAGATATCCGGCCACGGAGACCACGGAGGCCACCGAGACCACCGCGATCGCGGCGGCTGTGCCGAACGAGCGCGTGGGCCGTGCGCGGGAAGGGACCGGCGCAGGCACCGCGGCGGCCGGCTGCATGACCGGGAGCTCCTGAGAGTTCGTGCGCGACGACCGCACCGTCACAGCGGAGGATTTCCCCTTCCGCAGCCCGGCCGCGGCGAACCGATCCCGGGGCTCGCCGTAGAGCACATAGCCGGCGAAGGAGAGCGGACGTTCTCCGTGGGCTTCGAGCTCCACGCGCGCCTGCCGCACCGCTTCTCCGAGCGGCTCACCTCGCAGCGCGAGCTCGTAGAAGCGCAGCGCGAAGGCGAGCGCGTCACCGTCGGAGATCTCCCAGCGCGGACCGATGAAGTGACCCGTTCCGTGAAGCAGCAGCGCCGAAGCCAGATCATGCGTGCCGCGGAAGCCCTCGGCGCGCGAGCCATGGCAGGTGTTCGCGAAGACGAGCGGCGGCGCGCTGGCCCCCACCGCTTCGGCGAGCTCCTGTGGCGTGACGAGTCCATCCGCGAGCACGAAGCCGCCGGTCGACGCGTGCGTGCGCAGCTCCGCGTGACCGGCGAAGTGGAGGAGCGCGCAGCCCCCCAGCGCGTCGAGGAAGCTCGCGCGCGTGACGGGCCCCACGAGGTGGCGCACCTCACCGGCCTGTCTCTCCCGCAGGAGCCCGGCCACCGCCTCGCCCTCGCGCACCGCGGCCTCCAGACCACCGCCCGCATTGGAGACGACGAGCGCGGCGCCCACACCGAGCGGCTGCGTCGAGCGGATGCGCTGCGCGACCGCCTCGGCCCGCGCGTTCACCACCCGCCCCACCGAGAAGCGACAACCGAGGAAGGTCGTCCCGTCGTGGAGGAGCTCCCACGGCACGTGCACCAGCTCCGCGTCCACGTGCAGGCGCAGGTGCTTCGTCCGCGTGGCCCCGAGCTTCTCGCGAACCCGCGGAGGAAGCGCGGCTTCGAACAGCTCTGCCCCGCGCTCGCGCACCCGCTGCAGGTACGAAGGAGAGCCTCCCTCTCGCATGAACGGGTCGAACCCGGCAGAGAGCGTGGCCAGCCGCTCGTCCGTAAGCTCGACCTCCGCCCACGACTTCACCGTGCCCCTGTCGCCGTCTCCATCCGCCGCCGCGAGCTTCAGCCCCTTCGCCGTGCGACCCAGCTCGAGCATGAAGAGCTGCTCGCGCGACGACTCGCGGGTGGGCTCAGCGCGCTGCTCCGAGCCGGCAGGCCGCCACATCACCTCCACCACGGACACCGGCTCGGCCTTGCCCCGCGCCTGGAAGCTGCCGCGCGACTCGAGCAGCAGTCCCGCGTCCTTCGGGAGCAGCGCCGCGAGCGCCTTCGACAGGAGCACCTCGCCTGCGCCGGCCTTGCCCACCACGCGTGCGGCGGTGTTCACCGCGTCGCCGAAGACGTCGCCATCCTCGGCCACCAGCGCGCGGCCGAAGTGTGCGCCCACGCGGATGCGGATCGGATCCTCACCGGTGCTCCACTCGGTGCTCTCCAGCGTCTGCTGACATGCGACCGCGCAACGCACGCCATCGAGCGGCTCGTCGAACACCGCCATGATCGCGTCGCCGAGCGTCTTGACGATCCGCCCGCGGTGCCCCGTCACCACCGGAAAGAGCAGGTCGTTGTGGCGTCGCACCCGCTCGAAGCCGGCGAGGTCTCCGCGCGTCTCGAAAAGCGCGGTCGAGCCCACCATGTCGGTGAAGAAGATGACGAGCTCGCGCGAGTGCTGTTCGAGCAGCGCCCGGTCGATCTCCCGGCGGCGCGCGAGGAGCGACACCAGATCGTCTTCGTTGTCGTGGTCGCGGGACAGCGGGGCCTCCATGCGGGGCTGGGGGATCAGCGCAGAGAATCGTCGTTCGTGGTGGGCGCGTCGATGTAGCTCGGCTCGAGGTCCTCCGCGGTGAGCACGAGCTTGCGCAGCTGCGGATCGAAGCGGGGCCTTCCCATGATCACCCACACGTGGTGCCCGGGCACCAGCAGCTCGCGCCGGGGAAGGGAAGGGGGCACCTCGAGGATGAAGGTCTGGTCCTGCAGCGTGTCGATCTCGAAGCGCCCTCCTCCGAGGTCCGCCACCACGTCCAGCGCCGCGAGCACGTAGGCGTCCTCCGGATAGCGCCAGCGCACGTCCTTGATCGCCCAGAAGATGGGATTGGAGGTGATGTGGATGGGGTTCCACTTTCCCTTCTGCGCGACGCGCGGCGGTGCGTTCAGTCGTGCCGCGAAGCCTGCGCGCTGCAGGTTCTGCTGCCACTCCGGCGGCAGCCGGCGGTCCGTGTCCGTTCCTCCGTCGCAGACGAGCACGAGCTCGCCGGGCTCTGCCTCGAACTCCACCGTGCGCGCATTGCCGGCCTTGCCGCTCTGGCTCTGCCGCTGTGACATCGGGCCGAAGCCTTCCCCGATGAAGCGGTAGGTGCGCTTCTGGCCCTTCACCTCGTAGAGCGTGAGCGTCTGGCCCTCCGTGAGCGCGTCCTTCGGCGGGAGCGTCACCACCTCGCGGCGCGTGACCGGACCCCAGTCGCCCTTCCACCGGTCCGTCGGCCGAGGCTGCAGCGGATCGTGCGAGAGCGCGCACCGCCACGAGACCTCGTGGTCCACCGTGCGCTGCCACGCCTCACGCCGTGCTCGCTGCTCCAGCACCCGCTGCCGATGCTCACGCCGCGCCCTTGCCGAAGTCGGGACCTGCGCGTCGCGTCGCGCCACCAGTGCCTGCCATGCGGCCAGCGCCGCCTCTTCGTCTTTGCCCTCCGCGAGCCTCTCCACCAGCTTCACCCGCTCCGCTTCCCACGCCGCCTCGTCTTCCGCGGAGGGCCCGCGATCCCTCGCGTGTGCAGTCGCCGTGAACGCCAGGCCACACAGCAGGACCACTCCCAGGGCGCTCGTCCTACCCATCGGCAGGCATCCTCTCGGCGACGCTCTGGCCACGCTTCGCGAACGCGTCCGGGTCCTCCGCCTGCAGCTGCTTCAGCGCCGCGCGTGCGCGGGCGAAGTCACCGAGCTCGGCCTCAGACTCCGCGAGATCGACGAGCGCCTGCGCGGGATCCTCCGCACCGGCCCGAACGCACGCGCGGAAGAGCCGCCGCGCCTGCTCCGCCTGGTGCTCCATCCGGTAGAAACGCCCGAGCTGGCAGAGGTCCCAGCGTGAATCGCCCTTCGCCTCGCGGACCCGCTCCGCGGCCTTCTGCGCGTGCTCCTCCGACTTGCGACGCCACGCAACGGTGGCCTCCACCTGCCGCATCACCTGCGCGAAGTAGGGCGAGCCCGGGTGCCGCGCGAGAAAGCGCTCTCCCTCGCGCAGCACGCCGTCCCGCAGCTTGAGTTCGCCCAGAGCGAGGATGACCCGCGCCCGTGAGGCTTCGAGCTGGCCGAGTTCGCTCGTGTCCGCGGTTCCCTCCAGCTGCCGCACGCGTTCGAGCTCGAGCGAGAGGACGGCTCGCCAGCGGCGCTCGGCCATCAATCGGTGCACGAGCTCCGTCCGCAGCCGCTCCCGCGTCGCCCCTTCCTGCGCTGCCTCGAAGTCAGCACGCAAGCGCTCGAGGCTCTGCTCCACCGCCGCGCGCGCCGCCTCGTCGTAACCGCGCAGTCGCATCTCCAGCTGCGCCAGCTCCTCCGATGCGTAGGCGTAGTCCGGCGCCGCGGCCACCGCCTCCTGCAGGAGCGCCGTCCGCTTCACGTCGCTCTTCTCCACCGCGGCGCGACCGTAGAGCTCCACCGGTTGGAGGTTCGGCAGCGAGGGCCGCGTACGTCGCTGCAGGCGTTGTGCGGCGGCCGGTGCGAGTCCCGCCGACTGCAGCAGCGCGGAGGTCACCTGGTCCTGCAGCGCGAGGAAGCGCGTCTGCGGCCCGTCCACTTTCGCGGTGCCCACGACCTCCGCCGACTCCACCTTCACGAACCGCGCGGTGAGCCGGACCGTGTCGCCGGCGCGCTGGTAGGCACCGAGCGCGATCCAGTCCGCTCCGAGGAGCTTGCCCACCCGCACCGCCGCTGCGCTGTCTGCGTCGAGCTGCCGCGACTGCAGCTTCAGCTCGCCGAGCACGCGGTCGATCTCCGAACGCTCGACCACCCGCAGGCGCGCCACTGACTTGAGGTCGCTGGTCATCGACTCGCGGATGGCGTCGCCCACCGAAGAGGCCTCGTTCGAGAGGTCGCGGAAAGGCATCACCGCCACCGTCTGCGCACGCACCGCCGGCGCCAGCAGGAGGAGTGGGACGAGGAGGAGGAGCGGGGCGCGCACGGGCCGCCGAGTGTAGGGCGCGCTCGCCCCCGCGCATAAGAGCGCCGGGCGAGGATGAAGTATATTGCAGGTTCAGATGACCACGACGCACCACCGGCAGCTCATCCGGGCCCCGCGCCGGGACGTGTACCGCGCGCTGCTCGACCCGCACCTCATCCTCCGCTGGCGGGTGCCGGCGGAGATGACCGGACGCATCCACCACTTCGAAGCGCGTGAGGGTGGCGCCTTCCGCGTCTCGCTCACCTACTCGCTGCCGGAGGGCGAGCGCGGCGCAGGCAAGACGACGGAGCACACCGACAGCTACGGCGGCACCTTCCGCGAGCTGGTGCCGGACGCGCGCGTTGTGGAGGTCCTCTCCTTCGAGACGACCGACCCTCAGCTGATGGGCGAGATGACCATCACCACGAAGCTCAGCGACGTGCCGGAGGGGACGCTGCTCGAGGCCACGCACGAAGGCCTCCCGCCAGGGCTGCGGCCGGAGGACAACGAGCTCGGCTGGCGCGAGTCGATGGAGCGGCTCGCGGCGCTGCTCGAGCAGCACGAGCGGAGCTGACCCGCAAACGACAGCGCCGCGGCGGAAGGGCCTGAGCCCTCCACACCGCGGCGCCAGGAGAGACCGCGTCAGTCGCCCGTGTACACGCCCACCGCGCCGCCGCTGAAGGCGACGAGGATCCGCCGGGTGCCGCCCTGGTTGAAGCTCTGGATGTCGTTCACCACCATGTCCACCAGCGGCCGGCCGAGCTCGCCCATGGAGAGGTGCTGGTACTGACCGCCCTTGATGCGGGTGAGCCCGCCCCAGAGGTGACCCACCCACACCGAGCCGTCTCGCGGGTCACGCTCCAGCGCGGTGACCGCGGGATCCGCCAACTGGCTGCGCGAGATGTGTGAGACCGCGAAGGTGCTCCCGTCGATGCGCGCGAGGCCGTTGTTGATCGATCCCACCCACACGTCGCCGCTCGGCGTGATCATCAGGTCGCTGATGAGATCGTCCGTCCGGTTCTCCGGCCGCGCGTCGTCCTTCTGCGCGTCGGGCCAGACGTCGATCACCGGATCGACCGAGGCCCAGAACTGGCCGCCCTCGCTCGCGTAGCGGATGCGGGCCACGCGGTGACCGCCGCCCATCCAGAAGTTGCCGTCGGGATCGACGCCGATGCCCCACCAGTCGCCGGAGAGCATCGTGTACGAAGCGCCCGAAGGATCCTTCGCCGCGCTCTCCTTGTAGCCGTTGATGTGCGCGTGCTGGTGCTCCCACACCGTCTTCGACTTGTGCTCGTAGAGGCCCACGCCGTGGTTGCCGCCGAACCAGACGTTCTGCGTCTTCGGGTCGTACTCGAGCCGGAACACGTGGCGGACCTTCTCGCGGCCCTGCGGGTACTGCGCGTACATGCCCGGCGGAGAGGAGATGTCGTAGTGCGTGACGCTCAGCGTGGCGCCGTTCCAGACGACCTTGTCCGCGTCGCCGGTCTTCTGCATCCACATCGGGTCGGCCTCGTCGAAGCCGCCGCTCTCGAGGCCCTTGTAGCCGACGTACACGGTGCCGCCCGGACCGCCGCTCACCGAGATGACCGCGAAGCCCACGCCGTTGTGACCGGAGAGGCCGTCCGCGTGCGTGAAGCGCTTGTACTCGTCCGCGCCCGGCGTGAGCAGGTAGAGGCCGTCGAGCCCGCCCGCGACCCAGATGTTGCCCGCGCCGTCCGCGGTGACGCCGTGCACCTCGCGAGGACCGCCGTGCTGCGGCCCGAAGAACTGCCAGCCCGAGAGCGTGGGGAAGGAGATGGGCCCGACAGTGCCGCCGCCGCCGTCCGTCCCGCCGTCGCCACCGGTGCCGCCGTCCTCACCGCCGGTCGTGCCTCCATCGTCACCACCGCCGGTGCCGCCATCGCGCTCGATGACGTTGGTGCCGCCGTCCGGCAGGTTGTCGATCGTCGGTGGCGTGTGCACCGGAATGAGATCGTCCGGATTGCTTCCGCCGCTCGAGCAGGCGGCGACCGACAGCACCGCCACCGCGAGAGGCACCCACCACCATCCCGTCCACCGCATGAAGCCCCCTTCGTCCACGGAAATCACGGACTGCGTCGCGCCGAGGCTCGCAAGCCGGATGCCAGTGCGAACGTTCTCCGTGCCCCGTGAAGTGAGCCCGCGCGCGTGTGGAAGCCGACAGCCGGTGGGAAGCGCGTTACCCACTCTGACGTCGCCCGTTCCCACGGCGCGAAGGCACCGCGAGCGAGCGGTATCGGCAGGGGCCACCGCGTGCTACTTCGGACCCGTGGGTTCGAACGACGTGCGACGCGGTGCGGTGTTGTCGCTGGTGGGCCAGGAGAAGGACCTCCTCTTCTATTCGCGAGAGGTGGAGGCCCGCGGCGGACCGGTGCTGGTGCTCGGTGCCGGGACGGGCAAGCTGGCGTGGGAGCTCGCGCTGCGTGGGCTGAAGGTCACCGCGGTGGAGCCTTCGGAGGTGATGGCCGCCACCGCGAACGAGCGCCGCTCGCGTGAACGCGCAGAGGCCTCGGACCGGCTGGAGATCCTCTGCTCGGACGTGCGCGCGGTGCGGCTCGACGAGCGGTTTCCGGTGGTGCTCGCGCCGCAGAACGCGCTCGCGCTGATGGCGACCCTCGACGATCTGGACGCGCTGCTCTCGACGGTGCGGCACCACCTCGCGCCGGACGGCGTGCTGGTGTTCGACGTGCTGAACCCGAACCCGGGCCCGTTCCAGCCCGCGCACGAGCCGGAAGAGGCCTGGCGTCCGCTGGAGGGCGTGGAGCCTCCGAGGCCGGTCTTCGCGCCGCACCTTCGCGAGCGCACGCGGAGCGGTGAGGGGTTCTCGGAGGGCATCCGGCGGCTGCGGCTTCGCCACTTCAGCGTGGCGGAGATCGACACCGCGCTGCGCGAGGCAGGCTTCGAGGCCACCGAGCGCTACGGCTCCTTCGACCGGCGTCCCTTCGAGCAGCAGGACGCGGTGCAGGTGGTCGTCGCGGTGCGTTCAGCGGACGTCTGAAAGGACCGCGCAGTCTCTACGGCCGGTTCGACTTGAACTTCGTCGGATCCGGCGGCTCGGGCGGGCCGTCGGACTCCATGCCGTAGGCGAGCTCCATCAGCTCGAGCAGCAGGGTCTTCGTGTCCGCGGAGTCGTCACCGCTGCGGATGACGACCTCGATGGGGAGGCGGTCTTCGGGTCCGACGGGCTCGGGATCGATGGCCTTGCCCTGGTCGTCGAGGTCCTCGACCAGAAGGTCGCCATCGCGGTGGATCGTGTAGCGCCGATGCATGTGTGCGCATCCTACATCAGGCGTCCGCGCGGCCCCCGGCTTTCGAGCGCTCTCGCGCACGTGCTATCGCTTCGGTTCATGACGCGCGCGCTGTTCCTGTGCACCCTCGGCCTCGCGCTTCTCTCTGCCTGCTCGTCCGGCAAGCGCGACTGCAGCACCGGCACGGACCTCTGCAACGAACGCGAGGTCTGCGACGCGACGACGCGGCTGTGCGTGAAGAACGGTCCTCCGAAGATCGCGCTGGCCACGCCGGAGGAGGGCGCGGTGATCACCGGCGAGCTCTTCGAGCTGAGCGGGGTGATCAACGACGACGAGCCGCAGCTCCCGATCGCGGAGCTCTCCACCGACGAAGGCCAGACGTGGCTGGCGCTGACGCTCGGTGAGCGCGGGCGTTTCAGCGTGACCCTGCCGGCGGGCGAGGGCGACGGACGCGCGCTGTCGATCCTCATCCGCGCCACGGATGCGTTGAGGCAGGTGACCGTGACGACGCTCGGCCTCACCGTGGACAACGTGCCGCCGCGCTGTGCGATCCGCGAGCCCTCGGGCGCGCTGGTGGGTGGTGCGGCAGGCGTGGTGCCCATCCGCTTCGAAGCCTCCGACGGCGCGGGCCCGGTCAGCGCGCGCGTGAGCACCGACGACGGCGCAACCTGGCACGACGCTCTGATCGATGCCGAGGCCGGTGAAGCCGCGTTCAGCTGGCGCCCGGCCGCGGACCGGCACGACGAGACCGCGCTGCGCGTGGAGGTCACCGACTCGAACGGCCACGTCTGCGCCGAGCGCAGGGAGGTGACGGTGGACACGCGGCCTCCGGTGCTCGTGCTGCGCAGCCCCTCCGCGCCGCAGCCGCTGCTCGCGGGAGGTCCCCAGCAGTCGTCGCTGAATGTGGCGCTCGAGGTCACGGACGCCTCCGGCATCGAGAGCGCGACGCTCGACTTCGACGATGGCGCAGGACCGCGGGCGTTCTCCGGCGACGGCGCGCAGCGGGTGCTCTCCCTGCCGCTGCCGATGAGCGACCATGTCCTTCACCGCGGCGTGCTGCGGGCGACGGATGCGGCGGGGAACGTGACCACCGCGCCGTTCGACGTGGTGGTGGATCGGGTGCCTCCCCGCATCGAGCAGCTGCAGCCTCAGCCCGGCGCGATCTTCAATGCCGCCGCGCTCTCGGGAATGACCGCGGTCACCGCGACCTGGACCGTCACCGACGGCGACATGACCGTGAGCCGTCGCTACCGGCCTCAAGCCTCCTCCGCGTGGACCCCGCTCGCCGCGGACGCGCTCTCCATCCAGACCGCGCCGCAGGACAACGGCACGAGCTACGCGCTGTTCCTCGAGGCGCGCGACTCGCTGGGCAACGTGGGCACCGCGCAGACGCAGTTCACCGTGGACGTGGTGCCGCCGACGGTGCAGTTCAACCACCTCTCCAACGCGCGGCTCGTCCCGCACGAGCTGACCGCGACCTTCAGCGAGCCGGTGACCCCCCAGGGCCCGCCGACTTCGGTGCTTCAGCTCTCGGCCAATCCTCCCTTGCCCGGACCGCACAACGCGGCGTGGAGCGGCAACGTGCTCGGGCTCTCGGGGCTGCCGGGGGACACGGTCTTCACCGCCACCATCGCGGCGGGCGCGGTGACCGACGCCGCGGGCAACGCGAACGCGCAGACGACGAGCGTGATGTTCCACACCGCGCCGCGCATCCCGCAGCCCGGCACGCTGCTGCAGACCGCGGTGACCCGCATCGACGCATGGAGCGACGAAGAGGGCGTGCTCGGCGTCTTCGCCGACGGCGAGTGGAACGGGAACCCGGCCGCCTATCGCTTCTACTGGGTGAACCCGCGCACCGGCGCGTTCGAGCACGTGGGCCACCTCGAGGACCGGGGCTCGCAGATCATCAACAGCGTGCACCTCGCCGCGTCGCGCCGCATCGTCGGGCTCGCCTCGGAGCGGGTGTTCGGCGCGAGCGTGCTGCGCAGCGACTCATCGGGGACCCAGCCCTATGCCATCACCGCCTGGCGCGATCCGTCGGGGCAGGTGACGAAGGTGGTGCCGCCGCCGGGCAGCTCGGCGACCTGGCCGCAGCAGTTCCTCGTCCCCATCGCTCCTGGCCTCGGCGAGCCGGCGTCGGCTGCACGGGTGGGCTGGCTCGACCACAGCGCCAACGGGAACTACTTCCGCGCCGGCATCCAGCCAGTGTCGGTGGGCCTGCAGCCACGCTTCATGCGCGCGCTGAACGAGAACCAGTGGGTGGTGTTCGGCATCAGCGGCCAGAGCCTCCTGATGAACGAGCGCTACTGCCTGCCGGCGTCGGGAAGTCAGCCGGCGGTGTGCGAGTTCCACGGCGCCACCGAGCTGACGAACAACCTGCACGCGACCCCGGACCTCTCCGCCGCGGTCCTGCCCACGCGTGTGCTCGCGGTGTTCAACGAGAACGGCGCCCGGGTGGAGACCTGCTACGGCCAGCTGAACACGACGCCCTGCCAGGGCTTCTGCGCGGTCGGTTCGGTGAGCAAGCAGACCGCCCCGTTCGGCAACTTCTTCATCGCGCCGAAGAACGTGGGGAACGGCGTCATCGCCGTGCGCAAGCAGAGCAGCAGCGCGGACATCGAGCTGCTGGAGAAGGACGTCTCCTCGGGATGTTTCCCGCCCTGGCAGTCGGTCGGCTTCGTGCCGAACAGCGCGAACGCCACGCGGTGGCGGCCGGTGCGCGTGGGCAACCGCTCGGGCGTGATCTACGCGGAGGGCGGCGCGCTCAAGCTGTGGCTGCAGTAGCCGCGGCCCTCTTCAGCGAAGGCACTCCGCCTTGTCCTTGTAGCGGCGCTCGAACGGCACGTAGGTCATGCAGGAGCGGTCGGCGCCCTCGTTGACGCACACCTCCTCGCACACCTCATACGTCTGCGTGTGGTTGTGCACCTGCGCGTAGCCCGTCCGCGCATCGACCACGCGGTTGTACCCGCGGGCCTCGCGACCTTCGCGGCCCTCGCTCGCCGAGTGCACGCTGGAGACGATGTGCGAAGGCGTGCCCTTCCGCCACATGCCGCGCTTCTGCTCACGCGCCTCGCGCTGCGCCGCCTGCCACTCCTCCGGCGCGGGGCCATCGACGGAGAAGGCGAAGGCGAGCCCCTCGCGCACCAGCGTCAGCCCTGCGTCGTCACAGCGCACCAGCAGCCGGTCGTAGCGGTCCTTCTCGCCCGCGGACTGACAGGTCCACGTGCCTGCGCGCGCCCGCTCACCGCTCTGTCCGGCGATCTCGTAGAGCTCCTTCGCGGTCCAGTCTCCCCAGCGGTGCACCGGGCCGTAGTCCTCGAGCGTGTTGAAGCCGTGCAGGCGCGCCTGCGTTCCCGCGTTCGGGCCGGAGCGGATCCGGAAGGTGTCGCCGTCACTCCACGTCACCCGCGTCTCCGCACCATCGAGCGTGATCAACGACTCCGAAGGCCGCGAGCGCTCCTGCTTCTGCGGCGTGCCCTGCAGCGGCGCCTCGGCGGGCTTCTCGTCGGCGGCGGTCTGCGGCGGCGGCTCTCCGCGGCGGCAACAGGAGGTGAGGGCGACCAGCAGAAGGGACAGGGCGAGTGCGCGCAGCATGTGGGCAACATAGACCGGTGCGTGCGCGCCTGCCCTCCTGACGAGCGCAGGTGACGCACCATCAGGGCTTCCCCCTTCCGCGCACCATCTGCTTTCGTTGGTCCCTTGAAGCCGTCACGTCTCCTCCGCCGCAGCGTCATCGGCGTGGTCGTCACCGTGTTGCTCGCGGCCGTGAGCGTGGTGGGCGTGAACCTCTACCTCAACGGCGAGTACGTCCCGCGACTGGTGCAGAGGGAGCTCGCGGGCCTCTCCGTCCGCTATTCGTTCGCGTGGACCGTCTGGCCCGGCCGCCTTCACTTCGAGGACCTGCGCGTTCGCGGCGAGGAGCACGGCTTCGCGTGGGAGCTCACCGCCGGACGCGCGAGCCTGAGGGCGGACGTGGGCGCGCTGCTCGACAAGCGCATCGAGCTGGAGCGGCTCGTGCTCTCGGATGCGACCGCACGCCTGCGCCCGAGGCTCCACTACCTCGACGCCGATCCCGCCTATCTCGCGGTGCTGCCGCACTTCGAAGGCGCGGAGCTCGAGCTGCTGCGCGAAGGGCCGGACCTCCCGCCCGAGCTGCAGCCGAAGGGCACCTGGGCGATCACCATTCCGCGCGTGGAGGTCGAAGGGCTGCGAGCGCTGCACGTGGAGCGCTACGCGTTCGAGGGCGAGGTCGAGGCCAGCGGAAGCCTGTCGCTCACCGCCGACCGCGTGCTCACCGTGGGCGACACCGACATCCGCGTCCGCGGCGGCACGGTGAGCATCAACGGCGAGCCGGTGCTCAGAGCGCTGGAGGGCCGCGGGCAATCGGCGCTGGAGGCGACGGCGATCGGCAGTCAACGGGGCGCGGCTCTGCTCTCCGGCCTTCGCGGCGAGACCGAGCTGCGCGCACACGTGGTGGGCCTGCCCTTCCTCCCCGAGCTTCCGGGGCTGCCGGTGCCGGTGACGCTCCAGCGCGGCGAGGGACCCATCCGCACGAAGGTGGCGATGAAGGCGGGCGCGGTGCAGCCGGGCGCGACGCTGTCGTGGGACGTGGAGGAGGCGGTGCTGGAGACGGGTGGCTTCGCCTTCACCGGCGGCTTCTCGCTGCGCGCCGAGGTGGTGGAGGAGTCGGGCGAGACGCGTACCCGGTGTGCCCTCTCCTTCGGCGAGTTCCGCATGGGCCGCGAGGATCGGGTGCCGCTCGTCGCCGGAGAGCGGATGGCGCTGCGCATGGACGCGCCGAACGTCGATCTCTCGCGCGCGGACCGCTTCGCCGACGAGCTCTCCGGCGCGCTGCGCAGGTTCCCCGCCACGCTGGAGCTGGAGCGGGTGCGCCTGCTCGGCGAGGAGCGCACGCTGCAGTGGGAGGCGACGTTCGACGCGCTGACCACGGTGGTCGATCTCTCCGGCGCCGAACGCCGCGAGCTGCTCATCCCCCGTGCGAGCGGGAAGGGTGCCCGCGTCCGGCTCCGTCCCCGCTACGAGAAGGCAGAGGCCACCGCGGGAGCGCTGAAGCACCTCCCGCCGATCGAAGGGCTCGCGTTCCCGCCGCTCAAGGCGACAGGCCCCACGCCGCCGCTGCTCGTGCGCGCCGCGCAGAACCCCTGGTCCATCCGGGTGGAGGACGCGCGGATCGAAGACCTGCGTGAGGTCTGGCTCGAGTCCTACCGCTTCGACGGCCGCGCGAACGTGAAGGGCGGGTTCCTCTACGACGCCGGCGGCAGGCTCTCGGCGGGCCCGCTGGAGCTGGACCTCTCCGACGGCTCGCTGCACGTCGCGAAGTGGCGCGCGGCGAAGGCGGTGAGCGGCAGGCTCGAGGCGACGGTGCGTCCGTTCGATCTCCAGGAGACGGAAGGCTACGGCTTCTTCCGCTACCTCAGCGCGCGGGCCGAACTCTCCGCGCAGTTCGACGAGGTGGACTTCATCCGCCACTTCCCCTCGGTGCCCATGCCCGCGCAGCTCGGCGGAGGCCAGGGCCCGCTGCAGGCGAAGCTGCAGGTGCGCGACGGCGTGGTGCAGACCGGCAGCGAGGTGAGGTGGGAGACGAAGGCGGTGCAGGCCTCCACGATGGGCCACCGCTTCATCGGTCCGTTCCAGCTCGAGGCGCGGTGGGTGGAGAGCGGCGGCGAGCAGAAGCTGCGCCTCGAGGGCCGGGTCTCGCCCTACAAGGTCACGCGGCTCGACTCGGAGGTGGGGCTCGTCTCCGGCCGGCTGGCCACGCTGCGGATCGACGCGCCGAAGTTCGACCTCGCGAAGCCCTCGTTCGAGCCGCTGACGCAGGTGCAGGTCGTCGATGGACGGGTGCCCGACCTGCGCGCGGTGAACGCGTACCTCCCCGACGATCTCCCGCTGCGGATGGAGCAGGGCGCGGGAACCTTCACCGGACGCGTGGCGGTCCCGCATCGGGGCCAGGCCTCGGCGGAGCTGAAGATCAGCGGCCAGGGGGCGGCGCTGACGTACGACAAGGTTCAGGTGCAGGGCGACTGGAGCTGCGAGGCGAAGCTGACGAACGTGAGCATGCTCACCGGCGCCGCGGACATCCAGAGCGCCTCGGTGGTGCTCGACAACATGGCGATGCGCGAGGGCTCCTCCGCGAACGCGAACTGGTTCGGCCGCTTCGACGTCACCCGCGGCACGCTGCGGCCCGGCAACGCGGTGGTGGTGGAGGGAGACCTCGAGACGACGATGCGCGACGGCCGACCGCTGGTGGCCTTCTTCGCCGCGGAGAGCGATCTGATGCCGCCGTGGATGCGCTCGCTCCTCACGCTGCAGGCGCTGCGCGCGACGTCCTCTTTCCGGGTGGGGCAGGACATGGTGGAGCTCGACCGGCTGCAGGCGCGCGGGCAGTCGCTCGAGATCCGCGGGCGCGTGCGCAAAAAGGGTCAGAGCCAGTGGGGGGACATGCTCGTGCAGTCGCGCGGTCAGGAGGTGGGCGTCGCCGTCCGCGGCTCGCGCGTGGAGCTGAAGCTCATCGGCGCGTCCGCCTGGTATCGCGGTCAGATGCTCGAGCCGCGGTGGTGAGCCCATGGGCGAGCAACGCGCACACGACCGCGATGAAGGGTAAGCTCCGCCCGTTTTGAAGTACGGGGAGCTCATCTTTCAGCTGGGACTGGATCCCATCTCCATCATCGACGTGGAGACGGGCCGGTTCCTCGACGTGAACGGCGCCTGGCAGCGCCTCTACGGTTACACGCGCGAGGAGGCGGTGGGCCGGATGGGACCGCGAGACGTCTCGGCCGAGGCGGCACTGACCGACGCCGCGGTCTCCCGCGTGCGCACCGGCGAACCCGTCTGCCGTCACCTGCGCCTTCACCGCTCGCGCTCGGGCGCGGTGTTCCCGGTGGAGATCCACGCAGGCTCCTACGAGCTCGACGGCAAGCGCGTGATGGTCGCGCTCATCCGCGACGTGAGCGAGCGCGTGCGGCTCGAGAGCCAGCTCCGGCAGGCGGACCGCATGGCCTCGGTCGGCGCGCTGGCGATGGGCGTGGCCCACGAGATCAACAACCCGCTCTCCTGGGTGTCCGCGAACCTCGAGCACCTCGCACAGAGCCTCCGCGCCGGCGTCACCTGCGATCTGCGCGCGCTTTCGGAAGTGGTGGACGACGCGCGGGACGGCGTGCGCCGGGTGCGGCAGATCGTCGGCGACCTCAAGTCCTTCTCGCGTCCCGAGGCGGACGTCATCGGGCCGGTGGACGTGGCCGAGGCGATGGGCGCGGCGCTGCGGATGGCGGCGAACCGTGCGCGGCACCAGGCGGTGCTGTTCATGGACCTGCGGCCCGGCTTCAAGGTCGAGGCGAACGAGGCGCGGCTCGGGCAGGTGTTCCTCAACCTCATCTCCAACGCGGTGGACGCGCTGCCGGATCGCCCGCGCGAGGAGAACCGGATCTCGCTGGTCGTCCGCGCCGGCGCCCCGGGCGAGTGCGTGGCCGAGGTCACCGACAACGGACTGGGCATCGCGCCCACGCTGCAGCCACACGTGTTCCAGCCCTTCTTCACCACGCGGTCCGCGGAGGGCGGCACCGGCCTGGGGCTCTCCATCTGCCACGGGATCGTCACCGCGCTGGGCGGCCGGATCGAGCTGGAGAGCAGGCCCGGCGAAGGCAGCACCTTCCGCGTCATCCTCCCCACCCTCGCCGCCGAAGCGGGGCCGCCCACCGTGAGCCCTGTCGTCGAAGCGCGGAAGCCGGAAGAGAGGGCGACGCAGCTCCGCCTGCTGCTGGTGGACGACGAGCGCAACCTCGGCCGGGCGCTGGAGCGGGCGCTGGATCCGGGCTTCCAGCTGCAATTCGTCACCGATGCGCGCGAAGCCCTCGAGCGGATCTCGCTCGGCGAACGGTACGACGCGGTGGTCTGCGACCTGATGATGCCGGCGATGAGCGGGATGGAGTTCTACGACGCGCTCTGCATGCTCGACCCGGCGCTGGCGGCTCGCACCGGCTTCATCACCGGCGGCACCTTCACCGTCACCGCGCGCGACTTCGCCACCCGGATGGCGGACCGGGTGATCGAAAAGCCCTTCTTCGCCGCGGAGCTGCAGGCGCTCGTGCGGCGGCTGGCGCAGATCCGCTAGGTCTCCAACCTACTCCCCGGCGGCCATCGCCCTCGGCGCGACGACGGTGTGCAGCTGCGCGACGATCTCCTCCTTCGTCGGCCCCGGCTTCCCCCGCGCGGCGCCCTGCGCGAGCCCGTCCACCAGCTCGTTGAGCGGGTTGCCGTTGTGGCCTCGCACCCAGCGGTAGTCCACCTTCAGCGTCCGCATCCGCGCGTCGAGCGCCTCGATGAGATCGCGGTTGAGCACCGGGTTTCCCTGGGCGGTCTTCCAGCCCTTGCGGCGCCAGCCGTGGATCCACTTCGTCAGCGCGTCGATGACGTAGCGCGAGTCGCTCACCACCTCGACGGTGCTGCCGTCGGGGAGTCCCTCCAGCGCGTGCAGCACCGCGCGCAGCTCCATGCGGTTGTTCGTCACCGCCCAGGCGCCGTCCTCGGTGTAGCGCTGCCCGCCGAAGCGGAGCGCGGAGTGGGCGCGGTCGAAGACGATGAAGCCGGCCCCACCCGGACCGCCCGGGTTCTTGATCGAGGAGCCGTCGGTGAAGGCGACGAAGCGGGACGTCATCTCTCGAAACGGTATCCCAGGCCGCGCGCGGTGACGAAGTGCCGGGGCGCGTCGGGATCGATCTCCAGCTTGAGGCGCAGCTGGCGCACGAAGTTGTCCACCGTGCGGGCGGTGCCCTCGTAGTCGAAGCCCCACGCGCCCTGCAGCAGCTCGTCGCGGCTGAAGGTGCGGCCGGGCCAGGTGACGAAGTGGAGGAGGAGCTTGAACTCCTGAGCGGTGAGGTCCACCGGCTTGCCCTCGCGCGTGACCGAGCGCGCGGTGAGGTCCACCATCACGCCGCCAAAGGAGACGATCTCGCTGCCGCGGTAGCGCCGGCGCAGCACCGCCTTGATCCGCGAGAGGAGCTCCTGCAGCCCGAACGGCTTCACCACGTAGTCGTCCGCGCCGAGATCGAGCCCGGTGATCTTGTCCCGCTCCCCGCCCTTCGCGCTGACGATGACCACCGGCACGTCGCTCCCGCGGCGGCGCAGCTCGCGCACCACGTCGTACCCGTTGAGCTCGGGCAGCATCACGTCGAGCACCACGAGGTCGGGCCGCTCGTCCACCGCCTTCTGCAGTCCGGTCCTGCCGTCCTGCGCCTGGAGCACCTCGAAGCCCTCGTATCGCAGGCTCATCGAGAGCCCGGTGAGGATGGCGAGGTCGTCCTCCACCACGAGGATCTTCGTCGGGCCGCTGCCGTCCTGCGCGCTCACTTCGTCACTCTCCCTTCGCCTTCGGCAGGTGGATGCGGAACTGGCTGCCGCGGCCCACCTCGCTGTTCACGGTGATCCGCCCGCCGTGTGCATCCACGATCCGCTTGGCGATCGCCAGCCCCAGCCCGCTGCCCTCGGTGCGCCGCGTGAGGAGGTTGTCCACCCGGTAGAAGCGGTCGAAGATCCGCTTCCGGTCGCGCGGGCTGATGCCCATGCCGTTGTCCTCCACCTCGATCACCACGCCCTTCTTCTCCGGCCGCGCGCGCACGGTGATCCGCTTCTCCGGACCGGTGTACTTGAACGCGTTCTGCAGCAGGTTCAGCACCGCGCCGGCGATCGCCTCGCGATCCACGAGCACCTTCGGCAACGACTCCGGCACGTCCTTCACCAGTTCCACCGGCGCATCGAGCCTTTGCGCGCGGAAGGCGGCCACCGCGGCCTCCACGATCTCCTCCACCTTCGCCGCGTCGCGCACGTAGTGCTTGCGGCCGCTCTCGATCCGCGCCCAGTCGAGCACCCGCTCGATCATCGACGAGAGGCGCTCGGTCTCCCGCGCGAGCAGCTCGAGCACCTCCTGCGTCTGCGCCGGATCCTTCACCCGCCCGAGCGAGAGCATCTCGATGAACATGCGGATCGACGTCAGCGGCGTGCGCAGCTCGTGGCTCACCAGCGAGACGAAGTCCGTCTTCAGCCGCGAGAGCTTCGCCTCCTTGTAGAGGGCCCGCGCGGTGAAGACGACGCCCACCGCGAGCGTGGCGTAGAACATCACCAGCAGCACGATGTAGAGCACCCGGTTCCGCGTCGAGGCGCGCGCCACCGGGTCCTCGCCCAGCGGCACCGCCACCAGCCGGAAGTCCTGCAGCGGCGCGGGGAGCACGCGGTCCGCGAGGTCGCCGGGGTTCAGGCCCGCGGGCCTCGGCTGCACGACCTCGGTCAGCAGCTTGCCGACGATGCCCTCGGGGCCCTCGCGCTTCATCGGCCGCAGCTCGAAGCGGACCGGCTCGCTGGCGGGGACGAGATCCTCCGACAGCCTCTCGACGAGCCGGGCCAGTCCTCCCTCCGAGAGCCTCGCGCCGCGCACGGTCGTCCCGTCCGCCTCGCGTCGCGCGAGCAGCAGCCACGTTCCCTGCGGCGTGCTGGCGGAGAAGACCGCCGGGTCGCGCCCCACCTCGGCGAGCTCCGCGCGCAGCAGCGGCAGCCCGGCCTGCAGCTTCGGATCCTCGGCGCGCGAGACCAGCCCCGCTTCAGCAGCGCGGACCTCGAAGCCGGCGTCGGAGAGCAGCAGGCCGCGAGGGCCGAAGACGAGCAGGCCCACGTTCCCATCCGAGAGCGTGGGGTTCTCCAGCGCCTGCGCGAGCCGCTGGGTCAGCAGGTTCATGCGCCCGGTCCAGGCGACCTCGAGCCGCTTCTCCACCGCCGCGCGCTCGTTGATGATCGCCACCACGCCGAAGCCGGAGAGGCCGGCGGAGGGCAACACCACGAGGATGATCAGCAGCGAGAACGCGCGGCGGAAGGAGACCGTGTCGTGGGAGCTTCGCCGCGCCATCGCCCGCTCAGCGTCTCACTCCGCCAGCGCCGCGACCAGCGCCGGCACGTCGCGCTCGGGGACGCTGCAGAGGGCCACCCGGAGCGCGCCCTTCTGCGGCACCACGAACACGCCCCGCTCGCGCATCTGCGCCGCCTTGCGGTCTGCGTCCTCGTTGAAGACGGTGACGAAGAAGCCGCCCTCGTAGCGCGGATAGCGCAGGCCCTTCGGAAGGGCCTCGCGGTTGAACGCCTCCACCCGCTGCGCGAGCAGGCCCTTCAGCGCCGCCCGCTCCGCGTCACACGCGCTTCGAAGCGAACTGTCGGTCAGCAGCTTCATCACCGCGTACATGCCGCCGCGGTTGCAGTTCGACCAGGTGCCGCGGCACGCGTAGGAGAGCGCCGCCGCGATCGCGTTGCGCTCGGCCGCGTCGGGCTCGCAGGCGATGAGCGCGCCCACGCGAAGGCCGTAGTGCGTGTACGACTTCGACGCGCTCCAGGCGAAGAGCAGGCCGACCCGTCCGAGCAGCGGCTCCAGCTCCGAGAGGAACGCGCGGTGATCGCCCGCCGCGGCGTAGAGCCAGTAGGCCATGTCCACCAGCAGCGTCACCGGCCCGCGCCCGCTCTCCGCGGCCGAAAGCAGCGTCGCCGTCACCGCGCGCCACTCGTCGCGCGTCATCGAGTAGCCGGTGGGGTTGTTGCAGGGATCGTTGAGCACGAGCAGCACCCGGCCCTGCACCGCCAGCTGCGCCTCCACGCCGGTGCGAAGCGCCTCCACGTCGAGCGCGCCCTCCGGCGTGAACATGCGGAAGGTTCCCAGCCCGCGCTCGTTCTCGTCGCAGAGCGTGTGGTACGGGCCCCAGTAGAAGCTCGGGGTGAGGATCTTCTGTCCGGGCTCCACGTAGCTCATGAACGCGTGCCGCAACGCGCCCGTGCCGCCCGGCGTGGCCACCGCAGTCGCGCACTCGCGGAGCTTCGGATGTCCGGCGAAGGTGTCGGCGATCACCGCGTCGAGGAAGCGCGGGTCCCCGCTGATCGGCGCGTAGGCGGCCCACTCCGCGGGCGGGACCTCGGCGAACGTCTGCGTCACCGTGCGGAGGATCGACAGGCCTCCATCGTCGTTCATCAGCGCGCCGATGGTGGCGTTCACCACCTTCTCGCCGGCGGCCTTGCGGCGCGTGGCCTCGGCGTTGAGGGCGAAGATGGGGTCCTTGTCCGGACGGCTCTGGCGGGAGGGGATGAGGTGGCGCATCGGCCCCGTGTCTGCCCCAAACGGGCCCTGTGCGCTACCGCCCTCGTACCCCTTGGGCTAGGACGCCCGCATGCCGACCGCCACCTTCGAGGAGCTCGCCGCCCGCCGCCCGCAGGACATCGACGAGGCGGTGAGGGACCTGGGCGCGCTGCTGGGCCACTTCCACCGCGAGGGCGACCACCGGGCGGTCTTCCTGCGCGCGCACTACATCGTCACCGTCAACCTGCACGCCGCGGTCAACGGCCGGCCGCGGAAGTTCTTCTTCGATCCGCAGTGGGTGTCGAAGCTGGCGGGCAAGTTCGCGTCGCTCTACCTCGAGTCGCTCGACGGGCGGATCCAGCTGCAGATCCCCGCCTGGAAGGCCGCGCACGCGCACGCCGCGAAGAGGGATCTGTCAGTGGCGCAGGACCTCCTGCTCGGGCTCAACGCGCACCTCAACTTCGATCAGCCGTGGGGCATCTACCTGAACCTCGTGGAGCACGGCGACCACAAGGACCACGCCGAGCTGCCGCGGAGGAAGTTCGACCACGACCAGATGAACAACGTCTTCGCCGCGAGCCTCCCGCAGCTGCAGCAAGCCCTCTCGCGCGACTACGGCGAGCTGGGGCCGCTGGACGATCTGCTGAGCCGCTACGCGCTGAAGCACTACCGCGAGCGCGTGTGGTGGAACGCCGTCACCTACATCTCCGGCCGCACCGAGGACGAGCTCGCCCTCATGCGCGCGAAGCTCAACTTCGAGGCGCAGCTGCTCGCCAACGAGCTGACCGCCGAACGATCCTCCCTCCAGCGCGCCGTCGGCGCCGTCCTCTCCCGCGTGCGGAGGAAGAAGTGGGGAGAGCTCGAGCTGGAGCAGACGGGTGGGACTCCGCCACTGATGAGCGCGGCCGTCTCGCCGTACTGAGCGGTGGCAGAATGCGCGGCCTCCGCAGGGACTCGGACGGCGGCTGCGAGAGCGGCGTCCCGGTCACCACTCGAGAGCGGATGGCAAGGTGAGCCGCAACCCGCGTTCGACCGCCTCGTTTGGATCGACGAAGGCGTGTGTTGCTTCGAGCTGTTGTCGCGCGCCCTCGTAGGTGGAGAGGTCGAGCTGGACGGTGTAACGCTGCGCGAAGTCGAGCACCCGAACCAGCGCCTCCGCGCGGACGTTGTGTGTCAGCGCGCGCAGGCCAGAGAGGTACTCGCCGCGGAACACGGTCGGAATGATGATCCGATGCTCGTCAGCGCTCTGCAGCTCTGCGTTCATCATGATCCGCGCGAGGCGGCCGTTTCCGTCCGCGAACGGGTGAACCTCGGAGACAATGAACATCACCATCACCGCACGCGCAAACGGATCGTCGAGCTGCGCCAGCCGCTGCATCCCGCGCGCGAGCGTTCCGACGACCAGATGCGGCGCTACGAACTCCGTACCGCCTGCTCGATTCGCACGGGTCTTGAGTTGCCCCGGGCCCTTCTCCGGTCGCGCCCCCATGACGCGCGCGTGTCGGCTCTTCAGGAGATCGATCAGGTCGTCGAGGCTCGCAGGGCGGCGCCTCATCTCGGCCTCGTCGGACACCACGCGCCAGGTCTCGAGGATGTCGTGCGCGTCCTCGGGGCGCTCCGCGGGAATCGCACCCGAGAAGACGATGTCGCGTGCCTCGTCCAGGGAGAACTCGGTGCCCTCGATGAAGTTCGAGAAGTAGGCTTCGAAGAACGGAAGGAACCGCCGTCTCGCAACGTCACCGGGCAGCAGCGGACGCGGAAGAGGGGCACGCTCGCGGAGCAGTCGCGCTAGAGCGTCGAACTTCGCCTCGCGCGTTTCATCGAAGGGGCGTCCGACCTGCGCCGCAGCAAGCCCTGCGTGGCTCGTTTCGACCTCACGCGTCCCCTGGGCCGCGCCGATGATCTGGTCAAGGTGAGCGAACTCCTCCTGAAGGCCGAGCGCCTCTGCGATCTCTTTCGCTCGGTCCCTGAACTCGTTCAGTCGCGCCACCCCTTCGACGCGAAGGAGCCGCATCACCCACTCATGCAGTTCCTCGGTGGTCAGCGTCCTCGGGGGCCGTCCCTTGACCGAACGGGAGGGCCGAAGATTCTCGACCAGCGCTCGCGGTCGAGAACAGACGAAGAGGCCGTGAGCGAATGGCAGGTCGTCGGCCAGTGGGCCATGGCCTGTGCGAGGGACAATCACGAGGCCGGGTAGCTCCAGGGGCCGAGTCCTCGGGTGAATGACGAAGAGGAAGCCGCCTTCATCCGGGCGCATCAAGGGGACCGAACGGTCCGCGATGAGGGCGCCCGGGAAGAAGTGGCCGGTCACTTGGACGAAGTGGTCACGCACCAATTTCGCCGGGTCCGTCACCAGGTCGGTGGTGTAGAGCCCCCGCGCAATCCGACGGGCCCGTCCCGCCCGCACCTCACGACTCCACGTCCCGGCAGTCGACGCGTTCGTGAAGGTGATGGACGACGACCCCATGAGGAAAGGAGTCTGCTCGGGCCTCTTGAGCGTGGCAACAAACTGCAACTAGGAATTGTCAAGGACAACAAGTGTCATCTAAGCGCGAACAACCGCCATCTAAGGCCCCGCTGCCGCAGACAACTGCGATCTAAGCCCTCACCGGGTCGCCCACCGCTCGCCCTGTCACCCTCCGCGCCTCCCTCTCCCGCAGCGGCCTCTCCAGTCGGTCGCGGATGAGGAGGATGAGGTCGCGCTGCGCCTCCCTCCGGCTGGTGGCCTTGCGCAGCCAGAGGGACGCCTTGAGCTGCAGGCCTCCGGGCGAGCCGGCCATCCACACGTGCGGTGGGAGGGCGTCGGAGACGTCGGGGTGGGCGCGGAGGTCGGCCTCGATGAGGTCGCACGCTTCGCGCAGCGTCTCGGTCTTGAGTTCGCGCGGGACCGGCACCACGAGCTCCAGCCGGCGACGGTCCGCGGCGGAGAGGTTCTCCACGCGGAGGTCACCCACCCGCACGTTCGAGATGTGCACCCGCGTGTGCCCGCGCGTCTCCAGCGTCACGTGCGAGAGGGTGATGGAGAGCACCGTGCCCTCCGCCGCGATGCCGCCTCGGAACTCCTCCAGGCGCACGCGGTCTCCGAGCCGGAAGGGCGGATCGACGACCATGTTCCCGAACGCGAACGCGTTGCGCAGCGGATCGCGCGCCGCGAAGGCGAGACCCGCGCCCACACCACCGAGCAGCAGGTAGAGCTGTCCGGCCGCGCCGAACTTCACCGCCACGGTGATCGCCGCGCCGACCCAGACCATCACCTTCCCGAGGTTCCTCATCGACAGCAGCGCCGCGCGCGCCACCGCGTTGTGACGCAAGCGCACGCTGTGCTCGCCGGTCGTCCAGAACACGTCCAGCGAACGAGAGAAGAGCCAGAACCCGCCGACGATCGCCACGACCTCCGCGGCGAAGGTGAGCACGTCCGGGTCCCCGGCGATCGGGCGCATGATGAAGATCGCGCTCACCGCCAGCACCAGCATCGCCATGGGCGCCGAGAGCCGCTCGAGCCCGTGCAGCCCCAGCCGCGTCGAGCCCTTCAGCCGCTTCGCGAGGGTCCGCCCGAGAAAGAAGGTGATCAGCGCGATGAGCAGCACGATCCCCAGCGCAAGGAAGCGCTCGCCCACCGTGGAATGGACGATGTCCGGGATCATCTCCACAACGATGCGCACGACCCGGCGCGGCTCCCGTCACGGCGTGAAGCGCGAGGGCTCGGTCGGCTGGCGGCTGTGCGAGACGGGTGGGCTACTTCGTCACCGTCCGCGTGTACTGCGTGACGCCCGCGTCGTTGACGAACTCGATCGTCATCGAGCGCCCGCGGATCTCCACCCACACGAGGCCGATTGTCGCCTCCTGCCACCAGTAGGGGTTGCTGCCGGAGAGCGTGGTGACCTTCGCGCCCGCGCCGCTGACGATGAGCTCGGTGCCCTGACAGGTGCTCTGGAGGTACTGCCGCGAGTGGTCGTGGCCGGAGAAGTAGAAGTCCGCCTTGCCGCACCAGATCTTGTCCGCGAAGGACTTCACGCTCGCGCCGTTGGCGATGGGGACGAACTCGACGCCGTCGTACTTGCCCGCGTTCCCGTGCGGCCCGTTCGAGCGGTAGGGGTGGTGCCCGAGAAGGATCTTCCACGTCGCGGTGGACTGCGCGAGCCACTGCGCCACGTCCTGCTCCTGCTGCGCATCGAGGTTGAACATCTGCATGTTCGTGTCGAGCGCGAAGAACTCCACGTGCTCCTTCACGAAGCGGTAGTACGCCGCCGGCAGCTTCCACTTGGTGCTCTTCTGCGTGTAGGCGATCTGGTGCGCGCCCTTGCCGAAGTCGGTGCCCGCGCCGTCGCCGCCGTAGTCGTGGTTCCCCAGCACCACGTAGAAGGGCAGGTTCACGCTCGCGTAGGGCAGCTCGAACTTGTCCTGCATCTGCACGTCGTCCGGGCTGCTGATGCCCGACTCGTAGATGTTGTCCCCGAGCATCACCACGAAGTCGCAGCCGCTCTGCGCGCACTTCTGCGAGATCGCGCTCGCCACCGCGTACTGCCCGGTGCCCCCCGTCCCGGTGTCGCCGATCGCCACGAAGCGCACCACCGGCTCGGGAGTGCCCGCGTCCGTCGGCGTGTGACCTGCGTCGTCGAGCGAGCCCGCGTCGGTGATCAGGCCCGCGTCCGCCAGGGGATCGCCGGCGTCTGTCTCGACCACGCCCGCATCGAGGAGGTCTTCGCCCGCGTCTTCGCCACCCGTGACCGGTGGGACTCCCGCATCGGTCTCCACCACAGGCGCGACGAAGGGCGAACACGCGGAGGACACCGCGAGGGCTGCGAGGAAGACGAGCGCGCGCAGGCGCATAGGGAGGTGCTCCGGAAACGGGGAGAGAACGACGGCGGTATAGCCGAGGAGCGAGGTCGGGCTCCAACCGGCTTCCGCTGGTGCCGGCAGCCAGTCCTGCGAGGCCGTCTCCGGCACCGGCCGCTTCACCGGCGCCACCGAGGCTCGGATCTATGGGGAGGGCTACATCGTCGGCGGTGCGCGCTCGCTCAACGCGAACTGAAGGGTCACCGCGTCACGCGTGCGCGAGAGGGCCTGACATCCTGTCGCACCGGCCTCGCAGCTGCGGGGCTCCGGCTCCTCTGCGCGCGCAGGCGGCACCCTGTTTGCTCGATGCGCCCGCGTGCGCTCGGACCCGACCGTGACGACGTGGATCGCCCTGCCGCTCGGGGCGTGTGTGCTGCTCGCCCTCTGCGTGGTCGCGCTCGCGATGCGGCTGCCGGCGTCGGCAGTCGATGCCCTTGAAGACCCGGTGGCGCCCGCTCCGGTGGAACGCGCTCACGTGCAGCCTGAAACGAAGCCGAAGCAGAAGCCGCCGCGCGCGCCGCTGACGAAGGTGATCCCGGCGGAACTCCCGCTCGTTCTGCGCGGCACGCTCTGCGATCGCGATCCGCTGCTGTCGCTGGCGGCGGTAGAGGGGCTCGACGACGGGCGCGCGCGATCGATCAAGCTCGGAGATCGGATCGACGGCGCGGAGGTCGTCGCCATTGAACGGACTCGGGTGCTCTTCCAGCGCGGCGAGGAGTCTGTGGTGGAGGAGCTCGTACTCGGCGCTCGTCCGGCGCGGGGTTCGTCCCGGCCGGTCGCACGGACAGATCCTCCGCGCGCGGACCTCGCCATCCGCCAGCGCGCTCTCGGCGAGTTCGAGCTTTCACGGCAAGAGCTCTCGAGGCTATCGGAGCGCGAAGATCTTCGATTGATACGCGAGGTCCAGGTCGTGCCCGCGTTTGAAGCGGGCCGGGCGGTCGGCTTCAAATTCTCGCGCATCGCGGCGGGCTCGGTGGCCGAGAGGCTCGGGCTGCGACAGGGCGACGTGGTGCGGCGGGTGAACGGGGTGGCGCTCGACTCGCCGGAGCGCGTGCTGGAGCTCTACCCACAGCTTCGTGACGCGACGCGGATCGAACTGGAGGTCGGACGAGGCGGCGGGACGACCCGGTTGACGTACGTGCTCTCTCCCTGACCCGCCCCACCCAGCAGCCGGCCTGCCGGGCACGCACCGTGCAGAATCTGCGCGCCGGTCGCGCGTCGCACCCCGTGAGAGCAGTGAAAACGGGGACTTGTCAGGAGCCATGACGGGGCGATCAGGGCACCGCTGTCGCGGTTCCCGCGGAAGGGGAGGCACGTGATGAACAGGTGGACGCTGGCAGTCGTGACGATGGGACTGGGGTTCTCGGCCGCCCTCTCCGGCTGCGAACAGAAGTCACCCGCGGCGTGGCAGGCCTCGCAGGGCTCCATCGCGCTCTCCAGCGACGACTCCCTCATCTACGCGGTGGACACCGACAACGAGCTCGTCGCGGTGGTGGACGCGGACAGCCACAAGAAGCTCGCGGAGGTGAAGGTCGGCGCGGCGCCGGAGTTCATCACCGTCGGCCCGGACGACACGCTCTACGTCGCCAACCGGGGCGGTCGCAGCGTCAGCGTCATCCGAAAGGGCGACTGGCAGGAGGCCGCCCGGATCCCGGTGGGCGTGGAGCCTGTGGCGCTCGCGCTCTCGCCTGACGGCAAGACCCTCTACGTCGTCAACGGGACTTCGCTCGAGTCCTCCGAGTACGGAACCCTCACCGCGGTGGACACCGCCAGCCTGCAGCCGAAGTGGGACCTCCCGCTCGGCGAGGAGCCGCGCGGCATCGCGCTCTTCGACGGCGGGCGCACCGCGCTGGTCACCCTCTACAAGAAGGGCGACGTGGTGAAGGTGGACCTGACGAAGCCGGAGGTGGTGAGGGACAACTCGCAGCTCGGCGCGCAGCGGAAGGGCCTCACCTACGAGAGCGCCAACGGCACCGCGGGCGCGGGCGCGGGCGGCGGCATCACCACCCGGTTCCAGCCGCGCGCGGCCGCCTCGGTCACCGCGCATCCGGAGGGGGACGCGGCCTACACCACCGTCATCTGGTCTCGCGAGGACCCCATCACCGCGCAGCCGAACAGCTTCGGCGGCTATTACGGGTCCGGCGGTCCCTGCAACTCGGGCTCGGTGGCGACGGCGGGCATCGTGACCTACGACCCGGACGATGCGTCGCCGGTGACCGACGACCTCTCGGACTGCTTCGGCAGCGCGGCCACGCAGGACAAGTCGTTCCCGCCCACCACGCTCGTCGGGCCGACGACCTCCAGCAACAACGGCAGCTCGTTCGGGACGGAGCCGGTGCAGGGCCCGGTGGCGACGGTGCTCGATCCCACGGGCACGTGGATGTTCGTGCTCAACCGCGAGTCGCAGAACGTGGCGGTGCTGCCCACGCGGCGCCGCGGCGGTGACGACCTCTTCGCCAGCGCGGGGACGACGATCCGGGATCTCGTTCCGGTGGGCCGCGGCGCCAACGGCATCGCCATCCGGCGGGATGGGGTGAAGGCGTACGTCTACAACCAGTTCGACCACAGCATCACGGTGCTCCAGGCGCAGAACAAGAACGTGGTGCGCGGCGAGACCATCCGCGTGGCCGAGGACGTGCTCGACCCCAACGTGGCGCAGGGAAGGGCGATGTTCTTCAGCGCGCTCGACACCCGCATCAACAACCCCATCACCACCGCGGTCTCCTGCAACACCTGCCACAGCGAGGGCGGCCGCGAGGACGGTCACGTCTGGGGCTTCCCCGACGGCAACCGGCAGACCCCCGCGCTGATCGGCCGCCGCATGGGCGAGACCGCGCCGTTCCACTGGACCGGCGAGTTCGGGACCATGAAGGACTTCATGGACCACACCGCGGTGCTGCGCATGGGCGGCGAGGGCGTCGGCGCGGCGGAGCTGTCCAGGCTCGAGGCCTACATGAACTGGGCGGCGCCGCCGGAGAACCCGCACGCGCTCGCGCAGCCCTCCGAGGCGCAGGTCCGCGGCGCGCAGGTCTTCCAGCAGGCCGGCTGCAGCGACTGCCACCAGGGTCAGGCGCGCACCGACAACAAGAACCACGACGTGGGCACCCTGCGCGAGGCCGACGTGCACCCCACGCTCGGGCGCCTGAAGGACCTCAACACGCCGTCGCTGCTCGGCCTCGCGCGCTCGGCGCCGTACCTCCACGACGGCAGCGCGAAGACCCTCCGCGAGCGCATCGTGAACAACCCCGGCGACCTCCACGGCAAGACGTCCGGCCTCTCGGCGCAGCAGGTGGACGACCTCGTCGAGTACCTCAAGACTCTGTAGGGTCCGCCCATGGGCCTGAGCGGTTGGGTGCGTGCGGTGGGGATGGCGGTCGCGCTGGTGCTGCCGGTGACCGCCGCCGCTCAAGAGGAGGACTTCATCCCCTGGACGCCTCCTCCCGCCGAGGAACGTCCCTCCGCGCCCACTCCGCCCTCGCCGCCGCCCCCGCCTCCGTCCGCTCCGCCGGCTGCCCGCGAGCCGCTGCCGGCGCCCAGTCCCTCTCCGCGGGTGGAAGCGCGGCGCGGGCCCCGCCAGCCGAAGCCCGAGGACTTCAACCGGGTGAGCCTCTTCGGCGCGCCGACGTTGGGGACGGGGAAGGGCGCGCTGGGCGTGTACCTCGGCTTTCCGCTCGTGGGCGTGCGCGGCGCGTTCGGGGTGGCGGAGGGCGTGGACCTGGGGCTCGGGTTCGACAGCTTCTACGGCGTGATGAACGACCTGCGGGCGACCGCGCGGGTGCGGTTGCTCGGAGATGCGCAGCGCGGGCTCTCGTTCCAGGTGCAGGGCGGCCACGCGTGGTTCGTGCAGCGGCCGGAGACCGAGGAGCGCGGCGCGAGGTGGCTGACCGGGCGCCGGAACTGGAACCTCGAGCCGGGCCTCGTGGCCTCCTGGCGCGGGGACACGGTGCAGAGCGCTCGGCTCTTCGTCGACCTCCGCTGGCACGTCGCCTTCGACACCGAGCCTTTCAGCGAGAGGCCACTGGGCGGCGTCCCGCCCTCTGTGGTGGTGGGCCACAACGTGCCCTTCCGCATGGGCGCGGAGTTGCCCTTCACCCCGAAGACCTCGTTCCTCTTCATGGCCGGGTTCGACATCCACGGCCGGGAGATCGACGCGGCGTTCATGCCCACCGTGTCGGTGGGGCTCGTCTCCGGGCTCTGACGCGGTGCGCCTGCCTGCTCCCGGCGGCGTGACAACGTAGGGGTTTCAACAGCGGCGGCGGTTCCGTATCCTCCCGCCGATGCGCGCCACCGTCATCGGCTCCGGGTCGTTCGGCACCGCCTGCGCCTCCGTGCTCGCGCAGAACTGCGAACGGGTCTCGCTCTGGGGACGGGACGCGGAGACGGTCGCCGCGATCAACCAGACCCACGAGAACGCGCGCTACCTGCCGGGGCTGAAGCTGCCGCCGAACGTGTCGGCCTCCACCGACTTCGAAGAGGCGCTCGCCGGCACGGAGCTGGTGGTGACCGCGGCGCCGTCTCACGCGATGCGCGAGGTGATGGCGAAGGCCGCGCCGCACCTGCCGAGGCACGTGCCCATCGTCACCGTGACCAAGGGCATCGAGACCGAGACCCTGATGACCATGACCGAGGTCATGGCCGCGGAGCTCCCCGAGGAGTACCACCCGTACCTCGCGGTGCTCAGCGGGCCCTCGTTCGCGAAGGAGATGGTCCAGCGGATGCCCACGGTGGTCACCATCGCCGCGCACTGGGACAAGGTGGCGGCGAAGTGCCAGCGCGCGTTCCAGACGGAGAGCTTTCGCGCCTACACCTCGCTCGACGTCATTGGCGTGCAGGCGGGTGGGGCGCTGAAGAACGTCATCGCCATTGCCGCGGGGATGAGCGACGGGCTGGGCTTCGGTCACAACGCGCGGGCGGCGATCATCACGCGGGGGCTGGCGGAGATCACGCGCGCGGCGGTGAGGATGGGCGCGAACCCGCTGACGCTGAGCGGGCTGTCGGGGATGGGAGACCTCGTGCTGACCTGCACCGGCGAGCTGTCGCGGAACCGGCGGGTGGGGCTGGAACTCGGGCGGGGCCGGACGCTGACGCAGATCCTCGAGGACATGAAGCAGGTGGCCGAGGGCGTGAAGACCGCCCGCGCCGCGTTCGATCTGGAGAAGAAGATCGGCGTCGAGCTGCCCATCTGCCACCAGGTGTACTGCATCACCCATGAAGGAAAGAGCGCGCGGGCCGCGGTCGTGGAGTTGATGGGCCGGAGCCCGAAGCCCGAGCTGCTCTAGCTGTACCCGCCGCCCGGTGCGGCAAGGGAAAGAACGATGAACACGATCCTCTCGCGCGGTGCCCTCTTTGCCGCGCTGGTGCTGGCGGCCTCCGCCTGCAGGTGTGACACGCAGACCCAGCAGCGCAACCCGTCGATCGAGGAGCGCGAGAGCTCGGTCGATTTCGGCCACGTGCAGCTCGCGATCGAGCACACGCACACGCTGGTCATCTACAACGCCGGCGCCGACTCGCTGAACATCAGCGAGCTGGACGTCTCCAACGGCGTCTTCGGCGTCGTGGAGGAGGCCCCGCTGTCGGTGGGCGTGGGCGAGGAGCTCGAGCTGACGCTGACCTTCACCCCGACCGCGAAGGACAAGCGCGAGACGGGAACCCTGCGGATCACGTCCGACGATCCGGAGCGCCCGGTCGTCCGCATCAACCTCTCCGGCACCGGCGTACAGGCGGTGGCCACCGCGACGCCGAACCCCATCGCCTTCGGCGACGTGTGGGTGGGCGAGAACAAGAGCGTCACCGTCACCGTGCGCAACGGCGGCACGAACACGCTGACCGTCATCGGGGCGGAGTTCACCGCCGAGACGCCGGACGCGGTGAGCGGCGATCTCTCTCCGCTGCGCCAGGACATCCCCGCCGGCGGCGAGGCGAAGGCCACGGTCCGCTTCGAGCCCACCGCGATGAGCGAGTCGGTCCCCGGCGCCATCCGCATGGAGCTGCTGCAGGAGCAGGGCGGAGAGCTGGTCATTCCCTTCAGCGGCCGCGGCGTGCGCGCGGTCCCGAGGCTCTGTTTCCAGCTCGAGGGCACGGGGTTCGAGACCTGCACCGATCCCAACGCGCAGGCGGGGACGGGGAACTCGCTCAACGTGGCGCTGCCGCCGATCTGCGATTCGGTCGTCTCGCCGCCGGATGCCGGCTTCGACCCGTGCAAGGGCTCGCCGTACCAGCTCAAGGGTCAGGTCTATGTGAAGAACGAGGGCAACGCGCCGGTGAGCTACTCGATGCAGTACCGCGCCGCGGTGGACAAGGCGTGCGACGGCGGCGTGCCCTCGCGGCCGGACTTCCAGTTCTCCAACGCGCCGATGCCGAGCGCCATCCAGTGGATGGTGCCGACCACCACGCTGGGGCCGACGAGCGAGACCGCGCCGGTGGAGAGCGTGTACACCGCGACCGCCCACTGCGTGGACGAGGCCTCGGACCAGGCGCAGCTCATCTGGACGCGGCAGCCGGCGCAACCCGGCGTCCCGGAGCCCAACCGGCAGCCGAATGTTCTGATCGCCACGCTGCAGGGGCAGTCGAAGCTGCCCTTCGGCGTCCCGCAGAACGTGGCCATCACCACCTCCAACGTGCCGCAGGAGGTGTCGGTGGCGGGCGTCGGCAACCAGGGCATCGCGGAGCTGGCGGTCACCAACGTCGAGCTGAAGTGGCTGGTGAACCCGACGCCGGCCGGCTCGTGCGGCCCGATCGACGGCGGCTCGCCCTTCGTCTCCTGCACCGGCTTCGAGACGGATCCGGCGAGCTGGTGCTCGCTGTTTGCCTGGGCGCCGGGACAGGACCCGAACGACAAGGACCTCGCTGATCGCGTGGTGCCGGTGGGCGTGGGGGGCTCGGCGGGGACCCGCGAGCTGGGCCGCATCGTCTTCGGACCGGACCCGGCCTCGCCGCCGCCGAACCAGCAGGCGGTGTGCGTGTACGCCGTGTTCACCACCAGCGACCCGTTCCACCCGGAGATCGTCACCCAGATCAAGGGCACCCGGACGCCGATGTAGCCGGTGCGGTCCGTCGGGCGGCAGTGTCCACTTTTCGGACACTCCCGCCCGAAATCGATCGGAGACGCAACTGCGGCGCCCCCCTTTGCGACAACCGGTCACGGGTCAAAGCACGGGAGAGGCATCTTGAGCACGTACACTGTCAGGTCCGGGGACACGCTGTCGCACATCGCCGCTCGGTACGGCACCACCGTGAATGCGCTGGCCTCGGCCAACGGCATCAAGAACCCCAACCTCATCCGTGTCGGACAGCAGCTCCGCGTGGGCGGGGCCTCGGCGCCGAAGCCGAAGCCGGCGCCGCAGCCGAAGACCTCGCTCCCCGTCCCGCAGGTGAACCTCCAGAAGGGCAGCCAGGGCACTGCCGTGCGGCAGCTCCAGACGGCGCTGGTGCGGCTCGGGTACATGAGCCAGCGCGAGATGGACACCGGCCCGGGCGTGTTCGGGCCTCGGACGCAGCAGGCGGTCATCCGCTTCCAGAAGGCGCACGGCGTCCCGGGAACGGGCAACTACATGTCGCTGACGCGGGCGGCGCTGACGAAGGCGCTGTCCGGCAAGGCGCCGGGGCCCACGCCGCCGACCACGCCGACCACGCCCACGCCGCCGACGGGCGGGAACTTCTCGGTGAAGCCGCCGGTGAAGAGCGCGCCCTCGCCGAACTTCAACTCGCGCGGCGGGACGAAGATCGACACCGTCGTCCTGCACCACACCGCGTCGAACAACGGCGCCGGCGACCTGTCGTGGATGCGCAACTCGCGCAGCGGCGTGTCGGCGCACTACATGATCGACAAGGACGGGACGATCTACCAGCTGGTGGGTGACGACAAGCGCGCCTGGCACGCGGGCACCAGCCAGCTGCACGGCAAGCCGACCGACGTGAACTCGCGGTCGCTCGGCATCGAGATCGTCAACGACGGCAGCGGCAAGACGCCCTTCACGGCGGCGCAGTACGCGGCGGTGAACAAGCTCGTGGGCTACCTGCAGCAGCGCTACGACATCCCCGTCCGCAACATCGTCGGGCACAAGGACGTCGCGGTGCCGCGCGGCCGCAAGAACGATCCCGCGGCGAACTTCGACTGGAACCGGGCGCTGGCGAACATCCGCTAGCGGTTGGCCTGAGCGGTTCGGATCAGCGCTGGACCTGCAGGTCCTTCAGCGACTTCACGATCGCCACCTTGTCGCCGACCCGCAGGCCCTGGGCGAGAGTGTCCACGTCGGCAGAGACGTGGCGCACGCAGCCGCCGGAGACGTCGAGGCCGAGATCCTTCGGCGCGTTCGTTCCGTGCAGCTCCTGGCCGGCGCGCGAGCCGTCGAGCTTCGAGAGATCGATGAGGCGGTGCCCGTAGGTTCCCTGCGGGTAGCCCATCCGCTTCGCGAGCGCGGCGGTGCCCGTCGCGTCGAGGAAGCCGGTCACCTTCAGCACCCCGTTCGGCGTGGGCGACGCGGGCTTGCCCACCGCGTTGCCGAGGATGGCCTCGAGCTTCCCGTTCGCGTCGAACTTCCAGGTGCGGTGCTCGTCCTTCACCACCACGATGCGCACCGCGTTGCCGTCGAGGCGCGGGACGGGGATGTTCAGCGTCTGGCCCTTCTTGCCCGGCGCGGGCGCGAGCTTGTCGAGGGCCATGAGCGTCGCCGCGTCCACGAGGCCGGTGACCTGGACCTCCGGGAACATCGACCGGGCGTGGACCTGGAAGTTCCGCACCGCGCGCGCCGACTGCTGGCCGTAGGCGCCGTCCGCACCGCCGAACATGGAGAAGCCCATGTCCACCAGCGCCTGCTGAACCGCCTTCACGCCCTCGCCGCGGCTGCCGACCTGCAGCTTGCCAGTGCCGCTCGCGATGAGCTTGAGGTCCGCCGCGTTCGCGAACCGCGGGTGCGAGAGCTTCGCGCCGCCGGATGTGGCGCTGGCGCCGGTGCCGGTGGTGGCCGAGGAGGAGACGGAGGGCTTGGGGGTGACGGTGGGCATGACGCCGTGGTTATCGGGCGTACATGTCCGGAGTTGTCACACATCGGATTGTAACGGGGTTTGACTCAGCGACGGCCGGCCGCGCGCTTCTTGTCCGAGGGCTCGCCGGAGCTCTCCGGGCCCACGCCCTTCATCCGCCACACGCGCTTGTTGGTCGTGCTCGTGTAGGACATGAGGATGCCGTCCCGCTGCATCTCCTCGAGGAGCTTGTTCATGCGGAAGGGCTCGAGGCCGGTGGCCTTGGCGAGGTGCTCGGCCGTGGTGCCGCCCATGTCCCGGCGCAGCTCGAGGATGACCTCGCGCTTGAGCTCGGCCTTCGCCACGCCGTCGAGGTCCTGCGACTTCCACGCGGAGAGGATGCCCGCCGCGATGAGCACCAGCACCACCACGCCGAGCACCGGGTAGATGATGTGGCTGTTCTGCTCGAGGAACTCGAGGTAGCCCGGGTTCGCCGCGCTCTGCGGCTTCACGATCGGCGGCGGCTCGCCCGGCATCTGGATTTGCCCGGTGACGACGAGGGCGAGGTGAAGCGAGAGAGTCATCAGAGGGCGCGGATGCTACGGGCGGACGCTCTGGGCATCAACTTCGCGCGCGGCTGCCCGGCTGCTCTGCGCGCGCGAGGCGGTAGAGTCCCGCCGCCATGAGGTTCCGTCAGCCTTCGACCTACCTGCTCCTCGCCGTCGCCCTGCTCGTCGCCTTTGGCGTGTGGCGAATGCTCCGGGACGACTGCGAGCTGCAGTGCTCGGTGGCGGTGCAGGAGGCGCAGAAGCTCGGCGAGGACGGTGCCGTCGAAGACGGGCTGGTGCTGCTCGATGCGGTGGACGCGAAGTGCGGGTGCGCGCGCGGCTACGAGGGCGACGCGCCGCCTGCGGAGTCGACGATGCGGGCGCTGCTCTCGAAGCTGATGGAGCAGGGCGACGCCGAGGCGAACGCGCGCGTGACGAAGGAGGCGAAGGGGCCGCTCCTCAAGGAGGCGCTGGCCCGCTGACCCTCCGCGCTACGCGTGGGCGGGCTCGGCTTCGGTGTCCACGGGCGCGTCTTCTGAGGGCTCCTGGTCATCGGCGTGGCCGTTGCCCCGGCCGTTTGCGTTGCCGCGCGCGCCACGGCCCATGTCGCCACCTTCGGCGAAGAGCGCCTCCTCCGCCCGCAGGAGCAGTTCGTCGATGCCGGTGCGGCCGAGCGCGCTGATGGCAACGCCGCCCTCGTGACGGAGAAGGTCCTCGAGCTCCTCGGGCGGCAGGCCCTCGGCCTTGTTCCAGACCTTCAGGCGCGGCCGGTCCATGAGGTTGAGCCCCGCGAGCACGCGCTCCACCGCCTGCACATGCTCCTCGCGCGACGGGTCCTGCGCGTCCACCACGTGGAGCAGCAGGTCCGCGTGCTCGAGCTCCTCCAGCGTGGCGCGGAAGGCGGCGACGAGGTCCTTCGGCAGGTCGCGGATGAAGCCCACCGTGTCGGTGATGATCACCTCGCGCTCCTTCGGGAAGCGCAGGCGCCGGCTCGTCGGATCGAGCGTGGCGAAGAGCTTGTCCTCGGCGAGCACCTCGGAGCGGGTCAGCGCGTTGAGCAGGGTGCTCTTGCCCGCGTTGGTGTAGCCGACGATGGAGATGACCGGCAGGTCGCGGCGGCTGCGCTGCGCGCGGCGCACGCCACGGTCGCGGGAGAGCGCGTCGATGCGCTTCTCGAGGTGGTTGATCCGCTCGCGCACGCGGCGGCGATCGATCTCCAGCTTCGTCTCGCCGGGGCCTCGTCCGCCGATGCCGCCAGCCAGTCGCGAGAGCCCGGTGTCGCTCTGGGTGAGCCGCGGCATGAGGTACTTCAGCTGCGCGAGCTCCACCTGCAGCTTGCCGTCCGCGCTCTGCGCGCGCTGCGCGAAGATGTCGAGGATGAGCTGCGTGCGGTCGAGCACCTTCAATGAGGTCTCCTCCGCGATGTGCCTCGCCTGCGAGGGCGTGAGGTCCTTGTCGAAGATGATGAGGTCCGCCATCAGCTGCATGGCGCGGAGGTTCAGCTCCTCGAGCTTGCCGCGGCCCACGAGGTAGCGCGGATCCGCGTCGCGCTTCACCTGCAGCACGCGGTCGAGCACCTCCACGCCGGCGGTGCGCGCCAATTCCGCGAGCTCCGCGAGGGAGGCCTCGGAGGTGCGCCGGTTTCCGTCGAGCGAAACGGCCACGAGGATCGCCCGGTTCTCGCTCTGCACCACACGCGCGGTGGCCTGGAGCGCGAACTCCTCCTCCAGCGCCGAGAGCGTGTCCGCCAGGTCCGGCTGGTCGTCGTGCACCGAGGGCAACGACTCCACGCGCCAGTACTTGCCGGTCCCGTTCTCGGGGATGAGGTGCGCGAACTGGAGGGTGCCGGGAAGCCCGTCATTGCCCACGCCCACCGCGGCGATGAGGTCCAGCCGGAGCAGCGCGAGGTCGGTGAAGTCGTCGCGGTTGAGCGGCTCGGACTTCAAGTGCGTGTGCACGAGGCGCAGGCCACGCAGACGGATCTGACCGGCGCGCGCGCGGCCGATGTCCGGAAGCTCGATCTTGTGCGCGTTGCCGACGACGACGTACTCGATCTCGCCCTTGCGGTTGATGAGCACGCCCACCTGCCGGTTCAGCTCGCGCGAGATCTCGGTGAGGTGACGCGCCAGCTCGGGGCTGACGATCTCGTGGGTGCCCACCCGCCGGCGGTAGGTGTTGCGAAGGTGCCGCAGCTCGCTCGACTTCAGACCCAGCGTGTTCCCGTAGATTTCCAATCTGTCCTTCGCTCCCCTGGCGGGCCCACGTGGCCCTGGCGCAACACGGTGTAACCACCGCGGGCTCCCGATACATCCGCGAGTGCCGCCCGGATGCTGACCCGGAGACGACGCGCTGCGCAATCGTTGCGTCTGCCCGCCCGCCTTCCTGCCGACGACGGCGGACCGGGAGGGGGGCTGGTCCGCGGGGCGAATCGTGGCGAGACCCAACCCATGGCGATCGTCTGCGGAATCGACTTCACCGCCCCCTCGCTGCGCGCGGCGTCCACCGCGGCGTGGATGGCTGCCCGGCGCAAGAAGCCGTTCCATCTGGTGCACGTGCAGCGGGAGGCGGGCGGCCACGAGACCGAGGTGCGGCTTCGGCGCGAGGCCGACCGGCTGGCAGCGGAGGCGGAGATCACCGTCACGCCGCGGGTGCTCACCGGGAAGGTGGACGCGGAGCTGGTGCGCTACGCGGAGGAGGTGGGCGCAAAGCTCGTGGTCATCGGCGCGTTGGGGAACCGGTCGCCGGAGGCGTTCCAGCTCGGAGGAAACGCGGAGCGGATCGCGCAGGCCGCGACGGTGCCGGTGCTCGTGCTCCGCCGTCACGAGGCCTTCGATGAGTGGCTCGGAGGCAGGCGCCCGCTGGAGGTGTTCGTCGCCTTTGACCGCACCGGCGTGGCGCCGCAGACGCTCGCGCTGGTGAAGGAGCTGCGCTGCATGCGGCCCTGCAACGTGACCGTGCTGCACCTCTATTGGGCGGCGGAGGAGTTCTACCGGCTCGGCATGGGCACGCGGCGGGACTCGGTGGATCGCGACCCGGAGGTGGAGCGCGTGCTCGAGCGCGAGCTGCGCGCGGCGGTGGAGGGGCTGCCGGGAGAGGGCGAGGTGAACCTGCGGCTGGAGACCGCGGTGGGTCGTGCGTCGGATCAGATCATCGACAGCTCGGTGCTCGCGCGCGCGGACGTGGTGGTGGTGGGGATGCATCGGAGGAACCTCGTGGAGAGGCTGTGGAGCGGGTCCACGTCGAGGGCGGTGCTGCGTCGCGCGCCGTCGTCGGTGGGGTCGGTGCTGGAGGGCGAGCAGCCGCAGCAGCAGGCCCCGGAGGGCTCGCCGCGGATCGCCTCGGTACTGGTGGCGACGGACCTGTCGGCGGTGGGAAACGACGCGGTGCCGTGGGCCTGCGCGCTGCTTCCCCGAGGCGGCATCGTTCACCTGATGCACGTGGTGGAGCTCGAGGCGCGTCTGTCTGCGGCGCCCCCGCGCGACGTGTTCGAAGGGCCGTGGAGCGCGGAGGAGCAGGCGGCGCTGCAGAGCGCGGAGGAGCAGTTGGGCGCGCTGGTGCCGGCCGATGCACAGGCGCGCGGCGTGTCGGTCCGGCCCATTGCGATCGGCGGCGCGGCGTCGGCGACCGCGATCCTGCAGGCGGCGGAGCGGCTCGGCGTGGACGCGATCGTGCTCGGTACGCGAGGGAGGACGGGCGTGGCGCGCGCGGTGCTCGGCAGCGTGGCGCAGGAGGTGGCGCTGCAGAGCCCGAGGCCGGTGCTCCTCGTGCGCGGGCAGAAGGGGCAGGGCGGGTGACCCTCGCGGACGTCTCGCGGGCGCTGGTCGGCGCTGAGGGCCCGGCATAGGTTCCGCGCCCATGAGCCCCTACCGAGAGGCGCTGCGTGATGCGCGGCGCGTGGTGGTGAAGATCGGCACCAACGCGCTGACCCATGCGACCGGCCGCTTCGACCACGTCCACTTCGAGGCGCTGTGCGACGTGCTCGCCGAGGTCGCGGAGCAGCGAGAGCTGGTGGTGGTGTCGTCGGGCGCGATTGCGCTCGGCGTGGAGCGGTTGGGCCTTCCGGCGCGGCCGAAGGACATCCCCGGGAAGCAGGCCTGCGCGGCGGTGGGACAGAGCCGGCTGATGCAGGCGTGGGAGGGCGGCTTCGAGCGTCGCGGACGCATCGTGGCGCAGGTGCTCCTCACCCACGAGGACGTGCAGGACCGCCGCCGCTACCTCAACGCGCGGCACGCGTTCGCGAGGCTGCTCGAGGCGCGCGCGGTGCCGGTGGTGAACGAGAACGACACCGTGTCGGTGGCGGAGATCAAGTTCGGCGACAACGACACGCTCGCGGGTCTGGTGGCGGGGCTGGTGGAGGCGGACGCGCTCGTCATCCTCTCGGATGTGGACGGCATGTTCACCGCCGACCCGCGCAAGGATCCGGAGGCGAAGCTCGTGCCGGAGGTGCGCGCGGTGACCGGCGAATTGCTCGCGCTCGCGGGCGGAAGCGGCTCGCAGGTGGGCACCGGCGGCATGGCGACGAAGGTGCGCGCGGCGGCGAAGGTCGCGGAGCTCGGCATCCACGCGGTCATCTGCTCGGGGCAGCGGCCGCAGGCTTTGCGCCGGGTGCTCGCGGGTGAGGAGGAGGGGACGCTTTTTTGCGCGGAGGAGAATCCCCGTCGCGCGCGCGAGGCCTGGATCGCCCATGCGCTCCGGCCGAAGGGGCGCGTGAAGGTGGACGACGGTGCCAGACGCGCGGTGGTGGAGCAGGGCAAGAGCCTTTTGCCCTCCGGCGTGCGCGCGGTGGAGGGCGAGTTCCAGAAGGGCGATCCGGTGGACCTCGTGACGATGGCGGGCGAGGCGTTCGCGCGCGGGCTGTGCGCCTACGACGCGGACGACCTGCGGACGATCGCCGGACACAAGACGAGCGAGATCGAGGGGCTGCTCGGGTTTCGCTACCTCGACGAGGCGATCCATCGGGACGACCTGGCGCTGCTCGAGCCGGGGCGGTGACTTCAGGCGTGGTGCACCACGCGGCCACTTTCAAGCCAGTCGTGGAGGAACGCGCGCAGCTCCGGATGTGCTGACCGCATGAGCGCTTCCGGCGGACCCTGCTCGAGGATCCGGCCGTCGTGGAGGAAGGCGATCTCGTCGGCCACCGCCATTGCCGCGGCGACGTCGAAGATGACCGCGAGCGTGGTGATGCCGCCGGCCCGCGCGCGGGCGATGATCTCCACCACGCTCTGCGTCGTCAGCGGGTCGAGCCCCGCGGTGGGCTCGTCGTAGAGCAGCAGCTTCGGCTCTCCCACCGCCGCGCGCGCGAACGCGACCCGCTTGCGCATGCCACCGGAGAGGACCGAAGGAAGCTCGTCTCGCACGTCGGAGAGGCCGACCTCGCGGAGGATGGAGGTCACCCGACGTTCGACCTCGCGCTCGCCCAGGTGAAGCTGCTCGCGAAGGCCGAAGGCGACGTTGTCGAACACGGTGAGCGAGTCGAAGAGCGCGTCCGACTGGAAGAGGATCCCGATGCCGCGGCGAAGTTCGTCGAGGGCGTCACGCTGTCCGCGGCCACCGGCGAGGAGGGCGCCGACCTCCTGCCCGTCCACCCACACCTCGCCGCGCTCCGCCCGGTGGAGGCCGATGAGGTGCTTGAGCAGCACCGTCTTCCCTGAGCCGGACATGCCGAGCAGCACCACCGTCTGGCCCTCCGCCACCCGCAGGTTTACGCCGCGCAGGACGGGCACGCCGTCGAAGGACTTGTGGAGGTCCACCACGTCGATCATCGCGCGTGGGGGTGCTTCTCCTGGCTGCGACACGGGGACGGGCCTCCTTTCCCCTCCAATCTGCAAACGCCGAACCGGTGCGGCCACGAACGCCGAGGACTCCGCGCTGCGAGGGCCTGCACCCCGGGGCACCGTTGCGGCCGTGCGGGTTCGTTGCCCTTCTGTACCTTCAACGCCCATGCACGAATCCCCGCCGCATCGCGAGCAGCCGCTGCGCCCGTGGCGTGCGCTGACCCGCGTGGCCGCGGCGGTGATCGTCTTGACCTCGGTCGCCACGCTCGCCGCGTGGTTCGCGCGCATCCCCTCTGTCGCACAGGTGGGCGAGGGCCTCGCGCCCATGTGGCCCGTGACGGCGATCGTGTTCCTGCTGCTCGGCGGCGGTCTCGTGCTGCGCACCTTCCCGTGGGGCCACCGCAGCGCTGCCGTCATCGCCGGGACGACGGTGCTCGTCGCCTGCCTGCTGCTGCTGGAGCGCCTCGGCATTTCGCACCTGCTCCCCGAGCGCCTCATGGTGCCGGCGGACATGCCCTCGCCCGGGAGGCGGCCGGGGATCCCCTCCGCCACCGTCTCGCTGAGCTTCATGCTCGGCGGGGTCGCGCTGCTGCTGCTGCATCGCCCCACGTTGCGGCGCGCCTGGTGGGCGAACGGCCTCTGCGCGGTGATGGCGTTGTCTTCGGTGACAGCGCTGGCGGGCTGGGTCTATGGCGCGAAGTACCTCGCCGGACTGCCGTGGATCGACGCCTGGCCCGGCATCTCCCTGCAGGCGACGCTGCTCTTCATCGTGGTGAGCTTCGCCATCCCGTCGGCGGAACCGCGCCTCGGAGGAATGGCGGTGCTGTCGTCGGAGCGCCTCGGCGGTTACCTCTCCCGCCGGCTGGTGGTGGCGGCGGCGCTGATCCCGCTGGCGGGCCTCGTCATCGTCAGCGGGGCGCGCGGCGGGCACTACGGGGTGGCCGCGGCGGCGGCGTGGGTGTCGGTGCTCGCGCTGGCGCTGGCGGTGGGCCTCGTCATCGCGCTCTCCGCGCGGCTGAACGCGCTCGATGCCCAGCGCGCGGAGCTGCTGCGGCAAACGGAGGAGGCAAGGGCGTGGCTGGAGACGATGATGCGCACCTCTCCCGCGGGCGTGATGCGCTTCCACCAGGACGGGACGATCGTCTTCAACCACGAGGCGGAGCGGATCTTCGGCCGTCCCCTCGTCGGGAGCGAGGGGAGCGCGCAGTACCTGGGGCAGGTGCTCTTTCCCGACGGCCGGCCGGTCCCGCGAGCGGAGCTGCCGTCGAGCCGGGTGCTCACGCGCGGAGACGTCCTCAGCGGAGAGGAGTTCCTCATTCGTCCACCCGAGGGACCGGTCCGTCCGATCCTCGTGTGGGCGGGACCCATTCGGGACGACGAAGGCCGGCTCGTCGGCGGCGCGGGACTGCTGTTCGACATCACCTCGATCAAGCAGCTCGAGCAGCAGCTGCGGGCAGCGGTGGGCGCGCGAGACCAGCTGCTCCGCGTCGTCTCCCACGACCTGCGCAACCCGATGAACGCCATCTCGCTCAGCTTCGGCCGGATGGTCATCGGCTCGGACGTTCCCGAAGCGGTTCGTCGCGCCGCGGACCGCGGGCAACGGGCGGTGAAACAGATGCAGCGCCTGGTGGAGGACCTGCTCGACTTCGAGCGCCTCGGCAGCGAAGAGCTGCGCGTGTCGCCGCGGCCGCTGCTCTGCGCGGAGCTGCTCGGTCAGGTGAGCGAGCTGTTCGCAGATGCGGCGAAGGAGGCGGGCGTGGCGCTCGTCGTCAGCGCCGGGCCGGAGGGGCTCGGGGTGCGCGCGGATCCGGACCGTCTCCTCCAGGTGTTCTCGAACCTCGTGGGCAACGCGCTGAAGTTCACGCCGGCCGGCGGGCACGTGCGGGTGTGGGCGGAGCCGGAGGGAGAGGACTCCGTGCGGATGGGCGTGGAGGACTCCGGCTGCGGCATGACGCCGGAGCAGACGGCGCACGCCTTCGAGTCCTTCTGGCAGGCAGCGCAGGGCGATCGGCGCGGGCTCGGCATCGGGTTGCCGATTGCGCGGGCCATCGTCGAGGCACACGGGAGCGTGCTGGAACTGGCGTCGATGAAGGACATGGGCACCACCTTCACCTTCGCGCTGGAGCGCGTCGCGGCGCTGCAGCCGGAAGAGGAGAGGGCGGCGGAGGCCGGAGCGGTGGAGCCGCCTTCCGTCGAGTGAGGGCGGGCGCGAGCGCGAGTCGTGCCGCTCCGTCAATCGCAGCGCAGCGCTTCGCGCGTCAGCCGCGCGTGGTCCCGCGCCCAGGTGGGCGAATCGAGCGGGAACTGCTCCCACGTCTTGAGGGTGACCGCGCCCTTCAGCACCGCGCGGGCCTTCGCACACTCGTCCTGGCTGAGGAGGTACTCCGCGTAGAAGAGGCGGTTGCCGGGGTAGTCCGGCCAGCGGCGCAGGGCCTCCTCGTAGTGGAACTTCGCCTTCTCCATCGAGCCGATGGAGATGACCGCGGGCGCGAGCTGGTAGAGCTTTCCGAGCACGCGATCCGCCACCGCATACTCGTGGTCCGGCGCGCGCCGGCGCAGCTCCAGCAGGGTCCGCTCCAGCTCGTCGGCGATCTTCAGCGCCTCGTAGGGGTTGAGGTAGGACGCCATCGTTCCGCGGTGCGCCACGAACCAGACGAGCGCGTCGAGGTTCTTCGGATCGAGGCTCAGCGCGCGCTCCGCCAGCATCCGCCCCACCTGGCGATGACGCTCGGCCACCCGCTTCGAAGAGGCCGCTTCGGCGAGGAAGTGGTGCAGCCGGGACTCCGAGGCGAGCCGCTCCGCGCTCTCCGGCCGCGCCCGGACCTCCGCCAGCTGCTCCTCGAGGCTCTTCAGCGCCGTGCCCGGCGCCACCCGCGACTGCGCCTCGGCCACCACCGGGGCGCCAAGCACCGCCACCGCGAGGGACACCATTGCCACCCACCCGCCTCGCGCCATCGTCGTCGTCGTCATGCCCGCCTCTACGTATGGGCGCTTTTGTCGTTTCGCCACAGCAGTTGGAACGAATTGAGCGTTTCATGTTGCGAGAAAAGGCCGAACCGACCATTTCTGGAGCCGCCCATGACCGAAGCTCCGCGATATCTGAGCAGTGCCGAGGCCTCCGCGCTCGCCGGCGTTGCACCCTCCACGGTGAAGCGTTGGGCGGACGAAGGTCTGTTGCCCTGCGTGCGTACGGCCGGAGGGCACAGGCGTTTCCTCCAGGTCGATGTGGAGCGGCTGGTCTCGCAGCTGCGCGAGCCTTCGCGACCCCTGGCAGAGGGCGACGGCTGGCTCGGGCCGCTGCTGCATCCGGATCCGCACGCGCTGATCGGCCACCTCTACACGACGCGGGCGAGGCTCGGGACGTGGCACGCGGCGGCGGATGCGCTGGGTGGCGGGCTGCGCGAGCTGGGCGAGGCCTGGGCGAGCGGGCGAATCCTCGTGCTCGAGGAGCACGCCGCGTCGGAGCGGGTCCGGCGCGCGCTGGCGCAGGTCTGCTCTTCCGTCCCGGTGAGCGCGGCGGCGCCGCAGTGCCTGCTGGCGACGGCGGCGGAAGACGACCACGGGTTGGGGCTCTGCCTGGCGGAGCTCACCCTGCGCGAGGCGGGGTGGCGCGCGATGTGGGCGGGGCCGCGCTCGCCGTTGAACGAGCTGGTGGACGTGGTGCAGGCCGGCGCGGTGCGGATGGTGGGGCTCTCCGCGTCCGAGCACACGCGCGCGAACAACAAGGCGGTGCGGCTGCAGGCGGAGAAGCTCGCGCAGGTGTGCCGGTTGCGGCGGATTCCGCTCGTGCTCGGAGGGAGCGGGTGGTGGCCGGAGGGCGTGGAGGGATCGCACCGGCTCCACGACCTCGGGGCGTTTCACACGCTGGTGCGCGACGTGTCGCTGTGACCGCCGCCGCTCCGGCTTCCGAGGGTCTTCTCCACCAGCGCGCGGAACGCCGCCCCGGCATCGTGACGGGCGAGCGCGATCTGCGCGCGGCGTGCACCGGCATCGAACTCGCCGGCGAGGGCGCGCTCCACCGCGGCGCGGACGACTGCTGGAGTCAGCGTGCTCGCGCGCAGGAGCTCACCTGCGCCCGCGTCGCGGATCGCGCTCATGGCGAGGTACTGGTCGAGGTTCCAGGGGACGCCGATCACCGGACGGCCCTCGGCCAGCGCCTGGTAGCCGGTGGTGCTTCCGCCGTTGCAGAGGACGAGGCGCGCGCGGCGGGCGGCTTCGTCACCGGGGAGCAGCGCGGCGGCGTGCACGTTGGCGGGCAGCGGGCGATCCGCGCGGTCGAGCTTCCGACCCGCGGTGGCGAGCATGACCTCCACCGGCAGCTCCGCGAGGGCCTCGAGGATGGCGGGCAGCGCGCGCAGCTGACCGGAGGAGCCGAGGGTGACGTAGATGAGCGGCTTCTCACCGGCCCTCTCCTCGAGCGCGTTCCACCACTCGGGCGGGGAGACGCGCGGCGCCCACTGCACGGCCCCGAGGAAGTGGTGCGAGGGCGGTGCGCCCTCCAGCGGCACGAGCTCCGGCACGTCCGCGTAGAGGGTGAGGTCGCCGGCGACGATGAGCTCCTGCAGTCCGGGGAACGGCGGCAGGCCGAAGTCGCGGCGGATCGCGTTCACCGGCGCGGCGAAGTGGCGGAACACGAAGGGGAGCGCCTTCGGGAAGTACTCGGCGGCGAGGCGCTCACCGAGGAGCCGCACGATGGGATGGTCCGGCAGCGGGAACGCGCGCTGCGTGCGCCACGGGCTCCAGTAGGCGTTGATGAGCGAGGCGAGCGGGATGCCTCGCGCGGGCGCCGCGGCGAGCAGGCTCCATCGCAGGTCGCCGACGATGAGGTCCGGCTTCACCTCGTCGATCACGCGCAGGTCGTCCTTCAGGTACCGGCGCAGCGTGCGCTCACCGTAGATGCGCGCGCCGCGCGCGACCTTCTTCTCCACTTCGGCAGCGGAGAGCGAAACGATTTCGTGCCGGTGCACGTACAGGTCCGCGAAGACGACGTCGTCGAAGCGCGCGGAGGCAAAGTGCAACTCGTACTCGTGGACAGGCAGGGCCCTCGCCAATTGAACGAGCCGGACGACCTGCGCGAGGGTGACTGCTTCCGAGACGAAGAGGACGCGTTTCACCCGGGGTTGGTTACGGACGGAGAGGCACGGCCGCAATGAGTTTCGATCTCGTGCTGGTGGGAGGCGGTCTGCAGAACGCGCTCGTCGCGTTGGCGGTGCTCGAGCGCAGGCCGGATGCGGCGGTGGCGCTGGTGGAGCGCGGAGAGCGGCTCGGCGGGAACCACACCTGGTCCTTCCACGCGGGGGATCTCCCGCACTCGCTCGCGGCTGCGGTGGAGCCGGCCGTCTCCGCGCGCTGGCCCGCGTACTGGGTGCACTTCCCCGGCATGCAGCGCCGCATCGATCGCGCGTACGCGACGATCTCCTCCGAGCGCATGCACGCGGTCGTCACCGAACGGTTCGGGCGCTCCGCCAGGGCGAAGCTCTTCCTCGGCGCGGAAGTGGTGGAGGTGCGCGCAGAGAGTGTCCGCCTCGCGGACGGGCGCGAGCTCACCGCGCCGCTGGTGATCGACGCGCGCGGGCCGGGCGCTCCGCAGGGAGAGGTGGGCTACCAGAAGTTCCTCGGGCTCGAGCTGGAGCTGGAGGCGCCGCTTCCCTCCAGCACCGCGCGTGAACCGGTGGTGATGGACGCCACCGTCGAGCAGCGGGACGGCTATCGCTTCGTCTACACGCTGCCCTTCTCGCCGACGCGGGTGCTCGTCGAGGACACCTACTACTCGGACGGACCGGAGCTCGATCTGCCGGTGCTGCGCGAGCGGGTTCGCAGCTACGCGACCGCCGCGGGCATGCGCATCGCGCGGGTCCTTCGCGAAGAGACCGGCGTGCTGCCGCTGCCGCTGCGGTGGACCGAGCGCGCGGACTCGTCGGAGGTACCCGGGCCGATCGTCGGCGGCTACGCGGGCGGCTGGTTCCATCCCACCACCGGGTACTCGCTGCCGTGCGCGGCGCGCTTCGCCGAGTGCGTGGCCGCTCACGTGGACGATTTGCCGGCGCTGCGCCGCGCGCTCTCGACGCTGCGGTCCGGGCACGTGACGCAGGCGCGCTTCTTCACGCGGTTGAACGCGATGTTGTTCCGCGCGTTCCCGCTCGATCAGCGGTGGCGGCCGCTGGAGCGCTTCCACCGGCTGCCCGAGGCGACGGTGGAGAGGTTCTACGCAATGCAGACGACGGCCGCGGATCGCGCGCGGATCGTGCTCGGGAGGCCGCCCGTGGGCGTGCAGCTCGGGCGGGCGCTGAGGGAGCTCGTGAGGTGAGGACCATGAAGAGCGAGAAGCGGGTGGCAGTGGTGGGCAGCGGGTTCGGCGGGCTGAGCGCGGCGATCCGGCTGCAGGCGCTGGGCGTGAGGACCGTGCTCTTCGAGGGCCGCGACAAGCCGGGCGGGCGCGCCTACGTGTACGAGGACGAGGGCCACATCTTCGACGCCGGGCCCACGGTGATCACCGCGCCCGAGTGCATCGAAGAGGTCTTCGCCGCGGCGGACCGGCGCATGGACGACTACGTGCAGATGCTCCCGGTCGATCCCTTCTACCGGCTGCGCTGGAGCGACGGCGACACGTTCGACTACGTCGGCGACCAGCGGCTGGAGGACGCGATCGCGAAGCGGAGCCCGCGCGATCTGGAGGGCTACCGCGCGTTCCTGCAGTACTCGCGGCAGGTGTACGAGAAGGGCTACGACGAGCTCGGCGCGGCGCCCTTCCTGCGCTTCGCGGACATGATGCGGGTGGCGCCGGATCTGCTGCGGCTGCGCGCGGATCGCAGCGTGTACTCGACGGTGTCGCGCTTCGTGAAGGACGAGCACCTGCGCCAGGCCTTCTCCTTCCACTCGCTGCTGGTGGGCGGCAACCCGTTCGAGACCTCCGCCATCTACACGCTCATCCACTGGCTCGAGCGCCGGTGGGGCGTGTTCTTCCCGAAGGGGGGAACGGGCGCCCTGGTGCGGTCGATGGTGAAGCTCTTCGAGGAACTGGGCGGGGAGGTGCGGCTGTCGTCGCCGGTGGAGAGCATCCGCGTGGTGACCGACGCGGTGGCGGGCGGCACCGGCGCCGCGCACTGGGTGCGCAGCCGCGGGCGTGAGGGCGAGGAGCGCTTCGACGCGGTGGTCTCAAACGCGGACATCCACCACACCTACGCGAAGCTCTACGCGCAGAACGGCCACGCGCAGAGCACGGCGCGGAAGCTCGAGCGCGCGCAGTGGTCGATGTCGCTCTTCGTCCTCTACTTCGGCACCGACCGCACGTACGACGACGTGGCGCACCACACGATCCTCTTCGGGCCGCGCTACCGCGAGCTGCTGGCTGAGATCTTCCACGGCTCGAAGCTGCCGGAGGACTTCAGCCTCTACCTGCACGCGCCCACCGTGACCGATCCGTCGATGGGGCCCGCGGGCCGGGGCACGCACTACGTGCTCGCGCCGGTGCCGCACCTGGGCAACGCGAAGATCGACTGGGATCGCATCGCGCCCGAGTACGCCGACCGGATCCTCGCCTCGATGGAGAACGTGATGCCGGACCTGCGGCGGCACGTGACGGTGAAGCGCTGGTTCACGCCGAACGACTTCCAGAGCGAGCTCAACGCGTTCCACGGCGCGGCGTTCTCGGTCGCCCCGCTGCTCACCCAGAGCGCGTGGTTCCGGCCGCACAACAAGGACCCACGCATCCCCGGGCTCTACATCGTCGGCGCAGGCACGCATCCGGGCGCGGGCCTGCCGGGGGTCATCAACTCGGCGAAGGGGACGGTCTCGCTGGTGGCGAGGGATCTCCAGCTGGAGGTCCCGGAGAGCGGCGCGGCCTCCGTGTCGAGGGTCGCTTGAGCAGCGCGCTCGCGGTCACGACGCCTCGGGGCGGTGGGGGCGTGGACGCTGTCCAGCTTGCCTTCGAGACGATCGCGCACCACTCGAAGAGCTTCGCGCTGGCCTCGAAGCTGCTGCCTCCCGAATGTCGGGCGCCCGCCGCAGTCCTCTACTCCTGGTGCCGCCGCGTGGACGACGCGGTGGATCTCGCCGCGGACGGTGAGAGCGCGCTCCGTGCGCTGGCGCGTGAACGCGCGGACCTCGATCGCGTGTACGGCGACGAGCTTCCGGCGGATCCGATCCTCGCCGCGTTCCAGCAGGTGGTGCGCCGCCACGGCGTGCCGCGCCGCTACGCGGAGGAGCTGCTCGAGGGGATGGAGATGGACGTGCGTGGCACCCGCTACGACACGGTGGACACGCTGCTCCTCTACTGCTTCCGCGTGGCCGGAACGGTGGGCCTGATGATGGCGCACCTGATGGGCGTGTCCGATCGCAAGGCGCTCGCCGCCGCGACGCATCTCGGGATCGGGATGCAGCTGACGAACATCTGCCGCGACGTGCGCGAGGACTGGGAGCGCGGCCGGCTCTACCTCCCCACCGAGCTGGTGGGGCCGAGGCCGGGTCTGAACGAGGCGCTCTCGGCCGACCGCTGCCGTCATGCGGTGCGCGAGCTGCTCGGGCTGGCGGATCGCTACTACACCTCGGCGGACGGCGGCTTGCGTGCGCTCTCGTGGCGCTGTGCGCTGGCGGTGCGGACCGCTCGGCTCGTGTACTCGCGGATCGGCCAGGTGATCGCGTCGCGTGGATACGACGCACTGGCGGGCCGCGCCTTCGTCCCTGGAATCATGAAGCTGTGGCTCGTCACCCGTGCCGTGGGCGCGGGCATTCGCGAGCAGTTGAGCGGGCGTCCGCGGTTCGTGCCGGTGCCCCTACCCGTGGTGGAGAACAACGATGACCTCATACGCCTTTGAACTCCGCCGCTACGTCGGGCGCATCGACCAGTTCGACCGCCGCGACTGGCTCGTGTACATCGCGTGGGTCGGCCTGATGGTGGGGCTCACCCTGTCCACGCTCGGGGCCGTGTGGTTCGTGCACCGCGTGGAAGCGCCCGCGCCCGCGAACACCTGGCTCATCCCCATCGGCGCGTTCATCTTCACCGTGGCGATCGCGGTGGACACGATCGGGCACCGCACCATCTACAAAGAGGCCATCGCGCGCGCGGAGGGGCTGGTGCACGGCATCACCATCTTCTGCGGCATCGGCTCCTGCGTGCTGCTCTGCGCCGCGTTCGAAGCGCGGGCGCTCTTCTTCATCCCCGCCACCGTGCTGACGATCCTCTCGTTCGTGTACAGCCTCGTGGACGAGGTCTTTCACTGGCACCGGTACTGGACCCAGAACTCCGATCCGGTGGAGATGTGGGCGCACCTGGGGATCCTCATCGGCCACGGCACGATGATGGGCGCCTGGTGGCTGTGGGCCTGGGAGGGTTATCCGGGCGTGGCCGAGGCGCTGGCTGTGCTCTCATCCGGAGGGTGATGAGCCCCTCCTCGCGCCCGTTCCCGACAGGCTTCACCTTCGGCGTCGCCACCGCGGCGTACCAGGTGGAGGGCGGCATCGAGAACGACTGGTCCGAGTGGGAGCGCGCGGGGAGGCTGAAGGATCCGGACGCGCGCTGCGGCCGAGCGGTGGATCACTGGAACCCCGCTCGCTACGAGGAGGACCTGCGGCTCGCGAAGGAGGTCGGCGCCACCGCGTTCCGCATCTCGCTGGAGTGGGCGCGGATCGAGCCGCAGTCGGGGAGGGTGGATGGCGCTGCCGTCGAGGCCTACCGCGAGCGCCTTCTGCGCATGAAGGCTTCGGGGTTGCTGCCCGTGGTCACGCTGCACCACTTCACGCACCCGTCGTGGTTTCACCGCGCATCGCCCTGGCACCTGCCGGAGTCGGTGGAAGCGTTCCGTCGCTACGCGCGCGTGTGTGCGCGGATCCTCGAGGGGCTCGGAGGTGAGGGCGACGACCGGCTGATGGTCATCCCCTTCAACGAGCCGATGGTCCTGCTGCTCGGTGGATACCTGCAGGGCGTGTTGCCGCCGGGGATCGCGGACGGGCCGAAGACCGCCGCCGCGCTGGTGAACCTGCTCCGGTCACACGCCGTGGCGCGTGAAGAGATCCTTCAGCGGGTGCCCCACGCGCTCTTCGGGACCTCGCAGAACGTGCTCGCCTTCGCGCCGGACCGTCCGTGGCATCCGCTGGATCGGGTGCTGCACCGGCTCGGTCACGAGGCCTACAACCACGCGTCGTTGCGCGCGCTGCGGACGGGCGAGCTGCGGCTGTTCATGCCCGGCGTGGCCACCGTGCGAACGCGCATCGACGAGATCGACAGCTCACGCGGCGCGATCGACTTCGTCGGCCTCAACTACTACTCGCGCGCGCACCTCCGCTTCCTGCCGAGGCCGCCGTTCCTCGACTTCCGCTTCAAGGACCGCAGTGGCCTCGGGCTGACGGACATCGGCTGGGAGGAGTACCCGCGGGGGCTCACCGAGCTGCTGCTCGAGTCGCAGCGCCTCTACGGGTTGCCGATCTGGATCACCGAGAACGGGCTCGACGATCGCTCCGGTGCGCGCAGGCCGCACTATCTGTACCGGCACTGGAGCGCGCTGCTCGACGCGGTGGAGAGGGGCGCGGACGTGCGGGGCTACCTGCACTGGTCCCTCATCGACAACTTCGAGTGGCTCGAGGGCTGGGGTCCACGCTTCGGGCTCTACCGCGTGGACTTCGCATCCCTCGAGCGCACGCCGACCGAGGCCTGCAGCTACTTCCGTCGGGTGGCGACGACGGGACGGCTCACCGCGCCGTGAGGCGGGACGTGGGACGCGCCCGTCAGAGCACCGTCTGCTGCCGCAGGTCGCGCACCACGCCCACCACGTAGAGCACGATCGCCACCGTCAGCAGCAGCGACCCCAGCATGAAGAGGCCCACCGCGAGGCCGCTGATCGTGAGGAGGATGGGGATGAGCAGCAGCATCCCGACGATCGCGAGCAGCACCGCGATCCGGATGAGACCGTTGACGCCTCGAACGGGCGTGGGGCTCATGGCGTGACCTCCTTCGTCGTCGAAGCCTGCATCCCCGAGCGCGTCTGGCGCGGCGGATGCGGGAGCGCGTGACAGGTGTAGCAGGCCATCTCGTCTCCCCTCAGTTGCTCGCTCAGCGCGCGGTGGCTGGGCACGCTCTGGAACCCCGGCGAGGGCCCGTGGCAGGCGACGCAGTTCGCGTTCGGATACGAGCCCTTGAAGGTGATGGGCTCCTTCCAGCTGCGCGTGACGTAGAGCAGCCAGTGCCGGAAGCCGTCGCGCTTCGACTCGGCGGTGCCGAAGATCCCGTAGCCGGTGTGACAGGCGTAGCACTGCTTCGCGGGGATGGCGCCGGTGCGGAAGTGGCGCGCGGCGAGGGACGCGCTCTGCGGGTCGTGCATGTCGTCCACGAAGACGTTCATCACGTGGCAGGAGTTGCAGGCCTCCACCGTCTTCATCTCCTCGAACATGCTGACGGTGGAGCCCATCAGAGCGAACGCAGGAAGCACGAGCAGTCCGCCGAGGAGCAGGAAGCGGTACGTCGTCCGCGCGAGCCGGTTGCGGAAGACGAACTCCACGGCGAAGAGCAGCAACACGCCGGCGATGATCGCCGCCAGCGCGAGGCCGGACATCGTTCCGCCGACGGTGGCGCCGTGCGGAGGCTCGGGCGCGGTGGCCTGCGCGAAGAGGATGATCGCGGCGCTCATTGCGGACGCTCCTTCTCCACCGGCCCCTGCGGCACCGGATCCTTCAGCTGTCCGGGCTGCGATGTCGTCCCGCCCTCGCCGGGCGCACCCGGTGGCGCGCTCCCCGGCACGCGCACGTTCACCGCGCAGAGCTTGAACTCGGGCTGGAAGGAGATGGGGTCCACCGCGTCGATGGTCGTCGTGTTCACCAGCCGGTTGATGGAGTGGAACGTGGCGAAGACGAGGCCGGGGCGGACGTTGTCGGTGAGCACCGCGTTGAGCTGCACCGTGCCGCGCCGCGAGACGAGCTCCACCGGATCCCCCGCCTTCACGCGCAGCCGCTTCGCGTCCGCCGGGTGCAGCTCCACGTAGTCGGTGGGGATGGTGCGCGTCTGCGGGAGCCGGCCGGTGATGGTGGAGGTGTGCCAGTGCTCGAGCCTGCGGCCGGTGGTGAGGATGAACGGGTACTCCGGATCCGGCGCCTCGAAGAACGGGCCCTGCGCGCTGAGGTACACGAGCGCCCTGCCGTCCGGCCGCGCGTAGAAGTTCATCCGGCCGGTGCCCTTCGCCAGCGGGTCCTGTCCCGGCACGTAGCGGTGGCAGGTGCCCGGATGACTCTCGGTGGGGCAGGGCCAGACGATGCCGGGCTCGGCCTCGAGGCGCTCGTAGGTCATCCCGCTGAAGTCGTACTTGCTGCCCTTCGACATCACGCGCCACTCGTCCCAGACGTCGCGCGGGGTGCGCGCCTTGAACAGCTCGCCGTGCCCGAGCCGGTCCGCCATCGCGATGAGGATGTCGAGATCGCTCCGCGCCTCAGCCGGCGGATCGACGAGCTTCTTCACCAGGTGGTAGCGCCGCTCCGAGTTCGAGAACACGCCCTCCTTTTCCGACCACATCGCGGCGGGGAAGAACACGTCCGCGAGCTGCGCGGTGTGCGTGGGGAAGATCGCGTCCGCCACCACGAGGAAGCACTTCTCCATCCCCGGCCGGAACTTGTCCGCGTTGGGCATCGAGTGCGCGGGATTGGTGGTGGTGATGTAGCAGGCCTTCACCTCGCCGCTGTTCATCGCCTCGAAGAGCGCGACCGCGTGGCGGCCGACGCGCGGCGAGATCCTTCCCTCCGGCACGCCCCACAGCTTCTCCATCTCCGCGCGGTGCTTGGGGTTCGCCACCTGCCTCGAGAGCGGGAGCGTGTGCGAGAGCGCGCCGGTGTCCCGCACGCCGCCGCCCGCGTTGGGCTGGCCGGTGAGCGAGAACGGCCCCGTTCCCTGCCGGCCGATCTGTCCGGTGATGAGGTGGAGCGCCATCATCATCCGGTTCGCGCCGGTGCCGTTCGTCTGCTGGTTGAGCCCCATGGTCCAGAAGCTCATCGCCGCGTCCGCGGAGCCGAAGAACTGCGCCGCCTCGCGGATCTCCGCTGCGCCGAGCCCGCACAGCTCCGCCACCTTCTCCGGCGCGTAGGCCTCGAGGAACTTCACGAAGTCGTCGTACGTGAGCGGCGGCGAGTCCGGCGGGCCGTTCCGGAAGGAGAGGTACTCGTCGATGAAGGGACGGTCCACGAGCCCGGTGCGGATGAGCTCGTGGCACATGGCGTTGAGCAGCGCGACGTCGGTGCCGGGCCGGAGCTGCAGATGCTGATCGCTCTCGCGCGTGGTCGCCGTGCGACGCGGATCCACGGTGATGATCCGCGTCTGGGGATGGGTGCGCTTGCGGTCGCGGATGAGCTCCCACACCACCGGGTGGCACTCGGCCATGTTCGCGCCGATGACGAAGAACAGCGTCGCGTGATCGATGTCCGCGTAGCAGCCCATCGGCTCGTCGGCGCCGAAGACGCTGGTGTAGCCCGCGGCCGCCGAGGCCATGCACAGGCGCGGGTTGCCATCCACGTTGTTCGTTCCGATGCCCGCCTTGAAGAGCTTGTTCGCGACGTAGCTCTCCTGCGTGAAGAGCTGCCCCGAGCCGTAGTAGGCGACCGCGTCCGGACCTCCCGCGGCGATGGCCTCCTTGAAGCCGTTCGCCGCCGCGTCGAGCGCCTCGTCCCAGCTCGCCTTCACCAGCCGCCCGTTGTTGCGGATCATCGGGTGCTGCGCGCGGTCGGAGACGTAGAGGATGTCGCGGTTGAGCAGGCCCTTGATGCACAGGCGCCCGCGGTTCCATCCGGCCTGGTGTCCCTCCACCGTGACCACGCGGCCCTTGTTCAGGCCCACCATCGTCTCGCAGCCGGAGCCGCAGAAGCGGCAGACGCTCTTGTGCCAGGACTCGACCGGCAGCACCTCCTTCCGCGTCCAGAGGGGAAGATCGCAGCCGGCCGAGCCGACCGCCGCCGCCGAGCCGAACAGCCCCATCAGCTCCCGTCGCGTCAGACGTGTCATGGGCTGCAGCGCAGCATCGACCGGGAGCGGGTGCACCGACGCTGTGCGCCTTGCGTTCACTGCTGTGCAGGCCCACCTTGCGCGCCTTCGGCCGTGCGAACAGCAACCAGCCGACACCGCGGATGTCGGGCAGCGGAACGTCAACCCGGCCGGGTGGCGGGCTGCGGATTGGCGCCGCGAACGATTCCCCCGTGCGCCTGCCCGAAGCGGAGTACGCGGACCGGCTCTTCTCGCATCTCGGCTGGCACGGCATCGCCAACGTGGAGTTCCGCCAGGATCTGCGCGACGGACGTTGGTACTTCATGGAGATCAAACCCGCGCGTGCCCTCGAGCATCGGGATCCAGAAGGCGGCCGGCGTGGACGTGGCCGCGATCTGGGCGGACGTCTGCGTGGGCGACGGGTGGATGCACGACGGACGTCAGGCGTACCGGCTCGGCCAGTCGTATTCGTGGGCGGTTCCCACGCTGGCCGGAGCGCTGCGGCAGCCGTGGCTCCTCCCGAAGGCGCTGCTCTCCATCGCGCGTTCGTCCGACCTGTCGGAGCTCGAGGCGCGGGTTGCGGTGAAGGCGTTGCGCGTGGCGGCCCGGCAGGCGATCAACTCCTGAGCTCTCGCGCGGGCAGGCTGTAGGGTGCGCGCCAACGCCATGAAGACCTCGCCCCTCGCTCTCGGCACGATGAACTTCGGCACCCGCACGCCGGAGGCCGAAGCCGCGCGAATCGTCGCTCGCGCCCTGGAGGCGGGCGTCACCCTCTTCGACACCGCGAACCTCTACGGCAACGGCGAGTCGGAGCGGATCTGTGGACGTCTCCTCCGGGAGGCGCATGCGCGGGGCGAGGTGGCGATCGCCACGAAGGTGGGCCTGCTGCGTCAGCGCGGAAAGCCGGAGGGGCTCGGGGCGGAGCGGGTCGTCAACGCGCTGGAGGAGAGCCTGCAGCGGCTCGGCACGGGGCACGTGGACCTCTACTACCTGCACGCGCCGGATCCGCGGACGCCGATCGACGAGACGCTGGATGGCCTCGCACGGCTGCTCGAGTCCGGACGCATCCGGGCGTGGGGCGTGTCGAACTTCGCGGCGTGGCAGCTCCTCGAGCTCATCGTGCGCGCGGACGCACGCGGGCTGCCGAGGCCGCGTGTATCGCAAGTGCTCTACAACCTTCTCGTGCGGCAGCTCGACGTGGAGTACCTCGCGTTCGCGCGCGCGTATGGCCTGCACACCACCGTGTACAACCCGCTCGCCGGTGGACTGCTCGCGCGCGAGGCGAAGCCGGGCGAGGCGCCGCCGAAGGGCACTCGCTTCGACACCAACCCGCTCTACCGGAGCCGCTACTGGAGCGAGGCGATGATCTCCGGCGCGGCCCGCTACCGGGCGCTTGCCGAGGAGGCCGGGCTTTCACCGGTGACGCTCGCGTACGCGTGGCTGGCGCAGCGCAAGACAGAGGGCATCGACTCGGTGCTGTGCGGCCCCGCGACCGTGGCCCACCTCGACGCTGCGGTGGAGGGGATGTCGGTGGCACTGGCACCGGAGCTCGTCGCGCAGATCGAGGCGCTGCACCGCGAGCTCACCGGCACGGACGCGCGTTATGCCCGGTGAATCGCAGATCGATCCGGACGGCGACGCGTGGCTGTTGCCGGACGCGCAAGTCTTGGAGCTCGACGACGTCCTCCGCCACTACGACACGCACGGCTGGGCGCGGCTCGGACGGGTGATGAACGACGAGGGCCTCGAGGCGCTGCGGGAGCGCGCTTTGGACCTGATGCTCGGGCGCGTGACGTACGACGGGCTCTTCTTCCAGATGGACGCGAAGACCGGACGCTACGAGGACGCGCCGATCGGACTCGGCTGGCAGGGCCCGTCGCTCGCGTACCGGAAGCTGGAGAAGCTGGAGCTCGATCCCCGCTTCCGCGCCTGGATGCGCAACGCGCTGTTCGAACGGATCGCCCGCGCGAGATTCGGAGGCGAGCGGGTGAACCTCTACCGCGCGATCCTCTTCAACAAGGGCGAGGGCGGCGGCAGCGACATCCCGTGGCACCAGGACGGCGGACGCCTGTGGGGCCTCAGCGAGGATCCGGAGTTGCAGCTTTGGACCGCGCTCGACGACGCGCCGATCGGCGGCGGCTGTCTGGAGGTCGTGTCCGGCTCGCACCGCGGCGGCCTGGCAACCCCGCTCGGGGGCGTGGTGCCGAGAGATCGGGTCGACTCCGCGAACGCGGACGCCCAGGCGGTGCCGCTGCCGGCGGTCGCGGGCGAGGTCATCCTCGTGCACAACCACCTCTGGCACAGGTCCGGTCGCAGCGAGACCGGCCAGCGGCGGCTCGGGATGAGCGTGTGCTTCATGAGCGACCGCGTGCGCTGCCTGCGAAAGCGCAAGACGCCGCGCCGCTTCTTCGAGGTCTTTCCCGCGATGGCGACTGGGACGGCGAACGGCCCCGTCACCTCCCGATAGCGTCTGCGCCCACCGCCCGTTGCAGGGCGAGGTGCGCGAGCGCGACCTCCTGCAGCGAGGAGAGGAAGCCGGTCCTCGTCTCGAGCGCGTTGCGCTGGATGAGCAGGACCTCGGTGAGCCCCATCTTCCCGGCGCGGAAGGCCTCCTCCACGAGAAGAGAGCTCTCGCTCGCGGCGGCGAGCAGCTCGGTCTCGTAGGACCGCGCCAAGGCCTGCGCGTCTTCGAGCCGGCGCACGCGCTCGCGCACCTCCAGGGCCACGCGCCGCTCCTGCACCTCCAGCGCGGCCTCCGCTTGCGCGATCCTCGCCGTCGCCGCCGAGCGCTCCGCATCGTTGCGCGCGAACAAGGGCAGCGACACGCCCAGCGTTCCACCCACCAACTGCTCGTCGCCCTCGCGCAGGAAGGTCACGCCGAGGGCAGGAGAGGGGATCGCCTCGCGCGACGCGACGGTTCGCGAAGAACGGGCGGCCTCCACCTCCCGCCTCGCCGCGCGGAGAGCGGGTTGGTCGGCTGAACGCGTCAGCGCCGTCTGCAGGTCCGGCATCGGGGGCAGTGCATGGACGAACTCCAGCAGCGTGAACCTGGGCTGCAGCGCTTCCTCCGGAGGGAGGGCCAGTGCACCGCGCAGCGCCGCGGCCGCAGCCTCGGCCCGACGACGCGCGTCCGTCAGCTCGCGGGCTGCGTGTCCCCGTTCGACGATCTGCGCGTTCACGTCGAGCCTCGTCGCATCGCCGGACTCGAAGCGCGCCCGCGCCGCCTCGAGCAGCCGGCTGGAGAGCTCCACTGCCTCTTGTGCGACCTCCACCTCTGCGCGCGCCGCGAGCAGCTCCACCAGCGCCGCCTGTGCGTCCGCCGCAGCCTCGGTTCGTGCCGCCTCCAGCCGCGCCTGCGCTGCGCGCACTTCCGTTTCCGCCTGCTCGATCCGCGCACCGCGCTGACCGCCGAGTTCCACCGGCTGCGACAACGAGGCCCCGACCTCCGCGACCGCTCCTTCCGCGGTGCGACGTCTGCCTGCTTCGAGCTCAAGCTGAGGGTTCTCGCGCAACCACCTTCCCGCCGCCTGACGAACCGAGCGCGCCGCCTCCAGCTCCGCGCGCGCCGCCCGCACCTCCGCGCTGACCTCCACCGCGCGCCGCGCCACGCCTTCGCGGGTCAGCTCCAGCGTCTGCGCCCCGGCCACCGAGGCAGAGGACGCCATCAACGCGACCGTCAGCAGCTGCATCACGCGTCTCATGTGGAGGCCCCTTCTCGATCGGCAGGTCCGCGCCCGCCGAACACCGCGTAGATCACCGGCAGCACGACGAGGGTGAGCAACGTCGACGAGAGGATGCCGCCGATCACCACCGTCGCCAGCGGCCGCTGTACCTCGGCACCGACACCGGTGTTCAGGGCCATGGGGACGAAGCCCACCGCCGCGACGAGCGAGGTCATCAACACCGGCCGCAGGCGGGACGTCGCCGCCTCGCGGATCGCGTCACCCAGCACGACTCCCCGCGCGAGCAGCTGGCGCACGCGGCTGACGAGCACCATGTCCCCGAGCACCGATACGCCCGCCAACGCGATGAACCCCACCGCGGCGGAGATGGAGAAGGGCAGCCCGCGCACGAGGAGCGCCAGCACGCCGCCCACGAGCGCGAAGGGCACGCCCGCGAAGATCCGCAGCGCATCGAGGACGCGGCGATAGGTGAGGTAGAGCAGCGCGAAGATCAGCACCAGCGCCGCGGGGACGACGATCATCAGCCGCTCCCGCGCGCGCTCGAGGTTCTCGAACTGCCCGCCGTACCTGAGGAAATAGGCGGGCGGCAGCTCGAGCTCGCGCTCCAGCGTGCGTCGGACCTCGTCCACGAACCCGCCGAGATCGCGGCCGCGCACGTTCGCCTGCACCACGATGCGGCGCTTGCCCCATTCGCGCTGGATCGTCGTCGGACCGGAGACCTCCCTCACCGTCGTCAGCCGCCCCAGCGGCACGCGCTCTCCATCCGGCGCCGTCACCCCCACCGTGGCGAGCTTCGCCGGCTCCGAGCGATAGGGTTCGGCGAGCCGCACCGCGAGCGCGAACCGCTGCTCGCCCTCGCGGACCTCTCCGGCCTTTCGCGTGCCCACCGCCTCCACCACGTCGAGCACGTCCCTCGCGGCGATGCCGTGTCGCGCGATCGCGGCGCGATCCACGTGGACCTCCACCACCGGCTGTCCGGTGACCTGCTCCACCGTCACGTCCGCCGCCCCCGGCACCGCGCGCACCAGCGCCTCGACCTCCTGGGCCTTCGCGCGCAGCACGTCGAGATCGTCGCCGAAGATGAGGATCCCCACGTCGCTGCGCACGCCGGCGACGAGCTCGTTCACCCGCATCTCGATTGGCTGGAGGAAGGCCATGCGCATGCCCGGCATGTCCGCCAGCTCCGCCTTCAGCTCGTTGGCGAGCTCCTCCTGCGTGCGCGCCCGCTTCCACTCCTCGCGCGGCTTCAGCGTGACGAACACGTCCGAGAGCTCGATGCCCATCGTCTCGGTTGCCACCGCCGGCGCACCGGTGCGGGACCACACCCGGCGCACCTCGTTCGGGAAGCGCTCGAGGATGACCCGCTCCAGCTGCGTGCCGTAGCGCACCGACTCCTCCAGCGAGACCTCCGCCAGCCGCACGGTGTTGATGACGATCGTGCCTTCCGACAGCCGCGGCACGAACTCGCTGCCGAGCTGCGTCGCCACGCCCGCGACCGCGAGCACGATCGCCACCGCGGCGCCCAGCACGAGCTTCGTATGGGAGAGCGCCCACTCCAGCACCGGCCGGTACATCCGGTGGAGCGCGCGCACCAGCCGCGGCTCTCCGTGCTGCCGCTGCGAGCTACCGAGGCTTTGCCTCTGCCTCTGCCTCTGCCTCCGCTTCAGCGCGAACGAGGCGAGCACCGGCATCAAGGTCATCGACACCAGCACGCTGCCGAGCAGGGCGAAGATCACGGTCAGCGCCATCGGCCGGAACAGCTTCCCCTCTACGCCCTCCAGCGCGAGGATCGGCAGGTACACGATCATGATGATCAGCTCGCCGAAGAGGGTGGGCTTGCGGACCTCCACCGCCGCGTCTCGCACGATCTCCAGCGTGTTGCCGCCATCCGGCACGCCGCGCTGCGCGAGCCTCCGCTCGGCGTTCTCCACCATGATCACCGACGAATCGACGACGAGCCCGAAGTCGATCGCGCCCAGCGACATCAGGGTGCCCGCGATCCCGAAGGCGAGCATCGCGTTGAAGGCGAAGAGCAGCGAGAGCGGGATCGCCGCGGCGACGATCAGCCCCGCGCGCACGTTGCCGAGGAAGATGAAGAGCACCGCGATGACGAGCAGCGCGCCCTCCAGCAGGTTCGTGCGCACCGTCCGCAGCACCAGCTCCACGAGCTCCGTGCGCTGGTACACCGGCTCCACCGTCACGCCCTCCGGCAGCGTCTTCTGCACTTCCTCCAGCCTCTGCGCGAGCGCCCGCGTCACGGTGTCCGAGTTCTCGCCGATGAGCATGAACCCCAGCCCGAGCACGACCTCGCCTTCACCATCCGCGGTCGTCGCCCCGCGCCGGATCTCACGACCCACCTCCACGCGTGCCACGTCGCGCACGCGCACCGGAACGCCGCCGCGCGCCGCGATCACCACGTCCTCGATCTGCTTCCCGTTCTCGAGCACGCCGATGCCGAGCACGAGGCTCCCCGCCCCGCCGCGCTCGATCATCCCGCCGCCCACGTTGGCGTTGTTCGCCTCCAGCGCGCGGTAGAGGTCGCCGATCGACAGCTCGAACTTCTGCAGCAGCCGCGGGTCCACCACCACGTGCCATTGCCGCTCGGCGCCGCCCCAGGTGTTGATCTCCGCCACACCGCGCACGCTCTGCAGCTGCGGCGCGATCACCCGGTCGTGCAGCGCGCCCAGCTCCTCGAGCGACTTCGTCTCGCTCTTCACCAGGTAGTGGAAGATCTCACCCAGCCCGGTCGCGACCGGCCCGAGCGTGGGGCGCTCCACGTTCGCCGGCAGCCGCACGTCCGCGAGCCGCTCGTTGATCACCTGCCGCGCGAACCAGACGTCGGTGCCGTCCTCGAACTGCAGCGTCACCTGCGAGAGCCCGAACTTCGACACCGAGCGCAGCGACTCGAGGCCCGGCAATCCGCCCAGTGCCTGCTCCATCGGGATGGTGAGCTGTCGCTCGATCTCCGTGGGCGTGAGCGCGGGCGCCACCGCGTTGACCTGCACCTGCGTCGGCGTGGTGTCGGGGAACGCGTCGATGGGCAGAGCGCGGAAGGAGAGGGCGCCCGCGGCGACGAGCACGACCCAGGCCGCGACGACGACCCAGCGGTGCCGCAGCGACCAGTCAATCGTCTTCGTCAGCATCGGCTACTCCGCTCCGGTGTCGCAGCAGCCCGCGCCGATGGAGTCCCGCAGCAGCTCCGTCTTGAGCAGGAACGCGCCGGTGGTGACGACCTCCGCACCCGCCTCCACGCCCGACCGGATCTCCAGCCGCTCTCCGCTCTCCGCCGCGCCCGTCTCCACCGCCACCGGCTCGAAGAGCGCGGCCTCGCGGCGGAGGAAGACCACGCTGCGGCCCTCCACCTTCTGCACCGCCGAGCGCGGCAGGAGCAGCGCCTCGCGATCGTCGGACACCACGATCCGCGCTCGCACGAAGAGCCCGCTCCGCAGCGTTCGCTCCGGGTTCGGCAGCTCCACCCGCGCGCGCACCGTCCTCGTGCGCGGATCCACCGAAGGCGCCACCCGCGCGACCTTTCCCTCGATCGCAGTCGCGCCGCGCACGCCCTCCAGCGTGATCGTCACCCGCTGACCCGGCCGCACCGTCGTCGCCTCCGCCTCGGGGATCTCCAGCTGCGCCCACATCGTGGAGAGGTCCGCCACCTCCACCAGCACCTGCCCGGAGGCCGCGGTCCTCCCTGCCACCGCGTCTCGCGCGACCACGGTTCCTGCGAACGGAGCGACGAGCGCGTACTGCCCCTTCGCTCCACCGCTCACCGCCCCGGTCGCACTCAATGCGGACCTTGCGGCGCCATGCTCCGCCTGCGCGGCCGCGAGCTCGCGCTCTGCCTCCTCGACGTCCCGCTGCGCGCTGATGCCCTTCTGCGCCAGGGCCCTCTCGCGCTCGAGCCTCGCGCGCGCCGCCGAGATCCGCGCGTCCGCCGCCGCGAGCTGCGCCTGATCCGCGCCCACCGCCGCGGACGCGAGCCGCACCAATGCCTGCCCCTTCTTCACCTCGTCGCCGACATCGACGAGGACCTCGACCACCAGCGCATCGCCGCGCGCGGAGAGCTGCGCGTGCCGGTTCTGATCGAACGCGAGCTGACCCACCACCTCCAGCGTCCGCGCCAGCCGCTCCTTCTGCACCTGCACCGTCTCGATGCCCACGTCGCGCGCGGTCTCCGCGGACGCGAGCCTCACCCGGGTGCCCGGCTCCGGAAACGGGGGCAACGTCTCGCCGGCCGCCTCCACGCGCGAGGGGTCGCACACCGGGCACACCGACTGCGGGAAGCGATGCTCGCGGCACCAGTCGTTCGCGGCGACGTACTTCGCCACCAGCTTCGGGTGGCACTTCGTGCACTTCGATTCGGGGACGCCGTGTTCGCGGCACCAGTCCTTCGGCGCGCTCGCGGTGAAGGTGAGGCCCGGGTTGCACTCGAGGCACTGCGACTCCGGACGGTCGTGCTCGGCGCACCAGTCGCCCAGCTCCCGGTACACCTCCGCCAGCTCCGGCGAGCAGCGCGTGCACAGCTCTGCAGGGACGCGGTGCTCACACAGCGCGGGCGCGGTCTGCGTCGAAGCTGAAGCGGCCCCATGCGACGCCGCGGCAGGCGCCGCGGAAGGCACGGCGACGGGCGCAGCGGGAGTGGCCTGCCGCTCCTGGCAACCGGCGCCGAACCCCATCGCCAGCAGCGCGACGACGGCGACCGCGCGACTCACTTCACGCCCTTCTTCGCCAGCTCCGGGTTGCACAACACGCACTGCGACTCGGGGCGCGCGTGCTCCGGGCACCAGTCGCCCTTCGCCTTGAACACGGCCTCGAGCTTCGGGTTGCACCGCGCGCAGAGGGACTTCTTCACGCCGTGCTCACACGACGCAGGCTGCGCGGCCTCGGAGGAGGAGGAGGAGGGCTTCGCCGCGCCATCGGCCGCGAACGCGAAGGGGGAGACGGCGAAGGAGACGACGACGCAGAGGGTACGGAAGGAACGCATGGGGACCTCGTAGAAGACCGGCCAATGAGAAATGGGAGCGCGCACGCCCGGACGGCGCACGCACGACGAGACGCTGGACACACGTCGCCCCTGAAGGGCGACTCAGGCTCTCGGCGGCTGGAAGATGTCGCGCCCCGCGCTCGCGAGCACGGGCTCTGCGCGAGGGGGCGTCAGCTCTTCGAAGGCTTCCGCAGGCGGCGGCCTCGGCAGCTCGGGCGCGGTGACGGCAGTGCGAACGGGACAGCAGAAGCAGCCGGTGCAGTCATCACCACACGCGTCCTCGCGGTCACCGGAGCGCTCGTCGTCGCAGCAGTCGCCGGTGCAGTCATCCGCGTCGTCGCCAGCCGCAACGACGGGCCAGCAGTCCTCCGCTTCATCCACACACCGCGCGACCGAAGGCGTGGCGTGGACCACGCTCGTCACGAACGCGAGCAGCAGCGCCACGAGGTAGCGATGGGAGCGGGTCACCGGCCCCAAGCTCTAGTGCGAGCGCACGAAAACATCAAGGAACGGGCCTCGCGCGCCGAGCGGACGAGGCTTCGGACACCAGCCGGCCGAGCAGCTCGCGCACCCCGCGCCGGTCCCACTCGCGCACGCCGTCGAAGCGCGCGAGCAGCTGCCCATCCAACACGAGAAAGGTCACCGGCAACTGATCCGCGCCGTACGCCTGAAGCAGCCGCCCGCCCTCATCGAGGTGCACCCTCAGCTCCTCGGGCACCGCTCCGCCGAAGTACGCGCGCACCTCATCGAGCGACCGGTCCTCGCTCAGCAGCAGCACGCGCAGGCCATCCGGTGAGGGCTTTCGGGCGAGCTTCCTCAGCGCCGGCGTCTCCTCGCGGCAGGGCACGCACCAGGTGGCCCAGAAGGAGATCAGCCACGCGCCGTCGCGAGGCACCCCTTCGACCATCGGCGCCTCGCCGGAGAGCCGCACATAGGAAGGAGGCCGAGCGCTCTCACAGCCGGCGAACAGGAGCGCGAACAACGAGAGCGCCATCAACAGCCGCAATGGAAGGACTCTCGCGATCACGATCACAGGTCGAAGAGGAACCTTCCGCCGAGGACGACCTGGTGTGGAAGCACGTCGGTCGCCACCAGCGAAGCCTCCGGCCGCAGCAGCAGGCTGACGACGTGACGCGCACGCGACTGCTCTCCACCAAAGCGGTGGTGCCACGCCAGCTCCGGCCCGAGCCGCACGCCCACTGCCCGTTCAGCTCCCTCGCGCTCACCGGTCACCGCCGACACGCTGCCGCCGAGGGTGAAGTGCCAGAAGGAGATCGGCGCGAAGTACCCCCGCAGCTGCGCCGCGCGCGTCTGCTCCGAGGAGAGTGCCGGCGTGAACCCCAGCTCGAGCCCGCCGTCGTACGCAGGCCGCCATCCCTGTTCGACGAAGCGGCACGGCTGCTGCGCGCGTTCGATGACCTTGCCCCACACGCCGATCCGATCCCCGCCGAGCGCCTCGCGCTCCTGTCGCCTGCGCTCTTCGCAGCCCGGGTCGGTGACACCCCACAGCTCGAAGACACCCACGCCGAAGCCGAGCGTCACCAGCGCCTGCGCACCGTCCGCGCTCACGATCGGCGCCACGCCCACCGTCGGCCCGAAGGACACGCGCGAGAGTGCCTTCTCCGCCGGCGCGGTCACCCAACGGGGCGGCGTCTGCGCGTGCGCTTCAACCGGCAAGAACACCGCGAACACGAACACGAACGCGATCACGGACGCGCACGCAGTCGAGACCCGCCCGGAGCGTCTGGCGCTCACCACGAAGGACCCACCGACCCGCAGAATCAGATCGCTCCCGGCTCCGCGCCTGCGCCGCCCACACCAAGCTCGCTCTGCGACAGCTCCATCAGCGCGCGGAACTCAGGCGAATCGACCTCCATCAGGAGGAGCTCCAGCGACAGCTCACCGGGAACCTTCCCCAGCTCGAGCTTTCGCACCTCGCCGTGCAGCAGCGAGAGCTCGCTGTGTCCCCGCGGCCCGTCCGGCAGCTGCAGGTCCACATCCACCTCGTAGCCCGCACCTTTGCGCACCGGCACGAGCCGCAGGCTGTAGTCGGACGCGCGCGCGCCCTGCGGCTTTCGCTCCGCACGCAGCGCGATGCCCTCGGCGCCGAGCAGCTTCGGCTTCGCCACGAGCTTCCCGTCCCGATGCACCTCCACCGCGAAGTAGAGCTTCTGCGGCGAGACCTCGACGGCGGGTGCGTGGACCTTCTGCGCACAAGCGGCGCACGCGAACAGGAGGGCGATGGAAATGAGTGCGCGCATGGGCTGTTCTATTGACGGTTACTGCCGGCCGGTGGTTTCAAAAGCAAGGGTAGGGCCACGGCGAAAGCCCAGTCCCCAGGCGGGCTTACGAGCTCGTGGGGAGGGTGGATCGCGACATCCCGCGCAGTCCGCCACGGTTGCCGCGACAAATTGACAGGGTATGGTGCCCCGCCCCTCCGGGCTCTCCCGGAGCCCCTACCGCACCTCCATGGACCGCACCGAACGCCTCCTCGATCTGGTCGCGCTGCTGCTCGATTCGCGCGAGCCCATCTCCTGGGCGGAGCTGCGCGAGCACTTCCCGGAGGACTACGGCAAGGGTTCGGACGAGGCCGCGGAGCGCAAGTTCGAACGCGACAAGGCGGAGCTGCTCGAGCTGGGGATCCCCATCACCTGGATCGTCGGCGACGACGAGCGCAAGGACGGCTACGTCGTCGACCGCGAGGCCTACTACCTGCCGCAGATCCAGCTCGATCCGGACGAGCTCGCGGTGCTCTACGCGGCGGGCTCCGCGGCGCTGGCCTCGAACGCCTTCCCCGGCCGCTCGGATCTGGCGCACGCGCTGCGCAAGGTCGGCTTCTTCGCCGGCGAGGACGTGCCCACCCCGCGCGTTCGCATGGAGCTCGGCGCGGTGCACGCGGACGAAGCAGAGGTCGGCGCCACGCTCGAAGCGCTCTGGGCCGCCGCGTCGTCTCGCAAGTATGTGGAGATGGCCTACTGGTCGCCGAAGGCCGCGCAGCTCACCCGCCGCCGCGTCGATCCCTGGGGCCTCGCGCTGCGTCGCGGCATCTGGTCGCTCGTCGGCTTCTGCCACCTGCGTGGGGGCCTGCGCACCTTCCACGTTCACCGCATCCGCGAGCTCACCGTCAACGAAGCGCGCCCGCGCACGCCGGACTTCGAGGTCCCCGCGGACTTCCGGCTCGACGACTACGTGGCCGCGTTCCCCTGGCAGTACCGCTTCCACGAGCCGGTAGCGGTCACGCTCGCGCTGCACGACGAGCTCGCGCCGATGGCGCAGGGCCTCTTCAACACGCCCGGCGAAGCGAACGCAGAGGACGGCACCACGCGCGTGACGGTGCAGGCGACCGCGCTCGACGGGCTGTTGCGCTACGTGCTCTCGCTGGGGCCCTCCTGCAAGGTGCTCGGTCCGGAGGACGCGCGCGAGAGGCTCAATGCGCTGGCTCGAGCGGTGCTGCAGAAGCACGCGGACGGCGAGGAGGCGGCGTAGATGGGACGGCCGGCAAAGAGCGCGAAGCGCGGCGGTGGCAAGAAGACGGTCTCCGGATCGCTGGCCTCCGCGGCGGCGGCGGGCGGGAAGACGCCGGTGCACGAGCGGCTGCGGCGCCTGCTCTTCCTCGTGCCCTACGTGGCGAAGAACCAGGGCATCACGGTAGAGCGGCTCGCGCGCGAGCTGGGCATCACCAACGAAGCGCTGCTCGAGGAGCTCGACCTGCTCACCATGGTGGGCCGGCCACCGTTCCAGCCGGACGACTACATCGACATCTACGTGGAGAACGATCAGGTCTTCGTCGATCTCGATCAGCGGCTCTCCGCACCGCCGAGGCTCACCGCGTCGGAGGCCGCCGCCCTCGGTGCAGCCGGCGAACTGCTGCGTCCCGCGGCAGGCGAGGCCCTCGAGCGCGCGCTGCGGAAGCTGGAGCGCGTCATCCCGGCCGGCGCGAAGGAGCGCTACCGCGAGATGCACCGCAAGATCGACGCGGGCGTGGGCGCGCCGGGCGAGCTGGGTCCGCTGGTGCGCGCGGTGTCGGAGAAGCGCGAGGTCACCTTTGCCTACTTCACCCAGGGCCGCGGCGAGACCGAGAGCCGTCGCGTCCGCCCGCTGGAGCTCTTCAGCCACCGCGGTCAGTGGTACCTCTCCGCCTTCGACGTGCAGCGCGGCGAGGACCGGCTCTTCCGAGTTGATCGGCTCTCGCAGGTCGAAGTGACCGACGTCCCCTTCGAGGCGACCGCGGTGCCTCGCGCGAACGTGCCCAATCCCGCCGGCCGAGGAGAGATCCGCGTGCGCTTCTCCGCCCTGGCCGCTCCCTATGTGCGCGAGCGCTTCGGAGACGACGCCACGCCGGCGCCGGAAGGTGGCGTGGACGTGCTCGTCAGCGGCGAATCGGAGCGCTGGCTCGTGCAGTGGGTCCTCTCGTTTGGTGGGGAGGCGTGGGTGGTGGCGCCTGACTGGGCGCGTCAGGCCGTTGCCCGAACGGCACGCGCCTCGCTAGAGTCCTGACCTCTTCATGGGGTTCCAGCTCACCATCGCCGAAGGCAAGGAAGCCGGCCGGGAATTCGTCTTCGAGCAGGAGAGCATCACCATCGGTCGCAGCAGTGATTGCGACGTGGTGCTCTACGATCCGGGCGTTTCGCGGCGGCACGCGCGCATCTTCACCCAGGGCGACGAGCACTTCGTCGAGGACATGGGGTCGTCCAACGGCACCAAGGTCAACGGCACCATCGTCCGCCGACAGCCGCTGCAGGACGGCGACGCGATCACGCTCGGACCGGTGGTCTTCGCCTTCGCTCCCACCGTGCTGCCGGAGCCGGCCACCAGCGAGAACGACGTCGCGGATCAGAGCACCCGCATCGTCTCGCTCGATCAGGTGAAGCGGCAGAAGGGCAAGGGCCAGGCGCTCGCGCCCAGCGACGCGAACCAGGACGAGCTCCAGCAGATGGGCCGCTCGCGCACGCAGGCCCTGCCGGCCATCTCGCGTCCGCGTCCGGGCGCCACCAGCCGCGCGGGGAAGCCGCCCCTCAGCGAGCCTCCCCCCGACGACGCGCCGGCGCCCATCGTCCCGTCCAGACCGCGCCGCGGTTCTGCCTCGCTCGCCGCCGCGGAGAAGCCGAACGCCGCCGCCGAACGCAACGCGCTGGATCGTCCGGCCGCCCGTGAGAGCGCGGAGAACCGGCCGGTGCTCTCCGCCGCCGAGCGCGCGCGCATCCGCCGCGAGAATCCCGGTGCGCTGGGCGCCTTCAAGCTCTTCTGGATGGAGGCGCCGCAGAAGACGCGGAACCTCATCTACGGCGGGCTCGGTGCCTTCGGTCTGCTGCTGGTGGCGGGCATGTTCTGGCTGGTGGTCGGCGGCAACGACGTGGTGGACGACCGGCCGCCGGAGCCGAACGTCCTCGGGCGCCAGCCCATCGAGTTCTCCTTCGGTCTCGGCGAGGGCGTGACCTACGAGCGCCCGGACATGAAGGTCTTCAACTTCGAGTACCTCTCGCCCACCCGCGCGCTGGTCATCATCTACTACCAGGCGCAGGACATCTCGCAGGGCGAGGTCAGCATCATCGCCAACGGCCGCGAGATCGGGATCGTGCCGCCGGACACGCTGGGCAGCGCGGACCAGATGCTCGACGTGGTGGTGCCGCCGGACGTGCTCAAGCGCGGCGAGCCGAACGAGATCATCTTCGACAACGTGCGCAACCCGCCGGGCAGCGAGTCGTGGCGGGTGTGGAACCTGCGCATCGATCCCATCCCCTTGCCGGAGGTGCCGCTCGATCAGCTGGTGCGCGACGCGAAGAGCGCCTTCGACCGCGCGAACCTCACCGAGGAGCGCAGCGAGGTCGGCGCGGAGAACCGCTATGAGGCCTGGAAGGGCTTCCGCAACGCGTGGCTGCTCCTCGAAGGACACCCCGAGCCGCGGCCGGAGCTCTACGTCATCGCGCGCGAGCGCATGCGCAAGGCACAGCAGGAGCTCGACCGGACCTGCGCGCGGCTGATGCTGGAGGTGGAGCGCTTCTACAACCACCGCGACTGGGACTCGGCGCGGGCGACGCTCGACCACGTCACCAAGTACTTCCCCAACTCGAACGATCAGATCTGCCCGCGCAAGGCGGAGATGAAGCGCTACAACTACGGGCTGTAGCGCTCGTCTGGCGCGGCGCGTCGTCTGCGTCGCCCGTGATGGCTGCCCGCCTGCTCGAGCCTGATGGTCCGGGTGATGGCGCGCTGTGCACTGCTCGGCGGCCAACGTTGCCGCGCGTGGTCGCCCTCCCCACATTCCGGAGGACATGCGCGGGGAGCAAGAGCTTCTGGCGTTCGAGCTGCGTCTCCGTGAGGAGGCCTCGCGGCGGACGACGGTCGAGGGGGAGATGTCCGGTGAGGCGGCGCCGGGAGGCCTTGCGTCGTGGGGCACGCCCGCGCGCGAACGCACGGTCGCCTCACGCGTCAACGGTGCGGAGGCCGCGTCGGAGTCGGAGTCCGAGGCGGAGGACTTCCTGCTCGGTCCCGGACGCGCGGTGCCGGGCAATCGCTTCAAGCTCCTGCACGATGGCGTGGAGGCATTCCCGGAGATGCTCGACGCCATCCGGGGCGCGCGCCGGAAGATCCGGCTCGAGGTCTACATGTTCATCGACGACGCCGTCGGTGAGCTCTTCGGGCGCGCGTTGGCGGAGGCGGCGAAACGAGGCGTGCAGGTGCACGTGCTCTACGACTGGATCGGCTCGCTCGGCACCCGGGCTGCGTTCTTCAAGCGGCTGCGCGCGCAGGGCGTGGACGTGCGCGCCTTCAAGCCCTTCAACATCTCCCGCGGCTTCGGCGCGCTGGTGCGGCGGGACCACCGGAAGATCCTCGTGGTGGATGGCGAGGTCGCGTTCGTGGGCGGCATCAACCTCGCCGCGCAGTGGGCGCCTCGCGGTCACGCCTCGGGCGGCGGCTGGCGAGACGACGTGATGCGCGTGGAGGGCCCGGCGGCACAGACGATCGAGCGCGTGTTCTGCGCCTCGTGGCGGATGGAGGCGCAGAAGCGGCTCTACCGCCTGCGTCGCGTGCGTCGCGGAAGGGACCGCAAGGGCGCCGTGCGCCGGATGCACCGGGGAGACGTGCACGCGGTGGTGCTCTCGTCGCGGCGCAGCATCCACCGCGCGTACCTCAAGGCCATCGAGCACGCGCGCGAGTCGGTGATGATCGCCAACGCGTACTTCCTCCCGGATCGGAAGCTCCTCTCAGCGCTGAAGAGGGCCGCGCGCCGAGGCGTCCGCGTGGAGCTCGTGCTGGCGGGGAAGAGCGACCACCCGATCGTCACGTGGGCGGCCCGCGCGCTCTACGACCAGATGCTGCGCGCGGGGATCCGGATCTTCGAGTGGTACGACGGCGTGCTGCACTCGAAGACCGCGGTGGTGGACGGCACGTGGGGGACGGTCGGCTCGTTCAACCTCGAGCCGATGAGCCTGCGCTTCAACTACGAGGCGAACCTCGTCTTCACCGACCGCCGGTGGGGTGGGGCGTTGCAGCGCTCGTTCCTCGAGGACTGCCGGCGCTGCCGTCGCATCGACCCGGAGACGTGGGCCGCGCGGCCGTGGTGGCACCGCATGGTGGAGCGCGCCGCGTATCTCTTCCGCCGCATCCTTTAGAGAGCCCGCTTCGACGTGTAGGCTGCGGGGCCGATGCAAAGGCTTCCCGGTTGGCCGGTCGTGTGCGCAGCGATTGTGGTGGTGGGCCTTGGGGGCTGCACGGTCCCCGCGCTGGAGGAGCTCGAACGCGAGCGCCCGCGTGCGTGCGATCCGGGCGGATGCCTCGAAGGTTACGAGTGCCGCGACGGCGTGTGCGTGAAGCCGACGCCGGGCGGCACCGAGGTGTGCGAGCCCGGAGAGACCCAGGCGTGCGGGCTCGACGTGGGCGCGTGCAAGCTGGGCACGCGGACCTGCGGCGAGGACCGCAAGCTCGGCGAGTGCTTCGGCGCGGTGGGCCCGCAGGCGGAGAGCTGCAACGGGATCGACGACGACTGCGACGGCGCCACGGACGAGTCGCTGGAGAAGCTGTGCGCGGTGCAGCAGGGCGTGTGCACTGGCGCGAAGGTGCTCTGCCTCGACGGTGCCTTTGCCGAGTGCGGCTTCAACGAGTACCGCGCGCGCGACACGCGCTACCAGGTCTACGAGACGCTCTGCGACGGCGCGGACAACGACTGCGACGGGCGGGTGGACGCCTGGGCGCCGCAGGACGTGAAGAGCCCCGGCGAGATGCAGGCGGCGCGAAGGGCGCAACTGGCGCAGACGGGCGAGACCACGCTGCTCGCGTACGAGTCCGGAACGACGATCCGGATCCGGCCGGTGGGCGTGGACGGACGGCTGGGCGAGCCGGTGGCGCCGGTGCCGGGCGTGGACGACGCAGCGTCCGCATCAGGTCTCGTGATGGAGACGGCGGCTCCGAATGACGGGGGCACGCGGCGCGCCTACGCCGCCTGGGTCGAGGAGCGCGAGGGCGTGTGGCAGGTCCGCGTGGCGGAGCTCGGGCCGACCGGGACGTCCGTGTGGACAAAGGACGGCGAGCCGCAGGCGCTGGTTCTGCAACCGACGATGGGACGGCCGGGCGCGCTCGCCCTCGCCGCGACCGCGAAGCGGCTCCACGTCGCGGTGAGCCTGCAGCTGACGGGTTCTCAGCAGCCGCCGGTCGAGGTGTGGATGATCGACGTAGGAGCCCCGACGCAGCCGCCGGTTCGCCACGGGGTCGGCGCTCCGGGCTCCGCGGGCATCCGGCCATCCCTCTACGTCGCGCCCAACGGGGTCGCCTACCTGGCGTTCGAGGCCGAGGGCGGCGTGCAGGTGTGGCGCGTGGACGAGGACGGGGGGGCTTCACCGGCGCCCACCATCGTCGGCCAGGCGGGCGCCTCGTTCCCGCAGCTGACGTGGACCTCCGTGCCCGGCGCGAACTACGCCATCTGGCACGTATCGCCGGACCGCCGCCGCATCGAGACGTGGGACTGCGGCGCGCCGCCCTGCACCTACCGGGGAAACCGTCCGCCGCTCGGGAACTCCGGCGAGTTCGAGAACCTGCGGGTGCGCTCGCAGTCGGAGCTCGACACGCTGCTGACCTGGGACCAGACCGGCACCTCCTTCACCGGCGCGGTGGTCCTCCCGCTGGGCGCGAACCTCACGTCCTTCCCCGCGCACGATCCGGACGCGAAGGGCCGGCGTCCGGTGGCGCTGCAGACGGGGGACTCCCTCTTCATCGCCTACGACACCGAGGGCGGGGACGGCGCCGAGGCGCCCGCCGACACCGTGCTGCTCCAGCGGATGTGCCTGCCGTGAGGTCGCCGAACATGAAATATACTTCCAGTACGTGCGACGGCCGCCGTCACCTCTTTGCCCGCTACATGCAATATATTTCGGGTCCGCTCGCCGCAGCGGCAGTGCTCCTCGGGTTGGGGTCTCTCCTCGCCGCGGCGCCGGCCCACGCACAGGAGGCACCCGCCGTGCGCGAGGCGACGGACTTCGAGCGGTACCTCGCGGCGGCGGTGCGGCTGTACGAGAACCTCGAGTACGAGCGCGCGCTGGAGCAGCTGGAGCGGGCGAAGCGCTTCTCGCGGGGCGCGGACGACGACGTGCTGCTCGCGCTCTACGAGGGCGTGGTGCGCGCGGATCTCGGTGAGGCGGAGACCGCGCGCGCGGCGTTCAAGACGGGCCTGTTGCTCGACCCGGAGGCGAAGCTCCCGGTGAAGGTGTCGCCCAAGGTCGCGCGTGAGTTCGAGGCGATGCGCGCCGAGGCAAAGCGCGAGCTGGCGCCGCTCATCGCCCGGCGGGAGGCCGAGCACCGCCAGCGCGAGGCAGCGGCGAAGGCCGACGAGGCCAAACGTGAGCGCGAGGCAGCCGCGCGAACCGAGGCGGACCGGCGGGCTCGGGAGGAGGCAGCGCGCGCGGGTTCGCAGGCGCCCGCCACCTCGCCGTCGAAGCCGGGTGACGCCGACCACCGGAGCCCGAACGGCGGACGGGACGAGCGCATCGCGGTGGCGCCGGACCGGCCGGAGCGGTCCCGGCTGACGGATCCGGGACCTTCGTCCGATGCACTCGGGCCCTCACTCCGCGACACGCCGCCGCGCCGAAAGCCGGCCGTGGTGCCGTGGGTGTTCGGGGGGCTGGCGGTCGCCGCGGGAGGGGCGGGCGGCTACTTCGGGATGCAGTCGCGCGACAGCGTGGATGCAGCGCGTGGGGCAGCGGGACAGCGGGAGACGGCGGACCACCTCGGCCGGGCGCAGGTACAGGCGCGCAACGCCAACATCCTCTTCGCCGCAGCCGGGACCGCAGCTGTGGGCGCGCTCATCAGCGCGCTCGTCGCCACCGCCGACGCGCCCTGAACCTGCGCGGCGCCGCCTCCGCGAAGCTCACCCAGCCGGCGGCGCCTACTCCGCGAGGTTGAACCGGAACACGTTCTGGCCGGGCTTGACGGTCACCGTCTGCGTGACCTCCTTGCCCAGCTCCGCGTTCACGAGGCGGACGCTGTGCGTTCCCTCGAAGAGCTCCACCGCCGAGAACGGCGTCTGGCCCAAGGGCTTTCCGTCGAGAAACACGTTCGCGTACGGGCGGACGCGGAACTCGAGGGTCGCCTTCTCGGCGACGACGCGCAGGGTCCCGTTGTCGCCATCGGTGACGCGGAAGTGCTCCTTCTTCCGGACGCCCTTCTGCGAGTCGTAGATCTCGACTTCGACGTCTCCCGGCGAGACACCCTGCACCCGCACGGGCGCGAGGCCCACGAACTTCCCGTTCACGCGCACCTGCGCCGGGGGGCTCGACTCGACGCGGAAGAACGCGCGCTCGGTCGCTGCCACCGCGCGGGTGCCGGTTGGCGCGGCGGGCTTCGCAGCATCCGAAGCCGCACCCGCACCCGCAGCGGGTACAGGCGCCGCGGCCGCGACGACGCGGCGCTCCGGGCCCCTCCTCCGATCGCGCCCCGTCCCGTTCGGAGTCTTCGCGGCTGCAGCGACCACCTCGGGCTCCGTCGCCACGGCGGGCGCCTGGGATTCGGCCACCGCCTCCGGTGCCTCTACAACTGCCGCCGGCGCTGCCTCGACCTCGAGCGCGGGCACGGGCGCCTGCGCCACCTCCGCCACAGGCGCGACCTCCACCGCCTCGGCGGCGCGAGCAGCCACAGGAGCCGGGGCTTCGGCACGCGCGCCCCGCTCCACCGGTGTCCCCTCCGAGCGCAGCAGCACGAGCGCGAGGATCGCAGCGCCGAGCGCACCGACACCGCCCAACGCGATCATCGGCAGACGACTCCTGCGCGACGGAGCCGCGGCGAGCGCCACGGTCTCGCGGCCCGGCCGCTCCGGGATCGTCATGCTCTCCTGCGCGGTCACCGGCACGCGCGCCATGAGCGACTGCGCGAGCTTTCCGACCTCCACCTGCTCGGCATCCGGCAGGGACGCGGGCGTGCGTTCCACCGCAGCACGGGCCGGCGCGGCGGACCCGGCGGTGGACGCTTCACCCGGCCTGGACCTCGTGAGCGGACCACTGCCGGAAGGGCGGGCCGGCGCGACGGACATCGGGGTGCGGACGGTGGCATCCGGATCCGCGGGAGCGCTCGCCTCGGCGACCATCGCGGCGAGCTCGAAGCCTCCCACCGGTTCTCCGTGGGTGACGATGAAGCGCTCGAGGTCCGCCTGCATCGCGCGGCAGGTCGGGTAGCGGCCCTCGCGATCCTTGGAGAGCGCGCGCTCGAGGATCGCGGCCAGCGCGGGCGGCACGTCCGGACGGCGCTCCGAGATGGGGATGAGCTGCTCGAAGAGGATGGCCTGCATGATCGCCACGTCGCTCTTCGCGTCGAACGGGCGCGAGCCGGCGAGCAGCTCGTAGAGCACCATCCCCAGCGCGAACACGTCCGCGCGCCGATCCAATGCCTTCGCCTGGAGCTGCTCCGGCGGCATGTACGCGAGCTTCCCCTTCACCACGCCGGTGCGCGTGATGTGGGTCTGGTCGGCGGCCTTGGCGATGCCGAAGTCCACGACCTTCACCGCGCCGTTGCGCGACATGAGGACGTTGTCGGGGCTGATGTCGCGGTGGATGAGCCCGAGGTGCGCGCCGGTCACCGGGTCGCGGAACTCGTGCGCGTAGTCGAGCCCCTCCGCCGCGAGCGAGATGATCTTCGCGCAGTGGGCGAACGGGAGCGCCCGACCCGACTTCGCGGCTCGCCGGAAGAGCGCGCGCAGGTTCGGCCCGTCGATGTACTCCATGGCGAGGAACCACGCGCCGTCGGACTCGCCGAAGTCGAAGATCTGCACCACGTTCGGGTGGTTGAGCTGCGCCGCGAGCCGCGCCTCGGCGAGAAACATCTGCACGAAGTTCTCGTCCTGCGCGAGGTGCGGAAGGATCCGCTTCACCACGCAGGTCTTCTCGAAGCCCATCGGCCCCGCGGCGCGCGCGAGAAAGACCTCGGCCATGCCGCCCATCGCCAGGCGCCGGAGGATCTCGTAGCGGCCGATCTGCGCGGGAGGGGAGTCGTTCAATCCAGACACCGCCGCATCATACCCGCGCTCCGCTTCACCGCCGCGATGCAGGGACCGCGCACCTCAATCGGCTGCCGTCTCCATTCTCTCGATGTCGTATGGTCCCCGGCCGAGCAGGCTGCGTCAGACCGAGTCAGGCTGCGCGATCAGAGCAGGTCAGAGGGAGGGATTCCATCATGGGGCGCAAGGGCCAGAACGGCGGGGCGATCATTGCGGAGAGCCTCGTGGCGCAGGGCGTGCGGCATCTCTTCACGCTTTGCGGCGGGCACATCTCGCCGATCCTCGTGGAGTCGAAGGCGAGGGGCGTGCAGGTGGTGGACGTGCGCGACGAGGGCCACGCCGTCTTCGCGGCGGACGCGGTGGCGCGGATGACCGGCATCCCGGGCGTGGCGGCGGTGACCGCGGGCCCCGGCGTGACGAACACGGTGACCGCGGTGAAGAACGCGCAGATGGCGCAGTCGCCGCTGGTCATCCTCGGCGGCGCCACGGCCACCGTGCTCAAGGGCCGCGGCTCCCTGCAGGACATCGATCAGCTCTCGCTGATGAAGCCCGTCACCAAGTGGGCGACGACGGTGAAGACGCGCTCGGCATTGGGGCCGGTGATGGAGCGGGCCTTCGCCACCGCGCGCTCGGGCATCCCCGGCCCGGTCTTCGTCGAGGTCCCCGTCGATCTCCTCTACGACGAGAAGGTCGTGCGCGACTGGTACATGAAGGACGCCGGCGTGAAGGACGCGGACAACCTCGGTGCGAGGCTCCTCAAGCTCTATCTCGAGGGCCACCTCTACCGGCAGTTCAACCAGCCCTACGTCCCCGCCAGCGCTCCGGCCGAGAAGCTCAAGGCCAACCTGAACCTGCCTTCACTTTCCGCCGTCGCCGCGCAGTTGCCGCGCGTTCCCCGCACCGCCGCCGCGCAGGTGAAGCTCGTGGCGCAGCGGGTGGCGCAGGCGAAGCGGCCGGTGCTCGTCATCGGCAGCCAGGCGCTGGTGAACACGCCGGACGCGCACCGGCTGGCGGACGCGGTGTTGCGGCTCGGGGTGCCCACCTTCCTCGGCGGCAGCGCGCGCGGGCTCCTCGGCCGGCGCAGCGAGATCCAGTTCCGGCACCACCGCAACAAGGCGCTGAAGGAGGCGGACCTCGTGCTCGTGGCGGGCTTCCCGTTCGACTTCCGGCTCGGCTACGGCATGAGCATCGGCCGCAAGGCGGAGGTCGTCTCGATCAACCTGTCGCCCGAGGAGCTGACGAAGAACCGCCGCCCGGAGATCGCGGTGAACATGCACCCCGGCGAGTTCCTCGTGCGGCTGAGCGAGAAGGTGCAGGTCTCCTCCGCCGGCATCGACGAGTGGACGACGAAGCTTCGCGCGCGCGAGGACGAGCGCGAAGCGGAGATCGGCTCGCGGGCCAGCGCCGGCGCGAGCCCGGTGGACCCGGTCCACTTCTTCCTCCGCCTCGAGGAGAAGATGGCCGACGACGCGGTGCTCATCGTGGACGGCGGCGACTTCGTGGCCACGGCCTCCTACATCGTGCGTCCGCGCGCGCCGCTCTCCTGGCTCGACCCGGGCGTGTTCGGCACGCTCGGCGTGGGCGGCGGCTTCGCGGTGGGCGCGGGCGTGGCGAGGCCGGGGAAGGAGATCTGGCTCCTCTACGGAGACGGCTCCTCCGCCTATTCGCTCAGCGAGTTCGACACCTTCGCCCGTCACGGCCTCGCGCCGATCGCGGTGATCGGCAACGACGGCGCGTGGGCGCAGATCGCGCGCGACCAGGTGGAGATCCTCGGCGACGACGTGGGCACCGTGCTCGCGCGCACCGACTACCATGCGGTCGCCGAGGGCTACGGCGGCAAGGGCCTGCTGCTCACCGATCCGGATCGCATCGATGCGACGATCGACGAGGCGAAGCGGCTCTCGCGCGAGGGCAAGCCCGTCTGCATCAACCTGCACATCGCCCGCAGCGACTTCCGCAAGGGCTCCCTCTCCATCTGACTCCCCGCGCACTCCATGACCACCACTCCTCGAACCTTCGCGCTCCTCCTTGCCGGCCTCACCGCGGTCGCGCCACAGCTCGCCCTCGCGCAGACCTTCAAGCCCTTCACCGCGCCGGGCCTCTTCCGGGTGAACCTCCCCAGCGAGCCGGAGCTGCAGGACGAGACCGAGGGCAACTACCGCAGCCGCCAGTGGCTGTCGGAGACGGAGGACGCGGTGTTCGCGGTCTCGGTGGACGAGGTCTCCGGCCCCGAGGCACCGAAGCCGGACGGGTGGTTCATCGGCAACGCGCGTGAGCTCGTCGAGGGATTCGGCGAGGGCGAGGACGTGAGGGTCCGCGACGTCACCCACCGCGGCCTCACCGGCAAGCGCCTCACCGCGCCGGGGATCGAAGCAGTGGTCTTCGTCCAGGCGGGCGTGCGCGCCGTCTCGCTCTTCGTCCTCCACGGCGGCGAGGCCCCGGGACAGACGCAGGCGTTCTTCGACTCGCTGGAGCTCCTCGGCAACCCGTCGCTCGCGAAGAACACGGCGCCGCAGCCGTCGGATGGAACGGCGACGGGCGAGGCGAAGGCCCCGAGCTCCGGTGGGGGCGGGCTGTCGAAGCTCTTCGGCGGCGGGCGCAAGACGCAGTCGCTGGAGGGCTTCGAGCGCCTGAAGCCGGACGCAGAGTTCTCCGTGATGATGCCGTACGGGACGGAGAAGGAGGAGGAGTCGAAGTCGCCTCCGGCCGGGACCTGGGCCGGCAATCACGGGCCGGTGCTCTACGTGGTCGAGTACACCACGATTCCGGTGGACGTCCTCGAGAGCGAACCCGCTTCGGAGTTCCTCTCGAACCGGATGAACCGTCGCGTGAACAGCGCGAAGGGGCGGCTCATCGACAGCAGCCGGACGTCGCTCAAGGGCTATCCGGGCCGCGAGTTCACCATCGAGGACGCGGACAGCCTGACCGATACCCGCGCCTACCTCGTGGGGACGCGCCTCTACATGCTCAGCGTGTTCCGCAGGCGCGGCGTGGAAGCGCCGGAGAGGGACGCCTTCTTCCGCTCGCTGGAGCTCCACTACCTTCCTCCGCAGGTGAAGGCGGGCCGCGCGTCGACCGCCATTCCGGTGCGCGAGCAGCGTCCGTTCGCGCTCGGCGTCGAAGGCGGCTGGAACGGGCTCACCGGCCTCGGCGGCGTGGCGACGTACTACGTCATTCCCCAGCTCGCGGTGGACGCAGGCGTGGGGCGCGGCAACTCGGGCCTGCGAGGTTCGGCGCGGCTGCGCTACCTGCCGCTCACGGACAACTTCACCCCGCACCTCGGCGCCGGCGTGCAGTACGGGCTCGGCCTCTCCTCGCCGGTGGAGCGCGAGCAGATCCCCCACACGCCGCCCGGAGGCGAGCCCATCGACCGCGAGGACCTTCCGCCCGGCACGCAGTGGCCGACCTACGATCTGGGCATCGGGTCGCAGCTGCGGCTGCAGGCGGTGGTCGGCGTCGATCTCGTCACCGACGGCGGCTTCAACCTCGTCCTCAACGTGGGCTACTCGTATCCCGTGGGCGGCAACAACTTCCGCTACGCCGGCTACACCCCGACGGTGGAGGAGCGGAAGAGCGACGCCTTCAACTACGGCGGCGGCTACGCGGCGTCGGTGCAGCTGGGCTACGCGTTCTAGAGCGCCCGAAAGTCCAACGGACTGTCTCCGCGCCGCTGTGGACTCCCCCGTTCGTCCTGCTATGAGGCGGCGCGGAGGTGGCCATGGCCAAGGTGAATTCGAACGACTCGTTCGGGGTGCGGAGCAAGCTGTCGGCGGGCAACAGCCAGTGGGAGTTCTTCAACCTCGGCCTGTTGGCGAAGGCGCGGCCCGAGGTCCAGAAGCTCCCGTTCTCCCTCAAGATTCTGCTCGAGAACCTGCTCCGTCACGAAGACGGGCGGGTGGTGACGAAGGAGCACGTCGAGGCGCTGCTGCGCTGGGATCCGAAGGCGGAGCCGGAGACGGAGATCTCCTTCCACCCCGCGCGGGTGCTGATGCAGGACTTCACCGGCGTGCCCGCGGTGGTCGATCTCGCGTCGATGCGCGAGGCGGCAAAGGAGATGGGCGCGGACCCGGCGCGGATCAACCCGCTGCACCCGGCGGATCTGGTCATCGACCACTCGATGCAGATCGACAGCTTCGGCGCCGAGGGCGCGTTCGACGAGAACGTGCGGCTCGAGTTCGAGCGCAACCACGAGCGCTACGTGTTCCTGCGCTGGGGCCAGCAGGCGTTCAAGGACTTCCGCGTCGTCCCGCCCGGCACCGGCATCTGCCACCAGGTGAACCTCGAGTACCTCGCGCAGGTCGCCTTCAGGGGTGACGGCAACACCGTCTATCCGGACACGCTGGTGGGCACCGACTCGCACACCACCATGGTCAACGGCCTCGGCGTCGTGGGCTGGGGCGTGGGCGGCATCGAGGCGGAGGCGGCGCTGCTCGGCCAGCCCATCACCATGCTCATCCCGCAGGTCGTCGGCTTCAAGCTCACCGGCAAGCTGCCGGAGGGCGCCACCGCCACGGACCTCGTGCTCACCGTCACCCAGATGCTGCGCAAGCACGGCGTGGTGTCGAAGTTCGTGGAGTTCTACGGCTCGGGCATCGCGGCGCTCTCGCTCCCCGACCGCGCGACGATCGCGAACATGGCGCCCGAGTACGGCGCGACGATCGGCTTCTTCCCGGTGGACGCGGAGACGCTGAACTACATGCGCTTCACCGGCCGCACCGACGAGCAGGTGAAGCTCGCCGAGGCCTTCTGCCGCGAGACGGGTCTCTTCCACGACCCCAACGGCCCGGAGCCGGTGTTCTCCGCCACGCTGGAACTCGACCTCTCCACCGTCGAGCCCTCCATTGCCGGTCCCCGCCGCCCGCAGGACCGCATCCCGCTGCGCGACTCGAAGAAGAGCTTCCAGGCCGCGCTGAACACGATGATCGACGCGGCGGGCCAGAACACGAAGCCGCAGCCCGCGGTGCCGGTGCGCCAGGGCAACGTCTCCTACGAGCTGAAGCACGGCGCGGTGGTCATCGCCTCGATCACCTCGTGCACGAACACCTCCAACCCGGCGGTGCTCCTCGCGGCGGGCCTGCTGGCGAAGAAGGCAGTGGAGCGCGGCCTCCACGCGCAGCCGTGGGTGAAGACCTCGCTGGCGCCCGGGTCGCAGGTGGTGACGGACTACCTCAAGGGCGCGGGCCTCATGCCCTACCTCGAGGGCCTCGGCTTCCACCTCGTGGGCTACGGCTGCGCCACCTGCATCGGCAACTCCGGGCCGCTGCCGGAGCACATCGCGGACGCGGTGGTGAAGGGTGACCTCTCGGTGGCGGCGGTGCTCTCGGGCAACCGCAACTTCGAGGGACGCATCAACCCGCACGTGAAGATGAACTACCTCGCCTCGCCGCCGCTGGTGGTGGCGTACGCGATCGCCGGGACGATGGACCTCGACCTGCAGAACGAGCCCATCGCGCGGGATCCGAACGGGCAGCCGGTGTACCTCCGGGACATCTGGCCCACCCAGGAGGAGGTCACCGCGGCCATCCGCACCCACGTGAAGGCGGAGCAGTTCAAGGCCCGCTACGCGCGCGTGCTCGAGGGCGACGCGAACTGGCAGAAGCTGCCCACGGTGAAGGGCGCGATGTTCGAGTGGGACCCCAAGTCCACCTACGTCCGCAAGCCGCCCTTCTTCGAGAACATCCCGAAGGACCCGCCCGCGCTGAAGGACATCAGCGGCGCGAGCGTGCTGGCGATGCTCGGTGACTCGGTGACCACCGACCACATCTCGCCCGCGGGCAACATCAGCAAGTCGTCGCCGGCGGCGAAGTACCTCATGGAGCAGGGCGTCGAGCCGAAGGACTTCAACTCCTACGGCGCGCGCCGCGGCAACCACGAGGTGATGATGCGCGGCACCTTCGCGAACATCCGCCTGCGCAACCTGCTCGTGCCGGGCACCGAGGGCGGCGTCACCGAGCACCTGCCCACCCGCGAGAAGATGAGCATCTACGACGCGTCGATGCTCTACCAGAAGGCGGGCACGCCGCTGGTGGTGCTCGCGGGCGCGGAGTACGGCACCGGGTCGTCGCGCGACTGGGCGGCGAAGGGGACGATGCTTCTCGGCGTGAAGGCGGTCATCGCCAAGAGCTTCGAGCGCATCCACCGGTCGAACCTCGTGGGCATGGGCGTGCTCCCGCTGCAGTTCTCGACGGGCGAGGACGCTCAGTCGCTCGGCCTCACCGGCCGCGAGCAGTTCAGCATCTCGGGCATCTCGCAGGGCCTCGCGCCGGGCGTGAAGCTGGAGGTGGTGGCGAAGGGCGAGGGCGGCGAGAAGCGCTTCACCGCGATCTGCCGCATCGATACCCCGAACGAGCTCGACTACTACCGGCACGGGGGCATCCTCCACTACGTGCTCCGGCAGCTCGCCCGGTCGTAGCCCCCTGGCGAATCGAGTGCCGACCGGCCCCGCCCTCTCCTCTGCGAGGGGCGGGGCTTTCATTTTCCGCTGATCCTGCGCGCAGTTGCGGGACCCTGCCGGTGCGGGGATGCTTCCGCGCATGTCCGCGCTCCTCGTGCTCGCCCTGCTCGCGTCGTCGTCCGATGCCCCCATGCCGCTGCCGGCCACCGCGCAGGCCTCCGCACCGGTCGAGGCGAGGGAAACGGCAAGGCCCGCCGAGCTGGAGCTGATCATCCCCGAGCGCCTCATCGAGGAGCTGCTCACCGCCGCCGCTCCGTTCGACAGGGTCATCCATCAGGAGGTCGCGGCGTTCGGGCTGACGCAGCGGGTGCGGCTGGACCTTCGCCTCATGCGGCCGCGGGTGAAGGTCGCGAAGGAGGGCGTGCGGGTGACCTTCGACTACGACCTGCGCGGCCCCGCCGGACTCTCCGCCCGAGGAGAGGTGACGCCCCTGCTGCAGCTGCGCGCGCTGCCGGGACGCGGCGTGCTCGAGGGACGACTCACCGGCGCGAAGATCAGCGCCACCGCGCTCGAGGTTCCGCTCGACGACCTCGTGGATCCGGTGCTCATCCCCGCGATGGCCGAGGGACCGATGGAGGTGGGGCCGCAGACCGTCCACGCCGAGCTCTCCGCGCGCGAGGTCGTGCTGGAGGAGGGCCGGGTGCGCGTGCTCGGTGCGTGGCTCTTCCGCAAGGCGCCCGCCGCGCCGGCCAAGGTCAGCGCGGACGTTCCGTAGCAAGGAACATGGAAGCGGCGCGTCCGTGCCGGCGCGTTATGGTCGGCGCGTGATCGAGCATCTCCTCCTCCGCAACTTCCGGGTCATTCGTGAGGCGCAGCTCCGCCTCGACCGGCTGACCGTCCTCGTCGGTGGGAACGGTGCCGGGAAGACCTCGGCGTTGCACGCGCTGCACCTGCTCTCACAGCTCGAGGCGGGCGTTCGTCTCTCCGAGATGCCGCTCCTGCGAGAGGGCCTGGAGCCGTTGGCCCGAATCGACGGGGAGGAGCGGGTTCGCGAATTCGAGCTGGAGGCCCGGGGCAAGGACGCAAACCAGAGGGAACGCACGGCCACGTTCAGTGCGCAGAAGCTCGAACAGGGTGCTGGAGCAGCGCCCCGGTGGGCCTGGAGCTACCGCGCACATGCCGCAGGTCAGCGCCCGTTCGAGGTCTCCGGTGATGAGGATGCGTTGGCGACGAAAGCCGGGTCGAACGGAGATCGGGCTGGAGACGGAGGGGTACTCCTTCGTCTCGACCCCGCACAGCTCGCGCTCCCGAGTGTGGAGCAAGGGGCGCCTTCGAACCTCCGGATGAACGAGGCCGGCGCAGGCCTGGCGGCGGCGCTCTCCGGCATGGCGCTCAACCGCCCAGACGACTTCGCCGCGCTTCAGCAGGATCTGCGTTCCGTCGTCCCCGGCGTGCGGAGGATCCGCTTCGACCGCGTCGCGGTGACGGCCTCCGAGGTGGAGCTCGTGCACGTGGGTGCCGATCCCCAGGAGCTGCGGTTCCGGCGGACGTACCCGGCATTGAGAATCCTCCTCGACACCGACCAGGCGGAGGGCGTGCCCGCCGACGCGATCAGCGAGGGAACGCTCATCGTCCTGGGCCTTCTGGCGGTGCTCAGGACGAACGAGCGCCGAGGCCTTCTTCTGCTCGATGACGTGGACAGGGCGCTTCATCCGCTGGCCCAGCATCGGCTCCTCGAACTGCTTCGCGAATTCCTCGAGCGCCGGCCTGAGTTGCAGATCGTCGCCACGACGCACTCGCCGTACCTGCTGGACAAGCTGAAGTTCGAAGAGGTGCAGGTTGCAGCCCTCCTCGACGATGGAACGGCGTCCTTCGCTGGCTTCGATGAGCATCCCGCATACGAACGTTGGCGACAGGAGATGCATCCGGGAGAGTACTGGTCCATCGCAGGCGAGAGCTGGATTCGTGAGAAGCGAAGGGGCGATCCCGAGAAGCACGAGCCTGCTCGATGATCACGGTCGTATTCGTCTGTGAGGATCAGGCCGACTTCCGGCAGGCTGCCCACCTCGCGGACCGGGCCCTGCACGAGAGGCTGGCGTGGTTCGAGTCCGAGAACTGGGAGCATCTCCGCAGACACGCGGGGCTCGACGACAGCAAGCCGTTCGTGAAGTGGACGGAGGCTGTCAGGATTGCGAGGGACCGTGGAGTTCGCGCGAGTGGACAGTTTCGCGGCGAGCCAGGTGACTTCGACGCGGCTTCGGCAAGGCGCGTGCTTCTGCTGCTGTCGAAGGAATGCCCTTCTGCAGACGTGGTGGTGCTCCTGAGGGACGCTGACGACCAAGGGCACGAGCGGCGTAACGGACTACGCCAGGCACGTGATGAGCGCGGATGGAACACTCGTGTCGTCGTTGGGGTGGCCCACGCGAAGCGCGAGGCGTGGGTGCTCGCCGGATTCGTCAGTGCTGACGACGAAGAGCGGCGCAGGCTGGCTGTTCTGAGGAACGAGCTCGGATTCGACCCAACCACCAACGCCGAACGCCTCGACGCGAAGGCCGACGACGCCAAGCGCAGCGCGAAACGCGTACTCGAACTGCTCATCGGGGGTGATTTCAACCGGGAGGAGCGCTGCTGGACGGAGACGTCGCTCGCGCACCTTCGCCGAGCGGGCGCTGCGACGGGCCTGCCCGAATATCTCCAGGAGGCGGCGGAGGTGATGTCGGCCGCTCTCGATGTTCCTGCGGGTGCTCGCTCATGAGTAGCCTTCATCGACTGGTGGTCATCATCGTCGCCGTTTGTGCGCTCGGCGGCTGCGACGGCTCGCGCCGCGGTGGCTCGGGCGCGGCGCTGAAGCTCGAACGCTGCCGGCTGGAGGGCGTGGCGGCACAGGCGCGCTGCGGCACGTGGGAGGTGTGGGAGGACCGCGAGGCGAAGAGCGGCCGCAGGCTCTCCCTCCACGTGGCGGTGCTGCCCGCGCTCGCCGCCCGTCCCGCGCCGGATCCGCTGTTCATCCTCGCCGGCGGTCCCGGCCAGTCCGCGAGCAGCGTGGCCCGGGTGCTCGCACCTGCGCTGGAGCGCATCCGGCGCAAGCGGGACATCGTGTTCGTGGACCAGCGCGGCACCGGAGAGAGCGCGCCGCTTCACTGCGAGCTGGAGCCTGCGAAGGCGTCGCTCAACGAGCGGCTGCGCGCGGAGCTCGACGAGGAGGCGGTGCGCCGCTGCGTGGCGGAGCTGTCGAAGAGCCACGACCTGCGCCACTACGGGACGAACGTGGCGATGGACGACCTCGACGAGGTGCGCGCCGCGCTCGGCTACGAGCGGATCAACCTCTGGGGCGGCTCCTACGGCACGCGCGCGGGCCTCGTCTATCTGCGCAAGCATCCGGAGCGGGTGCGCTCCGCGATCCTCGACGGCGTGGCGCCCATGGCGCTGGTGCTGCCGAAGGACGTGGCCGCGGACGCGGATCGCGCCTTGAAGTTGTTGTTCGAGAACTGCGAGAGCTCCGGGCCCTGTCGCGAGGCCTGGCCGCGGCTCGGCGCGCGCTTCGAGGCGCTGCTGACGAAGCTCGGCGAGACGCCGGCTCGGGTGGAGGCGCCGCACCCGGTGACCGGCGAGCCGGAGCGGGTGGAGATCACCCGCGAGGCCTTCACCCGCATCCTGCGCGCGCTGCTCTACCAGCCGGAGGCCACCTCGCTGGTGCCGCTGACCATCGACCGCGCGTCGAAGGGCGACTTCCGGCCGTTCCTCGCGCAGAGCGAGCTCGTCTCCAGCGGGTTCTCGAAGGACCTCGCGGTGGGGATGTTTCTCTCCGTCGTCTGCACCGAGGACGCGCCGTTCCTCGACGAGAGGGAGGTCCGCAAGGCGGCGGAGGGCACCTTCGTCGGCGCGACCTTCGCGGTGGACATCATCCGCTCCTGCGCCCTGTGGCCGCGAGGCTCCATCCCGGAGGGCTTCCGCGAGCCGGTCGTCTCGGACAAGCCGGTGCTGTTGCTCTCCGGCGAGCTCGATCCAGTGACCCCGCCGCGCTGGGGCGAGGAGGCGGCGAGGCACCTGCCGAACTCGAAGCACCTGGTGCTGCCTGCCACCGGTCACGGCACGCTGGGCAGCGCCTGCGTGCGCAGGACGATGGAGAAGTTCCTCGAGGAGGGGACGGTCGCCGGGCTGACCGAGAAGTGCGACGAGGTCACCCGCCCTCCGTTCTTTGTCAATTTCGCGGGGCCGCCTCCATGATCTCTGTGCAGGGTTTGCACAAACGCTTCGGCACCCGCGTGGCGGTGGAGGACGTGACCTTCCGCGCCGAGGACGGCCAGGTGACCGGACTGCTCGGGCCCAACGGCGCGGGCAAGACGACGTCGCTGCGGATGCTCTACAGCCTCATCCAGCCGGACCGTGGGGTCGCGCTGGTGGACGGCATCGACGTGGCGAAGGAGCCGATGAAGGCCCGCGCGCGGCTCGGTGTGCTGCCGGATGCCAGAGGCCTCTACCCGCGGCTGACGGTGAAGGAGCACGCGGCCTACTTCGGCCGGCTGCACGGGCTCGAGGGCAAGGCGCTGGAGGCGCGGCTCTCCGCGGTGAAGGAGTTGCTGGAGCTGGACGCGCTGTGGGACCGCCGCACCGAAGGCTTCAGCCAGGGCGAGCGGATGAAGGTCGCCATTGCCCGCGCGCTCATCCACGCGCCGCAGAACGTCATCCTCGACGAGCCGACGAACGGGCTCGACGTGATGGCCACCCGCTCGATGCGCACGGTCATCCGCCGCCTGCGCGAGCAGGGCGTGTGCGTCCTCTTCTCCAGCCACGTGATGCAGGAGGTCTCCGCGCTGTGTGACCGGATCGTCGTCATCGCGCACGGCCGGGTGGTGGCGGACGGGACGCCGGAGGCGCTGCTCGCGCAGACCGGACGGCAGGGACTGGAGGACGCCTTCGTGCACCTCGTGGGCATCGAAGGCCCGCCGCCGGATGGGGCGGGAGCCGCTGAAGGGGAGTCCACGCGATGAACCGCTCCCTCTGGCGCATGACACGCGCCGTGTTCTCCAAGGAGCTTCTGGACCACTCGCGCGACAGCCGCAGCCTCGGCTCGGCGCTGCTCTTCCCGCTCTTCGGCCCGGTGGTCTTCGCGCTGATGATGACGGTGATGGCGGGCTGGGCGGACGCGGGAAAGCCCATCCGGCTGACGGTGGTCAACGCGGCGCAGGCGCCGAACCTCCTCGCCTTCTTCCAGCGCAACGGCGTGGAGGTGGTGGAGACGAAGGGGGACCACGAGGACAAGGTCCGCGAGGGCGAGCTCGACGCCGCAATCCTCTTGTCGGAGGACCACGCCGAACGCTGGCGCGAGGGTCGGCCCGCAGAGGTCGTGCTGATGGCGGACCAGTCGCGTCGCTCGGCGGGGGCGAAGGTGCGGCGGGCGCGGCTGCTCCTCGAGGCCTACGGCGGGATGGTCGGCAGCCAGCGCCTCATCGCGCGCGGCGTGAGCCCGGAGCTGGCGCGGCCGCTGGCGGTGGAGGAGCTGGACCTCGCCACGCCGGAGAAGCTCGCGGCAATGCTGCTCAACGTCATCCCGCTCTTCCTCGTGATGGCGGCGTTCGTGGGCGGGATGAACGTGGCCATCGACGCGACGGCGGGCGAGCGCGAGCGCGGGTCACTGGAGCCGCTGCTGGTGAACCCGGTGGAGCGCGGAGCGGTGGTGGGCGGCAAGTGGCTGGGCACCGTCGCGGTGGCGGGCCTGGTGGTGGTGTTGACCCTCACCGGCTTCATGGTCGCCATGGGCCGGGTGCCGCTGGAGGTGCTCGGGGTGAAGCCCACGCTCGGGCTGCCCGAGGCGCTGGGGATCGCCGGCGCGGTGCTGCCGCTCACGCTCTTCGCCTCGGCGGTGCAGATGCTGGTGGCGACCTACGCGCGCTCGTTCAAGGAGGCGCAGACCTACCTCTCGCTGCTGCTCTTCATTCCGGTCATCCCCGGCATGGTCAGCACCTTCGTGCCGATGGAGGACCAGCCGTGGATGGCGCTGGTGCCGGTGCTCGGGCAGCACGTGCTGGTGGACGGGGTGCTCGCGGGCGAGGGACTTCCCGTGCTGGGTTGGGTGCTCTCGGTCGTGGGCCTCGCGGCGCCGACCGCGCTCTGCCTCTGGGCCTGTGCGCGCCTGCTGCGCAGCGAGCGGATCATCTTCGGCCGCGGCTGACGGGCTCTTTGGGGCTCAGTCGATCCGGCCGCGCAGGGCCTTCTTCTCGCCCTGCCGCTTCTTCGACTCCAGCCGCCGCTTCTTCGCGCCGAGCGTGGGTCGGGTGGGCCGCCGCTTCTTCGGGACGAAGGTCAGCGCCTTCAGCTCGAGGCGCAGCCGGTGCATCGCCATCCCGCGGTTCTGCGCCTGGCTGCGCCGCTCGGTGGCGGTGACGGTGACGCCGGTGGGCGGGTGGGTGAGGCGCACGCCGCTCTCGGTCTTGTTGCGGTGCTGGCCGCCCGGACCGGAGGCGATGAAGAAGGACTCCTCGCACTCCTTCGCCAGCGCCTCGTCGTCGAGCGCGAGCGCCCGGCGCGCGGCTTCCCGGCGGGCCGGATCGATGGGAGGTGGCGAGTCGGACATGGTGACCGTCGCTGTAGGCATGGTCGGTGGCGGACGCAAGCCGGGCGACCGGTTTGCGGCGCCGGCCCGGCTGCTTCAGCTGCGGGGCGGGTCGCAATCACCCTCTCGTGCAGGTTGTCGAAACGTGCACAACGTAACGCCATGGATCGACTCGAAGGGGCCTGGAAGGTGCGTCGGGAGTCCGGGCTGCTCCCGCCGTTCGGCATCCACAAGCGCATCAAGGGCGACCGTGGCTGGACGATGCTCGGGCCCATCCCCATTGCCCCGTTCAAGGTGGAGGGGACGCGCCTTCGCTACACGTTCCTGCCGCTCGAGGACGAGCTCGACCTGCTCGACGACGGGACCTTCGTCGGCCGAGGCTACGTGCTGGGGAAGAAGTTCTGCCGCTTCCGCATGGAAGCGGAGCACTAGCGTTCGAGCCGCGCCTTCACCTCGCGCCACGTTCCCACGTGCGCGTCCACCGTGGCGGACAGCGGCTTCGCGTAGCCGCCGCCGAGCGTGAGCACCACCGGCATCCCGCGGCACCATGCGGCCTCGAGCACCATCCGGTCGCGGGCGCGAAGGCCCTCGTGCGTCATCGACAGGCGCCCGAGCGCGTCCTCCGCCAGCGCGTCCACGCCGCCCTGGTAGAAGAGAAGGTCCGCCATCGAGGCCTCGAGCACCTCCGGCAGGTGCCTTGCGAGCAGGTCGAGGTACTCCCCGTCGCCCGTTCCGTCCGGCAGCCCCACGTCGCGAGACGACGGCTGCTTGCGGAAGGGGAAGTTGTGCTCGCCGTGCATCGAGAAGGTGAAGACGGAATCGTCGCCCGCGAAGATCGCCGCGGTGCCGTTGCCCTGATGCACGTCGAGATCGACGACGGCCGCGCGCCGGATGCGCCGCTCCCGCTGCAGCGTGCGGATCGCCACCGCGATGTCGTTGAAGACGCAGTAGCCCTCGCCGTGGTCCGCGAAGCCGTGATGCGTGCCGCCGGCGAGGTTCCCCGAGATGCCGTCGCCCGCGAGCGCCCGCCGCGCCGCCTCCAGCGTCCCGCCCACCGACGCGCGCGAGCGAAGCACCAGCGCCGGGCTCCAGGGAAAGCCGAGCCGACGGACCTCCGCCCCGGTCAGCGTGCCGTCGAAGACGCGCGAGACCCAGCTCTCGGTGTGGGCGTTCAACAGGTCCTCACGCGAGACCGGCTCCGACTCGCAGAGCTCTGCCGGCGAGAGCACGCCCTCCTCCAGCAGCCGCTCGCGCAGGAGGCGGTACTTCGCCATCGGGAAGCGGTGGCCGGAGGGGAGCGGGACCTCGTAGGTGTCCGAGTAGAAGACGCGCACGCGCGACTCAGTCCCGCGTCACCGCGCGCAGCACGAGCTCCCGTCGGCGCTCCAGCAGCGAGAGAGAGAGCGGCAGCACCGCCCGGTAGAGCGCGAGGGCACCGGCGACTGCGACGAGGAGGATGAGCAGGCTGCGCACGTCCGGCGGCGCGCGGCCGTTGAGGCGGAGCGCGAGCGAGAAGGGGAAGGCGCCGAAGCCCGCGGCCACCACGCCGAGCATCGACGCCGCGAAGGGGAGCTTGTCCCTCCGCTTCAGCGAGGCGTGGAACTTCACCGGGAAGAACACGGAGAGGAGGTTCCCCGCCGCGAGCAGCACCGGCACCATCACGCCCACCGCCGCCACCGCGCAGGCCCAGGAGAGAGGCGAGCCGGCGCGGAAGTACACGACGTAGAAGACGCTCGCGAGCAGACCCAGCCCGAGCCCCGCCGCGCCGTGCACGAGGTTCTTCGCGCGCATGACGTCGCCCACCGGCATCGGCGCGGCGAGGAACACGCTGAAGCCGTGGCCGTCGTAGGCGAAGGTGTTCTGCGAGAAGGTGGAGGAGATGACGATGCAGCCGTAGAGGCAGAGCGCGCCCATCAGCCAGGCGTCCGCCGCGTCTCCGAGCAGGTGCACGAACAGCGCGCGCCCGCTGATGAGCTTGAGGAGGATGGCGAGGAGGAACGGCACCGCCGCGAGCAGCCGCGCCTTCGGGTTGCGCCACAGGTCGAGCGCCTCGCGGACGACGAGCGTGCGGAAGCGGGAGCCGGTGCGCGCGAACGGGTTCTTCTCGCCCTGGGCGGGGAGGGGTGGACCCGCGCGGCCGGCGCCCTCGTGGAAGCGCAGCAGCATCCGCCACGCGGCGAAGAGGGGGATGACGGTGAAGAAGAGCATCCCCGCCATGGAGACGAACGCGCCGAGGACGTTTCCCTCCGCCAGCCGGAGAAGGCCCACGCCGAAGAAGCCCGGCGGCACGCGGGAGAGCGCGAGCGCCGCGTCGGCGATCATCGTCGAGTCCACCGCGGAGAGCCCGCCGCCGACCTCGGTGAGCCAGTCGGTGTTGATGGGCGGGATGAAGGACGCGCCGACGAGGAAGAGGAGGAAGAACCCGCCGATCATCTCCGCGCTGCGCTTCTGGCGGAGCACGTTGAGCACGAGGTGCAGCCCGAGCCTGCTCCACGCCGCGTTCATCACCGCGTAGGTCGCGAAGAGCAGCAGCGCCGCGCCCCACGAGGCCGGTGGTTTGAGCGAGAGGAACCCCAGGCCCGCACCGACGACGGGCGCGTAGAAGACGAAGGCGCGAGGCTCGAAGAGGCTCGCCAGCGTGGAGGCGACGAGCAGCCGGAAGGGCGTGATGGGGAAGGCGCTGTAGCGGGAGAGCTCGCTGTGGTCGTCCACGCCCGCCGAGAGCAGCGGCCAGAGCGTCCAGGTCAGCGCGGTGACGAACGAGAGCAGCCCGAGAAAGAACGCGCTCCACATGAAGGACGCGGCCACCGGCTCCCAGCGCAGCAGGTTGTAGAAGCCCACCCCGAGCACGAGCCCTGGTGCGCTGGACGCGACGAACGCCGCGATGGCCATCACCCGGCTCCGGCGCGCCCCGCCGTTCATCCCGATGCGCAGCCGCAGGCCCCACAAGAGCCACAGGTGCCGGAAGAAGCCCGGCGCGCGCGGACTCAAGCCGACTCCCGCCGCGCCGCGCGGTCGCCGTTGCCCTGCTGCTCTTCCGAGGCCGGGCTCGAGGTCGAGCTGATGGCTGGGGCCGTGTCCGGCGGCGTGCCAGCCGTCTCAACCCGAGGCGAGGCCGGGCCTGGCGTCGGTAGCGCCACCGCCTGCCCGCCGTAGAAGGACAGCCGCGCATGGCGAGCCGCGGGAGCCTGCACGAGCGTCTCGAACACGCTCTCCAGCGACGGCGCGTCGTAGCGGGCGCAGAGCTCGGGGACGGTGCCCGCGTCCACCATGCGCCCCGCCTTGATCACCCCTGCATGGGTGGCGAGCCGTTCGGCGATCTCGAGCACGTGCGTGGTGAGCAGCAGCGTGACCCCGCGCCGGGAGAGCTCGCGGAGCAGCTCGCGGATGACGCCCGCGGCGATGACGTCGATGCCCTCGAAGGGCTCGTCGAGAAACACCAGCTCCGGCGCGTGGATGAGCGCAGCCGCGATGGCGAGCCGGCGCCGCATCCCCTTCGAATACTCCGCCACCAGCGCGCTGCCCTTGTAGGTGAGCTCGGTCAGCTCGAGCAGCTCCGCCGCGCGGGCCTCGGCCACCTCGCCCGGCAGCCCGTACATCCGCCCGCAGAAGGTGAGGTACTGCCGGCCGGTGAGCCGCTCGAACAGCGCCAGCTCCTCCGGCACCACCCCGATGCGCGACTTCACCTTCAGGGGCTCCCGCCGCGCGTCGGTCCCGAGGATCCGCACCTCGCCCGCGTCCGGCGCATAGATGCCCGTCAGAATGGCGATGGTCGTCGACTTCCCCGCGCCGTTCGGCCCGAGGAAAGCGAAGAACGACCCCTTCGGAATCGTGAGCGAGAGCCCATTGACGGCCGTGAACTCGCCGAACCGCTTGACGAGCCCCGTGGCCTCGACCGCATGCATCCCCGGAGCAAACCACGCCGCCGGGAGGGGCAGGAAGCCCCCGGCTCTATTCGAAGACTTCTGCGGAAGTGTTGGCCGGTCCCGGTGATGAGGACCAACCGCCAAACACCAGGACGCGTCCATCGCGAAGCACATGTGCGGAGAATCCCGAGCGTGCCCTCGACAAGGGAGGCATGGGCACCCATTGATTCGAACCCGGCCTATACAATTCAACGTCAGCCATTGGTTCACTCACGAAGAAGCCGCCCCCAAGGTTTCGGAACTTGGTTCCGCCAATCGCGAGAGCGCCGTGCTCGTTCGACAGAGCGACGAGTTTGGGGGAAACACGCGGGACGCTCAAGGGACTCACCGACTGCCAATCTCCATTGCCCACGCGAAATTCCTCTGCGGCAGGCGAAAGTACGTCGCCCGCGGCGAGACGTCCCGCGACAATCACATGGCCGTTGGATAGCTGAGCAAACGTCACATTGCCTCCACGCGGATCAACCATTTGCGGCCCTTGCAACCACGCGTCGGTGTTGGCCTCGTAAATCTCCGTCTGTCTCGTGTCTGATGGCGTGCCGCCCCAAACCAGAAAGCGAGACGCGTCGAGCGGCGCCACGCTTGCGGGACCGCGTCCTACATTCATCGCTGCTCTGGTAGCCCACGATCCTGTAATCACGTCGAACATCTCAACATCAGGCAAGAAATCTTCGCCCTGCGGGCCATAACGTCTGCCCCCAACAGCGATAGCCTTTCGTCCCTCATCGTAGCTGACCAAAGCGAAACTGTGACGAGGCATGACCATCGATCCGGCTTCGGCCCACAGTCGAGTGCTTAGCGTCAGCGTCTCACAGGAGCCCAGCGTCGTACCGGCGCCCCCATCTGACGGGACGATTCCGCCACAGACCAGAACACGGCCTTGCCTCAACTCGACAGCCGCATGCCTTTCTCGCCGCGCCAGCATCTTGGGCCACTGCTCCCACGCGTTTCGCGACGGGTCGAAGACGCTGACATCGTTTGACGCGCCACCGCCAATGACTGAAGGGCCGCTAACCCCCCCTCCGACTACCAGGACCCTGCCATCCGAGAGGAGAATCGAGGCGCCTGCGGGATTGGGTAGAAGGCCCGCCGGAAGCCACTGACACTGGCCGCAGGAACCGCACTCATTTCTCGGAAAACACACGCCGCCGGTGCAACAGCCGTCAGGGCATGACACCGAATCGCAGACACAAGCCGTTCCTTCGCAGCGCGTGCCGGTTTCGCAAGGCGCCGGGCACGTTGCTCCGCCGTCTTCAGCGCCACCGTCAGCCGTTTCGCCAGCGTCGCTGTGTGCCTTCCCGCCGTCGGCATCGCCACCATCGCGCGAAGAGCGGTTGAGGCATGCGCCAGCGTCGACGATGCAAACCCATCCGGTTCCGTGTTGCGCGACGCACTCCTGATCCGTCGAGCAGGCATCGGTGGTGCACGCGCTGGCGCTCAACGCGCCGCCAATCCACAGCACCGGAAGTACCACCATCCACGCGATTGCCGTCTTCTGCACATTCGACTTCATTTCAGAATCTTCCCCACAAGGTCACCGAGTTCGGAGACATGGATGCGCTCACGCTGCGCCCCGCTCCATCGTCGGCGAACAGCAGCGCCGCCCCGCCCGCTCCGGCGAGCACCACGCCCGCAGCGCCGGCGATGGCCATCCACCGCGTCTGGTCGTCCCTCTTCGAGCGCAGCTGCGTGTACGCCTCCAGCGACGGCTCGTCCGAGCACCCTCCACCGGGGCACACCGCATCCATCCGGTCCGAGTAGTCCTGGCGCTCGGCGAAGAAGTACCCGGCGCCAATGAGTCCGGCCGCGCCGAGGCCCACGCCCGTCCAGCCCAGCGGGCGCAACACGGAAGAGCCGGACGAACGTGTCGGGTCTTTCCCCCGTTCGTCGCGCGTCTTCTCGTCCTTCGCCCTCTTGCCTTCTTGTCCGCCCTGCCCGAGCACCTGCACCACGGTGGGCGCCTTCGGCACTCGCCCCTCCAACAGGAACTCGGCGAGCTGCGCCAGCGCACCCGGCAAAGGACCGGTCGCCTCGATCGGGATCTGCGCTCCATGGCGCTCTCGTCCGCTCTCGGTGTCCACGCCTCCCGCCACGTAGTAGCGCTCGCCGGGCACGGCCTCGTGGATGCGGACCCCGATCACCGACTCCACGCCCAGCGTCCGCCCCAGCCGCGCGAGCAGCCTGACCCGCTCCTCCTGATCCGCCGGCGTGACGAGGCACGGTCCCTTCGTCTGGTGCACCGCGCCGTCGAACACGGGGTCGAGCACCACCTGCACGACCTTGCCAGCCTCGAGCGTCACCCGCCGCGGCAGGCCTCGCCGACCGGGGAACACGCCCTCTACGATGTAGCTGCCCTGCTCGAAGGTGAGCTTCAGCGGCGTCGTCCCGATGGGCCGTCCATTCACCGCCACCGGCAGGCCTTCCGGCGTGCTGAGGACCTCGAGCTCACCCTTCGGCATCGCCCGCAGCTTCCCCCTCACCGTGTCGGTGGAGGTCCGGTCCTGCTGCAGCCCCACGAAGCCGCGCGTCCAGGAGGGCAGGAGGAAGTGCTGCGGGTCGAGCACCACCGTTCGATCCACCGCCAGCACCGGAAACAGCGTCGTCTCCGCCGCGCGCAACAGCTCCTGACGTCCCTGCGCCTGCTGGAAGAGGGTGAACGAGAGCACCGCGCTCGTCTGCGCGAAGAGCTCCCAGCGCTCCTCGGAGGGCAGCGCGGTCTCCAGCACCCCGAGCGCCTTCTTCAGGTTCTTCTCCGCGCGCGCCCACGCCGGCTGCTCGCGCCGGAAGAGGTCGTCCCGCGCGCTGTCGAGGAGCACCTTCGCCTCGGTCAGCGAGCCCGGCATCCCGCCCAGCCGCTCCGCGGTCGCCGCCTCGGAGAGGAACTGGTAGCCGAAGGGCGTCTGCACCAGCGCGTCGCGCACCTGGCGCGTGGCCTCGAGCGTCTGCCCGTCGCCACAGGCGCCCACCGCCACCACCGCGCGGGTCTCCGCCCATGCCGCAGGCGCAGAGAGACAAATGAGTGAAATGACGGCGAAGACCGCCGCCGCCCTGGGCCACCTTGTGAACATCACGAGGGGCGCGAAGCTAGCAGCGTGCCAGCCTTCGCCGCAGCAACGGAAGAACCCTCGGCATCCGGAAAACGAGACGAAGGTCCGAAGACCGGGACGACGACGCTAGTGCACGAGCTCCGCGCGCGGCGGGCCGACGATCCGCTCCACCGTCTCGCGCACCTTGTCGAGGTCCACCGGCTTGGAGATGTAGCCGGAAGCGCCGACGAGCTCTGCCTCCCACTCGAAGCCGTACGCGGAGATGATGATGATCGGCAGGTTCTTCGCCCGAGGCATCTTCTTCAGCGCGTCGAGCAGGCCCCAGCCACTCATCACCGGCATCCGGAGGTCGAGGAGCACCGCCTCCGGCATCTCCTCCTCCATCATGTCGAGCGCCTGGCGCCCGTCCTTCGCCTCGCGGGTGCGGTAGCCGAGCTGTTCGAGGAAGTCCGCCAGCAGCGTGCGGTGGCTCTCGTCGTCGTCGACGATCAGCAGGTGGGACATGGAGAGTCCTTCGGGATGCTGGAATTCAAGCCCGTGCACGAGGCCAAGATGGGAATGCGCGGCGCGTCATGGAAGCTCCCGGCCGACCGCTCGTGCCACGGTGTGCGCGATCGGACAAGCCTGAACGGCAGGCAGGCGGTTGTGCGTCCGCAACGCACTCGGGTATGGAGGACCGGCTCCCTACCCCCGCGGGCGGCCGGGCCGGCCGGCACTCGCGGCACATCGAGGTCTCTTCATGTCTTCACTGCGTTGGGCCATCCCGGGCTTCGTGCTCGGTCTGGTGGTCGCCATCGGTCCCGCGTGTGGGCCGATCGGCGGCGAGAAGTGTGACGCCCGCTCCTGTCAGGGCTGCTGTACCACCGACGGTCGCTGCGAGCTGGGCACCCAGGCCAATGCCTGCGGCGTCGGCGCGTCCGCCTGTCAGACCTGCGGTCCGAACGACCACTGCTCCGGCGGCATCTGCACCCCGCTCATCTTCGGCGGCAACGACGGCGGCAACACCGGCACCGACGCGGGCACCGGCGACGGCGGGATGAACGAAGACGGAGGGATGGGCGACGGCGGGATGGGTGACGGCGGCGTCACCTGTGGCCCCGGCACCTGCTCGACCTGCTGCATCAACGGCCAGTGCGTGGCCCAGGTGAACAACCTCACCTGCGGGCAGGGCGGCAACGCGTGCCAGACCTGCACGGGCTCTCAGACCTGCACCAACGGGAGCTGCATCTCGACCTCGTGCTCGGGCTGCGTGACCGGCGCGGGGACCTGCCTCACCACGTCGCAGCAGAGCGCGTCCCAGTGCGGCACCGGCGGGACGACCTGCACCGCCTGCCCCTCGGGCGCGACCTGCCAGAACGGCACCTGTGTCGGCGGGACGACCTGCAACGCGCAGAGCTGCCCGAACGGCTGCTGCAGCGGGAACACCTGCCTGCCGGGGACGAGCCAGGCGAATTGCGGCGCCGGCGGCGCGGCGTGCGGTTCGTGCAGCGGGAGCCAGACGTGCCAGAGCACCGGCAATGGTGGGGTGTGCCAGACCACGACCACCAACGCGGCCATCGGCTCGCCGTGCACGAGCAACACACAGTGCTCTTCGCTGGGTTCGGGTGCCTACTGCAAGCAGTCCACGAGCGCGAACAACGCAACGTATCCGGGCGGTTATTGTACGAAGTCCTGCACCAAAGCCACGCAGGCCTCGGCCTGTGGCGGCAATGCTCTGTGCGTGGAAGGCGACTTTACGGAGTGGGGCGAGAGCGACAGCTTCTGTCTGACGCAGGATTGCAACCTCTGCTCGCAGCGTGGCGCGGGCTATCAGTGCTATGGCACTTCCCCCAGCCAGTTCTGCTGGTTGAGCCCCGCTCCTACTCCGAATCCTCCGACTGGCGTCGTCGGTAACAGCTGCTCCACCGACACCACCTGCCAGGCCGGCGTGAGCTATCCGGCGGGCTTCTGCGTCACGCAGTGGACCGGTGGCTACTGCATCGGTGATTGCAGCGCTACAGGCGTCTGCGCGAATGACGCGGTTTGCCTGCTGCTCGACGAAGGTGACACCATGAACCCGAACGACGACTTCTTCGGGTGCTTGAAGAGCTGCACGACTCCCGGGCTTTCAAAAGGTACTTGCTCCCGTTCCGGGTACACGTGCAGGGCACTGTTTGACGCAAACGGCACGCCGCTTTCCGAGGGCGTATGCCTCGGACACTGCACCGGGACCGCGAATTGCCCGACCTCGTTCCCTACTTGCAACACGAGCACGGGCTTCTGCTGCAACGCCCAGGGCCAGTGCGTGTAACGACCCGGCGCGCACAGCCGAAATGCAGCTAGGCCCCGCCCGGCCCGAAAAGCCGGGCGGCGTTGCCTCCGAGAATCGCCGCCTCCTGCTCGTCCCCGAGCCGGAGCGCGGCGATTCGCTTTATCTCCCGGTCCCACGCGTAGGGCAGGTTGGGGAAGTCGGTGCCGTACATGATCCGCTCCGGCCGGACCTCGAGGAGCCGGCGCGGCGGCTTCACCGGGAAGTAGTCCGCCATCACCATCGTGGTGTCGAGCCACAGCCCGTCGTGCCTCTCCAGCAGGCGCTCGTAGGGCGTGAACTCGTCCGCGCCGAGGTGCGGCACGCAGAGCTTCAACTTCGGGAACGCGCGGAGGACCGACTCGATGCGATCCGCCGAGCAGAGCGCGTACGGGTCGCATTTGTAGTGGGGGCTCGCGGGCTCGCGGCCGGCGTGCATCACCAGCGGCCGGTCCCACTTCACGCATGCGGCGTAGACATCCTCCATCGCCTCCGTATCGGGCGCGAAGCACTGCACGTGGCAGTGGAGCTTCACGCCGCGCAGGCCGGCGGCGAACGCCTCTTCCAGCACGTCGGTCGCGCCCTCTTCGCCGGGGAACACGGTCGCCAGGCCCCACACGCGAGGCTCGCGCGCGCAGACCTCCGCCACGTACCGGTTCAGCGCCCGCGCCATGCCCGGCTTGTGCGCGTAGTGGAGCGCCACCACCCTCTGCACGCCGCGCGAGAAGAGGAACTCGAGCACCCGCTCGGTGTGGAGGCGGTAGCGGATGGGCCAGCCGTACTTCTCGAACCAGTCCCAGATGGCCTCGAAGACGCGCTCGGGGAAGAGGTGCACGTGCGCGTCGATCACCGGGGGCAATGAGGACGGAAGCCGCGGTCCCTCCTCGTCGCCGACCGCCGGCATCGGCAGCTGCGCACCGGCGGAGAGCCAGGGCAGCGCGCAGTGGCCGCCCACGTCGTGCGGTGGTCTCACCGCTTGGTGGGATCGTTCGGGCCCGCGGGGCGGCCGGTGCGGTCGAGGCGCTCGAGGAACCGCTCCTGCTCGCCATAACCCTGGCGGGAGAGCCGCTGCGCCTCGATGACCTCCGCCGCGCGCGTGAGCAGCTTTCCCAGCGCGCGGAAGCTCTCCGCCAGCTGCTTTTCGAACGCGGCCTGCGCCTCGAGCTGCGCCTGGGGCGACCGGTCTTTGCGGAACAACAGAGGCCACTTCATGACCGGCTGAATCTAGGAGATGGCCCCCCGCTCCGCCACGCGCCTGATCGCTGCCGGGCCGGGCGATCACACAAATTTACAGCGCGGCAAATTTACAAGGTCCTTCCAGTGTCGCCCCGCAGTCACTAGCGAAGCCCGCCCAACGACACTCTCCAGAGTGAAAACGAGGGGTTAACGAATTTTCAGGGCGGGGGATGACGCCCGTGAATTTTGATCCTATCTTCGTGCGTGTTGACGGGCTGCGCCAAGCAGCTCTGATGAAAACTTCTCGTGGAGGTGCGGCCATGGCTTTCGACGGCGAGCTGGTGAAGATGGAGAACGGACGTTGGGCGCGGTTCTCGCGCTGCCAGGTCTGCAACGCGGGTCACCAGGACACCGACGAGATGGACATCCTCGTGGCGGTGGAGCTCGAGGACCGGTACCAGGAGATGCTCCAGGCGGCGGAGACCTCCATCGAGGCCTACCGTCAGAAGGGCATCCCGGTCAGCGTCCGGCTCGACCCGGACGGCGAGGGCAAGCTGAGCCTCACCTTCGACGGCCTCGAGGGCGCGGCGCTGCACTAGCCTCGCCCCCAGACATCGATGCCACCACGGCCCGCGCCCGCACCGGCGTGGGCCGTCGTATTTTGTGCGCTGGAGGAGGAACCGTCATGGCCGTCACGCCGTCGCAGATGCTGGAGCTGGGGACCCCGTGTCCGGACTTCTCGCTGGAGGACGCGGTCACCGGCCGCACCGTCTCGCGCGGCGCGGTGCTGGCGGAGGGGGGCGGGGCGAAGGCGCTGCTGGTGATGTTCGTCTGCAACCACTGCCCCTACGTCATCCACGTGCGCGAGGCGCTGACGGCGCTGGTGCACGGGTACATGGACAGGGGCCTGCGCGCGGTGGCGATCAACTCGAACAGCGAGCAGACGCACCCGCAGGATGGACCGCCGCACATGAAGGCGCTGGCGGAGGGGCTGGGCTGGCGCTTCCCCTTCCTCTTCGATCGCACGCAGGAGGTGGCGCAGCGCTTCCACGCCGCCTGCACGCCGGACTTCTTCCTCTTCGACGCGCAGGGCCTCCTCGCCTACCGCGGCCAGATGGACGACGCTCGGCCCGGACGGGACGTGCCGGTGACGGGGCGGGATCTGCGCGCGGCGATCGACGCGGTGCTCGAGGGACGCGCGCCCTCCGCGGAGCAGCGCCCGAGCATTGGCTGCAACATCAAGTGGCATCCGGGCAGCGCGCCCGCGTACTTCGGCTCGCCCTCACGCTGACGCGGCCCGCGCTGGGTTCAGGCCGCTCCCTGCGGCAGCTCGATCCGGAAGGTGGCGCCCTCGCCCGGCCGGCTCAGCGCCTCGATGCGGCCGCCGTGGGCCTCGACGATCTTTCTCGAGATGTAGAGGCCCAGCCCCAGCCCGCCGTAGTTGCGGGTGGGGGAGGCGCGTTCGAAGCGGTCGAAGATCCGCGCCAGATCCTCCGGGGCGATGCCGATGCCGTGGTCGCGCACCTCGAGGACCGCCGCCCGGTCCCGCCCCTTCACCTCCACCTCCACCGCGGTGCCCGGCGCGTAGCGGAGCGCGTTGGACAAAAGGTGGCTCACCACCTGGTGCAGCCGCCGCGCGTCCCACGGTCCCTTCACCGGCCGCTGCAGCTGGAGCACCGGACGGCAGCCGGCGCGCGAGAACTGCACCTCGAGCTCCTCCACCGCGCTCTCCACGACCTCCGCCAGATCCACCACCGAGCGCTCCAGACGCAGCCGCCCCGCCTGCACCGCGCTGACGTCGAGCAGGCCCTCCACGAGGCGCACCAGCCGCACGACCTGCCGCTCCGCGGTCTGGACCCGGCGCGACAGGGGGCCGAGCCGCTGCGGCGCCTCCTGCGCGAGGTCCAGCTCCCGCCCCAGCGACTGCACGATGAGCCGCAGCGAGGTCAGCGGCGTGCGCAGCTCGTGTGAGGCGACCTGGAGGAACTCGTCGCGCACCGCGAGCGCGAGCTGGGTCTGGCGCAGGAGCTCCGCGCGCTCCCGCTCCGCCGTGACCCGCGCGGTGAGGTCCTGGAACACGAGCATCAGCCCCGGACGGCCGGCGCCGGTCATCGCCAGCGCGCAGGTCACCTCCACGTGCTGCTGCTCGCCGCTGTGCCGGATGCGGCTGAGCTCGAGGCGGGCGGGGACCTCCAGCTTCAGCGCCTGCGCGCGAACGGCCTCCCAGCGCGCGGCGGCCTCGGGCGGGAGGAGGGCGACGAACGGCTGGCCGATCATCTCCGTCTCCGCGCGTTCGAAGATGCGTTCGGCGCGGCGGTTCCAGGCGACGACGCGGCCGGCCTCGTCCACCGCGGACACGCCCACCGGCGCCACGTCGAGGAGCTTGCCGAGGTGGGTGACCTCGCTCGTTTGCGGAGGACGCACGCCGCCGCTCAGCTGCGCGTTCACCGCGTCGAGCGTGGCGCGGTGCCTGCGGCGGCGGCGGGTGAGCTCCACCGCTTCCCGGAGCCCGGTGACGAGCTCGGCCGGCTCGCCGCCATTGACGAAGCGGACCTCGCCGCGCAGGCCCGGCGCGAAGCGCAGCGCGCGCACCAGCTCGTCGTGACGCACCGGCGACGTCAGCGCGATGACCGTCAGATCCGGATCCGCGCCGTGCGCGCGGCCGATGAGCTCCAGCGGGTTCGGCACGGCGTCGCCGAGCACCAGCGCCTCCAGCGAACGGGCGGCGAGCTTGCGCTCCAATCCGTCCGCCGTGGGCACGACCTGGACGCGCAGATCCTCGGGCAGGCCTCCGCCTTCCGGAACTTCCGGCACCTGCTCCGGCGAGACCTGCACGAACAGCGCGGTGCCCATCTAGTCGCTCAGCAGGGGCAACCCGAGCAGCGCGCGGCCGGCCCAGGAGCGCAGCAGATCGGTGGTGGGTGACATCACGTGCGCCGCCCGCGCGTCGCGGAGGTGACGGTGAAGCGGTCCCTCCTGCCGGTAGGCCACTCCGCCCGCCAGCGTCATCGCCGCGTCGGTCACCTCCACCGCGCAGTGGGCCACCTCCGCCTTCGCCGAGCAGAGCGCCACCAGCGCGTCGGCCGTGCCCCCGTCTCCGCGCCGCGCCGCGTCCCGAATGAGCTGCCGGGTGCGATCGATCTTTGCCCACAGCTCGCCCACGCGGTGCTGCACCACCGGCTGGTCCGCCGCGCGCCGGCCGGAGTGCGTGTAGGTGCGCCTCGTCAGATGAGCGATCGCCTCGTTCAGCGCAGCCTGCGCCACGCCGAGGTACGAGCCCGCCATGGCGATGAGGAAGTAGGGCGCCACGACGTTGAAGACGTACCAGATCTCGTCGCCCTCCTCGCCGAGGAGGTCCCGGCGCGGCACCTCCAGGCCGTCCATCACCAGCGAGCGCGCGCTGTTGCCGCGCATCCCGAGGCCCTCCCACTCGCCCTCCCAGCGCAGGCCCCTCTCGCCGTCGTGCACGACCGCGCAGGAGAACCGACCGGGGTCCTCCGCTGAAGTCGGCGCGGTGCTGATGACGTACGAGTCCGCGTGGCCCCCGTTGGTGACGAAGGTCTTGGTGCCGGTGACGCGGTAGCCGTCCCCGGTGCGCTCGAGGCGCGTCTGCGGCAGGTAGAAGTGGATGCCGGTGCCCGGCTCGGAGAGCGCGAGCGTGGTGAGGTGGCGGCCCTCGGCGATGGGACGCAGCAGGCGCTCGACCTGGTCCGCCGTGGCGCGCGCCGCGATCACCGCCGTGCCCACGCAGTGCATGCCGAAGCAGAGGGCGGTGGAGGCGCAGGCCTGTCCGAGGATCTCGCAGACGTGCGCGAGCCCCACGAGCCCGTGGCCGAGCCCTCCCGCTGCCTGCGGCACGACGAGGCCGGCCAGCCGCTCCGCCTGCAACGCGCGGAGGTTCTCCTCCGGCCAGCGCGCCTCCCGATCCGTCTGTTCCGCGCGCGGCGCGACGACCTCCCGCGCGAGGTGCTCCGCCGTCTCTCTGAGCTGTTCGAGGTTCACGGTCCGTCCCCGCTGATCTCCCGAAGTCTCATCCTTCACGCCCTGATCGGCACGGCCCTTCATCAGATGATGTGAACCGGTGGCCACACGGCGCCGGATGCGATGAAGTCGGCCCGTGCACGCGCTGGCGCTCGCGGCGGCGGTCCTCCTCGGCTCCGCGCCCCCTCCCACCCCGGTTACCGTCCACCGGAACCTCGTCTACGGCGAGCATCCGGTGCGCAACGCGCTCGACGTGTACGAGCCGCAGCCGGCCGGCGTTTCGGGTGCGGAGGGCGCGAGGCCGCTGCCCTTCCTCGTCTTCATCCACGGCGGCGGCTGGTCCGAGGGCGACAAGGGGAAGAGCACGCGGCGGGGCACCTGGCTCGCGCGGCACGGCTTCGTGTACGCGACGATCAACTACCGGCTCTCGCCCGCGGTGAAGCATCCGGCGCACGTGGAGGACGTCGCGCGCGCTTTGGCCTACCTGCGCGAGAACGCGGCGAAGTGGGGGGCGGACGGGCAGCGCATGTACCTCCTCGGGCACAGCGCGGGCGCACACCTCGCGGCGCTGGTGGCGACGGACGAGCGCAGGCTCGCGCTGCACGGGATGTCTCCGGGCGAGTTCATCCGCGGCGTGGTGCTGCTCGATGGGTCCGGCTACGACGTCGTGGAGCGCATCCCCGGCTCGCGCGGCTGGTCGCGCCGCGTGTACGTGCAGGCGTTCGGCGAGGACCCCGAGGTGTGGCGGGACGCGTCGCCCCTTCATCACGTGACGCCGTCGAGCGAGGCCCAGAAGCGGCTGCCGGCGTTCCTCCTCTTCCACGTCGCCGGCCGTCGGGCGTCGGTGAAGCAGGCGCGCGCGTTCGGCGAGCGGCTGGAGGCGGCGGGCACGAAGGCGGAGGTGGTGGGCGTCGCGGGGCGCAACCACGTGAGCATCCTCAAGCGGCTGGGCGCGCCGGGCGATCCGGTGGCGAAGCGGATGTTGGGCTTCCTCGCGGAGCTGGAGTCGGAGGCTGGACGCGCGCTGCCCCCACCGTCGATGCCGGAGCCTCCGCCGGAGGAGCCCGACGAATCGGAAGATGTCTTCGGCGGCGGCGGAGGCAGCACGAGCGCAGGGCCGCAGCCGCTGGACTGAGCGAGTCGCTTGTCTTGGGGCGCGTGAGCGGGTGTCATCGCGCGCATGAGCCAGGCCCCGCACTACAAGAGCGATCTCCGCGACATCTTCTTCAACCTCTTCGAGTTCCACGACGTGGGCCGCACCGCGCTGGGCAAGGGCCCGTACGCGGCGATGGACGAGACCACCGCGCGCGAGGCGCTGACCGCGCTGGAGCGGCTTGCGGTCGGTGAGCTGGCGGAGAGCTTCTACGACGCGGACCGCACGCCCTTGACGCTCGATGCGGACGGCAACGTGGGGCTGCCCGCATCGCTGAAGAAGTCGATGGCCGCGCTCTACGAGCAGGGCTGGCACCTGCTGGAGATCCCCACCCATCTGGGCGGAATGGGCGCGCCGCCGTCGGTGCGCTGGGCGGCGTTCGAGATGATCGCGGGCGCGAATCCGGCGATCGGCTTCTATGCCTTCGGTGGGTTCATCGCGACGATCATCGACCGGCTCGGCACCGAGTCGCAGAAGCGGCGCATCGCGAAGCCGATGATCGAGCGCAACTGGGGCGGCTCGATGGTGCTGACCGAGCCGGACGCGGGCAGCGACGTGGGCGCGGCGCGGGCGAAGGCGCGGCACGTGAAGGACGACGTCTGGGAGATCGAAGGCGTGAAGCGCTTCATCACCAACGGCGACTTCGACGCGGCGGAGAACATCGTGCACCTCGTGCTTGCGCGGCCGGAAGGTGCGGGGCCGGGGACGAAGGGGCTCTCCATGTTCATCGTCCCCAAGTTCTGGGTGGACGAGCAGGGGAACATGACCTCCGAGCGCAACGGCGCCTACTGCACGAACATCGAGAAGAAGATGGGCATCAAGGCGTCCGCCACCTGCGAGATGACCTTCGGTGAGCGAGGCCCTGCGCGCGGGCTGCTGGTGGGCGAGGTGCACGACGGCATCCGGCAGATGTTCCACGTCATCGAGCAGGCGCGGATGGCGGTGGGCATGAAGTCCATGGCCACGCTCTCCACCGCCTACCTGAACGCGTCTGCGTTCGCGAAGGAGCGCGTGCAGGGCGCGGATCTGGCGCTGGCCGCGGACAAGACCGCGCCGCGGGTGCGGATCATCGAGCATCCGGACGTGCGGCGGATGCTCATGCTGCAGAAGAGCATGGCGCACGGGATGCGGGCGCTCGGGCTCTTCCTCGCGAACGTGCAGGACCAGGTGGAGTTGCAGGGAGGCCACGGCGCGCACGAGGCGCGTGAGCTCGACCGGATGAACGACATGCTCCTGCCGCTGCTGAAGGGGTACTGCTCGGAGAAGGTGTACGAGCTGCTCGGCGTGTCGCTGCAGTGCTTCGGCGGCTCCGGATACCTGCAGGACTACCCGATGGAGCAGTACATCCGGGACCAGAAGATCGACTCGCTCTACGAGGGGACGACGCACATCCAGGCGCTCGACCTCTTCTTCCGCAAGATCGCGCGCGACGGCGGCGAGTCGCTGCAGCTCTTCATGTCGCGGCTGGTGAAGACGGTGGAGTCCGCCGAGGGCGGCGACGCGCTGAAGGCCGAGCGGGAGGCGCTGCACAAGGCGCTCGGCGCGGTGCAGGGCATCATGGGCACGATGATGGAGAAGGTCTCCGAGTCCGTGTACCACGTGGGCTTTCAGGGGAACCGGATCCTCTTCGCGCTCGCGGAGACCGTCATCGCGTGGCTGCTCATCCGGCAGGCCGCGGTGGCGCTCGAGCGCAAGGCCGTCAATCCCGCCGACAGCGTCTTCTACGACTCGAAGGTCGCCGCCGCGCGCTTCTTCTGCCGCGAGGTGCTGCCGAACGTGACCCTCGTCCGCAAGCTCGTGGAGTCGAGCTCGCTGGACCTGATGGAGCTGCCGGAAGAGGCGTTCTAGTTCGTGGCCGGGCCCTGCAGGCCGATCCGCTCGAGGACCGCGCTCACCACGCGGTCGCAGCGGGAGGCGTGGAAGGAGAAGGGCTCGGCCGCGCCCGCGGAGACCTGTTCGTAGAGCGCGTCGCGCAACAGTGACTTCGCGCGGTGCAGCCGCGTCTTCACCACGTCCTCGGAGACGGCCAGCGCCTCGGCGGTCTCCGAGACGCTGAGGCTCTCCACGTTCCGCAGCATGTACACGGTGCGGTAGAGCTCCGGCAGCGCGTCCACCGCGCGTTCGAGCAGGGCGGAGAGCTCGCGGGCCTCGGCGCGATCTTCAGGAGAGGCTGGCGGAGCGGCGATCGTGTCCTCGGCGCCGTCCGGGATCTCGCCCACCACCACCAGCCGCGCGGTCTGTCGCGTGCGGCGGCGGCCCATGGCCTCGTTGAGCGCGATGCGCACCAGCCAGGTTGAGAAGCGCGCATTGCCCTTGAACTGCCCGAGGTGCATCCACGCGCGGACGTAGGCGCCCTGCATCACGTCCTCGACCTCGGACTCGTCGCGCAGCACCGAGCGCACCGTCCGGTACACCCGCCCGTTGTGCCGGCGCATGAGGAGCTCGAAGAGGTCCCTGTCGCCTGCGAGCACGCGCTCGACCACCTGCTCGTCCGTGAGCGCGCTCGCGCCTGCCTGCTCTCGTGCCGTCTCCATGCGGACCTCCTGTCCCTCCCTTGGATGCGCCCGCGCGCGCGGAGGTGACACAGCCTCTTCGGCCATCATGCCCACGCGTCACCCTTTCCGCCGCCCGTGCATCCAAAGGGCAGAACCAACGAAGAGGAGAGACGCCATGACGAGCGAAACGAAGGTGGTCGGCGAGCTGTATCGAATCCTGAAGGTCCTCTACGGGGTGGTGCCGATCGTCGCCGGCCTCGACAAGTTCACCAACCTGCTCACCGACTGGAGCCGCTACGTCGCGCCGCCGGTGGCGAGGCTGCTCCCCTTCAGCCCGGAGACGTTCATGGGCATCGCCGGCGTGATCGAGATCGCGGCGGGAGTCCTCGTGCTCTCGAAGTTCACGCGGTGGGCGGCGCTGATCGTCTCCGCCTGGCTGGTGGGCATCGCGCTGAACCTGCTGCTCGGCGGCTTCTACGACATCGCGGTGCGCGACCTGTCGATGGCGGTGGGCGCGTACGGGCTCTCGCGGCTGGCGGAGGTGAGGGCGCCCTCGAGCGCTCGTGCCCGGAGCCACACGCTGACGCCCGAGGCACGGACCCCCGCCCGCGTGTGACCGGACGTTCAGCACCCGCAGCGGAAAAGGGCAGACGCCGGGCCGGTCGAGAGCGTGGTACACGCGCCGCGTGGAGGGACCCCTGACCCCACTTCGACCCGGCCCGGATGCCCAGGCCCGCCTCGACGCGCTGCTCTCCCTCGCGGAGGCGGCGAAGGCGCCGGACTTTCCGCGCACGCCCACGCCCTTCTTCGGCCACCTGCGGCTGGACACCGGGCTGCGAGAGGTGGACGTGCTGCTCGGGACCGCGAGCCACGTCGCCACCGGGCTCTCGCTCATCGAGTGGCAGAACGCGCCGCTGGCGGAGGTCTTCTTCGCCTTCGACGAAGGCGAGGCCTACGAGGTCGATCTCGGCGAGCGGCAGGTGACGGGGCGCGTGTTGCAGAAGTCGCTCGTTGCCTTCGAGCACGGCGAGCTCACCCGCGCCTTCTTCGGCGGCACCGCGTGGACGCGGGGACCGGACGCACAGTGGACGGGGCAGTCGCTCCCGCCCGGCGCAGGTCCGGTGGTTCCGCTTCGTCCCTCGCAGTCGCGCGGACCGTTCCGCTCGCCGCTGGAGGTGAAGCTCGATCCGAACCAGCAGCGGACGGTGGACCTCCCCTCGGACCGGCACGTGCTGCTGCTCGGCGAGGCGGGCTTCGGCAAGACGACGGTGGCGCTGCACCGGTTGGTGGCGCTGCACGAGCGCGGAGGCCGCCGCTTCAAGGCCGCGGTGATGGTCCCCACCGAGGGCCTGCGTCGATTGACCGAACAGATGCTCGCGCGCCGCGGCGTGGTGGACGTGGACGTGTGGGTCTTCACCGAGTGGGCCTCGAAGGTCGCCCGCAAGTCCTTCCGCCAGCTGCCGAAGCGCGAGAGCGAGAACACGCACAGCGGCGTCGTCCGGCTCAAGCGTCACCCGGCGCTGCGCGGCGTGTTGCAGCGGTTCGTGAAGCGTCGTCCGAGGGCGGTGCGCAACGAGCATGCGTCCACCCGCAGCGAGCAGCTCGCCACCCGCGCGGATCTGGAGCACCTCTTCGGCGACAGCGCGTGGATGGATCGGGTCGTCGCTGCCTCGGGGGGGACGCTCCCGCCCGCGGTGGTGCCCACGCTGCAGCAGCACACGAAGATCCAGTTCAGCGAGACGACGGAGGGCGCCGCCGCGCGCGCGGGCGTGCGGAGCGACGCGCTGGAGACGGCGGACGGCCGGCGCATCGACGAGGGCACGCCGATGGAGGACGCGAACAGCGTCGATCCGGAGGACTACGCCGTCCTCTTCGAGCTCGAGCGGCTGCGCGCGGAGGCGAGGGGAGAGGCGCCGGCGGACCTCGGCGCGTACGACTGCATCGTGGTGGACGAGGCGCAGGAGTTCGCGCCGATCGAGCTCGCGCTGATGGGCCGGGCGCTGAAGCCGCGCGGCACGGTGATCGTCGCCGGTGACGCCGCGCAGCAGGTCGATCCCACCGCGTTCTTCGAGGGCTGGCCGCAGGTGATGGCGGAGCTCGGCGGCCACCGGCACGAGCGGGTGGTGCTGGAGGTGAACTACCGCTGCCCGCCCGACGTGACGGAGCTGGCGCGCGCGGTGATCGACCCGCGCCGGCCGCTCCCCGAAGCGCTCCCGTCCGTCACCTTCGCGCCCTCGTGGCACCTCTTCCACCAGGCGATGTGGCTGCTGGAGACGCTGCACCGGCTGGAGGTGCAGGACCCCACCGCGAGCATCACCGTCGTCGCGCGCTCGCCGGAGGTGGCTCGCGTCTACGCGCGGATCCTGCGCCACGGCACCGCGGCGAGGCTCGCGCTCAACGGCGAGTTCGAGTTCCGCGCCGGGCTCACCGTCACCACCATCCCCGAGGTGAAGGGGCTCGAGTTCGACTACCTCCTCGTCCCCGACGCGAACCCGAGCACCTATCCGCTCCTCGACGAGGCCCGCCGCGCGCTCTACGTCGGCGTCACGCGCGCGAGCCACCGGCTGGTGCTCTCCACCACCGGCGCGTGGAGCCCGCTGGTGGTGAGGTAGCGCGGGCCGTCTTCGCGGCCAGCAGCGCGCCCGCGAACGCACCGAGAACGTCGGCGACGAGATCGGCGATCGTGTCGCTGATGTCCATGCTCGGGGGCGGCGAGAGGAACCGGTCCACGAGGAACTCGTAGACCTCCCAGCAGATGCCGGTCAGCGCGCCCACGCCGACGAGGAGCAGGGTGAGGATGGCCGGATGGTCCCGAAGCACTTCGCGCGTGCGCGGCATCAGCGCGGGCAGCACCGCCACCAGGCCCGCCGTCGTCAGCAGGTGCGCGCCCTGGTCGTAGAACGCGATCCGGTCCATGAGGCCGCCGCCCCAGCCCATCCCGTTGACGAAGATGCCGAGCACCAGCAGCGCCCGCGGAGGCCCGCGGAGCAGCGGACCGCCGTCTCGCCGCAGCACGCAGACGAGGAGCGCGAGCAGCCCGAAGAGTCCGAAGTAGGTCGCCCCCGCCCGATGCCGGGCAAGGAGCGAGGCGATGAAGCACGCGCCGAGGACGGCGGTCAGAAACCACGCGCCGAGCCCCCAGCCGGTCGTCACTCGCCGTCGCATGCCGCGCCGCAGAAGGTGGGCGCGGTGCGGAGGGAGTGCGACCTGCCCTCGGGGGCGGCGTTACTGCGCGGGCGCGAGGCCGTAGAGCGCCTGTGCCTCGGGCGTGAGCTCGCGCGCGGGGACCGTGTTCTTCACCGGCCGCAGCGAACGGAAGTACGCGACGAGCGCGTCGAGATCCTCGTCCGTCATGCCGGCGAAGTGGGGGACGAAGAGGAGCATCGGCGGGGTCATCACCGCGCCGTCGAAGCGCATGCCGGTGCGCAGCGCGTTCTTGAACTGCTCGTCGGTCACCTTGCCGATGCCCGTCTCCGCATCCGGCGTGAGGTTCGGCGCCCAGACCCTGCCGATGCCGGGCAGGTCGAGCGACGTCTTGCCACCGCCCATGAACTCCGGATGGTCCGGCGCCAGCGCGCCGCGGTTCGTCATCGCGTGGCAGGCAGAGCAGTGGCCCGCGTTCGCGAGGTACTCGCCGTAGGCGACGCGGTCCGAGCGATCCGGCTCCGGCACGCTCTTCACCGGCTCGTGGTGCGCGACGCCCATGCCGATCGCGAGCTTCATCGGGAGCGGATAGCGGTGCTCCTGCGCAGGACGCGGCTGCGGCTTCGGCTCCACCGTGCGGAGGTAGGCGACGATCGCGCGAACGTCCTCGTCGGAGAGGAAGCGGTAGTGACCGAACGGCATCAGCGGGCTCATCAGGGAGCCGTCGCGCTTGATGCCGTCGCGGAGGCCTCGCACGAGCTCGTCGTCCGTCCACGCCCCGATCCCCGTCTCGTGCGGCGTGATGTTCGGGATGAAGACCGCGACCTTGCCGTCCACCAGCATGTTCCCGCCCGCGAACTGCCCGTCCGGCAGCCGCGCCTTCGCGAGGTCACCTTCCTCGAACGCGTCGTGACAGGCGCCGCACGCCGCCACGTGGTTCACGAGGTAGCCGCCGCGCTCCACCCGCGCGTCGGTGCGCTCGATGGCGCCGTCGGTGGTGGGACGGATGTACTTGCCGGTGCAGCTGAAGAGGAACACCGCGGCCAGCGCGGTGGCGAAGTGACGGGTGCGCATGTCGTCGCGCCTACCACAAGTCGGGAGGGGGGAGTCGTCCCGCCCCGCCGCCGTGAGGTGCGGGAGCGACGGGAAGAGGTGCGGGAGCGACGGAGCAGTCGCCCGGTTCAGTCAGAGGGGGCACTCGCTCGGGACAAGTCCACTATCGCCGAGGGGCCTCACGAGCCGGCTTGCCGCGATCCGCGGGGCGGGCGGGAGAGGGCGCTGCCTGTGGCTTCGGCTCCGGTGAACGAGGCGGCTCCGTGCGAGCGGGTGGCTGTGCCGGTGCTGGGCGCGGCGCAGGTGGCGCAGGTGGTGGCTCGAAGCGAGGAGCCGGGCGCGGAGGCTCGACGCGCGGCGCGGGCTGCGGCGGCTCGAAGCGCGGAGCCGTCCGTGGAGGCTCGACGCGCGGTGCGGGCTGTGGAGGCTCAACACGCGGCGCAGGCTGCGGCGGCTCGATGCGCGGCGCGGGCTGCGGCGGCTCGACGCGCGGTGTGGGCTGCGGCGGCTCGACGCGCGGACTCGGCTGTTCCGGCCCGATGCGCGGTGTCGGCTGCTCAGGCTCGATGCGCGGCGCGGGCTGTTGAGGCTCGATGCGCGGCGCGGGCTGCTGCGGCTCGATTCGCGGACTCGGTTGCTCCGGCGCGACGCGCGGCGCGGGTTGCGGCGGCTCGACGCGCGGACTCGGCTGTTCCGGCCCGATGCGCGGTGTCGGCTGCTGCGGTTCAATGCGCGGCGACGGCTGTTCCGGTCCGATGCGCGGACTCGGCTGCTCCGGTCCGATTCGCGGACTCGGCTGCTCCGGCCCGATGCGCGGAGTCGGCTGCTCCGGTCCGATGCGCGGCGCGGGCTGTTCCGGCCCGACGCGCGGCGCGGGCGGCGGCGGTTCGATGCGCGGCGCGGGCTGCTCCGGTCCGATGCGCGGCGCGGGCTGCTGCGGTTCGACGCGCGGCCCCGGCAACTCCCGCTCGATCCTCCCGCCCGGCGGCGGCAGCTCCCTCTCCGGCCGAAGATTCCCTCCCGGCGGCGCCGGCGGCCGCTCATCGGGCTCGGGGATTCGAACGCGAGCACCGGGCGGCAGGCGATCCGGCTCGGGCGAGATCTGCGCTCGGGTGATCGGCACCGGCCGCACGACGATGTTCGTCTCCGCCTGCACGCGATCCGGCGGTGGACCCACCGGCCACCGCACGCCTTCGTCTCCAGGCGCGGGTCTCGGCGGTACCGGCTGGGTGCGCTCGACGGGCGAGGCCTCGTGTGGCGGCACGCGATGCCGATGGTGTCTTCCGTACGGGAAGTGATCGACGTGGACGAAGTACCAGTACGGCCGGTAGTGCCCGACGACGAGCCCGATGTCGTGAGGCGGCAGCGGCGTCCAGCCGACGAGCCCCGACCCGTAGCGCCAATCCACCCACGCCGGCCCCCACACGCTGCCCGGCACCCAGGCCCACCCGAGCCGCGGATGGAAGAACCAGCGCCCGTAGTGGAAGACGATCGGGCCGAAGGGCCAGTCGCTCTGGAAGAACCAGCCGTACCGCGAATACTCCCAGCGCCCGCCGCTCGAGTACGGCACGAAGCCCGGCCCCACGGTCTGCGGCCAGGGGCGCCACACGCGGCCGTAGCCGTCGAGGAAGGTCCACTCCCCATACGGCGCGAGCGAGTCGTACCAGGTGCTCACCACCGGTGGCGGCGGCGCGGGTGGCGGCTCCGGCGACGAATCGACTCGGTGCACGCAGCCGCTCACGACTGCCAGCGCGAGGGAGAGGGGAAGAAGGGCTCGCCGCAGGCTGTGGGACATGACGCCTTCAAGTTGCTCACCGCTCCTTCGCCGCGGCTGGTGCCTCCCACCGTGAGCAGCCCGCGCGTCGAGACCCCGCCGGTTCGCTCGTGCTCAACAGACGGGCAGGAAACTTCTCGTTGCCCTGAGTCGGCATGCGGTACGGCGGAGGTCCACTCCATCAAGGAACCTTCGTGACGCGCATCTTGCTCGTTTCCTCCTTCGTCCTGATCGGCCTCTCGGTCACCGCGTGTCCCAGCTCGACCGAACCCTTGCCGCCCGAGTGCGACGCCGCCCAGAGCCGCTGCGACGGCACCTGCATCGACACGCAGCAGAACCGCGATCACTGCGGTGCGTGCGGCAACGCCTGCGGCGACTCCGAGTCCTGCGTGGACGGCGCCTGCGTGCTCTCCTGCCGCGGCACCCAGACGCGCTGCGGCGAGGGCAGTGCGGCCTTCTGCGCGAGCCTCGATCGGGATCGCGAGAACTGCGGCGCGTGTGGCAACGGCTGCGCGGGCGGTCAGGTCTGCTCGAACGGCGTCTGCACCCTGTCGTGTGCGGAGTCCCTCACGCTCTGCACCGGCGCGGGCGGCGACGAGTGCGCGAACACGCAGACGGACAACGCGAACTGCGGCGCGTGCGGCGTGACCTGTGCGGCGGGGTCGGTGTGCTCGAACGGGGCCTGCGCGCTGACCTGCGCGAGCGGCCTGACCACCTGCGGCACCGGCGCCGGCGCCTTCTGCGCGAACACGCAGACGGACAACGCGAACTGCGGCGCGTGCGGAAACCTCTGCCCGGCCGGGCGCGTCTGCTCCAACGGCGCCTGCGAGGTGAGCTGCGCGGCGGGCCTGACGACCTGCGGTGGTGACGGGGCGGCGTACTGCGCGAACACCGAGAGCGACAACGCGAACTGCGGTGGCTGCGGCAACGTCTGCGGGGCGGGGACGGCCTGCGTCGAGGGCGGCTGCCGGGTGACCTGTGCGCCGGAGCTCGAGCGCTGCGTCGATGCAGCGGGTGATGCGTCCTGCGTCGATACCTCGACCCGTCCGGATCACTGCGGCGGCTGCGGCCAGGCCTGTGGCGCGGGCGAGGTCTGCAACGCCGGCGTCTGCGCGGCGCTCTGCGGCACGGGCCTCACCACCTGCGTGGGCGCCTCCGGTGGCGCGGGCTACTGCGCCGAGGTGGCCACGAGCCGCACCGACTGCGGCACCTGCGGCACGGCCTGCAGTGGCCAGGAGGATTGCGAGCAGGGCCGCTGTGAGCCGTGCGTGCCCACCGTGCTCTCCGCCTTCGGTCCTCCGCCGAGCGTTCCGGCGGGGAACTCCGGCCAGTGCTACGCCGGCCCGAACGACTTCGCCTCCGCGCCCTGTCCGGTCGTGCAGTGCGGTGGGCTGCGCTACTGGGCGTTCAGTTATAGCGACAACCGCTTTTCCTCCCTCCTCGCCGGCTTCGACGCGAACGGCACCCTCGTGAAGAGCGAGGAGGTCCAGGGCGCCCGCTACCTCTGGAACATGACGGCCGACGCCTCGGCGCAGACCGTGACCCTCTTCGGGCAGGGCACGCAGGAGGCCACGGTCCCCTTCAGCTTCTTCCAGTCGCCTTGACGGCCGCGCCTTGATGCAGCTCGGGGCCGGACCGGCACTCACTCGCCGGCCCGGCCCCGCTCGCACGTCATCCGGCGCTACTGCTTCGTGAACTTGTAGGTGGAGCTCATGTCCGCGTTCGGCGTGTCGGCGTTCGTCACGTCGAGCGAGGTGATGCCGTACTTCGACAGCTCGACGAGCTCACCGTCCTGGGTGATGCCGTCGCCGTTGCGGTCCTCCCAGATCTGCAGGCCCTTCAGCTCGTCGCCGCGAACGATGCCGTCGCGGTCGGTGTCGAAGTGCCGCGCGAGCTTCTGGTAGCCGTTCTGGTACTGCTTCTTCCCGTCCACGTCGAACTCGCCGAAGAGCTCCTTGCCGGAGGTGATCTTCCCGTCCTTGTCGGTGTCCCAGACGAGCAGCCCGTCGCCCTTGCCGCCCTCCCAGGCCTTCATCCACTCGTTCTGGTTGCGGTTGTCCCAGTGGTACATGAGCCGCTCGGCGCCCTTCTTCGGCTTCGCGCTCTTCAGCTCGCCCACGAGCCTGCCCTCCGGGCTCCAGAACTCGGCGCGCTGGCCGGACTTCAGCCCGTAGGTGTCCGCGCTCTTGCCGCTGTTCGAGGCCGGCTTCTGCGACACGAGCGTCCCGTTCGCGTCGAACACCTTCATCACCGTGCCCTTGGGCAGCTTCGGCGCGCCCTTGCCGGGACGGCGCATCACGCTGTTGAACCCCCACTGCCTGTCGTCCGGCGCGAGGTCGAAGCCCTCGAGGATCTTCCCCTCCATCTTCCCGTTGCCGGTGATGTTGCTCCCGCCGATGTCCGCCTTCCCGTTGCCGTTGAGGTCGAGCACCACAGGCGAGCGCTGCTGGATCTTCCCGCCGCTCTTCCGGTCGAAGAACACGTCCCACATCTGACCGGTGGCCTCGCCCGTCGAGCTGTCGCTCCAGTCGGAGCTCGAGCCGTCCGACAGCGAGGGCGACTGCGGCCCGGTGCCTGTTCCGTCATCGAGCGACGGATCGGCCTCCGCCTTCGTGTTCGAGCCCGCGCCGCCCGCGCCGCCGGTGAGCGCCGAGAGAAGCTGCATCACGAACTGGAGGATCGTCTGCACCAGCTGCGCGAGGCCGGTGATCCCGCTCTGGCTCGAGGCCGTCGCGGTCGCGGTGTTCGGCTGCTGCGTCGTCGAGGCCGCGCGCTTCGCCGCGAGGGTCTGCTCGAGTCCCGGCGGTGCCTTGCCTCCCGTCGCGCGCGCCTGCGCGTGCTTCTGGAAGGTGTGGATGTTCACGAGGCTCGAGGGCGTGCGCTGGATGGTGGCCATGGTGGGGGCTCCGGTCGGATTCAGGAAGCGATGCCGCGGTCCATTTCAGGAAGCGGACCAGCCCCAGCCCGCGCGTGAATCCGGGGACTTGCACCCTCCGCGGGCGCGGTCGCTGGGCTTCGTGTCCAGGCCGCGCTGAACTCGAAGTCCAGTGAGGGGCCATGGCCGTACACTGCGGCGCCATGCGCTTCGCGATCGGCACCCTGCTCCTCGCCGCGGCGGCGTCCGCCTGCACGAAGCGCGCGGCCCTCCCACCGCCTTCGACGGACGCCTCCGCCGCCATCGAGCGCGCGCTCGCGGCGATCACCCCTTCCCGGTTGGAAGCGGACGTCCGTGCACTGCCCGGGCCGCGCCACGCCGAGACCTCGCGCGAGGCGCTGCTCGCCGCGGCCACGTACATCTCGGGAGAGTTCGCAGCGAACGGCCTGCAGGTGCGCGAGAGGCGGGTGACGCACGGGTGGGCGACCGCGCCGGTGGTCATCGGCCGCAGTGGCCCGAGCACGGGCCCGGCCCGCGTGCTCGTCGTGGCGCACTACGACACGGTGGAGGGCACGCCGGGCGCGGACGACAACTCCAGCGGGGTGGCGGGGCTGCTGGCGGTCGCGCGCGCGTTGAAAGAGGCGCCGCCCGAGGTGCCGGTGGAATTGCTCGCGGTTCCCTTCGAAGAGCAGGGCATGCACGGCAGCCGCGCCTACGCGGACTCGCTCGATGCCGAGGCGCGAGCGGCCCTCCGCGGAGTCTTCGTGCTGGAGATGATCGGCTACGTGGACAGGGCGCCGAAGACGCAGCGCTATCCGCGAGGCCTCGGCTTGCTCTTCCCCGGCCGGCGCTTTCCCGACACCGCCGACTTCATCGCCGCGTTCGGGGAGCGGGCGCGTCCGCAGCCCGTGGAGGCGCTCGAGGCCGCCCGCGCCTTCGTCCCCGAGCTCCGCGTGGAGACGCTGCTGCTGCCCGGCCCGGTGGCGAAGATGGCGGACATGCGCCGCAGCGATCACGCGCCGTTCTGGGACCTCGAGCTGCCGGCGGCCTTCGTCGGCGACACCGCGAACTTCCGCTCGCCGCACTACCACCGGACGTCGGATACGCCGGAGACGCTCGACTACACCTTCGCCGCGCGGACCGCGAAGTGGGTGACCGCGGCGGTGCTGCTGCTCGCCCGGGACGACGCCGGCGAGTGAAGGAGGCGCCGGGAGCATGTTCCCCCCCGCTCCCGGCGCCCCCCACGGCTGCGCGCCGACTACTTGATGACGGCGCCGCCGTTCTCGAGGCACTTCCGCAGCTCGTCGGTCATCGTCCAGCCGCAGATGCCGCGCGCCTGGAGCTCACAGGCCGCGTTCGCGTAGCAGGCGTACTCCGGGCGCCACTCGCAGGTGGTGGCGACCGGCTGGTTCGCGCAGACCTGACCGGAGCAGCCGGTCACCATGCACGGGTTCACCGGAACCGGGTCGATCGGCGCGACGATGATCGGACCGGTGCCCGCGTCCGCGAGGCAGGTCGTCAGCTCGGTGTCCATCGTCCAGCCGCACTTCCCGTCCGCCTGGCGCTCGCAGGTGGCGTCCGCGTAGCAGGCGTACTCGGGCCGCCACTCACAGGTGGTCGCCACCGGCCGATCCGAACAGACCTGCGACGAGCAACCCGTCACCACGCACCGGTTCAGCGGCTTGAAGGGCGAGAGCTCCTGCTGCACCTGCGAGGTCTCCGCGGCCGCAGGCGCCTCGCCGCCGTCGGTCAGGTCCTCCGAGCCGCATGCCGCGAGCATCAGCGCAGCGGGCACGGCGATCATCGTCAGTCGGAATCCAGTCATGTCTTGCCTCTCGTTCCAGGGGAGCGCTCGTGTGACCGAGCTGGGGTGGTCGCGCACGCGGCACCGCGCCGCCTGCGCCGACACAAGCTAGGCCGGCTGCTCACCCGGTTTGAAGCATCTCGAAGACATGGCGATGTCTTCGTGTCTGACCGGAATTTTGGATTTGGCAAAGCTGGGCTTTTGCGCCCGAAGTGCAAAGTCAGACATGGAATCCGGGGATGGCGCGTTGCCTTGCGCGCGCGTCAGGAACCGCGCACCGCGAAGAACGCCCGCTGCTGGAAGCGCAGGCCGCGGAGAATCTCCTCCACGCGCTCCGGTGACAGCGCGCCGATCCGCTCGCCGAGCCGCGCCCGGGGCACGCTGCCGATCTGCGACACCACCACCACGCTCCGCTTCGGCAGCGATCCCTCACCGGGCTCGAGCAGCACGTTGCCCGGCTCGTTCGCCAGCGCGAGCCGCGTGGTCAGCGCGCAGACGATCACCGTCTCCACCCGCGAGTGGTTGAAGAGGTCGTCCTGCACCACCACGTGCGGATGGGAGATGGGCTCGCTCTCGGTCGGCAAGAGCCAGTAGAGCTCGCCTCGGCTGATGACCCGCTCAGTCATTGGGCAGCCGGAGGAACTTCCGCGCGTTCTGCTCGGCGACGCGGGCGATGACGGCCTTCGAGAGTGACGCCTTCTCCAGCAGCCGCACCGCGCGCGGCAGCCCGAGGATGTCTCCCGCGCCGTCTCCCGAGTCGCTGTTGAGGACGACGCGCTCCGTCCCGTACTTGCGCACCAGGGCCACCGCGCGCTCGGCGCCGAGCTCTTCGGGGTGAACGGTCAGCCCGGCCCAGAAGCCGCACGCAAGGATCGGCTGCACGGTGCGAGCGCTCGCGTGATCCACCAGCACCCGCGAGGGCGTGTTCTTCGCCTCGAGGATGAGGTTCAGCATCCGGCGCGTGAGCCGCTCCTTCGCGTGATGCGGCGAGTGCACGAGCACCGGCAGCCGCAGCCGTTCCGCGAGCTCCAACTGCTCGCGCATCGCCTCCTCCTCCGCCTCGCCTCCGCGATGCAGGCCCACCTCACCCACCGCCACGACCTTGCCGCCGCGCAGGTAATCCGGCAGCGCGGTGAGGATCTCCGGCAGCCCTCTCGCGGGAGCGCTCAGGGGATGCACGCCCAGCGCGGCCCAGGCGCGGATGCCGGCCCGTTCGAGACGCGGGAGCTGCCGCCCGAGCAGGTCCTCGAAGTGCTCGAAGACGTGCTTCACCTTCCGCTCCTGCGGCGCGTGGTGCGCCACCGCCAGCGCGCACTTCACGCCGAAGAACGCCATGGACTCGAGGTCCTGGTCTGAGAGCGCTTCGGGATGGAGGTGGGCGTCGAACATGAGCGGATTTCCCGGAAGCTACTCCTGCCCGGCCCCCGCGCCCTCGTTCGTCGGGTCCGACGCCGCGTGCCGCAGCCCGGTCACCGGATCCACGTACACCGCCTGCGGGTCTCCCCAGCCGCGCGCGTCCTGCAGCGTGTGTCCCTTCGCCTGAAGCGCGCGCCGCGTGGGCGCCTCGACGCCGAAGCGGTCCACCATCAGCACGTCCGGCAGGTACTGGTGATGCAACCGGCCCTGTCCCACCGCGCGCTGAACGTCCATCTGCCAGTCGATCACGTTGCGGATGATCTGGATCACCGTGGTCGGGATCGTCGAGCCGCCCGGCGAGCCCACGGCGAGCATCACGCGCTCCGGCTCGCCCTCACGCGTCTTCTGGAACACCAGCGTCGGCGACATCGACGAGAGCGGGATCTTCCCCGGCGCCACGCTGTTCGCCTCGCCCTGCACGAGCCCGTACGCGTTGGGCACCATCGGCTGCGCGCTGAAGTCGTCCATCTCGTCGTTGAGCAGCACGCCGGTGCCCTTCGCCACGAGGCACGAGCCGAAGCCGTAGTTCACCGTCGTGGTCAGCGAGACCGCGTTGCCGTCCCGGTCCACCACCGAGATGTGCGTGGTGTTCTTTCCGCCCGGCGAGCCTTCGGGATGCGGCACCGCCTCGCGCGGCGCGGGCCGCTTCAGCGTCGAGCCCTCCGAGGCCTTGCCCGCGTCGAACAGCTCCACGCTCTTCGTCGCCTTCGACTGATCGACCGACCGCGCCATCGCCTCGAGGTGCGCGCGCGAGGTCAGCTTCGACATCGGAACCTCGACGAACGCCGGGTCGCCGAGGAACCGCGCGCGATCGACGTACGCCCGCCGCACGAGCTCCGCGTAGCGGTGGTGGTGCTCCGGATCTCCGTACGAAGAGGCAGTGGGCTCGAGCAGCTCCAGGCCCGCGAGCACCTGCACCACCGCCAGACCTCCCGCGGACGGCGGCGGCATGGTCAGCACCTTGTGGCCGCGGTACTGGCCCTCCAGCGGCTCGCGCCACCGCGTCTTGTATTCGCGCAGATCCTCCAGGGAGAGGATCCCGCCGCCGTCGCGCACGGTCTTCACCATCGCCTGCGCGATCGGGCCTGCGTAGAAGGCCTTGTCTCCTTCGCGCGAGATGCGCTGCAGCGTCTTCGCGAGATCCCGCTGCACCACGCGGTGACCGACCGGCGGCACCTGCCACTCGGCGTCCTTCTCCTTGCCCTTCACGAGGAACAGCCTCGCGGCCTCCGCATCGGCGGCGAGGCACTCGCGGCGCGCGTGGGCGATCGCGGTGTAGCGCGGGGTGACGAGGAACCCTTCTCGCGCCGCCTTGATCGCTGGCGCCATCACCGTCTTCAGCGGCAGCTTCCCGTACGTCCGGTGCAGCTCCACGTAGCCCTTCGCCGCGCCCGGCACCGCCACGCTGAGCGCGCCGTCGGTGGAGAGGCCCGGCACCACCTGCCCGTCCTTCACGAACATGTCGCGGGTGGCGGCCTTCGGTGCGGTCTCGCGGAAGTCGAGCACCCGCGTCTGCTGCGCCTTCTGGTCGAACACCAGCGCGAACCCGCCGCCGCCGAGCCCCGAGTGATACGGGCCCACCACGCCCATGGTGAACGCCGCCGCCACCGCCGCGTCCACCGCGTTGCCGCCGCGGTCGAGCATCTCCTTTGCCGCCTCGCTCGCCGTCGCGTGGGCCGCCGCCGCCGCGCCACCTCTATAGGGACGGGTGGAGGCAAAGGCGTCGGGTGCGAAGGACACCCACAGGGCGACGGTCAGCGCGAGGAGGGCGCGCGCCGCGGAGAGAGACACTCCAGAGCCGAAGTTCCGCATTCGCCGTCCCCTAACAGGCCGCGTTGTCGTCCGCGAGAAAGGCCTGTCGCCTCATGGAAAGTGGGGCAACCGTGACGCATCTGTCACGAATTCGCACAGCCTGCGCTCCCTGGCGCCGATGTAGGCGGTGGAGTTTCGGGCACTTAGTCGCTGGGAATGGCCGTGCAGCGCTGGCGTTTCATTTGCACACCATCGGACTCATGTCGGGGGGCTTGACCATTATGACCGGGCACATCCAGCCGCCGAGGATCACAGGCAACGGCACGGTGACCACCGTGTTCCTCAGGCCGAGCTTCCGCATCACCACGCGAGACGGCAGCCTCGACGTGGCGGTGAAGGCAGAGACCCCCAGCACCGGGACCGGCAGCGAAGGCGCCGCCGCGGACACGCCGGCCTCAGGTGACGGCGAGGCCCCCGCGAACGACGACGGCAAGGACAGGACCCTCGCGCGGATGTCTTCCTGGCGAGGCGCGCGCGCCTGAAGCGTTGACGCGTTGATTGCCGGTCCCTAAATCGCCGCCATGTCACTGGCTTCCGTCGTGCTGTGCGCAGGCAAGGGGACCCGCATGAAGTCCGAGCGGGCCAAGGTGCTGCATCCCATCCTCGGGCGTCCGCTCTGTGCCTGGCCCATCGCGCGATCGCTGGAGCTCGGCGCGCAGCCGGTGGTCGCGGTGGTGGGACATCAGGCGGAGACGGTCGAAGCGGCCGTGCGCCACTCCTTCCCCGACGCGCCGATCAAGTTCGCGCTGCAGGCGGAGCAGAAGGGGACGGGACACGCGGTGCAGTGCGCGAAGGATGCGCTGGCCGGGTACTCGGGGCCGGTGCTCATCCTCTATGGAGACGTGCCGCTGCTTCGCGCGGAGACGCTGAAGAAGCTCGTGCACGCGCAGAGCGAGTGCGGCGGGCCGCTGGCGCTGGTGAGCTGCCACCTCGATGACCCGACCGGCTACGGCCGCGTGGTGCGCGAGGGCGGCAAGGCCCGGCGCATCGTCGAGCACAAGGACGCGAGCCCGCTGGAGCGCTCGATCACCGAGTGCAACGCCGGGATCTACGTGGTGGATGCGCAGTTCCTCTTCGAGGCGCTCGCCACGCTGAAGAGCGACAACGCGCAGGGCGAGCTCTACCTCACCGACCTCGTGCAGCTCGCGGACGAGCGCGCGCCGGGGACGGTGGCGGTGGTCGAGACGGAGCCGGAAGAGGTCGCGGGTGTGAACGACCGCGCGGAGCTCGCGCTCAGGGCAAAGGCGCTGCAGCGGCGGATCAACCTGCGGCACATGAAGAACGGCGTGGCGCTGCTCGATCCGGACACGGCGTGGATCGAGGAGACGGTGACGCTCGACGCGGACGTGGAGGTGGGCCCGTGTGTGTCTCTGCGCGGCCACACCCATGTGGAGAAGGGCGCGCGGATCGGCCAGGGGTGTGTCCTCACGGACTCGACGGTGAGGGCGGGGACCGAGCTCAAGCCCTACAGCGTGCTCGAGGAGGCGCAGGTCGGTGAGGCCTGCCACATCGGCCCCTTCTCGCGGCTGCGGCCGGGCACGGAGCTTTCGGAGGGCGTGCACCTCGGCAACTTCGTGGAGACGAAGAAGGCGCGCCTGGGGAAGGGCTCGAAGGCGAGCCACCTGTCGTACCTCGGCGACGCGGAGATCGGCGCGGGGGTGAACGTGGGCGCGGGGACGATCACCTGCAACTACGACGGGGTGAACAAGCACCAGACCGTGCTCGAGGACGGCGTGTTCATCGGCTCGGACTCGCAGCTGGTGGCGCCGGTGAAGGTTGGCCGGGGAGCGTACGTGGGAGCAGGAACGACGGTGACGAAGGACGTCCCGCCGATGGGGCTCGTCCTCACCCGCGCGCCGACGGTGATCAAAGAGGGCTGGGCGGAAAAAAAGGCAGCCGAGAAGCGGAAGAAGTAGGCGTTTCTTTCAGCCTCGCCTGCTGTCGGGCGACCTGCCCACCGAGCCAGCCCGGGCTGGCAACCTGATTGCAAAACGCCGCGTGGTACAAGGCTCGCGTCTTCGGGACGCGCAGGGCTCTGGAAGGGGCAAAGACGCATGTGTGGAATCGTTGGCTACGTCGGTGACAAGGAGTCGGCTCCCATCCTCGTGAGCGGGCTGAAGAAGCTCGAGTACCGCGGGTACGACTCCGCCGGTGTGGCGGTGGTGGGCAACAAGGTTCTCAACGTGGTGCGTTCGGTGGGCAAGCTGCAGAACCTTGCCGCCCGCGTCACCGCCGAGCCGCCGCAGGGCACGGTCGGCATTGGTCACACGCGCTGGGCCACGCACGGCCGGCCGTCGGACGACAACGCGCACCCCCACACGTACCGGGGCGTGGCGGTGGTCCACAACGGCATCATCGAGAACCACCTGCAGCTGAAGGAGCAGCTGCGCGCGCGCGGACACGTCTTCTCCTCGGAGACGGACAGCGAGGTCTTCGCGCACCTCATCCACGAGGGCGTGGAGCAGGGGCTGGACCTCGTCGCCGCGGTGCGCCGCGCCACCGGCGAGATCAAGGGCACCTACGCGCTGGCGGTGGTCTGGGAGGGCGACCCGGAGCGGATCGTCTGCACCAAGGAGGCCTCGCCGATGGTGATTGGCCTCGGCCAGGGCCAGAACTTCGTGGCGTCCGACGTGCCGGCGCTGCTCGAGCACACGCGCGACGTGGTGTTCATGGAGGAGGGCGATCTGGCGATCCTCACCACGGGTGAGGTGCAGCTCTACGCCCGCTCCGGTGAGCGCGTGAACCGGCCGATCCGCAAGATCGACTGGACGCCGATGATGGCGGAGAAGGGCGGCCACAAGCACTTCATGCACAAGGAGATCTTCGAGCAGCCTCGCGCGGTGGCGGACACGCTGCGCGGCCGCATCCTCCTCTCCGAGGGCGACGTGCACTTCGAGGGCTGGAACCTCGAGCCCGAGCAGGTGGCGAAGCTCTCGCGGGTGACGATCCTCGCGTGCGGCACGAGCTGGCACGCGGGCCTCGTGGGCCGGGCGATGATCGAGTCTTTGGCGCGGCTGCCGGTGGAGGTCGATCTCGCGAGCGAGTTCCGCTACCGCAACCCGATCATCGACGACACGCACCTCGTGGTGGCGGTGTCGCAGTCCGGTGAGACCGCGGACACGCTGGCGGCGCTGAAGGAGGCGAAGCGGCTGGGTGGCCTGCCGATGGGCATCTGCAACGTGATCGGCTCGGCGCTGACCCGCGAGGCGGCGTTCACCGCGCTGACCAACGCGGGCCCGGAGATCGGCGTGGCGTCCACGAAGGCGTTCACCACGCAGCTGGCGGCGTTCTTCATGCTGGCGGTGAAGCTCGGCCGGATGCGCGGGGCGCTGACCCAGGCGCAGGCGCAGGAGCACCTCACGCAGCTGACCGAGGTGCCGAAGCTCGTGGAGGCGGTGCTCAAGTGCGAGGCCCAGGTGAAGCGGGTGGCGCGGCACTTCATGAACGCGCGCGACTTCCTCTTCCTCGGCCGCGGGCCCATGCACCCGGTGGCGCTCGAGGGCGCGCTGAAGCTGAAGGAGATCAGCTACATCCACGCCGAGGGCTACGCCGGCGGTGAGATGAAGCACGGCCCCATCGCGCTGATCGACGAGGACCTGCCTGTGGTGGTCATCGCCCCGAAGCAGCCGCACGAGCCGTACGAGAAGATCATCGGCAACATCGAGGAGGTCCGCGCGCGCGGCGGGAAGGTCATCGCCATCGTGGACGAGGGCGACGAGCACGTGAAGTCGATCAGCGACCACGTGATCGAGGTCCCGCCGGCGCCGGCGCTGCTCGCGCCGATCATCGCCACCGTGCCGCTGCAGCTGCTCGCCTACCACGTGGCCGACATGCGCGGGACCGACGTGGACCAGCCGCGCAACCTCGCGAAGAGCGTGACGGTCGAGTAGCCCGGAGTGCGCTCGAAGGTGCCGGCATCAGCAGTCGCGGGATCGCACGCCCCGGTGGCGTTCGGTCTGTGCGACGAGTGCCGGTACCAGCAGCGCGTACAGAGCGGGAAGGGGAGCGTGTTCTCGTTGTGCGAGCGCTCGCGCAACGAGACCGCCCTCTTTCCGAAGTACCCGAGGGTGCCGGTCACCGCGTGCGGTGGCTTCAGCGACCGGCCCCGGTAGGTCGTTCCACTTCAGCTCGGTTCTCGTGAGGCTCAGCGACGGGCCACGGCGATGCGGCCGCGGCGGTCGTCGCGCGCTTCGGCGCGGGCGAGCTGGATGAGCTCGGAGACGAGCTTCTCCCGTTTGGCGATCCCGGCGCGGTCCATGCGGCGCTCGAGCTTCTCGAGGTCACGGCCGATGGAGGCGAGCTGGCGGCGCTCGGCGTCGTCGCGGCGGCGGTCGGCGGGCGAGCCCACGCGGCGCTCGCGCATTTCGGAGGCGAGGTAGCGCTGCAGCTCCGCGTCGATGGCGCGCACCTGGCGGGCGTTCAGCGTGCGGCGCGCGCGCTCCAGCCGATCGGCGATCTCCTCGAGCTGCCGCAGGTCGGCGCGGGCGACGGGCCCCGCGTAGTGCACCGACTGCGCGGGCGGCGGAGGCGGCATCGGCACCGGGCGGCCGGCGGGGGCGCGCGCGAAGGCGACGGAGGAGGCGCAGAGGGAGAGGGCGAACGCGGCGGAGAGGATCTGGCGCTTCATGGCGGACTCCTTGGGGGGACTGCCGGGTGTCTCTTGCTGCACCCTCCCCAAGAGCAACCGCGGGGCCACACGTGATTCCGGGCACTTGCGCGCGCGGACGGGCTCAGGCGCTGCGGAATTCGCAGCCCTGCGCGTGCGGCTTCCGCAGCGGGGTGCGGAGAACGGCTCGCCGCGCCGGGCTAGTTCGAGTCGCGGTCGGCGGCGTTGCGGTCGAGCTCGGGCCGGGCGCGGTCCGTGTGCGCCGGAGGCTCGGCGGCGGCCAGTGTGCGCGGTGACGGCAGCGGCGGCGTCACCGGCAGCCGCAGGGTGAAGGTCGTCCCGACGCCCACCTCGGTGTCGAAGGTGATCGTCCCGCCGTGGCTCTCCATGATCCGCCGCACGACGGCGAGTCCGAGGCCGGTGCCGGTGGCCTTGGTGGTGAAGAAGGGCTCGAAGAGGCGCACGCGCGTCTCGGGCGGGATGCCGGGGCCTTCGTCGCGCACGTCGATCCGCACCCAGGGACCGGGGATCGCCGGATCGCTCGTGGTGTCGCAGCGCACGTGCACGCGGATCGCGCCGCCGGTGGGCATGGCCTGCGATGCGTTGACGAGGAGGTTGATCAGCGCCTGCCGCACCAGCCGCGCATCCAGCGTCACCGGCGGCACGTCCGCGTCCACCGTGGTGGTCACCGCCAGCGAGCTCTGGCCGCCGAACGCACCCGCCACCGCCGCGCCCACGAGCTGCCGCAGCTCCGCGCGCTCGAAGGTCGGATTGAACGGCCGCGAGAAGTCGAGCAGGTCGCCCACCATCCGGTTCAGCCGATCCGCCTCCTCCTGGAGCATGGCGTAGAGCGCGGCGGCCTCGGAGGGCGCGATGTTCCGGCGCAGCGCCGCCACCGCGTTGAAGATGACGCCGAGCGGGTTGCGGATCTCGTGCGCGACTGCAGCGGCCAGCTCACCCACCGCCGCGAGGCGCTCGCGCTGCACCAGCGCCATGTGCGCCTTGGCCAGCTCGCGGTCGCGCTCGGCGAGGCGTTCGGCCATGTCGTTGAAGGCGCGGCCGAGGCGTTCGAGCTCGTCGCCGGAGCGGATGTCCACCCGCTGCGAGAGCCGGCCCTCGCCGATCGCGCGGGACTGGGCCTCGAGACGCTTCACCGGATCGGTCAGCACGCGCGCCAGCGGCAGCGTGAGCAAGAGCGTGAGCACCACCAGCAGGCCCCACGCGAGGAGCTGGCGCCGCAGGAGCCGCTGGCCGGGGGCCTCGGCGATGTCGCGCGAGAGCGTCACCCCCACCACCCAGCCGTGCTTCGGCGTGGCGAGGAACGCGCCCATCCGCTCGTCGCGCATCAGCGGCGAGAAGTACTCGTTGAGCTGCACCGGCTGGCCCATCCGCGCGGTCTGCAGCGGCGCGAAGCCCATCATCTGCTCGCTCTCGGCGAAGCTGAGGTGCGGCTCGGAGGTGGCGAAGGCCAGTCGCCCGGTGCGGTCCGCGAGCACCACCACGTGACCTGCCTCGAGGCCCTGCGCCCACGCGCGCGCGAGGAGGTCGGTCCGGGCGACGACGTTCACCACGCCGACGGGACGGCCCCCCTCGTCGAGGATGGGCACGCAGACGACGAAGCCCAGCTGCTCGGGGCGGCGGAGGTTGATGACGTCGCTGATCGCCGGCTCGCCGGTCTCCATTACGTGGCGGAAGTAGGGCCGGTCGTTGATGCGCAGGCGCGGCTCGGCGGGCTCGGTGCGCTGTCCCCAGCCGCGGTTGAGGCCCTCGGCGTCGAACACGTTGATCGCGTCGTAGAGCGGGTTGCGCTCCAGCAGCCGGCGGAGGTGCCCGTCGAGCGCGGAAGGATCCATCGTCCGCACCGTGGGGTCCTGCGCCACCGCCCAGCCGATGCCGAGCGCCGCGTCGAACGCCTGATCGACCTGCGCGCCCACCGCACGCGCCATCATCAGCTGCGCGTCGAGCTGCGCCTCCTGGTAGGCCGCGTGCTCCGCCCGGAACGCCCACAGGAGCATCACCAGCACCGGGGCCAGCACCACGCCGAACGCCAGCAGCAGCTTGGCGCTCAGGTTCACCCGGAGTGTGAAAGCCGGCTTCAGGACGCTCCTCTTCGAAGGGTTCGAAGAAACGTCAATTGGCCGGAGAGCGCAACCTTCCCCCGGCCGCGCGGACCGCGCTATCCGGAGGCGATGAGCGACCAGACGATCACGATCTTCCACAACCCCCGTTGCTCGAAGTCGCGGCAGACGCTGGAGCTGCTGCAGTCTCGTGGGCTCGAGCCGAGGGTGGTGGAGTACCTGCAGACGCCGCCCACCGCCGCCGAGCTGCGCGCCATCCTCGCCAAGCTGGGGAAGCGGCCGGCGGAGCTGCTCCGGGAGAGGGAGGCCGCCGAGGCCGGCGTGTCGCGCGACCTGCCCGACGACGCCCTGATCGAGGCGATGGTGAAGGCGCCCGCGCTGATCGAGCGGCCGATCGTCGTGCGCGGAGACCGGGCGCGGCTGGGGCGTCCGCCGGAGAGCGTGCTCGAACTGCTCTAGGCGGTGCCCGCAAAGATTGCGCCACCCGATCCGTCGGTGACCTGCGCGAGGGGCGCGCGCAGCCCACCTTCGAACCGGGTGGCGGCAGGGAGCGCGGGCACGGCGATGCCCGCCTCCAACAGCCAGCAAAGGGTCCCATCCCGCCGTTGCCTGGACGTCGCGCCCGCCGCCATTCGGAACCGGTCCGACGGGTGGGAGCGCCAGCGCCTCGGCAAGCGACGGCAGGGGAAAACGGTGGGGCCTACTTCTCGGGCTTGCCCTCGGGCGGCTTGCCCGGGAGGTTCTTGCCCTTCATCGTCATCACGTAGGCGGTGAGCATCTTCACGCCGTCCGCGCCGAGCACCGGCGTCATCGCCGGCATGCCCTTCTTCGCGTTGCCCAGCGCGATGGACGTGGCCACCGCCTGCGCGGACGAGCCGTTGATGAAGTGCGTGTCGGTGAGGTTCGGGCCGATGAGGCCGGCGCCCTTCGGACCGTGGCAGGCGGCGCAGGTGGCGGCGAACTTCTTCTCCGCCTCGGCCATCTTCGCCGTGTCCTTGCTCAGCTTGACGATCTCCTTCTCGTCCACCTTGAGGTCCTGCGCGAAGGCCGCGGGAACTGCGAAGAGCGAGAGCAGCGCGGCGGTGAGGGCGGGGCGGCGAAACTGCGAAAACGACATGCGTGAAATCTCCTTGGTGCGAGAGCCCATTGCGATGTGCGTGCCCCCGAGAGGCTCAATGATTCCGAGGGGTTGAGTATCTCGTCCCACTGGGGAACGCGCAGGAAATGCGCGCCCCGGCTTCGAGACGGAAAACGCTGCGCAGGCTTCACTGCTGCGATCGTGAAGGGCTGCTTCAGGGCCTCAGGGGCGCGGGAGTGGCACCGCCAGAGACGCGATCTCGTCGGACGTCGCCTGCAGTCCCTCGTCGAGCGCCCGTTGGATCAGCGCGCCGGCGAACTCGCCCGCGGTCTGAAACCGCTCATCCGGATCGGCGGCGAGCGCGCGGCGAAGGACGGCGGCGAGCTCCGGGGAGAGCGAGGCGGGGAGGTCCGGCCGGCCGCTGCGAAGCAACGCCATCACCGCTTCCTCGGAGGGCTCGGCGCGGCCGGGTGGCGGAAGGAACGGGTGCCGTCCGGTGAGCAGCTCGCAGAGGACGATGCCGAGCGAGAAGAGGTCGCTGCGCGGGGTGAGCTTCTCGTGCCGCGTCTGCTCGGGGGAGAGGTAGTGGAGCTTGCCCGCCGTCACGCCCTCCGCGGGGCCGATGCCCAGCGCCGCGCTCTTCGCCACGCCGAAGTCGCCGAGCTTCACCTCGCCCCGGCCGGAGAAGAAGCAGTTCGCCGGCGTCACGTCGCCGTGCACGAGCCCCAGCGGTCTGCCCGAGCGCGTCTTCGCGCCGTGGAAGGAAGCGAGGCCGCGGAGCAGCTCGACTGCCACGTGCAGCGCGAGCGAAGGGGAGAGGCCCCACGGATCACCAGTGCTCGTGCGAGCGCGGAGGCTCTTCAAGCGCGTGCCGAGATCGCCGCCCTCCAGAAGCTCCATGGCGATGAAGTGGCGGCCGAACGCGGTGCCCACCTCGAGCTGCCGCACGAGGTTCGGGTGGTCGAGCAGCGCCATGAGGTCGGCTTCGTCCGCGAAGCTCTCCTCGTCCACGCTCTTGGCCATCATCTTCAGCGCCACGCGCCGGCCGGCGGCGGTGCCGGTGTCCCGCTCCGTCTCGGCGAGAAACACCTCCGCCATCCCGCCCCGGCCGAGCCGCGACACCACGCGGTAGCGGCCGAACCGGCGCGAGGGAAGCTCGATGGGACGCGACGGCGTGGGCACGGGGGGAGTGTAGCGCCGCGCCCGCTGCAGGGCCGCTAGAGGCTGATCCGCGCGCCGATGCCGATGTCGAAGGTCGGGCGGGGGAGGACCACGCCGTCGCGACGCAGCGCCTCGATCTGCGCGCGCTGGTCGGGCGTGGCCGGATCGAACTGACCGTCGCCGGGACGCGGCGGGATGTTCAAGCGGTCGGCGGGCAGGTTCACCCCGAAGTTGAACTCGCCGGCGCGGCCGTAGTGGTACGCGGCGAAGGCCTCGAGCTGCAGGAAGCTCAGCGCGCGGTAGGAGAAGTCCAGCCGCGAGATGAACGAGCGATCCGACAGGTTCCCCAGCGTGGAGAAGATGAAGGTGCCGTTGTCCATGCGCCCCGGCCCGAAGAGCACCGCGAACAGGCCCGCGTAGTGACGGCCCGCGTAGAAGGGCACGTAGGTGTTCGTCGTCAGCGCGGCCGCGAAGAGGCGCTCGTCGTCGTAGCCGTAGGGGTTGTGGAAGTACTCCGCGCCGAAGGTCACGGTGTCCGTGTCCGAGTACGCGACCGTCCACGTCGCACCCACCGTCGTCTGCACCACCGGTCCGTCGAGAAGGAAGGACTCGTAGGCCGGCGGGTTCGGCAGGCCGCGCAGTCCGCGCTCGATCTGGTTTTCGAGCACGTCCTCGAACGGGCTGGGCGAGGTCTCTTCGGTGAAGCGCACGTTTCGGCGGTTCGCGCGCGGGTGCAGCGCCGCCTCGGCGTAGAGGTCGAACGGGCCCACGCCCGCGCTGATGTCCGCGCCGTAGCGGGGGCCTCGGCCGCGCTGGAAGACCGTGGTCAAGGACAGCTCCGCCGGGCCGAAGACGAACTCGCCGCGGAACGCCTGGCCCAGCTCGCCGAAGGTGTTTGCCGGACCGAAGTTGTCGAGCAGCGACACCGCGTAGAAGTTCCAGCCGAGCTTCTCGATCGGCACGTGCAGCTTCACCGCGTTGGCGCCGAGCCGCTGGTCGAACACCGCGAGCGGGTCACGCAGCTGCGGCGAGAGGAAGTCCGTCGGCTGCCAGAAGCGGCTCACCGTCCAGCGGATGTGCTGCCGGCCGGCGGTGACGAACACCGTCCGCGCCACGTCGAAGTTCAGCCAGAGCTGGTCGAGGAGGAAGTCCGGGTTCGCCCGCGCCGTCTGCTGCACGGTGGGCGTGCCGGTGCCGGAGTCCTGCGACTGGCCAGAGCCGGTGCCACCCGTTCCCCCTCCGCTGCCCGTGTTGCCTGGTCCTCCGAGCAGCGAGCCGAAGCGGCTGAACTGCGTCGGCGCGGCGGGATCGAAGGTCGGGTCGTAGCGCATGCGGAAGCGCGCGAAGCCGCGAATCCGGTCCGAGGGACGCCCGTCGAGGTAGAGGTCGAGCAGGTTCGGCGAGCTGAACGCCACGTTCTTGAACTGCGCGTTCTCCGCCGCGTTGGCGAAGTAGCGGAAGTAGAACTGGCCGCCCACGTCGAGCGCGTTGTCGCGCATCTCGCCCGTGGCGAAGCGGTCCTTTGCCGGCGGCGCGGAGAGCACGCGGTCGTCACGGCCCGTCTGCGAGTCGGCGGGCTGCTCGGGGCGGTCGGTCGGGTCGGTCTCGCCGGCCTGGGAGTCGTCACCGTCACCGCCACCGAAGAGCTCGTCTTCGGCGGGGCGGTCCGTGGGCACTCCCGCTTCATCGGCCGAAGGCGGCGCGCCGAAGAGGTCGGACTCGGTCGGGCGATCCGAAGGCTCTTCCGTGCCCGCGTCCGCGGCGTCCGTCGAGGTCTGCGTGCCACCGTCCGGACGCGTGAGCGCGGGCGCGGACGGTGCGCTGCCTGGCGGCTGCGTTCCACCGTCTGCTGCGCCCGTGCCCTGCGCAGAGGCAGCCCCTCCCGCGAGGAGCAGCGCGACCACTGCCAGCGACCGGAGCGCGCTCACCGGCTCTTGCTCTCCACCCAGGCCTTGGTGAACAGGTTCGCCTCGAGCGGGCTGAGGTCGATCTCCTTGATCAGCACGATGGTGGAGTTCGCCTTCTCCACCTCGTCGTAGAAGCGCATCTCCGGCGGGTACCAGATGTCGCCCCCCTTCGACTCGCTGAAGACCTTCTTCCACTTCGGGTAGTACGCGGTGCGCATCAACCGTCCGCTGAGCGCGAACTCCTGGCGCTTGAGGACGTTCTGCGTGGCCTTGTCCACCCACAGCTTCACCACCGGGTACGCCACGTCGATGCCCGGCTTCGCCTTCAGCGTCAGCGCGTGCACCGCGAAGGCGCCGAGCTTCTGCTCGCCGTCGTAGGTGGCGGCGTACTCCTCCGCGAGGCGCGACTCGTCGAAGTCCGCGCGGCGGCTGTCGGTACCGGCGATGCGCTCGCGCTCGGTGCGGCGCTCCCACTTGCCGGTGCCCGGGTCGTACGACCAGAGGTTCTTCTCGATGCGCAGGTATCCCTTCCCGGCCTCGCCCTTCGGCTTGGTGAAGAGGATCATCAGCTTGTCGTCCGCGTCGCGCCGGTACACCAGCGCCTCGCGCACCACGTCGGCTTTGTCCTTCTCCTTCTGCTCCAGATAGACGAGCGACTTGTAGTCGCCGCTGTTGCGCTGCCGGTCGTCGATGAGCTTCAGCAGCTCGACCAGCTGCTTCTCGTCCAGCGCGTGCGCGGAGAGCGGCACCGAGGCGAAGAGCAGCAGGGCAAAGGTGAGGGCGGAGGTACGCATCTTCGGACTCCCTGGACGTGCGGCCTGTCAGCCGATGTGGTGCATCGCGGTCACCGGCCGGAGCCGCGCGGCGAGGTACGACGGAATGAGCGAGATGAAAGTCACGCAGAGGCTGATGAAGCCCACCGCGAACACCAGCGACGAGACCGGAATGGCGAAGTGCAGCCTCTCCGACATGAGGAAGAGCTGCATGGCGATGGGGACCTGGATCTCCGCCACGTTGAGCAGGCCGGTGATGACGAGCCCGGTCACCGCGCCGCCCACCGCCGCCGCCACGCCGAGGAGGATGGCCTCGGTGAGGAAGAGCGCCATCACCGACTCGCGCTGCATGCCCACCGCGCGCAGGGTGCCGATCTCGCGGGTGCGCTCGCGGATGGCGATGGCCATGGTGTTCATCAGGCCGATGGCGATCACCACCAGCAGCGCAATGGTCAGCACGAAGGTCAGCACCTCCATCGCGCGCAGCGTCCACTGCACGAAGGAGATCTCCTCCTCCCAGGTGGTGATGTCGAGCTTCTGCCCGGTCCAGTCCTCGCGGTTGACGACCTCGAACTTCTCCCAGAACGGGCGCGGGTCCTTGTCCATCAGCACGTAGCCCAGCTCCGGCAGCTTCGTGCGCAGGCGCTCGGACACGTCGTTGGAGAGCGCGATGTCGCGCAGGTAGAGGTGCAGCACGCCGGTGGTGTCCTCGTTCAGCTGGTAGAGCTGACGGAGCGTGGCGTTGGGCACGTAGATGTTGAACTTGCTCATGATCCCCACGTCGTTGGCGATCGCGCCCACGGTGAGGTCGATGGTGTTGTTCGAGCCGCGCATCGTCGGCGCTGAGAGCGTGAGCAGGTCGCCCACCTTCGCCTCGAGCCGCTTCGCCTGGTCCGCGAAGATGAGGACCTTGCCCGGCTCCTTCAGCGCGTCGAGCGAGCCCTCGGTGACGATCATCACCTCGCGGAAGCCGGTCTCCCGGTCGATGTCGATGCCGCCCACGCCGACCTGCATCGAGCCCTGGTCGCTGATGAGCTTTGCCCAGCCGCGGCCGCGCTCGGTGACGTAGGAGAGCTCGGGGACGATCGACTGCACGTCCTCGCGGATCTTCTTGTACTGCGTGACCACCGGGTTCCCCACGCCGGCGGTGACCTTGAAGAAGCCGCCCACGTTCACGTGGCCGGTCATCATCGTGGTGGCGCTCTTGAGCATGCTCTCGCGCATGCCGTTGGAGAGGCCCATCAGCATGAGCAGCAGCATCGTCACGCCGCCGATGGCGAGGCCGAGCAGGACCGTCCGCCGCTTGTGCGCGACGAGGTTCCGCGAGCCGATGAGGAGGTTCTGCGGCAGCTCCCGGAAGAAGGTGAGCAGCGCGCGGAAGAGGAAGGCGAAGAAGCGGAAGAGCGCCATGGCCTGTGACTCCCTACTCGTCGGTCTGCATCGCCTTCACCGGCTGGACGCGGGTGGCGATGAACGCGGGATAGAAGGTGCTGATCGCGGACACGAGCAGCACGACCACGAACGCGGTGATGATGTTCGCCGGAGACACCGCCGGGTGCAGGCGCGGGCCGGAGAAGAAGAAGTAGAGCTCGTCGCTGTTCGCGGGGATGCCCACGTGGCCCATCAACGCGACCGCGCCCCAGCCGAGCAGCGCGCCGATCGCGCCGAACACCACGCCCAGCGCCACCGTCTCCATCAGCACCATCGTCAGCACGAAGCCGCGCCGTGCGCCGATGGCCCGCATGGTGCCGATCTCGCGGACCCGCTGCAGCGTGGCCATCATCATCGCGTTGTTGATGACCACCAGCGCGATGGTGAAGAAGATGAGGATCGCGAGGTAGAGCACGCCCTTCGCCGCCAGCACGAGCTGTCCGATGAAGCCGGACGCCTGCTGCCAGCTGATCGCCTTGTACTCGAGCCCCTTCTCCTTGAAGCCGTCGTTGAGCTCCGCGATCGTGCGGTTGATCCGGTCCGGATCCTTCACGAACACCGCGGCGTTGAGCACCATCCCGCCCTCGATCTCCTCGCGGGTGTAGACGCGGTTGAGGATGTCCTCGCGGCGCAGCGTGTCGGTGAACGCGGAGCCAATCTGCTTCGCCTCGTCGATCTGCGTGGGCGTGGCCTCCGCCACCAGCTCGTCACCGCCGCCGAAGAGCGCCTCCTCCGCGTCCTCCCGCGAGATCTCCTTCGCCGCGCTCTGCTTCTTCAGCTCCGCCAGTTCCGCCTTCTTCTCCGGCGTGAGGAACCCGTAGAGGTCGCGGAAGCTCATGAGGTCCATGAGGTTCAACGAGCCGGCGATGAAGCTCTTCTCCAGGCCCTTGAACTCGTGCACGCCGTAGATGGGGATGTTCTGCGACTGCACGTAGCCGGAGGAGGTGAAGGCGGTGATGGTCAGCATGTCGCCCACCTTCACGCGGTAGAGCTGCAGCAGCGGCGCCATCTGGTCGTAGAAGAAGGCGTAGCGCGCGCTGAAGTTCTCGTCGTTCATCTCAAAGAACTGCGCCAGCAGCTTCCCCAGGTCGCGCTCCTGCGAGCCGAGGTGCTTCTGCAGGCGCTCGGTCATCTGGTCCGTCTTGATCCGGTCGAGCTGAAGGAGGATCTCGCGCGGCTGGGTCACGTTCTGCTTCACGTGCCGCTGCAGCACCGCGTCGTCCTTGATCGTCTTGAAGTTGATCTCGCGGCCCTCCTTGATGAGGTCGAGCCTGCGCGCGGTCTTCAGCTTGAAGTTGTTCTCCATGACGAACTTCGTCAGCAGGAACCCGCGCTTGCCCTCCGGCACCATCTGTCCCTCCACGATGGTCAGCCGGTCGAACGCGTCCTGGAACGTCTCGAAGTCCGTGCCCGTGTACATGAGGAAGAGCAGGTCGCCGTCCGCCATCAGCGGGGCGATCCGGTTCTCGAGGAACTCCATGCTCCCCAGCGGGTCCTCGTCGAAGCGCTCCCAGAACTGCGGGTCGGAGGCGCGCTCGATGGCCGCGGTCTCCTCCGGATTGACGCCCGCCTCGGTGACGATGGCGCGCATCCGCTCCTGGTCCGCCTTCAGCAGACTGACCATCTGCCGCACGTGGTCGCGGATGGAGGCGATCTGCGCCTTGTCCTCCGACCGGTACGCCGAGCGCAGCTGCGCCAGCGTCACGTCGATGATGTTGCCGGAGGTGATCATCGCCCCGCGCACACCCATGGGGACGATCTTCTCGATCGCCGGGTGCGTCTGCAGCTCGCGCTTCAGCTGCGCGTAGTCCGCGATGGGGCCGATGTTGCTGTCGCCGCCGAAGGTCCCGAACAGCGAGAGCTCCTCCTTGCTCTTCGCCGAATAGACCTGGATGTGCCCCGCGATGCTGTTCTGCAGCGACCGGGTCATCCCTTCGTCGATGCTGTCGATGAACGCGTTGCCCACCAGCACGAAGAACGTGCCGAGCAACATGATGAACCCGATGATCACGTTCATCTTCGTCGCGAAGAGGTTCCTCGCGGCGATCTGGATGAGGATGCGCAGGTGACCCATCAGTGGCCTCCCGCACCGCCGGCCGCGGCCGCATAGGCGGTGGCCTCCGCCGCGGTGAGCCGCCCCACCACCTTGCCGTCCGCGAGCTGCACCACCGCGTCCGCGTGGCTGAGCACCTTCGGGTCGTGGGTGGAGAAGATGAACGTCGTCTTGTCGTCGAGGTTCATCTGCTTCATCAGCGAGATGATGTTGTTGCCCGTCTGCGAGTCGAGGTTCGCGGTGGGCTCGTCGGCGAGGACGATCTTCGGCCGCGTCACCAGCGCGCGCGCCACCGCCACCCGCTGCCGCTGACCGCCGGAGAGCTCGGAGGGCCGGTGCTTCGCGTGCTTCGCAAGTCCCACCTTCTCCAGCAGCTCCATCACCCGCGTGCGCCGCTCCTTGTCGTTGAGCTTGCGCTGCAGCAGCAGCGGGAACTCCACGTTCTGGAACACGCTGAGCACCGCCACGAGGTTGAAGCTCTGGAAGATGAAGCCCAGCGTGTGCAGGCGCAGGTCGGTCAGCGCGCGCTCGCTGAGTCCCCGGGTGTCGTGACCGTCCACGCGCACCGTGCCGGACGTCGCGGTGTCCACGCAGCCGATGAGGTTGAGCAGCGTGGTCTTCCCCGAACCGGACGGCCCGGCGATGGAGATGAAGTCACCGGGGTGGACCTGGAGCGAGACGCCTCGCAGCGCAGGGACCGTGGTCTTCCCGAGCTGGTACTCCTTGGTCACGTTCTGGATGTCGACGATGGCGGACACGGGGGCCTCGCAAAGTGGGGGGCGCGTGCGGCGAAAGGCTCTCTGGGTGCAGACGGCTCCGGCGCCCCGGAATCATCGGCGCGCTGCTTAATCCATCCGCCCTTCGCGCGCATGAATTGCGTGATGAAGAAGTGTGACGAAGCGCCCGAAGAGGGAGAGGGCCCTCGGACGTGAATGGCGGGGCCCTCGTTGACTTCCCGGTCAGCGCCGGAGCGTGCCCCACACGCGGTTGAACCAGGGCACGCGCGGCGTGGTGGAGGTGCACGGCGGCCGCTAGGCTTGCCGGATGCCGCATTCGCGCAGGCTCTCCCCCCCGCTGGTCGTCGCCCTCGTGGTCCTCTCCACGGCGCCGGCCTGGGCAAGAACTGTCGAGGTCTCCACCGTCACCGCCTTCCGCGACGCGGTGAGCCAGGCGATCCCCGGCGACGAGATCGTGCTCGCGGACGGCGAGTACCTCATCACCTCCACCGTGAGCGCGGCGGCGGACGGGACGGCGGCGCAGCCCATCACCGTGCGCGCGCAGAACCGCCACGCGGCGAAGCTGAGGGTGAACGCGCAGATCGGCTTCCGGGTGACCGGCCGCTACTGGCACTTCGACGGGCTCGAGTTCCAGGGCGCGTGCGCCAGCGACGACACCTGTGAGCACGCGCTGCAGGTGGTGGGCGACGCGCAGCGCTTCGTGCTCCGCAACAGCCGGCTCATCGACTTCAACGCGCAGGTGAAGGTCAACGCGTCGCCGGACGGGGCGGGCGGCTGGGACATCCCGCATGACGGCCTCATCGAGCGCAACGCGTTCTTCGACACGCGAGGACGGCAGACGGGCAACCCGGTGACGAAGGTGAACATCGACACCGGCGATCGCTGGGTGGTGCGCGACAACCTCATCCAGGACTTCCACAAGCTCGCGGGGAACGGGATCTCCTACGGCGCCTTCATGAAGAGCGGCGGCAACGACGGCGTGTTCGAGCGGAACCTCGTCATCTGCAAGCGCGCGGTGAACGCGAGCACCGTTCAGATCGGCCTGTCGTTCGGAGGCGGCGGGACGGGCAACGCGTACTGCGCGCCGGCGTTCGATGCGGGCGTGGCGTGCGACCCCGAGCATTCTCGAGGCGTGATCCGGAACAACGTGATCGCGAACTGCTCGGACGTGGGCGTGTACCTCAACCGCGCGAAGGACACGAAGGTGCTCTTCAACACCCTGGTGGCCACCACCGGCGTGGACTTCCGCTACGAATCCTCCACCGGCGAGGCGGACGGAAACCTCATGTCCTCCGTCGTCCGCGGGCGCAACGGAGGCACGTTCACCCGGGGGACGAACCGCGAGAACGTGACCACCGCGGCCTTCAACGGCTGGTACACCGCGCCGCTCGAG
>JAFAFL010000134.1 GCA_023423535.1 Pseudomonadota bacterium
CTGCTGGAGCCCCTCGGCTACGTGCCGCCGGTGGAGTTTGAGCAGGCGTGGTATCGACGTCAGCAGAGTCAGGCCATGGTGGCGTGACTCACGCAATCGAGTCTCCGGAGAACCCGGGGCGGTTCAGTAGTGGCTGCGCCAGGTCTCGATGACTGCCTTTGCCTCGGGCCTGCTCCTGAACCACTCCAGGCTCAGGCACTCGTCGCGGAACTTCCCGTTGAAGCTCTCGTCGGTTCCGTTCTGCCAGGGCTTGCCGGGATCGATGTGCGCCGTCTCGATGTTCTCCCGCGAGAGCCACCGCAGAACCGCGGTCGCGATGAACTCCGGGCCGTTGTCCGACCGCAGGTACTTCGGTGCTCCGTGCTCGCTGACCAGCTTCGACAGCACCTCGATCACGCGCCCCGATCGGATGCTGCCGGCGACGTCGATGGCGAGGCACTCGCGCGTCCACTCATCGACGACGGTCAGGCACTTGAGCTGCTGTCCGTTGGCGCAGGCGTCGAAGACGAAGTCATAGGCCCAGACGTGGTTCGCCGCGGTCGGCGGCACCGGGCGCGGCCTGCCCGTCGCCACCCTGCGCCTGGGGCGCTTCCTGGGTACCTGGAGCTTCTCGCTGCGCCACATCCGGTGGGTTCGCTCGGGGCTCATGGAGTGCCCTTCGCGCTCGAGGAAGATGCGGATGCGGCGGTAGCCGTAGCGCGGATATTGAGCCGCCAGCTCCCGCATCCGGGCCCTGACGGGAGCGTCCGCAGCCGCCTTCTTCGAGTCGTAGCGGAGCCACGACCGCGCAACCCCCAGCATGCGACAGGCGCGGCGGCAGGAGAGACCTCGTGTTTGCGCGTACTCGACCTGCCGCCGCCGGGCGGACGCGCTCACCATTTTTTTGCGTTGATCTCCTTCATCACCTCGAGCTCGAGATCGCGCTCGGCGAGCAGCTTCTTCAACCGGCCGTTCTCCGTCTCGAGCTGCTTGAGGCGCTTGGCGTCGTCGACGTCCATCGCGCCGAACTTCTTCCGCCAGATGTAGAGGGTCTGGTCGCTGATGCCGTGCTTCTTCGCGACCTCCTGGACCGACGTCTTATCGGCCTCGCGAAGTATCGCGACCATCTGCTCCTGGGTGAACCTGCTCCTCCGCATCTGCTGCTCCGTGGTGGCCGGAGCGGCATCTTTTCACGCTTCAGCTGGTCCCAAATTTCCCGGGCAGGTCATAACGACAAGTGGAGGCCGCACGTGCAATTGCACTCCACAAGTACGGAAGAAGAGGGCCCGAATGGAAGGGGAGGCCGTCGAGGCTCTCGAGACGTTCGCTAGGTCCCTCAGACCCGCACCGCCTCCACGCGGTGCCTGCGGCCCTTGATCTTCCCGTCGCGCAGGGCCTGCAGCGCAGCCTTCGCCACGCTCCGCGAGACGGCGACGTAGGCGAAGTGATCGTGCAGCTCGATCTTGCCCACGTCCTCCGCGCGCAGCCCGCCGGCCTCACCCGTCAGCGCGCCGAGGATGTCGCCCGGCCGCATCTTGTCCTTGCGCCCGGCATCGATGAACAGCGTGGCCATGGGCGCCTCCAGCGACTGGCCCGACTTGCCGATCGGTGAGGGAGACAGGGTCGCGCGCTCCAGCTTCTTGCCGGTGAACTCCTCGATCGCCTCGAGCTTCCGCGCTTCGTTCGCGGTCGCCAGCGAGATCGCCAGCCCCTGCCGTCCCGCGCGGCCCGTACGACCGATGCGGTGGACGTAGATCTCCGGCTGCTGCGGCAGCTCGTAGTTGAAGACGAACTCCAGCGCCTCCACGTCGATCCCTCGCGCGGCGACGTCGGTGGCGACGAGGATGCGCGTGCTCCGGTTGCGGAAGGTGGCCATCACCCGGTCTCGGTCGCGCTGCTCCAGATCGCCCTGCAGCCCGGCGCAGCTCACGCCCGCGTTGCGCAAGAACTGCGCGAGCTCCGCCACCGCCGACTTGAAGTTGCAGAACACGATCGCCGACTCGGGGCAGTGCTCGCGGAGCAGCTTGAGGAGCACCTCCGGCTTCTCTTCGGGCTCGCACGTGTACACGCGCTGCTGGATGTCCGGCGCGCTCTGTGGCTCGGCGGCGATGGTCACGCGCACCGGCTTGCGCTGGAAGTCGCGGCTGAGCCGCTCGATGTCCGGCGGGAAGGTGGCGGAGAAGAGCACCGTCTGACGATCCTCCGGCGTGGCGGCGAGGATCTTCTGCATGTCCTCGACGAAGCCCATGTCGAGCATGCGGTCCGCCTCGTCGAGCACCACCGTGCGCACCTCCCTCGTGTCGAGCGCGCGGCGATCGATCAGATCGAGCAGTCGCCCCGGCGTCCCCACCGCGATGTGCGCGCCCTTCTCCAGCGCGAGCAGCTGCGGCCGGACCGGCTGACCACCCGCGAGCTCCAGCACGTGCACGCCCTGCACGCGCCTCGCGAGCTTGCGGATCTCCACCGCCACCTGCGCGCCGAGCTCTCTCGTCGGGCAGATGACCAGCGCCTGCAGCGAACGCCGCGAGGGATCGAGCTTCTGGAGGATGGGCAGCGCGAAGGCGGCGGTCTTGCCACTGCCCGTCTGCGACTGCCCGATGAGGTCCTTCCCCTGCAGCAGCACCGGGATGCTCTGCGCCTGGATGGGCGTGAGCTGCGTGAAGCCGAGCTCGGCGACGACCTGCTGGAGCGGCGCCGAGAGCGGAAGCGAGGAGAAGAGGTCCATGCAGGAGCGGCTAACACGGACCCTGCCGGAGGACTAAGGGAAGAGGATTCCCTTCACCGCGATGCCGATGCCCGTCAGGCCCTCGCCCGCGATCACGCCGGAGGCGATCACGATGAGGAAGCGGGCAGACCAGCTCTTGAAGAACCTGGTCGCGAACATGGCGATGCACGCGCCGATGAAGAAGGAGAGCGAGTTCCACGCGGGGATGACCAGCGCGAGTCCGAACGCGGACGGCGACGGGATCCAGGTGACGATCTTCTTCGGCAGCAGCTTCTCGGACACCGCGAGCACGAGCCCCACCGAAGCAGCAATGGCCATGGCAGCGACCGAGCCGGCGGGCATCGAGTCGAAGCCCTTCATGAAGACCTCGGCGACGGCCTTCCACTGGGCGACGGCGGGCGCGGGCCACTCGGCGGTGAGGAGCTGCTCCTTCGGGTTGGGGATGAGCACGAGGTACGCCGCGGAGCCGACCAGCGCGCCGGCGAGGACGCCGCAGAACTGCGCCAGCGCCTGCAGCCGCGCCTTGGCTCCGAGCAGGTAGCCCGCCTTCAGATCATGGAGCAGGTCGCCCGTCTGCGAGGCCGCGCCGCCGGTGACGTTGGCGCTCATGAGGTTCGCCGCGGGGTTCGCGGGCGCGATGATCCCGAACACCAGCTGCGTGACCTTGCCCATCGGACCGACGGGGGTGATCGCCGTCTCGCCGGACACGCGGCCCGCGACGACCGCCAGCGCGAAGGTGAGCAGCACGCCGATCACCGCGATGTGCGCGGAGATGTCGAACAGGCTGACCTGGAGGAACACCGAGAGGATCAGCGCGCCCACCAGGCCGCCCCAGAACCAGTTGCGCGGAACGTCGCCCACGTCCTGGGCCGGGCCCTTCTTCTCCGATTTCTTGAACGCGCCGACGATCGACTTCCACGAGAACGCGAACGAGGTCAGCGAGGAGACGACCATCATCGCCACGCCCGGCCAGAGCAGCCATTCGACGGTGCGGCCGAACCAGGGTGCGTTGGCGGCACCGGCTTTCGCCATGCCCTCGCCGATCGCCCAGGGCGCGAGGATGCCCCAGCTGACCACCGCGCCGAGCAGCATCGATGCGCTCGCGCGCATGCCGACGATCGCGCCCACCGCGATCATCATCAGGGTCGGATCGAACGCGAAGCCGAGGTTCTTGAGGCTCGCCGCGGCCGGGATGCCGGTCACGCCCTCCTTCGCGGTGATCCCGATCGATCCGGGCATCGCGAGCTTGGGGATCTTGAAGACGGTCTCGAGGATCTTCACCGCACCGGCGACGACGGCGGCGGAAGCGAGCGCGGTGACGCGGCCCATGGCCTCCTTGCCGCGCGAGTACATCTCCTTCAGCGTCTGCGCCGCGGCGATGCCGGACGCGAAGGGGAGCTTGTCCACGAGGATCATCTGCCGCCGCAGGCCGATGCCCACGACGACGCCGACGACGCACACGGAGAAGATCCACACCGCGAGCATCGGGTACGTGAACTCCTGCCCGGTGATCAGCGTGAGCGCGGGGATGGCGGAGACGAGGCCCGCAGACGACACGTTCGCCGCCGCGGAGGCCGCGGTCTGGTTGATGTTGTTCTCGAGGATCCCGAACTTCCGCGTGCGGAAGACCGCCGACGAAGCGCCGAACACGCCGAACGCGATCAGCGCCGCGGTGATCGACATGTTGAAGCCCCAGCCGACCTTCAGCCCCGCGTAGATGTTGCACAGCGAGAGCACGCCGCCGATCACCATGCCGGTGACGACCGAGCGCACGGTGATCTGCGTGGACGTCGTGTCGAGCGGGATCTCCGGCAGGTCACCTTCGGGAGGCGGCGGCGGAACCGGCTGGAGGTCGGCGGACGGAGGGCTCTGGGGAGCGCGAGCGGGCGCGATGGCGGGCTGGGACAAGCGTGCTCCGGTGCTTGAGGTTGAAGGGGCGCGCACCCTAACGCGGCGACCGTTGGAGCCCAAAGCGATCCGGGCGGGGGCAGCGGCGCGGCACGAAGACCGCCCGCCCGGCTGCTCGCTCACGGAGGCGTGAAGGGAACAACGATGGCAGGCGTGCGTTGGGAGGGCCGAACCTCTAGTAGATAGCGACCCATGTCCGTCCGGATCCTCCTGCTCGCCCTCGCCGGCGCTCTCGGCATCGCCCTCATCCCCGAGGTGCTGCCCACCGGTCCCGAGTCCAGCCTCGACGCCTCGTCGTTCCTCGATGCCGGAAGCTTCGCCATCGGCGCGGCGATCATCTTCGCCGGCGGCCTGCTCACCGCGATGACGCCGTGCGTCTATCCGCTGATCCCGATCACGGTGAGCGTCTTCGGCGCGTCGAAGTCGGAGAGCCGGTTGAAGGCGGTGCTGCTGACGTCCGCCTACGTGCTGGGCATGGGCGTGGTGTTCGCGGTGCTCGGCGTGCTGGCCGCGCGGACCGGCGCGCTCTTCGGCAGCGTGCTCGCCTCGCCGCTGTTCGTGCTCGGGCTGGCGGTGTTTCTCCTGGTGCTCGCCACGTCGATGTTCGGCGCCTTCGAGCTCGCCTTGCCGCAGGGCCTCGCGCAGCGGCTGAACATGGTGGGCGGGACCGGCTACGCGGGCGCGTTCCTCATGGGCAGCGTGTCCGGCTTCATCGCCGCGCCCTGCACGGGGCCGGTGCTCACCGGCGTGCTCGCGTTCGTGGCGAAGACCCAGAGCGCCACGCTCGGTGGCGGGCTGCTGTTCATCTATGCGCTCGGCATCGGCGTGCCGTTCTTCCTTCTCGGCGTGTTCACGCTGCGGCTGCCGCGCGGCGGCGCGTGGATGGAGTGGGTGAAGAGCGTGCTCGGCATCGCGCTGGTGGCGCTGGCCGCGGCCTACGTGCGCGACGCGGTGCCGGAGGTGCGGACGGCGTTCGCGGCGCTGGCGGCGGAGCTGGGCAAGGTCCCGGGCGCGGCGATCGCGAGCGTGGCGGTGCTGGTGGGCGTGCTGCTCGGCGCGGTGCACCGCTCCTTCAAGGAGGGCCCGAAGCAGTTCGTCCTCAAGGGCCTCGCGGTCGCGCTGGTGGTGGCGGGCGTGCTCGTTCGTCTCTCCGCGGTGGCTGCGCCTTCGCCCGGTGACCTCTGGGTGCGGGCAGGATGGGCGCAGCCGCGCGAGGCCCCGGACTTCGCCTGGTCGCTGGTGTGGCCGAACAAGCAGAACGGCAGCGCGCTGGAGACCTTCGAGACCGCGCTCGCCTCCGCGCGCGACTCGGGCAAGCCGGTGATGATCGACTTCTTCGCCGAGTGGTGCGCGGCCTGTAAGGAGCTCGACCACAAGACCTACGTGGCGCCGGTGGTCATCGAAGAGTCCGAGCGCTTCGTGAACATCAAGATCGACGCCACGAACGAGGAAGAGATCCTCGACACGCTCTACGAGCGCTACGGCGTGAAGGGCCTGCCGACGATCGCGTTCATCGACTCGAAGGGCGAGCTGATGACCGACCCGAAGATCACCGGCTTCATGGGGCCGGAGCGCTTCCTCCGCGAGATGCAGAAGGTCCGCTAGGCATATGCACAGACAGATGGGGATGAGGCCTCTCGCGCTGCTCTTCGCGGCGGCGTGGATGGTGGCGTGTGCCGGCGTGCCGCGCGTCGGAGTGGAGCTGCGCCAGTCCGTGCCGGTCGCGGACGCACGAGCGCTGGCCGAAGCAGTGGAGCTCTTCCATCGCGCGCAGACGCCGGATGCGCTGGTCGAGGCGGTGGAGCGGGCGCGCAAGGCCGGACCGGAGAGCGGCGCGTACCACCTGCTCGCGGCGGACCTCGCGCGGCTGCAGCTTCGCGAGCGCGACGAGGTCGATCATCTCCTCACCGCGCTGGAGGACGTGTCCTTCGACGCGGCCCCGCACGCGCTGCGCCGGGTGGAGCTTCTCTCGCGGACGGACGCGCAGCAGGCGCGTTGGCTCGGGCTGCTGGAGGCCTTGCAGGAAGGCCACCCTTCGCCCGAGGCGCGCGCCCACGCGGCCTTCCTCTACGTTGGGCACCTGCACGCGTTGGCTGCGCCGCAGTCACGCCTGGAGCGAGTGAAGCCCGCGCTGGGAACGGTGCTTCCGCTGTGGGTGGCCGGCGGCTGGGACAACGATCAGGGCAAGGGCTTCGATCAGGCGCTGCCGCCGGAGGACGCGACGGGCGTGGATCTCTCCGCGCGCTACGAGGGCGCGCTGATGGAGCTGGGCTGGAGCCCTGCGCCCGTTGATCCGCGCGGTGTGGCGGAGCTGCGCGAGTACCTCGCGCCGGATCGCTGGTCGGTGGCCTATGCCGCGTCCGCGTTCAGCGCACCGACCGCCGGCCGCTACGAGCTGCGCCTCGCCATCTCCGATCCGGTGAAGGTCTTCGTGGACGGCGTGCCGGTGTTGGAGGCGCGCGAGCACGAGGGCGCGTGGGCGTTCGACGGGCTCGTCATCCCGCTGCAGCTCTCGGCCGGCGACCACCAGGTGTTGATCAAGAGCGCGCACCGCACCGGCGAGTGGCGGCTCTTCGCGCGCGTCACCGGTGAACGGGGAGCGCCTCTTCCGGCCGAAGCCGCCGCGCGAAAGCCCGGCAAGGTCAGCGCGCAGTTCGCGCAGCGGCCGCGGGTGCTCGGCGAAGACGACGTGCTCGAGGCCGCGGTGGCGGAGCTCCCGGAGGGTTCAGCGCTGCGAGCAACGAGGCGGGCGCAGGCGGCGCAGGAGCGCTTCGGCGGGGCGGTGGCGGTGAGGGCGGCGCAGGAGGCGGCGCGGACGCACGCAGGAATCGTCAGTGAATTCGGACTGGTGTCCGCGCTGTGGAGCAACGGCGAACGCGGGCGCACCGCGGACGAGCTCAACGCGCTCCACCTGAAGGCCGGCGAGGCCTTGCCGCTGCTGAAGCTGGAGCAGGCTCGCTTCTGGATGCAGGAGGGACTTCGCCAGCGCGCGCGTGCGGTGCTGACGGCGCAGGTCGAAGCGATGCCCGACAGCGCGCCTCCCGCGCGTCAGCTCGCGGCGCTCTTCGCGGCGGAGCGGTGGCAGGAGGACGAGTGCGCGGTGTGGCAGCGGCTCGACCGCGCGGCGCCGCCGACCCAGGACGTGAAGGCGGAGCTCGCGGCGTGCCTGCTGCGCGACAAGCAGACCGCGCGGGCCCTCGGGATCTTCGATTCCCTGCGAAAGGCGCGACCGAACGACGCGGTGCTGATGTGGCGGCTGCACGGGGCGCTGCGCGAGAAGGGCGATGAAGCGAGCACGGCGCGTCTGGCTGAGCAGATGGTGAAGGCGCACCCGTACCACCTGTGGCCCCGGCAGCTTCACGCGGAGGCGCTGCGTCGGCTGGGCAAAGAAGACGAGTCGCTGCAGGTGCTGCGTGCGGCGCGCGAGGCGTTCCCCATGTCCTCGGACGTGTGGCGCGCGGAGGCGTCGCTGCTGTGGCGGCGCGGTGAGAAGGCCGCGGCGATCGAAGCATGGCAGGCGGCCCTGCAGCGCAGCCCGGAGGACGACGAGATCGCCAACCGGCTCGACTTCGTGGCCCCGGCCGCGAGCGGTCCGTGGGCGGCGGACGTACCGGACGACGCGAGGCTCTCGGCGCTGGTGGGTGAGCGCGCCGGGCTGAAGGTCGTGTCCGGCGCGGACCTCGCGTGGCACATGGATCAGGAGGTCGTGCAGCTGCGCGCGGACGGCAGCACCATCAACGTCGTCACGCACGTGGTCACCGCGCTGAACCAGTCGGGGCGCGACAAGCTCACGCGCCGCAGGCTTTCGCACGCGGGCCGCAAGCGGGTGATGCACGCGTACTCGGTGGACGCGAAGGGGCGCAGGTCGGAGGCCTCGGTGCGCGCAGCTCAGGGCGAGGTGCTCTACCGCGGGCTCGAGGTGGGCTCGACGATCGTGCTGCAGTACCGCGCCGACTCGCCGCCGGGAGGGTTCCTGCCGCGCTACCTCGGGCGCACCTTCTTCTTCTCCTCGCCGTCGGAGCAGAAGACGCACGGAGAGCTCATCCTCTGGTACCCGGCCGGACAGACCCTGCAGGAGAACGTGGTGGGCGCGCCCGAGCGCACCGAGGAGCGGCGCGGCGACGAAGTCCGCGTGGCGTGGCGCAAGCGCGACGTGCAGCCGCTGTTGCCCGAGCCGAACATGCCGGGCCTGTGGGACGTCGCCGAGCACGTGCAGGTGACGACGGTGCCCGGTTGGGACGCGTACCTGCGCTGGGAAGAGGCGCTGCTGGAGGGCGCGCTACGCGACTCGCCGGAGGTGGACGCGCTGGCCTCGCGGCTGGTGGAGGGCGCCGACACAGCGGAAGAGAAGCTCCTGCGCATCCACGGCTTCGTGATGGAGGAGATCCGCTACCAGCAGGACTACCAGTCGTTCATCGCCGGCGTGAAGCCGCACCCCGCCTCGATGGTGGTCGAGCGCCGCTACGGCGACTGCAAGGACAAGACGGTGCTGTTCATGACGCTGGCGAAGAAGGCGGGGCTGCAGGCGCACTTCGCCACCGTGCGCACGCGCGACCGGGGACAGGTGCGCAGAGGGCTGCCCACGCAGCAGTTCAACCACGCGATCGTGTACGTGCCGCCGCAGCCGGGCCTGAGCGAGGGCCGCTTCTTCGATTCCACCGCCGAGGCGCTCGACCTCGACGTGCTGCGCGACGACAACGCGGGCACCGAGGCGCTCGTCTATGACCCTGCCACGCGGAAGTTCGACTGGATCCCGATCCCGTACCAGACGCCCGCGCACCACCGGCAGGAGACGCGGCTGCAGTTCGCGCTGACGGCAGACGGCGCGGCGAAGGGCGAGCTCGCGTTCAGCGCGCGTGGCCGAAGCGGCGGCGTCGTCCGGCGGATGAGCCGCAACCCGGAGCAGTTCAAGCAGTTCATGCAGCTGGCGATCGGGAGCTACTTCACCGGCGCGTCCACCGAAGGCGCCGAGGCCGTGGAGACGCAGGACCTCCGTTCGCCCGCCCATGTGCGCACCGCGTTCATCGCGCCCAACGCCGCGCGCGTGGAGGGGGAGTCGCTCCGCATGCGCCTGCCCACCGACTGGTCGCCGAAGGGCTGGTTCCGGCTGACCGAACGCCGCCACCCGCTCGTGCTGGGCACGCCGAACGAGATGGCCTGGCGGTTCCTCATCGCGCTGCCGGAGGGCGCGAAGGTCGCGCGGCTGCCGTCGTCGGGAGAGATCGCCACCCCGTGCCTCACCTTCAGGCGCGACGTGCGGCCGGGGGCGAAGGGCGTGGAGGTCGAGCAGACGCTCCGCGTCACCTGCGAGCGCATCTCCGCCGAAGAGTACGGCGCCTACCGCACGCAGATGGAGTCGCTCTCGCGGTTCCTCGACGAAGAGCTCGTGGTCACGCCGGCCGCTGCGTCCGGTCCACGTTCGGGGCCGAAGCAGAGCGCGCCGCTTCCGCCGAAGCGCTGACTAACGAAGCTCGCCGTCCGGGTGCGCCACCCACTGCACGAGCTGGATGACGACGCCGTTCGGATCCTCCACCTGGAAGTAGCGCTCGCCCCACGCCTCGGTCTCGATGGGCGTGAGGATGCGCGCGCCTTCACGCTGCAGCCGTTCGTATTCGGCGTCCGCGTCCTCCACGACGAACACGATGAGCAGCCCGTCCGCGGCCTTGCCCTTCATGCGCTCCGGCTTGAAGGTGGAGAGGCCGGTGCGGAGGAAGATCAGATTGAAGCCCGCGTCCTCCCGCTCGAGCGACGCGAACCCGTCGGCGGCCATCGCGACCTTGAAGCCGAAGTGACGCTGCACGAACGCGGAGGACGCCTCCACGTCCGCCACGTTGAGGGAGATCGCTGACCGCACTACCCGCATCGCTTGATCCATCCGCGCCTTTTAGCGACGTCCCCCCGCGCAGCGCACCCACCGAGCGCGGTGGGGGGCCGGCGGTTAGCGCGGAGAGGGAGTACAGTCCGCGCGCCCCGATGAGCCTGAACTCCCCGACATCCCTCTCCGCGCCTGCTTCGCCTCCTCATCCGTTCGCGCTCATCCGAGACCTCTACGAGAAGGGCCGCTTCCTCTCCGCGTACGAGGTGCTCGTCGACCCGATGCTCGACGTGCGGCCACGAACGCCGAGCGAGAAGATCCTCGCCGCGCGCCTCGTGAGTCAGGTGGGAGGCATGCGCCGCTCGAACCTGCTGCTGACGCGCGCCTTTCGCGAAGACCCCACCGACGCGGAGGCGGTCTACTACCGGGGCTTCGCGCTGCTGCGGAGTCGCGGCCCCCACTTCGCGCTGGAGTTCTTCGACCGCCACCCGGTGCTCAAGGCCACTGACGGCGCGCGGAACGTGGAGGCGGACATCGCGCTCGCCCGCGCAATGTGCCTCGCGCGGCTGCGCGACTTCCCGGCCGCGGAGCAGCAGCTCCAGCAGGCGAGGGCGATGGAGGCCGAGCCTGCGTGGTGGGAGATCTGTCGCTCGAACGTGCTCGGCGCTCAGGACCGCACCGAGGAGGCGCTCGAAGTCGCACGCCACGCGGTGACCCTCCGCCCCGACTACCGGCCAGCGATCGAAAACCTCGCCGACGCGCTGAAGCAGCGAGGCCTGCTCGACGAGGCCATCGCGCTGCTGGGCTCGCAGGTGTGGACGCTCGAGTCCGCCTTCCTCTGCTACCAGCTCAGCGTTCTCGAGCTCGAAGCGGGGAGGCCACGCGCCGCGGTGGCGGCAGCGGAGCGTTCGATCGTGCTCGCGCCGCTCGCCGAGCCGGAGGTCTGCGCGGCGCTCGGTGGCGCGCTCTCGGATGCGCTCTACGAGTGCGGCGAGATCGACCGCGCCATCGAGTTCGGTCAGCTCGCCGGCGGCTTTCACGGGAAGGTCGCCGCGCGCATGGCCGAGCGCGGCACCGAGACCGAGCGGGTCGTCCTCCCGGTGCCGTGGGTGCGTCAGGATCACCGGACCTGCGGCCCCGCCACGCTCACGTCGATCGCGCGCTACTGGGGCCGGGAGGTCAGTCAGCTCGAGGTGGTGGAGGCCATCTGCTTTGACGGCACCTCCTCCCACAGCGAGCGGAGCTGGGCGGAGGGCAACGGCTGGATCACGCGCGCGTTCACCCTCCAATGGGAGGCGGCGGTCGAGCTCCTCCGGCGCGGGATCCCCTTCACCCTCGCCACGCGGCAGGTGGGCAACGCGCACCTGCAGGCGGTCTGCGGCTTCGACGCGCGCCGCGGGACGATCCTCATTCGAGATCCCTCGGGCCCGTGCCTCTCTCAAGCCGACGCGGAGGGGCTCCTCGAGGAGCAGGCGTTCAGCGGCCCGCGCGCGCTCGCGCTGGTGCCGGCGGAGAAGGCCCATCTGCTCGAGGGTCTGCAACTGCCCGATGCGGCCCTGCACGACCATCTCGACGCGCTGGAGGCCGCGCTGGTGAAGCATGACCGCGCCTCCGCCGAGCGTTTCCTCAACGCGCTGCAGTCCGAGGCGCCGGGGCACCGCATCACCCTGCACGCGCGGCGCGCGCTCGCCCGCTACGACGACCACGTGCCCGACTCGCTGGCCGCGGCCGAGGCGCTCCTCGCGGCGTTCCCGGACAGTCCACTCGCCGAACTCGATCAGCTCGCGCTCATGGCGCGGCTGGGGCGCCGGGAGGAGCGGAGGCGTTCACTCGTCGCGCGGGTCGGACGCGGAAAGAGCGACCCCTGGTACCTCCACGCGCTGGCCGAAGAGCTCTACCGCGACGCACGCGAACGGGACCGGACGCGCGCGCTCCTCCACCGGCACATGCGGGCGCGGCCCTGGTCGGGTGCCTCGTACCAGCTCCTCGCGCACGTGACGTGGGAGCAGGGTCAGCGGGAGGAGGCGCTCGCCCTCTATCGCCGCGCGTGGTGCCTCGAGGCCACGGACAGCGACTCCGCGCGCAGCTACTTCCTTGCCGCGACGCATCTCGGACGGGGCGAAGAGGTCCTCGCCGCGCTGCGCGATCAGTTCGATCGCTTCGGACAGCGCTCGGCGCGTCCGGCGCAGGTGCTCGTGACGGCGCTGCAGCATGCGAGCCGGGACGGGGAGGCGCGCGAGGTGCTCGACCTCGCCCTGTCGCTGCGGCCCGCCGATCCGGAGCTGCTCCTCTTCGCGGCGGAGCGGCTCGGATTTCAGGGCGAGCGCGAGCGTGCGGAGGCGCTGCTCTCCCGCGCGGAGGGCACTGGCGCTTCGGACGCGGAGACGAAGTCGCCGGCCTGGCTCCGGGTCCGGGCGCGGCTCGACGAGCGGGAGGGACTTCGCGGCAACGCGCTGGCGGCGTGGCGTCGCGTCGTCGCCCGCGAACCGCTGGCGATGGATGCGCACGCGAACGTGGCGCGGCTGCTGTCGGTGGAAGAGGGAACCGCGGCGGCAATCGCGTATCTGGAGGCCGCCTGTGAGCAACTGCCCACCTACGCGTCGCTGCACGTGCTCGCGCTCGAGTGGTTGCGCCCGCACGATCCCGCCCGGGCCGGCGCACGTCTCGAACGCCTGCTGCAGGCGCACCCGGAGGATGCGTGGGCGCTTCGCGAACGCGCCCTGAACACCTCGGCGACGGACCCGCAGGCGGCGCTGGTGCTGCTCGAGGCTGCCCGGGCGGTGGAGCCCAATTCCGTCGCGTTCCACAACGTGGAGTCCATCGTCCTCTCCCGCGCCGGACGTGAGAGCGAGGCGCGCGCGTGCCTCGAGCGGAGCCTGCGACTCGACGTCGAACAGCCGAACGTGATGACGGACTACGTCTCGCGGATGGGCTCGGACGACGAGGCCCGGACCGCGCTCTCGTTCGTGATGACCGAGCTCCGGCGACAGGCGCTCTTCGGCGGTGGCGTCGACGCGTTCATGTCCCTCGCCGAGCGGCTCCTTCGACCCGACGCCCTCTTCGCCTTCCTCGAGGAACTCTCGACGCGGCACGCGCTTCCGGAGATCGCGCTGCACACCGTCCGCACGTTGGCGGCCCAGGAACGGGTGGGGGAGGCGCGCGCGCGGATCGCGGCCGCCTGCGAGCGTTTCGCCCAGCGCGCGGATCTCTGGCTGGAGCGTGCGCATCAGGCCCGGATGGCGGGCGACTCCCGCGAGGAGCGCCTGGCGCTGGAGACCGCCTGCCGCCTCGAGCCGGCAGGATCGCGGCAGAGCGGTGAGCTGGCCGCGCTGCACCTGCGCCGAGGCGGTCCGGAGTCGGCCCGCGCGGTGCTCGAG
>JAFAFL010000009.1 GCA_023423535.1 Pseudomonadota bacterium
GCCCATGGGCTGCGTGCAACAAGACGCTTAACAAAATTTGGCTCCGAAAAAAATGCTCCTATTTTTTCTAAAACAAGTTTTGAAAAAATTCGCATTTTTTTCGGAACTTCGTCAAGCGCCACCGTTATGGGCAAGGCTATGACGACACAACCCGACAGACAAAATCGGGTTCTTTTTGATATTTTGTATTTAAGTAATTGCTTAAATAAACAAATTGACTATCTTTGCACTATGGACAACATTTCGTGTATAAGACAACAAGCGGACATTAAGCAAATCAACCGCTGTAAAGACCGAGTATTAGAACTGAACGGTTCGTTTGACTATTTATCCAACGGACTTGTATTGGCGGGTAACAACGTAAGACTGAAAATCCTGTTTCTGCTTTACGAAGAGCAACAACTTTGCGTTTGCGACCTTAGTGACATTCTCGGAATGACCATTTCGGCAATTTCACAACATCTGCGAAAACTCAAAGACCGAAAACTAATTGAAACGGAAAGGCAAGCACAAACCATTTTTTACTCACTGACAAAAGAGTATGAAAAAATGCTCAAACCTTTTTTCAAAATACTTCACGAAAACAAAATTTTGGAAACAATATGAAAACAGACAAAAAATTAATCGGTGCAGGACTTTTGACAGCAATTGCAGCCTCACTTTGTTGCATCACACCTGTATTGGCTCTTGTCGCAGGGACAAGCGGACTTGCTTCAACTTTTTCTTGGCTTGAACCTTTCCGACCTTATTTTATAGGTTTGACAATTTTGGTTCTTGGTTTTGCTTGGTATCAAAAGTTGAAACCTAAAAAACAAATTGACTGCAATTGTGAGACAGAAGAAAAACCAAAATTCATTCAATCCAAAATGTTTTTAGGAATTGTAACAGCATTTGCAATAGTAATGCTTGCCTTTCCTTACTATGCTCACATATTTTATCCAAAGACAGAAAAACAAATCATAGTAGTTGACAAATCAAATGTTCAAACAGTTGAGTTTTCCATTAGCGGTATGACTTGTGCAGGTTGTGAAGAACACGTAAACCACGAAGTGAATAAGCTTTCGGGAATAATAAAATCAACTGTTTCATACGAAAACGGAAATGCAATTGTAGAATTTGATAACTCAAAAACGAACATTGCCGAAATTGAGAAAGCAATAAACGGAACAGGATATTCAGTAACAGACAAAAAGGAAAAATAAAATGGAAATCATACTACAATCAACAATCACTTGCCCAAATTGCGGACATAAAAAGGAAGAAACAATGCCGACAGACGCTTGCCAATATTTTTACGAATGTGATAATTGCAAGACCGTTTTAAAACCACATCAAGGCGACTGTTGTGTTTATTGCAGTTACGGAAGTGTAAAATGTCCGCCAATTCAACAAGACAAGAAATGTTGCTGACAAAAGACGAAAAAGCCCAGCCCATAACAGCGGTTTGGCGTAATGGCGGGTTCGGTGCTTCGTATGACAGTTTTGTGGTAGGTTCAAGTGCAGTGCTTCGATTGAACTTTTGTGCTAAAAATCCGCCACTACGCCAAGCCGCAAACCGTTAGCTGTGATTTTAAGACAACCCTACGCAACACAAAAACTCATGAGAATTATAGATGAACTTGAAAACCGAAGTAAAGAGCCAAGTGATTCGGTTAAAATTGAGCTGAAACTTTATAACCTTGCAGATGAGCTTGAAAAAAAAGCACGAAATCATTTAAAAAGAATCACTAGAATCTTACCTGAATTTGATATTCACGATGAAAAGCACAGTGAAAAAGTAGTATATAATATAGAAAAACTTTTAGCTGAAAATATTCAAAAACTTTCTACTTATGAACTTTTTTTAATTCACATTTCTGCCTTTTTTCATGACTGTGCAATGGCTCCTTCAGATTGGGAACTTAATGTTCTAAAATTTACCGAAGGAACAAAGAAATTTAAAGTTTTTGAACAGTCAATTTGCCATGATTTAAAAGAACCTTTTAAGATTTCAAATGCAAAAAATATTATTAGAGATAATAAAGAAACTTTTTATGGAATATTTGAAGGAGATGTGGAAGGCTGGATATTCTCGCCGAATAGTGAGGATAAATTAATAGATTATCTTGCTTCTATGCTTGTTGAATATCAAAACTATAGAAATGGTTTTGCAGAACAACTTCGTAAAATTAATGACAAAGAAGAGTTTGAGAAATTAAATACATTTATACGTACAGACTACATTCGTGCAACACACCATATTAGAATTGAGTCTTACTTAAATAACTTAGAATCAATATTTGGAAATTCATTTGAACAACCAGCTTGGGGTAAAAGGTTAGCAAAAGATTTGGCATTAATTTGCAGGTCTCATGGAGAAGATATTAACTATATTGAAAACTTCAATCAATCTGCTCAATACTATGGTAATGAGTCAGCTAATTTGCAATTAGTTGCAATGCTACTTCGTTTAGGAGACATTATCCATTTTAGTTTTGATAGAGCACCATTAGAATTAAGAACATCACGATTGTTTCATTCGGAATTTAGTTTTTTACAATGGGCATTAAAAAATAATGGTGCAAATTACTCAATTGAGAATGGCAAAATCTCTTTTCGAGCATATTGCGAAACTCCAGACATTTATTTTAAGTTGCACGATTACTTAGACTGGATTGAATTTGAAATTCAAAATTATTTCAAATTAGATAGACATTGGAATGAATATTATAAATCAATCATCCCAAATTTACAAGACAAAATTGAACGAACAAACATTACTAATGATGAAAAAGTATTCTTACCTAAGCGTGGGTTAAGTTTTTCCTTAAATCAAAAAAGAATTATTGAATTGTTAATGGGAGTCGGTTTATACAAAGACAAGTTTGCAAGTCTAAGAGAGTTATATCAAAATGCTCTTGATGCTTGTAGATGTATGATATCAGAAGCAAAATCAATTCATCATAATGCTAAAGGAAAAGTACAATTTAGCATTGAAAAAGTTGATGAAAAAGTATATCTATGTTGTTCAGACAATGGCATTGGAATGACAAAAGAAGTCATTGAAAATTATCTTTTGAAAATTGGTAACTCATACTATAAGTCTTCTGAATTTTATAAAAAACAGGCTGAATGGGGAGGCACGTTTACTCCAACTTCTCAATTTGGAATAGGAATACTCTCTTGTTTTATGATTGGAAATAAAATAGAAATTATTACAAAAACTAAAGATGGTGGCTTTGTTTCATGTGCTATTGATGGCCCACACGAAAATTTTTATTATAAGACAACCACAGATTCAGAGAAAGAATTGATATTAGAATCTGGAACTATAGTCAAAGTGCTTCTTTCTGAAGAAAATAAAAATATATACAATAATCCACTTGAAAAACTCTATCTTTTATTGGAAGGAAAACCCAATTATTTTCCAGACCAGTTTAGACAATATGAAAAACTGTATGATAATTGGGATAAACATTTGTATCGATTAGTCAATTCTTTTGTTACAATAATTCCTGATGAAATCAATGTTGAAATTGTTTTGGATAACGAAGAACATTTACAAATCCTTAACAAACCTATACTTCCAACACATGTAGGGTTTGATTTTACAAAAGAAGATTTAGAGTTTCTTGATTTTTTAAATAACCAAGGACGTTTAAGAAAACTAAATATTAATTATAGCGAAATAAAAGAGTCACTAGAAACATACGAAATAGATATCCAGTCTGATTCAATTCAATTTAGAACTACTCTAACCTTACCTAAGCCCGGAGCCATAGACCCCGAACTACATGCATTTTACTCACTTCCCAAAATTGGAGCAAGTGGTGTATGTGTAGATGGAGTAAATATTGATGATAGGCATATTAGTATTAGCCATTTTTATTCAGATGCCTTACATAGAAATGGAATATTAAATTTCATTGGAGAAAACAAGCCTCAATTAACTGTAGATAGAACGTCTTTGGTAAATTATCCTTCTGAATATGAAAAAAACGCAGAGGAAATTTCCAAAAAACTTATTCAAGAAGTAATTTCTAAAACAAGACATCATATTTCTAAATACAATTTAGAGGAAAATGAATTAGAATTGTTATGGAAGTTCGTATTTGATAAAATAGGTTTTGCTGATTCTGTATTTATAAATGAACTATCCTATACTGATTACGGTGATATTTTTTGGAAAGGAATTAAAAAAGCCACTAATGAGGAAATATCCATTAAAGAGTTTTTGAAAAGAGAAAATATTGAATTCAAAGATTTCAACTTTTCAACATTAGACAAATTAACCGAAAAACTACTTTTATTTAAATTAATTTCCGCTGATAAAATTGACGTAAAGGATGATTCTGTAATATGCGAATCAAAGCAATTATTTAAGGCGACATTCATAGGCAAGAAAAATGATTTAAATTTTAACAAAATACTTATAAAATCTGACAGTTGGGCTGATAAATTTACAGAGTTCGATATTGTATCCTCTTTATTTCCATTAATACCAGAGCATTTATTTAATGCTATTAACGATTTTGAGAGGATTAAGGTAAATCATAGAACCAAAATAATACACGCTTATGGAAATGGGATTACTGCTTTTTTTGACCAAGACCCTTTACTTGTACATGAAACACTTGGATTGTATACCCCCGACTCAAATCTTTTCGAAAACGAAACTAACAGAGTGTATGAATTTGACAAAAAGAGAGCAAATTTTGGTTTATTTGAAATAAACGAGAGATTCGGTGAAAGTATTGAGCAACAGATCGTTCTTACAGCATTTATCGCTCCAAGAGAACTAAATGAATCTGAAAAAGAAAAACTGGAACAACTGAAAGATAAAGACCAGTCGTATTACGAAGGTGTAACTAAGGGTTGGAGTATACTTGTAACTGGTAGAAAAACACATAATATGGTTATTTTGCCAGGTAATAAATCACGTAAAGAACTCTCAGCAGTCTTATCAAATGAATTTTGGGAAGAAAACAAAGGTTTAACATTCAAATATCTAAATGGGGATGAAATGAAAAACCACAGCTAACATCGTATTGGCGAAATGGCGGGTTAAGGGAGAAATTGAAAGTTTCTCCTTTTTTTTGTCGCAACAGCCTTTATATTTCCTTTTTTCTTAATTTAGTAAATAATAAAAGGCTGTTGCTTAGCTTAGTGCAAAATTGAAAGTTTTGGCTTTCTAATCCGCCACTATCGCCAATACGCGGCCCGTTGACACGCAACCCACGCTCGCAAGCCTCTTCGTTTGGCTTTATAAGCCAAACTCCCGAGTCTTTCTCCCAAAGCGTGTCAACAGTGGCGCTTGACCAAATTTTATCTTGCCCGTCGTCTTGCCGCACTTGCCCATGGGCTGCGTGCAACAAGACGCTTAACAAAATTTGG
>JAFAFL010000123.1 GCA_023423535.1 Pseudomonadota bacterium
ACCCCGCCGGGGGGGGGTGGCCCCGCGCGGCGGCCCCCCCCCCCCCACGTCACTCGTCACTCGTCACGGTGAGCTGCGAGCGCGACTAGTAGGTCTGCTCGGTCTCCGTGTCGGGCTTCTGCTCCACGTCGCGGTTCTCCATCTGCATGTCCGTGCCGGAGCCGCCGGTGCCGCCGTCCATCATCATGGAGTCGTCCTGCCCCTCCATGCCGGAGCCGCCCGCGCCCGAGTCGTCGTGCATCATCGACTCGTCCTCGTTGGGCATGGGCTCTTCCATGCCGGAGCCGCCGGTGCCGCCCTCACGGAGACGCTCCTCGTTCTCCATCTGGCCCTCCTGGTAGCGGTCGTGCTGCTCCATGCCGCTGCCGCCCGTCGCCGGATCGCTCTGCTCCATCTCCGTCGGCGCGTAGCCCGGGCTGCCACTCTCCTGACCGGCGCCGCCCACGCCCTCCGTGTTCGTCGCGCTGCGCTGACAGCCCACGCCGAACATCGCCACACCCGACAGCAGACCCACCATCACCGACCGCTTGAGCATCTTCTTCATGCCGTACCCTCCTCGGTATGCGGAGAGAGTGGGGGCCGAAGCCGCGGCGGGCATCGTCGCTCCGGGACACTCCACCTGCACCCTGCTCTGCCGCATGGAGGGCAGCCGGGCACGTTGGCGAGGCTACAGCACAGGCTTACAGCGTACGTATCCGCGCGCGACCGGTGGTGACCTGCAATCCGCCCGGGCGGACGAACGTCACCAGCGTGAGGTTCAGCCGCTCCGCGAGCGCTGCGGCCAAAGACGATCCCGCCGAGACGCTGGCGACGACGGGGATGCGCGCCATGGCGGCCTTCTGCACGATCTCGAAGGAGGCGCGTCCGCTCACCATGAGCAGCGCGGGCTTCGGCGCGTCCGCGGCACCGGTCCCGAGGCCTCGCAGCACCAGCGCGCCCACGACCTTGTCCACCGCGTTGTGCCGGCCCACGTCTTCGAACGCGCAGAGCAGCTCGCCCGCTTCGGAGAACGCGCCCGCTGCGTGGACGCCGCCGGTGCGTTCGAAGAGCCGCTGCGATTCGGAGAGGACCTCGGGCGCTCCGGCGACGAGATCCACCGGCAACACCGGACCGTCCGGAAGCGCGCCGCAGAGGTCGAGCAGATCGTCCACCGATCGCCTGCCGCACACGCCGCACGCGGAGGTCGTCAGCGTGCCGCGGGTGGCGGTGCGGACGCGCTCCGTCTCCAGCTTCGCGCCGGGCGCGGGCGTCACGTCGATCACGTTCCCGTAGCCCTCTTCGCCGGGCCTGCCGCAGTGCGCGACCGTGCCCACGTCCGCGCTGCTGCGGATGATGCCTTCCGCATAGAGGTAGCCGAGCGCCAGCCGGTGATCGGCGCCCGGCGTCCGCATCGTCACCGCCAGCGGATCGCCGGCCACGCGGATCTCGAGCGGCTCCTCCACCGCGAGGAGATCCTCCTCTTCTACCGGCGCCTGTCCCGCGCGAAGGCGGAGCACGCGCCGCGTCTGGCTCGACTTGTCGGGGATGAGGGCCATCGGGTCACCGGAGGGAGAGGAGGAGAGCGCACAGCGCGTCGATGGAATCGGGCGCGTCGAGCGGAAGAGTCTTCGGCGCGTCCGGCGGCGGCGGCCCGTCGGTGAGGAGCGCGCGCACGTTGGCGTGGGTGCGGAAGAGCGGTGTCTCGTCGACCGTCTCGCGCCACACCTCGACCTTCGGCAGTGGCCCGTCCTTCCAGCCCTCCACGAGGATGAGGTCGTAGTTGCCGCTCGTACGCAGCGCGCGGACGCGATCCAGAGGGGACGTCTCCTGCGTCTGCGTTGCGCTGAGCAGCTCTGCGTGCGCGGCGCCGGCCGTGAGGTAGCGCTCGGTGTCGCTGCCCGTCTTCGGTACGTCCGCGTGCGCGTGGGACGAGTGCTTGAGCACCGCCACGCGAAGGTCGCGCTGGCGCAGCACGGAGAGGAGCCGCTCGAGCAGCGTGGTCTTCCCCGCGCCCGACCAGCCGGTGATCGCCACGGCGGGCGCGGCATCCGAGGGAATGAACGAGGCGCCCGCGTGCAGCTCCACGTCCACGGAAGCGCCGGCCTCGAGCTCTCCGCGGCCCGGCGGGAGGAGCGCCCAGCCCTCCATGTTCACGTTCTGCAGGAGCTGGCCTGCGCCTTGAGGCCGGATGCGCGCCGTGAGTGCTCCGCTCCGCAGCTCGACGCGCGCGCTCATCACGCCGGTCATCGGCGGGCCCTTCTTCTGTGCGGCGAGCAGCTTCGCGCGCACGCGCCGCCGCTCCTCGTGCACGCCCTGCAGCGCGAGCAGCACCGGCCGCGCGAGCATGTCGAACCCGACCATCGCCGCGCCCGGGTTGCCGGGGAGGATGACCACCGGCTTGCCGTCCAGCAGCGCGAGGCTCATCGGCTTGCCGGGCTTGATCTGCACGCCGTCCACGCGCAGCTCAGCGCCGAGCTCGCGCAGCACGTCCTTCACCAGATCCTTGTCGCCGACCGACGCGCCGCCCGCGGTGATCAGCACGTCGTGCGTCGCGGCCGCCTCCTCGAGCTCCCGGGTGAGCACCTCGCGCACGTCGGGCACGCGCCGGATGGAGGGACCGTGCACGTTCAGCTCGCTCGCCATCGCCGCGAGCATCACGCCGTTGCTGTCGTGGATCTGGTGCGGCAGCGCGTCAGCTCCAGGCGGCAGCAGCTCGTCGCCGAGCGCCATCACGCACACCTTCGGCGGTGGATGGACGCGCAGGGTCTCGAGGCCCAGCGATGCAGCGATGCCCACCGATGCTGGGTCCACGCGCGCGCCACGGAGGAGGACCCGCGCGCCCTTTGACAGCTCTTCGCCACGGCGGCGCAGGTGCTCACCGGGCGAGGCCTCCACCACGATCTCCACCGTGCCACTCTGCGCGCTCGCGGTCCGGGTTGCCTCTTGACGCACCACCGCGTCCGCGCCCTCGGGGAGGCAGGCGCCGGTGAAGATGCGCGCGCACTCGCCGGGACCGAGCCGCTTCGTCGGCGCGCGGCCGGCATAGATCGTCTCCACGATCTTCAGCGTCGCCGGCGCGTCGCGGTTCGCCCTCTTCGTGTCCTCCGCCCGCACCGCGTAACCATCCATCGCCGAGTTGTCGCAGCCGGGCAGATCCCGCAGCGCAAGGACGTCCTCGGCGAGGAAGAGGCGCAACGCGAGCAGCGGCGGAAGCGAGATCGGCGGCAGCGGCGCGCAGAGCGTGCGGGCGAGGTGAACGGCGTCGGGAAGCGGCGTCAGCGGCATCGGGTCGAGTATGAAGGACCGCATGCCGCGAGGAGAGGGAATCACGCTGGTCGTGTTGGCGGGCGGCGGCGGCACGAGGCTCGGCGGTGTGCACAAGCCGCTGCTGGAGCTTGAGGGAAGGCCGCTGCTCGTGCACGTGCTCGAGCGGCTGGGGCCGGTGACCCATTCGGCGATCGTCGTCACCCGCACGCCGGCGCTCTACCGGGAGCGGATGCCCGGGCTTCCGGTCGTCACCGACCGGGTGCCGGATGGCGGGCCGCTCGCCGGGCTCGACGCAGCGTTGGCCGCGTGTACGACGGAGTGGGTGGCGCTCGTCGGAGGGGACATGCCGCGCGTGCACCCGCGGGCGCTGACGATTCTCGAAGAGGCCATGGATGAGAGCGCCCAGTGGATCGCCTTCGTGCGGGACGGACGACGCGAACCGCTGCCCGCGCTCTATCGACGCAGCGCGAAGGGCGTGATCCCGGATTTGCTCGCGAAAGGCGCCGGCATGCAGGCACTGATGCGCGAAACATCCGGTGTGGAGGTTCCGGTGGAGCGGTTGCGCGCACACGACGCTTCGTTGGAGAGCCTGCAGGGGATCAACACGCCGGAGGATGCTGCTCGGCTGGGGGTGGTGCTGCCTCGCACCATTCCTTGATCGCTCTGAAACGGCGCTGTTAGCGTCCGCCGCCGTCCCCCATGTCGAAGACCTTTGAGAAGGCAGTCACCGGCTTCAACCACAACGTCAAGTACAAGGGGACCATCTACCACGTCCAGACCGAGGACTCGGGCGTCAACAACCCGCACATCATCACGCACCTGTTCGTGGGCGGGAACATCCTCGCGTCGAAGAAGACCTCCTACGCGGACGTGGTCGGTGCGGAGAACCTCCAGCAGGTCGTGCGACAGCTGATGGAGGAGCAGCACAAGGAGATGCTGCGCAACCTCATCAACGGGACGTACGACCACCTCGACTCCACGAGCCCCGCGTATCAGCCGGGTCAGCTCGCGGTGGATGCGCCCGCTGCGCCGCCGGCGGTTGCGCCCGTCACGTCACCGGCGGTTGCGGTGCCACCTCCCACGTCGCAGAAGGCCGTCGCCGCGAGCCCCCCGCCTCGCCCGCCCGCCGCACCTGTCGCACAGAAGCGCACCGAGACCCCTGTGGGCACGCTCTTCGGCGAGGACCTCATCTCGGAGAAGAGCCTCGACGAGGTGATCCTCAGCTACCTCGCGCGCGAGAGCGACCACAGCTGACGTGCCTTGCCGGACCGCGGCGCATCCGGTAGAGCGCGCCCCATGTCCACCACGTCCTCCGCGGTTGGTGACGAGATCTCCCGGCTGAGAGAAATCTCCGGGAGGCTGCGACTCGACATCATCGAGATGCTGCACAAGGCCGGCAGCGGCCACCCGGGCGGTTCGCTCTCCGCCATCGATCTGATCACCGCGCTCTACTTCGCGCGCATGCGTCACGATCCGAAGCGGCCCGACTGGAAGGAGCGCGATCGCTTCGTGCTCTCCAAGGGTCACGGCGTCCCCGCGCTGTATGCGGTGATGGCCGAGGCCGGCTACTTCCCGCGCGAGGAGCTGATGACGCTCCGCGAGCTGGGCAGCCGGCTGCAGGGCCACCCAGTGAACACGTACCTCCCCGGCATCGAGGCGCCCACCGGTTCGCTCGGCCAGGGCCTCAGCGTGGCGCAGGGCATGGCGCTGGCGTCGAAGATGGAGGGAAACAGCTTCCACGTGTACTGCATCCTCGGTGACGGCGAGTCGCAGGAGGGCCAGGTGTGGGAGGCGGCGATGAGCGCGCCCATGTTCGGGCTCGACAACCTCACCGTGTTCCTCGACTACAACCGCGGCCAGATCGACGGGCCGGTGCACGAGGTGATGGACATCGAGCCCATCGCCGACAAGTGGCGCGCCTTCCGCTGGAACGTGCTGGAGATCGACGGGCACGACTTCGGCCAGATCCTCGGTGCGGTGGATCAGGCGAAGGCCACGAAGGGCAAGCCGACGATGATCATCGCCAACACGGTGAAGGGGAAGGGTGTGAGCTTCATGGAGCACCAGATCTCCTGGCACGGCGCGGCGCCGAACCGCGAGCAGACGGACAAGGCGCTCGAGGAGCTGCGCAAGCTCAACGAGCTCACGAAGGGAGAGGTGCGCTGATGCCCGCCAAGGCCACGCGTGACGCGTTCGGTGAGACGCTCGCGAAGCTCGGAGACAAGTACCCGGAGATCGTCGCGCTCGACGCGGACCTCGGGAAGAGCACGAAGTCGGAGACCTTCGCCAAGAAGTATCCGCACCGCTTCTTCCAGATGGGCATCGCCGAGGCGAACATGATCGGCACCGGCGCGGGGCTCGCGCTCGCCGGCAAGATCCCCTTCATCTGCTCGTTCGCGTGCTTCGTGACGGGCCGCTTCGATCAGATCCGCATCTCCATCGCGTATGCGAACGCGAACGTGCGCATCGTCGGCAGCCATGCGGGTGTGGCGATCGGTGACGACGGCTACTCGCAGATGGGCCTCGAGGACATCGCGCTCATGCGGTCGTTGCCGGGGATGGTCGTCATCCAGCCGGCGGACGATCTCGAGTGCGAGGGCGCCATCGAGTACCTCTGCCAGCACAAGGGGCCGGCGTTCCTGCGCACCACGCGGCAGAAGCTCGAGCGCGTGAACGCGGAGGGCTACCGCTTCGAGTTCGGCAAGGCGGTCACGCTGCGCGGCGGCGGCAAGGACGCAGTCATCTTCGCCACCGGCGGTGAGGTGCACCCTGCGCTGAAGGCAGCCGAGGCGCTCGCGGGCGAGGGGCTCGACGTGGGCGTGGTGAACATCCACACCATCAAGCCGCTCGATGCGGCGGCGGTGCTGGAGGCGGCGGGCCGCACGAAGCTGCTCGTCACCGCGGAGGACCACCAGGTCATCGGCGGGCTCGGCTCCGCGGTGGCGGAAGTCCTCGCGGAGAACGGCGTGGGCAAGAAGCTCCTGCGCATCGGCGTGCAGGACGCGTTCGGCGAGAGCGGGCTGCCGGAGGCGGTGCTGGCGAAGTTCAAGCTCGACGCGAAGGGCATCGCCGAGCAGGTCCGCGGCGCGCTGAAGAAGTAGCGGTCTCGCGGGTCAGTGAAGCGACGTGGGGGCGTGCTCCTGCGTCGCCTCACCCCGCTCGTAGGCCCGGATGGCTTCGCCCACCGTGGCGAAGATGTGCTCCTCCCCCAGCTTCTGCAGCAGCCCGGTGCGCCCGAGGACGGTGCGCATCGGCGCGTGCGGTTCGGCGAGCGCGAGCACGATGCCGCGCTCGTCGAGCTCGCGGTCGAGCTTCTCCAATGTCTCCGCCGCGGTGACGTCGAGGTCGAACATCGCGCCGCAGTCGAGGACGACCATGCGCACCGGCTCGTCCGCCGCGCCGAGCAGCTTGTGGATCTGCTCGCGGAGAAAGCGCGCGTTGGCGAAGAAGAGCGGCGCGTCCAGCCGGTAGATGATGAGGCCGGGGAAGGTCTCGCTGCCCGGCCACTGCTCGATGTCCTGATAGCCGGGGCGGCCCTCGACGCGACCGAGCACCGCGTCGTGGGGATGCGCCGCGCGGCGGACGAGATCGCCTATCGCCAGCGCCACCGCCACGAGCACGCCGGGGAGGATCCCCAGCACGAGCACGCCGGCGAAGGTGATGAGCGCGAGCCCGCCTTCGATCGGACGCACCTTCCAGATCTTCACCAGACCGCGCAGGTCGAAGAGCGAGAGGGCCGAGCCGATGACGATCGCGCCGAGGAGCGCGTTCGGCAGCAGCGCCATCACCGGTGCGAGCAAGAGGATGATCGCGAGCACGGTGGCCGCGGCGAAGAGGCCTGCCGCCTGCGTCTTCGTGCGCGTGGCGTCGTTGATCACCGTGCGCGCGTCGCTGCCTGCCGCGGGGACGCCGCCGATGAGACCGCAGAGGAGGTTCGCCGCGGAGATGCCGAAGAACTCGCCGTTGGCGCGGAACTCGTAGCGGTTCTTGTCCGCGAAGATCCGGCTGGTGAGGACGGAGCTGGCGTAGATGAGCAGCGCGAGGCTCAGCGCGCCGGGCACGAGCCGCATCACCGTGCCGCCGGGGAGCTGGGGAATCCCCAGAGAGGGCAGGTCCGGCTCCACGCGTCCGAGCACGCGGATGCCCATCGACTCGAAGCCGAGCAGCGCGGAGAGCGCCACGCCCGCGACCATCAGCGCCACCACCGCGGCCGCCGCCAGACGCTGCTCCGGATCCTCGATGCCGGCGGAGGTGATGAACGCCGCGGCCATCATCGCGGTGCCGGCCTCGGGTCCTGCCATCAGGTGGCGGGACGGACCGAAGAACGCGTAGCCGATCATCGCCGCGATGCCGGACCAGAGCCCGGCCACCGGCGGCACCTGGACGATCTGCGCGAAGGCGAGGCCCTGGGGGATCAACATCGAGCCGACCGCGAGCCCGCCGGCCAGATCTCTCGGCAGGTAGCGCGCCCGGTAGCTGCGGAGCCACGCGAGGCCGGGGACGATGCGTTCGATCCTTCGCGCGCCCACCGCCATTCCCCGCACCTCGCTCCGCTTTGCGCGGGGCGATGGGTGGGCACGAACGGCTCGGATGCCAACGGCGCGGGACGGGCGATCAGCGGCGATGTGAACTTGCAGGCCGCCTGGCTGCTCGCCATGCGGCACGCCACGACGCGAAGGTTGAGAGGTAGAGTCCGCCTGTGCGGCGCTGGTGGCTCATGAGCGCGAAGTGGCCGGTGGCCGTCCGGGGCGCGATCCTGTGCCTCGTCTTCGCGGCCTATGTCGTCGCGTTCCTCCTGCTGCCGGCCGCTGCGTTCGGCGCGCTGCGTCCGCTGAACGTGCTGATGGTGGTGCTCGCCGCGCTCTTCTTCGGGATGCGCATGGGGCTCGGCGTCGCCGCGGCCGCGGTGCTGCTGAACGTGGGGCTCTACGCGTACGACGGCCTGCTCATGCCCACCTCGGTGGATTTGCTGGGGAATCTGCTCAGCAGCGCGATGGGGCTGGCGCTGTGCGCGGTCGTCGGCTGGGCGCGCGATCTGGCGCTGGCGCTCGAGGCGGAGGTGCAGCGGCGCGAGGCGGCGGAGCGGCGGCGCGACGATCTGTCGGCGCTCCTCGTGCACGATCTGAAGAACCCGCTCACCGGCATCAGCGGCCACGCGCAGCTGCTGCAGGAGGAGCTCGCGGGCACGCCGCACGGCGAGTCGGTCGAGTACATCCAGACCTCCACCGAGCGCATGGCGCGCATGCTGCTCAACCTGCTCGACGTGAACCGCGCGGAGGACGGACTGCTCCGGCCCTCGCTGGTGCCGATGCCGCTGCGCCCCCTGGTGGAGGAGGTGAGCGGGGTGCTTCGTCCGCACGCGCGCGACCGCGGCGTGGCGATAGAGATCGAGACCTCGCGCGAGGGGGAGCTGCACGCGTCGGTCGATCCGGAGCTGCTGCGGCGCACGCTCTTGAACCTCGTGGAGAACGCGCTGCGCTACTCGCCGCGCGAGGGCACGGTGAGGCTGGAGCTTCTCGCTGCGGAGGACGAGGTGGAGCTCGCGGTGCGCGATGAGGGGCCGGGCGTTCCGCCAGGGTACGAGGAGCGCATCTTCGAGAAGTACGGCCGCGTCGAAGGGCAGGCCGGACCCGCGGGCGAGGCGAACCAGGGGCTCGGGCTGCACTTCTGCCGGCTCGCGGTGAGTGCGCACGGCGGGCGGATCTGGGTGGAGCCGAACCGGCCGGCGGGCAGCGTGTTCCGGGTGCGCTTGCGGCGGGCGCGCGAGACGGGTGCGCTGCAGCGGCGCGTCTAGAAGGTGACCGCCAGCGCGGTGCGCAGCTGGCTGTCGAGCCTGGGGACGCCGGCCGGCGGCGCGCGGTCGTAGAAGAGCAACAGGCCGAGAGTGAGGCCCACCCGCGGGTTCGCGCGCGCGGTGATCGCGGTCTCGTTGAGCAGGCGCACGTCAGAGAACCTGTCCGCGCGCGGCTGCACGTAGAGCGTCTGCGCCACGGTGAGGTTCTCCATCAGCTGCAGCTGACCGACCACGTAGGAGGAGAAGCGCGCGTCGGTGGTGACGCGGCCCGCGTCCGGCAGGTCGTCGTGGCCGAGCTCTTCGCGCTCGATCATCAAGGCCACGCCCACCGCGGCGGTGAGCACCTTTTCGCGCACGAGGAGGAAGCGCGGACCCGCGCCGGCGAGGCCCCGAAGCTGGAGGCGGCGGAAGGCGTTGTACTCGTGTTGGACGAAGGCCTCGGCGAAGAGGTGATCGTGGATGCGGTAGCGGTAGCGCAGGTGCTCCAGCGTCCGGCTCAGGGTGCGTTCACCGCTGGAGAGGCCGTGTTCGCCCTGGCCCAGCGCGAGGAAGAGGTGATTGCCGTAGTTCGCGGTGCCGGTGAGCCCGCCGCGCACCGCGAGGTACTCCTGGCTGCCGGTGCGCCAGTCGAGCGACGCCTCCATCGCGCCGTGCAGTCCGGGCTCGGGCTCGCCCGCGAAGCGCGCCTGCACGTTGACGATCTGCGCCGGCGCAGAGAGGGGGAGAAGTGAGAGGAGGAGGGCGGCGACCATGGATCCTCTTTGCCATGTCGGACCCGCATCGGCTAAGGCGAGTCGGACCTTGCGCATCGACCTGCATCGTCACCTCGAAGGGTCGCACAGCGCGCGGGCGCTGCTCGCCGTCGCCCGCCGCTACGACTTGCGTCACCCGCTCCTCTACAGCCTCGAAGAGGGGCGCTTCCGCGACGAGGCGGAGCTCCGTCCGGCGCTGCAGATGGTCGGCCCCACCGACGATTCAGCCGTCTTCTACGACTGCATCCAGCGCGCGCGCGTGGCGTACGTGAGCGAAGAGGCGATCGGCGAGCTGTCGCGGCTCGCATTCGAGGAATCGGTCGCGGATTCGCCGGATGGACTCGAGATGCGCGTGAGCCTGTTCTCGATGACGCGGACCCTCTTCGAGAACGAGGGGATGAAGAAGGCGGACGTGCTGGCGCTCGAGCCGGACCGCTTCGCCGAGCGGTGTCATGCGGTGCTGAAGAGGGTGCTCGCCGCGCGGGATCAAGTGCAGCGCGAGCGTGGGGTCACGGTGCTGGTGAGGCTCGGGTTCTCGCGCACCTTTGAATCCGCGGCGCTCTACCGCGCGATGGCGGAGATGGCGCAGGACCACAAGGGCGCGCTGTGCGGACTGGACGTGCTGGGGATCGTCAACGGCGCGGACCGCGAGCCGCTGCAGCCGGAGTTGGTGCAGATCCTCGAGGGGCTGCGCCGGCATATCAGCGACCTCACCATCCACGCCGGCGAGTTCGAGGGACACGCCTCGGTGGAGCGCACGCTGAGGCTGGAGCCCCAGGGCATTGGACATGGCGTGCACGCGGTGGAGAGCGACGAGACGCTCGCGCGGCTGCGGGGCGCGGGGGTGACCATGGAGGTCTGTCCCACGAGCAACCACCTGCTCATCCCCACTGCGCTGTTGCGGCTGCGTGCCGTTCGTGGAGCGCACCCGCTGGTGGCGCTGCAGCAGGCGCACGTGCATGCCGTGGTGGGCAGCGACGATCCCACGCCGATGGGATGCGCCTATCTCACCGAGCGCGCCGTGGCGGCGGCGGAGGGCGTGGACGTGGCGCAGCTGGATCGGGACATCGCGCGGCGGTGGGGGCAGTTGCCGAAGGTCCAGTAGGACGCTTCACCCGCGGCGAGCCTGCTCTGTGTCGGCGACGAGGCCGGCGAGCTCCTCTTCGAGCAGACGTTCCGCGCGGAGGGCGGTGAAGCGCGCGAACTGCGACTCCAGCTCCACCGCGATGGCACGGATGTGGGGGAGATCTCCTCGCGCGTTCAGCTCCGCGGTGAGGGTCGGGCAGAAGTAGCGCACGCAGACGTTGGGCCGGTCCGCGACCTTCAGCGAGCAGCCGCGTTCGCCCCGGAAGGCGCAGCCCGCGTGATCTTCACCGGGAGAGGGCGGCGTGACCGAGTCGGCGGTGGTGCCGGAGAGCCGGAGCGAGGCGAGCTCGTCGTCGCTGAAGAGGATCTCGGTGCGTCCGCCGCAGCAGTGTCCGCCCGTCCAGCGGCCCCACGGCAGGGGATGACCGCGCGCGCAGGTTCGACACGATTCGACGTCACCCAGCGCGTCGATCAGCGTCTCGCGCAAGCGCTTCAGCTCGAGCGCCAGCGCCACCTCTTCGGGAGGACCGTCCACGGGCCCGGGGGCTTCGCGAAGCCTCGCGCGCAACGTTGAGAGCGCCTCGGCACGGCTGCGCGGATGCTGCAGGCGATCGAGGAGCTCGCGCGCGGGAGGCCACATGCTGGGAGAGTACGCAGCTCGAGGCATGCGCGCTGCTCTGTCTTCGGAAGAGGTCCTCCGAAGCGTGAGCAGGCGAGCACCCGCGGATGACGCGGGAGTGGTAGCTTCGCGCCGCTCCGATGATCCAGATGTTCCACGTCACCAAGGTCTATCCCGGTGACCCGCCCGCCCTCACCGACGTCAACCTGCACGTGGAGAAGGGCGAGTTCGTCTTCCTCACCGGACCGTCCGGCGCGGGCAAGTCCACGCTGCTGAAGCTGCTCTTCCTCGCCGAGCGTCCGACGAAGGGCCAGGTGCTCATCGGCGGACGCAACATCGCGAGGCTGCGCGAGAGCGGCGTGCCCTACCTGCGCCGCAACATCGGGGTGGTGTTCCAGGACTTCAAGCTGCTGCCGCGCCGGAGCGTGGCGGACAACGTGGCGTTCACGCTCGACGTGCTGGGGACGCCTCGCGCGGAGGTGCGCAGGCGCGTGCTGGCGATGCTCCGGAAGGTGGGGCTCGAGCACAAGGCGGACGTGCTGCCGCCCAGGCTCTCCGGTGGCGAGCAGCAGCGGGTGGTCATCGCGCGGGCGCTGGTGAACGACCCGGCGATCCTTCTCGCCGACGAGCCCACGGGGAACCTCGATCCGCAGCTCACGGTGGAGGTGATGGACCTGCTCTGCGACGTGAACGTGCGCGGCACCACCGTGATCGTGGCCACGCACGACAAGTCGCTCCTCGAGCGCTACCAGAAGCGGACCGTGCGTCTCGAGCGCGGGCTCATCACCGGTGACGAGGACGGGATGAAGGCCGCGCGCCGGATGACGGCGGCGGGCTGACGGATGAGCACCTTCGCCAAGCTCGGCTACTTCGGCAGGTCGGCGCTGCTGGGCATGCGGCACTCGCCGTTCGTGCACCTCGTGGCGATCAGCACCCTGGCCATCGCGCTCTTCACCACCGGCCTCGCGCGCGGAGCGTTGCGCGTGGTGGAGGGCCTGCGCGATGCGCTGGGCACCGAAGTCGAGGTCACGATCTATCTCGAGGACTCGCTGCCGCAGGCCGAGGGCGAGGCGCTGGCGAACGCGCTCATCGCAGAACTGGGAGAGGGCACCGAGGCGCGCTGGGTGTCGCCGGTGCAGGCGATGGACCGGCTCGCGCGGGAGCTCGGCAACGAGATGTCCGACGCGCTGAGCGAACTGCCGGAGAACCCGCTACCGCCCTCGGTGGAGCTGCGCGTGCCGCCCGCTCATCGATCACCGGAGCGGCTCTCGGCCTTGGCGCAGGAGCTGCGCGGGAAGGCGGGCGTGACGGCGGTGGACTACGGCGAGGCGGCGGTGGCGAGGCTCTCATCGCTCTCGCGCGCGCTGCGGGTGGGCGGCGGCGTGGCGTTCCTCGTCATCGTGGCTGCGACGATCATCATCACCTCGGCGACGCTGCAGCTCGCCATCTACGCGCGGCGCGAGGAGATCGAGATCCAGAAGCTCGTCGGCGCGACGAACCGCTTCGTGAAGACGCCGTTCCTCCTCGAGGGCGCGATGCAGGGCACGGCGGGCGCCGCGCTTGCGGTGGGTGGGCTGTGGCTCTTCTCGCGTTTCGCGGTGCCGGAGCTGACCTCCACGCTGGGCTTTCTCAGCGGGAGCACGGGAGGTCTGTCGCTGCTCAGCGCGCAAGGTGTGGGCGAGCTCTTCGGCGTGGGGGTGCTGCTGGGGTTGAGCGGGAGCTTCGTCGCGGTGGGCAGGTTCCTGCGCGTATGAGCCCTCGCCCCGCGCGCCGCCTCCTTCGCCTGTCGCTGCCCGCGGCGTTGGCGTTGGCATGGGTGGCGCTCGGGGCTGTCGAGGCGCAAGCGCAAGCGCAGGCTCACGCGCCGGATCCGATGGAGGAGGGGCTCGCGGTACAGGACCGGCTCCTCCTCGAGCGCGCGGCGCTGGCGCAGTTGAAGGATCAGCGCGCGGGCGTGCTGGAGCTCATCGACCTGTTGCACGCGCGCGGCCGTGCTTCCGCGCAGCGTTCGAAGGCATTGGAGCGGGAGCTGCGCGCGCTGCAGAGGCAGAAGGCGCTGGTGTCGCGGCAGGCGGCGTTGGCGAACGCGCTGGTGGCCGCACAGGTCGAGGAGCTGGGGCCGCGTCTTCGCGCGATGTACCGGCTGCAGCGGCGCGGAAAGCTGGAGGTGCTTCTCTCTGCGGGCGACTTCGCCTCGCTCGTCTGGCGGCAGCGAGCGTTGACCGCGTTGGTGGAGCGTGACGTGCAGTTGCTCGGGCAGACGCGGGCGGCGCAGGCCTTCCAGGCGCGCACCGAGGCGATGCTCGCGCGCGTGGAGGACTCGCTGTCGCAGCGCGCCGAGCTGATGGCCCGGGAGCGCGCGCTGGCGCAGAGCCAGGCGCAGGTCCTCTCTGCGCTGCTGCGGCAGATCGGCGCGGACGCGCAGCTCGCCGCGAGGGTGGTGCGTGAGCTCGAGCTGACCGATCGCCGGCTCGCGCAGATGGTGGAGGTGGTGGAGACGGAGGTCGCCGACAACGGCTTCGGCAGGCTCCGCGGACGGATGCCGTGGCCCACGCGCGGGCTCATCGAGGTCACCTTCGGGCAGGTGCTCAACCCGCGCTTCAACACGGTGACGTTCCAGAAGGGCCTCGACCTGCGAGCGCCGATGGGTGAGCCGGTGCGCGCGGTGGCCTCCGGGAAGGTCGTGCACGCGGGCTGGATGAAGGGTTACGGCAACCTGCTGATCGTCGATCACGGCGGCGGCTACCACACGGTGATGGCGCACCTCGCGGGGTTCCTGCGCACGGCGGGTGACGAGGTGCTCACCGGCGACGAGCTCGCGCGCGTGGGAGACAGCGGCTCGAACAAGGGCGCCTACCTCTACTTCGAGCTGCGGAAGAACGGCATCGCGGTGGATCCGAAGTCGTGGCTCGCCGCGCCGGAGGAGTGAGGTCAACCGGCTCGACCACGGAGCCGCCTCCTCCGGTGGGCAGCCGGGCATCCGCACACTTGCGGCAGAGCGCCCCGCCGCCTGCGCCTGCGCCCGCGAGCGAGTGACTAGTTTCTCCCCATGAGAACCTGGATCGTCGTGTGTGACGCGAGTCGGGCGCGCCTGTTCATGAAGAAGGACGGCGCCGTGGAGTGGGTGAAGTTCGAGGAGTTCGAGCACCCAGCGTCCAGAGCCAGAGCAGAGGATCTGGTGACGGATCAGCAGGGCAGGAACTCGGCGAGCTCCGGACGGGTCGGCAAGACGGGCACGACCACAGCGCCGCAGACGGACCCGATGGAGGTGGAGGAGCAGCGCTTCGCGCACAGCATCGGGGAGATCCTCAACCAGGCGCACGCGCAGGGAGCGTTCGACCAGCTGGTCATCGTCGCCGCGCCGAACTTCCTCGGGCTGCTGCGCGGGGAGATCGTCTCGCGGGTGCAGAAGGCGATCTACGCCACGATCGACAAGAACCTCTCCAACCTGAGCGACCGCGAGATCGAGGAGCGGGTCGCACTCCCATAGCCTCCGCACTTCCTGCGGCCGGACCCGGGCGGGCGCGTTACGATCGTGCCCATGCCCGTCCAGGTCCTCCCCGCGCTGCAGAAGGGTGTTCGCCGCTACCTCGCGCTGCGCGGGGTGCGGTCGGAGACGGTGCGCGTGGCAGGTCACGACCTGCACCACTACGTCCTCGACGGGGTGGGGAAGGGCCCGCCGGTGGTGCTCGTACACGGGCTCGCCGGCAGCGCCAACGGCTTCTACAAGGTGCTCTTCGGACTCGCGCAGCGCTTCTCGCGCGTCTACGCGCCGGACCTCCCGGGCAACGGGTTCTCGCCCTTGCCGGAGGGCGGCAAGGGGCTCGGTGCACGAAGGCAGCTCGAGGTGCTCGACGCGTATCTCGCGGAGGTCGTGCGCGAGCCGGTGTTCCTCGTGGGCAACTCGCTCGGCGGCGCGATGGTGGCGATGCTCGCGCACCAGCGTCCGGAGCGCGTGAAGGCGCTGGGGCTCGTCAGTCCCGCGGGCGCGAAGGTCGCGGCGGAGCGGCTCGAGGCCTTGCGTCAGTCGCTCGCGGTGAAGGGACCGGAGGACGCGAAGGCGCTGACGAAGCGGCTCTTCCACAAGACGCCGGTCACCTCGCTGCTGCTCTCGGGTGACATGTTCCGGATGTACGCCACGCCGTCGGTTCACGCGGTGCTCGAGGAGCTCGGCCCGGATGACTGCGTGGAGGAGGACTGCCTGCGCTGCCTGCGCGTGCCGGCGATCCTCATCTGGGGAAAGAGCGAGCGGCTCCTGCCCTACGAGAGCGTGAACTACTTCCGGGAGCACCTGCCCCCACACGCGGAGATCCATGAGGTCGAAGGTTTCGGCCACATCCCGCAGATGGAGCGGCCTGCCGAGCTCGTGCGCCTGCTCAACGGCTTCGCCGACCGTGCCGGGCTCTGAAGCCGCGTTATCATCCGCCCTGTGCCTGCCTGCTTCCGGTCTTCCGTCGCCGCGCTCGCGTTCCTCTTCACGCTGGGCCTGACCCCCGCGGTCTTCGCGCAGCAGTCGCCGGGGAACACGCCGCGCGAGGCGGAGACGTACCGGCAGCTGGAGCTCTTCGCGCGCGTGCTCTCGTACGTAGAGAACAACTACGTCGAGCCGGTCGATCAGCGGAAGCTCATGTACGGCGCCATCAAGGGGATGATGGAGACGCTCGATCCCCACACCCAGTTCCTCTCGCCGGAGGACTTCCGCGCGATGAAGGTGGACACCACCGGCGAGTTCGGTGGGCTGGGCATCGAGATCAGCAAGCGCGAGGAGGCGATCACCGTCGTCGCGCCCCTGGACGACACGCCGGCCGCGCGCGCGGGCATTCGAGCCGGCGATCAGATCGTCGCGGTGGACGGCGAGGCCACGCGCGGGATGGAGCTGGCGCAGGTCATCCGCATGCTGCGAGGTCCTCCCGGCAAGCGCGTGGTGCTCTCGATCATGCGCGAGGGCTTCAACTCGCCGCAGGAGATCGTCGTGCTGCGCGATCACATCCGCATCCAGTCGGTGGAGGCGAAGCTCTACGACGGCATCGGCCACGTGCGGGTGAAGAACTTCCAGGAGCGCACCGACCTCTCGCTGCGCAAGGAGCTCGAGCGGCTTCGCGCGCAGAACGGAGGCCGGGAGCTGCGGGGCCTCGTGCTCGATCTGCGCAACAACCCCGGCGGCTTGCTCGATCAGGCGGTGGCGATCAGCGATCGCTTCCTGCCCGCGGACCTCCCCATCGTCTCCACCCGCGGGCGCAACGGACGCAACGCGACGGAGGAGAAGAGCCGCGGCAAGGAGGCGGAGCTCGCCTATCCGATCGTGGTGCTCGTCAACGCGGGCAGCGCCTCCGCTTCGGAGATCGTCGCCGGCGCGCTGCAGGATCACCGGCGCGCGACGGTGATGGGCGTGCAGACCTTCGGCAAGGGCTCGGTGCAGACGGTGATCGAGCTGGAGGACGGCTCGGGCCTGAAGCTGACGATCGCGCGCTACTACACGCCGAAGGGCCGCTCGATCCAGGAGCGCGGCATCACGCCGGACTTCCTCGTGGAGGAGGACGCCGCGCTGCAGGCGAAGGCGATCACCCGCGAGAAGGATCTGGACCGCCACTTCAAGGGCGAAGGTCCGGAGAAGGATCCCTCTGCGCCGGCGCGCACCCTGCCGCCGCTCGCCGCGTGGCCGGTGGCGGAAGAGGTGAAGGACCACCAGCTGAAGACCGCGCTGACCTGGCTGCACCATCACGGTCAGGCCTCGCACGGCCGCAACACCGCGAGCGTCGAGACGGGCCGGTGATCTTCTGGCATTGAGGCCCCTCTGCCGGTTGAATGACCGGCTCAGGAGGTTGGAATGGCCGAAGCACATCCGCGCGCGCTGACGGCGATGGTCGCCGGGAGCCTGTGCGCGCTCCTGGCCACGGGCCCGGTGTGGGCCCGTCCCGCAACGTCGCTCCTCCCACGGGCGATTCCCTCGCAGACGCCCGGTGCCGCCGGCAGCCCGGACGCGCCGGAGAAGACGCCGCTCGCCGTGGTGGTGGTGCCGCAGAACGGCGACGCCGAGGCCGCCGCCGCACGCCTCCACTTCGTCGCCCGCCAGACCGCGGTGCGCTTCGACAGGTTCGCGCCGCTGCGTCTGACGGATGCGCTGGACCCGCAGGGCGCAAAGGAGCGCGAGGACCGCGCGCAGGCCGGACGCACCGCGTTGGACGCCGCGCGGGACGCCTACGACAACCTCGACACGGTGAAGTCGCTGCAGCTCGCGGACGCGGCGATGAAGGCGTGGGCGGACACCGACCTCACGCTGCACATGGGCGACCTCACCCAGGCCTGGCTGATGAAGGCGGCCTCGCACGTGGCGAACGGCGAGACGGAGAGCGCGCGCACCGAGATCGCGCGGCTCGTCAGCGTGAACCCGGACGCGCAGTTCAGCGCGAACTACTTCCCTCCCGAGGAGCTCGGTGAGGCGCAGAAGGCGCGCAAGGCGGTAGGCGCGGCGGAGGGCACGCTCGAGGTGCGCACCCTTCCGTCGGGCGCGGAGGTGTACGTCAACGGGCGCTACGCGGGCATCTCGCCGGCGACGGTGACGAACCTCGCGGACGCGGAGCACTTCATCACCGTGCTCAAGCCGGGCTACGCGCTGGCGCAGGCGCGCGCGAAGCCGGGACAGACGGAGCTGGCGCTGCGCAACGCGGAGCTGGGAGGCCGCTTCGAGGCGCTCTCGCGCGGCGTGACTCGGGATCCGCAGGGGCCCGGCCGTGACCGCGCGGCGAAGGAGTTGGGGCAGGCGCTCGGCGCGGAGCAGGTGCTGCTCGTGCACGTGGCAGCGCCGAAGGGCGGGCGGGTGAAGGTGATCGGCCTGCGGCTCGACGCGAAGGACGGGCACAACCTCGCGTATGCGACCGGCGAGCTTCCCGCGGACGGCACCGAACAGCTGCAGCAGGGCGACGCGTTCATCGCCTCGTTGCTGGAGAAGGACGCTCCGAGGGACGGCGGGCCGGTGACGCACTTCCCGGAGAAGACGCCGGCGGACACGAAGAAGCTCGCGGGTTACGGGCTCATCGGCACCGGTGCGGTGGTGCTCGGCGTGGGAGTTTTCGCGGGCGTGCGCGCGCTTGGGCAGCAGGGCGAGGCGCGCAGGCTCGCCGAGGCCCGGGACACCCGCGCGTTCAGCGTGGCCGACAGCGGCCGGACCTTCGCCATCGTCGCGGACGTGTCGTGGCTGGTGGGACTCGCCGCGGCGGGCGCGGGCACCTACCTCGCGTTCGCGCCGGGCGGCAGTGACGCGGGGAAGGGGAGCGCGAAGCCCGGCGTGAGCAACGCGACCGGCACGGCCACGGGCGCGAGCACCGCGCCTGCCGCCAACACGAACGAGGCGCAGGGCGCAGAGGCCCCCGCCACGGCCACCGATCGCCCGCCGGAGGACAAGCGGACGATCGAGGAGCGGCGCCGCGAAGAGCGCCGCAAGCAGGAGGAGGAGTCGAAGCGGCGCAAGGAGGAGGAGCGCCGGAAGAAGGAGGAGGAGAAGAAGAAGCGGGAAGAGGAGAAGCGGAAGAAGCGAATCGACGACGAGGACGACCTCCGGAACTACTAGCCATGAAGATCCCTCTCCTCCTCATTGCCGTCATCGCCGCGCTGTTGTCGAGCGCGTGCACGCTGCTCACCGACTTCAGCCTCGAGGGCGTCGCCTGCGACCCCGTGACGAACCCCTGCCTCGACGGCTTCGGGTGCGTGGACAACAAGTGCGTTGCGGGCGCGGACGCGGGAACCGACTGCGCCGGCTGCCCGAGCGGCCAGTGCGAGCCCGGCACCAACGTCTGCCGCCAGCCCTCCTGCGACGAGCGCATCTGCGCGGCGGGTTATCGCTGCGAGGTCGTGGACGGCGCGCCCACCTGCCGCTCCGTGCCGGAAGGACAGCTCGGCCAGTTCTGCTTCGCCGACGCCGACTGCCGCCGCAGCGGTGATCCGGCGCACGCGAGCCGCGTGTGCATGCGCGGCGCGGTGCAGCTCGCGACCACGGGCCGGCTGCGCAGCGGCGTGTGCGTGGAGCCCTGCGGTCCCGAGGGCACCTGCACCACCGAGGGCGCGGCCTGCCGCACCTTCACCATGGCGACCGGAGCGCAGACGGCGGAGACGCGCGTGTGCCTGCCGCCCACCGCGCTCGTCGGCTGTGCGAGCGATGGTGCCTGCGCCAGCGCGCAGCTCGTCTGCACCGTGTTCGATCACCGCGACACCGGGCCCATCGCCGTCTGCGATCAGCCGCTCACCGCCGGGGCCGCGCCGGGCGCCGCGTGTGCCGCGCAGCCGGACGCGGGGACGCTCTGCGCCAACGGGCTGTGCGTGCCGCAGAACCCCATCGCCGGTCAGACCCCGTTCTGCGGCGAACTCTGCGGTCCGGACACCTGCAAGCTCGGCACGTGTCAGCCGGTGCCCTTCGCGGTGGACACCACCAGTGGGGCGACCGTGCGCTACGTGCCCATGTGTGTGGCAACCGAGACGCTGTGCGGCGATTGTGCCGCGGAGCCGAGCGCCTGCGGTGCGGACGCTCCGCGCTGCGTGACCTTCTCCGGCGCGAACGTGTGCCTCGGCGAGTGCACGGTCAACGCGACCGGGCCCTTCCAGTGCCCCTCCGGCTACGCCTGCCGGCAGAGCTCGACCGGGAGCGCCTTCTGCGCGCCGGACGTCGCCTGTAACTGACGCGCCCGCGTCTCGCCGCAAAGTGGACCGCTCGCCACAGGGCTGTAGCGTCGGCGCTGGCATCGCGCCTGCTACGGACCTTGTGGCGAGGAGGAACGGACACGATGGGCAAGCGAATCGGCGTGTTGATGGGCGGGTGGGGCGAGGAGCGGGAAATCTCGATCAAGACCGGCGAGGCGGTGGCCTCGGCGCTGGAGGCGCGCGGTCATGCGGTGACGCGCGTGCTCGCGGGGCCGGGCCTCGAGCGCACGCTGCATGCGGCCGAGCTCGACGTGGCGTTCCTCGCGCTGCACGGCCGGATGGGCGAGGACGGCAAGGTCCAGGGCCTGCTCGAGGTGATGGGGATCCCCTACACCGGCTCGGGCGTGATGGCCTCCGCCCTGGCGATGAACAAGACGTACGCGAAGAAGCTCTTCCGCCTGCACAACCTCGCCACCGCGCCCGGCTACTCGGTGCGTCGCGCGGAGCTCTCCGCTGCAGGCTCGGGCGCCGCGGCGAGGCTCGCTTCGCTGCACGGCGATCTCGGCTTCCCCTGCGTGGTGAAGCCGGCGCTCGGCGGCTCCTCGGTGGGCCTCAGCGTGGTTCGCCGTGAAGAGGAGCTGGAGGAGGCGGTGCTGCGCGCGTGCCGTTTCGGCGGAGAAGCGCTCGTCGAGCGCCGCATCACCGGCCGCGAGGTGACGGTGGGCATCCTCGGCGACGAGGTGCTGGGCAGCCTCGAGATCGCGCACGGCGCGGACAGCTTCGACTACACGGTGAAGTACAAGACCGGCGCGCGGCACTTCCTGCCGCCGAGGCTCTCGCCCACGAGGATCGCCAACGTGGAGGCGCTCGCGCTGGGCGCGTACCGGGCACTCGGCTGCCGCGGCTACGCGCGCGTGGATCTCATGTGCAGCGAGCAGGACAACGACGTGCTGCTCGAGGTGAACACGCTGCCGGGCATGACCTCGATGAGCCTCTTGCCGCGCATCGCCGCGCACGCGGGGCTGTCGTTCGAGAGCCTCGTGGAGCGCATCCTCGCGCTCGCCACCTGCGACGACGTGCAGCCGGAGCTGGGCGGGGAGCAGGCTGGGGCCTCCGTGCCGCCGCAGCCCGGGCTGGCGCCGACCGGCAGCTGAGCAGGCTCAGGGGGGCGGGGAGTACGGTGCCGAACGGAAAGATACCGCCGCGTCAAGCTCCCCCCGGTCTCTCTATTTGACACACCCCATCGCAACTCCCTAAATGGCGCGGCTCCTTGTCCCGGCCATGACATCCATCGAGATCGCGTTCCTGGGCGTGTACTTCGGCGTCCTGCTGGTCCTGTCCGTGTACGGCTCCCACCGCTATCGGATGGCGTTCCTCTACTACCGGCACAAGTTCCGGCTGCCCAATCCACGCGGGCGGCTGGAGGCGTTGCCGAAGGTGACGATCCAGCTCCCCATCTTCAACGAGATGTACGTCACCGAGCGCCTCGTCGAGTCGGTGTGCCGCATCCGCTATCCGCGCCACCTGCTGGAGATCCAGGTCCTCGACGACAGCACCGACGAGACCTGCGCCATCGCCCGTGCGGTGGTGGAGCGCATGAAGCGGCAGGGTCACGACGTGACCTACCTGCACCGCGAGAACCGGTCGGGCTTCAAGGCCGGCGCGCTGGAGAACGGGCTGAAGTCCGCGAAGGGCGAGTTCGTCGCGGTGTTCGACGCGGACTTCGTGCCCTCGGAGGACTTCCTCGAGAAGACGCTGCCCTACTTCGCCGACGCGGAGGTGGGGATGGTGCAGGCGCGCTGGGGCCACCTCAACCGCGAGTACTCGCCGCTCACGCAGGCGCAGTCGATCTTCCTCGATGGTCACTTCATCATCGAGCACACCGCCCGCAACCGCTCCGGCGCGTTCTTCAACTTCAACGGGACCGCGGGCATCTGGCGGCGCTCGACGATCGGCGACGCGGGCGGCTGGGAGCACGACACGCTGACGGAGGATCTGGATCTCTCCTACCGCGCGCAGCTGAAGGGCTGGCGCTTCGTGTTCCTCCCGGACGTCATCGCGCCCGCCGAGGTCCCGGTGGACATGAACGCCTTCAAGAGCCAGCAGCACCGCTGGGCGAAGGGTTCGATCCAGACCGCGCGGAAGATGCTCCCCACCATCCTGCGCAGCGACGCGCCGGCTGTGGTGAAGCGCGAGGCCTTCTTCCACCTCACGAACAACCTCGCCTACCTCCTGATGGTGCTGCTGTCCGTGATGATGCCGATCAGCATGGTGGTGCGCTTCCAGCACGGCCTCTACGGCACGCTGTTCCTCGACCTGCCGTTCTTCCTCACCGCCACCGCGTCGGTCGCCTTCTTCTACGTGGCCAGCCAGCGCGAGCAGGGCAAGGGCCTGTGGGAGCGGATCAAGTACCTTCCGTTCCTCATGAGCCTCGGCATCGGGCTCGCGGTGAACAACGCGCGCGCGGTGGTGGAGGCGCTGCTCGGACAGCAGTCGCCGTTCACCCGCACGCCGAAGACCGGCGCCGAGGGCAAGGTTCTCCGCGTGGCGGTGAAGAAGGCGTACCTCGGCGACAAGACGGTGACCTCCATCTTCGAGGTCGCGCTCGGGCTCTACTTCACGGCCGCGGTGGGCTTCGCGGTGCACCACGCCATCTGGGCCTCGGTGCCGTTCCTCCTCCTCTTCCAGACCGGCTTCCTCTACGTGGGCCTCACCAGCCTGCTGCAGGGTCGCTTCGGTGAGCTCGGTGACCGGCCGCTGTTCGGGCCGCGCGCTCGCGCCGTCGCCGCTGCCTCGGTGGCCGCGCTCTCGCCGTCGCCGTCGCTGGACATCGAGCCGGGTTAGGCCGCGCAACAGGGCGTGTGGAGGGACGTGCTAAGCGTCCCCCCATGCGCCGCGCCGCTCTCCGCTCCCTCTGTCCATCGCTCTTCACGCTCGTCGCACTCTCCGCCGGCTGTGGCGAGACGCCGGAGCCGCTTCCTCCGGTGGACGGCGGCGTCATCGTCGAGAGCGGGCTCTTCATCAACGTCTCCGAACCGTCGGCGGATTGGAAGGTCGCGCCGGGTGTGCGGGTGCCCATCGCGTACGAGGCGACCGGCGCGTCGGGTCCGCCGGAGGTGCAGCTCCTCGCGGACGAAGACGGCGATCTGCGCACCACCGCGGACCAGCACCTCATCGTGCGCGACGCCCAGGGCAGGTGGCAGACCGAAGGTGTGCCGCAGGGCCGCTACCACATCGCCGCCCGCGCGCTCGGTGGCGGCGAGGAGCGCACCGACTGGGCCTTCGGCAAGGTGGAGGTCGTCGCGCCCGCGCTCACGATCATCAACGTGCAGGACGGCGAGTGGCTGCGGCACGGGCTGGCGCTGCTCGTGGGCACCACCGCTTCCGCGGACGCGAGGGAGGTGAAGGTCAAGCAGGGCGGCGCTGAGGCCACGCGCACCTGGCCCGCGCAGGGCGGCCGCTTCAAGGCGCTGGTCCCTTTGACTCTGGGCACCAACGCGCTGGAGCTGGAGGTGGACGGCGTGCGGCACGCATTCACGCTCGGCCACGAGCCGATGGAGAACCCGCGCTTCGTGCGCTTCCTCTACATCCTCTCCGCGGACGGCGACGGGACCTTCCAGGCGCCAGCGGGCGAGCCGAACGATGTCGAGAGCGCGCGCCTGCGCATCGGCACTGCGGCGGAGCTGATGCAGACCTTCACCGCCGAGACGCTGCACGCGGAGAGGCTCGGCCGACGCACCTTCAGCCTGCAGCGGGACGCCGAGGGCCGGCCGGTGGTGGAGGTCTTCCGCAGCACGCTGACCACCGCGCAGGCGAGGGCGATGGACGGCAACGCGCTGTGGAGTCACTTCTACGGCGAGCTCTCGTCACTGCCGCTGCGCAACGACACGATCGACGTCGCGATCATGTCCATGACCCACTACGACGGCTCGAGCGGCGAGGTCTTCGCGCACACCGCGCTCGGTGGCGGGCGGCTCGGGCTCTTCGGTAGCGGCGCGCTGCACACCTGGGCGCAGTCGCTCGACGAGGTGGTCACGCGCTTCAACGACGGCCGCATGATCGACACCACGCAGCTCTTCGACGACAGCGCATTCCGCGGCACCCACTGGGCGAACTACGCGACCGGCATCGGCGCCACGCTGCACGAGCTGGGGCACTGTCTCAGCCTGCCGCACCCCGCGAACGGCAAGGGCGTGATGGCGCGCGAGTTCGACCACTTCAACCGCACGTTCACCGTGACCGAGCCCGCGAGCAACACCTCGCCCGGCTACAGCCCGCTGCTCGCGTCGCAGGAGATCGGCTGGGACCGCAGCGCAGCCGTCAGGCTTCGCTTCCACCGCTGGCTCGAGCCCACCGTGCGCGAGTTCGGCGGGGCCTCGCAAGCGGTCAGCGACAACGCGACCACAGTGACGGTCTCAAGCCCCTACGGCATCCGGCACATCGCCTGGAGCCAGGACGGCAGCGTGGCGGGTCACGAGGAGCACCTCGACGAGGTGGCCCCGGCGACGCTCACCTTCACGAAGAGCGCGCTGCGGACCCGCTTCCCGGGCGCCACGGCGCTGGGCGTCTCGAGCATCGACGACCAGGGCAACATCTCGGAGCGCACGATCTCGCTGCAATGAAAAAGGCCGGGCAGCTCTGCCCGGCCTTCCCCGTCCTGGAGGACTGAGTCGAAGGGCTACCTGGGATCGATCCGGAGCACCCGGTTGCCGATCATGTCCACGAGGTAGAGCTTCCCGTCCGGGCCGACCTTGATGCCGGCCAGCGAGCCGGTGGGCAGCTTCGTGTCGAGCTTCTTCACCAGCTTGCCGGTGAGGTCGAACGCCATGATCCACGACGTGGAGTTGTCGGACACGAAGAGCAGCCCGTCGTGCAGCGCGATGCCCGAGGGGAGATCGAGCACCACCTGCGCGGAGGTCTCCACCAGCGTGGTCAGCGTGGCCCCGTCCATCATGTGGTACGCGACGAGCGGCTCCTGGCCCTGCAGCGCGCGGCCCTTCGTCCCGCTCTTCGTGTCGAGCACCGCGACGCGCGCATTGCCGGTATCCGCGATGTAGAGCAGCGAGGTCGCCGGATCGAACTCGAGGTGGCTGGGGACGCCCTCGACGCGCGACACCATGTCGGTGACGTACTGGTAGATCTCGCCGTCCGCGTGGTCGTCCTCACCCACGCCGTGGTCGTGCGCGAAGTCGTACTTCACGATCGCGGGCGTCGGCAGGTGCTGCTGCGCGAACGGCACGCCGAGCGTGTGCGCCTTGCCGCCGAAGACCCAGTACACGTTGTCGCGCTCGTGGGCGATGCCCATGCAGTTCGGGCTGCCGTGCAGCATGTCGAGGTGCGACCCGAGGTGGTACGGGTCCTGGACCGCGAACACGCTGTCGTCGGACGACCAGAGCACCGGGCCCATGAAGTCGTTCGGCTGGGCCTGACCGCCGTAGGTGTTGCGCGACTCGTGGCAGGTGCCGAAGGTGCCCGGCTTGCCGATGGTGGTGTTGTCCGCGCCGAACGCGATCGACGACGGCACCGGCATGAAGTGGTTCGACGCCGCGTCGCGACGGCCGGTCACCTTGCGCGTGGGCTTCGACGCGTCGGAGATGATCGTCATGCTGTCGTCCTGCGCGTTGACGATCCAGAGCTGGTCCGGCACGCGCGGGTTGAAGTCGAGATCCCGCGGGCGGCGCAGGCCGTTCGTCGAGTTGGCGATCTCCACCAGCTCCACGGAGGAGAGCTCGCCGGTACCCAGCTGCGGCGCGAGCACGATGGGGTCTTCGGTACCCGCGTCCGGAATGACCTCGGTGCCGGCGTCGGTGCCCGGGAGGGGCTGCTCGTTCACCGGACCGGGATCGCTCCCGCAGGCGAGTTGAAAGGAAGCGACCAGTACGAAGGCCGCGGCGGACAGGGAGCGATGGAGCGTCGGCATCAGGGGCGTGACCCTATCGCCCTGAGCGCCCACCGCCCACCCCAAGGTGATGCTGCGCTCGCCTGCCAGCCAGGCGAACGGCGCGCTCACGGCTGGTGCCCGAGCCGCACCTGCATCCCCGGATGGCTCGCCACCAGCGCCTTCAGCCGCCGGAGGTTCTCCGCGCTGCGCGGCCCGTCGTCGGAGAAGGTGCCCGGCTCCACGGCGTGGTCCCATCCCCAGCGCGTGTGACAGGCGTCGCCGCTGAAGAGGACCGGGCCCTCCGCGGTGCGAGCGATGTACGCGGTGCTCCCCGGCGAGTGCCCCGGCACCCACACCGCCCACAGCGAGCCGTCGCCGAAGACGTCGACCACGCCGTCGAACGCATCGCTCGTTCCGCTCGTGGGCGGCACCTCGGCGTACGGCCACTCCTGCACCGGGCCCATGCCCCGGAACGCGCGGTTGGTCGTCCCGCGGATGACGAGGTGCTGCAGGCTGCGCGCGCTCGTCTCGCCAGGGCCCGTGTACACCGGCACCTCGCGCGGCACGTCGGGCAGGCCGGTGATGTGATCGAAGTGCAGGTGGGTGAGGAAGACGCCCGCGAGCCTCTCGCCCCCCGCCGCCTCGCGCTCGAGGAACTCGCCCAGCGGCTGGCGGATGGTCATCGTCTCCGGCTTCATCACCTTCGCCAGCAGGCCGCTGAGCAGCGCCCTTTCCGGTGCATCGCGAAGCGCACGCTCCACCCCGGTATCGATGATGAAGAGCCCGTGCCGCGGATGGCGGATGGCGTGGAAGTAGAGCTGGATGGGCTCGTCGCCCTTCGTCAGCCCGGCGGCGCGCGCGCGCTCGTGCTCGAGGTTGATGAGGCCCGCGCGGTCCACCTTCCAGTCGGCGGAGGCCACGGTCTCGGTCTTCAGCGGGCCCGGCGACTTCAGGCTCTCCAGCATCGCTTCGGTGGTGGAGGCGCGCCCGAGCTTCGACGGCACTGCCGAGTGGCTGGTGGCGGTGCAACCGGCGGCGGTGAGGGAGAGCAGCAGGAGGGGGAGGGCGCAGCGCATCGTCATGGCGGGTTCCTGTGGTGCGGTGTGGTGCGCCCCTTCTAGCCATGCGAAAAACGCGGCAGAACTGGCTGAATTCGCATGGAGCCATGCAGGAATGGATATCCCCTGGGAAGACGTGCGGCTGTTCCTCGCGGTGGCGGAGGCGGGGAGCGTCAGCAGGGCGGCGAAGGTGCTGGGGCTCGGGCAGCCTACGGTGAGCCGGCGCCTGGCGGAGCTCGAGTACCGGCTGGGCTATCCGCTCTTCGCACGCAGCGTCTCGGGCGTGGCGGTGACCTCCGCGGGCGAACGCCTGCTGCCGGCCGCGAAGCGGATGGCGGAGTGGGCAGGAGAGATCGCGCGCGCCGCCGAGCCCTCCACCGCGGGCGTCCCCACCGGCACCGTGCGCATCGCGGCGGCGCCGGGCGTGGCGTTCGACCTCGTGGCGCCCTTCGCGGCCTGGCTGCGCGAACGACATCCGGAGCTGCGGGTGGAGGCGCTGTGCAGCACGCACTACCTCGATCTCGCGCGCGGTGAGGCGGATCTGGCCCTGCGCTGGCGGCCCTCGGCCGCGGCGCCGTCGGAGGATCTCGTCACCGTGGCCACGCTCGATCACCCGAACGCCGCGTTCGTGTCGAAGGCCTACGCGCAGAAGCTCGGGCGCCGCCGCTACGGCTTCGCGGACATCGACTGGCTCGCGTGGGCGCCGCCGTTCCACACCCTGCCGCCGAACCCGCAGCTCGAGTCGCTGGTGCCCGGCTTCCGCCCCGTCTTCACCTCCGACAACTTCCTCGTGCTCTTCCGCGCGATGGAGGCGGGCCTCGGCGCGATGGTGCTCGGCGACGTGCGGCACCGCTTCGAGCGGCCGTCGGAGAAGGTGCCCCTGAAGCTCGACCTCGGGCCTCACGCGCGCTCTCAGCTCCACCTCGTGTGCGCGAAGCGGGCGCTGGACATCCCGCGGGTGCGCATCGTGGCGGAGTTGCTCGCAGAAGAGCTCGCGCGGGCAGGGCAGCGCACGGCCCGCGCATGAACGAAGCCGCGAAGCTCAGCGCCGCTCGAAGCGGGCCTGGAAGAAGCGGAGGAACTTCGGCTCGTAGGTCATCTTCAGGCCGCGCGCCTCGCCGCGCAGATCCCACGCGGCCTTCACCGCCTCGGCGGTCACGTCCATGTGCGCCTGCGTGTACACGCGCCGGGGGATGGTGAGCCGCACGAGCTCGAGCTTCGGCAGGCGGTCGCGACCGGTCTCGGGATCCCTTCCCGCGCTGACCGCGCCGCGCTCCATGCCTCGGATGCCGCTGTCGAGATAGAGCTGCCCCGCGAGCGCCTGCGCCGGGTACTGGTCCTGCGGGATGTGCGGATAGAACGCCTTCGCATCGAGGAACACCGCGTGGCCGCCCACCGGCTTCACGATGGGGATGCCCCACTCCTCGAGCAGCGCGCCGAGGTACCGCACCTGCCCGATGCGCGCGCGGATGTAGTCGTCCTGCACCGCCTCCTCGATGCCGATGGCCATCGCCTCCATGTCGCGGCCGGCGAGCCCGCCGTAGGTGTGCAGGCCCTCGAAGAGGACGACGAGGTTCCGCAGCTCCTCGAAGAGCGCGAAGTCGTTCACCGCCACCCAGCCGCCGATGTTCACGAGGCCGTCCTTCTTCGCGCTCATCCACGCGCCGTCGAAGTGGCCGCAGAACTCGCGGACGATCTCCTCCACGCTCTTCTCCGCGTAGCCCGCCTCGCGCTCCTGGATGAAGAACGCGTTCTCCACCACCCGCGTCGCATCGAGGAACACGCGCACGCCCTTCGCCGCGCAGAGCGCCTTCACCTCGCGCGCGTTCTGCATGCTCACCGGCTGACCGCCCGCCATGTTCACCGTGGCGGCGACGCTGACGTAGGCCACGTTCTGCGGACCCTCGCGTTCGATCAGCGCCGCGAGCCGCTCCACGTCCACGTTCCCCTTGAACGGTCCCTCCTTCGCCGGGTCGTGCGCCTCGTCCACGACGATGTCCTCGAAGCGGCCGCCCGCGAGCTCCTGATGGGCGCGGGTGGTGGTGAAGTACATGTTCCCCGGCACCACCTGCCCGGGCTTGATCGCCGCGCGGCTGATGAGGTGCTCGGCGCCGCGTCCCTGGTGCGTGGGCACGAGATAGGGGTAGCCGAAGTAGCGCTGGATGTTCGCTTCGAGCCGGTAGTAGTTGCGGCTCCCCGCGTAGGCCTCGTCGCCGAGCATGAGGCCCGCCCACTGACGGTCGCTCATTGCGCTGGTGCCGCTGTCGGTGAGCAGGTCGATGTACACGTCGTCCGACTTGAGGAGGAACGTGTTCCAGCCCGCCTCCTCGAGCGCCTTCGCGCGCTGCTCGCGGGAGGGAAGCCGGATGGGCTCCACCATCTTGATCTTCCACGGCTCGGCCCACGACCTGCGTCCGTGCTGCTGCCCCATCGTGCTCGTCATCTCGGCTCTTCCTCCGCGGGTGCCCGGACGCGTCCGCCGCGCGGGCGGGCGGGCCGGTGCAGGAGGTGGGCCGAAGTCGCCTCGCAACCGGTCCGGAGGGCGAGCGTTCCCTTCGGGCGCGCAGGAAGTGCGTGGCCGCGCGTGACGACGCAGAAAACGCGCGGGCTCGAGTGCCTACCCCGGCAGGATCCGGCGCAGGTACGCGTCCACGCCCTGTCCGCGGGACCACTGCCTCGAGTACCCGAGCGAGACCTCTTCGAACCGGACGCCGTCCTGCCACCGCGTCTGGCGGATGTGGAGGTGGCCGTAGACGACGACGCGGGCGCGGAAGCGGAGGTGCCAGTCCTCGGTGCGCCGCGTGCCGCACCAGATGGAGAAGCGCGGGACCAGCGGGAGCACCGCGTGATCGCGCCGCAGTGGGAAGTGGTTCACCAGCACCGTGGGCGCATCGGTCGGAAGGGCCGCCAGCCGCCGCTCAGTCGCCTCGCAGCGCGCGCGGCACCACGACTGTCGAGACGAATAGGGCGCGGGCGAGAGGAGCAGCTCGTCGCTGCAGAGCACGTTCGCTTCGATCGCCCACTGCAGCGCCGCCTCCGGTCCCATCCCGTCCGGCGCGAACGAGTAGTCGTAGAGGAGGAAGAGGGGACAGACGTAAGCGGGACCTCCCTCGCCCTCGAAGAGCGGATAGGGATCCTCCGGCGTGATCACCCCCGCGCTGCGGCAGGTCTCCACCAGCCGCGCGTACTTCTCCACGCCGCCGATGCGATCCGGGCCCGGCCGCGTCCACAGCTCGTGGTTGCCCGGCACCCAGAGAAGCTTCGCGAACTTCGGCGCGAGGATTTCGATCGCCGCCGCGAGCTCCTTCTCGGTGTCGCCGATGTCACCGCCGAGGATGAGCCAGTCGTCCGGGCGGGCAGCAACGGTGCGCAGGCCCGCGAGGTTCTCCGGCTGGCCCACGTGCAGGTCGCTGATCGCCCAGAGCTTCACGCCCCTCCCATGCCGCAGTCAGCGCGCGGCGTCCACGCGCACGGCCTGCATGCGCATCAGCTGACGCCGGCGGCCCATCAGCACCGCCAGCAGCGCCACGCCCCACAGCGCGAGAGAGCCACCGCCGCTCGAGCAGTCGCAGCCGGTCTTGGAGGACCCGTCGCCATCGCCGGGATTGCCACCCGGATTCTCTCCGCCGCCGGACTGGAGGTTCCACGTCAGGTCGCACTCGCTCCAATCCGAGTAGTCGGTCCCATCAAACGCGCGCGCGCGGAAGCGGTAGCGGGAGTCCTCCGCGAAGGTGATGCCGGAGACGTCGAACGAGACCGGCTCGATCACCGGCTGGTCCAGCGTGTGCTCGAAGAGCGGCGTGCCCACGTCACCGCCGTCGCTCCAGGGCAGCACCACGAGCTGCAGCTGCACGCTCTCGTGCTCCGGATCGTTGGAGGGTCCGACCATCACCACCGGCACCGACTCCGCCGCCACGCGTCCCTGGCACTGCACGTCGAACGGCGCACCGAACGCGGGCACCGACGGCGGCGCGTTGGGCTTGATGCGGAAGCGGTTCCCGTTTCCGAACGGGCTCTGGCGGCCGCGCGAGTCGACAGCCCTCGCGCGCGCGTACCACTGCGAGCCCCACGGCAGGTCGTTCGGCACGCTCCACCCGGTGCTCGTCGAGCGACCCGCCACCGGCACCGGCGCGCTCTCCACCAGCCCCTGCGTGAACGCCACGTCGGACGCGACCTGGAAGACGATGCTCACCATGTCGCCTTCGGGATCGGTGGGGTTCGTCACCGAAAGCGCGGGCTTGCGGCCCATCACCACCTCGGCCTCCGCCGGCTTCACCAGCTGCGGCGCGCTGGGCGGATCGTTCTGCACGTCCACGAAGACCGTCCACGGCATCGACCACGGGCTGTACGGCGCATCGGCGTGGCCGTCGTACGCGCGCACGCGCCAGCGCACGATCGTGTTCTCCGGCAACGCGCTCGGCGTGAAGGACGTGCTCCCACCGGCGCCCTCCATCACCAGCTGCGTCTGCGCCGGATCCGTCGCGTCGCCGTAGTACACCTCGAACTGGTACTGCAGCACGTCGCCGTCCGGGTCGGTGCTGTTGAGCGCGGTGAAGGTCGGCGTCGCGGTCGTCACCACGGTGCCGCTCTCCGGCGAGTCGTGCAGCGGCGTGGAGGGCGGCAGGTTCACCTCGTCCACCGCGATCACCACCGTGACGGACTCGGTGAACTCCGCGTCCTGCACCTGCACCCGCAGCTCGTAGGGGCTCTTCTGCGCCGCGATCTGATCCGCGCTCCACGACCACGAGCCGCCGCCTGCGCCCGGCGTGAACTGCGCGCCGGTCACCGGTGCGCCGACGTTGTCCACGAGCTGCGCGCTCGCCATCAGCACGTCCATGTCCGGATCGCTCCAGGTGAAGTCGAAGGTGACGGACTGGCCCTCCTCGAGCTCGAAGGCCTGCGGCGGTTGCGGCAGCGGCGCTGCGGCCACGGTGCCGGAGATCACCGGACGCCGGTTGCCCATGTGGATCGTCACGCCGTACGCGCCCGCCGAGCCCTGGTTCTGGCCCACGAACTGCGCGTCGCCGAAGGTCGTCACCGCCACGCAATAGCGGCCAGCCTGCAGCACGCCGGTGTCGAGCTGCGCGCCGAGCCCCGGCCCCGAGTCGTCGTCCTCCGCGAGCTTTGCGCCGGTGTTCGCCTCGAAGAAGCCGACGAGCGGATCGACGAAGGGGTTGTCGCGCGGACCGGTCGAGGTGGTGAGCCGGCTGCGCGCCTCGATGATGAAGCGCTCGCCGGCGTTGGCGTTGAGGCAGTACCAGTCCACGTCGCCCGCGTTGCGAGGCGCGATGCGCGCGTCGTTGCGCTGCCACGGCTGCGGCGGCATCTGCGCGAAGAGCGAGGTGTCCACCTCCACCGCGGTGAGCGGCCCGTCGTTTGGCTCGTTCGGATCGCTCGGCGCGGGCTGGAGGTTGAAGGTGGGCAGCTGCGTGTTCGCGTTGGTCGCGACCGTGTGGCCCTCGCTGACGAAGGTCTCCCACTGGCCGTTCGGGTCGTGGACGATGAAGCGGTAGTCCGTCTCGGGGACCATGCCGCGCAGGAAGAAGCGGCCCGCGTGCGGCGCGGCGCGGCTGAGGTCGGTGTGGTGGATCGCCGGCACGCCCGCGCGTTCGCCTCGGATGAGCGCGTCCACCGCCGGCTGCCCGTTGGCGTGCACGGTGCCGTCGAACCCGCCGAGCACCTGCAGCGTGAGCTCGTAGCCCGTCGCCACGTCGAGCTCGCCGAGGACGATCTCGTCCGCGTCCGCCGACACGTAGCCATCCGCGACCGGCGGCGCGACGTCGTACCAGCGGTCGCCGTAGTTGCCGGAAGCGCCCGCGCTCATCCGCGCGTTCAGCTTGTAGGTGCCGGCGGGAATCTGCGTGAAGGTGAAGGCGCCCTGCGCGTCGGTCGTCACCGAGTGCGCGGCCGTCAGGCCTTTCGAGGACGCCGCCCACAGGCGCACCTGCATGTTCTGCAGCGGTGCGTTCTGCTCGTTGCGGACGGTGCCGGAGACCGACGCGGCGAGAGCCGGCGCGCCCACGAGCAGGAAGAGCGCGGCGGCCAACGGCAACAGACGTGCGGACATGAACACCCCCGGGTGAAGAAGTACCCGGGATGCTACGCCGCCAAACGAATCTTTCAAATGGGGCGGACGGCTGCCGCTACTCGACGTCGAAGCGGACCGCGGAGGGTCGCCACACCTCGATTTGCGCGAGCTGCACGCCGGTGGCGCAGATGGCGACGATCCGCGCAATGACCTCTGCCCGCGCGAGCTCCTCGAAGTGACGCACGCCGCTGACCGGATCCCGCCACGCGAGGAGGCGGCGGTCGTCCGGATGCGCCTGGGGTGCGGCCGCCTCCGCAGACGTCTGCACCGGAGGAGCCGACGCCGATGCTGGAGTCGAAGCAGGCGCGGCGTGAGCGAGCGCGGCCACCGCGGCGGTGATCATGTCCGGCGCGCCCGCAGTGCCCGCAGTGGCGGTGGCGCCCGAAGAGGTCTCCGCAGTCTGAGCAGGAGCGTGCGCCTGAGCGGTGGCGGCCTGCGCGGCGTCCGGCAGCGGGGCGGACAGCGCGGTCGGGCTCTTCGTCCCCGAAGCGGCCCCCGACGTGGCTGCCGAAGCGGCGGCGACGGCGGACGCAGGCACCGCGGGCGTGACGAGCCTCGGACGTGCGGCGGCCTCGAAGTGACGTGCGAACTGCGGCAGGCGCGGGACGTTGCCGGCGTAGCGTCCATCGAGCGCGTTCTGGGTCATCTGCCAGTCGGTGAGGCAGGTGATGACCGCCCAGCGCTGGGGGTAGCGCGGGTTCTTGTTCTCGCGCACCAGCGCCCAGAGCGAGCCCCACTTCTCGTTCTCGAGGTGCACGAGCTTCGAGGCCTGGTTCGAATCGAGGATGTCGTACGTCTTCTGCTCGTCCTCCATCGCGTCCCAGATGGCGAAGTCGAGCTGGAAGGAGACGGCCGCGTCCGAGAGGTGTCCGCCCTCCTCGAGGAAGTCGCGCGCGCGTTCGCGGAAGCGCTGCACCGCATGTTCGCTGACGGCAAGGTGCGGCGAGTACGAGTCCATCGGTGCGCGATGTGCCTTGGCCATGCGCCCATGGTCGAACAGTGGACGCCGGAGTCCAATCGCTCTCGTGCCTGCCTGTCCACTCTTCGGCGCTGCTGGGGCACTTCTCCCCAGGGCAGCAGCCGAGCGAGCGAGCGCTGGCGAAGGCATTCGGCGGTACCGGCGGAAGCTCCGTCCCCGTCCCGTTCCAGCCTCACGGATGAAGTTCATCGCTGCTGCCCCCGGAAGTGTCGTGAACTTCACGCGGGCAGGCCGATAAATCAAGCTTCCCAGTGCAGCACGCGGAACGGGGAAAGTGTCAGGGCCGCGAGAGAGGGGAACGAGTCAGGGAATCCAGTTTTTGGAAGATCCCGGAGGGGAAGGTCGTCTGCGCTTGCATTTTCTCGCCTGCCCACTCGCCCCACACGCGGGCGGGTTTGAACTCGGGCCGCGCGGGAAGGAGTTCGTCGTAGGCTCGGCGAATCATGCCGTTCTTCCGTTCGAGCCCCCGCCTGTCATTCCTCCTGCGAAGCGGTGCCCTCGCGACGTGGCTCGCGCTGGTGGTGGCGTGTGGGCCGGGCGGGGTGGGGGATGGGCGGACGGACGCGGGAGTCGGCGACGCGCCCGACGCGGGCTTCGTCCACCACGACGACGGCGGTAGCGACGCTGAGGACGCCGGCGAGACCCTCGACGGTGGCGGAGATCCGGAGGACGCGGGCGAGCCTCTCGATGGTGGCGGAGATCCGGAGGACGCGGGCACCGACGGAGGCCGCTTCGAAGAAGACGCGGGCATCGACGGTGGCTGGGATGGCGGCCCCTCCGACGATGCGGGCATCGACGGTGGCACCCAGGACGCAGGTCCGCAGTGGCCCTTCCCCGAGACGACGTTGCTCAGCGGGCCCTCGGGCACTGTGGACGAGGTGGAGGCGACGTTCACCTTCACCGCGAACGATCCGCGCCACCTCTTCGAGTGCAGCCTCGACCACGCGGACTGGACGCCGTGCGACTCGCCGATCACGTACACGAACCTCGCGGAGGGCACGCACTGGTTCGAGGTCCGCGCGGTCTCGCCGGACGGCACCGAGTTCGACGCCACGCCGGAGCAGCAGGGCTGGCTCATCGAGCTGCTGCCGGACGCGCCGGCGGTGGTGCGCGTGATGGCGGCCAACATCACCAGCGGGAACATGCAGTCGTACACGCCCGGTCACGGCCTGCGGATCTTCCAGGGGCTCAAGCCGGACATCGTGCTCATCCAGGAGTTCAACTACGGCAGCAACAGCGCAGCGGACCTGCGCCACTTCGTGGACACCGCGTTCGGGCCGGAGTTCTTCTTCTTCCGCGAGAGCGGCGCGCAGATCCCCAACGGCGTCATCAGCCGCTATCCGATCCTCGCGCACGGGGTCTGGGACGATCCGCAGGTGAGCAACCGCGAGTTCGTCTGGGCGCGCATCGACGTGCCGGGGCCGGTGGATCTGTGGGCGGTGAGCCTGCACCTGCTGACCGCGTCCGCCTCGGTGCGCAACTCCGAGGCCATCGCGCTGGTGAACTACATCAACACGCACGTGCCGCAGGCGGACCTGCTCGTCGTCGGCGGAGACCTCAACACCGACAACCGCACCGAGGCCTGCATCACGCGGCTCTCGCAGGTGGTGGTGACCTCGAACTCGCAGTCGCCGTGGCCGGTGGACGGCAACGGCAACGGAGGCACCAACGCCTCGCGGTCGAAGCCCTACGACTGGGTGCTCGCCGATCCGGATCTCGCGCCGAAGGAGGTGCCGCTGGTGATCGGCTCGCGCACCTTCCCCAACGGGCTCGTGTTCGACAGCCGCGTCTACACCCCGCTCTCGGAGGTCGCCCCGATCCTCGCCAGCGACAGCGGCGCGCCGAGCATGCAGCACATGGCGGTGATGAAGGCCTTCCTCCTTCCGTGAACGCATCGAACGCAGCGATCGCGGTGAGAGTCGAGCCGCCCCTTCGCGAACGAACGTTGCGCCTGCGCGACGGCCGCGCGCTCCACGTGAGCGAGTGGGGACCGGAAAGGGGTCGCCCCGTCCTCTTCTGCACCGGCGCCGCCACGAGCGGTTCTCTCGGCTTCGCCTCTTCGGAGCTGTTGGCGCGACTGGGACTGCGGCTGCTGGGCATCGACCGTCCCGGGCTCGGCGGTTCGGATCCGCACGAGGAGAAGACGCTCGGGACCTTTGCCGAAGACGTGGGCCCGGTGCTCGGCTCCCCGGATGCGGTGGCGGTGGGCTTCTCGCAAGGTGCGCCGTTCGCGGTCTCGCTCGCCTCGGCAGGTCACGTCTGCGCGGTGGCGATCGTCTCCGGCCAGGACGAGCTCTCCCATCCGCTCGTGCGGCCGCGGCTGCATCCGGACGTGGCGGGCATGGTGGACGCGGTGCTGCGCGACCCCGCTGGCTTCGAGCGGCACTTCTCCGGCATGGCGACGCGCGACGGGTTGTGGGACCTCATCGTCTCCACGAGCGCGGCGTGCGACCGGGCGCTCTACGTCAGCGAGCCCTTCCGCACCGCGTTTCTGCGTGCACTCGACGAGGGGTTTGCGCACGGTGCTCACGCCTACGCCCGCGATCTGGTGAACGCGATCTCACCCTGGCCGTTCGCGGTCGAGGCGGTGAGCGTGCCGGTGGATCTCTGGTACGGCGCGCGCGACACGAGCCCGGTGCACTCGCCGGACTTCGGCGCAACGCTCGCTTCCCGCCTTCCGAACGCGCGCCGCTTCCTGCTCGAGGAGGAGGGCGGCGCACTCTTGTGGACGCGCGCCGAGCAGATCCTCTCCGCCCTCCTAGAACACCGCGCCTGAGGGCCCCGTCGCGCCCGGCGTTCCCGGCGAAGAGCCACCCGTGCCACCTGCACCAGGGCTGAGGAAGTTGCCGGTGACCGGCGTCGTCGTGCCCACGCGATAGACCGCATACGACGGCCCGCCGGCGCCGCCGCCACCGTGACCGCCGCGGCCTCCCGCACCACCTCCGCCACCGGTGCCGCCGCGTCCCACCTCGCCGGTGCAGTTCGTCGCGCCCGCGCCCCCCCAGCCCCGGGCTCTTATACACATCACC
>JAFAFL010000126.1 GCA_023423535.1 Pseudomonadota bacterium
CCCCGCGTACCAGCCGCGGTCGAAGCCTCCGCGCGCGCGGTGGAACTCGCGCGCGGCGGGCCGGGGCTCACCCGCCACGGCCGGCGTGGGGTGCAGCGCCAGCGCGAGCTCCGCCAGTGACGCGTCCGGCGTCAGCGTGGCCTCGATGCCGGTGCGCAGGTGCGAGAGCCTCGCCAGCCGCACCAGCGACGGCGCCTCGTCCACGCGCAGCGAGAGCACCCTCCCGTGCAGCGCGGCGCGGATGGCATCCACCACCGAATAGTGCTCGCGCCACTCCTTGTCCGTCGCCTGCTCCAGCGTGGCGTCCCGCGGCAGCGTGGCGGCGAGCGCCTCCGTCTGCAGCCAGCCCTCGCGCACCCGCAACAGCGTCTCCGGCGTGGCGCCGAGGAACGCGGTCCCATTCGGCGCGCGCACGAGGAACACCGCGCACCGCGGCTGCCTCCTTCTCAGCGCGTCCAGCACCGGGCCGGGCGTGAAGCGACGCGGCAGCGACACGTCGAGCGGCCGCGCGAGCACCACCTTCGTCAGCTTCCCGCTGCCGATGACCGAGAGCGCCTCCGCCATCAGCGAGCGCCACGAAGGCGACGGCGCCGAGCCACTGGACATGGGCGCGGGCGCATCCGCGAAGAGCACCTCCGCCGGCGCGGTCTGCGAGAGCCTCTTCTCCAGCGCGTCGAGCCGCTGTGTGAGCAGCGCGCGCACGTCCACGGCCGCGCTCCGGGAGGCAAAGGCGACGAGGAAGGTCCGGCCGCTGCGCGTGGCAACGCCCGCTTCCGGGAGGATCCACCGCGCGCTGCCGAAGTCCGCCCAGCGCTCCTCTCCGGGCCGCGCCGGATCGAAAGCGACGCCGCCCCACCAGGGACCGGGGACGTCCGGCGCATCGCCCAGCCAGGTGAGAGACCGGGCACAGGCCTCGGCCTCGCGCAGCGCGTTGGCGGTCCGCACGCTGAAGCGCTCCGCCGCCACGCCGAAGCCGGCAAAGCTCTCGCCCTCCGACGGCAGCTCCCAATGGATGGAGAGCTCGTCCCAGCCGCTGGTGTCCGCCTGCGCGCAGGCGCCGTCCACCGGCCGGGCGAGGCCCACCCACTCTTCTGCTGCGCCGGCGTGCGCGGCTTGTGTCGTGTCGACCGGGGACATGGACGCGATCTCCGCGTTGTCTTCTACGAGGCGCCGGGTTTATATGCATCAAGGAGTTCAAGACAACTTGAACTTCGTGAACAGGGAGACATCCCACATGCAGCGCACGTCGCACCAGGGCCCCAGGCTGGCCCTCCAGGGAGCTCGTCCCGAACGCACGATCGTGCGGGTCGGAGAGCTCGAGTTCGGGGGGCCGGGCTTCGTCGTCATCGCCGGTCCCTGCGCCGTCGAAGGACAGGAGCAGACGGAGAGCGCCGCCGCCGCCGTCGCCGAACACGGCGCGCACCTCTTGAGGGGCGGCGCGTACAAGCCGCGCACCTCGCCCTATGCGTTCCAGGGGATGGGTGAGCCGGGCCTGCGCGTCCTCGCCGAGGCGGGCCGCAAGCACGGGATGGGCGTCGTGGCCGAGGTGATGGACGCCTCGCAGATCCCCGCCATGCTCGAGTACGTGGACGTGCTGCAGGTCGGCGCGCGGAACATGCAGAACTTCTCGCTGCTGCGCGCGCTCTCGAAGGTGCAGCGCCCGGTGCTCCTCAAGCGCGGGCTGTCGGCGACGGTGGAGGAGTGGCTGCTCGCCGCGGAGTACCTGCTCGACGGCGGCAACGGCGACGTCATCCTCTGTGAGCGCGGCATCCGCACCTTCGAGACCGCCACGCGGAACACGCTCGATCTCGGCGCGGTGGCGGTGGTGAAGCAGCGCTCGCACCTGCCGGTGATCGTCGATCCCTCGCACGCGGCGGGAGTCCGGGAGCTCGTCATCCCGCTGACCCTGGCGGCGGCGGCGGCGGGCGCGGACGGGCTGCTCGTCGAGGTGCACCCGCGTCCGGAGCAGGCCCTGTGCGACGGCGCGCAGGCGCTCACCCCCTCTCTCTTCGGCGAGCTGATGGCCCGCCTCACCCCCGTTCTCCACGCAGTCAACCGCGGCCTGTGGAAGCCGGCACAGCGCCGGCCCACCGCCCTGGGAGCGAACTCATGAGCGCCGAAGTCCAGCAGATGTTCTCGTCGATCGCGCGGCGATACGACGTCACCAACGAGGTCCTCTCCTTCGGCGTGCATCGCCTCTGGCGGCGCACCGCGGTCCGCTTGAGCGGCGCGGCGCCGGGGCAGCACGTGCTCGACTGCGCCACCGGCACCGGCGACCTCGCGCTCGCGTTCAAGCGGAAGGTCGGCCCGAGCGGCCGGGTGATGGGCACCGACTTCTGCGCCGAGATGCTGCAGAGCGCACCGCAGAAGGCCGCGCGCGAAGGGCTGCAGGTGGAGTTCGAGGTCGCCGACGTGCTCTCGCTCCCCTACGCGAAGGACACCTTCGACGTGTCGTCGATCTCCTTCGGCATCCGCAACGTGGACGATCCGGTGAAGTGCCTGAAGGAGCTGGCGCGGGTGACGAAGCCGGGCGGCCGCGTGGTCGTCGTCGAGTTCGGTCAGCCGGAGGGCCTGTTCGGCGCGCTGTTCCGCTTCTACAGCAAGACGATCATGCCGGCGATCGGCTCGCTCATCACCGGCAACCGCGCGGCCTACGAGTACCTCCCGCGCACCGCCGCCGCCTTCCCCGCGGGAGAGAAGTTCCTCGCGATGATGGACGAGACCGGCGCCTACCAGAGCCGCGCCGCGCACCCGCTCACGTTCGGGACCGCCTACGTGTACGTGGGCGTGGTGCGCTGACGCGACTCCGCTCCCGCTACGGCCCGCGAGGGATGCCGCAGGCGTAGAGCACGTCGAGCAGCGCGGAGGGATCCTCGCGCCAGCGCTCGCACGCGCCGGGGCAGAGGTGGATGCCGTCTCCCATCACGTAGAACGCATCCGAGCCGCTCGCGTTCGCGCAGGCCGCCTCGTCCGCGACCTGTGGCAGCGCGAGCGTGGCGCCGCCGTTGGTGGGGATGAACTCCAGCGAGGCGCTCGCGAGGCCGCTGCCGGGCGGCGGTGCGGGCGCCTTGAACGCGCAGGACATCTGCGAGCGCTCGATGACGCCGGCCGCCACCGTCTGAAAGACCGCGTCGAAGCTCTGGTACTCGCAGACCGGGAAGCGCAGGCCGCCGGTCCACCGGCTCAGCCGCTGGTACTCGGTGCCCGCGCTGTTCACCTTGCCGCCGTTGCCCGTGCACAGCTGCGAGACGAGCGGGTCGGTCGCGAGCCACGGCGCGTCGCTCGGCGTGTTCTCGCGGAGGCCGGCGATGGTGTGGAAGACGTAGTTCCGGTTGCTCGCGGTGCCGAAGTGGCCGCCGGGCAGCGAGAGCAGCGCGGTTTCGAACTGCTGCGCGGTCATGCCGTTGGTGCCGCCGCCGCTGTTCGGTCCGTGGTCGGTGATCTCGATGAAGACCTTCAGTGCGTCGGCGCGGAGCCACTGAGACCAGCCGCCGGGCGCAAGTCCACAGCCGTCCGCCGCGCTGAAGGTGGAGAGGACCTGCGCCAGCGACGAGAGGCTGCCGATGTCCGCGCTGTAGTGGAAGAAGCGCGGCCCGTTCACCGGACACGCCGCCGGCTGGGTGCAGTCGTTGCCGCTGAGGGGCGCGCCCACGCAGATCGGCCAGCCGCCCGTGCTCGCCTTCGCGCCGTGACGCGAGAGGAGGATGACGCGGTAGTCGAGCCCGCTGCCGCCGATGAGCCGCGCGAAGTGGTCGTCGATGTTGCGCTCGATCGACGCGATCTCCTCGGACATCGAGCCCGAGTTGTCCACGACGAAGACCACGTCCACCGGCCGGTACACGAGCTCGAAGGGCTGCTGCTCGCCGCTCTGCGAGAAGCGCACGACCGTCTCGTCCAGTGCGCCGTTGCAGTTGTTGTCCCGGCCGTCGCAGAGCTCGACCGACGGGTGGACCTCGCCCACGCACTCCTCGAGCCAACGCCCGAACACGCAGTGCCGGATGCCCGAGGTGCATACGCCCACGCCTTCGTGCGCGGAGGGGCCGGTGTAGCAGGCTGTGGACGCGCTCATCCGGATCGCCGGGTCCGCGTCGTCGCAGTCGAGCCCGAGGCAGTCCTTCCCCACCCCGTAGCCGTCGCGATCCGCGTCCGCGCACTCGAGCTGGAGGTCGATGCCCTCCGGCGGAGGGATGAAGCCTTCGGGACCGTCGGTGCCGTCGTCGCCGCGGAGAAGACCCTCTGCGTTTCCGGTCAACCCTTCGGTGACCGTGGGTGGGACGTTCTCCTCCGACGGACCAGGCATTGGATCGCCAGTGCCCTCCGCGCCAATTTCGTCACTGCACTGGCACCCCGCGATGAGGAGCGCCGCGAACGCAGGCACGAGGAACGGATGAACCAGACGCTGCCCTCCTGGCAGCCGCCGCCGACCAACACACACCGACATGGGGGACCTCCAACTTCCGCTTCCGCTTCCGCTTCGAACGGGGGACGGCCGTCATTCCGGCCGCGCTGGAGAGTTGTGATCCGGCGCGCTGGGCCCCAGCTGGACGCAGGTCGCGTGAGCGCCGCGCCTACTCTTCCCGCGCCGCGCGCACCCGTCCGTTCGGGCTCGGAGAGAGCCCGTGGACGCCCGCCGAAGCCCGTTAGGCGTCCGCCGAAGTCCGTTAGACGGCCGCCGGAGCCCGTTAGACGCCCGCCGAAGCCCGTTAGATGCCCGTCGGAGCCCGTTAGGCGCCCGCCGGAGTCCGTTAGGCGTCCGCCGGAGTCCGTTAGACGTCCGCCGGAGCCCGTTAGACGTCCGCCGAAGCCCGTTAGACGTCCGCCGAAGCCCGTTAACCGTCCGCCGGAGCCCGTCAGGCGACCGCGTGGGTGCGTTCGCCGCGCGCGTCGAGTGCGCCGGCCTCGACGAGAAAGGAGAAGGTCTCGTCGAGGACCCGTTCGTCCGGCACGAAGAGCACGAGTCCTTCACGCCCTCGGGTGAGGAGTACGCGGTAGGCGTTCACGCGGAGCTGGAAGGGATCGCGGATGAGCGGGCTCGGCCGGCCGCCGGGGCGCAGCTTCCACCGGGGCGATTCGCGGCGGAGGTCGTCGCCCCAGCAGACGATGGGGAGGTTGAGCTCGAGGCCCTGCGACTGGAACTCCGTCGCGGTCGTGGCGAGCTGGCAGCAGGAGAGCGGATGGTCCGGCTCGGCGTTGAACCAGGGGCCGATCTTCAGCTGCTTCGTCGCCTGGAAGCCGCAGTCGATCCCCCATTTGAGGAGGAACCGGTCCGCCTTCGACGACGCGAGCAGTCCGTAGCGGCGCAGTCGCTCACCGGCAAAGCGCGAGCGCGCGTAGGCCTTCGCGGCCCCGAGGTCCCGGGTGACGTAGATGGGAAAGCCCGCGCTGCGGAGCGCTCCGGCGAGCGGCGCGGCCTCCGTGGCCTCGCCCTTCATCACCGCCGCCACCCAATGGTGAAGGCTCTCGGCGGCGTGTGCCCGCAGCGTCACGTCGAGGTCGAGACGCCGCTCCTCGTTGAAGGACCCGCCTGCCTCGCGCATGAAGAGTTCGCGCAGTGCCGGCGGCCCGGAGACGTGCCAACCGCGTCCGCGCACCGCCTCCGCCCACTGCCGCATCCCGCCCTCCTCACCGCTGTGGATCTCCTGACCCGTCCCCACCAGCGCCAGCACGAGGCACCCGCCGCGCATCCGCTCGGCGATCTCCACGAGCATCCGGGGCTCGGAGCGCGTGAGGTCCACCTTCCGCGGGTCGAGCTTCGTTCCGTAGAAGTCCGCCACCTTCGCCGCGTCCCAGGCGCGCTGGCTGGTTCCGGGTCTCCATCACCGAGCCCTCGAGCTGCAACGACGCCTTCGGCACCCGGGTGCCCGCGGTGGGCGGGACCTCCCTGGGCGCGGGGACGACGGCGCAGGCGTTCAGCCAGACCCTCAACGACCTGCAGCCGGGCGCGACCTACTACTACTGCGCCATCGCGCAGAACGGGGTGGGCACGTCCTTCGGCAGCGTGGTCGCCTTCCAGCCGATGGCGCGGCCGCCCACCGTGACCACCGCAGAGGCGACCGAGGTGGGCACCCGCGCGGCGACCATCCACGGCTGGGCCAACCCCAACCGCACCGAGGCCCGGGGCTGGTTCCGCTACGACACGGTGGACCCGGTGACGTGCAACGACGCGTTCGGGACCAAGGTGCCCGAGGACGGCTTCCCGCTCGGCAGCGGCGTGGGGGAGGTGGACTTCGGCGCGGCGCTCGAGGGCCTCAAGCCCGCGCGGACCTACTACTACTGCGCGCTGGCGGGGAACCTCGGCGGCGGCGGGATGGGTGAGCTTTTCACCTTCGAGACCGGCACCGAGGTCCCCACCGCGAGGACCCGGCCCGCGCAGGTGGCGGCGGACGGCAGCGTGCAGTTCCACGCGCTGGGCAACGGGCAGGGACTGCAGGCGCTCGCGTGGTTCCGCTACGACTCCCAGAACCCGATGGTGTGCAACTACACCTTCGGCACGCAGGTCCCGCTCCTCGGACAGGACCTCGGCGACGGCCACGACGAGCAGGCCTTCACCGAGACCCTGCAGGGGCTGAAGCCGGGCACGTACTACTACTGCCCCATCGTCCAGACCTCGGCCGGCACCTCGTACGGCCTGGTCGAGTCCTTCACCATCGGCGGCGAGGAGGAGACCGGCTGCGGCTGCAGCGCGTCGAGCCCGGGGGGCGGGATGCTGGCGGTGATGTTCGCGTTCGTGGCGCTGGGGATGGGGGCGCGCGGGCGGAGGAGGCGAGAGGCCGCATAGCTGGCGCTGAGTGATCCCCTCGTTCGTTCGACCAGCCCCTTCAACTCGATCTGATCGAAGCGATTGCCCAGGTGGTCAACCTCTACGCGCGTCGCTTCACCATCGAGGAGTCCTTCCGCGACGTGAGGACATCGAGTTCGGGCTGAGGCTCTCCGCGACGCACATCAAGCGCGGGCCGCCCTACCGCAGCAGCAGCATGGTGGCCGTCTGGTTGATGTGGCCGTAGTACTCCTCGCCGTACGTGGCGAAGCCCACCGTCGGGACGCTCGAGAAGAGCTGCCCGTAGGCCGCGCTCTGGTCCTTCGCGTCCAGCTCCAGCCGCCGCAGGATGCAGTTGAAGCTCACGAGCGCGGAGGCGCTGCCGGCCTGCAGGCGGGCGTCCAGCGCCGCGCGCGTGTCGCGGACGATGTCCGTGCCGCTCAGCAGCGAGAGCTCCATGCCCTCGCTCATGGCGCAGTAGAACCGGATGGAGCCGTCCGGCAGCACGCGCTGGGGCGAGCGGACGAAGGGCTCGGCGCCCACCATGAGCCCCAGGGGGTGCGCGTTCCACGCCTTCTCCAGGTCGGCCAGCGGCACGCCCATGGCCTCGGCATAGGCCGTGGCAGCGGGCTTGCCGTCGAACTCCACCACCTCGCGCGTCCCGGGCCGGGCGCGCGTCACGGTGAGCTTGCGCTCCTGGGCCGTGAAGCTCTGGGTCTTGAGCACCTCGTAACCGCGCTCCACGCGCAGCACCGCCAGGACCGCGGCGTCGCTCAGGGCCTTGCCCCCCGCGAAGACGTGGGTGGCCCGGAAGCCCAGGTCGTCACCCGCCCCGCCTCCCACGAACAGGATGTCCGCGAGGTTGCCCAGGCCGTCCATCACCCGCTCCTCGCTCCCGGAGAGGCCGTCGATGAGCACCAGGCCCACGTACCGGCTCGGGTCGAGCTCACGCATGGGCCGCCCGAAGTGACGCTCGAAGCCGGCGATGGCTTGCGACACGGGGGCCTCGTCGTCGCGCAGCCCCGACAGCACCTGGACGCAGACGTCGGAGACCACCTCCGCGGGAAGCGCCATGGCCACCACGGCGCCCTCGAGCATGCGGCCGGTGACCTGCTCTCCGGCCGTGGTGCAGCCCAGGACGATGGCCGGAGCGAAGCCGGCCTCCATCGCGGCGGCGAGCGCAGCGACGTCGTAGCGGCTGGAGGCGAAGTAGAGGATGAGGCGAGGGGAGGTGCCCGCGAGCTGGGCGCGCAGGTCTTCGACGGCGGCCCCGACGTCGGAGTGCTGGGTGAATGCGGTGCGGATGGTCATGGGGTGTTCCTCAGTTGAGCGTGATGCCCAGGTCGGCGGCGGCCTGGCGGACCTTGGCGATGATGGCCGGGTCATCCGGCGAGTCTGCGGTGAACCTCGCGGGGTCGAGCCCCTTGAGGATGAGCTTGGTGGTGGTGCCCATCGCGAACGTCGGGTCCCCCCGGCTCCGCACGGCGATGATCTGGTCCAGCATCTTCTTGATTGCTCCGGCCATTCGTTGACGCTCCACAGCTTGGGATGACCTGCACGGAGGTCAGCCCGGGTGAGGTTCCTGCGCGGTGAGGCACGCCCTGCGATCCGATGCGCCCAATCCTGATCCCCCCTCACGCAGACCGGCCCCCGCAGCGCGACAGGGGCATGGTGGCGGCGACCCGCCCCCCGACCCCTGTCCACGACTGCGCCGCACCGGCGCGAGTCGCCGAATCAGCAAGCAGCGTGCCGGTCGATTCGATGCATGCCTTCGGCTCTCGGACGGATGCAGAGATGGCCCTCCCTGGAGGCTCTCTCCCTCTGGCCGCGACAGGGGCGGTGCCCCGGACGGGCGCGGAGGCGGGGGGGTAGCGCGAGCCACGCGGGTCGCAAGCAACCGGGGCGGGGGTGCACCAGGGCCCCGTGTGGAGATTTTCTGTGGTGAGGCCCAGGGCGACCCGGGCGAACCTCCGTACACCTCTCGACGTACCGGCGTCGCGGCCGCTGACCCTGCATGAGGTCATGTGGAGGATGGCGGCCATGCGCACCTCCCTCCCTCTCGTCCTCCTCCCCCTGCTGGCGCTCGGTGCGGCCTCCGCGGCCGGCTGCGCGAAGAACCCGGTGACGGGGAAGCGGCAGCTCGCGCTGATCAGCGAGTCGCAGGAGGTGGAGCTCGGACAGCAGGCGCGGGCGGAGAGCGTGGCCGCGCTGGGGCTCTACGACGACCCGGCGCTGCAGCAGTACGTGTCGGGGCTGGGGATGGCGATTGCGAAGCGCTCGCAGCGGCCCGAGCTGCCGTGGTCCTTCGAGGTGGTGGACGACGCGTCGATCAACGCGTTCGCGCTGCCGGGGGGACCTGTGTTCGTGACGCGCGGGCTGCTCACGCACATGAACTCGGAGGCGGAGCTGGTGGCGGTGCTCGGGCACGAGGTGGGCCACATCACGGCGCGACATGCGGTGAACCTCATCTCGAGACAGCAGCTCGCGCAGGTGGGGCTGGGGGTGGGGAGCATCCTCTTGCCCGAGCGGCTCGGGCGGCAACGGCTCCCCCCTCACCGTGGAAGCCATGCCGGCGGCACCGACGAGGTCGGCGCTGCAGACGCGCGCGCAGCTCTGCAGTGAGCTCTGCAGTGAGATGGGATGAAGCGGCTGGCCGCCACGAGCGTGGTAGCCAGAGCCCCACGAACGAACGCGGTCATCGCCGCAGTGGAGGCCAGCCATGGACCATCTTGGCATCGACGTACACAAGCGGGA
>JAFAFL010000012.1 GCA_023423535.1 Pseudomonadota bacterium
CCGCTGCGCCGTCTCTGCCGCCCCCGCCGCGTCGCGCCCCGCGCGGCACACCAGCGTGAACAGTCCCAGCGCGGCGCCCGTCCCCGAGAGCACCGGCGCCCGCCAGGCGGTCCCCGTCCCCAGCGCCCGGAGGACCTCCGCCCGCTCGCCGCCGCCCGCCTCGGCCACCAGCGCGTCGGTGCTGCAGGCGCTGATCCGGCCTTCCGAGTCCGGCGCGCAGATGAAGGGGAAGCGGAGCAGCGCGCGCGCCACCACCGCGTCCTCCTCGACGGCGTGGGCCACCGCCAGCCTTCGCGACGCGATCCCGCGCGACGGGTCTCCGAGCACATCGACCAGACACCAGTCCGCGTCCCTCGGCACGGCACGCCAGGCGAGCGCCTCGCACAAGGAGAGGATCGCGGGGTCGTCTGCCGCGGCGGGTACCGGAGAGGGAGAAACGCGCGACTCCGAAGACTCGGCGAGGGCGCTGGTGCGACTCATGATCTGCGGGAGACCATGCCACGGAGACGCGTCCCATCCCCGCCCCATGTGCCCCGCGCCGTCCGCGGGCCGACGTTGCACGCCGGTACGGGAGGCCGCCGAACTGTCTCGGGCTGGACACGACGGCGCCCAGAGACGCCAAGGCGCCTACAGCGCGTTGCGTTCGAGCAGCCGCGCCGGATCCGGATCCGCGGCGAAGTCTTCGAGCACCCGTTCGGCGAGCGTCTTGCCCGACCGCGCGAGCTCCTCCAGCGGATCGAGCAGCGACGCGTCGTCGCCCCCCAGTCGCTTCAGGCCCTCGCGCGCGAGCAGCACCATCTGCTTCGCCATCTCGCCCACCCGCACGTTCCGCCACTGCCCGCGCAGTCCGTCGCGCCGCGCCACCGCCATCAACTCCGCGTGCTCGGCGAACGTCATGGGGGGCAGCAGCGTCAGCGCGTCGGTCAGCGCCGACTCGTCGTAGAGCAGCCCGCGCCACAGCGCCGGCAGGGCCCCGGTCAGCGCCGCGTTGACGCCGTCCGCGGAGCGCACCTCCATCACCTTCTTGATCCGGACCTCCGGAAAGAGCGTGGAGAGGTGGTCCACCCAGTCGCCGAGGTTCGGCGGCTTGCCGTCCCAGCCCTGCTGCATCAGCTGCCGGAAGGTCAGCTCCGGGCGCAGGTAGCGGCCGCCGCGGCGGAGGAAGAGCAGCGGCGCGTCCAGCGCCCACTCCGCGTAGGACCGGTAGGAGAACGAGCCGTCCAGCATCGACGGGATGAAGCCGCAGCGCGTGGGATCGACGTCCGTCCACACGTGCGACCGGTACGAGAGGAAACCGGAAGGCTTCCCTTCCACCAGCGGGCTGTTCGCGTAGAGCGCCACCAGCAGCGGCGCGAGCCTCGCGGAAGCGGTGACCTTGCGCGCGCAGTCCGCCTCGTCCGCCCAGTCGAGGTTCACCTGCCCGGTCGCCGTCATCAGCATCATGTTCAGCGCGAGGTTCCCGCGCTTCGGCAGCGACAGCCGCATGCTGCCGTACCGCATCTTCGGCATCCACGGCATCTGGTCGCGCACGTCGAACGGGCGGTAGCCCAACGCCACCGGCCGAAGGCCCAGCGGCTCGCACGCACGGCGCACGTCCTCCAGGTGCGCGAGGTTCTCCGCGTGGCACTCGCGCGCGGTGCGGAACGGCGTCCCCGACAGCTCGAGCTGTCCGCCCGGCTCCAGCGACACCGTCGCCCTGTCCTTGATCAGCGCGATGGCCGGCCCGTCGTCATACTCGCGGTGAGCGCGGTAGCCCACGCCGACACCTTCAATACGGTCGAGCAGCGCGCCGATGCCTTGCGGCCCGATGTACGCGATCGCCCGGTGGCCGCCCTGCGGGTACACGAACTTCTCGTGCTCGAGCCCGACGAGGTGCCGTTCGCGAGGGCGCTCCCCCTCGGCGAAATACCGGAGAAGCTCCTCCGGGCGGGTCAGCGGACTCTGGTCGGCCTCGAGGTCGAGTGACATGGGATGGTGCCGGAGAAGGTCTGGGCAATATAGCGACGGCCCCCGCGTATGCCCCTTTTTCAAAGGGTCCGGCAGCAAAACGACGGAGCGACATGAGCGCGATCCCCCTCTTCGGTCCCACGAGCCGCCCCGGCGACTTCTTCGTCGGCCTGTCGCTTCCCTTCCGGGCGATCTCGCTGGTCTTCCGCACCGGCAAGCTCTTTCTCCTCTCCTCCATCGCCGCGGTCGTCACCTTCTTCGCGCTGGTGGGCCTCGTGGTCTTCGCCGCGGGCTGGACGGACGACCTCGTGCGCCGCTTCGTCTTCACGCCGGAGACCTGGTACGGCGGCGCGCTCTTCTGGCTGCTCGTTGCGGTGACCTTCGTGGTGATCGTGCTGGTGGGCCTGAACACGGTGCCGCTGCTGCTCCTCGCGCCACTTCAGGATCCGATCGGCGAGGCCACGGAGGAGACGCTCGGCGACTTCCGCGCGCAGGGCTTCACCGTGAAGGGCGTAGCCCGAGGCACCTGGGTCTCGCTCTGGCACACCGCCGTCCGGATCGTCTCACTGCTCGCCGGTCACGCGGCGCTCTTGCTGTTGAACCTCATCCCCGTCGTCGGCAGCGCGGTGTGGACGGTGGCCAGCGTGCTGTGGACGATGATGTGGCTCTCGGTCGAGTACCTCGATGCGCCCATGGCGAGGCACCTCTATCCGTTCGGAGACGTGCGCCGCGCGGTGCTCTCGAGGCCCATCGCTTCATTGGGCTTCGGCGCCGCGCTCTACGTGATCCTCTGGGTGCCGGTGCTGAACCTCTTCCTCATCCCCACCGCGATCGTCGCCGGCACGCTCTTCTTCAGGGGCCTGCGCGCGTGCGGAGGCCTCGGTCCGCCGCCTGTGGTGTGAGCCCTCAGGCCCGATCATCCGGGATCGGACGCGCATCGGATCCGCCGAGCAGGGTTCATTTTCCTGTTCGGGAACTTTCCCCGGGCCATCTTCGTTGCACCCTTCTGCAAGAAGGATTGGCGCCTTGATGCCCCTCTGCCCGGTGCATAGTCTTGCAAGCACTCGACCCGACCGGGCGGCCGAGCGTCCAAGCGGACGAAATCACTCAAGTTTCACCCCAAGGTAGGGAAGTTCATGCCCCGCATTCTCCGCCGCAGCGTTGCCATCGTCGTCCTCGTCGCCGCCTGGGCCGTGGTCGGCAGTGACCGCGCGCCGCTTCCCATCACCATGAGCGAGGCCTCGGCCGCGCCTCCGCGCAGCGCCCGTTCAGCCGGCGCGGTGGAGAAGGGCACCGAGCAGCCCCAGCACGATCTCTCCGCGCTCCGGACGATGACGAAGGTCATCCTCTACGTGAAGGAGAACTACGTCGATCCCAAGCGCGTGAAGCCGAAGGAGATGATGGTCCAGGCGCTGGAGTACGTGGAGAAGGCGGTCCCCGACGTGATGGTGGACGGCTCCGCGGACACCGGGAAGATGAAGCTCAACGTCAACGGCAAGGTCCGCGAGTTCGACATCTCGCACGTGGACTCGCTGTGGAAGATGTCCTTCACGCTGAAGGACGTCTTCGAGTTCCTCAACCAGAACATGCGCCCCATGGAGGACACGCGCGACGTGGAGTACGCCGCGGTGAACGGCATGCTCTCCACGCTTGATCCGCACAGCGTGCTGCTGCGTCCGGAGATCTACCGGGAGATGAAGCTCTCCACGAAGGGCGAGTTCGGCGGCCTCGGCTTCGTCATCCAGATGAAGGAGGGCAACCTCACCGTCGTCCGCGTGCTGCCCAAGACGCCGGCGCACCGCGCGGGGATCCGCAAGGACGACATCATCCGGAAGATCGGTGAGGAGTCCACGGTCAACATGGAGCTCAACGAGGCCGTCTCCAAGCTGCGCGGCCCGGTGGACTCGAAGGTGACGATCACGCTCGACCGCAAGGGCTGGGACAAGGCGCAGGAGATGGCGCTGAACCGCGCGATGATCGCCATCGAGTCGGTGCAGTCGAAGCTCCTCGCCGGCAACGTGGCCTACATCCGGCTGAAGAACTTCCAGGCGAACACCACGCGCGACATGCAGACCGCGCTGGAGGAGATGCAGAAGCAGACGAAGGCGGAGGGCGGCCTCAAGGGGCTCGTGCTCGACATGCGCGGCAACCCGGGCGGCCTGCTCGACCAGGCGATCCAGGTGTCGGACGCGTTCCTCTCGCAGGGGACGATCGTCTCCACCGTCGGCTTCAGCGACAAGCTTCGCGAGGAGAAGAAGGCGCGGAAGGACGCGCAGGACGATCAGCTGCCCATCGCGGTGCTCGTCAACGCGGGCTCGGCGTCGGCCTCGGAGATCGTCGCGGGCGCGGTGAAGAACCTCAACCGCGGCGTGGTGATCGGCCGGCAGACCTTCGGCAAGGGCTCGGTGCAGGTGCTCTACGACTTCCCGGACGACTCGGCGCTGAAGCTGACGATCGCGAAGTACCTCACGCCCGGTGACATCTCGATCCAGGAGGTCGGCATCGTCCCCGACATCGAGCTCGTGCCCACGCGGGTGACGAAGGATCGCGTGAACGTGTTCGCGCCGCGGAAGATCATGGGCGAGGCGGACCTCGAGGGTCACTTCGGCAATCCGGACTCGAAGGAGATCGCGAAGAAGAAGACCGAGGTGCAGGCCCGCGAGAAGCCGCAGTTCGAGCTGTCGTACCTGAAGGAGGACAGCAAGAGCACCGACGCGGCGGCGCGCCAGAAGCTCGGCGAAGAGGGCAAGAAGCTCGACAAGCCGCAGCGCCCGTCCGAGGACGGCGTGGGCATCGACGTGGGCGGCTCGCTCGAGGATCTCGACGACCAGCTCGACGCCGAGGCGCAGGACGAGGTGAAGGAGGACTTCGAGGTCCTCTTCGCGCGCGACTTCGTCATCAAGCACCCGTTCAACTCGCGGGAGAAGATGCTCAGCTCGGGCAAGGGCTTCCTCGAGCAGAAGCGCGAGACCGAGCGCAAGCGCATCGACGCGGCGATCGGCCAGCTCGGCCTCGACTGGAACGAGGGCAAGCGCCCGCAGATGGCGCAGCTCAACGCGGCGCTGCTGCCCGCGACCGGCGCGAACGTGACCGCCGGTGAGACCTTCGATCTCGAGCTGGTGGTGGAGAACACCGGCACCGCGCCCCTGCACCGCATCCGCGCGTGGACGGAGAGCGACAACCCCTACCTCGACCGGCGCGAGTTCCTCATCGGCTCGGTGAAGCCGGGCGAGAAGAAGAGCTGGAAGGTGCCTGTGAAGCTGCCGAAGGACCTGCTGTCGCGGCGCGACGACGTGACCGTGAAGCTCTTCGACGACCAGGGCGCGCTGCCCGAGTCGGTGGTGACGGAGCTCAACTTCGTGGCGCTGCCGCGGCCCGCCTTCGCGTGGAACTGGCAGATCATCGACACGTGCAAGGAGTGCAACGGCGACGGTCTCGCGCAGCGCGGCGAGCAGGTGGAGCTCTTGCTCGACGTGAAGAACATCGGCACCGGCAAGGCGCTGGATTCGTTCGCGCAGATCAAGAATGCGGCGGGCGAGCACATCTTCATCGAGAAGGGGCGCTTCAAGCTCGGCGAGCTCGACCCGGGCCAGAGCAAGACCGCGCGCTTCGCCTTCACGGTGAAGAAGCCGTTCCAGGGTGAGACCGCGGGCCTGAAGCTGGCGATCATCGACGAGCCGCTGGAGGAGTACGCGGCGGAGAAGATGGAGATCCCGGTCACCGCGGAGCCGATGGCGCTCGACGCGAAGAAGACCACGCTGCGCGCCGCCAACGGGGTGGAGCTGTTCGCCGCGCCGACGGAGAAGGGCCGCGTGATCGCGAAGCTGCCGAAGGGCACCGCGCTGCAGGCCACCGCGAAGGTGGGCGGCTACTGGCGGGTGGAGTACGGCGAGAACCGCTTCGCCTTCGTGCCCGCCGGCGAGGTCCGCGAGCAGAAGATCGCCAAGGTCGCGCCGGTGAAGGACGCGGAGGTGGTGACCGGCCGTGCGCCGCCGCAGATCGCGCTGTCCACCGACCAGGTGCAGGGCGGGATCGTCGCCGACGGCGAGCGGTTCAGCCTCTCGGGCACGGTGACGAACCAGCGGGACATCCTCGACGTGTACGTGCTGGTGAACGACCAGAAGGTGTTCTTCAAGGGGACGGCGATCGGCGAGGACGCGCAGAAGACGCCGAAGGTGCAGTTCAAGACCGACTTCCCGCTGAAGGAGGGCAACAACACCGTCACCATCGTGGCCCGCGAGAACGAGGACTTCGCCGCGCGCCGCACCGTGGTCATCCGCCGCCGGCCGGCTGCGGTGGCCCAGGAGATGGGCAAGGCGAACGCGGAGACGAAGCAGGCGGTGCCGTAGGCGCCCTCCGCTGCAGCAGTGCATCACGGTGAAGCACCCGAGGCCGTCGTCACACTCTGGAGTGGCGGCGGCCTCGGTCGTTGAAGGGCGCGTTCGAAGCGGATGTCGAAGCAGGCTGGCAGGTTCATTGACCGGCTCAGGGACCGCGGGTAGCGTCGAACGCGGTGTCACTGCCCGGAGGGACCGTCAGGATGCGCGCTGCCAGAGGGCCGCTTTTCGCCGCTGCGCTGCTCTTCACCACGGCCGCCGCCGCGGACCAGTACGACCTGCGGCTGTACAAGCTGGGGAACCCGGCCGCCAACGACGCCAACGGCGACCCGAGGGCCCAGGAGAACTTCCGCGCCTTCGCGAGGACCTTCGGCGCGGCGCTGACCTCCACCACGCTCGGGCCGCCGGAGACGCTGGGGCACGCGGCCTTCGCGGTGAACGCGGAGCTCTCGGTGGTGCAGCTGGACGCGACGAGGGTCCGCATCCCCACCGTGCGGCAGGCGGACGGAACGCCGGGCATCGACGGCGCGCTGCTCTTGCCCTCGGTGCACGTGCGCAAGGGCCTGCCCTGGTCGTTCGAGCTCGGCACCCGCGTGACTTGGGTGGAGAAGAGCCGGATGTTCGCCGCCACCGGCGAGGTGAAGTGGGCGCTGAACGAGGGCTTCGCCTACCTTCCGGACCTCGGCGTGCGCGGGCACGTGACGCGCCTGTTCAACACGCCGGACCTGCACCTGACGACTGCGGGCGCCGACCTCGCGCTGGGCAAGCAGTTCGCCATCGGCGGGATGGTCACGCTGACGCCTTACGTGGGCTGGAACCTCGTCTGGGTCGCCGCGGCCAGCAACACGGTGGACTTCGAGCCCTCTCGTCCGCGCGCCTCGCACCAGCGCAGCCCGGCGGCGGCATTCGAAAACAGCAACGTGTACGGGCAGTTGAACCTCGCGGACAACTCGCACAACCGCTTCTACGGCGGCATCCGCTTCATCGGCGGCGTGCTGCAGCTGGGCGCGGAGTACAGCCTCTCGCAGCTGCCGCGCATCCCGGTCACCGGCGAGCAGGGCCAGTTCGTGGAGGTGCCGGACGTGAGCGCGTTCAACTTCACCGTCGGGCTCGACTTCTAGAGCAGCCCGGAGCTGTTCGAACGGTCCGCGTGGAGCACTTCGTCGAAGCTCAGGAGCGGGTGATCGACCGGGTGCGCGAAGAGCTGCGCGACGGCCGCAAGCGCTCCCACTGGATGTGGTTCGTGTTTCCGCAGCTGCGCGGCCTCGGGCACAGCGCAATGGCGGAGCGCTACGGGCTCGAGTCGGTCGAAGAGGCGCGCGCGTACCTTGCCCATTCGGTGCTGGGGCCGAGGCTGCGCGAGTGCTGCGGCCTCGTGCTGGACGCGCCCGCGAATCTCACCGCGCGCGAACTCTTCGGCTCACCGGACGACCTGAAGTTCCGCTCCTGCGTCACGCTCTTTTCGCTCGCAGCGCCGGATGAGCCGCTCTTCCGCCGGTGCCTCGAGCGCTTCTACGGCGGCGCGCCGGATCCGCGGACGGTCTCCCTCAGCGCTTCTCGAGCTCCGCGCGCATGAAGCCGGGCCGGTTGGTGATGAGGTAGCGCACGCCCAGCTCGCGCAGCCGCCTCGCCTCCTCCGGATCGTCCACCGTCCACACCGCCAGCTCGAGGCCGGTGCTCCGCCAGCGCGCGACTGACGCCTTCGTCGTCTGCTTCCAGAAGGGATGCACCGAGTGCCCGGAGACGAGCGGCGCGATCCCCCAGCCGTGCAGCGCGAACGAGCGGTCCGGATCGATGAGGTAGCCGCGCGGCAGCTCCGGCGCGAGCTCCATCAGCCGCCACAGGCAGAGCGGGTTGAACGACGAGACGAGCACCCGATCCTCCGCGCCGCACGCGCGGATGACCTCCACCGCGCGGCGGGTGAGCCCGTGGTCATCGAGCGTCTCGCACTTGAGCTCCACGTTGACCCGCATCGACCGGGGCAGCAGCTCCAGCACCTCCTCCAGCAGCGGGATCCGCTCCGGCGCGAAGCCGAGCGGCGAGCCGACGTCGAAGGTCCGCAGCCTCCTCCACGAGGTGTGGAGTACCTCCGCGTTCACCCGCGCCAGGCGGTCGAGCCGCTCGTCGTGGCACACCACCACCTCGCCGGTGGCGCAGACCTGCACGTCGAGCTCGACGCCGTCTGCCCGCTGCTCGGCCGCGAGGCGGAAGGCGGTGAGCGTGTTCTCGGGGGCGTCGGCGCTGGCGCCGCGGTGGGCGAGGATGAGCACGCGCGACTTCTCACGCCGGGCAGGCAGGCGAGTCAAGGAGGCTCGCCTTGCGCAGTCACCTCGGCTGAGAGAAGGTCCGCCGCGTGAACTTCGGGCTCGGCGAGATCATCATCCTCGTGTTCGTGCTGGTCGTCGTCTTCAGCGCGGCGCGCATGGGCCAGCTCGGCAACGCGGTGGGCAAGTTCGTCCACTCGTACAAGAAGGCGTCCCGCGGCGAGGGTTACGTGGACGCCGGCAGCGGCACCACGCGCATCTCCGGCGGTGCCCGGCGCTCGAACAGGGGCACCGAGGACGCGCAGCTGGTGGACGGCGACTCGTCGCCTCCGAAGAAGAGCTGACCCTACCCGGCGGCAGGCCGCGGCCTGCCCTGCTCGTGGCCGGGACCGTTGGCGGGCGCGAGCAGCGCCGCCGAGTTCGCGCCGAAGACCACCCTCCCCTGCGCGTCGAGCCCCGGCGGAAGGATCACGTGCCGCTCACCGCGCGCGGCGGCCTCGCTGATGCGCCCGAGCGTCTCCGCATCGTCGGCCGGCACGGCCACGCTCGGCTGCGGCGGAAGCGAACGCTGCATCGCCGCGGCGAGGCGCGCTTCATCCGAGAGGTCGCACTCGTACACGAAGCTCTGCCCGCCGAGCTCGTGGCCACCCGGCGCCGGACCGACGACTCGAAGCGGTCCCATCCGCGTGTGGACCTTCAACGAGCCGGTGTCCCACTGGGTCACGCCGCGCAGCGACGTCGCGCGCACCATCTTCAGCGTCAGCGCCTTGGCCCACGCACCCGCGCCGAGCCCCGCCGAAAAGCCGATCAGCGACACGCCGACGAAGCGTCCCGGAACGACCGACGGCGCGCCCACGTAGGCGGCGAGGATCGCGCGGCCTTCCCCTGCCCTCGCCACCGCGCGCGCCTCCGGATCGAGCCTCGAGGCGGGCCCCATCACGAGGCCGATCACACCGGGCAGCAGGTAGAGATCCGAGAGCACCCACCGCGGCAGCGGCAGCGACCGGAACGCGTGGTGGTTGAGGCGCAGGTACTGCTCCACCAGCTCGCGATGCTCCGCCGGCTCGAGCACCTCCGCGGGGACGCCCCACGGCGCGAGGTCGAGACCCTCCGCGTTGTCGCGCATGGCGAGCACCGCCAGCGAGAGGTCCGGGTGCTTCTGGAAGAACGCCTTCGCGAGCACGCGCATGGCCTACCTCTCCCCGCCCGCGGACTCGATGGAGCGGGCCACGGACGAGAGCCGGTTCTCCTCCGGGAGGTGCACGCTGCCCTCGGGCACGGCTGCCCAGCTGACCAGACACCTCGAGGCGCCGCCGCCCTTCTCGCAGAGCTCTTTCATCGACAGCGAGCAGATCTCCATCCCCGCCTCCGACAGCAGGCGCAGCACCCGCTCCGGCGCCACCGACGGTGTGAGCAGCGTCCGCCCCACCGGCAGCGCGTTGGTCGCGTAGTTGCGGATCTCGTCCTCGCTCACCTCGATGAGCCGCTCCGCACCGAAGCGCCGGCGCAGCGCGGCCATCGACGCGGGCGAGACCACGCTCGGGCACACGAGCATCCGGTCCACCGCGGGCACCGCGAGCAGCGCCATGTTCCCGTGGAAGGCGGGCTCGCGCACCTCCACCTCCAGCACTTCGCCGAGCGCGCCGGCCTCCTCCATCAGCCTGCGCGCGCCCTCCATGCCGGCGCGGTCGGTGCGGCCGCCGTGGAAGAGCAGCGTGCAGCCGTCGAAGTGCGCCACGTCGCCCTGCGCCTCCCACGTTCCGGCGCCCGGGTCCGCGCACGCCATCCCCATCGCGCGGGCGAGGCGTTCCCAGTGATCCCGCTCGGCGCGGCGGTGCGCGTGCGCCATGCGAGGAAGGATGAAGAGCGGCGCCCTGCCTTCGCGCGGAACGATCTGACCGCACTCGGCCGCATAGGGCATCCCGGTGAGCTCCGGCGACGGGGCCTCCAGCGCGACGACGGTTCCGCCCAGCCGCTCGATGGCGAGGGCGAGCGCGAGCCACTCCCGGCGCGCAGTCCGGGCATCGACCGGCGCGGCCTCGCGGCTGCGGAAGTTGGCGCGGGCACGGATCGCCCACTGCGGGTGCGGCGGCGACATCAGGAAGAGGTCCACGGTGCCTTTGCCCATGCAGGACGGGGACTTACACCCGCCGCGGGCTCGGACTCAATGTACCGGCTCGCCGGGTGGGAGCTCCGGCACGGCTGGGCGAGGACCCTCCAGCAACCGCTTCGCCTGCTCGCGCAGCGACGGATGCACCGCGCCGTCTCCCGCGAGTTCGCGCCAGTCGGTCTGCGAGAGGAGCGGGACGATCTTCGCGCCCACCTCCGGCGGCAGGTACGGATTGAGGACGAGCGCGCGCTTCACGGCGTGCCTGGCGAACCAGCGCGGGTTCTTCCACAGCTCGAGCAGCGTCTGCGGACTTGCCGGCCTGCGCGCGGCGATGCGGACGACCCACGGCTCGGTGAGGCGCGGGTTGCGGAGCAGCTCGCGGACGATCTCGCCGTTGGACGCCGCCGCCAATCGCGCCAGCTGGTCCGGATCCTTCGCCAGCCGCGCCTGCGTCTTGAGGTACCCGAGCGACTGCGTGAACAGCCGCGCATCCCGCCTCGCCGCCGCGTTCGGATCGAGCGCCTTCTGAGGCGGCGCTTCGGTGAACAGGTGCGAAACCTCCGCCAGATCCTGCAGCTCCGCCAGCCGCCGCAGCCCGCGCGCGTGCGGCAGCTCCCGCGCCTCCATCCCCAGCGCGGAGACGAAGCCGGCGAGCACGCACCGCGCAACCTCCGAGCCCCCGCGCGAGAGCGAGATGAGCTCCGAGATGAGCTGGGTCGCGTCCGTCGGATGGAGCCGAGAGAGCTCGCGCGCGCAGGCCTTGCGGCGCAGCTCCGGCCCGCCATCGAGCGCGTGCAGCCGGCGGGCAACCTCCAGCGCTCGCGCCTTCGAAGAGGATGGATCGGGCGGCGGAGACACGCGCGGCCTCAGTGCTTCGCGTCGGGGATCCGCTCGACCGTCACCTTGAGGCGGTACTGCGAGAGCTCCGGCGGGTAGTCGTAGAACGCGAGGAGGAACGGCGCGCGCGCACCCGGAGCGAGCACCGCGGCCTCCGGCCTCGCCTTCGCCTTCAGCTCCGCGAGCTGCGCCGGGCTGGACACCGCCCACAGCTCCTCCGGGGTGATGTCGTGGCCTGCGAGCGCCTCCGCCGAGCCCACCCGCAGCGCCCCGTCGACGATGTCCACGCGCACCTTCACCGTCGCCGCTTCCCGGCCGCGGTTCTCGACCTCGCCGCGCACATAGAAGAGCGGCCGGCCCGAGCGCGTGTCGTACAGCCCGTTGGAGACATCCACCGCGCGCAGCTCCGCGGGCGCGCTGAAGAGCGCCTGCAGCGGCGCGAGCGAGAGGCCCGCGCTGTCCACCCGGCCCTCGTTCACGTAGATGCTGCCGACCCAGAGGATGGCCACCAGCAGCACCGAGGCCACCGCGAGGTTCACCACCAGCCCCGCGACGCGACGCACCGGCCCAGGCGGAGGCGCGGTCTCGCGGATGCCCACCTCTTCCGGGCGTCCCTCGGGACGCTCGGGGTGCGCGACCGCCGGCTTTGGAGCGGAGAGCTGGCCCACCGGCGTGAAGCTGCGCGGAGGTCCGGCCGCCTCGGAGAGCCCCTGCGCGGCCGCAGCGGCGCCGTTCGCGAGCCCGGCGTGCGACATGTCGAAGAGGCCGCGGTCCGGATCCCCGGACTTCTCCTCGCCGAACGCGAGGCTCCCGAAGGGATCGTCCTCGTCCGGCGGCGGCAGGGCCCCCAGCAGATCGGAGGCGGGCGGTGCCGGTGCGTCGGCGGGCGGCGGCGCACGGCGCGGCGGCACCGGCGCGGGCGAATCGTCGAGGAGCGAGAAGGGGTCGGCCTCGGGGGCGGAGGTGAAGGCCTCCGGCGGCGGGCGGAAGGTGGGGACGACCGGCGAGGTGGGCTCGAAGTCGCTCAGCGGTCGCGGCGCCGAATCGACCTCGATGCCGGCAAAGGGATCCGACGGATCGAAGGCCGGCGCGGCGGGCGGCAGCGACGCCGGAGGCTGTCCCCAGGGAACGGAGCCTGAGACCGCGCCGGACGCCGTGGCGGGGAGGATGCCGTCGAGCAGGTGCTTCGTGGCGATGCCCACGGCGGTGGGCGAATCGAAGACCTCGCGGGGCAGGCCTGCGTGCGCGCCGAGGACCGCGCCCTTCGGAACCGCGGTGCCCGGAGAGGTGGGCAGCGTGGCGGCGACGCCGGCGGCCCAGTAGCCCGGGCGGGTGGACTCCCCTTCGTTCGACTGCGCCGCGATGCCGAAGGAGGCGAACGGATCCGTGTCCACCGCGGGCGGCGGCATGCCTCCGACGGGCGGAGCGAGCCCTCCACCGGGGCCGGCGCCGTATGCGGACGGAGCGCCGGAGGCTTCACCCGCGGTGCGAGCGCGCGCCACCCGGAAGGTGTGCTGGCACCGGGTGCACCGGACCTTCACGCCCTTCTCGGTGACCTTCTCGTCCGGAATCTTGAACCGGGTCTGGCACTTGTCGCACTTGACGATCATCGGAGGGCCGGGGCCGGCGCGAGTATAGCCGCGGCCCGCCGAAGCCGTTTCAGTTTGAGCGCTGCCCGGCCGGCATGCTTGCCCCCCCACCGGCCCTCTGCTAACTGCCAATGCATTGCGTCACGCCGGGCCCACCGCCCGCGCCGTGCCCGGACCTGCCCATGAGCGAGCTCGAGAACGCCCCCCCTTCCCCTCCTTCCAAGGAGCCGAAGGTCATCAAGCGCTACACGAACCGGAAGCTCTACGACACGGTGGAGAGCCGGTACGTCACCCTGGACGAGATCTCCGAGATGGTGAAGGTCGGGGTCGAGGTCCAGATCGTGGACAACAAGACCAAGGAGGACCTCACCTCGGTCACGCTGGCGCAGATCATCTTCGAGGAGGAGAAGAAGAAGAACCGGATGCCGCTCTCGGTGCTGCGCGAGATCATCCGCCACCCGGGCGAGAGCATCACCGAGTTCATCAGCCGCGAGGTCTCCCCCCGCGTCGCGTCCTTCCGCAGCGAAGCCGAGCAGCGGCTGGACAAGCTCCTGCGCCGCGAGGGCGAAGAGGGCGTCGAGGGCGCGCCGTCGGCGGGCGAGGGCTCGGAGACGCCTCCGGCCGGGACCGAATCGGCCGGACCCTCCAGCACCAGCCCCAGCGCCACCGCAGCGGCGGAGGCGGCAGCAGCGCGCAGCCCCCAGCGGGTGCTCGAGGAGTGGCAGCGGCGGCTCGACGAGCGGGTGCGCCACGCGATGGAGAACGTGACCGGCAGCCTCCCCGCCTTCGGCCGCGACCTGCAGCAGCTCATCGAGCGGCTGGAGGCGCTGGAGCAGCGGCTGGGACGGCTCGAGGAGCGCGGCCAGAAGGGTGGCCCGTCCGGCGGCGGGTCGGGTTCGGGCGGGGGCTCCGGCTCGAACGGCTAACGTTCGTCGCGAGGGCGGTCTCTACGCCGTCCTCAGGCCGCCTGGGCGCGCGCGTCGCCGATGAAGATCTCCTCGGCGATGGCGGCGAGCATCTGGGCGCCCTTGCTCTGGGGCGCGTACTCCCAGATCGTCTGGCCGTGGCTCTGGGCCTCGTCGATCTTCACGTTGTAGCCCAGCGGCGTGCGGGACAGCTCTGACGGGAAGTACTCGCCGAGTTTGCCGAGGATGGCGTCCGCCAGTGCGGTCTTCCGGTAGAGCGTGGGGACGACCTTCGTCACCCGCAGGTCCGGGCGCGCATGCTTCTGCGCCACCTCCGCCACCGTCTGCACCACCTCCGCGCAGCCATCCAGAGAGAGGTAGGTCAGCGCCACCGGGACGACGACCTCGCGCGCGGCGACGAGGATGTTCACCGTGGTGAGCCCCATGGACGGCGGCGCGTCGAAGAGCACCGCGTCGTACTCGCCCTCGATCGCGTCCAGCCGCTTCGCCAGCAGGTGGGTGCGGTCCGCGCGGTGGGCGACGGCGACGGGAAACTCACTCATCTCCTTGTAGGCGGGGACCACGGACAGCCCCTCCACCGCGGTCCCCTGCACGCAGTCAGCGACCCGAACCGCGTCGTCCGAGAGCAGGTGGAAGACGTGCGGCTTCACCTCGCGCACGTCCACGCCGAGCGACTTGCCCGCGTGCCCCTGCGTGTCGAGGTCCACCAGCAGGACCTTGAGGCCCTTCTCCCGCGCGAGGTACGCGGCGCAGTTCACCGCCAGGGTGGTCTTGCACGTTCCACCCTTCTCGTTGATGAACGCGATGCGCCGCTGCGCCTTCCGCACGGGGGCCATGTGACGCTAGCTCCCGCCCTTGCGCGCGCTCTTGCCCTTGCCGAGCCCGTCCACCTTCTCCTCGATGGAGGAGAGCATCCCCTCGAGCTCCTCCACCTTCGACCGGAGCGCCTCCATGTCCGCGGAGGAGGGCAGGTTCATCGCCGACAGCGCGGCGCGCAGGCTCTTGTCCAACGTCCCCTTCGCGGAGAGCGACTTCGAGACGATCGACTGGATGGCGGTGACGAACTTCTCGTTCGACAGGAGCTGCTGCGCGAGCTTCCCCACGCGCTCCTCACCGGTCTCCACCAACTTCTTCATCACGGGGTTGTTCTTGAGCATGGACCGTCCGGAAATGGGCGCGCGCACAATCGTTTTCGCAGCTGCGGGTGTCAAGAACGTGCGTTGACAGGTGGGGGGGCCATCCCTACGGTGCCCGACGCCTTATGGGAGTGCTCTCCGCGCAGCGGCTGTGGATCGTCACCGGGAAGGGCGGCGTGGGAAAGAGCACGGTGGCCGCCGGGCTCGCGCTCGCCTCCGCGCGCGAGGGCAAGCGCACCCTCGTCTGCGAGATCAACGCCACCGAACGCATCAGCGGCCTGCTCGGACATCCCGAGGCCGGGCCGGAGATCCGCCTTCTGGAGAAGAACCTCTGGGCGGTGAACGTGCAGCCGCCGGAGGCGATGCGCGAGTACGGCCTCATGGTCCTGCGCTTCGAGACCCTCTACAAGACGGTCTTCGAGAACCGGATCGTCCGCTACTTCCTCCGCTTCATCCCCAGCCTGCAGGAGCTGGTGCTGCTGGGGAAGGTGCTCTTCCACCTCGACGAAAAGCTGCCAGACGGTCGCCCGCGCTACGAGCGCATCGTGATGGACGCGCCCGCCACCGGCCACGCCATCGCCTTCCTCAGCGTGCCGCAGGTCATCCTCGACACGGTGCCGCCGGGGCCCATGGCGAACCAGGCGAAGAAGATGCGCGACCTGCTCGCGGACAGGGGCACCACCGGCACCGTGCTCGTCTCGCTGCCGGAGGAGATGCCGGTGAACGAGACGGTGGACCTCCACCGCGCCCTCACCGGGGAGGTGAAGATCCCCGTCTCCGCCGCGGTGCTGAACATGTACACGGCGCAGCGCTTCACCGAGGCGGACGTCGCCGCCGTTCCCGAACCCCTCCGCGAGGCCGTCCGCGCGCACTTCCTCCGCGAGGGCTTCAGCGCCGAGGCCGAGGAGCGGCTGCGCAGGGAGCTCGGCCTGCCCATCGTCCGGGTCCCGAGGCTCTTCGGCACCGCCGCCCACGGCCGCGAGGGCGTGGAGCGATTCAGCGAGAGCCTGCGGCCCCTGTGGGAGGCGGCGAAGTGAGCGGGACCGAAGCCATCAGCCGCGCGCTGCAGTCGAAGACGGTGCTCGTGTGCGTGGGCGCGGGCGGCGTGGGCAAGACCACCGTGGCCGCCTCGCTCGCCCTGCGCGCGGCCTCCGGCGAGGACCGCTCCGCCCTGGTCTGCACCATCGACCCCGCGCGGCGGCTGGCGAACTCGCTGGGCCTCGGCGAGCTGGGAAACGAGGAACTGCGCATCGGCGAGGAGATCTTCCGCGCCGCGGGCGTTCCGGCGAAGGCGCCGCTGCACGCGATGATGCTGGACATGAAGCGGAGCTGGGACGAGCTCGTCGAGCGCCACGCCCCGCCCGACCGGCGCCAGGCCATTCTCCAGAGCCGCTTCTACCAGGCCCTCTCCACGCGCCTTGCCGGCTCGCAGGAGTACATCGCCATGGTGAAGCTCGTGCAGCTTCGCCAGCGCAGCCAGCACGGCCTCGTGGTGCTCGACACCCCGCCCACCGCGCACGCGCTCGACTTCCTCGACGCGCCGAACCGCATCCTCGACTTTCTCGACAACGACGCGGCGAAGTTCCTCCTCACCCCTGCGCTCGCGGCCGGGAAGATCGGGCTGCGGTTCCTCAACTTCGGCACGAACTACGTCGCCAAGGGCCTGGCGAAGTTCACCGGCACCGAGACCCTGCAGGAACTCGCCGCCTTCATGCAGTCCATCTCCTCGCTCAACGAGTCCTTCCGCGAGGGCTCGCGGCAGGTGCGCGAGATGATGACCGCGAAGACGACCTCCTTCGTGCTCGTGACCGCCCCCGCCCGAGAGCGGCTCGACGAGGCCATCCACTTCCACACCCTGCTGCGCCAGAACGGCATGTCCGTCTGCGCGGTGGTGGTGAACCGGATGCACTTCGCTCCGCCGCCCGAGGCCCTCGACGCCGCCCGCGCCCTCGAGCCCTCGCTGCGCGGCCGGGTGGAGCAGACGCTCGAGGAGCAGCGCGACCTCGCCGCCCACGACGCGGCCGCGGTGGCCCAGCTGCGGAAGACCTGCGCCCCCACCCCGCTGGTGCTCGTTCCCCGCTTTGAGCGCGACGTCCACGACCTCTCCGGCCTCTGGGAGACGTCGAAGTACCTCGTCGGCGAGCGGCTGGCGGAATAGCGGCCGGGAGACCGTCGTTCGCAACCTCTGCAGCGGCGCCCCGGCGGCCCCGGGATAGACTCCCCGGTTCTGCCGCGCGTGGTTGGAGCTGGCGGCGGAACCGGCCCTCGTGCCGGAGTGTCCGAGAAGCAGGGGCCGGAACGAAGGATGCTCCGGTCGTCGTGGCAGCTCGGTGAGGAGGCTTTCGGGATGCGGACAGGTTCTTCGGTGTGGGTCGTCGCGGCGGCCGCGGTGCTCGCGCTCGGCGTGGGCTGTACGGGCGCGCGGCGGGGCGTGAAGGCGGACGGAGAGGGCACCGGCGAGACGCAGGAGATCACCTTCGCCGAGCCCATCCAGATCGTGGGCGACCCGGAGCTGGAGAACCTCAACGACGAGGAGCTCTTCGCCGGCGGGACCTCCGCTTATGCGGCGCAGGACTTCAAGAAGGCGGCGCGATACTTCGGCCGCCTGGCGGACTTCCACCCGGACAGCCGTCATCGCCGGGTGTCGCTCTACAACGCGGGGCTCGCGCACCAGCGGCTGGAGGAGTGGGAGGCGGCGCTCGGCCGGTTCGGCGAGCTGTCGGATCCGCAGAAGGGCTTCGGCGACGCGCTGGATGCGACCTTCCGGGTGGCGGAGACGCTCTACCACCTCGACCGGCACCTCGAGGCGGCGGCAATGCTCGAGATCATCGCCGACCGGGCGGACCTCTCCTGGAACAAGCGCATCGAGGCGCAGGTCCAGCACGGCATCTGCCTGCACGAGGCGGGGATGTCGCAGCCGGCCGAGGGAAGCCTCCGCAAGGCGCTGACCATGTACAACGGCCTGACCCACAAGGAGGAGGTGGACGACTACTTCCCCTCGCAGGCGCAGTTCTTCATCGGCGAGATCTACCGGGCCCACTACGAGTCGGTGCAGCTCGACCCGCTGAAGGGCACCGACCGGCTCGGCGAGGACCTCGAGCACAAGGCGCAGCTGCTCCTCTCCGCGCAGGGCCACTACCTCCGAGCGATCCGGATGGGGAACGGCTACTGGGGCACCGCGGCCGGCTCGCGCATCGGCGGGCTCTACGAGAACCTCTACGACCACATGGTGAACACGCCGGTGCCGCCGGAGCTCGACGGGGAGCAGGCGGAGATCTACCGGCAGGAGCTGCGGAAGAAGATCCGCATCCTCATCACCAAGGCGATCAACGTGTACGAGCGCACCCTCGAGGCCGCCGAGCGCATCGGCGCGCAGAGCGCCTTCGTGGACAACACCCGCGAGTCGCTGAAGAAGATGAAGGACCTGCTGCTGGCCGACGCCATCCGCGACGAGGAGGAGGCCGCGCCCTCCCGCCCCGCCGGCCGTCCGGGCAAGAGCGAGGGCAAGGGCGGCACCAGCTCCACCGGAGGCGCCTCGGCGCCCGGTTCGTCCCGCCTCGTCACCGACCTGCCGGCGCGCGGCTAGACTCGCCGCCGCTTGGACCCGATCTTCTCCCCCGACGAGCTCGCCCGGGTACGCGACTACGCGCGCCCCTTCTACGTCTGGCTCGCGCTGAAGGACGTCGTCCTCGTCGGGCTCTACGTCCTGCTGCTGCGCTTCGGCATCCGGCCCCTCTACGCGCAGGCGCAACGCGCCGCCGCCTGGACCGACGCGCGTCTGCAGTGGACCCGCACGCTCCCGGTGCTTCGCGCGGTGCCCGCCGCGCTCGGCAAGCTGTGGGGCGGCGCCGGCTGGGGCACCGCCCTGCTCTTCTCGCTGCTCTACATGGTCGTGCTCAACGGGGTGCTGCTGCCAAAGAGCGTCTGGCTCGACTACTTCCACGAGCACCGGTTCGGACAGTCGAACTACACGCCCGGCGGCTACGCGCTCGACGTGATGAAGACCTTCACCTTCACCGCCGCCGCGCAGTGCGTGATGGCGTTCGGCCTCTTCGGACTCGCCCGCAAGCTTCGCAGCTGGTGGCTGCTGCTCGGGGTCGCCGCCGGACTGGCGCTGCTGGCCTCGCCGCTGCTCGACCCCTACCGGGCGCGGCTCTACTTCGATCAGGAGAAGCTCGCGCAGGGTCCGCTTCGCGCCGAGATCGCCACGCTGCTCGACCGCGCGGACGTCGCGTACGGCGATGTGCTGGTGGAGAAGACGTCTCGCGCGAGCAAGAACCTCCAAGCCTACTTCGCGGGCCAGGGCCCCACCCGCACCGTGGTGCTCAACGACGTGCTGGTGGAGAAGCTGGAGACGCCGGAGGTGCTCGCGGCCGTGGCGCACGAGGCGGGCCACATTTCGGAATCGAAGTGGCCGGGCCGCATCCTCGCGTCGCTGGCGCTGTTCGGCTTTCTCTTCCTCTGCCACCGCATCCTCCTCTTCGTGCAGCGCCGGCAGTGGTTCGGCGTGACCGCGTACGGCGACGTCCGCACCCTGCCCCTGCTCTCGCTCGCCCTGACCGTGCTGCTCTCCGTCTCGCAGCCGCTCAGCGCCGCCGTCTCTCGCGCCCGCGAGCGGAAAGCGGACCTCTACGCGCTCGAGCTGACGCGGGACCCGGCGGCCTTCCGAGCCATGCTGGTGAAGGCCGCCCGCACGAACAAACTGGACCCGGAGCCGCCGCGCTGGGCAGTGCTCCGGGCCCATGGCCACCCGCCGATCTCCGAGCGGCTGGCCGCGGTCTCCGCTTGGGAATCACAGCAGAAGACGAGCGGCGAGTAGGTCCGGCCCCAACCCCGACCCCGGCCGCAACCGGACCTACCCACCTCCCGCGTCACCCGGCCGCTCCCCAGCTTCCGGGCGACTTCGGCGCGCCCGCGTGAACGCGCCTCCCGCATCCGCTACTTGTTCTTCAGCAACTCCACCGCCTGAAGCGTGATCGCCCGGACGAGTCCCGCCGCGCGCCGCCCCGCCGCCGTCTCGCCGTGCGGGTCCGCCTCCACCGCGAGCATCAGGTCCGCGAAGCCCGCCTTGTCCCCGCCCTTCAGCCGCAGCTCACCGCGGTTCCCCAACGCCACCGGGTTCTTCGGGTCGGCAGCCAGCGCATCGTTGTAGGCGGTCATCGCGTCCTGCGGTCTGCCGAGCTTCTGGTACACGGTGCCGAGCGCCGCCTGCGCACCCGTGTCGTGCGGGTTTCCGGCGACGAGCCCCTCAAAGATGACGCGGGCCTCCTCGAGTCGCCCCGCACCGGCGAGCTCGCAGCCGAGGTTCGCGATGGCGCGGGCCTCCTCAAACGACATCCCCTCCACCTCCGCCCAGGTCATCTCGCCCCGGGTGAACTTCCGAAGGTTCTGCGCGAACACGTCTTCCGCCGTCATGGTGGTCTTCTCCTTCTTGATGACGCGCTTCATGGCTACGCGCGCCCCATGTTCTGGATCGCGGTCTTCGCCATCTCGTGGAACTTGTTCGACATGTTCGAGCGCAGCTCGAACATGCGCTTCCGCTTCTCCATCAGGCTCTGGAGTCGGTTCGTCAGCCGGTCGAGTTCGGTATCGAAGCCGCCGATCTTGCTCGGATCTGCTCCAGCCGCGATGGCATCAGCACGCGCCTTCCGCTGCTCCTCGACCTTCTTGCCGAGATCCATCATCTCGTCGTCGGTGTCCTCGAGGATCGCCTGGAGCAGGAACATGATCCGCTCCTCGACCGACAGGGTCTTGTCGTCGAGCACGCCCCACATCGGGGTGGGGTGCGGCGTTGTGGGCGTGTAGCCCGGCGCCGGCTGCGGCGGAGCCGACTCAGCGGGCTTGCCCGGCTTGTTCCCGGCCCCCTTCGTGACGTTCTGCCCGTCCATAGTGATGCCATGGCTCTGTTGGGGAGCGCCGCCACTCATCTGCTGCACCCCACCGAGCTCGCCGTACTTCACCTTCTGGTTCATCTCGAAGATCTCGGCTTTGACCTCCTGGCGACTCGCGTTGCTCGTGTCCCCGTTGTTCTGGAAGAGGCGCTTCTTGTAGTCGGGGTTGTCGAGAAGGAACTGCGCCGCGCGGCGAACCGCCTCGTTCCCGTGCTTCTGTGCGATCTGGGCGAGTTCGTGGTCATTCATCTCGCCGTTCATGTTGTGGACTGTGAACCAGTTCTTCTCGAGTTCCGGCCAGTTGTGCTCGAGCGTCTCGAGCGACCTCAGGTACTCGTGCTCGAGGCTCGTCGACGCGCTCGACGAAGAGGACAGTCCACTGCCTGCGTCTACCGGATCGCCCGGCCTGCCCGGCTGCGTCGTTCCCGCTGGTGCCGGCGCATGCGGCTCGGCGGGCGTCCCCTGCACCGGGGTCGCGTTCTTCGCTTGCTCGTTGTTCGAAGAGATCTTCTGCGGGATCGCCTTGTTGGCCCCGTCGAACAGCTTCCGCTTGGGCGGAAGCCCGTTGCTGGCGACCTTGAAGAAGCTGTCAACGACGGCGTGATAGTCGAAACGGAACGAGTCCGGGTCTGCGGTGATCACACCGTCGTCGAGCTTCCAGTCGAGATCGTAGCCAAGCCTCCCGTTCTCATCGACGCCGACCTTGAGCGACCCTTCGAAGACCTCGGTGACCGCTGGCATCCGCTGCATCGCCTCGGCCGTGTACTGAAGCGCTCCGTCCGCGAGGAGCGACGGGTCCTGCATCACGGCGCCCATCACGAGCTTGGCCCCGCCCGCGATCAGAGGGTCGAGGCCGATCGTGTTGCAGACGGTGTCGACGGCGGTGCCGTGCGGCGTGGTCACCGCTTTGTCAGCGACCCCGAGGCCAACCGTCGCAACGTCGGTCAGGACGCCCAGGGTCGCGCCGAGATCGAAGGAGTAGCCCTTCTTGATTTCACTCATCGCCAGCTCCGGTGAGGGGCTCCTTGATGAAGCCCATGACGGAGACGGCGTTGTGCAGGCGAGGTGCCCAGGCTGGCTACGGCGATAGCCGCCGTAAAATCAGGCACTTGGCTGATTCGTTCGCCAGAGAAGGGTCCCGCGGATGGATGGAGCGTCCGCGAGGCGGGACGATTCGTAGACGGAGAGAGGGAGCGCCCGATGGGGACGCGAGCACGACGCTCTAGAGGATCATTTTCAGGCGTCTCGTGTCACTGTCACGGACTACGTTGCGACGGCATGGGTGGTGCATCGACAGACTCCAAACATTCACCACGGAGTCATCACATGCAGATCCAGAACAGCAACAGCCCTCATGGAGCGGGCGTCGAAGGGACGAACACGGACCGTCTCAACTCCGCGAATGAAAGCTCCTCGGTGACGCCCCAGACGCGTCAGTCCGCGGGCGGCTCGGAGTCGATGGTCGAGCGCTACAGCGCCGTGGAGTTGCTCCCGCAGGCGCTGGGCCCGAGCCTGCTCGGTGCGTTGTTCACAGTGGGCGGGCTCCTCTTCGAGAAGGGCGTGGACCGCGAAGCACTCTCAGCAGGCGTGATGGGCGGCCTCTCCTCGGAGAGCGGTCTCGACCCTGCGGTCATCCAGTTCGGTTTCAAGGCGCTCGCCATGCTCTTGGCTGAGCCCTCGCTGGAGGGCTTCATGAAGACGGGAGCGGCACTCGCCCAGGATCCGTCCTTCACCACGGTGCTCGCCAAGCTCGTCGAGGTGGGAATGGGGCTCGCGACAAAGGCGGCTGCGGCATCCGCGGGGTAGTCATTCGCGAGAGGTGAGCCTAGGGTCCCTGCCCGATGCGGACGATGGGGCTGGACGTGGGCACGAAGACGGTGGGGATCGCCGTCTCGGACGGGCTGGGGATCACCGCGCAGGGGATCACCACCATCCGGCGGACGGGGATGAAGGCGGACCTCACGGAGCTGAAGCGGCTCTGCGAGGAACACGAGGTCACCCGCCTCGTCGTCGGCCTGCCGCTGAACATGGACGGCTCGGAGGGCCCGCGCGCGGAGGCGTCGCGCAAGTTCGGCGAGGCCGCGGCCGCGCAGACCGGCCTCGAGGTCATCTACTGGGACGAGCGGCTCACCACGGTGGCCGCGCAGCGGGTGCTGCTCGAGGCGGACGTCTCACGAAAGAAGCGCCGCGAGGTCGTCGATCAGATCGCCGCGCAGCTCATCCTGCAGGGCTGGCTCGACGGCCAATCCAACGCCGCCGGAACCAACGCCGACTACGACCCGCGTGACTACGAAGACTGAGGGCTAGTTCGCCCGCGGCGAGCCGGGCTGGGCGGTGCCGGCGGTCCCGGTCCCCTGCGGCGGGCTCTCGCTGCGCACGCGACGGTAGAGGTGGTACGGCGCGTCGGCCGCGTCCACGAACTCGAACCACAGCTCGCCCACCTGCACCCGGCCCTCGCGCTCGCCGAAGTCGCTGCGCTTCTCCAGCTCGCCGCCCTCGATCCGCAGCAGCCAGTCCGGACGGGTCTCCTCCATCCGGCGCTCGGTGTCGCCCCAGCGCACGCGGATGAGGCGCGCCTCCGGCAGGTTGCTGAAGAACGCGAGCTGGATGTCCTCGAAGCCCGGCGACGCATCGAGCAGCAGCACGCCCTCCGCCGGGCCCACGGTCTCGCGCAGCGCGTCCGCCGCGGCCATCAGCGGTCGGGGGTTCTGCGTCACCGGGCTCACCGGGTTGAGGGACACCGCGGGACCGGGCTCGGCGCCCAGCGTGAACAGGCCCATCCACAGCGGCATCCCCACCGCCACCAGGGCCGTCGCACCGGCGAGTCCCTGTCGCAGCGGCAGCGACACCCGCGCGCTCACCGCACTGAACCCTGCGGAGACGAACGGGAGCAGGAGCACCAGCTGCCCGGCGGTGAACCGCCCGAGCGGCACGAAGTCGAGCAGCACGGCGCCGCGGAAGGTGAAGTACGCGGTGGGCAGGAGCGCCACCCACACGAGCCAGCGGTGCCGCTTCGACTCGCGGAAGGTCTTCACCATGCCCACCAGCCCGAACGCCGCCAGCAGCGGGCTGAGGGTGAACAGCGCCATCGCCGGCCAGAAGAGGAGGTTCTGCAGCCGGAAGCCGGCCCCGCCCATGCTGGCGATGCCCTCGGCCGCCCACTGCTGGTGGAACTGGTTGATGTAGGTGATCGGGTGGATCGGCGAGCCGGTGGCGAGCTCGTTGCCCTGCATCCAGATCATGGGGAACGGCAGACAGAACAGGCCAAACATCACCGCGCGGGTGAAGCCGCCGACCTTGTCGTTCTTGTCGCGCAGCAGCAGCAGCACCGACAGCAAGGGAATGAGCAGCCAGGCGTCGTACCGGGTGGCGCAGGCGAGGTTGAGGAAGATGGCGGCGAGCGCGAGCGGCGCGAGCTTGCCCTCGTCCCAGCCGCGCGCGAACGCGGAGAGCACGCAGAGCACGAGGAACAGCGACAGCGACTCGCTCGCGGCGGTGGTGCTGAACTGGACGTGCATTCCCCACGCGGCGAAGGCGAGGCCCGCCACGAGGCCCGCCCGCCAACCGAAGAGCCTGCGCGTGAGCAGGTAGAGCGGCACGACCGACAGCACGCCGAACAGCAGGCTCACCCAGCGGCCGGCATCCGCACGGTCGGGGAAGGCCCAGAGCGCGGCGCCCACCGCGTAGAGGTGCAGCGGGCCGAACTGGTAGGCGCCGTCCTCGAACGAGCCGATCCAGTGGGGTTCGGCGGCCCAGCGCTCGGCGAGCTCGGTGCGGACGACCGCGTCGCCGTGGAGGTTCTCGTTCACCGGGAACACCAGCGCGCGCGGCAGCAGCGTCACCAGCACCAGGAGGGCCAGCATCACCCACGTTCGCGGCTCGGGGCGTGCGGAAGGCTCGTGCGTCATTTCCGAGCGCTGCTATCGCACCCGGGCGCGGATTCCAAGTTACGTGCTCGGAGGTCCCACAGGTGCGGCCATGTGTGCGAGCGGCAGTGCGCCGCGATGTGCCCTGGCCGACGTCGGACGCGAAGTGTTTGGCCCACTGGATCACTCTCGCGGCCGATGTGTCGGGAAGTTCGCCCCGAGAGGCCTGCGGCGGGCGGACGCCGTCTCTATGATTGCCCGGACGATCGAAATTCGTTCCGATCCCGAGGGTTACTCGAAGTGCGGCGTCCCCGCTCGGGACATCAGAAAAGGATCCGAGATGAAGGAGACCATGGACACGAGCTCCAACTGGGTGGCGCGGATCGCGTCGCTGCAGGACAAGAAGCAGTACGAGGAGCTCACCTGGGAGGGCTCGTTCGAGGACTACCTCGAGATCGTCGAGCAGAACCCCAAGGTCACCCGCACCGCCTACCAGCGGCTGTACGACATGATCGTCAGCTACGGGAAGAGCGAGTACATCGACAACAAGAAGAAGCTGGTGCGCTACCACTTCTTCTCGGACGAGAAGTTCGGCGGCAAGGACGCGATCTACGGGCTCGACGTCACGCTGATGAAGCTCGTGAACGTCTTCAAGAGCGCCGCGCAGGGCTACGGCACCGAGAAGCGCGTCATCCTCCTCCACGGCCCGGTCGGCTCGTCGAAGTCCACCATCGCCCGGCTCTTGAAGAAGGGCATGGAGGACTACACGAAGACGCCGGACGGCGCGGCCTACACCTTCTCCTGGACGCTGGAGAAGAAGGGCGAGAACGGGCAGCCGGTGAAGGAGCGGATGAAGTGCCCGATGAACGAGGAGCCGCTCAACCTCATCCCGAAGGAGTGGCGCCCGAAGATCTTCGCGCAGCTCGCGCCGCCGGAGCGGGGCTACACCATCCCGGACGGCACGGAGCTCTGCCCGGCCTGCCGCTTCGTCTTCAAGGACCTGATGACGCAGTACGGCGGTGACTTCGGCAAGGTGGTGGAGAACCACATCCGGGTGCAGCGCCTCGTGTTCAGCGAGAAGGACCGCATCGGCATCGGCACGTTCCAGCCGAAGGACGAGAAGAACCAGGACTCCACCGAGCTGACCGGCGACATCAACTACCGGAAGATCGCGGAGTACGGCTCGGACTCGGACCCGCGCGCGTTCAACTTCGACGGCGAGTTCAACATCGCCAACCGCGGGATCATCGAGTTCGTCGAGGTGCTGAAGCTCGACGTGGCGTTCCTCTACGACCTGCTCGGCGCGTCGCAGGAGCACAAGATCAAGCCGAAGAAGTTCCCGCAGACCGACATCGACGAGGTGATCATCGGTCACACCAACGAGCCTGAATACAAGAAGCTCGAGAACAACGAGTTCATGGAGGCGCTGCGGGACCGCACGGTGAAGATCGACATCCCGTACATCACGCGCCTCTCCGAAGAGGTGAAGATCTACGAGAAGGACTTCAACTCGCGGAGCATCAAGGGCAAGCACATCGCGCCGCACACGCTGGAGATGGCGGCCATGTGGGGCGTGCTCACGCGGCTCGAGGAGCCGAAGAAGCACAACCTGTCCCTCATCCAGAAGCTCAAGCTCTACAACGGCAAGACGCTCCCCAACTTCACCGAGGACAACATCAAGGAGCTCCGCAAGGAGTCGGTTCGGGAAGGGCTGGACGGGATCTCGCCGCGCTACATCCAGGACAAGATCTCCAACGCGCTGGTGAGCGACAAGGGCGAGGGCTGCATCAACCCCTTCCTCGTGTTGAACGAGCTGGAGGCGGGCCTGAAGGGGCACTCGCTGGTGTCCTCCGAGGACGCGCGCAAGCGGTACCGCGAGCTGTTGACGTCGGTGAAGCAGGAGTACGAGGACATCGTGAAGAACGAGGTCCAGCGGGCGATCAGCGCGGACGAGGACGCGATCGGCAAGCTCTGCGGCAACTACATCGACAACATCAAGGCCTATACGCAGAAGGAGAAGGTCCGGAACAAGTACACCGGGCTGTACGAGGAGCCGGATGAGCGCCTGATGCGGTCGATCGAGGAGAAGATCGACATTCCGGACACGCGCAAGGACGACTTCCGGCGCGAGATCATGAACTACATCGGCGCGCTCGCGGTGGACGGGAGGTCGTTCAACTACCGGACCAACGAGCGGCTCCACAAGGCGCTGGAGCTGAAGCTGTTCGAGGATCAGAAGGACTCGATCAAGCTGAAGAACCTCGTCTCTTCCGTGGTGGACAAGGACACGCAGGAGAAGATCGATCTGGTGAAGGACCGGATGATCAAGAACTACGGGTACTGTGAAATCTGCTCCACCGACGTGCTGAACTTCGTGGCGAGCATCTTCGCGCGAGGGGATGCCAAGGAGTAGGCGTGAGCCTGAAGATCCACCAGGACCACAACCGCTTCCGGCAGATCGTCCGGGGGAAGATCAAGCAGAACCTCCGGAAGTACGTCCAGAAGGGCGAGATGATGGGCAAGAAGGGGAAGGAGACCATCTCCATTCCCCTCCCCTTCATCGACATTCCGCACTTCCGCTTTGGCCAGAAGCAGCAGGGCGGCGTGGGCCAGGGAGACGGCGAGGTTGGACAGTCGCTCGGGCCGGGGCAGCAGCAGCCGGGAGACGGCCAGGGACAAGCCGGCGAGGGCGAGGGCCAGCATGCGCTGGAGGTGGATGTCTCGCTGGAGGAACTGGCGGAGATCCTCGGCGAGGAATTGCAGCTGCCGAACATCGAGCAGCGCGGCAAGGAGCAGGTCGTCGCGCAGAAGCTCAAGTACACCGGCGTGAACACGACCGGCCCCGAGTCGCTGCGCCACTTCAAGCGCACCTACAAGCAGGCCCTGCGGCGGCAGATCGCCATGGGCACGTATGACCCGAAGCGGCCGATCATCATCCCCACCCGGGAAGACAGACGGTACAGGTCATACAAGGTGCAGAACCTGCCCGAGACGAACGCCGTCATCATCTACATGATGGACGTGTCCGGCTCGATGGGCGACGAGCAGAAGGAGATCGTCCGGATCGAGAGCTTCTGGCTCGATACGTGGCTGCGACACCAGTACAAGGGTTTGGAGACGCGCTACATCATCCACGACGCGGTGGCGCGCGAGGTGGACCGGGACACGTTCTTCCACACCCGCGAGTCCGGCGGGACGATGATCAGCTCCGCGTACAGACTCTGCCGGGACATCATCCAGGCGGACTATCCGGCGCAGTCGTGGAACATCTATCCGTTCCACTTCAGCGACGGCGACAACTGGAGCGCGGACGACACGCGGCTGTGTATCGATCTGCTGCGTGGCGAGATCCTCCCCGCGGTGAACCAGTTCGCCTACGGGCAGGTGGAGAGCCCGTACGGGTCCGGCCAGTTCATCAAGGATCTGCGCGAGACTATCGGCGAACAGGACAACGTGGCGCTGAGCGAGATCGCGGACAAGGAGGGCATCTACAACTCCATCAAGGACTTCCTCGGGAAGGGGCGGTAGCGCGCGATGCCGAAGGGACTGACGCCACGCCTGCAGGCGATCAAGGACGAGGTCGAGGGTTACGCCCGCGAGTTCGGGCTCGACTGCTTCGAGACGATCTTCGAGGTCTTGACCTTCGACGAGCTGAACATGGTCGCTGCGTACGGCGGCTTCCCCACCCGCTATCCGCACTGGCGCTGGGGCATGGAGTACGAGCAGCTCTCCAAGGGCTACGAGTACGGGCTGTCGAAGATCTACGAGCTCGTGATCAACAACGATCCCTGCTACGCGTACCTGCAGGAGAGCAACTCGGACGTCGATCAGAAGCTGGTGATGGCGCACGTGTATGGCCATTGCGACTTCTTCAAGAACAACTTCTCGTTCCGCCACACCAACCGGCGGATGGTGGACGAGATGGCGAACCACGCCACGCGGGTGCGGCGGTGGATCGACAAGATCGGCGTGGAGAAGGTCGAGGACTTCATCGACCGGGCGCTGTCTTTGGAAAACCTCATCGACCAGCACGCGCCGCACATCAAGCGCAACCCGGACCCGAAGACGCAGGAGGCGCAGCTCAAGCAGAACGAGCGCGTGGAGGGCTTCAAGGTCAACCGCGAGTACATGCGCGGCTACGTGAACCCGCCGGAGTTTCTCGACGCGCAACGCCAGAAGGTCGAGCGGGAGAAGGAGGCGCGCAAGCACTTCCCCGAGCGGCCGCAGCGAGACGTGCTGCTGTTCCTCCTCGAGAACGCGCCGCTCGAGCAGTGGGAGTTCGACATCCTCGCCATCCTGCGCGAGGAGGCCTACTACTTCGCGCCGCAAGGACAGACGAAGATCATGAACGAGGGCTGGGCCTCGTACTGGCACAGCACGATCATGACCACGCGGGCGCTGAAGGATGACGAGGTCATCGACTACGCGGACCGCCACGCGGGGACGATGGCGACGAAGCCGGGGCAGCTCAATCCGTACAAGCTCGGCATCGAGCTGTGGCGGGACATCGAGGACCGCTGGAACAAGGGCCGCTTCGGCAAGGAGTACGACGAGTGCGACGATCTGCGGGCGCGCAGGTCGTGGGACAAGAAGCTCGGCGCGGGGCGGGAGAAGATCTTCGAGGTCCGCAAGCACTACAACGACGTGACGTTCATCGACACGTTCCTCACCGCGGAGTTCGCGCTGGAGCAGAAGCTCTTCGTGTTCGGCTTCAACGAGAAGCGGAACAGCTGGGAGATCCTCGACCGCGAGTTCCGGAAGGTGAAGAACAAGCTCCTGCAGCAGCTGACGAACTTCGGGCAGCCGATCATCGAGGTGGTGGACGGCAACTTCGAGAACCGCAGCGAGCTGCTGCTGGCGCACCGGCACGACGGGATGGACCTCAAGCACGACGAGGCGCGGGAAACGCTGAGGAATCTTCAGGCGATGTGGCGTCGTCCGGTAAACATCATTACGAAGAGCGAGGGCCGGGGGCTGCTGCTCCGGTTCGACGGCGAGAATCACTCGGAGAAGAAGGTCGAGCTGTAGAGGTTGAAGTTCTCGAAGCGCGGCCTCGAGAGAGGTAAGGACGAAGAGATGGCGCCCCGAATCGACAGCGCGGAGGTGGTCTCCTTCCGGCTGAAGGTCCCCCGGTTGGAGCTGGACCGCATGTGCCAGAGCGCGGTGGGCCAGGAGCTCGCGCTCGAGCTGGTGGAGGACGACGGCGGGCAGCTGCACTTCGGCCCCGCCCACGGCGACAGCTTCGCCCGCTTCCGCCCGACGGGCGCCGAGGCCCTGCTGACCGAGCTCTCTCTCCAGCGAGACGAGAACGGCGAGTTCCTCCTCCGCGTGCTCGGGCCGCTGATGGTGCGGTTCGCGGGGGATCTCGTGCTCCGGCTGACCTGGAACGTCCCGGAGAGGAACCGCAACGCAGAGCTGACCGAAGTCCAGATCGCGCGCGGGATGACCGACTACCCCGGCATCGGGCACGTGCCCACCACCGAGGAGGAGGCCCGCGCCGCGGCCGGCGCAGCAGCGGGCTCCGCGCAGGGGCAGGCCGAGGCCGGTGGCTCACCCCGCAACGAGCTCCGGGCCGGTGGAGAAGAGCTCGGCGAGGCGATGCCCTCCGAAGAGGTGGAGGAGATCCAGCGCCTGCTCGACAAGGGCCGCGCGCAGTTCGAGGAGTACCTGCGGCTGAAGCGGCAGCGCGGGAGCTGACGCCGGCGTAGCTCCCCAGGAGGCGACCCATGCGTTGGCAGGATCGCATCACCATCGATCCAGCCGTGCTCGTCGGGAAGCCGGTCATTCGCGGCACGCGTCTCGCGGTCGAGTTCATCGTCGGACTGCTCGCGGACGGCTGGAGCGAGCCGGAGATCCTCCGCAACTACCCGGGCATCTCATCCGAGGACATTCGCGCCTGCCTCGCCTACGCGGCAGCTCGCCTCCAGTCGGAACGCGTCTATCCGCTCCCCAGCTGACGCGGCTGCTCGCGAACGAGAACGTGCCTGCTGATCTGGTCGACGCGCTCCGCGCAGGCGACCATGACGTCGAGTGGGTGCGCGAGTTCGCGCCGGGCATCGACGACGCCACGGTGCTCGCGCGAGCGCGTGAGGAAGCGCGCGTCGTCTTCACGTTCGACAAGGACTTCGGAGAGCTCGCCTTTCGGGTCGGCTTGCCCGCGGACTGCGGGGTCATCCTGGTCCGGATCTCCGGGCTGCGGCCCGCTGAGCTCGTCGCAAGAGTGGTCGCGGCAGTCGCTACGCTGCCTTCCGCCACAGGCGTGTTCGTGGTCGTCGAGTCGAATCGGGTGCGGGTGACGCCGCTGCCTGCGCGGACTCACCACTGACCGCTTCCGAATCCTGCTCGGTGGTGCGGAGCGGCTGGCTCCCCTTCCGTCGCTTGCTGCGCCCTATCTGGACGTCGAACGTCGGATCAAGTTCGACGGGATGATAGTGCCGCAATCGACGATCATCTTCCCTCCTCCACCCAGCCCCGTCCTTCGATCCAGCGGACGGCCTTGCCCCCGGATGGGTCCAGAAGGTTTTCGTCGTCCGGTGTCAGGCTCGCCCTCCAGTCGGCCAGCCTCTCATCGATCAGCTCCGACACCTCCGGATGTGGATTCGCCAGCGACTGGAGAAGGCCCTCGCGGAGACGACGGTGAATCTCGCGCTCGACCGCTTCCGTGATGAACCGACTACGGTTCCGTTCGTAGCGGTCGATCTCCTCGACGAGGTCGACCGGCAGGGTGACCGTCACGCGTTCCGTCGTAGCCAAGGGAGCCTCCGATCCGAGCTTGAGTATGATCACATGGGGTTGCCACCTGACGCCGGCCGGAGCGAGGCCTTCGTTTGGGGCACCCGCGCTGCCGCCAACTCACTAAGGTCGGGCAGGTGAACGCCCCTGTCTGCCACCTCGCCCTCCGCACGCCGCTCCGCCTGATTGCGCTCTGCATCGCGCTGAGCGGGCTCTCTTTCACCGCAGCCTGCGGCGAACGCGGCAGCGGGACGCCGGATGCTTCAGTCCAGGGCGAGCCGGACGCGGGGCAGACCTCCAGCGACGGCGGACAGACTGGCTCCGACGGGGGCACCGGCGACGCGGGCACCGAGCCGCTCTTCGGCGATCCCTTCACGCTCACGCCCTTCGACAAGGTCCGGATCAACAGCCACTCGGATCAGCCGAACTTCCAGCAGGCGGACGCGCCCTTCGACTGGGGCAACATCTCCAAGGCGAGCGTGAAGCTCATCGTCGACCTCGACACGACCTGCTACCCCTTCTCGAAGTGGCAGCAGGATCCGCCGCCGGAGGGACACAACTGGCCGCCCCTCTGCGACGCGTTCGACCGGACCTTCACCTTCACCATCAACCCGGCCGCCACGCCGGAGGACCCGCCCGGCTTTGAGGTCGTGCGCGCGATCACGCCCTTCGGCGGGCCGCTGCATCTGGAGATCGACCTCACGGATCTCGCCAACGGGCTGCCGGGCGCACACGTGCTGCGCACGCGGATCGAGACCTGGTCGGATGGCGCGGGGCAGGTCTCGGGCAGCAACGGCGGCTGGTTCGTCACCGCCCGCATCGAGGTCACCCCGGGCCGTCCTCCCGCCAGCGTCGCCGCGGTCATCCCGCTCTACCAGGGCAACCAGACGGAGTCCGGCGAGGGCGGGCGCATCAGCTTCGACATCCCGGAAGGAACCGTGGAGACGCGGCTCGAGTACCGCGTGACGGGACACGGCGGTCCGAACTCGGGCGGGGACTCGGCGTGCATCGGCCCCTTCGACGAGTTCTGCCGCCGCCAGCACGAGCTCTACGTGGACGACGTCCGCGTGGACAACTTCGAGGCTTGGCGCGACGACTGCGCTCAGCTCTGCACCGTCGTCAGCTCGCCCGGGCCGTTCGGCGGCACCATCCAGTACTGCCAGGAGAACCCCACCGGCGCTCAGCAGAGCGTCCGCGCGCCGCGGGCGAACTGGTGCCCGGGCAGCCTCACCCCGCCCCGCGTCGTCTATCCGGACGCGCTCGCGCAGGCCGGGGGGCACACCTTCTCCTGGCGCATCAACAAGATCGGCGCGGGTGGGGTGTGGAACGTGTCCGCCTGGGCCATCGCCTACGGCGTGCGGAAGTAGCGTCCCCGCCGGCGAAGCAGCCGTCCCGTCGAGCGCGCGTGACCCGGAATGGACGCACCCCTACAGGCCGCTACAATTCCGCGCCTGATGACGAGAGCGCTCCTCCTCCTGCCCGCCCTCCTTTGCGCAGCCGGCGCCGCGCACGCGCAGCCGCAGGCGACCACTCCGGCGCCCGGCTCTACCGGCGACCTCCTCATCAAGAACCGGCGCATCCAGAAGGGTCAGAACACGCTCGCCCAGGCGCTCGCCGAGGTGCCGCTGCCGCCCGATCAGGTGCAGGCGGTCGTCGGCGCGCTCGAGGCCGCCGAGTTCGACTTCCGCCGCATCCGCGTCGGCGATCAGTTCCGGATGGTGCTCCGTCACGGGGAGCTCGACTTCTTCGACTACCGCAAGGACCGCCAGCACGCGTGGCTCGTGCGCCGAGACGGCGACCGCTACGTCGGCACCAAGCGCGAGGTTGAGGTCGAGCAGCGCGTCGCCACCGTCGAGCTCACGGTGAACTCCAGCCTCTGGGATGCGGTGATGGCGGCGGGCGAAAAGCCGGGCATCGCAGTGGGCCTCGCGGACGTCTTCGCCTGGGACATCGACTTCTACCAGGACGTGCGCCAGGGCGACCGGGTCCGCGCGGTGATCGAGAAGCGGCTCGTGAAGGGCCAGCTGGTGGACTACGGCAACATCCTCGCCGCCGAGTACGTGGGCGGCGTCGTCGGCAACAAGCGCGTCTTCCGCTACGAGACCTCCACCGGCCAGGCCTCCTACTTCCAGCAGGACGGTTCGTCGGCGCGGAAGGCCTTCCTCAAGAGCCCGCTGAAGTACGCCAACGTCACCTCGCGCTTCGGCAGCCGCTTCCACCCGGTGCTCAAGTACATGAAGGCGCACAACGGCGTGGACTACGGCGCCGCGGTGGGCACGCCGGTCTGGGCCCCTTCCGATGGCACCGTCTCCCGCGTGAGCTACGACGGCGCCAACGGCAACCTCCTCTGCATCAAGCACCTGAACGGCTTCGAGACCTGCTACGCGCACCTGCACAAGGTCCACGTGCGCCCGGGCCAGAAGGTCCACCAGAAGCAGGTCGTCGCCCTCACCGGCAACACCGGCCGCAGCACCGGGCCCCACCTCCACTACGCGCTGAAGCGGAACGGGCAGTTCGTCAACCCGCTCGCCCAGAACTTCCCGCGCGCGGACCCGCTGCCCAAGGCCGAGCTCCCCCGCTTCGCCGAGAGCATCCGGCCGCTCGTCACACAGCTCGACTCGGTGAACGTGGCGGCCCTCACCCCTTCGGCCTCCTCCGAAGGCTCCGCGGCCACGACAGCGACCGCGACGCCGTAGCGCCCCCCGAACGCCCGCGAGCGGCGCGCGTAAGGCAGCGGACGCCCCCCGAGATTGAGGAAGCGGATGCCGTCCGGGCAGGTAGGCTCGGGGTTCTCGCACGACCCGGAAGCCCACCGCGGACCGGGCCGTTCCGACACGATCACCGGAGACACACACACCATGGCCGACACCACGCGCGCGCCCCGTCCGAGCGGCTCCGCCTCTCCCGCGGAGACCGGCAGGCCCCCCACCGACAGCCACAACGGCGGCAACGGCCGCTCCGAGCCGCCCCCGCTCGACCTCCGCAGCGGGCTCGACGCGCGCAGCCTCCGCCACGCCTTCATCGACCACGTGGTCTATGACCGCGCGAAGAACCCGGACACCGCGACGACCCACGACCGGTTCCTCGCCTTCGCCTCCGCGGTGCGCGACCGCCTCGCCGACCGCTGGGTGAACACGCAGCGCGCCTACTACGCGCACGACGTGAAGCGCGCGTACTACCTCTCCGCCGAGTACCTGCTGGGCCGCGCGCTCTCCAACAACCTCATGAACATGGGGCTGATGGACGTCGCCCGCGAGGCGCTCGCCTCCACCGGCGTGAACCTCGACGCGCTGCTGGAGATGGAGCCGGACGCGGGCCTCGGCAACGGCGGCCTCGGGCGGCTGGCTGCGTGTTTCCTCGACTCCATGGCCACGCTCGGGCTGCCCGGCTACGGCTACGGCATCCGCTACGAGTTCGGCATCTTCACCCAGGACATCGTCAACGGGCACCAGGTGGAGCGCGCCGACGAGTGGCTGCGCTTCGGCAACCCGTGGGAGCTCGTGCGGCCGGAGAAGGCGGTGCCGGTGCGCTTCTACGGCCACGTCGAGCACCACCAGGGCGCGGACGGCCGTCCGGTGGCGCGGTGGGTGAACGCGAAGACGGTGCTCGGCATCCCCTACGACACGCCCATCTGCGGCTACGGCACCAACACGGTGAACACGCTGCGGCTGTGGCAGGCGCGCGCCTCCGCCGAGTTCGACTTCCAGCTCTTCAACGCCGGCGACTACGAGCGAAGCGTGCTGGAGAAGAACGACTCGGAGGTCATCTCCAAGGTCCTCTACCCCAACGACAACTTCATCGCCGGCAAGGAGCTGCGCCTCAAGCAGCAGTACTTCTTCGTCGCCTGCTCCATCGCCGACATCGTGCGGCGCTACCTCAAGTCGCACACCGACTTCCGGCAGTTCGGCAAGAAGGTCGCCATCCAGCTCAACGACACGCACCCGGCGATCGGCGTGGCGGAGCTGATGCGCGTGCTCGTGGACGAGAAGCGCCTGCTCTGGGAAGAGGCCTGGGCCACCACCGTCGAGTCCTTCGGCTACACGAACCACACGCTGCTCGCCGAGGCGCTGGAGAAGTGGCCGGTGGCGATCTTCGAGCGCCTGCTCCCGCGGCACCTCGAGATCATCTACGAGATCAACCAGCGCTTCCTCCGCCAGGTGCAGATCCGCTGGCCCTTCGACGGCGAGCGCCTGCGCCGGATGTCCCTCATCGAGGAGGGCCCGGAGCGCAAGGTCCGCATGGCGCACCTCGCCACCGTGGGCTCGCACAGCGTCAACGGCGTGGCCGAATTGCACACCGCGCTGCTCAAGCGCGACGCGCTGCGCGAGTTCGCGGAGATGTACCCGGACCGCTTCAACAACAAGACCAACGGCGTCACCCCTCGGCGCTGGCTGAAGCTCTGCAACCCGCGGCTCTCGAAGCTCATCGACGAGCGCATCGGCACCGGGTGGGTGACGGACCTCGACCAGCTCTCGAAGCTCGACGCCTACGCGAAGGACAGCGAGTTCCTCGGGCAGTTCAGCGAGGTGAAGCGCCAGAACAAGGAGGCGCTCGCGCAGCACGTGCGGGACCTCGTGTGGGTGAACCTCAACCCCGACGCGATCTTCGACGTCCAGATCAAGCGGCTCCACGAGTACAAGCGCCAGCTCCTCAATGCGCTGCACGTGGTCTCGCTCTGGATCAAGGCGCGGCGCGACCCCTCGACCATCGTCCACCCGCGCGCGTTCATCTTCGGCGCGAAGGCGGCGCCGGGTTACGTGCAGGCAAAGCAGATCATCCGGCTCATCAACGGCATCGCCGAGGTGGTGAACTCGGACGCGGGCACCACCGGGATCCAGGTCGTGTTCCTCCCGAACTACCGCGTGTCGCTCGCCGAGCGCATCTTCCCCGCGGCGGACGTCTCCGAGCAGATCAGCACCGCGGGCATGGAGGCCTCGGGCACCGGCAACATGAAGTTCGCCCTCAACGGCGCGCTGACCATCGGCACGCTGGACGGCGCGAACATCGAGATCCGCGAGGCGGTGGGCGAGGAGAACTTCTTCCTCTTCGGCCTCACCACCGACGAGGTCCAGCAGAAGCTCGCGCAGGGTTACCGAGGCCGCGAGGTCTACGAGCGCGACGAGGAGCTCCGCGAGGTGCTCGACCTCGTGAACAGCGGCTTCTTCTCGCCGGAGGACAAGGGCCAGTTCAAGCCGCTCATCCAGGGCCTGCTCGACGAGGACCGCTACCTCGTGCTCGAGGACTTCCGCTCCTACGCCGAGGCCCAGGAGCGCCTGGTCCGCGCCTACCGCGATCAGAAGCAGTGGACGAAGATGGCGCTCCACAACGTCGCGCGGGTGGGCCGCTTCTCCTCCGACCGCACCATCCGCGAGTACGCCCGCGACATCTGGAACATCCACCCGGTGAAGGTGGAGATGTAGCCGCCGGGACGGCCCCTGCAGGGTGCAAGAGCCGCGAGGAGAAGCTCCAGGCCGCGGAGGACCAGGGAAACCTCCTCGCCGCGAGCAAGGCGAAGCTCGTGGAGGGCGTGGGCAAGGCGCTGGAGAACGAGGGCAAGGTCGCCGCCGAGACCGTCACCCGCGGCTCCGGCGAGGTGGTGAAGGCGGTGGGCAAGGGCTTCGACCAGAGCGTCTCGCAGGTGAAGCTCACCGTGCACGAGGCGCTCCCCCAGAAGGGCATCGGCGCCAGCCGCGCGGCGCTCCACCGAGAGAAGGAGAAGCGCGCGGTCACCGTGTACGTGACGATGGACGCGCCCTACGCCGGCCCGCTGGAGCTGCGCGCGTACGACGCGCAGAACGCGGAGATCGGCCGGGCGAAGGTGGCAGTGGACGAGAAGGAGTCCACCGCGAAGTACCTCGACTTCGAGTTCGACGAGCGCACGCCGCTGCTCACCGCGGACCACTTCGAGCTGCGGTAGCTCGGCGGGCGGCGCCTATCCGCGAACGGGGGCGGGCGACGGCTGCGCGCTCTCCACCCGGTTGCCGCCGGCCTGCTTTGCCCGCTCCAGCGCGCGCTCGGCGGCGGCGAGCAGCAGGGCTTCGTCCGCTCCGTGCGCGGGAAACACCGCGTAGCCCGCGCGAACGGTGACCTGACCGGGAGACTCGTCGGAGTTTCCCCACGCCTCCGCTTTACCGCGCACCTGCTCCGCCCAGCGCCGCGCCGCCGCGTCGTCCGCGCCAGGGATGAGCACCGCGAAGGTGTTCGAGGCGAAGCGCGCGCCCGCCTCGCCACCGGGCGTGGAGGTGAGAAAGGAGGCCACCCGCGTGAGGAGGAGGTCGCCCTCGGCCCAGCCCTGCTCGGCGTTGAAGGCGCGGAAGCGGTCCACGTCCACCAGCACCAGCCCGAAGCCCTTGCGGGAGGCCTTCGCGCGAATGACGAACGCGGAGAGCGCCTCCTGGAAGAAGCGGTGCGTGTAGCGGCCGGTCACCGGGTCCCGGAACGCGAGGCCCTGCAGGTTCTCGGAGAGGTTCCGGTCGCGCGCTTCGAGCGTGGTCATCGCGCGGGAGAGCTCGGTGTTGCGCGCCTTCAGCTCGCGCACGAGCTCGCTCTTGATCTGCGCCACCGCCGACTCGTGGATCGCCTCGCCCACGGTGGAGAGGAGGTCCGCCGCGCGGAAGGGCTTGGTGAGGAAGCGCCGGACCCTCGCCACGTTGATCGCGTCCTGCGCGGTGTCCACCCGCGAGGAGGCCGTCACCAGCACCCGCGCCGCGTCCGGCTGCAGCGCCGCCACCTCGCGCAGCAGCTCCACCCCGCTCATCGCCGGGAGCATGTGGTCGGAGACGACCGCGTGAACCTTCTCGCGGCGCAGGAGCGCCAGCGCGTCCTCCGCCGAGGACGCTGTGTGCACGGAGAAGTCGCGCCCGAGCACCTGCTTCATCAGGTGCAGGATCTGCTCGTCGTCGTCCACCACCAGCACCGTCGCTGAGACCCGCGCGCCCATCGCTTGAAGCCTCCTGCTCCGACTGCCGTTAGCGCCGCCCTCGTTGCCTACCCTGCCTACCCTGCCCGCTCCCGCTGCGCTAGGCGAGGTCCGCCAGCCGCTCGTCGATCTCGTCCGCGAGCGACGGGTGGCTCTGCGCCAGCGCCACCTCCCTTGCACGTTCGAAGGTCTGGCGCGCCTCCTCCGTCCGCCCGGCGCCGGAGTATGCATCCCCGAGGGACACGAGGCCCGCCGCGAAGTCCTCCTGCAGACGGTTCGCATGTTCCAGAGGCTCGACCGCCTCGGCCGGACGGCCCTTGCTCAGCAGAAAACGCCCCAGGGCGAAGTGCGGGAGGGGGTTGTTGGGGAAGTCCGCGGCGCGCTTCCGGTACTGCACTTCTTCGGCATCCATCGTCCTCCGAGGATACCACCCGGGCAGCCGGGCGCCCGTGCCGTCTCAACCCCTCTCCGTGGCAAATGGGCACCATCTTGTGGCCCATGATCGCCCCGCCCCGTGGACGGCCCGGATCGAAGACCGCCCAGCGGCTCCCGAAGCCCGGACGGCCCCTCACCCGCCGCGTGTGGCCTCCGCGGGCGCTGCAGATCGGCCTCGGCGTCTGGCTGGTGCTGACCGTCTTCCTCTGGCCGCACTCGAGGGTCCAGGCCAGCATGGCCGCCGGCGCCGGCCTGCTCGCGGTCCTCCTCAGCCTCGTGGCCCTGCGCTACTCGCCCATCCGTCTGCTGCTGGGCCTCGTCGGCGTCTGGCTCATCGTCGGTGCCTTCGTGCCGCCGACGCTGCCGCTGACCGTGGCGAACAACCTCCTGGCGGGCGTGCTGATCACCGCCCTCTCCTTCTTCCCGCTCGGCGACGTCCCCATGCTGCCCAGACGCACGCCGAGGGAGTCGTAGGCGCCCGCGCGGGAGGAGGCTGCCGGTCCGAGCTGCAGGGAAGGACTGCACGACGCACGGGAGAGGTGCTCGACGCGCTGCACGACGCGTCGCATGCGCTGCACGACGTGCCGGACGCGCTGCACGAGGTGCCCGACGCGCTGCAGGAGGTGCCGGACGCGCTTCACGACGTGCCCGACGCGCTGCACGACGTGCACGACGCGCTGCAGGAGGTGCCGGACGCGCTGCACGACGTGCCGGACGCGCTGCACGAGGTGCCGGACGCGCTGCAGGAGGTGCCGGACGCGGTGCAGGAAGTGCCGGACTCGCTACACGACGTGCCCGACGCGCTGCACGAGCTGCCCGGATGCCGGACCGGTGCTCTGGCAACTCGCCGGCCCTCAACTCGAGCCACCTGCGGCGCCGCGTCCCCAAACGACCAAACGAGAGGGCGGACACCGAGACTCCCCGGCGCCCGCCTTCGCTCACCCCACCGAGGTGCGCGTGGCTCAGTGCCCGCCGCTCTGCGGACCGCTGTTCCTCGGGCCCGACTCGGCCTCCGGCGTCGCGCCGTCCTGGCGGTGCCGCTCGTAGCCGTGGGCATCGATCACATTGCCCAGCCCTTGGCCGTGCTGCACCTCGTCCGGCGCGGTGGGCGGCTGCCCCTCTCCGCCCGAGCCACCGGTGTTCTCCAGCATCCGGGGCTGCGCGTCCTTGCCCAGGGTGCTCGTCTCCAGCCGGCAGGCCCCCGCTCCCAGGGCGAGCCCTCCCAGGAGCCCCGCCAGTGCCACGCGCTTCGTCCATCCCCTCATGGCTCTCCTCCTCACGGGCCTCAACGTGCCCACGAAGCGAGCAGGGGACCAACGGGGGGCGCCCGGACGCACGCCCTCCAGCGCGGCGCGCTACCCGATCTCGATCACCTTCTGGCCGAAGAGCTGGTCCACCTGGTGGATGAACTCGTCCGACGGGTTCACCTTCACCTTGATCCCGCCCACGATGACCTCGGCCTCGCCGGGGAAGATCATCGACACGCCGAGCGGCAGCGCGCCCTCGTTCTTCTTCGCCAGGTCCAGAAGCCGCTGGAGCCGCTCGTCGGTGAAGAGGTCGTGCGTGGCCCGGATCTCCACCCGGCGCGCGCGCTTCTCGCGAACCTCCCGCAACGACTGGATGTTTTCGACGATGAGCTCCGCGACCGGGTTCTCCTCATCGCGCGTGTTGAACTGCACGGTGCCGGTCACGAGGATCGGGTCGTCGCCCTTGAGCATCGACTCCCACTGGTCGAAGCCGGGCTTCGGCGAGCCCTTCTGCCACTTCCCGTCGCGGCCCATCATCGGCTTCGAGCCGTCCTTCCCGGGGAAGCACACCAGTTCCACCGATCCGGAGAGGTCCTCCAGCGTCACCCACGCCATCCGCTTGCCGGTCTTCGTCGGCCGCTCGCGCAGCGCCGCCACGATCCCGGCGACGGTGATCTTGTCGTCCCGCCGCGCGCGCTGAACCGCCGCGCACGTCCGCGCGTAGCGCTTCAGCTCCTTCTCGTACTGGTGCAGCGGATGTCCGGACACGTAGAAGCCGATGGCCTCCTTCTCGAACGAGAGCCGCTCCTTCTCGCTCCACTCGTCGCAGCGCACGTAGTCGTCCGAGCCCGCGCCGCCGCCCTTCGCCGAACCACCCGACCCGCCCGGCGCGCTGAGCAGCCCGAAGAGGGACGACTGACCGACCTCCTTGTCCCTCTGCGACGCCGCGCCCCGGTCGAGCGCCTTCTCGATGCTCTCGAAGAGCTGCCTTCTGTGCCGCTTGGTGAAGTCGAACGCGCCCGCCTTCACCAGCGCCTCGATGACCTTCCGGTTCACCCGCCGGGTGTCCACGCGCTCGCAGAAGTCGAAGAGGTCCTTGAACGGCCCCTCCTTGCGCGCCTCGAGGATCCCTTCAATCGCGCCCTCGCCCACGCCCTTGATCGCGCCGAGCCCGAACCGGATCTTCCCGTCCACCGCGCCGAACTCGAGGTCCGACACGTTCACGTCCGGCGGCAGGACCTCGTGGCCCGCCGCGCGCGCCTCGGCGATGTGGACGACGACCTTGTCGGTGTTGTCCTTCTCGCTGGAGAGCAGCGCCGCCATGAACTCCACCGGGTGGTGCGCCTTCAGCCACGCGGTGTGGATGGTGATGAGCCCGTAGGCCGCCGAGTGCGACTTGTTGAAGCCGTACTGGGCGAACTTCTCCATCAGGTCGAAGATCTGCGCGCCGACCTTCAGGTCCACGCCCGTCTTCGCGCAGCCCTCGAGGAAGCCCTCGCGCTCCTTGGCCATGACCTCGGCCTTCTTCTTCCCCATCGCCCGGCGCAGCAGGTCCGCGCGGCCGAGCGAATACCCGCCCAGCACCTGCGAGATCTGCATCACCTGCTCCTGGTAGACGATGACGCCGTAGGTGTCCTTCAGCACCGGCTCCAGCGCGGGGTGCGGATAGACGACCTTGTCCCGCCCGTGCTTGCGGTCGATGTACACGTCCACCATCGTCCGGCCGTCTTCCAGCTTCTGGTCGAGCGGTCCGGGCCGGTAGAGCGCGCCCGCGGCGATGACGTCCTCGAAGCAGGACGGCTTGAGCTTCATCACCATCTCGGTGAAGCCCGACGACTCCATCTGGAACACGCCCGCGGTGTCGCCGCGCGAGATGAGGTCGAAGGTCGGCTTGTCGTCGAGCGGGATCTGGTGCCGGAGGATCTGCTTTTCCGGCGGCAGGTGCCGGTTCACGAGGTTCAACGCGTGCTGGATCACCGTCAGCGTCTTCAGCCCGAGGAAGTCGAACTTCACCAGGCCCGCGGCCTCGACCTCGTCCTTCGCGAACTGGGTCACCAGCACGCCGTCGCCCGGCGAGTAGACCGGCACGAACTCCCACAGGGGCTTGTCCGCGATGACCACGCCCGCCGCGTGCATCCCGGCCTGGCGGTGCAGCCCCTCCAGCGCCAGCGAGATGTCGAGCACGTCCTTCGAGGTGATGTCCCCCACCCCCTCGGCGTTCCCCAGCACCACCGGGTTGTCGATCATCTCCTTCAGCCGAGGCTCACCGGCGATGCCCTTCTCCTCGTCGCCCCAGATGGCCTGCTTGAGGGTGATGTTCAGCACCTCCGGCACCAGCTTGGCGATCCGGTCGCCCTCGCTGAACGGCAGGCCGAACACGCGGCACACGTCGCGGAGCACGCTCTTCGCCTTCAGCGAACCGAAGGTGATGATCTGCCCGACGTTGTCCTTCCCGTACTTCTCCGCGACGTACTTGATCACCTCGTCGCGCCGGTCCTGGCAGAAGTCGATGTCGAAGTCCGGCATCGACACGCGCTCGGGGTTCAGGAACCGCTCGAAGAGGAGGTTGTACGGGATGGGGTCGAGGTCGGTGATCTTCAGCGCGTAGGCCACCAGCGAGCCGGCGCCGGAGCCTCGGCCGGGCCCCACCGGGATGCCGTGCCGCTTTGCCCAGTTGATGAAGTCCTGGACGATGAGGAAGTACCCCGAGAACCCCATCCGCTGGATGACGCCCAGCTCCATCCGCAGCCGCTCGTAGTAGGGCTCCGGGTCCACGCGGAGGCCCACGTCCCGGAACTCCTTGAAGCGCTCCTCGAGCCCCTGCTTCGCCAGCACCCCCATGTACGAGTCCGCGGTGTGGTCGCTCGGCACCCGGAAGGTGGGCAGCATGGGCCGGTCGAGCTCCAGCTCCACGTTGCACATGTCGGTGATGAGCTGGGTGTTGTGCACCGCCTCGGGCACGTCCGAGAAGTACGACAACATCTCGTCCGGACCGGTGACGTAGAGCTTGTCCGTCGAGTGCCGCATCCGCTTGTTGTCGGCGAGCGTCTTCTTCGACGCGATGCACATCAGAAGCTCGTGCGCCCGCGCGTCGCCCTGCTTCACGTAGTGCGCGTCCGCGGTCGCCACCAGCGGCACGTCGATGTCCCTCGAGAGCTGCTTGAGGTTCGCGTTCGCCTTCTCCTGCTCGGGCATCCCGTTCGACTGGATCTCGAGGAAGAAGGAGCCGGGCTCGAAGATCTCCTTGTACTCGAGCGCCGCGCGCCGGGCGTGGTCCATGTCCCCGCGGAACGCCGCCGAGGTCACCTCGCCACCGAGGCACGCGGTCAGCCCGATGAGCCCCTTCGAGCGCTCCTTGAGGATCTGCTTGTCGATCCGCGGGTGGTAGTAGAAGCCGTTGAGGTACCCCATCGAGGTGAGGTAGCGGAGGTTCGCGTAGCCCTCGTTGTTCTTCGCCAGCAGGATGAGGTGGTTGGCGATGCGCTCGGTGCGGTCCTGCCGCCCCTTCGGCCCCGCCACGTAGCTCTCGAGCCCGATGATCGGCTTGATCCCCGCGGCCTTCGCCTTCTTGTAGAAGTCGATGGTGGCGAACATGTTGCCGTGGTCGGTCACGGCCACGCTGTTCATCCCCTTCTCCTTCACCGTCTTGATGAGGTCCTTCATCCGGATGGCGCCATCCAGAAGTGAATAGAGGGTGTGCAGGTGAAGGTGGGTGAAGCTCATGGCCGGGGAGCATAACCGGCGGTCTGACGCCCGACGCCCACTTCGAACCTGCCTGGCTGCTCGCGCGGGACGTTCGCGCAACGTGGCGTAATTCCCCGACTTCTTCCCGAGGCTCCCACCCGTGCGCACCTGAACAGAGAGCGCATTTCCGGAGGGCAGGATGGACGCACAGGACGTGGTGGACAGGCTGCGTGACGCCTACACGGTGGAGAGGGTCTTCGGGCATCCGCTGCACGAGGACGGGGTGACGGTCATCCCGGTGGCGCGGGTCCGGGGCGGCGGCGGCGCCGGCAACGGCGAGGGTCCGGAGGGCAAGGGCCGGGGCGGCGGCAGCGGCTTCGGGCTCAACGCGGTCGGCGCGGGCGCGTTCGTCGTCCGCAACGGCGAGGTCCGCTGGCAGCCGGCGGTGGACGTGAACCGGATCGTCCTCGGCGCGCAGCTGCTGCTCGGCGCGGCGCTGTTCGTGTTCGGGAGGGTCGCCCGCTCGAAGTCGTCGCACGCGGCGAAGGCGGCGGCCGCGAAGTCAGCAAAGGGTGGCCTCAGACTCTTCGGCCGGCGCTTCGCGCACTGACCCGCTACGCGCTGGCCACGCTCTCCAGGTCGTTCACGGGCGAGGGAGACGCGGCCTTCCGGCGGCGGAGCTTCTCCACCAGCGTGGTGCGCTGCAGCCCGAGCATCTCGGCGGCGATCTTCCGGCTCCCGCCCGAGCGCTCCAGCGCGGCGTTGATGTACGCGTCCTCGAGCTCGCGGAGGATCCGCGGCAGGTCCACCGGCAGGCGGCCCTCGGGCACCTCGGGGATGGCGGGGAACGGGACGGGCAGCGGGACCACGTTCGACGGCTGCTCCGAAGAGGTGGCGGTCGGGGTGGACGCCGCGGGCGCGGCAGTCACCGGCTGGGTGAGCGAGAAGACCTGCGCGAGGTGGGCGCGCTCGTCGAGGCCCTGCTCCAGCGCCTCCTGCGCCGGCGAGCGCATGGTCGCGGGCAGGTCGGCGAGGCGGATCGTCTCGCCGGGGGCGCACACCGAGAGGCGCTCGGCGAGGTTCTCCAACTCGCGCACGTTGCCCGGCCAGCGGTAGGCCATCAGCGCGGACATCGCCGCGGGCTCCACCGGGCGGGTCTCGCCTCGGGTCTCCCAGAAGTGGGTGAAGAGGGCGCGGACGTCGCACGGGCGCTCGCGCAGCGGGGGGAGCTCCAGCGGGCAGACGTTGAGGCGGAAGTAGAGGTCCTGACGGAAGCGGCCGGCGGCGACCTCCTTCTCGAGGTCCCGGTGGGTGGCGACGACGAGGCGGAAGTTCGCGGTGACGGACTCGGCGCTGCCCACGGGCTCGTAGGTGCGCTCCTGGAGCAGGCGGAGGAGCTTCACCTGCAGCGCCAGCGGCATCTCGCCGATCTCGTCGAGGAAGAGCGTGCCGCCCTCGGCCAGCGCCACCCTGCCCTTGCGCGCCCCGACCGCGCCGGTGAAGGCGCCGCGGACGTGGCCGAAGAGCTCCGACTCGAGCAGCGCCTCGGGGATGGCCGCGCAGTTCACCGCCACCATGGCCTTGCCGGCGCGGGCGCTCTCGTTGTGGACGTGGCGCGCGAAGACCTCCTTGCCGGTCCCGGTCTCACCCGTCAGCAGCACGGTGGCGTCGCTGCGGGCCACGCGCGAGGCAGCGCGGGCGACGTGGGCGAGGGGGGACTCGGAGGCGAAGATCATCGAGGGCGAGCTGGCAGGCATGAGCGGCGTTTCCCGTGTCAGGTTCCCGGCGCCAAAGAGCAATCCTGGGGCCAAATTCGTTTCAGAGTGAACTCGCCTGCGTCGGACCGTTGACGCCTGGGTGCGCCGTTACCCTGCCGAAACCGCCCACGCGCCAAAGATCCGGCGAACGCCAGAGGGAGCAGCCGCATCGGGCGCTCTGGAGCGGCCGGTGGGTCATCGGCACACCGGGGTCGCGCGCTCCGAGGGGAACAACCGGTCAGTGATCCGAGGTGCGCGCTGCTGCAACGCGTCAGGCCGCGGCGGTGGCCTCGGCGAGCGCGGCCTCCCAATCCACCACGTCCACCGTCCTCGCGCCGAGCCGGACGTCGAGCACGGTCCGCTCCCCGCGCGCGTCGCCGCCGATCTGGAACGGCAGCGGGCGAGTGAAAGTCATCCGCGCCGACTTCACCAGCCAGTCGTGCATGCCGGGCATGGGATGGACGCCGGCCCACAACACGCCGGCCCGCCCGAGCGCCTCGAGCACCGGCCGGTCGTACACGCGCAGGTGAAGGAAGCCGGGCTTGAGGTCGGCGAAGGGGAAGGCGCGGAAGCCGAAGCCGTACTGCGGGATCGACGCCGCGGCGCACACGCTGACCGGGCCGTCGTAGAGGACGTCGCCGCCGGTCCACGGCACGGGCTCACCCGCTTCGTTCACCGTGTAGACCTCCGCGTCGCCGTTGCGCCGCAGCGTGGCCCAGGGCTGGTCCGCCTCGGTCAGCAGCGTGGGGACGGTGTGCCTCGCCAGCGCGTAGAGGTAGCCGCCGAGCCCCTTGTGCAGCCGGGTGGAGAGCCTCGAGCCGAAGAGCTGGCCGGACCTCCGGTCGAGGTTCTTCTGGTAGTCGTTGAGGACGAGCGCGTCCCAGCCCACGCCGGCGAAGGGGCAGAGGGTGTCCTCCACCTCCACGAGGTTGAAGCGGCGGGTGGGGATGGGCCAGGCGAGCTTCGGCAGCAGCTCCACGATCTCCGGGTAGCGCGGGGAGCCGACGGTGCGGGACCACGCGTTGCCGGTGCCCAGCCGCAACACGCCGAGGTGCGGCAGCGGCACGTCCTCCGGCAGGCGGCGGGAGAGCATGTTCAACAGGCGCTGCGCCGCGCCGTCTCCGCCGCCGGAGAAGATGACGTCCGGGCGCTCCTCCGCGAGCAGCGCCGCGTGACGCTCGGCCTGGTCGAAGTCCTCGGACACCAGCACCAGCGCGTCCGGCAGCGCCTTCGCGAACATCCGGACCACATGCGGGCTCACCCGCTTCGCGCGACCGTTGAAGAGCGCGGCGATCTTCGCGCCCCGGCCCACCGTCGTTCGCGCGCTCTCGGCCCCCTGCGTCTCTTTCCCCGTGACAGCCTTCACGACCCCGAAGATTGGCCATTCCGAAGGCGCCCCGCGACCCCTCAATCGCCCTAGAGTGCGCGCCATGACCCTTTCGCTGCCGCTGACGCTGGCGGTGCTCGCCGCGGTGCCGGCCCCGTCCCTCTCCGACTCTCCGGAACGCAGCGCGCGCCTCCTCACCGACCGGCCGCTGCTCCTCGCCCAGGCCGAGCCCTCCGCGCCCCCGCTGATCGAGGTCCCCTCCGACGAGACGCCCCCGCCGCGCGAGGAGGCACCGGCGCCCCGCCGCCAGGGCCCGCTGGAGGCCGGGCTCGACGCGCCGGAGGGCGGCGTGCGGCTGACGGAGACCCTCGCCGCGGGCGGCGCCCTGCTCCTGCTCGATGGGGCCACGCTGGTGCTCGGCTACGGGTTCATTGCCGCGATCGCGTTCGGCATCGCGGACCGGGCGGCGCCGCTTGCGGGGCTCGGGGTGGTGGGGCTGCTGGCCACCGTGCTCGGAAACGTGGTGGCGACGCCGTTCCTCGCGGTGGCCGCGGCGGGGCTCGCCGCCGGTCCGGACTTTCGCGGCTCGGATCGGAGCAAGGCGCTCCTCTATGCCGCGGCGGTCCATGGCGTGCTGCTCGTGGCCACCCTGGTGGTGAGCGTGGTCGGAGCCGCGGTGTCGGCCAACAGCCCGGACGGCGCACCGGTGATGGGCTTTCTCACCCTCGGACTCTTCGCCGCGCGCTACCTCGGCATTGGCGCCGCGGCGTCCTACGGACTCCACGCGGTGCCGCCGCCGCGGGCGGCCCTCTCGGCGGGGCCGTCGAGGAGGCCGGAGCGCTTCGTCACCTCGCCCACCGAGGCCGCGCGCGCGGTGCCCTTCGCGCCACGGGCGGTGGCGGTGCCGGTGGCGGGGCTCGCCTTCTGATCAGGTGTTCGGCGGGCGGAAGCCGGCGCGCCAGGCCATCAGCGCGAGCTCCGTCCGGTTGTCGAGCGCGAACCGCTTGAGCAGCGTGGTCACGTGCAGCTTCACCGCGCGCTCGCCCACGCCGAGCTCCGCGGCGATCTTCAGGTTGTCGCTGCCCACCGCGAGCCAGCGCATCACGTCCCGCTGCCTCGGCGTGAGGTGCTCGAGCGGCGAGCCCGCCACCGTCGCCTGCAGGCAGGAGTCGTCGCCCTCGACGAGGGAGTGGTGAAGGCACTCGGCGATCCGGTCCGGGCTCTCGTCGCCGTCCGCCAGCAGGCGCGCCTCGCCGGGCGGGAGCGCGGCGAACTGGAGGTGGTTGCCGATGACGAAGCGCCGCACGTTGGGCATCGCCTCGCGGATGGTGGCGAGCACCTCCACCGCGGCCTGACGCTCCATGTGGAGGTCCACGACCATTGCCGCGGCACGACGCACGAGCCGCTCGTGCTGCAGGAGCACCGGCACGTGGAACGCGCGCACGTTGAAGCCCGCGCGCATGAACACGTCGGTGAGCCCGGCGCGCCTGACCGCGTTCTCGGAGAAGAGCCCCACTTCCGTCGACATCACCGGCTCCCTCGGCTCCTTCGGCAGCGTGACCGCCTGCCTGGAGGGCGAGCTTCGCTCATCGAGGGGGGTGCTGACCAACAGGGAGGCCGGCAGCGGCGGCGGAGGGCCACTCAAGCGGTCCCCAGGCGCCGGCGGTGGGTCTCCAGCGCGGCCTCCAGCAGCGACTGCCACAGCCGAGGGTCCTCCACCGGCTTCTGCACGTAGGCGAGGATCCCCGCCCGCCGGGCCCGCTCTTCGGCGTCCGGCCCTCCGAAACGGGTGGCCATCACCACCCCCACCGGCCGCGTCAGCCGAGAGAGCTCCCACGCGAGCGCCTGGCCATCCAGCCCCGGCAGCCGGTGCTCGGTCACGACGATCGAGACCCGCTCCCGCTGAACGAAGGTCAAGGCGCCGGGGCCGTCCGCGCAGCCGCTGACGTCGTAGTGAAGGGCGCGGAGGGATGCGCTGACGCGGTCTCTCTCGAGCGGGTCCGGATCCACCACGAGCACGTGCACCTTCATGCGCGTTGCCCCACAAACCGTCGTCTTGTCATTCGCCGCCCCCCCAGGGTCGCGCGTTGGGTCTTCGACGATAGTTCCGCCGTCTCGAGCAAGTCCAGCGCTTGCCCGTTTTGAGCGCCTCGCCTTGAAATGCCGGAACACGGGCGCCGGGCGGAGCGTGCCACCGAAGCGGCGGCGTTACCCTCCGGGTGGCGTTTCCCCGAGGTCGGTGTCCCCTTTTGCCCCACCGGAGCCGCCGGAAGTCCCGCCGTAGGCGCCGGGGCTCATGCCGTGGCGGAAGGCGAGGCTGATCCGAGGGCCGGCGCGCGCGACCTTGGGGACGCTGTGCTCCCACGTTCGCTGGGTTCGACCGCCGGTGACGAGGAGGTCGCCCGACCCCAGCGCGAACTTCACCGAGGGCCCGCCGCTCTTCGCCCCCTTCGGCCGCTTCGGACGGAGAAGGAACCGACGCGCCTCGCCGAGGGAGACGAGCACCACCACCGGCTCGGTGAGCTCCTTCCCTATCCGGTCGCCGTGCCAGGCCACGCTGTCCGAGCCGTCGCGGTAGAGGTTGAAGCCCACCGAGTCGAAGACCACGCCGTAGAGCGCGCCGAGCGCCTCGCGCATCTGCTCGACGATCGGCGGCCGGAGCGGAAGGCCCCAGTCCGCGAGCCAGTACGTCGTCAGCCGGGGCTCGAGCACCCGCTTCTCGTACATCCAGCGCTCGCGCTGCCGCCAATCGCAGGTGCGGACGAGCTCGTCGAAGAGCGTCTCCGAGCTGCTGAGCCAACCCGGCAGGTGATCCACCCACGCGGTCTCGTCCAGCCAGGTGCGCTGCAGGCCGGTGAAGCGCGGATCGAACGCCGCGGAGGGACCTGAGAGGAGGGAGAGCTGCACGTGGATCCGAACGCGTGGCGAGCGGCGCATCGTCTCCGACGTGCGCGCCCGGCCGCAGAGCAGGCGTGTCCACTGCGGCTCGCGAAGGGCGGGCGGGTGCAATACAAAGGAGGCGATGGTGCCGGATCCTTCAGAGCTCGCCGCGGAGCGCGACGCCGCGTCCCTTGCCCAGGCGGAGGGTCCCACGGTGCCGGCGTCGTGGTGGATCCGCCTCGGCGAGACGGTGAAGGCCTTCCCCTTCGGCTACCGGGATCTCGTCCAGCCGTTCGCGCCGGACGCCCTCGAGCGCGTGGAGACGAAGGACGGCGCCCACGTGGCGCTGGCCCGCTACGCGCCGCGCTCCGGGCGACGCTTTCGCGAGCCGGTGATCCTCTGTCACGGCAGCGGCGCGAACCGGTACACGTTCGATCTGACCGAGCGCCATTCGCTCGCGCGCAGGCTCGCGGAGCGGGGCTTCGAGACCTTCATCCTCGAGCTGCGGGGCCGCGGCGAGGCAGGTCCGCTGGAGCCCGGGCGCTGCACCTTCGACGCGATGGCGGAGCACGACGTCCGCGCGGCGCTGGCGCACGTCACCGCGAAGGCCGCCGAGGCCGGTGCTCCCGGTGCAGGTGCGCTGTGGGTCGGTCACGCGAAGGGCGGGCTGCTGCCGCTGGCGCACCTCGGCCGATTTCCCCAGGCGCCGCTCCGGGCGGTGGTCACGCTGGGCAGCCCCACCACCTTCACCGTTCAGCGGGGACTGAAGGCCTTTGCGCGGCTGCTGCGGCCGCTGCTCGACTCGTCGCGGGTGCGGGTGCCGATCCAGAACCTCGCGCGGCTGTCGCTGTTCGTGCCGCCGCCGGACTGGTTCATGCTGTACCTCGCCAACTCGCCGAACATCGACGCCGACGTGCGCAACCGGGCGCTGGTGAACGTGTCCGCGGACGTCTCCGCCGGCATCGCGCGGCAGCTCATCCGCTGGGCCACGACGGGGCGGTGGGAGTCGGCGGACGGGAGCGTGGACTACGCCGCGCTGCTCTCGCGGGTCTCCGTGCCCACGCTGCACGTGGCGGGCGCGCAGGACCTCCTCGCGCCGCCCGAGGCGGTGGAGCACGCGAAGACGCTGCTCGGTGGGCCCTGCGAGATCCTCGTCGCCGGGCGCGTGTCCGGCTTCGGCGACGACTACGGACACGGGGACCTCGTGCTCGGCAGGCGCGCGCCCGACGAGCTCTACCCGAGGATCATCGCCTTCCTCGAGGCGCAGGCCACCTCCGTCTGATCAGCCCGGGTAGACGCGCGAGGCGACGATCCGGCCGTCCTTCACGTCGAAGACCTCCGCCACCGGCGAGGGAGCGCTCTCCGGCGCGTGGCGGACGTACTCCACGAACACGCGCTCGTCGTTGGCGGTGACGGTGAAGAGCTCGTAGCGAAGCCCGGGCAGCCGCTTGTTCGCCTCGCGCCACCAGGTGGCCAGCGCCTCGCGGCCGCGGAGCAGTCCGCCGGTCTCCGGATGCAGCGCGCGGATCCGCGGCGAGGTGTGCGTGGCGTCCTCCGCGTAGAGCGCCACCAGCGCGTCCACGTCGTAGGCGTTGAAGGCGTCGATCCAGGCGTGCGCGAGGGTCAGGTTCCGCTGCGTGAGCTCGGTCATGTGGGGAGCATCCTCTCTCTCGGGTCGAGGGCCCTACCGCGGCTTCGCGCCCGCGCTGCGCAGGTACCGGTAGAAGTCGCTGTCGGTGCCCATGATGATCGACGTGGAGCGGTCCACGCTCTGCCCGTAGGACTCGAGCGTGCGCAGGTACTGGTAGAACTCGGGGTCGCGGCCGTAGGCGTCGGCGTAGATGCGCGCGGCCTGGGCGTCCGCCTTGCCCTGGATCTCCTGCGCCTGGCGGTAGGCCTCGGAGCGGATGGTCTTCAGCTCGCGCTCCATCTGTCCGCGGATCTCGGCGGAGCGGCCCATGCCCTCCGAACGCGAGCGCTCGGCGATGCGGCGGCGCTCGCTGATCATGCGCTCGAAGACCTTCACCTGGACCTCGTCCACGTAGTTGATGCGGCGGATCTGCACGTCCACCAATTCCACGCCGAAGTCCGTCACCACGCCCGCCGCGCGCTCGAGGATCCGGCGCGTCAGCTTGTCGCGCCCGAGCTCCACCCGCTCCAGCGCCTCCTGCCGCTCGGCGTTGTCGGTGAACTCCTCGTCCTCGAAGTCGCGGTTGGTGAAGCGGACCGCCTCGATGAGGTTGAACGAGGCGATGGCGTTGCGCGTCTCGCCGTCGATGATGTCCGAGAGCCGCGAGAGCGCGTTCCGCTCGTCGCGCATGCGCTGGAAGAACTGCAGGGGATCGGTGATGCGCCAGCGCGCGAAGGTGTCCACCCAGATGTACTTCTTGTCGCGGGTGGGGATCTGGTTCGGGTCGCCGCGCCAGGGCTGCCAGCGCTTGTCGAAGCGGTTCACCCGGTCGATGAACGGCGCCTTGAAGTGGAGGCCCGGCGAGGTGACCGCCCCACCCTTGGGCTCGCCGAAGCGGGTGATCACCGCCTGCTCCGTCTCGTCCAGCGTGTAGGTCGCCGCGAACCCGACGACCACCACCGCAGCGAGCGCCACCAGCCCGTAGCCCAGCCCGCGCGTCATCGCGCACCTCCGCGCACGTTCGAGTTGTTCTGCGGTGCCTGCGTCGCCGCCGCGCCCGAGGGCATGTCGATCTCTCCGTCCAGCCTGACGAAGGGCGTGATCCCCTTCGCGTTCTCGTCGAGCACCAGCTTGCGGCCGGCCTTCTGGAAGACCTCGCTCGCGGTCTCGAGGTACATGCGGCGGCGCATCACGTCCGGCGCGCGCTTGTATTCGTCGTGGATGGAGACGAAGCGTCCGGCCTCGCCCTGCGCGCGGTTCACGCGTTCGACCGCGTAGCCTTCGGCGGCACGCAGCGCCTGGTCCGCTTCACCACGCGCGCGGGGGACGGCGCGGTTCAGCTCGGCGAAGGCCTCGTTGATCATCCGCTCCTTCTCCTGGACCGCCTGGTTGACCTCGTTGAAGGAGGCCTTCACCTCGTCCGGCGGGTTCACGTCCTGGAGCACCACCTGCTGGATGTCCACGCCGGTCTCGTAGCGATCCGCGAGCGCCTGGGTGAGCTCCTTTGCCTGCGTGGCCACCGCGGTGCGGCCGGTGGTGAGGACCTCGTTCACCGAGTGATCGCCGACGACGATCCGCATCGCCGACTCCGCGATGTCGCGCAGCGTGTCGTCCACGTCCTTCACCCGGAAGAGGTACTTCACCGGATCCGAGACCTTGTACTGGACGATCCACTCCACCACCGCGACGTTGAGGTCGCCGGTGAGCATGGTGGACTCGCGCCGCTGCTCGCCGTCGCCCTGCGCGTACTGGGTGCGGGGGCCGGAGCGCTGGGTGCGGAAGCCGAACTCCATCTTCAGCTGGCGCTGCACCGGGACCTTGATCAGCCGGTCGATGTTCCAGGGCAGCCGGAAGTGTGGACCCGGTCCCACCGTCTCGTGGAAGCGCCCCAGCCGCAGCACCACGCCCACCTCGTCCGGCTCCACCTGCGCGTAGGTGGTGAGCGCCGCCGAACCGACGACGAGGATCGCCACCGCGATGAGGATCTTGCCGCCGAGGCCTCGCCCCATGCGTTGCTTCAGCTGGTCGAGCACCTCGTTGATGTCGGGGCCGTCGTCGTTGCCGCGGTGGATCTTCGGTTCCCAGGCCATGGGGGCCATGAGGTATCGCGTGAGCGTCTGGGCGCAACCTCAAAGGGCCCGGACGCCGACGAAGGCGGGCTTCGGGACGCGAGCCAGCTCGCCCAGCGCCGTGAGCGCGGTGGGTGACGAGGGATCGATGCGGAACGCGTGCAGCGAGTCCGAGTTCATGTTCGCCACGAGGAGCAGCTCGCCGTCCGGCGTGAGCGTGAAGTGCCTCGGGTGCCTGCCGCCGCAGGGCGTGTGACCGGCGAGCGTGAGCGTTCCGGAGTCGGGTTCGATGTGGAACGCCACGATGCTGTCGTGCCCGCGGTTCGACGCGAAGAGCAGCCGGCCATCCGGATGCACGAGGATGCCGCCGCCGTCGCTCCTGCCGCTGAAGCTGCCGGGCAGCGTGGGCACCGTCTGCAGCGCGCTCGCTTCGCCGAGAACCGGCTCGAAGGTGTAGCCGGTGATCGTGTTGCCGAACTCGTGCACGACCCAGAAGAAGCGGTTCGACGGGTGGAAGTCGAGGTGCCGGGGACCGCTGCCGCGCGCGCTCTCCAGGGGTGCGTTCGGTGAGGGGGCGAGGTGCACGTTCGGAAGGTCGAGCCCGTACTGCACGATGCGGTCGGTCCCGAGGCAGGGCACGAAGACCCAGCGGTTCGTCGCGTCAACGCGGATCTGGTGCGCCTTTTCACCGGCGGTTTCGGGCGGAGAGGGATCGGCGAGCGAGCCGTCCTCGTGCAGGTGCGCCGCGCAGACCGTCCCCGAGCCGTAGTTCGACAGGAGGAGCACACGACCCGTCTCGTCGAGCGAGAGGTGCGCGGGTCCATGGCCGCCGGAGGAGATCTCACCGAGCGGGATGAGGTCGTGGTCGTCGGTCACCGTGAACGCGCGCGCGAGGCCCGGGCTCTTCTCGTCCACGCAATAGAGGACCGGTGCGCGCGGGTGGAAGGCGAGGAAGCTCGGGTTCTCGCCGGCTTCGTGTGAGGCGAGCGGGGTGAGCTTCGGCGTGCGGTCGGGATCACGGCTCAGGGCAAAGATGTGGATGCGGCCCTCTCCGCTGCCGACGAAGACCCGCGTGGTCGAGCTGCTCATGCGGGCAAGGTGGCGTGCCGAAGGGCTCGGGAGAACCCGGACCGTCTCGCGGGACGGACGGACCGTTCGGGTTGTGAACTCCCCTCTTCCGGCCGGCTTCACGGGCGGGCGCGTAGAGCGCTGATTTCGTTGGGCTTTCTGCTTCGGGCAGGGCGGGCGTGGGCTGGCCGGGCCGTTGCTCAGGCCGCCCTCCATCGCGCGTCACTTCGTCAGTGCCTTCCACCCAACCGGCGCGCGCAACCGAAGGAGCTCCCCATGTCCCCGTTCTCGTCCCGCATCGCGTTCGCCCTCAAGTCGCTCGTGCCCGCCGCCGTCGCGTCCCTGCTCATCGCCTGCGGTCCGCCGCCGGCCGAAGCGTTCGCAGGTCTCTACGACGTCGATGGCACCGCAACGATGACCATCCAGTTGCCGGATGGCCCGCGCACGCTCACCGGGAACATCCAGGATTCGATCACGGTGATCGAAGGGTCCGACAGCGACCTCATCGTGCGCCTCGGCAGCTGCAACGTTCCCTTCAACGTCGACGATTACGAGACGGCGCTCGTCCAGCGAGGGGGCTCGTGCGTGACGATGGACGGGAACACGAAGGTCACCATGACCTTCAACAGCGGCTCGATCCTCCGGACCACCGATCGGGTGAGCCAGATGACGCTCAGCGCGGACCTGGACGCGGTGATCGACGGCGCGACCTATCCCGGCACCTACAAGACGAACCAGACCTGGACGAAGACGTCGAAGTAGGCGGAGCGACCTCTGGCTCTGGCCTCGTGATCGGCGGGCGCTGCCTTCGGGTGGCGTCCGCTCGACGCGTTCGGGCTCTGTCCATGGCGTGGCAGCCAGAGGGGCAGGCGGCCGACTGCGATTTCCCGAGGATGCGGTGTCCGCCCGCTGACGCTCTCCCGGCGTTTGGCTACGCTCCGCGCCCTTCCCGATGCCCCTTCCGCAGCCGCTCCCGTTCATCAGACGCGCCGTGCTCGCTGCCGTCGTCGCGGTGGGCGGGCCCGTCTCTGCGCAGACGATCAGCGTGACGCCGGAGCCGCCCGCTGCGCGTGACGGGGCCGCGGCTTCGCAGTGGGAACGCCTGAGCCTCCGCGAGGCGGTGCAGACGGGCGTGGCGCAGAACCTCGACCTCATGACGGAGCGGCTGAGGCTCGACCGGCAGCGCAGGCTCGAGCGCGGCGTGTGGGCCGGCTACAGCCCGACGGTGGTGCTCGACGCGGACCTCGTGCGGTTGCGCAGCGCGCTCGATCCGCAGGGGCGAAGGACGGTGCACACGCACTCCGCCGGCATCGTCTGGCGCACGCCGGTCGGCACCACGCTCAGCGCCGAGGGTGTGATGGTCCGGGGCCTCGCCGGCGACGGCACCGCGCACCAGGGCGGGCTCGTGTTCGGCGTGTCGCAGCCGCTGCTGCGCGGGGGCTGGATGACGGGCGCCGCGCTGCCGCTGCGTGAGGCGGATCTGCAGTCCGCGCTGCAGCGTGAGAGTTTCCGCTTCGCGCTCAATGCGCTGATGGTGGACGTCGAGACCGCGTACTGGGACCTCGCGCTGGCCGCGGCGGACGTGGAGATCAAGCAGCGCTCGCTGGAGCGGGCGGTGAGCCAGTTCGAGGACACGCAGGAGAACATCCGCCGCGGGATCCTTGCGCCCTCCGAGATCTACGTCGTCGAAGAGAACGTCGTCTTCTTCCGGCAGGAGGTCGTGCAGTCCGCCGAGAACCACGCGCGCGCGCGGCGGAGGCTCGCGGAGCTGCTTCAGCTGCACTCGGACGAGTCGATCGCGGTGACCGATCCGCTGGAGGGCCCGGAGCTGGAGCTGCCGCTGGAGGCGCAGGTGCTCTCGGTCGGCATGGACCTGCACCCTCTGATCGTCGCGCAGCGGCACCGGCTCGCGCTCTCCGAGGTGCGGCAGCGGTACGCGAAGAACCAGTCGCTCCCGTCGCTCGATCTGACGGGCTCGCTGTCGTTGCTCGGGCAGGATCCTCGCTATGGCGGCGCGCTGGGTGCGGCGGTCAGTGATTCGTCACCGGAGGCGCGGGTGGGTTTGCGGTTCGCGCTGCCGCTCGATCGCGGCGCGGAGCGGGCGCTGGTGGATGGCGCGATCCTCGACTCGGAGCGCGAGCGCGTGGAGGTCGCGAACACCGAGCGACAGGTCACCTTCGAGATCGTCAACGGGCTCTCCGAGCTGCGCACGAACGTGGCGCTGCTCTCGCTCACCGAGAAGCAGGTGGAGCTGGCCGAGCTGAAGCTCGCGGCCGAGACGGAGAAGTACCAGAGCGGGCTCTCCACGCTGGTGGACGTGGTGCGGTTCCAGCGCGACGTGGACAACGCGCAGATAAGGCTGCAGCGCGTGCGCCGGCAGGTGCGCGTGGGCCGGGTGCGGCTGCTCGCGGCGCAGGGCGATCTTCATCTTCGCCGGGGCGTGGAGGTTCCGTGACCGAGAGCGACGGTGGCTACATCGAGCTGCGCGGGATCACGAAGATCTACAAGCGCGACCAGACCGAGGTCCCGGTGCTGCACGGCATCGACCTCGCCATCGGCAAGGGCGAGCGCGTGTCGATCATGGGGCGCTCGGGGTCGGGCAAGTCCACGTTGCTCAACGTGCTCGGGTGTCTCGATGCGCCGACCGGCGGCAGCTACCGGCTCGACGGGCAGGAGGTCAGCCGCCTCGACGACAAGGCGCTCTCGCGGGTGCGCAACAAGACCTTCGGCTTCGTGTTCCAGGCGTGCCACCTGCTGAAGGGCCTCGACGTGGTGGAGAACGTGATGCTCCCCATGGAGTACACGAACGTGCCGGAACCGGAGCAGCGCGCGCGGGCGATGGAGCTGCTCGAGCTGGTGGGGCTGGGACACCGTATCGGGCACCGGCCCTCGGAGCTCTCGGGCGGTGAGCGGCAGCGCGTGGCGATCGCGCGGGCGCTGGTGAACCGGCCGGCGGTGCTCTTCGCCGACGAGCCGACCGGCGCGCTCGATACGAAGGCCATGCGCAGCATCGTGGCGCTGTTCGAGGACATCCATCAGCGGCTGGGGACCACGCTCGTCATCGTCACCCACGACGCGGGCGTGGCGGAGGATCTCGGAGACCGCGTCATCCGCATCGCCGACGGGCGCGTGGAGGCCGGCGCGTTCCGGGGCTGAAGACATGCGCGCTCCTCACTCATCCCTTCGCCGGCGGGTCGTCGCGGCGCTGATCGCCCTCGCGGTGATGGGCGGGCTGGGCCTCGTCGTGGGCACGGCGGACGCGCGCACGGGATCGTCTCCATCGTCGTCGTCGTCGCTCGAGAAGAAGAAGAGCAAGAAGAAGAAGGCGGCGGGCGAAGGCGGTGCGGCGAGCGTGGCGGGCGATCACTTCACCGGGCTCTTCGTTCCGCTGAATGCGACGGACCTGCACGCACCGGAAGGCGGCTTCCGCATCAGCGGCTGGCAGTCGTGGGGCGGCCCGTTGAAGCTGATGGACCTCACCGCCGACGGCAAGGAGGTGAAGAAGGGCGAGGTCATCGCGCGCTTCGAGTTCAGCGGCCGCGATGCGCTGCGCTGGATCCAGGAGCGACAGCAGCGCGCGGTAGCGGATCGCGAGCAGGCGCGGATCAGCGCGGACCAGACGCTGGAGGCGCTGCGGGTGGACGAGCGCCGTCGCAAGCTCGAGGCGGAGCTGGCGGCGCTGGACGTGCAGCGCGAGCGCGCGATCTCGCGGCGGCAGGCGGACCTCTACCGGATCGCGGAGAAGATCGCGCACTTCGAGGCCGAGGCGGTCACGCAGCGGCTCGTCTCCGCACAGCGCGCGCGGGACGCGGACATGGCGTTCCACGATCAGAACGTGGCCCGGATGCAGGGCGACCTCGAGCGCTACAAGGTCTTCGAGGGCCGCGCGCAGGTCGTGGCCCCGCACGACGGCGTCGTCCGTCACGCCTACAACCCGCGCGAGCGGCGCCGGGTGCAGAAGGGCGACAACATCCAGGCGGGGCAGAAGCTCGTCTCGGTGGCGAAGGACAGCGCGCTGGCGGTGCGCTTCTTCGTGCCGGAACACCGCATCGCGGAGATCCAGCGGGGCGGCGAGGTCACCGTGGTCAGCGCCGCGTCCGGCGAGGAGCACACCGCGCGCATCGAGCGGGTGGACTTCTTCCCCCAGGAGCTGGGCTTCCTCCGCGAGCTGCCGATGCTGCCCAACGCGCGCGAGAAGGCCTTCGCCGTCGTCGCCGAGCTGCAGGGACCGCAGGAGGGGCTGTCTGCCGGGACCGAGGTGCGGGTGAAGGCGAAGGGACGCGCCGCGCCCGCGAACGTGCCCGCCCAGGCGCCTCCGGTTGCGCCGCCGTTGGCGACCGATTCGCCGGGAGCCGCGCAGTGATGATCCGCAAGCCGCACCTGCGCCGGAGCCTCGTGCAGTTCCGCACCCACCCGCTGCGCACCGCGCTGGCGCTGCTGGGGATGGTGCTCGGCGTGGGCTCCGTGGTGGGCATGGTCTCCATCGGCGAGGGCGCGCAGAAGGAGATCGTCGCCAGCCTCGAGGCGCTCGGCGGTGACGTCGTGCATGTGCGCGCGAACGAGGTGCCGGAGGAAGAGGTCGGCAAGATCGTCAATGAATCCACCGGCTTGACGCGCAACGATCTGCACGCGCTGAAGCGGGCGCTGCCGGAGATCCGCGAGAGCGCGTACGCGCGGTGGAGCAGCCTCGGGGTCAACGACCTGCCCCTGCCCTCCTACAACCTCGAGCTGGCGGCGGTGGAGCCGTCGGTGTTCTCGCTGCACAAGCTCTCGGTGCGCGAGGGCCGGCCGCTGCTGGAGCTCGATCAAAGGTTCGCGCGGCGGGTGGCGGTGATCGGCTCGGAGATCGCGGACGCGGCGTATCCCCAGGGCGCGGTGGGCCGGCGGGTGCGGCTCGGGTACGCGTACTTCGAGATCGTCGGTGTGCTGGAGACGAAGCGCTCCGCGGGTGACGTGCCGGTGGATCCGGAGCGCTACAATCGCGCGGTGGTGGTGCCCTTCGACACGGCCACCGAAGAGCTCACGCCGGCGCCCGCGTACGGCGAGGTGGGGCTGCTTTCGCTGCGCGTGGGCTCGCTGGAGGGGACGCTCTCCGCCAAGCGCGCGATGGTGCCGCTCCTGCGGTCGATGCACGGCGGGCTCGACGACTTCGAGATCCTCGCGCCGGAGGAGGTGCTGGAGAAGCGCCGCGCCACGCAGGGCATCCTCAACGTGGTGCTCATCTCCATCGCCGCCATCTCGCTGCTGGTGGGCGGCATCGGGGTGATGAACATCATGCTCGCGAACATCATGGAGCGGATCCCGGAGATCGGCCTTCGCCGCGCGATCGGCGCCAGCGCACAGGACATCCGCGATCAGTTCCTCGTCGAGGCGGTCATCGTCTGCTTCCTCGGCGGTGCGATCGGCGTGGTGTTGGGCTTCGCGCTCTCGGTGCTCGTGGGCTGGATCTTCGAGCTCCCGGTCGCCTTTGCCTGGACCGCCGTCGCCGCCGCCTTCAGCCTCTCCGTCGCGGTGGGGCTCGTCTTCGGGATCTGGCCCGCCGTGCGCGCCTCCCGCATCCATCCGGTGGAGGCCCTCTCCCATGAGTAGGTTCACGTTCCTCGCTTGCCTGGTCTCGGTGGCCACGATCAGCGCAGGCTGCTCGAGCGGAGGATCCGGCTCAGGCGAGGCCGCGGCGATCGATCCCGACGCGATCGCGGTGCCGGTGGCAAAGGGCGACCTCACCTTCTCCTCCAGCTACTACGGCGAGATCGAGCCGAGGAAGAGCCACCCCATCCTCTCGCCGCAGCTGCGCAACGTGTGGCAGGTCACCATCCAGTCGGTGCTCGCGGACGGGACGCTGGTGAAGCGCGGAGACGTGGTCCTCGCCTTCGACCGCGCGACGATGGAGGAGGACCTGCGCGAGAAGGAGGCGGAGCTCGCGGTGGCCGAGGCGAGCATGACGAAGACGCGCGAGCAGCTCGCGGACGAGAACTTCGGACGGGTGCTCGCGGTGCAGCGCGCGGAGATGGACGTGGAGCTGGCGAAGCTCAACGTGGTGGAGGGCGTGAACCTCATCTCGCGGCTGGAGCTGGAGAAGAAGAAGGTCGAGCTCACCCGCGCCGAGCTGCAGCTGGAGCTGCGCAAGAAGGAGAGCGTCTCCTTCGAGAAGAAGAAGGCCGCCACGCTGGAGGTGGAGCGGCTGAAGGTCGAGACCGCGCGGCAGAAGGTGACGGACCTGCGCGAGCAGCTCGGGCTGATGGAGGTGCGCGCGCCCGCGGACGGCGTGCTCTACGCGCCCTACACGCGCCTCAACTGGATGATGGGCAAGGCGGCGCCGGGCGTGGTGGTGCGGCCGGGGGACAAGATCCTCGAGATCCCCGAGCTGGAGGAGTTCAACGTCAGCCTCTACGTGCGCCAGCGCGACGCGACCCTGCTGAAGATCGGCGACGAGGCGACGGTGGTCCCGACGATGTTCCCCGACGCGCGGATCAAGGCGAAGGTCGTGAGCAAGGACGAGTTCTCCACCACCCGCAACGCGCGCACCGGCACCGCCACCGAGCAGGGCAACCTCAAGGAGGTGAAGGTCGTGCTCGAACTGGAGCGTACCGACCTCGCGCTGCGGCCCGGCGGCACCGTGCGCGCGGACATCAGCACCGTGCTGGCGAAGGACGTGCTCACCGTGCCGCTCGCGGCGCTGAGCGAGAGCCCGGAGGGCTACCGCGCCACGCTGAAGGACGGCCGCGAGCTGAAGGTGAAGGTCGGCCAGACCTCCACCACACACGCGCAGGTGCTGGAGGGGCTGACCGAGGGACAGCAGGTCCTCGTCGAGTAGCCCCGCCGCAGCCGCGTCAGTCGTCGTCCTGCGGCGTGATGCCGGTGACCTCCAGCACGCCGCGCTCCCAGTCGAAGCGGAGCCGCAGTTCGTGCTGCCCGAGGTGCAGCCGCGCCAACGCCGCCGCTCGCTGCTCCGATTCGGTCGGGAGCTCCTCCTCCTCCGAATGGCTTTCGCGGGAGAGATGACGGCGGCGCACCGAGGCCGCCTCCGCGAGGCTCCGCAGGCGCGACTCGAGCTGGAGGCGCTCGCGCTCGGAGAGGCAGGCCAGATCGTGGCGCGCCTGATCCCACAGCTCGATGCGGAGCGAGGCGGGGAGGTCGGAGGAGATGCGATGGAGGTGCATGGCGTCTTCTCATCCGCGGCCGCGGCAGCTGCGTCGCGGCCGCGTCACGTGTCTGAAAAACTCAGAACCAGCGCGGCATCGTCGGCTTCGCCGGCGCCGGACGGGCAGGCTCGGAGGAGGAGCCGGAGGAACCAGACGACGAGGAGCGCGGACCGCCCCGCGAGCCGCCGCCACCACCGCTGCCTCCGCCTCCGCCGGAGCGTCCGCCGCCACCGCCCGAGCGACCACCACCGCCACCGCCGGAGCGGCCGCCACCACCGCCACCGCCACCACCTGAGCGCCCTCCGCCGCCGGATCGCGCCTGCGAGCCGCCCGCCGACTGTCCCTGTCCACCGCCGCGCCCACCGCGACGACGGCGACCGCCGCCTTCACCCGACGAACCGCCGGAACCGCCGGAACGGGACTGGCCCTGCTGCGAACGCTGCGGCTGCGAGGAGCGAGGCTCCGCCACGTCCTCCGCGGCGCCGCTCCCGGGCTTCGTGTACGGATGGTCCGTCACCACCGGCACCTTCTGGCCGATGACCTTCTCGATGTCGCGCAGGTAGGCGCGCTCCTCGCGGTCGCAGAGCGAGATGGCCTCACCGGTCGCGCCCGCGCGCGCGGTGCGGCCGATGCGGTGCACGTAGGTCTCCGGCACGTTCGGCAGCTCGAAGTTCACCACGTGGGTGATCTCCTCCACGTCGATGCCGCGCGCCGCGATGTCCGTGGCGATGAGCACCCGGATGTCGCCGGTGCGGAAGCCGCCCAGCGCCCGCTCGCGCGCGTTCTGCGACTTGTTGCCGTGGATCGCCTCGCCGGTGATCCCCGCCGCCGCGAGCTGCTTCTGCAGCCGGTTCGCGCCGCTCTTCGTGCGCGTGAACACCAGCGCCCGCTTCACCTTCGGAGAGCTGAGCAGCGACACCAGCAGCGCGCGCTTGTCGCCCTTCTCCACGAAGTACACCGACTGCGCGACCTTCTCCGCGGTCGAGGAGACCGGCGTCACCTCCACCCGCGCCGGCTTCACCAGCAGCGAGTCCACCAGCGACTGCACGTCGGGCGGGAGCGTGGCGGAGAAGAAGAGCGTCTGCCGCGGCTGCTTCGGCACGTAGGCGATGATCCGCTTCACGTCGCGGATGAAGCCCATGTCGAGCATGCGGTCGGCCTCGTCGAGCACCAGCACCGACACCGCGTCCAGCGTCACCAGCCGCTGCCCGAGCAGGTCGAGCAGCCGGCCCGGCGTGGCCACGAGGATGTCCACCCCGCGCTTGACCGCGTCCACCTGGTTGCCCTGGCCGACGCCGCCGAAGATGACCGTGTGCCGCAGCCCGGTCTCCTTGCCGTAGACCGCGAAGCTGTCGCCGACCTGCGTGGCGAGCTCGCGCGTCGGCGTGAGCACGAGGCAGCGGGTCTTCCGCTTCCCCTGGGGAACGCCCGCCTGCGCGAGGCGCTGCAGGGTCGGGAGCGCAAAGGCGGCGGTCTTGCCGGTGCCCGTCTGCGCGAGGCCGAGCACGTCGCGGCCCTCGAGCGCATGGGGAATGGCTTGAACCTGGATGGGCGTGGGCGTCGTGTAGCCCTCGGCGGCGACCGCGCGGAGCAGCGGCGCGCTCAGGCCCAGTTGATCGAACGTCATGACGAAAACTTTCAGGAGATGCCCGGCGCTTTCACCTGGAGTGACGGCCGGGGGCGCTCGCACAGCTGCGGCGCTTTCGAGAGGAACGGCCAGCGGCCCGTACCACATTCCGCCCGCCTGCCCTCAGTTTTCCGTTGATGACGCGCGGACTTACACCGTCCCGTAGCGGACGCCCCGCCTGCCGGGCCGGGGGGCGGGCGCCGCGCTTCGGGTTCGCGGCAGCAGCGGGGTGATCGTCTCTGCCGAGTCGTTGCTAGAAGCCCCCATGCCCGTCCGCGTCCGCCCTGCCCTGCCGGAAGATGCCGCCCAGCTCGGGAAGATGGGCGCGGCGCTGGTCCGCTTCCACCACGGCCTCGACCCGCAGCGCTTCATGCTGCCAGGCGGAGACCTCGAGGCGGGCTACGCCGGCTACCTCACCCGCGAGGGCGGGAAGAAGAACGCGGTCGTGCTCGTGGCCGAAGCGGAGGACGGCGCGGTCGTCGGCTACGCGTACGGCCGCCTCGAGGGTCGGGACTGGAGCGCGCTGCGCGAGCCTTGCGGCGTGCTCGACGACCTCTGGGTGGAGGAGGGGCACCGGAAGCTCGGCGCCGCGCGGGCGCTGTGCCAGGAGATGAAGCGCCACTTCGCCGCGAAGGGCGCCCCGCGGGTGGTGCTGATGACCGGCGTGGCGAACACCCGGGCGCAGCGCCTCTTCGAGAAGCTCGGCTTCCGCCAGACGATGATCGAGCTCACCTGCGAGCTGCCGCCGGGCGACGCCTCGCGCGATTGAGCACGGTGCAGGCTAGTACTGCAGCTTCACCGTGATGGCCGTCTCACCGGCGGCGAGCTTCTGCGCGGCGCGGTCGAACGGCGGCGGCGGGGCACGCTTCGGCGGGATGTTCGAGTAACCGATTCCCTCCTTCGGGATGCCCAGCACCCCAAGGTCGAGCGCCCCGTTCCCGTTCTCGTCGTGGAACACCGACACCGCATAGGTGCCGGGCTCGAGGTCCTTGAACTCGCAGGCCGCGGCGCCCTTCTGCAGAGGCACGCTCGCGCGCGCCTTCGCCTGGTCCCGCCCACGGGGAAACCCCTCCGCCTTGTCGAACAGCGCGCATTGGATGGTTCCCCCATCCGAGCGGGCGCCCTCCACCGAGACCCTCAGCGTCGCCCGCTCTCCCGTCGCCGCGGCTTCCGGCGCGGCGCCGCTGGTGAGCCCGAGGAGCACGGTGGTGGCGAAAGCAGTCAACATGGCGAAGCTCCCCTTCTAGTCGAGCACGCGCGCCCGGACGCTCCGGGCCCCGGTGCCGTCGGTACGGCTCCAGACGGCCACCACGCGGTCGTTGTTCACCGCGAGCTCGAAGGTATCCAGCGGGTCGATCGTCCGCTCGAGGAGCTGGGGCGCCGTCCACCCGCTGATGGAGGTCCAGGTGCTCATCCAGAGCGAAGACCCGCCGGACTCCATCCGGTCCGCGCCGATCCAGGCCGCGTAGACGGTTCCAGTGTCCCCATAGGCCACCTTCACCGGCGATCCGACCGCTGCCGGAGAGGAGACGGTGCTCAGCGAGGTGCTGAACCCGGAACCGGACGTGGTGTGCGCGGTGCTGCGGGACCAGTTGAGCTGACCGCTCGACTGGTTCGTGGCCATGAGCATCGCCGCATCGCTCCCGTTCACCGCCAGCGTCAGGCCGCGCAGGTCGCTGGAGGTCGTCCCCACGGTGGTGTTCGTGGAGTTGAAGCCGGTGGTCGAGTACCGCGTGGTGTTCGCCCGGAAGAGGCTCGAGGTCGAGGAGGTGGACTCCAGCCAGGCCGCCACCGCACGCCCGGTGCCGCCGGACATGATCGCGTACTCGCCGCGGCGCACCCGCATCCCCGAGGCCGACCGCCGCTGCGGCGCCTGCCAGTTCCCGCCGCTGAAGCGCACCGACCACAGCTCATCGACGGGCGAAGCCACCGTGCCCTGGTTGATCGTGTAGAGCACGAGCCCGTCGCCCGTCGTGGTCACCGCCACCCGAGGCGCGAAGTCGTTCTGCGCGGTCGTATCCACGCGCACCGGCACATCCCACAGGCCCGAGGTGAAGCGCCGCGCGTGGAGCTGCGACTCGCCCCCGGAGAGGTTCACCCGGAAGGCGCTGACGACCTCGCCGTTGCCGCCCGCCGCCACGTCCGGCTCGTAGGTCTCCGCGCCGAAGGACACCGGCGCATCCCACGGTCCCCCAGCCGGCCGGCGCACGCCAAAGGCCTCGCCGCTGAACGCCGGGCCGGCGCCGTAGCGCGAGAAGACCGCGTAGAGGTTTCCCGCCCCATCCGCCGCCACCCGCACCGGATCGAGCAGGTGCGTTCCGGTGGGCGCCACCGTCTGCGGCGCAGACCACGCGCCGTTGCTCCAGTCGGCGGCGACGATCGTCGAGGTCGTCGTCCCGTCCAGTCGCGCCCAGAGCGCGGTGGCGCCGGTCGGCGTGAGCACCAGCGCCGGCGTGTGTCCCTCCACCGCGGGCGCCTCCAGCGCGGAGACCTCGCGCCAGCCGCGGGTGGAGTCGTGTGCGTAGCCGCCGGTGAGCGCGATGCACGAAGAGGTATTTCCCGCCTCGTCGCGCAGGTTCACGGCCAGCGGCGTGATGGTGTCCGCGGGCACGGTGACCGAGAGTTCGAACGGCCCGCGTCCGCTGGTACCGCCCGCCGGCACGGGCCCCACCGGCCCGGACGTGAGCAGCATCGCGACCGAGCAGATGCTGCTGGCGAAAACCTGCGCGGTGCTGCCCGGCTCGCCCATCCCCAGCACCTGTACCGCCGTGGAGCGGGAGGGCGAAGGCGGCAGCGTGCCCACGAGGACCGGCGCAGACGGCGCGATGCCGTCGTGCGTGTAGGTGAGCGTGGCCGTCGAACAGGGCGAGACGTTGCCGGTCGCGTCCGTCGCCTGCGCGCTGAAGGTGGTGGTGGTGTTCGAGGTGACCGAGCCGGTGACGCTGAACTGTCCCGCGCCCGTGGCCTGCACGCTGGTCCCGAAAAGGAGCCCGGTGCAGTTCGCGGCCCGGTACACCCTCACGGTGGAGAAGGGCTCGGCGGTGCCGGTGACCTGTGGCGAGGTCGTGTTGCCGAGGTTCGCCGGCACCGTCGCCGTCAGCACCGGCGCGGCGGGCGCGACGCCGTCGTGCGTGTAGCTGAAGGTCTGAGAGCAGTTGGACGCATTGCCGGCCACGTCGGTGGAGCGCGCGGAGAAGCTCCTCGTGGCGTTGTTCGCGCCGCTGAGGTTCGCCGCCGCGATTCCGCCCTGGGGCATCGTCCCGTCGAGGATCGCCCCGCCCTGGCAGCCCGCCGCCCCGTAGAGCTGCAGACGGCTGAGGGGCTCCGCGGTGAACTCCAGCTGGAAGTTGAGCTGGTTCGAGGGCGACGTGGGGTTCGAAGGCCCGAGCACCGGCGGCGTGGGCGCGATGCTGTCGTGCGTGTACGAGATGGGCGTCGAGCACGCCGAGGGGTTCCCGGAGGGATCCGTGGCCCGCCCGTAGATCTGCGTGGTCTGGTTCTGCGACACGTTGACGAGGAGGCTGAACGAGCCGCTGCCGCTCGCGGTGGCTGCCGTCGCGGAGAGGGACTGCGCGCACGCGGGATCGCGGAAGAGGCGCACCTGCGCGTTGGGCTCGGTGGTGCCGGTCACGTTGATCTGCGCCTGCGTGCCGACCGACGGCGTGATCGCGTTCAGCTTCGGCGGCGCGGGCGGCTGGTCGTCGTGGGTGAAGCTGAAGTTCTGCGAGCAGCCGGAGACGTTGCCCGCCGCGTCGGTGGTCGTGGCGGAGAAGACCGTCGTCGCGTTGGCCGCGGCCGGCGTCTCCACCCGGAAGGTCCCGTTCCCTTCCACCGTGGTGTCGGCGTACTCCCCGCCCTGGCAGCCGCCCTTGTAGTAGAGCCGCAGCTTCGACGCCGCCTCCGCCGTCCCGCTCACCGCCACCCGCACCGGCGCCACGCCGGCCATCTGCACGCTCACGACCTTCGGCGGCTCCGGCGCCACGTCGTCGTGGGTGATCGACGCGGCGAGCACGCAGCCCGACCGCAGCTCACCGCGACGGGCTCGGGCCGCGACGATGGTGGTCACGTTCGGCGGGAGGACGATCTGCAGGCCCTGCGAGGCGAAGGTGTCCGGGCGACCAGAGTTGGCGAGCGCGCCACGGCATTCGGGGTCGAAGTACACCTCGGCGGTGGCGTCCCGATCGACGAGGCCGCGGACGAAGAGCGAAGGCTCCCGCGTGACGCCCTGGATGGAGAGGTAGACCCCGCTCGGATCCGCCGGTGGACGCTCCTCCTTCTGCAGCGGACAGCCGAGGAGCATGGCCGGCAGCGAGACAGCGAGGACGCGGACGATGGTGCGGAACATGGCGGGCGGGTCATGCCATGCCGGGGTGACATCGGGCAACCGCACGGGGCCGACGAACCGGCCTCCGCCGCGTTCCGGAGGCGATGTCGGACCCGCATGCGAGGGTGCCCGCGACATGCCGATCCTGCGTGGAGCCGTGACCTTCGCTCGCTACCTCGTCGAGCACCCAGACAAGCCCTCTTCGGACCTGCGCAAGTGGTTCACGCGCGGGTTGAAGGCGCGCGCCTTCGAGCCGCTCGACCCGAAGGACGAAGAGGACCGCGCGGCGGGCTTCGCGCAATTGGAGGACCCGGACGCCACGGAGTTCTCCGCCGGCAGCGTGTACTTCGGCAACCGGGCGCTCTTCACCTGGCGGGTGGACCAGCGGAAGGTGTCGGCGGCGCAGCTGAAGGCGGACCTCGACCGGTGGGCGCGTGAGTTCGAGAAGGAGCAGGGCCGCGGACCCTCGCGCAAGGAGAAGACGGAGCGGAAGAACGCGCTGCGTCAGAAGATGCGCGCGGAGGCCGTCCCGGTGACGAAGACGCACGACGTGGCGTGGGACCTCCAGACGAACCGGCTGCAGGTCTGGAGCGCGTCTCGCAAGGTGGTGGAGGAGATCGCCGTCGCGGTGGAGGAGGCGTTCGAGGTTCGGCTGCAGGCGCAGCTGGTGGCGGACAAGGACGCGCTCAAGCCCACCGCGGAGCTCGTCGGCGCGGGGATCCTGGAGGGTGCACATGGGCAGGCGTGAGCAGGCGAGGGAGGAGACCGCGTTCATGCGCGGCGACGTGGGCGTGGACGGCGGCGCCACCTCGGAGGAGACGCGGGACGAAGCGGAGGTCCAGAAGGAGAAGGCGCGCTCGGAGCTCATGCGCGGCGGAACCTGGCTCGGGCGGGAGCTCTTGACGTGGCTGCTCTGGCGGTCGGAGCGCACCGAGCCTTTGACGCAGTTCCGGGACGGCGGGCTGGAGGTGCTCTTCGTGGGCCGGCTCATCCTCCGCGGACTGCACGGCGAGGTGACGGAGCTCGCGGCGAAGGGAACGCTGGCGCCCTACTCCGAAGAGGTGCGGCACGCGCTGGACCGGGGGCTGCTCGTGCACTCGGCGCGGCTGCGGCTGACGCTCGGCGAGCGCACCTGGGAGGTGGGGCTCGACGCGGAGCACCTCGACCTGCGCGCGGCGAAGCTCCCGGAATTGCTGACGGAAGAGGAGGACGACCGGATCACCGAGCGGCTCGACCTCGCGGACCAGCTCTCGGAGATGGTGGACGCGCTGGCGGCCGCGTTCCTCGACGTGCGGCGCAGCCGGGCCTGGTCGGCGAAGGAGGTCCCCGAGATGAAGGCGTGGATGCGCGGCGAGGAGCGGCCGGAGGGCGGCGTGCTCGCGACGGCGCAGCGGGTGCGAAAGACCGCAGCGGCCTGACGCATCCTGGGTGAAGAGTGCGCGACGCGCGGTTCGCCGGGGTGACCTCTCTCCCGCCCCGGCGAGCCGCCGCGTCGCAGCAGCAGCCCTGCCGGGCCACGAGGTGCGGACGGGCGGTCGCCGCGTCACGGCAGAAGCCCCTGCCCCGCCGTCGGCGAGTGCGGACGTCGGGACGGGGGCGGGTGCGACAGCGTCGTCAGTGGTCGTGCTCGCCGCCCGGGCCGTGGGCGTGGCCGTGCTCGAGCTCCTCCTCGGTGGCCTGGCGGACCTCGCGCACGGTGACGTCGAAGTGCAGTGTCTTCCCGGCGAGCGGGTGGTTGAGGTCGATGACGACGGTGTCGCCCTTGATCTCGCGCACCGTTACCGGCATCGGTTGGCCGTCGGGGCCGTGGGCGCCGAACGTCTCGCCGACCTCGATCTCCGCGCCATCGGGGAACGCTGACTTCGGGACCTCCTGGAGGCCGCGCTCGTCGTGGTTGCCGTAGCCCTGATCCGGGGAGACGACGACCTTGCGCGAGTCGCCCACGCCGAGACCCTCGAGCTCCTCCTCGAGCCCGGGGACGATCTGCCCTTCGCCGTGGAGGTAGCTCAGCGGCTCGCCGGGCTCGCTCTCATCGACGATCTCGCCGTCACCCAGATGCAGTTTGTACTCCAGCCCCACCACGCAGCCCTTGCTGATTTTCATCCGCTCAGCTTCTCCCGTCTGCCCTCGTGTGGCCACGACGAACCGCGCGCCGCGAAGCTGGTGAACTTTCCCGGAGAGCGAACGGACAGCCCACCGAACTGCGAAGGGACACCCGCTCCACGCTGAGCAGATGCCCCTCCGGTGACTTCCATGCGTCCAGCCCTTCGGCGAAGGGCTACGGCGCCGCCGGCTCCAGCTCGCGTGAAGCCTCCGCCGCGGTACGCACCTTCAGCCAGCCGCGCACGCGCGAGAGGTGTCCCTCCTCGGCCAGGAGCGCCTCGCGCATCTTGTCTGCGGACTTCTTCATGCCCGCCGATTCGGTGAGGTCGATGAGCATGGACCAGCCGTCCACGTCGGTCAGCTCGGCGATGAGCAGCGCCTCGAGCGCCTGCGCCGCGTTCGTCCGCGGGTCGCTGAGCACCTTGATCACGCCGGACGACGCGACCGCCGCCACGTCCGCGCAGGGCGTCATCACCGTGGGGTCCGCGCCCATCGTCTCGATCAGCTCGGAGAGCATCCGGAAGTGGCTGAACTCGTCCTCGCGGATCTCCTTCAGGTCCTCGAGCGACGGCCCGCCCTCCCAGCTCCCGGTGGCCGCGAGCTTCGCCATCGCCGCGTCGTAGAGCCGCACGCCGGTGCGCTCGAACGCGAGCCGCTCGCCGAGCTTGTCCAGCAGCACGTTCGCCTTGTTCCCCTTCAGCGCCTGCAGCGCCGTCGAGGCCACCCCGCGCAGCGACGCGGGCGGCGGCATGGTGCCCACCGGCTCGGCCTCGGCGGTGTACTCCATCCGCATCCGCGCCATCGCCGGGTCCGCCGGAAGGCTCGCGTCGGGGGTGAGCTTCTCCGCGCCCTCGATGAGCCGCTTCGCCTCCACCGGCGAGGTGGCGATGCCGCTCCGGTTGAGGCCGATGTCCGTCGCGCTCTTGCCCTTCTTCTTCATTACTGGACCCTCCGCTGCGAGATCTCCGGCAGGACCGACCGGCCCATCACCACCTCGGTGCCGGGGCGCCAGGTGTAGCCCTCGGCCACCGTCTCCGTGGGCGAGCCGCGTCCGTTGAGGCCGTTGCGGTACTCCAGCGTGGCCTTGCTCTCCGGAACCTCGGCCGGGTCCACGACCTCCGTCCCCACCGCGCGCAGGTGCACCTGGTCCTTCAGCACCCGGCGCACGTAGTCGCGCTGGCTGGCGTAGGGGAACGGCTCGGGGAGGCTCTCGGGGAGGACCTCGCGCGGGTCGCGCTTCTCGTGCTGCTCGAACAGCCGCATGGCCACGTGGAGCTGGCCGAGCTCGTAGTCCACGAACCGCTCCCAGAGCTTCTTCAGCCGAGGGTCCGTCTCCTGCGTGGCGCAGCCGAGGTAGTTGTAGAGCTCGCAGGCCTCGTAGAGCATCCACTTCTCCAGCCACGTCTCCCGGGTGTCCTGCATGGACTCGTACTGGGTGACGTGCTGCTCCTCGATCGACGCGATCTCCGCGTAGAGCATGCGCGCCACCGGGTCCGCGAACGTGGGCCCGATGTTCATGTAGTAGTCGCGCGTCTGGTACTCGCCGCCGCTCAGCGTGAGCGCGTGCAGCTTCGTCAGCGGGTGCGCCGCCTTGCGGTCGTAGGGCCTGCGCACGTCGTCCTCCGGCGCGCGGTGCTCGACCATCGTCGGCCGGCCGGGGGCGATGTCGGTGTAGCTCTGGAGGATGTTGTTCGAGTCCTTCCCCTCCAGCCGGTCCATCAGCGCGCTGTAGCGGTAGAGGTGGTCGAAGTCCTCGAGCAGCCCGAAGTCGTACTGCTGCTTCATGTACGCGTCCGGCTCGCGCTGGGCGATGGCGGCGGTCACCTCGATCGCCACCTGCTCGTAGGCGATGGTCGTCTCCAGCGGGCTGAGGTCCGCGGGCAGCAGCCAGTTCACGAGCGTCTGCTGGTGGTGGTCCACGCGCCGCACCTGCGCCAGCGGGATGCGCAGGTCGGTGTTGAAGCGCGAGAAGTGGTGGAGGAACCGGTTCTGCTGCTGCTCGATCCCGTTCATGAGGATGATCCGGACCCGGCTCATCGCGTCGGTGTTCAGTTTGCTGGTGGGCGCCCCCGCGAGCTCGCGCCAGTCGAAGCGCTGCTGCTCGAGGGGGGTCCCTCTCTCCTTGAAGATGTCCAGGGCCACGAGAGCTCCTCTTCCGGGCAGGGGGTGAAGGCCTCTGCGCACCCGGCGACGCAGGGGTGGGCAAAGTAGGGAGCCGGGCCACCGCGCACACTGGGCGGGAGGTCGCAGCCTTCTGTCGGGCGGCACTGACGGGTCGGACAGCGGACGCCGTCACCGTGCGCTGCTGGGCACTGCGCTTCCGCCGCCGGTCGGTGCTGCGCTCGGCGCGAGAGTCGGCTACGTCATCCGCATGAAGGTGATCACGGTGTACGCGAGGCTCTATGCGAAGGCCTTCGCCGAGGCGCTGGAGGCGATCCGCAAGAACGCGTGGACCCTCCTGTGGCCGATGGGGTTCGTGCTCGCAGTGGGCATCCTGGCGATGGTGACGGGCCCGCTGGGCATCATCGGCGGCTTCATCCGCTACCTCGCGACCTGTGCGCTGCTCTCCGGCTACCTCTACTTTCTCGGCGAGCTGGTGGCGAAGAGCCGCGTCTCCACCGCCGAGCTGAAGCGGAGCCTCGGCGCCTACTTCTCCGCGGTGCTCTCGGTGGGCTTCGTGCTCTGGATCGTGCTCGGGCTGCTGCTCCCGCTGGTGCTGCGCGGCGTGCCGAACGGAGGGACGATCTTCCTCATCGTGCAGCTGCTCAGCGTGGTGCTCCTCTCCGCGGCGCCGGAGGTCATCTACCAGCGCCATCCCGCGGGCGGCGTGGCGACGATCCAGAGCTCGGTGCAGTTCCTCCAGGAGAACTGGCTGGAGTGGATCGTGCCCAACGTGCCGGTGTTCCTCGCCGGCTACCTGCTGCTCTTCTGGACCGGCGGGCTCGCGCTGCCGGTGCAGCTGGTGGTGCTCGCGCTGGCCGGCGCGCTCCTGCACGTGGCCTTCGTCTTCCGTGGCTTCACCTTCAAGGCGCTCGACCGCAGCTCGCACCGTCAGCGCATGTTCAACTACCGCAACCCCTAGCCTCTCCGAGGTCCGCGCCCATGCCCCACCCCAACGCCGGCAAGCTCCCCGACCCGTCCCTCCTCATCGATCCGGAGAAGTTGCGCCGCCAGTACTTCGAGCTGCGGCCGGACATGGGCATCCCCGAGCAGCGCGTCGCCTTTGGCACCTCCGGACACCGAGGCTCGGCAGCGAAGAGCGCGTTCAACGAGGCGCACATCCTCGCGATCACCCAGGCGGTCTGCGAGCACCGCAAGGCGCAGGGCATCACCGGGCCGCTCTACGTGGGGATGGACACCCACGCGCTCTCGGCTCCGGCGCAGGACACGGTGCTAGAGGTGCTCGCGGCGCACGGGCTGGAGGTGCGGTGGAGCCGACGCGCGACGCCCACGCCGGTCGTCTCGCACGCGATCCTCGTGCACAACCGGGGGCGGACGGAGGGCCTCGCGGACGGCATCGTCATCACGCCCTCGCACAACCCGCCGGAGGATGGGGGCATCAAGTACAACCCGCCGAACGGTGGGCCCGCGGACACGGACGTGACCGGTTGGGTGGAGAAGCGCGCCAACGCGCTGATCGCCGGGGGCAACGCGGGCGTGAAGCGGATCCCGCTCGAGCGCGTGCTGGCGGTCTCGACGGTGCGGGAGCACGACTTCATCGGACCGTACGTGGAGGACCTCGGGAGCGTGATCGACCTGGAGGCGATCGCGCGCGCGGGGCTGCGCATCGGCGCCGATCCGATGGGCGGGTCGAACCTCGACTACTGGGAGCCGATTGCGGCGCGTTACGGCTTGAAGATCGACGTGGTGAACCGGAGCGTGGATCCGACCTTCCGGTTCATGCCGCTCGATCACGACGGGAAGATCCGCATGGACTGCTCGTCGCCGTGGGCGATGGCGTCGCTGGTGGGGCTGCGCGAGAAGTACGACATCGCGTTCGGCAACGACACGGACTCGGACCGGCACGGGATCGTCACCCGGAGCGCCGGGCTGATGAACCCGAACCACTATCTGGCGGTGGCGATCTCGCACCTCTTCGCCACGCGGAAGGGCTGGGGCGAGCGCGCGGCGATCGGCAAGACGCTGGTGTCGTCGTCGATGATCGACCGGGTGGGCAAGTCGCTCGGGCGGCGGGTGGTGGAGGTGCCGGTCGGCTTCAAGTGGTTCGTGGGCGGGCTCCTCGACGGTTCGCTGGGGTTCGGCGGCGAGGAGAGCGCCGGCGCGTCGTTCCTGCGCAAGGACGGCACCGTGTGGACGACGGACAAGGACGGGATCATCCTCGACCTGCTGGCGGCGGAGATCCTCGCGGTGACCGGGAAGGATCCGGGCGAGCACTACCGAGCGCTGACGGACCGCTTCGGCGCGCCGCTCTACACGCGGATCGATCAGCCGGCGAACGCGGCGCAGAAGGCGGCGCTGAAGAAGCTGTCGCCGGAGAGCGTGAAGGCGCAGACGCTGGCGGGCGAGCCGATCACTGCGCGGCTGACGAAGGCGCCGGGGAACGACGCGTCCATCGGCGGGCTGAAGGTCGTGGCGGAGAACGGCTGGTTCGCGGCGCGGCCTTCCGGGACGGAGGACGTCTACAAGATCTACGCAGAGAGCTTCCGCGACGAGGCCCATCTGCAGGCGCTCGTCGAGGAGGCCCGCGGGATCGTCGGCGCCGCCTTCGGTTGAGCTTCTCGCGCCTGTTGACTATGGCCGCTCTTTCAGTTTAAGCTCGTTTCGTCTCGCCCGCAGCACGCTCCCCACGTCAGGTTCGCTGTCGAATCGAGGGTGGTCATGGTGCGTGTCTTTGCGGGCGTAGCGTTCTCGTGTCTTTTGTCCGTGTGGGCGGGGTGCTCTGGAGGCGGGAGCACCGACTGCAGCGCCACGGCGGCGGTCTGTGCGGAGGGCTTCCACTGCGACGAGGAGTCGCGGCTGTGCGTGAAGACACCACCCTGGAAGCCGGACGGAGGCCCCATGCCTTCGGGTGAGGACGGCGGCGGGCCCCGGTGCAAGGGAGATGCGGACTGCAAGGACGCGGACGGAGGTCCCGCCTGCGCGGAGGATCTGGGGCGCTGCGTGGAGTGCGTGCCCGAGCGGGACGCGTGTTCGCCGGACAAGCACTGCGATCCGGACACCTTCACCTGCCAGCCCGGCTGTCGCGCGGATGAGGGGTGCGCGACGGGCGAGCGCTGTCATGTCCCGACCCACGCGTGCGTGGACTGTCTCGGCGATGCGGACTGCGGGGCCGGTAGCCATTGCGTGGACCAGCAATGCGTCCCCGGCTGCACCACCGACGTGAGCTGCGGTCCCAACGCCCGCTGCTGCGGCGGCGCCTGCGTGGCCACGGCGACGAGCGTCACCCACTGCGGCGCGTGCGGCACCACCTGCTCGACTCCGAACGCCACGCCTGTCTGCAACGGGGGCGTGTGCGGCATTGGCGGATGCGCGAGCGGTCACGCGGACTGCAACAAGAGCGTGGGCGACGGGTGCGAGACGGACGTGCGCACGAGCCTTTCGCACTGCGGCGCGTGTGGGCAGACCTGCGCGCCGGCGAACGCCACCGGCCAGTGCGCGGCCGGCAGCTGCGGCATCGCCGCCTGCAACGGCGGCTTCGCGGACTGCAACGGGACGGTGAACGACGGGTGCGAGGCCCATCTCCAGACGAGCCTCCTCCACTGCGGCGCTTGCGGTGCCACCTGCGGAAGGCCGAACTCGCAGATGGCCTGCCTCGCGGGGAGCTGCACCTTCCAGGGCTGCATGCCGGGCTGGGTGGACCTCGACGGCCTGCCGCAGAACGGGTGCGAGTACCAGTGCACCGCGCTGCCCGGCCCGGACCTTCCGGACGACGGCTTCGTCGACTCGAACTGCGACGGGATCGACGGCGACCGGAACGGAGCGGTCTTCGTGTCGCTCAGCGGGAGCGACCTGAACAGCGGAACGTGGTCCTGGCCGAAGCGGTCGCTGAGCGCGGCGATCTCCGCTGCCGCGTCGAGCGGAAGGGATGTGTACGTGAGCGCGGGAACCTACGCGACGGGCACCCTCTCGCTCGCGAACGGCGTGTCGATCTACGGCGGCTTCGCGCCCGGGACGTGGGCGCGCGGCGCAGGCCAGCAGGTGGTGGTCGAGCACAACGGGGCGGTGGCGAGCGGCCGCGTCGTGGGGGCGGTGGGAACGGGGCTCACCCAACCGACGGTGATTGACCGGATCGCGCTGCGCACCCCGGACGCGAGCGGCACCGGGGTGAGCAACTACGGCCTTCACTGCACGAACTGCCCCGGCCTGGCGCTGCGCCACAGCGTGATCGACGCGGGCGACGGGTCGAACGGAATCAACGGGACGGCCGGCGCGGCGGGCGCGAACGCGACCAACGGCGCGACGGGTTCGCTGGGCCTTTGCGACGCGGTGTTCTCGAACCCGGGAGGCTTCCCCGGCGGCTCCAGCTGCGCCGGTGCCGGCGGTGGCGCGGGCGGGCCCGGAGGGACCACCGGCCCGGGGTTCACGGGAGCGAGTTCACCCAGCGGAACCCTCGGAGGTGCTGGAGGCACACACAACGGCTGCAGCGGCGGCGGGCATGGCTCCAACGGCAGCCAGGGTTCGACCGGCGGGGCCGGAGCGAACGGAAGCGGCGGTGCCGGCGGCGGCTTCACCGGGGGCTTCTGGCAGGGGGTGGGCG
>JAFAFL010000022.1 GCA_023423535.1 Pseudomonadota bacterium
CCGGATTGATTTTGCGCTGCTGCACCAGATCCATCAAATGGGGTAGGAACCGGCGCACCGGAGCGGGACCGCCAAGCATGCCGGTCTGCGAGAAGAACAGCCATTGTCCGTCGAGTTCGACGCCGTGTGGCACACCGACATAACCGATCACGGCACCGGGGCGTGCACACTGGATAGCCTGCATCATAGATTCCTTTGTCCCGACGCACTCCAAAACTGAATCTGCGCCGATCCCACTTGTAAGTTCCTTTATCCGCGCCACGCCCTGATCGCTGCGCTCGGAGACAATATCGGTGGCGCCAAACTCAAGGGCGAGATCCTGCCGCGTCTTATGACGGCTCATGGCAATGATCCTCTCTGCCCCCATCTGCTTCGCTGCAAGCACGCCCATCAGTCCAACTGCGCCATCCCCCACAACGACAACCGTCGAGCCTGGCTGCACGCGGGCCGCATCTGCCGCGTATACGCGATTTTCGGTTGCCTCGTGCGCTCATGGCTATCCTGGTCGGGGTAGCGCTGGCAACAGCAGGCGCCGTAGCTCAGGCGATCATGCGCAATCCGTTGGCCGAACCGGGATTGCTTGGAATCAATGCGGGTGCTGCCCTCGCGGCCGTCATCGTGATCATCAAGCTCGAAAACGTTCCGACCTATACGCTGCCGTTCCTGACGTTCGCGGGCGCGCTTGCTATGTCGGCTGCGATCTACGTCCTCGCGTGGCGAGAGGGTACGTCCTCTCTCAGCATTATCCTGATCGGTGTTGGGCTGTCGGCGATGGCCGGTGCGGCAGCCCAGTTCATCGCTGTGTTTGGTGAGATTGCGGCGCTCCAACGCGCGATGGTGTGGCTCGCTGGCAGTCTTCAGGACAGCCGCTGGATCAAGGTCCAGACGCTGTTCGTCTGGCTGATTATTCCATTCGCCGCGGTGTGGTTGGCTGCACGCGAGCTGGATCTCGTCGCGCTCGGGGATGATGTTGCTGCGGGACGGGGGCAACCTGTGGAGCTGGTGCGCGGCCTCATGATACTGGCGTGCGCGGTGATTTCGGGCGCAGCCGTCGCGAGCGCCGGTTTGGTCGCCTTTGTCGGCCTGGCGGCGCCGCATCTCGCGCGCCGGCTTGTTGGACAACGGCATCATCGTTTGATCCCCACATCGGCACTGATTGGTGGGTTGATGGTACTGGTTGCCGACATCGTGGCTCGAAACGTGATGCCGCCCCTGCAACTGCCTGTCGGGCTGGTGACGGCCATGCTGGGCGCGCCGTTCTTCGGCTTTCTGTTATGGAAGCGCCGACATGAGTAGTGCAGCCACTGGCTTGAGTGCCAACAAACTGACCATCTCCTATGGGTCGAATGTCGTCGTCAAAAATCTCGATCTGGCAATCCGGCCGCGTAGCTTTACAGCGCTGTTAGGTCCCAACGGCTGCGGTAAATCATCTATTCTGCGCAGCCTTGGCAACATCCAGCGTGTGCAGCATGGCGCGGTTCTACTGGATGGGACGCCCATAGGCGAATTGCCGTCCAAGACCGTTGCCCGTCGTATCGGATTTCTCGCCCAAGGTGCGCCTCTGATGGAGGGCATGAGCGTGATTGAGCTGGTGCGACAGGGGCGTTATCCGCACCGGGCGATGTTCAGCCGCTGGGGCGAGGTAGACACCCTCGCAGTGGAAGAAGCGTTGCATCTCACGGGGCTGATGGATTTGCGAGATCGGCATCTCGCAACCTTGTCAGGCGGCCAACGGCAGCGCGCATGGGTTGCCATGACGCTCGCGCAGCAGAGCAGCATTCTGCTGCTGGACGAGCCGACCACGTATCTCGACCTCGCGCATCAGATCGAGGTTCTGGAGCTAATGCGCAGCCTCATCCGCAACCAGGGCCGAACCGTGGTTGCCGTCTTGCACGACCTTAATCACGCGGCGCGTTATGCCGACCATCTTGTTTTGCTGCGCGGAGGGGTCATTGCCGGCCAGGGCACACCTTCTGCCGTCCTGACGCCGACCATGATTCAAGAGGTTTTCGATGTTGCGGTCGCCGTGATCAACGATCCAGAGACCGATCTTCCGCTATGTATTCCCCGGCGCATCCGATGACGTGCGATAAGCTGATGAGCGGACATGGCCCAGGATGGGTGCTACACAGCTATCTAACAATGATCGACTTCCGCAATTGGGATCGAGCTACGAAATCAGCTACGCTAATCCCAACGAATGCAGGGCTGGGCCGAACAACCCTCGTTCATGCTACAACAAGGACAAGGCGTGCTTCGACCAGCTACGTTCATTGAGATCGCGCCATGGGTTCGTCAACGGAGCAATTCTTCCAGCACGCTGATGCTCTCCCTCAAGAACATTCCCACTGACATGTCCATGACCTTGAGCCAGACAAGAGCGTAGGGCATGCCAACAGCACAAGCGATGCCGCCCATTGTCGTGGAGCAAGTAACCCCGGGCCGCTTCCATAGAGAGCGGGCGTACACAAAGATCATTGCGAAGACGTCAGAGAGAATTCCAATGAGGCGAGATCAGAATGGAGAGCCGCCATTGCCACACTGAAGCGTGCGTGTGATCGTCGCCGGAAGCCATCTAAATCAGCTTGTGTTCGTTCCATCATGCGCGGCTCCTGCTGCTGACCCAGACAGAGCCAGTCACTTCGTCGGCCTTGTCAGCGCGATAGACGTCGAAGCCCATCATGCCAAGAACGTCGGGCGTGCGCTTGCCCATTGGAATCTGAAAGGGAATATACTCGGCGAACTCGCCACGCATGGTCACCAGCAACAACAGCGGGATGCGGCAGGCTTCGGCAAGCGCGAACGTATTGATGCAATTGCCGACGCCGCTCGACTGCAAGAGCAACGCACTTCGCTGGCCACCAAGCCACAGGCCTGCAGCGAGACCCACACCTTCCTCTTCTGTCGTCAGGACCGTCGTACTCATCTCCTCGGCGTTGCGGCACAGCGCTATCAAGCTCTTGCTGCCTCCGTCAGGAACATAGCTGACGTGCGCGATTCTACCGGCCTTGAAAACCTCGAACACCTGGTGCTGCCATGGTTAAATGCCTTGTTCCCGATCTCGATCGCTTGCCATCACTGATCTCCTCAAATGATTCCGCTCGCGCTGAGACGTTCGATTTCGGCCTGCGACTGACCGAGTAGTTCACGCAGCACGACGGCCGTGTGCTCGCCCAACGCTGGCGGAGCCATGTAAGTGCTCAAAGGCGTCGCACTCATGTGCATCGCGCTCTTGATCCCTTTCACGATGCCGGCGGTCGCGTGCGGCATCTCTATGATCATCCCTCTGGCACGCAGCACGTCGCTTTCGCAAACCTCGCCCACGCTGCGAATCGCGCCACAAGGAATACCGAGCGCATCGAGACGCTCGCGCCACACGTCGCGGGTTTCGGAATGCATGATCTCACGGATGATCGGAACAAGCTCGGCGCGGTGCCGAACACGATCGGCAGCCTTGGCGTAACGAATGTCCTCTGCCAAATCAGCGCGACCCACCACTGTGCAAAACCGCCGCCAATGCTCATCGTTGGCGATACCAAGATTAAGCCATCCGTCTGCGACTTCGAACGTCTCATAGGGGACGATGGTCGGATGCTCGTTACCGCGCCGGCGCGGTGAATTGCCAGTCGCAAAATAGATGCTCGCGGTAAACGTCAGAAGCGATGCAACAGCTTCATACATTGAAACGTGGACATATTGGCCTTCGCCGGTGCGCGCGCGAGCCAATAGCGCTGCCAAAATGCCCTGCGTCAGGGTCATACCCGATGCAAGGTCGGCCACGGAGGTTCCGATCTTGTGCGGTGCGCCGTCGGCGGGGCCGGTGAGGTCCATGATCCCCGCCTCACCTTGTACGATGACATCGTATCCGGGCCGGGTACGCTCGGGGCCGCTGTCACCGAAACCCGAGATTGATGCGAAGATAAGACTTGGCCGGCGCGCGTGTACCACCGAATATGCAAAGCCCAGTCTCTCCATCGCTCCTGGCCGGAAATTTTCGACCAGCACATCGGATTGGTCGATCAGCTTCCACAGCAGCTCTTTACCCTCGGTCGATTTCAGATCGAGCGTGACACTCTTCTTGTTCCGATTGACGGAGAGAAAGTAAGCAGCTTGATCGCCCTGAAACGGGGGCGCGAAAGCACGGGTATCGTCGCCTTCTCCGGGTCGCTCGATCTTGATCACTTCCGCGCCGAGATCGCCGAGCTGCATGGTGCAGTAAGGGCCCGAAACGACACGGGTGAGATCGAGGACGCGTATACCGTCGAGAGGTCGCATGACTTACCTCAGCAGAGCGACCGTGCCAACTCGGCGAAATTCTCCACGAGGAGACCTGCCTGATGTGGGGTTTCACCGAACGGGCGCTTTCTACGGTCGATGAAGGCCGTGCGCATGCCGTAGGATTTGGCGCCGATACAGTCGAAGGCGTGATTGGCGACGAACAGGCAGCTCGAGCGGTCAAGACCGGTCAACTCGCAAGCCTTGGCGTAGGTCTTCCAGTGCGGCTTGAAATAGCCGGCCTCTTCGACGGATATAACGTGATCAAACGGAAATCCGATATATGGGCCTGCCGCTTTCAGCATATCGCGATCGCCATTTGAAAGGATGACGAGTTTATAACCGGCGCCACGCAGACGCTCGAGCGAGGCGATTACGTCCGGGAAAGGCTTCAACTTTTCAATTTCTGAGATGAGCCAACGCACTTCGTCCTGCGTGTAGCTGAAGCCGCAACGATCCATCACATAAGAAACTGCACGATGCCCGATCTGCCGATACGGTGTGTGGCCACGATCGCAGAGTGCGTCGATCATGGAGTTCTCGAAGTGCGTGCGCCGCCACCACGTCACGAACTGGTGCGGGTTCCCGTCCCACCCCTTCTTCTTCAGGAACGGGGTCGCGATCTCCGTTAGTCCTTTTTGCATGTCTACGATTGTGCCGTACTGGTCGAAAACCAGTGCTTTCACCTCTCGCTTCAATACCTCGGTGCGTTCCATGAGCGCGCTCCTTTCGTATTCGTCGAGCCTGTCTTGACAGAGGTCCAACAATCTCTCAAATCGATTAATTGTATGAAAGTATCCATCACATGGATAATGGTCTCGATGATGCTCGGATGAAGTATCGGAACGCAAGAACAAGGGATCGCTCGTGGCCAACCTCCGAGGCGTCGATCTTAATCTCTTGGTTGTCCTGGATGCGCTGCTGCGCGAGCGGCACGTCACGCGCGCGGCCCAAATGGTCGGCCTTTCCCAACCTGCGATGAGCAGTGCGTTGGCGAGATTGCGCAATGTGTTCAACGACGAACTTCTGGTTCGAACCGCCGCTGGGATGCGACCGACGCCGCGTGCCGAGACGCTGATCGAGCCTGTTCGGCAGGCAATTAGCCAGATCGAGCGCGTTCTCGAAAGCGATCAAGGATTTGACGTCTCGCGATCGCAGCGACGCTTTGCCATCAGGCTTTCGGATCTGCTGAGCTATCTACTGTTGCCTAGTTTGATGGCCGACCTTGCGAATTCCGCGCCACGGATCAGCCTGGACATCAAGCACTTATCGCCGTTGCAGACCATTGACGCGCTCGAAAGAGATGAACTCGACGTCGCCATCAGCATGGGTCTTGAGCACACAGGAACAATCAACCGCCAGGTACTCTTTACGGATCGCATGGTCTCAGCCATGCGTTGCACCCATCCGTTGGCAAATGGGAGAATTACGCTCAAACGATTTTTGGCGACGCGACACTTGAAGGTCTCGATGGCGCCGACAGATATCCGGTTTGCCGACGACGTTCTGTCGAAATCGAACGTGCAACGCGACGTGGCACTTAATGTGCCCCATTGGCTGCTCGTGCCGCATGTTCTCTCGAAAACCGACTATGTCGCGGTGATGCCGGGAGCCTTCGCAGCCGCGCTTCACGACAAGTCTTTGGTCATCCGCGAATTACCGTTCGCGCCAAAGACGTTCGATTGGTGCCTCTATTGGCACCGGCGGCATCAGGAAAATCCAGCAAACAGCTGGTTGAGAGATCGAATTAAACGGGTAGCAAACACAGCAAGGCCAGGTCGGTTCCCCGCTTGATCGCTGCGCCTACCTACGTCGACAAGAACATGAAGCTTGTCTGATGGAGCGTCTGCTCACGGCACTTTCCGCCAAGAAAGGCCTGATGATTGTGGTTCAGACGCCAACAGCGCCTTCGTCGGCTTCTTGCCGTGACAGCAAGTCCGGCTAGGTGCAACGACAGCTCGACGACAATGAAGACCGCCAGCGCCACTCACAGGTAGACTGGAATGGCGCCGCTTGATCATAGCAGTATCCTTTTGTGCGCCTAGGGTAAGTTTTGTGCGTATTACAGCAATAGCGCATACACACTATATAGATCTTACCATCACTCGGATTTGAGAAAAGGTAAGATCATGACAAGCTCAATGAAGGCGATCGTCCTCAGCAAATTCGGTGGCTTCGACGCTTTCGAGATGCGCGATGTTATCGTACCGGTCGTCGGACCTCGGCAGGTCCGAGTGCGCGTCCACGCTACAGCCATCAATCCCCTAGACTATCAAATCCGACGCGGCGACTACGCCGACTACGTGCCGCTCCCCGCCATCATCGGTCACGACATTTCCGGCGTCGTGGAAGAGAAGGGAGCCAATGTAACCGAGGTCGACATAGGCGACGAGGTTTACTACACGCCGAAAATCTTCGGCGGCCCCGGCTCATACGCGGAGCAGCACGTTGCCGATGTCGAGCTGGTCGCCCGCAAGCCGCACAACATCAACCACCTGGAGGCCGCCAGCCTGACGCTGGTTGGGGGGACGGTCTGGGAAGCTTTGGTGGCCCGTGCCCAGCTTGCCGTTCATGAGACCATCCTGATCCACGGTGGTGCCGGCGGTGTAGGTACGATAGCGATCCAACTTGCCAAGGCGATGGGTGCGCGGGTCATCACGACGGCGCGCCGTAGTAACCATGACTTCGTGCGTTCACTCGGAGCGGACGAGGTCATCGACCACACCTCCGATGACTACGTTTCAGCCGTGGCAGACCTGACGCAGGGGCAAGGGGTGAACGTCGTATTCGACACCATCGGCGGCGATAC
>JAFAFL010000040.1 GCA_023423535.1 Pseudomonadota bacterium
ACTCCGCGACGAACTGAGCCTCGATGACGGGCTGCGATTCGGCGACGAACTCGGGCGACTCCGCGATGAACTCGGGCGCGGCTTCGATTACCGGCTGAGACTCCGCGACGAACTGAGCCTCGATGACCGGCTGCTCTTCCGCGACGACCTCGGGCGCGGCCTCGATGACCGGCTGCTCTTCGGCGACGAACTCTGGCGCAGCCTCGATGACCGGCTGAGACTCGGCAACGAACTCGGGCGCGGCCTCGATGACCGGCTGCTCTTCCGCGACGAACTCGGGCGCCGCCTCGATGACCGGCTGCTCGTCGGCGACGAACTCGGGCGCAGCCTCGATGACCGGCTGCTCGTCGGCGACGAACTCTGGCGCAGCTTCGATGACCGGCTGCTCCTCCGCGACGAACTCCGGCGCAGCTTCGATGACCGGCTGTTCATCCAGCTCGACCTCGACGACGGACTGTTCGTCCATGGTCGCGGCATCGCCCAGCATGCTGGCGATCGTCTCGTCCTCGACCGCCTCGAAGTCGGCGGCCTCGATGACGGGCGCATCCTCTCCGGTCGCCGCGGCTGCGACGGTGTCGTGCTCCTCCACCGAGAGGAAGTCCGCCACCACCTCGACGGGCTGCGCTTCCTCGACCTGCGCGCTCTCCTCTTCGTCGAACTCTTCCGTCGGCGTCAGCGGTTCGACGTCCACGGTGCCCAGTTGCATCGCCTCGGACTCACGCACCGGAGCGGCAAGCTCGGACGGCGCAAAGGTCGCGTAGCTGTGCAGCGAGTCGGGGCTCGGCTCCGCCGCCGGCGCCTCCTCCCAATGCTGCACGGGCTCGACCGCGGGCTGCGCGTCCCACGGCTGCACTTCCGGCTCGGGCGGCTGCGGCTCATCGAACCCGACGCCGGTCATCCAGTTGTGCGGCGAGACCCCCTGCGGGTTGTGCTCCGCGCCAACGTCCCCGCCCCACTGTCCCGCCAGCTGCTGCTGGTACTGCCACTGCGCCCACGCCTGCGCGTCCCAGCCTTGCGGAGCCGCCTCGGGAGACTGCGCGGCGTACGGATCCACCACGCCCGCGCCCTCCGCCTGTCCCCAGCCCTGCTCGCCGCTCACCTCGGCCTGGCCGTACCCGTGACCCCAGTTCGGATCCGGCGCGTAGCCTCCCTGCGCGTTCGCGGAGGCCCACGGATCCCACGCCGGCTCGCCACCGCCCTGCCACCCGGCGTTCGGATCAAACTGCTCCTGCGGCTGCGCGTAGGGATAGGGGTACCAGTTCCCGTCGTCCGCCCAGTAACCCTGGGGCGCAGGCTGCGAGGAGATCGTCGGCGCTTCCGCGATCCCGAGGACCGCGCGCAGCTCCAGCCAGCGGCCCTCTTCCGCAGGAGACAGTCCCCCGACCTTCCGCTTCTCATCGAGAAAGCGAAAATCCCTCATCAAAGCCCGCGTTTCGGACATCACTCACCTGGTGGGACGGGGTCTGCACAACGCGCCGGAGATGGCAGTGGGGCGTGATTCTATGGGCACTGCAAGTGCCCGTAAACCTTCGGGTCTTGGGCCCCCCGCCCGGTTGCTTCAGCGCGCCTTCAGCTCGCTCGCAACCTCTTCGTCAAGTCGCGCGAGCGTGCGGTCGTAGCGTTCACGGAGCGCGTCCTCGAACGGCTTGCCGCGTCCGACTTCCTTCAGCATCGCCACGAAGCGGTCCATGCCGCCCTTGCGGATGAGCAGGCGCACGGCCGATGCGGACGTCGCGTAGGCGAGCCCGGGATCGCCGGTGGAGATCAACGCCCGGTCGCTCATCGCGGACAAGGACGGCAGCTCTCCGCGCACCGCCGCGCCGCGCAGCATCACCGCCACCCGCTGCGGCGGCGCGTCCGCGCCGAGGTACCGCCACTGCACGTACTCGGCGATGCCCTCGTTCACCCAGATGGGGACGCTTCGCGCGTTGCCGCCGGAAAGCTCGTCCACCGCCGCGTGCACGTACTCGTGCACCAGCGTGGAGCGGATCTCGCGGGTCATCTCGCCCGCGTCGTTCATGAGGATCGCGTTGTCCCGGTACACCCCCGCCACCGCACGGGCCATCTGCGCGCCGTGGTGCGTGGCGAACTCCTCGCGGGTGTAGAGCACCACGTCCACCGGCGACTCGCGCGCCTCGCCGAGGATCCGCCGCGTGAACACGTACGCCTCCTCGAGCGCCTCGGCCACGCGGCCCTCGTATTCGGCCCGCTGCCCGAAGTCGCGCTGGTTGTCGAAGTAGCGGAAGACGAAGCGCCGGTTGCCGCGGGTGCGCATGCCGCCTGGGCCCACGCCGGACTCGTAGCTGAGCCCCGACGTCGCCACCGCCGCCGGGCCAGCGCGACCCTCCGCCTTCACCGTCGCGCCACGCGGTGGCGCGGGCTCACCTTCGAAGCGCCGCTCCACCGCGCGGGCCTGCTGCACCGCCTCGCGCTCCTTCTCCAGCTCCGCGCGCGCGCGCTCCAACAGCCGCTTCGCCTCCGCCGACTCCTTTGCCTTCGCCGGTACCTTCGCGAGGGCCTCTGCTGCCGCCGCGTGATCGCGATCGTCGAGGTGGTGCCGGCCCAGCTCGAGCAGCAGCCCTCCGTGTCCCTCGAACTTCTCGACCCCGCGCCGCAGCGCCTCCTCCGCGGTGCCGCCCTGTTGCGCCGCGCGCGCGGTGCGAACGAAGAGCAGGAGGCTCTCCGGCGTCTCCTCGAACAGCGCGGCGCGCTCGGCGAGGCTGAACGCCATCACCGGATCGCTCTTCTCCAGCGCCGCCGCACCCTGCGCGAGCAGCTTCGAGAGCTCGGCCCTCTCCGCGGGCTCGTAGCGCTCCGGCGCACCGGCGGCGAAGGCGAGGTAGAGCTCCTCCCAGGCGCGCGTCTTCGCGAGGTCTCTGGCCTTCTGGACGGGGGCCGGCGTCGAGGCGAGGACGATGGCGAGAGCGAGCGCGCGCATCCGAAAAGTATAGGACAGCGCGGATTGCGCAGGTGCCCCCCCGTCCACAGGTTCGCGTGGGGTGTGGGGGTGGGGGATGGGGAAGGCTCGAGCGCATGCGCTCGCGCTCTGGTGCTGCGTGGGCGCGAGCCTGTGCAGCCTGCCGGCGTGGGCCGAGGGGACGGTGAGGTGGTGGGTGGATGCGCCGGGTCGCGCGGTCCTCGCCTCGCCTCGTCCCCAGGTCAGCGCCCGGGGTGAAGCAGCCTGGGTGCTGGACCTCCCGGATCGCCGCCTCTTCGTCTCCGCGCAGTCGCTGCCGGTGGACAGGATCGGCGGGCGTTGGCGAGGTCTCCTGCTCGGCTACCGGATGACGCACTCGCGCGCGGAGGTGCAGTTCCGCGCCGGCTATCGCTACGGTCTGCCGCTGGCCGAGGTGCCGGTCTACGAGGACCACCCGCTCGTCCTCACCTCCGGCAGCGCGATCTCGGTCAGCGCGGGGACGGTGACGCGCCTGCAACTCGAGCTCGACAGCTTCCGCGAGATCGCCGGCAGCCGGATCATGCGCCTCGAAGCGGTGCCGGGCCTGCGCTTCCGCTTTGGGGTGCGCTCGCCGGTGGAGGCGGGGATGGGGATGCTCGCGGGACTGCGCCCGCCGTGGGAGGGCGGGGGCTTCCTCGTGGAGAGGCTGACCGGCGTGGTGCAGATGTCCGGTCAGTTCTGACGGCAGCCGTCATTCCTGATGGGCAGAGGTGCCTACGCGCCGCCCTCGACCTCGACCGCCCAGCCCTTCGCCTGCAGCAGCCCGACGAGTTCGTTCACGTGGGTGCGGCCGCGCGTCTCCAGCGTGACCTCCACCGCGACCTCGCCGAGGCTCGTCTTCGAGTAGATCCGGTTGTGGTAGATCTCCGTCACGTTCGCGCCCTGCTCGGCGATGGCGCTCACGAGCTTCGCGAGCATTCCCGGCCGGTCGGCGATCCGCACCACCAGCCGCACCAGCCGCCCGTCCTTCAGCAGGCCGCGCTCGATGATCCGGCTGATCACGTTGACGTCGATGTTGCCGCCCGAGAGCACCACCGCGACCTTGCGGCCCTTCGCCTTCGGGATGCGCCCGTTGAGCAGCGCCGCGAGACCGACCGCGCCCGCGCCCTCGACCACCGCCTTGTCGCGCTCGAGCAGGAGGAGGATCGCGTTGGCGATCTCCTCCTCGTCCACGGTCACCAGATCGTCCACGTACTTCTGGATGACCTCGAAGGTGTGCTGGCCGGGGCGCTTCACGCTGATGCCGTCGGCGATGGTGCTGGCGGTGGGGACCTCGGTGCGCACGCCTGCCTCGCGCGACGCGATCATCGAGGGGATGGCCGCGGTCTGCACGCCGACGATCTGGATGCGCGGGTTCGTCTCCTTCAGAGCGCAGGCGATCCCGGAGATGAGCCCTCCGCCGCCGACGGGGACCACCACCATCTCGAGGAACGGGTTCTGCTCCATCAACTCCAGCGCGATCGTCCCCTGGCCGGCCATGATCAACGGGTCGTCGAACGGGTGGACGAAGGTGCGGCCCTCGCGCTCCTGGATGCGCAGTGCCTCTGCATAGGCCTCGTCGAAGTTCGCGCCGCTGAGCACCACGCGCGCGCCGAAGGACCTCGTGCGGGTGACCTTGATGAGCGGGGTGCGCTCCGGCATCACGATCGTCGTGTCCACGCCGAGCCGGCCCGCGTGGTAGGCGACGCCCTGCGCGTGGTTGCCGGCGGACGCCGCGATGATGCCTCGCGCGCGCTCCTCCGGATTGAGCCCCAGCAGCTTGTTCAGCGCCCCGCGCTCCTTGAAGGAGCCGGTCCGCTGCAGGTTCTCACGCTTGAGAAACAGCGCCGAGCAGCCGGCCTCGGGGAAGTGCTCGGTGCGCGAGCAGGGCGTCCGGTAGATGGACTCGTCGATACGGCGGAACGCTTCTTCGATGTCGGGGAGGGTGATCAATCAGAAGGACCAGTCGTTGAGAATCTTCTGGAAGGCGAGCAGCTCTTCCTTGCGGCGGCCGCGGCCGGCCTCCACGAGCTTTTCGTTCATCAGCACGAGCCTTCGGCTCATCAGCTGCGCGAGGTTGTGCACCACCTTCAGCGCCGCGACGTTGTCCGCGCGCACCAGCGACTCGAACTTCTCCACCGAGACCTTCAGCAGGGACGCTTGCGCCTTCCCCACCACCCGCGCGCTCGCCGAGCGCTTCGAGTGCGGGCCGAAGAGGCTCATCTCGCCGAGCACCGCGCCCTCGCCCATGTGCGCCAGCGTGAGCGCGCCGCCGTTGCCGTCGCTCTTCTCGATCTCCAGCTCGCCCGCGAGTACGGCATAGAGCGCGTCGCCGTCGTCGCCCTCTTCGAAGAGGATCTTTCCGGGCGGAAGCTCGATCGCGTCGCAGATGTCGAAGATCTCCGACACCTGCCGCTCGTCGAGTCCGCGGCACAGAGCGAACGTGGCGAGCTGCTTCATGTGCTGCGAGGGCGCGGTCATGGCGGGCTTCCTCCGGGTGCGCGGTGGAGCAGAGCGCGCGCAACTTAGTGCAAGCGGGGCGGGGCGTCTGCCCTCACGTGTAGGAGACGCGGGCGCTCTTCCCTATGCTGCGCGGCCATGCAGCCGCCGGCGCCTCCCCGTCACCAGACCTCCACCTCCAACACGAAGGTCCTCCTCCTCGTGTTCCTCGGCCTCTTCCTCATGTGCGGGGTCGGGGTCGGCGGCATCGGGCTGCTGGCGTACTTCGGCATGGACAGCGACGAGGTCGCGGACGAGGACGTGGCGGAGAGCGACCGCGCGATGCTCGTCACCTTCGAGGACGTGGCGGAGTACTACGAGCTCGAGCGCACCGGGGGCGCGGGGACCTTCCGCAAGGGCGGGCTGCTGGGAAGCCGCGAGCTCGAATACGAGTACGAAGACCCGGGCGACGGCGGCATCTACCTCCTCTCCTCGGTGACGCGGGAGCGCACGACGAAGGAGGCGCGCGAGACCTACACCGCCATGCAGCTCACCATGGGCGTGATGCTCGGCATGGCGGGCGAGGGCGTCACCCGCGAAGAGCGCAACGACCTCTTCAAGTGGGGCGACGACTCGAAGCACTACCTGCTCACCGCGGATGGCACGGCGGTGGGCAATTTCTTCATCACGAGGAAGGGGAAGCACGTCTACTTCCTCAGCCTCGGCGGCGTGGCCTTCGACGATCCGGAGACCCTCAGCGAGCTGCTCACGCCGAGGCTCGAGCGCGCGGTGGCGTGGTCACCGCAGTAGCCGCACGCCTCAGATGCCGCGGAGCACCGTGGCCTTGCCCACCCGGCCGATGGCGAGCACGAACGCCGCGGTGCGCAGGCTGAGCTGGCGCGACCGCGCGATGGAGACGACGCGGTCGTACGCCTCCTTCATGATCCGCTCGAGCTCCGCGTTCACGCGCTCCTCGTCCCAGGAGACGTGCTGGAGGTTCTGCACCCATTCGAAGTAGCTGACGGTGACGCCGCCCGCGTTGGCGAGGATGTCAGGGACGACGATCACGCCCTTGCGCTCGAAGATCTCGTCGGCCTGCGGCGTGGTCGGCGCGTTCGCACCCTCCACGATCACCCGCGCGCGCACGTACTCCGCGTTCTCCGCGGTGAGCACCCCGCCCAGCGCCGCCGGCACGAGCACGTCGCAGTCCACCAGCAGCACGTCCTGCGAGCTGATCGCGTCGCCGCCGCTGAAGCCCTTCACGGTGCCGTAGCGCTTCACGTGCTCGAACAGCGCCGGCAGATCGAGCCCTTGCGGATTGGTCACGCCGCCGTGCACGTCCGACACCGCGACGATGAGCCCGCCATCCTCGGCGATGAGCCGCGCCGCGTGGCTGCCCACGTTGCCGAAGCCCTGGACGCTGAAGCGCGTGCCCGCCATGGGCAGCTGCATGTCGCGCAGGACCTCTCGCGTCGCGTAGAGCACGCCGCGTCCGGTCGCCGCCTCACGTCCGCGCGAGCCGTATAGGTCGAGCGGCTTGCCGGTGACGACCGCCGGCGAGTGACCATGGAACTTGGAGTACTGATCCATGATCCACGCCATCACCTGCGGGTTGGTATTCACGTCCGGCGCCGGGATGTCGCGCGTGGGGCCGATGAAGTCCTGGATCTGATCCACGAACTTCCGCGTCACCCGCTCCATCTCCTTCAGCGAGAGCCCGGCCGGATCGCAGCTCACGCCACCCTTCGCGCCGCCGTAGGGGAGGTTCACCACCGCGGTCTTCCACGTCATCAGCGAGGCGAGCGAGACGACCTCGTCCTGATCGACCGACGGGTGGTAGCGCAGGCCGCCCTTCATCGGGCCGCGGCTGTTGTCGTGCTGCACGCGGTAGCCCATGAAGGTGCGGATCTCGCCCGAGTCGAGCTCCACCGACACCTGCACCTTCACCTCGCGCAGGGGGGTGGCGAGCAGCGTCTCGATGCGCTCGCCGACGTCCATGATCCGCGACGCCTTCCGGAAGTAATAGTTCGTCTGGTCCGCCGCGCTCATCGACCTGAACGCCCCCTCTCCGGGCATGTCCTGCGAAGTCCGCGCGCACCTTAACAGATGGCTGTGGAGTAGGATGGGAGACATGCGCGCAGCGCTCGTGATCTTCCTCTTCGCTCTCACCGCGGGCGCGGTCCTCTCGTGTGGTCCCTCCGAGACCCCGGTGTGCGGCCCCGACAACTGCTCCGGTTGCTGTGACGGTGACGGCAACTGCGTGACCTTCACCCACCAGGTCGACACCCGGTGCGGCGCGGGCGGCAACGCCTGCAAGAGCTGCCCGGGCACGGTCCAGGGCTTCGTCTGCTCCGAGCGCGGCACCTGCATCCCCGGGCCCGATGGCGAGGTGACGTGCGGGCCCGACAACTGCGCCGGCTGCTGCGACGGGCTGCAGTGCGTGGAGTACGGGGCGCAGACCGCGGCGATGTGCGGCGCGAGCGGGACCGTGTGCGCGTCGTGCCTCGGCCAGCAGGAGTGCCGCAACGGCACCTGCGAACAGCCTCAGATAGACGCGGGAAGCTGCGGAGCGCAGGGCCAGTCGTGCTGCCCCGGCTTCAGCTGCAGTGGTGGGCTGCAGTGCCAGTTCGGGCTCTGCCTCGCGGCGACGAGCGATGCCGGGACACAGACCGACGCGGGCGTGACGGGCGACGCGGGCATTTCGAGCGATGCGGGGACGCAGATGGATGCGGGCACGATCACCGACGCGGGCATGACCACGCCGGACGCCGGCACCGGCGGCACGCTGCCCATCGGCGAGCCCTGCACGCAGAACGGTCAGTGCCTGAGCAACCGGTGCCGCATCCTCGGGTTCCCCAGCGGCTACTGCACCCAGTCGTGCACGAGCGATGCGCAGTGCGGCGCGGGCGCGACCTGCGGCTTCGATCCTTCGAACTCCAACGCGCGGATCTGTCTGAAGACGTGCCCGCAGGGCGGCAGCACCGGCGGTTGCCGGCCGGGCTACGTGTGCGAGTCCCGCGCGACGCCTTCCACTTCAAGTGCGGCGGCCTGTGTGCCGGGCTGCACCTCGCCTGCGACGTGTGGAAGCGCCACCACTTGCGACACCCGAGGCTTCTGCTGCGGCGCGAACGGCTACGCCTGCTGCAACGGCAACAGCTGTGAGGCGGGGCTCGGCTGCGACGGGGATGGCTACTGCAAGCCGATGCTCGGGAACATCGGCGCGGCCTGTACGCAGAACGCGCAGTGCCAGTCGAACAACTGCCTGCCGCAGCAGTCCGGCGGCGCGTGGAGCGGCGGGGTGTGCACGCAGAACTGCTCCGCGTCGATGCAGTGTCCCCAGGGCTCGCGGTGCGCGGATGCGCTGTCGCAGGACATCTGTCTGCAGAGCTGCAGCAGCCCGGGCGGCCAGAGCACCTGCCGCAGCGGTTACGTGTGCGACAAGGGCTGGAGCGGGGCGGGCGCGGTCTGCATGTACGCGTGCACCGCGGCCTCGCAGTGTGGCTCGAACCCGGGACTGGGTTGCTCACAGGGCTTCTGTTGCGGCCTGTCCACCTACCGGTGCTGCGGCGGCAACAACGGCGTCGGCGGGACCTGCGCGTCGGGCGTGACCTGCGGCCCGGACGGTTACTGCCAGTGACGAGGGACTCGTCCGAAGACCCGCGCGTGGAGCCGGAGTCGGAGAGCGGTTCGGCCGAGTCCCGGCCGCCCCGTGCGCGTGACTCGCTGAGGGTGCTCGGCAAGCGGATCAGGGCGCTGCGCGAACGCCGGGGGCTCACCCAGGAGGACTTCGCCCGAAGGAGCGGGATCTCCATCTCCTTCGCGTCGCTGCTCGAGCGCGGCGAGCGCAGCCCGTCGTACGACACGCTCGTGCAGGTGGCCTCCGCGCTGGAGGTTCCGCTGTCGGAGCTCTTCCGCGACTTCTCCGGCGCCTCCTATGACGACCCCTACTTCGGCCGCCTGCTGGACTTCGCGCGCAAGAGCCGGCTCTCGCGGGCGCAGGTGGACCGGCTCATCGCGGTGGCGAGCGCCATGTTCGACGTGAACCCGGCCGGTGCCTCGCGAGCGCAGCCGAATGACCGCACCGCGAGCTGCAGCGAAGAGGGGTGCGACAAGCCGGTGCTCGCGCGCGGGCTGTGTGCGCCGCACTACCACCGGGCCCGGCGCGCACGGCTGTAGGAGTGACCTCCGGGGAAGCTCGGCTGCTGGACGACCCGGGCGATAGACAGCGCAAAGCGGCGTGCTTCGTGGGATATGCGCCGGTCATGGCCTCTTCCAGCGAGCGCAAGATCGCGCTCTTCATCGACTTCGAGAACCTGGTGACAAACACCGGGCTCACCGCCGCCAACTTCGATCTGAAGCCGGCGATGGACATCCTGCTCGAGCGCGGGAAGGTCATCTTCCGCCGCGCCTACTGCGACTGGACCCGGTTCCGCGAGGCGAAGGAGAACCTGCACGAGGCCGGCGTGGAGCTGGTGGACGTGCCGCCCTCGACGCGCGCCGGAAAGAACGGCGCCGACATGCGGCTGGTGATCGACGCGCTGGAGCTCAACTACGCGCGCGGCCACATCGACACCTTCGTCATCGCGTCCGGCGACAGCGACTTCTGCCCGCTCGCGTACAAGCTGCGCGAGAACGACAAGCGGGTGATCGGCCTCGCGGTGAAGGAGGCCACGTCGCCCTTCTTCGTGCGCGCCTGTGACGAGTTCATCTACCTGCCCACGCCGGGCGGACGCGGCCGCGGCAAGCGCTCCGGCGAGGAGAAGGGCAAGGGCGAGAAGGCTTCGGCCGGCGGCGCGGAGAAGGAGAAGCGCGGCGAGTCGCAGAAGAGCAAGCGCGCCGTTCCGGAGATCGCGCGCGAGGTGGTGCAGTCGCTGCTCGCTCGCGCCACCGGCCCGCTGAACCCGTCGCTGATCAAGGAGACGATCGTCCGCAAGGAGCCGGACTTCGACGAGCGCGACCACGGGTTCTCCACCTTCTCGAAGCTGCTCGACCAGATGGAGAAGGAGAAGCTGCTCAAGCTGCAGCAGATGAAGGGCCGGCAGTGGTACGTGGTGCCCGCGCACGTCGGCCGCAGCGCCGCCGGTGAGAGCGACGCCCACGACGCGGGCGATTCGGCGGACGCTTCCGACGCGGACGACGACATCATTCCGGACCCCGAGGAGTAGGGCGCGATGGCACGGACGACGACGACGAAGAAGACGCAGGGCGCATCGGACGAGGTGCGCGACGACGTGAACCACGAAGGCACCGAAAGCGGCGAAGCGGGCGGCGCGATGCTGCCGGGCTTCGACAAGCTCGGGCTCGGCGCGGAGCTGCAGGCGGCGCTGGCGGACCTCGGCTACGAGGAGCCCACGCCGGTGCAGGCCGCGGCCATTCCGCCGCTGCTCTCCGGGCGGGACGTGCTCGGGCAGGCGGCGACGGGGACGGGCAAGACCGCGGCGTTCGCGCTGCCGATCATCGAGCGGCTCGAGCCGGGCGTGTGCGGTCCGGCGGAGACCTCCGCGCTGATCGTGGTGCCCACGCGTGAGCTCGCGGTGCAGGTCGCCGAGGCGGTCCACCGCTACGGCCGCAAGCGCGGCGTGACCGTGCTGCCCATCTACGGCGGGCAGGACATCGGCCAGCAGCTGCGGCGGCTGAAGCGCGGCGTGGACGTGGTGGTGGCGACGCCGGGCCGCGCGATCGATCACCTCGAGCGCAAGACGCTGAAGCTCGATCGCGTGAAGGTCGCGGTGCTCGACGAGGCGGACGAGATGCTCGACATGGGCTTCGCGGAAGACCTCGAGGCCCTGCTGGGTTCGCTCCCCGAGGATCGCCAGCTCGCGCTGTTCAGCGCCACGCTGCCGCCGCGGATCGCGTCCATCGCGGACAACCACCTGCGCAAGCCGGTGAAGGTGCGCATCGAACCGCAGAGCGCGAAGAGCGGGACGCTGCCGACGATCCACCAGGTCGCGTACGTGGTGCCTCGGGCGCACAAGGACGTGGCGCTCGGGCGGGTGCTCGACGTGGCGGGGCCGAAGAGCGCGATCATCTTCTGCCGCACGCGGCTCGACGTGGACCGGCTGACCGGCGTGCTCAGCGGACACGGCTACGAGGCCGCGGCGCTGCACGGCGGCATGACGCAGGACCAGCGCGACCGGGTGCTCAAGCGCTTCAAGACGCACAAGCTGGAGCTGCTGGTGGCCACCGACGTGGCGGCGCGCGGGCTCGACGTGGAGAACCTCAGCCACGTCATCAACTTCGATCTGCCCACCTCGCCCGAGGCCTACGTCCACCGCATCGGTCGTACCGGCCGCGCCGGCAAGGAGGGCAACGCGATCTCGATCGTCGAGCCGCGGGAGCGCCGCTATCTCCTCGCCATCGAGCGGGTGACCGGGCAGCGCGTGGAGATAGGTCAGGTCCCCACCGTGGTGGACCTCCGCGCGAAGCGGCTGGAGCTCACGCGGGCGACGGTGGAGGAGGCGATCGGCCAGGAGAAGCTCGAGGGCTTCCGCGCGGTCGTCGAGGCGCTGGCGCAGAACCACGATCTCACCGAGGTCGCGCTCGCCGCGGTGGCGTCGCTGCACGAGGCCCTGAACCCCGGACGCGAGGACGAGCAGGAGATCCCGGCGGCGGAGACGCGCCCGTCTCGCGGTCCGCGCGAGGAGCGGGAGAGGACCGGCGGCCGGTTCGAGCGCCCGGCCCGCTTCGAGCGCGGTGAGCGCGGCGACCGGCCGGAGCGCGGCGGCGAGCGTTCGTTCAAGTCGAGGGCGAGCGAGGGCCGTTCCTTCGACCGTCCTCGTGGCGGGGGCAGCGAGGTCTCCGGCACCGGCGCGCGCATCGAGTCGCATGCCCGCTTCTCCGGGCGCTCCGGTGGCGGTGACAGCGAGCGGATCTTCGTGGGCCTCGGTCGCAGCGCGGGCCTTCGCCCGGCGGATCTGGTGGGGGCGATCGCCAACGAGGCGGGGCTCGAGTCGTCGGACATCGGCGCGATCCAGATCGCGGACCACTACGCGTTCGTGGAGGTCCCCACCGCGAAGGTCACCGACGTGGTGACGGCGCTGCGCAACGCGACCATCCGCGGGCGCCGCGTGAAGGTCGATCGCGACCGCGTCGGCGGCGCAGGCGGGAAGGTCCGGCGAACCTAGCCGAGCGCCTCCGTCGGCCTCACCGCAACAACCGCTCGAAGGTCACGACCTTCAGCGACACGAAGGCGCAGGCGATGGAGGCCACCGCGAGCAGGGCGGTGGCCACCAGGGCGGCGCCGAGCGCGGAGGGCACGAGCGAGAGCAGGCCCACCATGAGGAAGATGGCGGGCAGGAGCAGGGCGCCGCTGAGGTTGTTCGCGGTGCGGAAGTCCTTCGCCAGCAGGCTGATGAGCAGCGCGCCGGTGGTGGAGAAGGCGAGGGCGGCGAGCAGCAGCAGCACCAGCGCGAAGACGAAGCCTGCGCCCGCGTTGCCGGTCCACAGGAGCGCGGCGGCGGTGATGGAGAACATGGGCAGGGTGATGCCCACCGTCAGCGCGAGCAGGGCGAGGACCTTCGCGGTGACGACCTGGTTGATTGCCACCGGCAGGGACACGAGCAGCTCCAGCGTCCGCGCCTCGCGCTCGGCGACGATGGTGTAGGTCGCGCTCACCATGGGGACGATGAGCCCTCCGAGCGCGACCATCAGCGGCAGCACGAAGTGGAGGATCGCGGCGGGGTCGTCCTTCAGGTGGGCGAGGCCCGGCGGCAGGTTGATGCCCGGCGGCAGCTCCTTCGTGGGCAGCGCGCCCACCGCGAGGATCTGCGTCAGCGGCACGAGCAGCAGCACGATCGCCGGAAGGATGAGCGCGGTCAGCACCGCGCCGCGGCTGCGCAGGAGCTGACGCCACTCCTTGCGGAAGAGGATGCCCAGCTCACGGCCGGCCATGGTCGGCTCCTTCGGCGCGCAGGATGTGGTGGAAGAGCTCCTCGAGGGACGGCATCTCGATGCGGCTCTCGTACACGCCGAGCCCCCGCTCCACGAGCGCGCGCAGAAGCCGCGCGGCCTCCCGCTGCGGCGCGTCTGCATAGAGGCGCACCGCGTCTTCTCCCGGCACCGGCTCGACCGCATGACCCAGGGCGGAGAGCGCCTCGGTCAGCGCAGCGGTCCCTTCGGCGGCGGCAAAGACGATCGCGGTGCGCGCGCGGCGGCGAAGCTCTTCGATGGGCGCGTGCACCAGCGCCTGGCCCTCGCGGAGGATGATCGCGCTGTCGCAGAGCGCCTCGGCCTCGAGGAGGTTGTGGGTGCAGAGCAGCACGGTGCGGCCGCGGGTGGCCTCGCGCAGGTAGGCGTGGATGTCGCGCGTGGCCACCGGGTCGAGCCCCGCAGTGGGCTCGTCGAGCAGGAGGAGGTCCGGCTTGCCGACCAGCGCCGCCGCGAGGGACAGCTTCCGCTGCTGGCCGCCGGAGAGGGTGATCATCGGCCGGGTGAGGAACGGCGCGATGCCGATCGCCTCCACGACCTCGTCCACGGTGGCGTCGCTCGCGCCGTAGAGCTCCCGCACCAGCGCGAGGTAGTCCGCGCAGGAGAGGTCCCGGTACATGCCCGGCGACTGCGGCACGATGCCGACCCTGCGCTTCGCCTCGAGGAAGTGCGCGTCGTCCACGCCGGCGCCGAAGAGCCGCGCGGTGCCGCTGGTGGGCTTGAACGCGCCGATGAGGATGCGGATGAGCGTCGTCTTGCCCGCGCCATTCGGCCCGAGCAGACAGGCGCGTTCACCCGCGGCAATCCGGAAGGAGACGCCGCGCAGCGCACGCACGCCGCCCGGATACGTCTTCGCCACCGCCTGCGCTTCGATGGCCGGGGCGGAGGCGGGAGCGGGAGTCTGATTGGGAGTGGCATTCACTGCGCGCGCCTTTACCGGCCGCCCGGAGCTTCCGCCACGAACTTCACGGGCGCGTCTTCGCGCTCGTCTGGACCCGGAGCAGACTGCGGTGCTCCGGGCCCTTCAACGCACTGCGCACCGCTCGAAGCTACCGGCGCGGGCGGGCGCGCTCGACCTTGAGGACCTTCTCGCCGTGCGTCTTGCCGCTCACCGCTTCGAACGCGGCGACGTCCTCGTCGGCGACGAACACGTAGGCGTAGGCCGGCCGCAGCGACACGCGCTGGACCTTGCCCGCGGGCGCACCGGCCGCCTCGAGCGCGGCCTGAACGCCGGCCTCGTCGAGGCCATCACCCTTGCCGAGGCCCACCCACAGGCGCGCCTGGCCCGGCTCGTCCGCCGGCTCCGCGGGGCGCGGCTCGCGCTCGGTGCGCTCACGGCGCTCGGTCCGGGGACGCGCGCGCTCGAGCTTCAGCGTGTGCTCGCCGTGCTGCTTCCCGCTCACCGCTTCGAAGAGGGCGACGTGCTCGTCCTTCACCACCACGTACGAGTACTGCGGCCGCATGAGCACGCGCAGCACGTGCTCCACCGGCGCACCCGCCGCGCCCAGCGTGGCCTTCACGCCGTCCGCGTCGAGCCCCATGTTGCCGCCGAGCGACGTCCACACCCGCACCTCGCCCGGGCCCTCCATGGGCTCCTCCGGACGCGGCGCGCGCTCCGTCTTCGTGCGCTCCCCGGGCGGCCGCGCGCGCTCGAATCGCACCGCGCGGCCCGCGTGCTGACCGCCGCACACGCCCACGAACGCGGCGACGTC
>JAFAFL010000042.1 GCA_023423535.1 Pseudomonadota bacterium
ACAACACGACGGGCGCCCCGCGCGCGAGCGACGTGCTGCTATTCGGCGGCGCGCCCGCCGCGGCGCGGGCCACGACGCTGACCCTGGCGGGCGCGGACGGCCGGATGGAGGAGGTGCCCTGGGACGCGCTGCTCATCCTCGAGTCGGCGGGCGTGGCGGCGGCGCTGAACCAGAGCGTGAAGCTCGTCATCGGCCGCGAGCGCCCCTTCGCCTACGCGCTGCCGGACGCGGAGAAGGGCCTCGTCGACGAGCCGTACGACAACAACCTCAGCTTCTACTCGGGGCACGCGACCGTGACCTTCGCGCTGGCGGCGTCCACCGCGACCGTGGCCCGGATGCGAGGCCGCAAGGGCGCGGCGTGGGCCTGGGCGGTGGGCATGCCGATCGCGGCGACGACGGCCTACCTGCGCCTCGCGGGCGACAAGCACTACCTCAGCGACGTGACGGTGGGCGCAGTGGCGGGCACGGCGATCGGCGTGCTCGTGCCGGCGGTGCACGACTGGATGGCCTTCCGCACCGCGGGCGCGCAGAGCTCGAGGCGCGGCGGCAGGCCCTCCGCGGTGACGACCTCCGCCGGCTTCGTGCCGCTTCCCGGCGGCGGCGCGGGCACCTTCGCGATGCGCTGGTAGCGACCGATGTCGTCTGCCACTCCGCCGCGCCCGCCACGTCCGCTGATGCCAGAGGTGGGGCCCCTGGGCCGCCTCTTCGCGGGACTGGTGGTGGGTGGGCTCTCGTCCCTGTCGCGGCCGGCGCTGCAGCGGCTCGCGGCGTTCGTCGGCGGGCTGGCGTGGCTGCTGGGCATCCGGCGGAAGCTGACGCTGGACAACCTGAGGAGGGCACTGCCGGAGCTCACCGAGAGCCGGCGGCGCGAGATCGCAAAGGGCGCGTACCGGAACATGGCGCTCGCCGCGCTGGAGTCGCTCGTCTCCGCGAGCGTGCCGGACGAAGCGCTCGAGGCGGTCGTCACGCTGGAGAACTTCGAGCTGATGGAGCAGATGCGCGCGGAGGGCCGGGGCGTTCTCGTCGCCACCGCGCACCTCGGCAGCTGGGAGCTCCTCGGCGAGGTGCTCTGCCGCCGCGGCCTGCCCCTTCACGCGGTGGTACGGCCGCTGAGTGGGGCGATCAACGCGCGCATCATCCAGAGCCGGTTGGACGCGGGCATCCACCTCATCCACCCGCGCGGGGCGGTGAACGCCAGCGTGCAGGCCCTCCGCGAGGGCGCCGTGGTGGCGATGCTCGTGGACCAGGTCATCGGCCCGAAGCACGGCGTGTTCGTTCCCTTCTTCGGCAGACCCGCGAGCACCAACCCGGCGATCGCGCTCGCGGCAAAGCGCTCCGGGGCCCCGGTGCTCGTGGGCGTCGGCGTGCGCGAGGGCGACTCGTTGCGGTTGCACTTCGAGGGCCCGTTCCCCGTGCCCGACACCGGCGACCTGCAGGAGGACCTGCGCCTGCACACCGAGCAGATCACCGCCGCCCTGGAGAAGTGGATCCGCCGCCATCCCGACCAGTGGATGTGGTTGCACCGGCGGTGGAAGGTCCAGCCGCCGCCCGCCGCGTCGCCGGGCGAACCCGGACTCACATGAAGGCCAGCCCGATCGACAGCTCGATCCAGTGGGCCTCGATGCGCGGACGTGTGTCCCGCAGCGGCACGCGTCCATCGAGCAGTCGAAGCGGCATCCGGTATGACAGGCTGACCTCCAGCGGCAGGCGGATCCAGCCTTCCGGCAGCACGCTCACGCCCACGTTCGGTCCCACGCCCAGGAATGGTGAAGCGCCCTTGTCGAAATCGCCGAGCCCGGCGTAGGCGAACGGGCCCGCGTTGACGAGGAACCGCGCCGCCCAGCGCCAGTGGAACATGTAGGAGAACTCGCCGGTGAGCTGAGACTGCTCGCCGCTGCCGAGCCTCGCGAGCAGGCCCAGGTGGTAGCTCGTCATCCAGTTCGCGCGCGAGTCCAACTCGGAGAGGAACACGGTGCGCACGCCCACTTGCGGCGGCCCACCTGCGGCATCCACCGAGGTGCTGAAGAGGAACGACTGGTACGAGAACGGGGGCGGCGGCGTGGGCAGCGTCCCGCGATCGAGAAGCCCGACCGCCGAAGGCCCGCGTCCCGAGCCCGGCGGCGAGACGATGAGGTGCCGGCGCACGAACGGATCGTCGTCATCGCCACGCGCCCAGTGCACGAGCGACGCCGCCGTGGCCGCCGTCAGCACCGCGCGCTGCCGGCGGAGGATGCAGTGGGTGACCGCCTCGGGCGAAGAGGCCTGAGAAGCTCCCTCGTTGCACACCGCCTCCGGCACCGGCGTGTCGAGCAGGAACCCATCGCCGAAGAGCACCAGCTCCTCCGAGCCTTCGGTCGTGGTCACGCGCGCCGGAACGCCGTTCACCCCGTCCGCGTCGTGCTCGTAGCGGCTGCGGCGCAGGTCGTACGCGAGCCGCTGCACGCGCACGTGACCGCCGGAGAGCCCGTCTTGCAGGTAGTGGAGGCCCGCGCCCTCGAACACCAGCGACACGAACGGGGTCACCAACGCGCGGGAGAGCGCCTCACGCGCGGGGCCTGAAGTGCCCTTCAGCACGTCCACGAAAGCCTGCACCGGCGCCACGCGTTCGGCAGGCGCCCGCGAGGCCCAGGAGAGCACCCGCAGCCGCAACCTCTCCGAGACGACGCGGCAGGCCTCGGCGTCCCTCGGCACCTCGTCGCCGAGCCCCTTCGCCAGCGACCGGTAGAGCCTGCGCGCCTCGGGAAGCACCTCTTCGCACGACGCTTCGGAGAGGTCTCGCGCGGTGGCGTGGAAGCCGCGCCAGTGCCCGTGGGCCTCGGCGCCGAAGTGCCCGTGGTTGTGCAGCACGAGGTCGAGGTACTGCGGGTTGTCGAAGCTGTACGCGCCCGCCGGATCCGAGACCACCTTGCGCACCGGCGCCCGCGCGAGCGGAGAGAGCCGCTGCTCGCCCGCGCCCACCGCTTGCGCGGAAGATTGCTCCCGCATCTCCGCATAGAGGAGGTCCCAGCGCAGCGGCACGCGGGTCTCGCAGCCGTCCTCGGCCACGTCGCTCACCACGCCGCCCGCGTCTCCGGTGCGCGCAAGCCACCTCAAGGTGCGCGTGGTCAGCCCTTCGCCCGCCGCCTGCGGCACGCCCCGGACCGCGCCCCACGACGCCAAGTGATCCGGCAGCGCCGAAAAGTCGCCGAGGGTGATCGCATGGTCGCCCGACTCCGCCGGCGGCTCCTCGAGGAGGTTCACCGAACCCTCCAGCTGCTTGTAGCCGCGCTCGCAGTAGGGCCGGTCCCACTTCGCGGGGCACATGAGCGACAGCGCGAGGTACCGCGCCGCGAGCCTCTCGTCCGAGATCACCCCGCCCGCCTCGCGCGCGAGCTCTCGCTGCGCCACGTCACAGGCCGCGTCGGTGGTGAAGGAGTGCTCGACGTAGTCGAAGCCGGGGGCCGGCCCCGCGTACAGGACGACGGACAGGAGCGACGAGACCGCGAAAGCGCGCAGCATATGGACGCGGATGCCTACCGCTCCTGCGCGCGCAAAGCGACCGCCACGCACGAGGACTCCGGGATATAGAGTCCGCGCAGACTGCAGCGGGAGGGCTGTCCGTCGTGAGAAGAGCCGAGGCCGGTGGCGTGGTGGGCACGGAAGACGCGGTCCGGGTCCTGGGCGTGGACTTTCTCGACTGGACGATGCCGCAGGCGCTGGAGCGGATCGCAGCCGAGCTCGAGCGCTCCTCCGGCCCCGCGCGCGCGGTCTATTTCGTCAACGCCGCCACCCTGAACCTCGCCACCGAACGCCCCGAGTACCGCGCGGTCCTCAACGAGGGTGACTACGTCTTCGGCGACGGCACCGGCGTCCGCATGGGCGCGCGGATGCTCCACGGCGTGCACCTGCGCGACAACGTCAACGGCACCGACCTCACGCCGGCGCTGCTCTCGTCGAACGTCGGCAAGGGGCTGCGCTACTTCCTTCTCGGCGCCACGCCCGAAGCCATCGAGCGCGCCGCGCGGAGGGCCCGCGAGCTCTTCCCCCACTGGGTGCAGGCCGGCCACCACCACGGCTACCTCAACGACCCCGCGGTGAACGAGGCGGCGCTGGCGAAGGTGAACGCGTCTGGGTCGCACCTGCTGCTGGTGGGCATGGGCAACCCGCTGCAGGAGACCTGGATCCACAATCATCGCGACCGCCTCGACGTGCGCGTGGCGATGGGCATCGGCGGGCTCTTCACCTACTGGTCCGGGGACCTCGACCGCGCGCCGGAGTGGATGCGGAAGATCGGCCAGGAGTGGCTGCACATCCTCCTCTCGCAGCCGCACAAGGCGGGGCGCTACCTCAAGGGCAACCCGCTGTTCCTCGCGCGCGTGATGAAGGAGCGGGTGCTCGGCGCGCGCTGAGCCTTCGCCAAAGAGACGCCCCGCCGAGCCCTGTGGCAGGCGCGGCGGGGAGCCTCCCGTGACCTTCGGGATGCACGTCAGCGTCAGCTTGTCAGCGCACGTCGCTCGGCGAGGGGAGCGGTGAGCCGGGACCGGGCTCGTCACCTTCGGGGATGAGGCCCGGCTGGCGTCCCGAGGTATCGCCCGGATCGAACACCGCGCCGCCGCGACCGGTGTCTTCCCCTGAATCCGAATCAGCATCGCTCTGCGGCTGCGCGGAGCCCTCGTCGCCTGCGCCGCCCGTCCCGAAGTCGTCCTGCGCCGGCCTCCCACCCGCGTCGCGTTCGTTGCCCATGATCGAAGGATCCGCCGCCGGCCCGCGCAGCTCCTCCCCCGGCACCGGCTCGAAGTCCGACGCCGGCTCTTCCGGCGCGTTTCCTTCCGTCCCCGCGCCCCCCACGCCGCCGCCCTCCGCGCCCGGGAAGTCGCGCAGGCTCTGGTGATCCGGCCGGTCGCGCTCCTGCGTCTGTCCACTCCCGCCCGCCTGGCCGCTCCCGCCGGCCGCGTCCTCCGGACCCGCCGAGGGCTGCCGCCGGATCTCCCGCTCCTCGATCGGCTCCTCGAAGCCCGAGCCTCCGGTGCCGTCCGGCTCGCCGATCCCCACGTCCTCTTCGGTAGGAGAGCGGCTGCCGGGCGCGACCTCGATCTCGTCCTCGAGCACCTCGGGCTGCGTGTCCTCGCTCCGGAGGTCCTCGTGGGTGGTCCCTCGCACGCTGTCGGGCGTCGAGGACTCGGGGCTGGAGAGGGCCAGCGCCGGCGCAGCGAACAGGGCCGCCGCGGCGCAGAAGGCCACGAACCGCTTCATGGATCACCTCGCGATGTCGAAAAGTCGTCTCTCTCCAAGCTAGGTGCGCGCCGCCTCCGCTGCGCCCGCCGCCCGTCTTCCCGGTCCCTCTGCGGGCCGCCGCCTTGAAAGCGCCGCGGTTTTGCGTCTAGCGTTCTGCACATGGCATCTCCGAAGGCGCAGGCGGGGCAGGGGCAGCAGGTTTCGCAGGACGTCACCCTCTATCCGGTGGTCGAGGCCTTCGTGGAGCGCGCCTCCCCCGACGACGTGGGCCATTTCTTCCAGTCGGTGAAGGACGGCCTGCAGGCCCTCAAGGGCCCGCGCGCGGAGCAGGCGAAGAAGATCCAGTCGGCGATCGAGCGGACGGAGGAGCTCCTCCACCACCTGCTGCAAGTGCGCGAAAAGATTGAGGCGGAGCGCAAGCCCGCCCAGCGCGCGCGCTGATCCCCCTGAAATTCGGGGCGAGGGCGCAACCGCCGGACCCCTGCTGCGATAATTGAATTGAGACGCCCACCCGGCACTTGGAGGCTCACATGGCAGGCATCAACCCCATCAACCCGAACAACTCCTCGGTCCGGATGTCGACGAACATGTCCATCGACCGGCAGACGCCGAAGACGGACTTCGGCAACCGCGTGAAGGCGGGCATGGACACGGCGGCCAGCGCGGTCGCGACCGGCGCGGCGGTGGCGGCGCCCTTCGTTCCGGGCGGCGCGATCGTCTCGGCGGCGGTCTCCTCCGTCGGCACCATGTCGGCCGGCACCCAGCAGGGCGCGGTGGCCACGCAGTACAGTGGCTTCTCGGCGATGCCGGCCCCCACGGGCTCGAGCACCCCGGGCTCGCTCTCCACCACCGTCCCCACCGGCGGCGGCGCGGGCGCTCCCACGGCCCCGGTCGTCGGCTCCACCCTCGGCGGCGGCGCCCCCAGCGTCGTCCCCAACGCCGCGGCGGGCGGCGCGGTGAGCGGCTTCAACGCGGACCTCGAGTCCATGCGCCGCACGAACCTCGAGCTCATGCAGTCGCAGATGGCGATGCAGCGTGAGAACCAGGTCTTCACCACCGTGTCCAACGTGCTGAAGGTCCGGCACGACACGGTGAAGAACACCATCCAGAACGTCCGCTAGGCTAAGCTTCGGCGGATGGTTTCGCGAAGGGCGGCCCATCGGACGGGTCGCCCTTTTGCCGTTTGAGGAGCGTCATGTCGGAGATCGCAAGCAGCGTCGTTCCCCTCTCGAAGCACCAGGCCCAGCTCATGCTCGAGGCCGGCTATGTCTGGATGGACATGGGCCAGTTCGACAAGGCGAAGGAGGTCTTCCAGGGCGCCGCGGCGCTGATGCCGCGGAGCGAAGTGCCGCAGCTCGCGCTGGGGACCCTCGAGTTCTCGCAAGGCCGCCACGACAAGGCGCTGCAGGCCTACCGCTCGGCGCAAAGGCTCGCGCCGAAGAGCGGGCTGCCCCGGGCGCACGCGGCGGAGGCGCTGTTCTTCCTCGGCAAGCCGGACGAGGCGCTGAAGGAGATCAAGGCGGCGATGGACGTGGAGCCGGAAGGTGACGGCGCGCGGCTGGCGAGGGCGCTGCTCGAGGCGAAGGAGGCTGGCGCGCTGCCGGCAGCCGGCGCAAAGAAGAAGTAGGCTCGGGCCGGAAGGAGGAAGCATGTCGGTCGGCGGCATTCGCGGAGGCGGTGGAAAGGGGCGCGCGGGCGGGCCGAAGGGCGCGTCCGGCAAGGGCTCCGCATCGAAGGCCGGCTTTGGCGGGAAGGTGTCGGGCGCGGAAGGGGCGGATGCCTCGCAGGGGCTCGTCGGTCCCTCCGGCGCCGCGGGGAGCGCCAACGTCGGCGGGGTCGATCCGGTGACCGCGCAGGCGCTGGAGTTGGCAAGACAGCTCCGGTCGGGTGAAATCGCTTCGAAGGAGGAGGCCACGAAGAAGCTCGTGGCGGACATCCTCAAGGAGAAGCTCCGGATGCAGTCGAAGGCGCTCACCGCCAAGATCGCGGACCAGCTTCAGGACGACCCCAGGCTGCAGCAGGCGCTCGAGCGTCTGTGGCAGAAGGGCTAGGGGCGGGACGACCACGTGGCGCTGCCGGAAGAACCCACAGTCATCCTCGAGAAGTACGGACCGTACGTGCGGTCTTTGGCGGCCACCGTCCGCAAGCAGTTCAATTCGACGCTGGAGCTCGACGAGCTCATCGCCTACGGGCAGATAGGCCTGCTCGAGGCGGCGGAGCGCTACGACCCGAAGGTCGGCGCGAACTTCCTCACCTTTGCCCACTACCGGATCAAGGGCGCGATCTTCGACGGGCTGAGGAAAATGGGGGTGTTGCGGGGCGGAGACGCCCGGAGCGCCCACGCCGGCGAGCGCGCCAACGCGTACCTGTCCAATGTCGCGGACCGCGAAATGGGCGGAGGCAACATCGGCCGGTCCATTGTCGATGATGTTGGAGACATCTCGAATGCGGTGACCGGGCTGGCCATGGTCTTTGCGACCAGCCTGGAGGGGACGGATGGGCTGCAGGTATCGGACGAGTCGATGCCGGCGGACCAGCGGCTGGAGCTCGAGCAGCTCCGGCGGCGGGTGAAGAAGGCGATCGCGCGGCTCGACGACAAGGAGCGGAAGCTCCTCGAGGGCTACTACTACCAGGGCAAGACCCTGGAAGAGGCGGGCGCGGAGAGCGGGCTGTCGAAGAGCTGGGCCAGCAGGCTGCACGCGCGGGCCATCGAGAGTTTGAAGCGCATGTTGAGCGAGGAGGAAGAGCTCCCCGCTCTGGACGAAACGAGGAGGACGACACATGGCCGGACCCACCGCGGGCGTGACCTCAGCAGCCCAGATCGCGCAGCAGAAGCTCCAGCAGGACCCGGCGCAGCAGGCAAATAAGACCGGGCCGTCGAAGTTCGACCAGACGATGTCGCAGAAGGCCGGCGGCGCGCAGGGCGCGAACGGCGTCCAGGCGACGAACGCGACCCAGGCGACCCAGGCCACCACGGCCGCGCAGGCGGCGAACGCCACGCAGCAGACGCAGGCGGCCCAGGCGGCTTCGCAGGTCCAGAAGTCCGGTCAGGTGGACAAGCTCCGCCCGGACGCGGTGAGCACGAAGGCGGCGGAGCCGGTGGACCAGAAGCCCTCCACCTCGAAGGTGGCCGAGGGCCTGTCGAAGATGCTCGGCGACATGGAGAAGGGCCAGGGCGTGCTCGACAAGCTCATCAACCAGGGCCTGGGCGGTTCGCAGAAGCTGGACAACGGGCAGCTGCTCGCGCTGCAGGCCGGCATGTACAAGTACACGCAGGAGCTCGAGCTGACCGGCAAGGTGGTGGAGAAGGCGACCACCGGCCTCAAGGACACGCTGAAGACGCAGGTCTAGTCTTCGCGGAGTGAATCTTCACCCGCTCTCGTCTGGAGAGCAGCCTGGCGCCCCGTTTGGGGCGCTTCGCATTTGTGGTTAAAGTCGCGCACACCCATGTCCCGAATCGTCGTCCTCGCCGCCGCGCTCAGCCTCTTCGCGCTCACCGGTTGCACGGTGGAGCTGCACCACAACCTGACCGAGAAGGACGCCAACGACATCTACGTCCTCCTGCAGGAGAACGGGATCAACGCGGGGAAGGAGAAGGACGAGAGCGGCAACGAGCCCGTCTTCACCATCACCGTGCCGAAGCAGGACGCGCCGTCGGCGTACCGGCTGCTCAACGAGTACGCGCTGCCCCGGCCGAAGGTCGCGGGCCTGAAGATCTTTGCCGACAAGAAGGGGATGATCCCCACCGCCACCGAGGAGCGGGCGATGTTCCTCGAGGCAATGGGCGGCGAGGTCAGCATGGCCCTGCACAAGATCGACGGCGTGCTCGAGGCGCGGACGATCGTCATGCTGCCGGAGACGAACGACCTCACCCAGCCGGAGAACAAGCCGGTGAACACCGCGGCGGTGATGGTGAAGTACCGCCTCTCGCCCGAGGGCAAGGCGCCGGTGGACGAGGAGATGATCAAGCGGTTCGTGGCCGCGGCGCTGCCGGACATGCGGCCGGAGAACGTGTCGGTGGTGCTCAGCCGCGCGGTGCCGCCGGCGGCGTCGTCCCCGCTCGAGTCGCAGATGAAGTCGGTGTTCGGGCTGCCCATGCCCGCCGGCAGCGCGGCGACCTTCCGCGCCATGGTCCTCTCCGGCGGCATCGTGATCCTCGCCATGGCCGGCTACATCATCTTCTCGTTCGTGCGCGGCGGCAGCGGCGGTGGTGGCGGGGCCTCGCGTCGCGTCCGCTCCAGGCCCACCGAATAGCGGCCGGCGGTGACCGCCCCGGCAGCAGAGGTGGCTCCCACCGGCGCTTCGTCCGCGGGCGCAGAGGTCAGCGCGGCGCTCGTCCAGCGCGCCTTTACGGTCTTCGGAGGCCTGGCGGCGTGCGGGGTACTGCTCGCGGAGCCGTTCATCTGGGCCGGGCTCGCGGGGCTCTTCGTCACGCTGCTCGTCGCGTGGCGCTCCGGACGCGGCGGGGGCGAGCGTCTGCCGCTGCGTTCGGTCCTCCGCGCCTGCGGCGTCCTCTTCGCCTTCGTGGCGTGGGGGCTCTTCACCGCGGCGCTGGGTGACGCGCGGCTTGGGGGCGCGGTGCTCGCGAGGCACCTCGACTGGCTGTGGGTGCCGGTCGTGGCGCTGGCGTGGACCCTGGGTGGCCAGAGCGCGCGCCGGGGCATCGCGGTCGCGGCGGCGGGCGTGTTCCTCCTCTCGTGCCTCGTGGCCGCGCTGCAGTACTTCGGCGTCTGGCCGCCGCTGGAGACGTTCGCCTCCCTCGCGTGGACGAAGCTGCCCTTCCACCGCATGTACGAGGCCATCCCCGGTGCCGAGGGCCGCTTCATGGGCGGCGGTCTCCTCATGCACCGGCTGAAGTTCAGCCACACCGGCGCGCTGGTGGTGCTCGGGGCGATGGCGGTGGCGCTGCACGCGAAGGGGGCAGGGCGTGCGGCCGCGATCGCGGTGGCGCTGGTGGGCTTCGGCTCGATCGTCGTCTTTCCGCACGCGCGCGCGGTGGTGGGCGCGGTGGCGGGCGCAGGTTTCATCCTGCTCGTCACCTCGAGGCTCGGCTGGAAGAGCATCGCCGCGCTGGCCCTCGGCGGAATCCTCCTGTTGTTTTCGGTGGTTGCGCTGCACGACTCCTTCCGTGAGCGCCTCCTCTCGTCGCTCACCGCGGCGGGCAGCGGAGACCGGGGCTCGATCCTCCAGAGCGGGCTGCGCGCGGCGGCGGAGCACCCGCTGGTGGGAACCGGGCTCGGACGCTTCCGGGTGGGCGAGTGGGCGGCGCCCGAGGCCACCGCGCACGTCCGAGAGCACCCCGGCAAGGCGCACAACATCTTCCTCAGCGCCGCGGCGGAGCTGGGCGTGCCCGGCGCGCTGCTGCTCGGCGCGGTGATCGTGTCGCTGGCCTTCGTCTTCCGTCGCGCGTCTCCGGGACCGGTCCGGTCGCTGGCGGTGGCGGGGCTCGCGTTCTACGCCCTGCTGGGGATGACCCACGACCCGCTCTTCCACACCGAGGTGTCGCTGGCGTTCATGCTCGTGTTCGGCGCCGGGGTGGGGGCCGCGCTGACCGTGAGCGACCCGCCGCGCCCCGAGGTCGACGGTCCGCCCGCCCGCGAGTAGGCTTCGAGAACCCACCCGCTGTCCCTGCAGGCCGAGGCCGCCCTGGAGCAGTTCTTCACAGCGCTGAACAAGCGGCAGACGATGCTCCTGCTCACCGCGGTGACGTTCGGCGGGCAGGACTCGGTGGGCATCTTCGACCACCTGCCGGACGACGAGTCGGCGCTGCTCAAGCACCGGGCGCTGGAGCTTTTGAAGATCCCCCGCGAGAAGCGGATCCCGCTGCTGGTGCAGGAGATCAAGCGGCTCGTCACCACGCGGCGGAACCAGGGCTGGGCGGCGGATCCGGAGGCGCTGGCGCGCGTGCTCCAGAAGGAGCGGCCGGCGCTGGTGGAGGTGGTGCTCCGCGCGCTGCCCCAGGGGACCGCGCAGGCGGTGCGAGGGCTCCTGCCACAAGCCGCGCAGGCGAAGCTCGTGCGTGAGGTGAAGCCGCAGATCCTCAACCTCGTGCGGTGGCGCCTGGAGGAGGCGGTGGGCGCGGGGCGGAAGCCGGGCTTCAAGTTCTCGGACCTGCTGCTCCTCAAGTCGCGCGAGCTGCTCACCGTGTGCGACCGGCTCGGCGTTCGCGCGCTGGCCCAGGCGATGGCCGGATTGCCCTCTGCCGAGCGCGAGGAACTCTTCAACAAGCTCGGGCCGGATCTGCGGCCCCTGGCGGTGCGCGCGTCCCAGGCGGCGGCACAGCGGCCCCTGAGCGAGGGAGACGCGCGGTCGCTCATCGCGATGCACGCCGGTGACCGGGAGCCTTCGGACGCGGTGAGGAGCGCGGGGGCACAGCGGCTCGCGCGGGCCTGTCTGGCGCAGTCGCCGGAGTTCGCGGCGCGGATCGTCGAGCGCCACCCGGGCGCGATGGGGCAGCTGCTCGTGCGGTGGATCCGCGAGGAGCGCCCGAAGGTGAACGGCCGCATCGATGGCGGTCGCGCGGACGTGGTGGCGGAGCTCGACCGGCTCGAGCAGAAGGGCGTCATCGACCGTCCGGTGCGACTGCCTCCGCCGCCGAAGCTGCAGCCGCAGACGCGCGCCTCGGCGGCCCCGCCGGACCTCGTGGCGGCCGCGCAGGCGCCTCGGGCGTCGCTGCCGGGCGGGAAGCTGCTCGTGCCCGCGCGGCCCTCGACCGCCCGGAGGCCTTCCTCCGCGATCATCTCGCCGGTGCTCGAGCGGCCTCGCACCGCTGAGCGGCCGCGGCCTTCGATGCCCGGCGTTCCGGTCAGCGGGAGCGGGAGCGGCTTTCCGCAGGCGCCGGCGCAAGGGGGCTCGAGCGTGGGCATGCGCTCGTCCTCGCTGAGCAGTGCGCCTTCGCATCCCTCCCATCCGTCCCATCCGTCGGGCCCGTCGATCCCCGCGATGAGCACCGGTGAGCGTGCGCGCTTGCCGGCGCCGCGGGTGCCGCCGGTGCTGGAGCGGTTGAGGCCGCCTTCGCGGGCGGCGGGAGAACCGGTGACGGAGCAGTCGCCGGTGGCGCCGGAAGGCAGCGGCGGTGAGTCGCGCGCTTCCGGGGCCGGTGGACCGTGGCGGGATCCCATCGCGATGCGGCAGGCCCGTCGTGCCGGTGTGCCGGTGCCGCGCGAGGACGAGCCACGCAGGCGGGATCCCATCGCCGAGCGAGAGGCGCGGCGGGCGGGCGTGGGCCGGGCGCCGGAGGATTCGCCGCACGCGCCGCGGCCGCGGGGACCTGCGGACTCGACGACGGGCACCGCACCTGGACCTTCGCGGGGCGGGACCGGTTCGCGGATGGGCAGGCCGCGCAGCAACCTCGAGCACAAGGTCGTGAAGGCCCGTCCCGAGGAGCCCCGGGTGCCCGCCGTCGAAGGGCAGGGCGAGGTCACCACCATGCCCGGCAACATCCGGCGCGCGGGGGGAGATCGCCCTCCTGCCGGCGGAGACAGGACCTCGCTGCAGCGCGCGCCTCGCGGGCCCATCCGTCCGGGTGGCGGGCGGGGCGGCGGTTCGCGCGACGGCTCGCGTTAGCTCGGACGCAGCCGTCTGGCGAGGAGGCATCCCGGCGAGCCAGCCCCGGTGAGAACCATGCGGCCGAGCGGGCGTGGACGGGCCGACAGTTCGGGCTAGAGTCGCACCCGAAGGAGCGGACATGGCGATCGGGAAGGTGATCAAGGGAGACGCAGCGCCCGCCGAGGCCGTCGGCGAAGCGCGCCCTGTCCTGCGTCCTCCCCGCGCGGGCGTGGTGAACGCCGAGGTGTACGAGGCGCACCAGTCCGCACAGGCGATCATCGAGGCGGCAAGGCGGCAGGCGGAGGAGATCGTCGCCGCGGCCGAGGCCGAGAAGGCGCGCATCCACGAGGAGGCGCAGGCGCAGGGCCGTCAGGAGGGGCTGGCGCAGGTGACCGAGCAGATGGTCCGCGCGCGGCTGCTTCGCACCGAGGTGCTGCAGAACGCGGAGAACGAGATCCTCGCGCTGGCCTGCAAGGTGGCGGAGAAGATCATCGGCCGGGACCTCGAGCGCAGCCCGGAGCTGGTGGTCGACATCTGCGCCAACGCCATCGAGAACGTGCGCGGCGCGCAGCAGGTGGTGGTGCGCGTGAACCCGCAGGATGCGGCGATCCTCCGCGAGAAGCGCAAGCGGATGATGGAGCTCATCGGCCGGGTGAAGGAGATCGCGATCAAGGAGGACTCGGAGGTGCCGCGCTACGGCTGCATCATCGAGACCGACTCGGGCACCATCGACGCGCAGCTGGCGACGCAGCTGGAGATGCTGCGCAACGTGCTCGTCACCGACAACGCGAAGCGCGAAGGGCCGGCGTAAGTGGCGATCGATCTCTCGCGGTACTACCAGCTCATCAAGGAGGCGCAGACCGTCCGCGTGCGTGGCCGCGTGACGGAGCTGACCGGCCTCGTGATCAAGGCCGCGGTGCCCGGCGTGCGCGTGGGCGAGGTGGTGGAGATCCGCGGCCGCAACAAGAGCTCGGTGCCGGCGGAGGTCGTCGGCTTCCAGAACGAGCAGGTGATGCTGATGCCGCTCGGCGAGCTCGTGGGCATTGGTCCTGCGAGCGAGGTCATCCCCACCGGTCGGCCGCTGTCGATCAAGGTCGGTGACGGGCTGCTGGGCCGCGTGCTCAACGGGCTCGGGCAGCCGATCGACGGGAAGCCCTTACCGGCGGGGCTGATGGAGTGGTCGGTCGATCGCGACTGCCCGGATCCGTTCACGCGCCGCCGCATCGAGCGCCCGCTGCCGCTGGGGCTGCGCTGCGTGGACGGGCTGCTCACCGTCGGCGAGGGACAGCGCATCGGCCTCTTCGCCGGCTCCGGCGTGGGCAAGTCCACGCTGATGGGACAGATCGCGCGGAACACGAAGGCGGAACTCAACGTCATCGCGCTCATCGGCGAGCGTGGTCGCGAAGTGCGCGAGTTCATTGAGGATTCGCTCGGCGAGGAGGGGCTGGCGCGCTCCGTCGTGGTGTGTGCGACCTCCGACCAGCCGTCGCTCGTGCGTCTGCGCGCGGCCTACGTGGCCACGGCGATCGCGGAGTACTTCCGGGACCGCGGCGGCAACGTGATGTTCATGCTCGATACGGTCACGCGACTGGCGCGAGCGCAGCGTGAGATCGGCCTCGCGGTGGGTGAGCCGCCGGCGCGTCAGGGCTATCCGCCGTCCGTGTTCTCCATGCTGCCGCGGATCCTCGAGCGGACCGGCAACTCGGACAAGGGCTCGTGCACGGCGATCTACACGGTGCTCGTGGCGGGCGGTGACATGGAGGAGCCCATCGCCGACGAGGTGCGCGGTATCCTCGACGGTCACTTCATCCTCAACCGCGCGCTCGGCGAGCGAAACCAGTGGCCGGCGATGGACGTGCTCGCGTCGCTGTCGCGTGTGATGAGCGGGATCGCCTCGCCGGAGCACAAGCGCGCGGCGGGCAAGCTGCGCGAGACGCTGGCGACCTACGAGAAGCAGCGCGACCTCATCCTCCTCGGCGCGTACGTGTACGGGACCGACCCGAAGACGGACTACGCGATCGACAAGTACGAGGAGATCATCAACTTCCTCAAGCAGGCCACGGAGGAGAACGCCGAGTTCGAAGAGACGGTGCAGCGCCTCATCGACCTCTTCGCCGACTGACGCTGACCCGGACGCTGCTGCCTACTGGAGGTCACCCCCATGCCTTCGCCCTACCGGTTACAGACCCTGCTCGAGATCCGGCAGCGCGCCAAGGAGGCGGCGGAGGCCGCGTTCGCGGAGAGCCTGCAGGCGCTGGCGAAGGAGAAGGCCGCGCTGAAGGCGCTGGAGGAGGACCTCGAGCGGCGGAAGGCGGAGCGGAAGGAGAAGGTGATGGCCTACCTCGCCGAGGTGATGCGCAAGGGCGCGGGCGCGGGCGGGCTGAACATGATGCACCGCTTCGAGCAGCGCCTGAAGGACGAGGAGGCGCAAGTCGCGCTGGAGATCGAGCGCCAGAAGGACGCGGTCGCCGCGGCGGAGCGCCTGGTGGAGCAGCGCCGGATGGAGATGGCCGAGGCGGCGAAGGAGCTGAAGGCGATCGAGAAGCACAAGGAGACCTGGCTCACGGAGCGCAAGAAGGAGCGGGAGATGCGCGAGGACCTCGTGCAGGAAGAGATCGGCAACACGCTGCACCTGATGCGGAGCCGCAAGTGAGCAGGGTCGACGACGATCGCCAGGCAGCGCGGCTCGCGGAGCGGATCGCGCTCGAGAAGCGGCAGGCGGATGAGCGCACCGCGAAGAAGCAGGAGGGAGAGAGCGCGTTCTCCCGGCTTCTGCAGAAGGGCGGGCAGGAGAAGGCGCAGGTCCAGAAGGGCCAGCAGAACCAGCTCCGCGACCAGCAGGCGCGCGCGGGCGAGGTGAAGGACGCGGACGGCGCGTTGCTCGCGCAGACGGCGGAGGCGCAGCAGGAGGGCGGGCTGAAGCGCTCGAACCTGCAGCGCGCGGATCAGCGCAAGGGCCAGAGCGCGTTCGGCGAGAAGCTGCAGCAGTCGCGCGCGGGTGAGGGCGAGCGCGCCTCCGAGAGCCGGCTGGCGGATGGTGGCCGGGAACAGGTGGCGACCGGCGGGCGGGTGCAGGATCAGCAGACGACCGGCACGCGGGCGGAGTCTCGTCGCGAGGACGCGCGGAGGACGGACGAGTCGCACGAGGAGCGGGGTTCGTCGCTGCGCGGCGGCAACAGCGCGGGCGGTGCGGGTGGCGCGCGCGGGGCCGGACGCGGCGGGGAGCTGAAGAGCGAGGCGGACGGCGGCGGCGGGAAGGGCTCGGGCGGTGACGGCAAGGGCGGCAAGGACGGGGGCGCCGGAGAGCTGGCGGCGGGCTTCCGCTTCAACCCCGCGCTGATGGCGCCGGTGCCGGTGGCGAAGCCGAAGGAGAACCGGGGCTCGGAGAAGCTGCGCGCGCTGGCGAACGAGATCGCGCAGAAGATCGTGCAGAGCGCGCGGGTGGGCACCAACGCCGCGGGCCAGGCGGAGTTCCAGATCGACCTGCGCTCCAACGTGCTCGCCGGGCTCTCGATCAAGGTGAGCGGCGGAAACGGGAAGATCCGCGCCGTGTTCTCCGGCAACGACCGCGAGGTCTTGAAGTTGCTGCAGAACGAGAGTGAGTCGCTGAAGGCGGCGCTCGGCGGGCGCGGACTGAAGCTCGAAGAGTTCCGGATCGAGGAGCGCGCTTGAGGCGAGGTGGGGATGGTACCGACCGCACCGTGATGGTGTCGCAGCCGGCGTTCACTCCCGGCGGGCGCGCGTGGCGGCCGTTCACGTTCAAGGGCCTCGAGCGGGTGACGCAGGCGCAGGTCATCCTCACCGACAAGCTCGAGTGGCTCGTGCCCTCGGCCTCCGCGAAGGGGCAGGTCAGCGCGGCGGTGACGGCTCGACTGAAGGAGCTCTTCGACGTCGACGCGGAGCTGCTGGTGGACTCGGTGCACACCATCCGCCCTTCCGACCTGCGCCGGCACGTGGCGGACCCCACGTTCTTCGCCACGCTCGCGCCGCTGCCGCACAAGACGCGCGGGTTCATGGAGGTGGAGCTCGGGCTCGCGCACATGGCCATCGACATGCTGCTCGGCGGCGCGGGCGAGGCCATGGCGCTGCGGCCCCTCACCGACATCGAAGAGGGCGTGATGGGGTTCGTGGTGCTGGAGACGCTGCGCGCGCTCTCTCCGCACGTGGACCCGGGCCTGCCTCGGCTGCGCCTCGAGGCGGTCGTTCGCGGGGTCGACGAGGCGCTGCAGCTGCTCGGCGACGAGCAGACCGTGGTGGTCGTGCAGTTCAAGTGCGTGCTCGGGCAGCACTCCGGGTTCATCCGGCTCTTCATTCCCTCCACCGTGCTCACGCTGGCGTCTCCGCCGGACCTGGCGCCGGAGGCACGGACCCGCAGGCGCCAGCGCATCGGCCGGCACGTCTCGCGGCTGACCGGGGTGAAGGCGTTCCTGCGCGCGGAGATCGGCCGGGCAGAGGTGGGCGCTCGGGATCTGGCGAGCCTGCGGCAGGGCGACGTGGTGCTCTGCGACGACCTCAGCGTCCGCACCGATCGCGGCGAGAGCGGCCGCGCGGAATTGCGCGTGGGCATGGGCCTCGTCGGCCGGATGGACGCGGAGGTCTTCGTCGAGGAGGGCCACTACAAGGCGCGCGTGCAGGGCTTCGTCTTCGGCGAGCCGGCGCGGCAGAACCTCCCGGTGGAAGACGCGCCGGAGGCGTTGGCGGGTGAGGCCGGCGGGACCGACGACGCCGACATGGATTTGCAGGACGGACCGATGGGGGACGAGGACAACACCAACCCCAGCGGGTCGCGACACCTCTCGGAGAGGATGCCGGTGGACGAGACGATTGGAGAGGGCAGCGAGCTGTTGAACGACATCCCGCTGCAGATCGCGGTGGAGCTCGCGCGGGTGCCGGTGACGGCGGAGCAGGTGGTGTCGCTGCGCGTGGGGCAGGTGGTGGATCTCAACCGCGTCCCCGGCGAGCCGGTGGAGCTGTCGGTGAACGGGAAGGTCGTCGCCCGCGGCGAGCTGGTGGAGGTCGAGGGCCACCTGGGCGTCCGCATCCTCTCCATGGCGAGCTAGCGCGAGGTGGGCTCGGCGAGGCGGAGGCGCATCGCGGTCATCGGCGCCGGGCTCTTCGGCGTGTGGCTCGTCTTCGCGGTGGGGCTTTGGGCCTATGCGCGGTCCGACGCTGCCTTCGACCGCTGGGTGATGAACCGCGGCGCGGCATTCGCGCTCGCGCCCGAGGCGGACGGCGGGATCGGCGAGGTCGAGTCGAAGCTGCACGCGCTGCACAAGGGGCGGCTGCCCTGCCTTCGCCACAGCTACACCTACCGGCCGCGCGAGCACGAGGTGCGCGCGTTGGGAACGGAGCTGCTCGCGCTCGGGCTCGAGCCGCAGGTGGTGGCGGAGCTGGTGGGCCAGTTCCTCCTCTGGACGGACGAGCGCGAGGTCGCCGCGCACCGGGAGACGGCCTCGCGCGAGCTGGCGCAGGTGTTGGGCGAGGGCCAGCCGCTGACCGCGTTCGTGCTCTGGGTCCAGCTCGACCGGCTCGACGAGGCGTTCTCGATCAGAGCCAGCGAGCACCACGAGCAAGGCCAGCGAATCTTCGGCGCGCTGACCCCGGCACAGCAGCGCGCGCTGCGGACCCTGTGGGAGGAGAACCCACAGCACTTCACCATCGCGTCGATCATCCCGCTGCTGGAGTCGATGCGACGGGACGTCACCCGCCAGCGGCTCTCTGCACTCGCCCGGGCGATCCGCGAGCGATTCGATCGCGGCGAGCTCGACGAGGTGAAGCTCGAGGCCCTCGCGCGCGAGGCGGGCGTGCCGGCGGAGGACGGCTGGGGCAACGCACTGAGCCTTCACGACCGGGACGGCTACCGCGTCGTCGTGCGCTCGCACGCCCTGGCCGGAGACGCGGAGGAGCTCTCGCGCGAGGTGCTGCGGCCGGGCGCGCCGCGTGATCCGCAGAGCCGGGAGACCGCTTCGCCGTCGGGCTGTGACGGCGCGCCCGGGACGGTGGAGTTCCCCCTGGCCGAGTACCACGCGGCGCTCGACGATCTGGAGGGCCTCAGTCGCAGCGCGCGGGTGGTGCCGGCCGTCGAGCGCGGCGCGATGATGGGCTTCAAGCTCTTCGCGATCCGGCCGGGTTCTCTCTTCGCGCGCGCCGGGCTCTGCGACGGCGACGTGGTGCTGCGCGTCAACGGCTTCGAGCTGAGCTCGCCGGACCGTGCGATGGACGTGTATGCGTCAGTGAAGCGCTCCAGCGACGTGAAGGTCGAGCTTCTCCGCGGCGGCGAGCCGGGCGTGCTGGACGTCCGCATCCGCTGAGCCTGCGTCGGCCGCATGGAGAGCAGGCGGGAGCGCGGGAACGCCTTTTGTCGCCGGGCCCGCATTGGAATACCTTTCGGGCGGTGAACAGTCGTCTCTGCGCGCTGCTGATCCTCTGCTCCGGCGCGCTCCCCAGCCTCGCGCTCGCCGGGGCCACACCCGTCTCCGCCACGCGCGGTGACGCCGTCCGTTCCGCCGACGCGAAGAACGCCCCCACCTCGATCGCGCTGACCGGCAGCACGTCCGCACAAGGCACCACCATCCCCGCGGGGATGAACGACGGTCCCTCCACGGTGGGCCCGCTGCCGGTGGTCCCGGATCTTCCGAAGGCGCGCCCGGTCCAGACGACGAGCTTCGTGGACGACGCGCAGGCGCAGACGGACGACACGCTGGGGCCGAACGCCGGCTCCTCGTCGAGGCGCAGCGCCGATTCGCTCCCCGCCGCCGAAGAGGACACCGAGTCGCTCGCGGGCACGCTCTTCCGCACGCTGCTGGTGCTGGGGATGGTGATCGCGCTGGTGTACGTGTCCTTGAACTACGGCCTGCGCAAGCTGATGGGCGTGCGCGCCGCGGGCGGTGGACCGGGAGGTCTGGTGCGCGTGGTGGAGCGCATCCCGCTCGATCCGAAGCGCTCCTTGTTCGTGGTGCAGGCCGCCGGCGAGTACCTCCTCGTGGGCGGCGCCGAGGACGGCCTCAACCTCATCTCCAAGCTGAACAGCGAAGAGGTCTCGCGGCTGATGACCGAGCAGAAGCGCGACCTCGCGAGCCAGAGCCCGTTCCTCGCGAAGCTCCTCTCCCGCAAGAACCCTCCGCCTCCGACGGCGGGGGCATGATGAAGCTGACGAAAGGCGTGAAGCGCGTGGACGTGACCCGACGTGCAAGGCAGCTCCTCCCGTTCCTCTACGGGCTGACGCTCTTCCTCGTGCCGCTGGTGGCGGACGCGCAGGGGAAAAAGGGCGGCGCGCAGCCGGCGGCGGCGGGCGCCTCGGAGGTGGCGGGCGCGTTCAACTCGGACTCGTTCGCGCACCGGCCGCTGGTGCTCATCCTCGCGCTGGCGGCGCTGTCGCTCGTCCCGTTCGTGCTGATGATGGTGACGAGCTTCGTGAAGATCTCGGTGGTGCTCTCGATCGTGCGCTCGGCGCTCGGCACCCAGCAGATCCCGCCCACGCAGGTGATCACCGGGCTGGCGATCATCCTCACCGTCTACATCATGGCCCCGGTCGGTCAGGAGATGTTCCGGGTCGCCGGTGCGGACGTGCTCAAGCAGGGCGGTGAGGTCTTCTCCTCGCGCACGGTGGGCCAGATGCTCGAGGCCGCGGACCGCGCGAAGGAGCCCCTGCGCGACTTCATGTTGAAGAAGGTCACGAACAAGGACCGGAGCCTCTTCTACAACCTCGCCCGGAAGATGCGGACCGGCGAGGACCGCGAGGCGGTGGGAGACAAGGACTTCATGGTGCTCGTGCCGGCCTTCGTGGTCAGCGAGCTGAAGGAGGCCTTCCAGATCGGCTTCATCCTCTTCCTGCCCTTCATCGTCATCGACATGGTGGTGGCGAACATCCTCCTCGCGCTGGGCATGCACATGCTCTCGCCCACCACGATCTCCATGCCCTTCAAACTCCTGCTCTTCGTGCTGGTGGACGGCTGGTACCTCATCGCGAAGGGCCTCGTGGTCGGCTACCTCTAGGCCGCGCCTCCGGACGACACTGCCATGCACCAACTGACCTTCATCACCCAGGAAGCGCTCTACCTGGTGCTGATCGTGTCCGCGCCGCCGGTGCTGATGAGCCTGGTGGTCGGCTTCCTCATCTCCGTCTTCCAGGCCACCACGCAGATCCAGGAGCAGACGCTGACCTTTGCGCCGAAGGTGATCGTCGTCTTCGGGGTGCTGGCGCTGGCGGGCGCGTGGATCGGCTCGCAGTTGCTCCGGTTCACCTTCCATCTGTTCGACCGCTTCCCGGAGATGCTCGGGCGATGAGCCTGCCGGAGGCCCTGGCCGAGCTGGGGCTCAAGTACAACGTCACGCTCACCATCCTCACCGTGGCGCTGCTCATGTGCCGCGTGCTGCCGGTGATCATCTTCTCGCCGTTTCTCGGCGGCGAGGTCGTGCCCACGGAAGTGAAGATCGGCCTCGGGGTGATGCTGGCGCTGGTGCTCTTCCCGCTGGTGAGCGAACGCATCACCCTCATCCCCATCTCGCCCTTGCCGTTCATCGCGGTGCTGATGAAGGAGCTGTTCATCGGCATCTGCATCGCCTTCATCGTGAACCTCGTGTTCATGGCGGCGCAGGTGGCGGGCAACCTCATCGACACGCTCGGCGGCACCGCGATGGCGCAGCTGCACGTGCCGCAGATCCAGCAGCAGGCGTCGATCTTCTCGAGCCTCAAGCTGCAGTTCGCGGTGGTGCTCTTCCTCACCCTCAACGGGCACCACCTCGTCATCGGCGCGCTGGCGGACAGCCTGCTCAGCATCCCGCTCGACCGGTTCCCCGCGTTCACCGGCGGGATGTGGCCCTTCTTCGAGACCGTCATCCGCGTCTCGGCGGACCTCTTCATGGTGGGCGTGGCGCTGGCCGCGCCGGTGCTGCTGGCGACGTTCCTCACCGACCTCTCGCTCGGCATGATCAACAAGGTCGCGCCGCAGATTCAGGTCTTCTTCATCTCCATGTCGATCAAGCCGCTGGTGGCGGTGCTGATGGTGCTCATCGCCATCCACCTCATCTCCACGCGGATCGTGGACGAGTTCCGCGGCATGTTCGAGGTGCTCTCGAAGGCGCTGGGACAGCTCGCATGAGCGACTCGTCCGGCGACAAGACGGAAGAAGCGACACCGAAAAAAGTCGAGGACTCTCGCAAGAAGGGCCAGGTCTGGAAGAGCAAGGACCTCTCCGGCGTGGCGGTGTTCCTCGTGGGGCTCGGCGCGCTGAAGGCGACGTGGGACCTCGTCAACGCGCGCATCACCGAGCTCTTCCACTTCGGCTTCGACAAGCTCTCGCACCCGGGCGATCTGACCGAGGCCATCCCCGCCGCGCTCTTCATGGGCGTGACCTCGGTGGTGCTGCTCTCCCTGCCGGTGCTCATCGCCGCCGCGCTGACCGGCGCGCTGGTGGACTTCCTCGTCGTCGGCCCGCTGTTCGCGAAGGACGCGCTCGTCCCCAAGCTCGAGAAGCTCAACCCCATGGCGGGGTTGAAGAACATGTTCTCGAAGAAGCAGCTGGTGGAGGGCCTCAAGAGCTTCTTCAAGCTCTCCATCGCCGCGTACGTGGTGGTGGGCGCGGTGAAGAGCTCGCTCGACGAGGTGATGCTCTCCATCCGGAGCGACACGCTGCTGGTGATGGACGTGCTCGGCGAGCTCGTGTTCACCGTGGCCCTGCGGGTGGGCATCCTCTTCTTCGTCTTCGCCCTCTTCGACGTCTGGTGGCAGCGACGGGTCTTCTACAAGGACCTGATGATGACGAAGGACGAGGTGAAGCGGGAGTACAAGGAGAGCGAAGGCGACCCGCACCACAAGGCGAAGCGCAAGGAGCTCCACATGGAGATCCTCGAGGGCGCGCAGATGGAGGCGGTGAAGGGCGCGGACGTCATCGTCACCAACCCGGACCACGTCGCCGTGGCGCTGCGCTACGACCGCGAGAAGGACACCGCGCCCACCGTCATCTGCAAGGGCATCGACCACCGCGCCGAGGCGATCAAGGCGCTGGGCAAGAGCCACGAGGTCCCGCTGCTGCGCAACGTGCCGCTGGCGCACGCGCTCCTGCGGCTCGACGTGGGCGAGGAGATCCCCGAGGAGCTCTACGACGCGGTCGCCGAGGTCCTCAACTTCGTCTACGGCCTGCGAGAGCAGAAAGGCGCGGCATAGCGGCGTTGTGCTAAGGCGCCGGCGGGGGGAGCCGGAAAACCACGGTGCCTCCAGAGGAGCGCGACGTGGCGATCGATGTCGTTCCCTACACGGCCGACCTGGAACCGCGGGTCCGTGACTTCAACCAGCGCATGAAGGACGGCGGCACCCACTGGGGCTGGTACGAGAGCCACGTCCCGGACTGGGTGCCGAAGCACGACGGCGCGAAGACCTGGCGCGAGCTGTGGCTGGCGCTGGAGGACGGGCAGCACGTGCGCGGCGGCTACGCGCTCAAGCCGCACGAGTGGTGGGTGAAGGGCGAGTCCCGCACCGTCACCGACTGGCAGGGCCCGGTGAGCGAAGGGCTCATCTCGCGGCAGTACAACACGCTCGGCCTGCGCCTCATCCGCGACATGCTGAAGAAGTACCCGCTCCTCTACAGCTGGGGGCACGGCGGCCACGACGAGCCCATGCTCCAGCTCATCCGCACGCTGAAGTGGAGCCTCCACGACACGCCGTTCCTCGTGCGGATCCTTCACCCCTCGCGGTTCCTCCGGAAGAATCGGTACCTGCGCAAGGACCCGAAGCGGAACCTCGCCATGGACGTGGCCGCCTGGACCGGGCTGGGGTCGGTCGGCTTCCGCGCGCTGCACGCTGCGCTGGCCTTGCGCACGCCGCGGATGGAGCTGCTGCCCGTCGTCGGCGGCAGGGCCACGGCGGAGGTCGTCCCCCGGTTCGGCGAATGGGCAGACACGCTGTGGGATCGGGTCAAGAATGACTACAGCGCCATCGCCTTCCGCGACGCTGCAACGATGAACGCGCTGGTACCTGAGCACGGCTGGTTCAACGGCATCCGGCTGCGCGTGAGGAAGGGCGAGGAGACGGTCGGCTGGGCGGTCGTGCTGGATACACAGATGAAGGACGACGCGCGCTTCGGGGATCTGAGGGTGGGCTCGGTGGTGGACGCGCTGGCCTCGCCGAGGGACGCCCGACACGTGATCGGAGCGGCCTTCCGCTTCCTGCGCGACCGGAACGTGGACCTCGTGGTGGCGAACCAATCCCACCCGAAGTGGGTGGACGCGTTCCGCGAAACCGGCTTCTGGACGGTGCCGAACAAGCGGGTGTTCGCCGTCTCGCCCGAGCTCCAGAAGACCCTGGAGCCGTGGGACCTCACCCGGCAGGGCCTCTTCCTGACGAACATGGATGGGCACGGGCCCCACGCGCTCTGACGTGCCCCCGCCGCCCGCCGAATTGACGGCGGCCCACAGAATCCGTTAAATCCTCAACCCACGGCGGAAAACCCTGAACCTGTGGCCCGCCGGGGGGTAGTGCTCCAATGAGTGCTGAAACAGCCGCGCAGCTCGCCGTGAGACTCTCGGCGGCGTCGGTGAGGAAGTTCTGGAATGTCTATACGGACATCCAGTGGCCAGAGTCTGTCGATCGCACGCAGTGGTGCATGAGCCCGGAGCTCGTCTCGATCTACGGGACGGAGCTGTGGGAGTCGCTCAGTGAGGAGCAGCAGAAGACGCTCAGCTTCTGGGAGCTGGTGAACCTCTTCAGCATCACGCTGCAGGGCGAGCGGCCGCTGGTACAGGGCCTCACGATCCAGATGTATTCGCGTCAGGGGAAGGAGGAGACGAACTACCTCCACCACTTCCTCGATGAAGAGAACAAGCACATGGTGATGTTTGCCATGTTCTGCAACCGCTACGCGGGCAAGGTCTATCCGGAGAAGAAGCTCGTCCTGCCGAAGCAGTACGCTCCCGGCGAAGAGGACGTGACCTTCTTCATCAAGGCGCTGGTCGTCGAGGAGCTCGGCGACGTGTACAACGTCAAGATGATGAAGGACGACCGCATCGCGCCGATCGCCCGGGACATCAATTACAAGCACCACTACGACGAGGCGCGGCACATCGCCTTCGGGCGCCGGCGGCTGGCGGAGATGTTCCGGCAGAACCGTCAGAAGTGGTCCGACGAGACGCTGACGGGGCTGCGCACCTGGCTCGCCGCGTATCTGCGCGCCAACTGGGGCGATTTCTACAACCCCACCATGTACAAGGATGCAGGGCTCCCGGACGGCTACAAGATCCGGCAGATGGCGTTGCAGCACCCCGTCTGCCGTGAGAGCCGCAAGCGGATCTCGAGCAACCTGGTGAACTTTTTCCTGGAGACGGAGATCCTCCTCGAGGCTCCCGAGCTGTGATGACTGAACTGGAAGTGCGTTCGCAGATTCGTGATTGGATTCGCAACCAGGCGAAGCTCGCACCCGCGAAGGAGCTGCGGGACGACACGCCGATCCTCGATCAGGGGCTGCTCTCGTCGCTCGACGTGACGGAGCTCATCCTCTACATCGAGTCGCTGCGCGGCGAGGAGGTGGACATCGCCGCCATCGAGCCCAAGGTGCTCAAGAACATCGACACGCTGTACGTCGCGTTCTTCGGCGCCGGCCCGCAGGCCGTCAGCGCGTGAGCCCCGACGGCAGCGCTGTCGAAACGCGGAGCCTGCGGTCCGGCTTTCTGCGCTCCGTCGAAACGTTTGGCGATCGCACCGCGCTCGAGGTGGAGGGGCTCGCGCTCAGCTACCGGGAGCTGTCTGAGCGCGCCGCGGCCATCGCTGCCACCCTCGCGAAGCACGTCCCGGAAGACGACCCGCCTCTGACGGGCGTCTTCGGCTTGCGCTCGGTGACCGCGTTCGCCGGCATCCTCGGTGCGCTGTTTCGCGGCCACGGCTACGTGCCGTTCAATCCGCAGTTCCCCACCGACCGCACGCGCAAGATGGTGGAGCGCTCCGCCGTTCGCGCTGTGGTGGTGGACACGGCCGCCACCCGGCAGCTCGACGAGGTCTTCGGACCGCTGGAAGGACTGACGCTCCTCTTCCCGGAGGAGTCAGACGTCTCGACCCTGCGCGAGCGCTTCCCGCGCCACCGGATCCTCGGAAAGGCAGACATGCTTCCGCCGGAGGCGTGCGTGCTGGGGCCGGTGGATCCGGGCGGCATCGGCTATCTGCTCTTCACCTCCGGCAGCACGGGCATTCCGAAGGGCGTGATGGTCGCGCACCGGAACGTCACCGCGTTCGTCGATGCGATGGTGGAGCGCTACGGCATCACCGAAGAGGACAAGTTCAGTCAGACGTTCGATCTGACCTTCGACCTGTCTGCGTTCGACATGTTCGTGGCGTGGGAGAAGGGCGCCGCGGTGTGCTGCCCCACGCTGCAGCAGAAGAGCCTGCCGGCGCAGTGGATCAACAATTCGAAGCTGACCGTCTGGTTCTCGGTGCCGTCCACCGGCGCGCTGATGAACAAGCTGCGGATGCTTCAGCCAGACAAGTATCCCACGCTGCGCTGGAGCCTGTTCTGCGGCGAGGCGCTTCCGATCGAGATCGTGGAGAAGTGGCAGAAGGCCGCGCCGAACTCGGTGGTGGAAAATCTGTATGGGCCGACTGAGCTGACCATTGCCTGTACGTTGTATCGCTGGAACAGCCAGACCTCTCCCGCCGAGTCGGAGCAGGGCGTGGTGCCGATCGGCGACCCTTATCCGGGGATGAAGGTGCTGGTGGCGGACGAGCAGTTCCGCGAGGTCCCGCCGGGCGAGACCGGTGAGCTGCTGATGACCGGGCCGCAGCTGTCGCTCGGGTACTGGCGTGATCCGGAGCGGACGGCGGCGGCGTTCGTCATTCCTCCTGGCCGCGACGAAGTCTTCTACCGGACCGGCGACCGCGTGCGGCGGACGGACGGGACGAAGCCGATGACCTACCTCGGGCGCATCGACTTCCAGATCAAGATCCAGGGCTACCGGGTCGAGCTGGGGGAGATCGAGGCCATCGCCCGCGAGGTCTCCGGTGTGGACATCGCCATCGCGGTCGGCTTCCCGCTCAACGCGGGCGGCGCGGACGGGATCGTGGTGTTCCTCGGCGCGGAGGCCGACGCGGTGGACCTGGAGCGCGTCACCGCAGCGCTGAAGGCCCGGCTGCCGGCGTACATGATGCCCAGCCGCGTCATCCCCATCTCCACCTTCCCGCTGAACTCGAACGGGAAGGTGGACCGCAAGGAACTGACGCGGATGCTGCAGGAGAAGGCGATCTAGCGCCGCGTCGCGTAGCGGAGGAGGACGACGCCCCTCTTCGTGAAGCGGCGCTCCTCCAGCAGCGTGAGGTCCAGCCGCAGGTCATCCGGCAGGAAGCGCCGGCCACCGCCGACGATCACCGGGAAGACCACCTGCTGGAGCTCGTCCGCCAGGCCGGCCCGCAGCGCGTGCGCCGCCAGCGTGGGGCCTGCCACGCAGAGGTCGTGCGGGAGCGAATCCTTCAGCTGGCGGACGGCATCCACACTGAACTCACGCTCGATGCGAGTGCGCGCGCTGCGCGGCTCCTTCAGCGTGCGCGAGAACACGACCTTCTCCGCCGCGCGCCACTGCCGGGCCCAGTCTGCTACCGCGGCCGGCTCGGAGGTGAGGTCCACGGTCTCCCAGTAGGTCATCACCTCGTACATCTTCCGGCCGTAGAGGTAGGTGCCCAGCGGCGCCGCCAGAGCGTTCACCGCTTCGTGGACCTCCTCGTCCGGCATGGCCCAGGAAAAGTCGCCCCCGGCGTCCTCCGTGTAGCCGTCGAGCGAGGTGAGCATCGAATAGACGAGTCTTCCCATGGTGCCTCCTGTGGGCACTGACGGCGCGACGGGCGGAGAATCATCGGCGCGGCACAAGAGAAAGTGGTCCATGCTCCGCGCGATGAGCAAGCCGATCGAGAACACGCAGCGCAACCTGGACGAGACCCTCGACAAGGGAGGGATCGTCGTCCTCGACTTCTGGGCCTCGTGGTGCGCGCCGTGCCGCGCCTTTGCGCCTACCTTCGAGGCCGCCGCGGCGCGGCACCCGGACGTCACCTTCGGCAAGGTGGACACCGAGGCGGAGCAGGGGCTCGCGCGCGACTTCGGGATCAGCGCCATCCCCACCCTGGCGGTTTTCCGCGACGGCATCGGCGTGTCGATGAAGGCGGGCGCGCTCAACGGCCCGGCGCTGGAGGCGCTGCTCGCCGAGGTCCGGGCGCTCGACATGGAGGCGGTGCGCCAGCAGATGGCGAACGAGGAGCCGCCGCCGGAGCTCGACGAATAGCGGGGCAGGCGGGCGGCCGGGCATCGGATGGGCGGGCTCGCGCTATACTCGCGGCGCATGCCGTTCGAGGAAGACCCGGCCATCGCCGTCGCGCTGAAGTACGACAAGGAGAAGGACGGCGCTCCCCGCGTGGTCGCGAAGGGGATGCGGTTCAAGGCGGAGAAGATCAAGGAGATCGCCAAGGCCTACGGGGTCCCGGTGATGCGCAACCTGCCGCTGGCGAACGCGCTCTACCGGATCGACGTGGGCGAGGAGATCCCCGAAGAGCTCTACGACGCCGTGGCCGAGGTCCTGAACTTCGTCTACGCGCTGCAGCAGGAACACGGGAAGCGATAGGAGCGACAGAGAGCCATGGCGAAGATCAACCAGCAGCCGCCGCGTGCGCCGCTCTGGCCCTGGGGCGGTCCCCGGTCGGTGCGCGAGCGCCTCGTCGACCCGAAGCAGCTCGACCGCGCGAAGAAGAAGGGCCGGACGTCAGACCCGAAGAACCCCGCGCTGGCCTCCGCGGAGCTGCTCGACTTCATCGGCCCGGCGCACTCGTCGGACGAGCTGCGCCTGCCCTTGCCTCCGGCGCCGAAGGGGCACGACGCGGACCTCGCTGCGTTCAACGACCGGCCGTACCTCAGCAGCGTGAACGAGCGCGCCGGCCAGGAGCAGACGCTGGCGCTGGAGCGGAACCTCGGGCGGATCCAGGCCACGCCGGAGCGCCTCGACCGGATGAAGGCGCTGCTCGCGCGGGAGCAGCAGATGGTGGAGCTGGTGGGTGAGCTCAACCGCGAGGTGGACGAGATCCAGCGCCGGATGCGCGAGGAGCAGAAGGAGATGGGGTACTAAGGATGCGCCCTCCGCAGAAGCTCAACGAGAAGGTACCCGACGAGGCGAAAAGCCTGCAGCTCCTCCAGAAGTGGGCGGACGGCAAGACGACCCTGCGCGAGGTCCGCGGCTACACCGACGAGGAGCTCTACGCGATCGCGAAGGTCGCCTACGTCTACTACTTCCAGGGCCGCATCCCCGAGGCGCGCACGCTCTTCCAGGGCCTCTACGCGGTGAACCCCGCGGAGCCGTACTTCGCCAAGGCGCTGGGCGTGGTCGAGTTCGCCGCGGGCAACCCGCAGGGCGCGCTGGCGGCGTGGGACGTGGCGCTGAAGCTCGCGCCGGACGATCCGGCGGCGTGGGTGGGGCGGGCGGAGGTGAAGCTCGCGTCCGGCCAGAAGGGCGCGGCGGCGGAGGACCTCAAGCGGGCGGCGGCGGTCTGCAAGGCGGAGGACCCGCTGATGGGGAAGATCAACGCCCTGATCGCGGGGCTGAACCGGAAGTAGGGCGGTCCCGCAGAAAAAAAATCACGCGTCAGGCAACCTCCGGCGCGCGCCCCCGATAACCTGATTGTAAGGTCCACGGGCTACCCCAGCCCCCCACACACAAACGGAGTCTCAAATGGCTTTCCTCGGCGCTGTCGGCAACCTCGTCTCCAAGGTTCTCCCGAAGGTCATCCCGGCGGTCCAGGGTCTCCTGGCGAGCCCGGCCGGTCAGATCGGCAAGAGCATCCTGCAGCAGCTCGCGAAGAGCATCTTCGCGAAGGACGGTCAGCAGGGCGTCTTCTCCGAGAACGTCCAGATCAGCCTGCCGAACCCGCTCAGCCGCCTGAACAAGCTGCTCGGCAACGTGGGCAAGACGGTGACCAACGTCTCCGACTTCCTCTCGCGGATCGGCCAGTTCCTCCAGGGCAACCGGACCCTCGAGAACGGCAACAACGTCAACGTGCCGAGCCTGTCCGACCGCGCGCCGGTCGCCGCGCAGCAGGCCGCCGCCACCGCCGAGCAGATCGCGGGCGGCTCCTACGACTCGGCGATCGCGTCGACCACCAGCGCGTCCACCGTGGGCGGCTCGGACAGCGGCTCCATCGTCGGCGGCATCCCGTCGGCGGCGTTCTCGACGGCGCTCACCGGTGACCAGCAGAACATGCTGGCCAACGTGAAGGACCCGACGCAGAAGGCGCAGATGACGGCGCAGTTCCAGATGCAGAACTACCAGAACCTCATGCAGTTCATCTCGAACATCATGCGGATCATGGGCGACATCTCGCGCTCGGTCATCCAGAACATCCGGTAGTCCAGCAGCCACTTGCTGCACCGCGGCGGGCGCTCTCGAAAGGGGCGCCCGCTTCGCGTTTGCGGGCATCAGGAGGGTCTTCGCGGAGGGAAAAAAGGCGGGGAGGAAACTGCGCCGGGGGCTCGCGGATAATCCCTTTGTCCCCGGACGAATCGTCGCCCGGCCCCACAACGGAGTCCCCAAATGGCTTTCCTCGGCGCTGTCGGCAACCTCGTCTCCAAGGTTCTCCCGAAGGTCCTCCCGGCGGTGCAGGGGCTGCTGGCGAGCCCGGCCGGCCAGGTCGGCAAGAACATCCTGCAGCAGCTGGCGCAGAGCATCTTCGCCAAGGACGGCCAGCAGGGCGTCTTCTCCGAGAACGTCCAGATCAGCCTGCCGAACCCGCTCAGCCGCCTCAACGGGCTGCTCGGCAACCTGGGCAAGACGGTCACCGGGGTGAGCGACTTCCTCTCGCGGATCGGCCAGTTCCTCACCGGCAACCGGCCGCTGGAGAACGGCACCAGCGTGAACGTGCCGAGCCTGTCGGACCGCGCGGAGACGTCCGCTTCGCAGGCCGGCTCCACCGCGGCGGAGATCGCGGGCGGCTCCTACGACTCGGCGATCAGCTCCACCACCAGCGCGTCCACCGTGGGCGGCTCGGACTCGGGCTCGATCGTCGGCGGGATTCCTTCGGCGGCGTTCTCCACCGCGCTCACCGGTGACCAGCAGAACATGCTGGCGAACGTGAAGGACCCCACGCAGAAGGCGCAGATGACCGCGCAGTTCCAGATGCAGAACTACCAGAACCTCATGCAGTTCATCTCGAACATCATGCGGATCATGGGCGACATCTCGAAGTCGGTCATCCAGAACATCCGCTAGCCCGGACCCCCGGCGTGGACTTCGCGACTGCGCCGAACTAAAACGCGGGTGCTCGCCGCTCAGCCGGTGGGCACCCGTTTCCACTTCCACGGAGAAGAGAGGCGCACCCGGTCATGGCCGACAATTCGAACCCGGTGATTCCCAACAAGCAGGGCGCAAAGAAGCCGGAGGTCACCCCCGACTGGGAGAAGGTCCTCTACGCGCCCGAGCGGGTGGAGAAGTGGATCAAGGGCGAGATCACCATGCAGGAGCTCAACGCGATCAGCGGGCCCGAGATGCTCGAGATGGCGGTGATCGGCTTCTCCATGTACGAGCAGGGCCGCTACGAGGAGGCGAAGGTCGTCTTCCAGGGCCTGGTGACGCTCGATCCGAAGGAGGGCTACTACCGCACGGCGCTCGGCGCGGTGTACCTCGCGCAGGAGGATCTCGATCAGGCGCTGCTTGCGTTCAACGACGCGATCACGCTGAACGACAAGGAGATCGCCTCCTACGTGAACCGCGGTGAGGTCTACCTGCGGCAGGGCAAGATCATCGAGGCGGCGCACGACTTCAAGCGCGCGGTGGACCTCGACCCGGAGAACAAGGACCCGCTGTCGCACCGCGCGCGGATCCTCGCTGCCGCCGCGCTGGAGACGCTCGAGCAGGCGCAGAAGATGGCGCAGAACATGGACGCGGCGAAGGGTGGCGCGAAGCCCGCGGCCGCCTCCGCTCCCGCCAAGAAGAAGTAGCCCGGCTGGTTCTGGAAGATGGCCCCGCGGCGCGTCGAGGTCGTCTATTTCCCGAAGCGGCCGAAGACCGCCCGGCGCGCCTCGCTCGAGGCGCCCGCGGATCCGGCGTACACGCGCACGGTGGAGTTCAGGCCGGAGTTCGCTTCGGCCGAAGAGGAGCCGCCCACCGAGCAGCTGGTCATCCTCCCTGAAGCGTTCCGAGAGGAGCTCGCCGAGGCCGCACGGCCCGCGGGTGTCCCAGGCGCTCAGCTTCCGCGTCGCCGCCGCACCCGTTCGAAGGAGACGCCTGCCGCGCCGGCGAGGGCGGGGGTGACGAAGGGCGCGGCCCCGAAGCCTGCGGTCGCGAAGCCTGCCGTCGCGAAGCCGTCGAACGGGAAGTCCCCTCCGGGCGGCAGCGGGCGGGAGAAGAAGCGGACGATCTCGCTGGAAATCGATACCGACCCGGCGCTGCGCTACCACGTGCGCAAGCTCGACGAGCTGCTCTCGGCGCCGTCGCCGGTGGAGCCGCTGCGGCAGATGTCGCGGCACGAGCTCGCGGAGATGAGCCTCTTCGGGCACCAGCTCTTCGAGTCCGGCCGGCTCGACGAGGCGCGCGTGGTGTTCGAGGGCCTCGTGGGGCTCGACGTGGCGGACGCGTTTCCGCACACGATGCTGGGGACGGTGTACCTCGCCATGGGCAGGCCCGACCGCGCGGCGGCGCTGTTCGATGCGGCGCTGGCGATCGATCGCGACGATCTCGCGGCGCGCGTGTACCGGGCGGAGCTGCGGCTGCAGGCGGGAGAGGGCCGCCGCGCGCTGCAGACGCTGCACTCGGTGGTCGAGGACGGGCCGCCGGGGGATCCGTTCGTCGAGCGAGCGAAGCGGTTGCTGGAGCTCGCGGGCGCTGCGGGCGCAAGACGCCGGCGCTGAGGACCCGTGCCTGCCTGCATGGCCGGCAGGTGCGTGTTTGGTTCGCGACGCTGCACCGTCTAGAGTTCGCGGCGGATGACCGGCAACGCCTTCCTGACGAAGTACTCCGACATCGTCCTCGCGTTCATCGTGGTGGCGATCGTCGGGATGATGATCGTCCCGCTCCCGACGCTGCTGCTGGACGTGCTGCTGACGGCCAACATCGCGCTGTCGGTGATGATGCTGCTCATCTCGCTCTACGTGCCGAACGCGCTGCGGCTCAGCGTGTTCCCCACGTTGCTGCTCATCACCACGATGTTCCGGCTGGCGCTGACGATCTCCACCACGCGGCTCATCCTGCTGACGGGCGATCCGGGCGAGGTGGTCTCGGCGTTCGGCAACTTCGTGGTGCAGGGCAACTACGTCGTCGGCGCGGTCATCTTCATCATCCTGGTGATCGTCAACTTCATCGTGATCTCCAAGGGCTCGGAGCGCGTGGCGGAAGTGGCGGCGCGCTTCACCCTCGACGCGATGCCGGGCAAGCAGATGTCGATCGACGCGGACCTGAGGTCGGGCGCGATCGACATGGAGGAGGGCAAGCGCAAGCGGCGCGACCTCGAGCGCGAGTCCTCGCTGTTCGGCGCGATGGACGGCGCGATGAAGTTCGTCAAGGGCGACGCCATCGCCGGCATCATCATCACCGTCGTCAACATCGTCGGCGGCCTCATCATCGGCGTGATGCAGCGGGGCCTGCCCATCGGCGATGCGGCGAAGAAGTACACGCTGCTGACGATCGGCGACGGTCTCGTGGGCATGATTCCGGCGCTCCTCATCTCCACCGCGGCGGGCATCATCGTCACGCGCGTGGCGGGCGAAGAGGAGGGCAACCACCTCGGCAAGGACGTGGGCACGCAGCTCACCGCGCACCCCAAGGCGATCGCGATTGCGGCGGCGATGCTGGTGGTGATGGCGATCATCCCGGGCCTGCCCACCATCCCGTTCCTGCTGCTCGGCGGCGCGGCCGGCTCCGGCGCCTTCGTGATGCTGAAGAAGGCGAAGCGCGAGGAGGAGGGCCTCAACGAGGACGGCTCGATTCCGGAGGGCGAGGAGTCGCCGCAGTCGGTGGAGCCGGGGCCGAAGGAGCCGATCAATCCGGACTCGGAGCTCTTCATCCCGATGGTCACGCCCATCGTGCTGGAGGTCTCCGACGCGCTGGTGCCCTACGTGGACTCGCGGCAGGACGGCGGGCGCTTCCTCTTCGAGCTCATCCCGTTCATGCGCGACGGCCTCTTTGTCGAGCTGGGCGTGCGCTTTCCCGGCGTGCGCGCGCGCGCGAATCCGGGCCTGCCGCCGGGCTCGTACCAGATCCAGATCAACGAGGTGCCGGTCGTCACCGGCCAGGCGACGCTGGATCACATCCTCGTCAACGACACCGCGGACCGCCTGCGGCTGATGAACATCGAGGGCTTCGAGGCGGTGAATCCCGCGACGCGACATCCCGCGGCGTGGGTGCCGGCGCAGCACAAGGAGCTGCTCGAGGCGGCGGGCCTGACCACGTGGGACGTGCCGGGCTACATCATCCTGCACCTCGCGGCGGTGCTCCGGCGCCACGCGCGCGAGTTCGTGGGCGTGCAGGAGGTCCAGGCGATGCTGGACCAGCTGGAGAAGGCCTTCCCGGCGGTGGTGAAGGAGGTCATCCCGAAGGTCGTGAGCGTGCTCAAGCTCACCGACATCCTGCAGCGCCTCGTGGAGGAGGAGATCAGCGTCCGCGACATGCGCGGCGTGCTCCAGGCGGTGGCGGAGTTCGGGCAGATCGAGGCGGACAACGTGATGCTCACCGAGCACGTCCGCGCGGCGCTGCGCCGGTACGTCTCGCACAAGTACGGGCGCGGGACGAACACGCTGGTGGTGTACCTGCTCGACCCTCAGATCGAAGAGGCCATCCGCGGATCGATCAAGCGGACCTCGGCGGGCACGCACCTCGCGCTCGAGCCGGACATCGCGCAGGAGATCGTGCAGGCGGTGAAGAACGAGTGCGGTCACCTGCCGCCCTCCGCGCAGCGCCCGGTCATCCTCACCGCGATGGACATCCGCCGGTACGTGCGGAAGCTGCTCGAGTACGAGTTCAACCCGCCGTTCTCGGTGGTGAGCTACCAGGAGCTGTCGCCGGACCTGAACATCCAGCCGGTGGCGCGGATCAGCACGCGGTAGCAGGGCGCGCGGAGGGGACGTTCGCGGATGGAGGCGCTCGATCCTTCGCGGTGTCCCCGGTGCGGCGCTCTTCGCGTCGAGGCGGCGGACTGTCCCCGCTGTGGCGTGATCTACGCGCGCGCGGAGGAGCGCGAGCGGGCTCGGGTGCGGGCTCAGGCTCGGGCGGTGGCCACGGTCGCGGAGGAGGAGGCGCCGCAGACTGTGACGGCCGCTGCGTCGCTGGAGGGCACCGAGGCTTTTCGCGTGCTCGCGCCGCCGACCGCGGATCGGGATCCCGAGGCCGAGGCTTCCCGCGTGGAGACGCGGCTGCGCCTGTGGGTCGTGCCAGCGGCGCTGGTGCTGGCCTTTCTCTTCGCTGCGACCGGCGCTGGCGGCTTCGTCTCGCGCGTGGTGAGCGGGATGTGGCTGCACGAGCTGGGGCACGCGAGCGCGGCCTGGCTCTTTGGGTACAACGCGGTGCCGCTGCCGTGGTTCACCTCCATCTCCGCGACGAGATCCTTCGTTCCGACGCTGCTCTTCGCGGGCGGGTTCGGGTACCTCGCGTGGCGGCGCTGGAGCGTGCGCGAGCGGCGCGGTGCGTTCGTGTTCGGTGGCGTGGCGCTGGCGGCCGTCGCCGGGCGGCTACTGCCTGCGGAGACCGCGCGCATGCTCATCACCTTCTGGGGCGACGGTGGCGCGCTGGTGTACGCGACGCTGCTCGTGTGCAGCTTCTACGTCGCGCGGGGCTCGTGGATGCATCGCGGCGCGCTGCGGTGGGGCTTCGTGGGGCTCGGCGCGCTGGGCTTCGCCGACGTGTTCCTCACCTGGTGGCACGCCTGGGGCGATGCCGCGGAGATCCCGTTCGGCCGCATCGAGGGCGTGGGCCTGTCCGATGCGTCGAAGCTCGTGGACGTACACGGGTGGAGCGAGGCCGGACTCGTCGGCGCGCACCTCGTGCTCGGGGGGCTGTGCCTCGTGGTGATCGCTGCGCGGTGGGCGTGGGGGCTGGGCGGCGTCTCCGTTCGGTCGCGCTACTCGCCGTACTGACTCCAGCGCGGGGCGGCCTCGTCGTCGATGCGGTGGCTCCACAGGCTCCCGCCGCGGCTGGGGACCCCTTCGTAGAAGAGGCGGGACGGACCAGAAATATACTGCAGGTGCTCGACGTGAAGTTGGTTCACGCGGCGAGGAGCAGGTACGCCGCGCCGGCGAGGGCGCCCATCACGCCGAGCGCTCCGAGGACGAGCGCGAGCCGACGGCGTCGGGGCGCTGTGGAAGTCGTGGCGAGGCCCATGCGTCCAAGCGCCTCGTCCGGCGGCAGCGCGCGCAGGTCTGCGCCGGGCCGGAGCTGCGCGAGCCTCGTGAGGAAGAGCTGAACCTGCAGCGCGTGGGTGGGGACCGGCACGCGCGCGGTGTGACGCGTTCCTCCAGCCTGCCAGGCCACGAGCAGCTCTCCGTCCGGCGTGGCCACGCCTTCGCGGCGATCGGAGACGACAGGTCCGCTCGCGAGCACGGTGAACGCTTCGAGCGATGGAAGCGGCACCGTCACCGGCGCCCGACCCGCCACGTTCAAAGTGAGCGTCTCCCGGTCCAGATGCAGCGAACAGCCGCGCCAGCTCGCTTCCATGAGGCGGTCACCGAAACACAACGGCCGGCGCGGGCAGAGGGTGCCCGGCCGGCCGTGTCGTACTCAGAGCAGAAGCGCTACGGGTTCCAGGTGAAGATGTGCCGTCCGAACGGGGCGATGCCCGGCGCGCTGGTGCTGTTCACGTTGACGCGCACCGCCGCGCGGCCACCCGGCTCCTCGAGCCACGTGGTGGCGCTGTTGCCGAGCGACTGGTTCACGTACGAGGCGGTGCCCGACGCGGTCATGCCGCCGAACTGGTACTCGACCGTGCCGTGCGGCGTGAGCTTCACCTGGAAGTTCAGGTCGGACGTGTTCGAGGTGGTGGCCGAGTAGATGGACATCGTCTCCCACGAGACGAGCACGTACTCGTCACCGGTCCCCGGGGTCTCGTCGGGGTCGAACGCCTCCCAGAAGATCCGCGGGGTGGCGGAGGTCCCGCTCAGCGCGTCCCAGAACGGCGCCACCACGCCGCGCGGCTCGGAGGTCGGCGACGGGGTGGACGGGTTCGAGGTGAAGCAGCCGCTCGTCGCGATGTTGCAGACGATGGGGTCGAGCGTCAGGAAACCATTCGAGATGATCGTCAACCGGTCGGAAACGGTGCTGCCGACGCGGACGGGGAAGGGGAGGTTCGCGGTGAAGCCCTGACCGCGCGCGTTGGTGATCGTCAGCCGAGTCGCGGTCGGGCTACCGCGCAGGGGCACGAAGGTGCCGGGGCCCGCCGCCTGGTAGCTGTAGGGGAAGCAGCCGTTGTCCGGCAGCTTCGGCGTACCGAGCTGGCCCTTCGTCCCATACGGCGTGTCGCCGAAGCAGTCGAGGCCGAGCACCGTCGTCGAGGAGTTCCACAGCAGGTGGGTGGCCAGCGGCTTCGGCTCGAAGCGGAGCGAGACGCCCGGGCCCTTGTGCTCGCCGAGGACCCACGACACGGTCGAGTAGGCGTGGCCGCCGGAGCTGAGCGACACCTGGCCCTCGAGCGGGGACATGCCGATGGCGGTGCCCCACACGTGGTCCACCGGCAGGCCGTCATCCGCGTCCGCCGTCTGCGCGAAGAGGAGCTGGCCCCCCGCCGGGAGCACGAGGTCGGTGGTGATGGTGTGCCGCCGCTGCGGCCCGAAGTCGAGCGACCAGCCGCGCAGGTTGTGCGGCTGCCCGGTGAGGTTCGTCACCTCCACCCACTGGCCGTTCGTCGTGCCGGGCCCGCCCGCGAAGTTGACCTCGGTGATGGCGAACGCGTTGTAGGTGCTCGAGGTGACGCCGGGGAGGATGGTGGGCATCGCGTTCACCTCCATGAACCCGTCGGGGAAGATCACGCGGCCGAAGTAGCCGTTGAACGGGACCTCGAACGGGTCCGGCTGCGCGGTGCGGCCGAAGAAGGTGTACGTGTCACCCGCCGCCGGGTGCTGCGGCGCGAGCAGCGCGGAGAGGTTGCCCGGCGCCTGCACGCCCACGGTCGCGTCGAGCGTGAGCAGCCCGTCGAGCTTCTGGTAGGCGAAGACGACCTTGCCGCTCGGGTAGAGCTGCGCCTGGAAGGTGAGGCGGCTCTCCGGCGAGTCCTTCTTCACGATGTCCGACCACTGCACGATCAGCCGGCGATCCTCGCCGAGCCCGCCCACGTGCGCGTGCACCTGGGTGATGCCGGGGAGCTGGATGAGGTCGTCGAAGAAGGGCGCGATGATCGGCGCGGTGGAGGAGCTCCAGTCGCTGGACGGCAGGCCCTGGTCGTTGTCGCGCGGGCCCTGGCTGGCGGTGCCGGTGGTGTTCACCGTGAGCCAGCCGTTGGTGGAGACCACCGCGCGCGTCTGCGCCTGCAGCCGGTTGCCGAAGGAGAAGAGGGTGAGCGGCTCGGGGAGCAGGTACGTGAAGTTGCCCTGGTCGAGGTTGGTGGATGTGAACTCGAGCAGCTGTCCCACGCCGCGGATGTCCACGAACTCCGCGCCGGCCGCGTTGCGCGCGACGTTCGGGAAGCCCTCGTAGGCGATCGCGCCGGGGAACGCGTCCTGCGCCAGCGTCGCCTCGGGGCGCGGACCGGAGGAGGGACGCGGCAGGGACTCGGGCCAGGTCTTCACGCCGGAGAGCGCCGTCACCGTGACGTTGCGGCTGACCATGGGCACCGAGTCACCCACCGTGTTGTCGGCGGTGAAGCGGTACTGCATCGTCGCCTCGTTCGGATAGACGGTGATCGAGCCCTTCTCCGCGGCGGGGCCCACGAGCTCGTGGACGACGTGACGGAGGTTGTAGTTCTGCGCCGCGCCCGTCAGCGCGCCGGCCTCGATGCGCATGCGCCGCGCGTTGGTCACGTCCCAGGTGAGGACCACCGGCTCGCCGCCCTGGGTGACCAGCGTCTTGTCCGCCTCGAAGGTGACGAACTGCACCGGGCCGATGGGACGCGTCTTGCCGGTCTTCGTCACCACCTCGCCGCGCGAGCTGATGGCGCGGAGCTCGTACTCCGTCTCCTCGTCCGGCGCGGGAACGCCGAGGACGCCATCGCGCATCTCCGCCGCGGACGTTGCCTCGCGAAGCTGCTGGTCGCCCTTCCAGACCTGCACGCGCGAGGCGCCACGCGTCTTCCACGTGAGCACCACCTCGCCGCCTTCGCGCGCGAGCTCGGGGACGATGAACGAATCGATCGCCACTTCGCCACCGACGCGCAAGGAGACCTCGCGGACCGCCTGCGCAGGGCCCTTGCCCACGGTGATCGTGTAGACCTGCGTGGCGTCCTCGCCGAGCGACGCGGGGATGACGTCCTCGAGCTGACCGGACGCCACCTCGGCGCGCGTGTCGCCGGTGACGAGCACGCCACGACCGGAGGCGTGGACGGTGATGCGCTCCGCACCACCGGCCTCCCACTTCACCGTCACGCGGCGGTTCTCCTGCGGGTCGCGGGTGAGCGTGGCGGAGAGGATCGCGGGCGAGACCGCCACCTGCGCGGTCGTCTGCTCGCCGGCGCCGCGGAGCGTGTACGTGGTGTCGAAGCGCGGCATGACGGTGAGGGTGCCCGTGTGCGAGGCGGGCAGCGGGATCGTCTCGCCCTCGTCGTTCTCCAGCCGCAGCGCCGCGTCGCCGGTGGCGGAGGCGGGGCCGGAGTAGATGAGGGTGACCGGCTCACCGGCGCGCACCTGCGCGGGCGAGGCGGCGAGCATCAGCAGCCCCTGGGGACCGCCGGTGCCCACGCGGAGCGCGCGCACGTCCTGGCCGCCCTCGCTGCGCGCGGAGAGCACGAAGACCTCGTCGCGCTCGATGGTGACGGTGTGCTCGCCCTCGAGCGGGATCGTGTCCAGCGAGAGGCCGCCGGAGACGCGCTCGAGGCGCAGCGTCTGGGCGCCCTCCACCTTCCAGGCGAGGGTGACGGTCCCGCCCGGCGTCGCCGTCTCCGGCGTGGCGTTGAACGAGACGATGGTGGGCGGCGCGGGAGGGACGAGCGGGGGCTCGGGCTCGGACGGACAGCCGGTGAGTCCGAGGAGCGCGGCGCCGACGAGCGGAAGCAGAAGTCGCAGGTTCATGGCAGTGGTCCTCGGGCCCTACTCGGGGATGAAGCGGAAGGCGGTGTGGGGGCGGATGCCGGCGCGCTGCACGGAGATGGGCAGCGCGACGTCGTTGTCTCCCTCGAGCCACGCGACGACGCCGAAGCCGAGGCCGGTCAGCGTGTTGTCGTGACTGGAGAGATGGCCGTAGTGGTACTCGAGCACGCCGTCGTCGAAGACCTTCAGCTGGAAGTTGAGGTCCTCGGAGGTGCTGCTGGTCGAGGTGCCCGCGAGGTGGTGCCACTGGACGATCCAGTGCGCGACCGGGTTCAGCGGATCCTCGTTCGCCTCGAGGCGCTGCGTGTAGACGCCGGTGGAGGTGACGGCGCCGAAGTTCAGCGCCCGGCCGAAGAGCGCGGCGGTGCGGTTCGGCGTGGTCGCGCCCGGCGAGAGCGTGGCGGCCACATAGGGCGAGGCGACGACCACCGGCGCGTCGAAGGTGACGTAGCCGTTGCGCGAGATGCCCAGCTGCGTGACCGGCTGCCCGAAGGCGACGGTGGGCGAGCCGTAGAGGTGCTGGAGCATCGGCACGTGCGCGGCGGACGTGGTGCCGGTGCCGAGGCGGTTGCCGGTGAGCGAGATGTCGCGGAAGGACGGCTCGCGGCGCTCCATGCGGTAGCCGAAGCAGCCCTTGCGCGCGCCCGGCGTGCCCACCTGATTGAGCAGCGGATCGCCGAAGCTTCCGGTGCCCGTGCAGCTGATCCCGCGCAGCGGCGTGGTCTGCACGTCGCCGGCGTGGACGAGCCCGTTCGGATCACCGATCACGCTGCGGCCCTCGACGGGCGAGGCGAAGGTGAGCTCCGACCAGAGCGCGCCGTTCGAGTCCTTCAGCGCCACCCAGGAGAGCGCGGCGGGCGTGCCTTCGAGCGCGAAGGGCGCGGCCCACGTGTGCTGCACCGGCGCGCCGCCGTTCTCAGTGGCGTTCTTCGAACCGCCGAAGAGGAGATGACCGCCGGCGGGGACGATCGTCGGCTGCGCGGTCGTGTTCGCCGGGATCGTGTAGGTGCCGGCCGGCGTCTCGAGCACGAAGCCTTCGAGATCGACTGCCACGCGCGAGTCGTTGCGCACCTCCACCCACTGGCCAACTTCGCCGAGCGAGCTGTGCGGCAGCGGCAGCGCCTCGGTGACGGCGAGCTGGCCGACGGAGACGAAGCGCTCGAGCTCCGCGTCCACGCGCATGAGGCCGTCCGGCATGGCGACGAAGCCCGCGTGGTGGCCGTGACGATCCGGCGAGAAGGTGACCTCGGTGCGCGGACCGAAGAAGGTCAGCATGGTGTCGCTCTGCGGCAGCGACGGGTACGACACGCCGAGCCCCGGCATCGGGCCCTGCACACCGATGGTCGCGGTCACGCCCTGCGGCAGCTCCACGTCGCGGTAGGCGAAGCGGATGACGCCGGTCTGGCTGATCTGCGCCTGGAAGCTCACGCGCGAGGTGGGGTGACCCTTCACGCGCATGCCCGACCACTGCACGACGAGGAGCTGCTCCGGCGCCTGGCCGAGGACCTCCCACGACAGCGTGGTCTCGTCGGAGGCGGACTCGAGGTCGGCCCAGAAGGGCGCCACCAGCCTGGGCTCGTGGGTGAGGTTGGGGATCGGCGCGGGCACGTTCTTCGTGCGCGCGTACGGCTGGAAGACGAGCACGCCGTCGGTGAAGGCGGAGAAGATGCCCTGCACGCGCTCGCCCCACATCCAGAACTCGAAGGGCAGGCGCACCTGCATGTTCAGCGCGTCCAGTGGAGGCGTGGTGCCGGAGCGGGTCGCGGTCTGCTCGATGTCGATGAAGGCGTCCGCCACCGTCTCCACGTCCACCTCGCCGTGGCTGAAGCCGATGAGCTGCGTGTCGGGGATGGGGCTGCGCAGCGTGACCTCCGAGCCCTGGAAGACCGGGCCGGTGCCGGAGAGCTGCCACGTCGCGGGCTGCTGCACGGTGACCGCCTGCGTGGGCCGCACCTCATCGCCGAGCGTGTTGTCCGCCACGATGGTGTAGGTGCCGGTCGTGTTCGGGTAGAGGGTGATCGCGTGCTGCTCGAGCTCGTCGCCGATGCCGTTGAACACGGTGCCGTCGCTGCTGTGCTCGACGCGGATGCGGCGCGCGCTGGGCAGGTTCCAGGACAGCGTCACCGGCTCACCGCCCTGCGTGATCGTCGAGGGCGTGGCGGTGACGGAGACGACCTGGGTGGTGCCCACCGGCGAAACGGGCTTCGTCTCCTCGGCAAAGCCGCCGCGCACGGAGGTGGCGCGCAGCGTGAGCAGCGTCCGCTTCGTCAGCGGCTGAAGCTCGGTGCTGCCCACTTCCGCGGAGCGCGCGTCGAGGGTCTCGTAGATGACCTCGCCGTCCGCGAGCAGCTGTACGCGGTCCGCTTCGACGGTGCGCCACGACACGGTGAACGGCTGGCCGGCGCGCACGTAGCGGGCCGCGTCGAACTGCTGCACCCGGCTCTGGCCGGAGATGTAGACGGCGAGCGGAACGGAGGTGACGGCCTCGGACGTGGAGCCCTCGGCGAAGAGGCGGAAGTTGAAGACCTTGTTGCGGTCCTCGTTCACGTCCACGTCGAAGCTCCAGGTGCCCTTCGCGACCTCCGCCGGATCCTCGGTCTGCGTCAGCGGGCGGCCCTCGCCGTCCTCGAGGCGCACGCGGGTGGCGGAGGTCGTCTCCCACGTCAGCGTCACCGGCTGGCCGCGCACCGCGCCCTTCGGCGTGGCGTCGAAGCGGGTGACGTCCGGGCGCAGGCGCACATCCACCGTCGCGGTGCGGCCGTGGCTGTGCAGCGTCCAGGTGGAGTCTTCGTCCGGGTTCACGGTGAGCGAGCCCGCCGCGCCCTGGCCGCCGAGGTCCAGCGCGTTGCCCTCCGCGTCGGTGATGCGCAGGTCGTCCGCGCGGCTGACCGCCCAGGCCAGCGTCACCGGCTCACCGCGCGCGATGACGGAGGGCTGCGCGACGAAGAGGATCTCCGAGTCGCCGGGACCGGCGCGCACCTGCACCACCGCGGTGTCGGTGCGGCCGCGCGTGCCCTGCGCGGTGAGGATGAAGAGCGAGGTCTGGGTGACCTGAACTTCGATCGAACCGCTGAGCGTGTCGGAGCCGGAGATGGCGCCCTGGCGCGTGTCCACGATCTGCGCGGACTGCGCGTGCTCGGTCTCCCAGCGCAGCGTGACCGCGCCGCCCTCGGGCAGCTCGTGGGTCGAGGCGGTGAAGAGAGCGATCCGCGGCGCCGGATCCGCGGGAGGCGGCAAGGGCTCGGGCGTCTTCGGACAACCGGTGAGCGCGAGGAGCGCTACCGGAGCAATGAGGGTGAGGAGGGCGCGGGACCCGCTGATGTGCGTGGACATGGTGTCGGTCCTCTTTCTCTACGGAGCGGGGGCCGGGGCGGGCGCGAGCGCTGCCGACGGCGTGAAGCGGAAGCCGGTGAACGAGCGGAGGCCCGGATCGCGGCTCGCGAGGTTGACGGTCAGCGCCTCGGTGCCGGACGGACTCTCGATCCACGACGGGCCGAGCAGCCCGTCGCTGAGGCCCTGCACGGAGGCGGCGCTGCCGTCCTGCATCCGGCCGATGTGGAACTCGATCACGCCGTCGTCGAAGAGGCGCACCTGGAAGGTGGCATCCGAGCGCGTGGCGCTGCCGGAGGTGGCGTCGCTCAGGTGGGTGAGGCGGTTCCAGTGGAAGACGTACTCGCCCTTCGAACCGGGGCCCTGCTCACCGGGCGCGATCCGCCGCCACACGATGGCGAGGTCCGCGCGCTGCGCCGCGGCCTGCGTGTGCATCCACCACCCGGCGCCGTAGGGAACGATTGACGCATTGGGCCGGGTGGGCTTCGGCGCGCGGTCCGCGGAGTAGGAGTAGTTGTTGATCGCGCCGCCCGACTGGTGCGGCCAGGGGAGGAAGTCGAAGGAGACGTAGCCGTGGCTGGCGATCATCACCTCTTCGTACGCGCGGCCGAAGAGCGTCACCGGGTGCTCCAGCGGCGCGGTCACCCAGCGCGGGTTGTTGAGGAAGGTCTGCATCGCGACCTTGCCGCTGCCGAGGATGTCCGCCGGGTTCCAGGCGATGGCCTCGAGCAGGTAGTCGGTGCAGGGCTCCGCGGGCAGGCCGGGCGTGCCCTTCTCAGCCATGTCGCCGTAGGTCGCGGTGCGCGGGCAGACCTTGTCCACCTTCGCGTCGGTGATCACCCGCTGGAGGCGCTCCACCGACTGGCCGGGCGCAGCGTCGGTCCAGGCGAGCTTCGAGATCTCGAGGTTGTTCACCTCCACGCGCACCTCGTCGGTGTGCGCGAGCGTGAGGCCCTCGATCACCAGACCGGTGGTGACGCCGCCGTTCTCCATCGCGTCGTCGGAGGCGCCGATCACCAGCCGCTTGCCGGCCGGAAGCTCCATGTTCGCGGGGAAGGGGAAGCGCATGCCGGTGGAGGAGACGACGAGCTCCACGTGCTCGAGCGGCATGGACTCGGGCGTGGTGTTCACCAGCTCGACCCAGTGGCCCTTCTGCGCGGTGGGGGCCGCCATCGCCTCGCTGACGAGCAGCGCGTTCTCGCCCCAGACGATCACCGGCGCGGTCAGCGTGATCACCGAGCCGTCGTTGCGGCGGTAGAAGAAGGTGTGCCGCGTGGAGCGCTCCGCCGGGAGCGTGAAGCTGCCCTGAGGCGTGACGCGCTTGAACCAGTGCAGCTGCGCGCCCTCGAAGATCTTGCCGGTCTCGTTCACCGAGAAGGCGGACTCGAAGCCGACCTCTGCCGCGTGCACGCCGACCGTGGCGCTGCCGTCCGCAGAAGGAGCGGAGCCGCCGTCGAGCGTGCCGTACACGAAGTGGAACTCACCGCTCTCCAGCAGCTGGATCTGGAAGGTCAGCTCGCTGTCGCCGTCACCCTTGAGGTGAACGCCGTCCCACTGGACGATCAGCGTGCGCGGGAACTGGTTGCCCTCCACGTGGAAGAGGACGCGGCCGCTGCCGAGCTCGAGGTCGTCCCACAGCGGCGCGAGCAGGGCCGGGAGCCACTGACGGGTGCCGGCGCCGGTGCTCGAGCGATCCGGGTTCCAAGGCAGCACCGCGTTGTCCGGCATGGGCTGCGGCGGATCGAAGGCGAGGAAGCCGTTGGTGGAGACGTGGAAGGTGTTGCGGAGCTGGCCGGCGAACGGGAAGCGGAACGCGAGCCACTGCGGGAGGGTGGACACGTCGTCGTCGCTGGTGGCGAAGAGCAGCTCGCGCGAGGCGGAGATGTTCTTGAGGTCGATGAACTGGCCGCTCATCGGGATCACGTCCGGCTGCGCCGTCACCACGCCGAGGACCTCCTGCAGGTCCGGCGCGGGCAGGTCCCACGCGACCGTCACCGTCTGGCCGGGAGTGGGGTGCGCGGGCGTGACCGTCACCTGCGCGCGGTTCACCACGTTCACCGTGCGCTCGCACTCGTTGAGCTCGCAGCTCGCGAGATCGCCGGCGGCGTTGATCGCGTCGAGCACGTAGGTCGTCGGCGTGCCGGGGAAGAGCGCGGCAGAGCCGTTGCCGACGGTGACCGGGTTCTTCGAGGAGTAGACGACCGGGCCGTTCTTCACGCGGATCTGCACCTCGGTGGCGCCCTGCGTGGTCCACGTCGCGGTGGCCGCGTCGCCCGGATCCAGCACGAAGGCGCTGAGGTTGAAGCCGGTGATCGTCGGCGGACCCACGAGGTCGAGGAGCTTCGACGCGGTGGCGGTCGCGCCGCCGAACCCTTCGACCACGAGGTCGTAGCGCGTCGGCCCGATGGGGGCCTTCAGCTGCGCCGCGCCCACGGCCAGCGCGTCGGGATCGGAGCCGCGCGGCTCGTACACGAGCAGGCCGTTGGCAAAGAGCTGCACGCGCTCGGCGCCGGTCACGCGCCAGGAGAAGAGGACGTCACGGCCGGGCGTGGCGAACTCCGGCGCCTCGAAGAGGAGGATGGAGGGGCCGTGGCCGATGTGGCGCACGAAGGTGCGGGTCAGCTCGGTGCCGGTGCTCTCGGAGCGCACGCGGACGGTGAACTGCAGGCGGTAGCCGTCGATCAGCGGCAGGCCGTTCGGATCCTGCGCGGGCACCGTCCACTCGAACTGGTCGCCCTGCGCCACCGCGGGGTCGGTGGTGCGGAAGAGCTCACCGAAGGTGGCCTCCTCGACGACGATCGTGTCCGCGCCGCTGGTCTGCCAGCGCACCTGCACCGCCTCGCCCACCTGCGCCACGCCGGGCGCGAGGGTCAGCAGATCGATCCGCGGGCGCACCTTCACCTCGGCGGTCATCGTCTTCACCGCGCCGTCCGGGCCGGTGGCGGAGAGCGTGTACACGCGCGAGGCGGTGGGCGTGACCGTCACCACGCCGCGCTGCCCGTCCAGCGCCGTGTTCATGCCCGCGTCGTCGCGCAGCGTCACCGCGCGCGCGCCCTGCGCGGACCAGGCGAGATCGACCGAGTCACCCGGCTCCACCTCAGGCGGCACCGCCACGAGGAACGCGGTGCGGAGCGCCTCGCCGACCGCGACCTGCGCGAACGCGGCGGCGCGGCCACCGGGACCCTCCGCGCGGAGCACGTAGATGGCGGTCTCATCCGGCTGCACCTGCACTTCGCCGGTCGCGGCGTCGCCGGTGAGGTCGAGCTCCTCGCCGCCCATCCCCAGCACCTTCACCGAGGTGGCGCCGGTCACCGAATAGCGCAGCGCGGTCGCTTCGCCGGGCAGCAGCTCCGCGCGGTCGGGCGCGAAGGACTGGATGCGCGGTGCATCCGGCATCGGAGCGCGGGGCTCGGGCTTCTCACACGCAGCGAGCAGCGCGAGCACGGGCAGGACGAGTGCGCCGGCGGCGCGGTGGCGGAAGTGCATGGTCATGCCTTTCGACGGCGGCCCGGGTGGGTCGGGCGGAAGCGCGGGCAGGGTACCGGTCTTGTCCACAACCGGAAGCGAAACCGGACGACGCGCCGCGCGACGAAAGCCCGGCCGGTCGCTCTGGAAGAGGAGAAGCGAGGGCCTCCAACGATCGCTGCGGCGCATGAAATATACTGCATGTTTCGAATGGTGAAAGGGTGCTTCCCACTTCATGTGGTGCCCCTTGTGCCTGGCCGCTGTGCGGGAGGCCGAGGGATCGCTCTCTGGCGGGCGGAATACGGCGCGGGTAGCGTCGGCGCGTGGCCATTCATCAAGCGCTGCTGGTGATCGCGGACATCGGCGGGTACACGCGGTTCATGCGCGAGCACACGTTCGCGCTCGCCCACGCACAGGACACGGTGAGCCAGCTGCTCGAGGCGGTGATCGACGCCGCGCGGCCGCTGAAGCTCGCGAAGCTCGAGGGTGACGCCGCGTTCCTCTACGCGCCGATCAGCACGGCCAACGGGAACGGGCTCATCACCTCCACGATCCCGTCCATCTACCGGGCCTTCCACGAGCGCCGCAGCCAGATCGCGTCCATCGGCATGTGCAACTGCAGCGCGTGCGTGAACGTGATCAACCTGCGCCTCAAGTTCGTGGCGCACGCGGGACAGGTCGCCGAGCAGCGGGTGAAGCGCCACTCGGAGCTGGCAGGGATGGACGTCATCCTCGTGCACCGCATGCTGAAGAACGACGTGCCGATCGACGAGTACGTGCTGCTCACCGACGCGCTCGCGTCCGGACTGCCGGAAGCGGTGAGCGCGCGCACCCAGCACCTCACGCACGACTTCGAAGGAATCGGCCCCACGCCCACGCGCTTCGTGGACGTGAAGGAGCTCGTGCCGCTGCTGCCGGAGCCTCCGCCGCCCGGGACGCTGCTCCGGTTCTGGCGGAAGCTCTGCCAGGAGCTGCGGAGCCTGCCGTACTCGCTGGGCCCGAAGAAGGCCTGCGAGAACTTCCACAACGTCGAGATCGAGAGCGCTCCCGCCGCGCAGCTTCCTCCGGGGCCGGCGGTCTAGCGCCCGCTATGGTGCCGGCATGCGCTCCCGCTCCGTCGGCCCCCTCCTTCTGCTCTCGTCCCTCCTCTTCGGAGGAGGCACTGCCGCTCTGGCCCGCCCCATGAACAAGCCCATCGCCTACGAACACGACGGCAAGCAGTTCGAAGGGGTCCTCGTCTACGACGACGCGGTGAAGGCGCCGCGGCCCGGCCTGCTGCTCGTGCCGAACTGGATGGGGATCACCGAGGAGAACCTCGCGCAGGCGCGAGAGGTCGCGGGACGGCAGTACGTGATCTTCGTCGCCGACCTCTACGGCAAGGACGTCCGGCCGAAGGACCGCACCGAGGCCGCGGCGGCCGCGGGCGCGGTGAAGGGCGATCGGGCGCTGATGCGCGCGCGCACGAAGCGGGCGCTGGAGGTCTTCCTCGCCGACGCGGGCGCGAAGAGGGCAGGGCTCGATCCGAAGCGGGTGGGCGCGATCGGCTTCTGCTTCGGCGGCACCGCGGTGATCGAGCTGGCGAAGACCGGCGCGGCGCTGGGTGGCGTCGTCTCCTTCCACGGCGGCCTCGACGCGGCGGCGAAGTGGGAGGGCAAGCCCCAGACGCCGATCCTCGCGCTGCACGGTGCGGAGGATCCGGCGGTCGCCGCGAAGGACCTCGAGGCCTTCGTCGCGGACATGCGCCAAAGCGGTGCGGATTGGACGCTCGTCCAGTTCGGCGGCGCGGTGCACAGCTTCACCGACAAGAACGCGAACGTGCCCGGCCGCAACATGTACGACGCACGCGTCTCCCGGCGCGCCTTCGACATGATGAACGGCTTCTTTGCGCAGCAGTTCGAGCGGTAGGCCGACTCAGGCCCCGGCGACGAGCGCGATCATCATCGCCAGCACGCCCAGCACCACCACGCTGAGCAGCGCGATGGGCACGAGCTTCCGGACATCCTTCACCACCAGCACGATGTTGCCGGCGCCGCCGGCGGCCTTCGCCGCGAGTCCTCCACCGGCACCGGCGGGCTCGTCCTCTCCGTCGTCCGGATCGGCCTCGTCCTCCTGCCCGTCGTCCACGGCGCCCGCACCGTCCGCGGCACCTTCCTCGTCGCCGTAGCCGCCGCCCTCGTCGTCCTCGGCGGAGGCGGACTCGTCCAGGGATTCGTTCTCCTCGGAGGGCTGCGCGACCGGCTCGGGCTCAGGCTCCGGTTCCGGCTCGGGCTCAGGCTCAGGCGCACGCTGCACGGTGGCGGGCGCGGCGGACATGGCGCGCGACGAAGACTCCCTGCGTCCCGGCTTCACCTCACGGACGGGCTCTTCCGCGGCCGGCGACTCCTCCTCCTGCCCGAGCACCAGCGGCGTCTCGCGCACATCCGAGGGGTCCAGGTAGAGCAGCCGCGTCCCGCCGATCTCGACCTCGTCGCGGTCGCGCAGCGTCTTGTGCGTGGCCTTCTTCTTGTTGACCTTGATCCCGTTGCGGCTGCCGAGATCCTCGACGTGCGTGCCCGACCAGTCGCGCCGGATCTTCACGTGGCGCCGCGACACGAGGTCGTCCTTCAGCACCACGTCCACGCCGTCTTCCCGCCCGACGATGAGCTCCTGCGCGTCGCTGATCTCGATGCGCTGGCCCTCGCGCGGGCCGTTCATGAAGCGGAAGTAGGGCGCCTCACCGGCTCCCAGCCCGCGCATCACGTCCTTCACCAGCCCGCGCGCGATGAACGAGGTCTTCTCCGAACCGTGGCTCGCCGGCGCGTCCGCCACGCGGTCGAACTTCACGTCGAACTGCGCGATGGCGATGGTGTCCCCGTTGCGCAGCAGGCGCTTCTCGCCCTTGGGGAGCGCCTTGCCGTTGACCGTCGTTCCGTACGCGCTGCCCAGGTCCTCGACGAAGAAGAGCGTGCCGTCCTTCGTCAGCCGCGCGTGGTTGCGCGACACGGCCATCTGGCTCAGCACCACCTGGCACGCCTTGTCGCGGCCAATGGTGATGACGTCGTCCTCGAGGAGCACCTCGGTGCCCTTCTCGGAGCCGCCCGCCTCGGAGCGCTGTCTGACGGTGAGCCTGACTGCCATTCCCTGTCTCTAGAAGGTGTCCTGGCCGAGGTACTGCTCGCAGGTCGCGATCTGCTCGCCCATCTCCTCGGCGGCGGCGAACTTCACCACGTTGCGGCAGGCGTTCCGCGCGTCGCGCTTGTTCTCCTCGGACGCGTAGATCTCGTAGAGCGCGAAGTGGCAGCGCGCGTTCTTCCCGTCGAGCTGCGTGCAGCGCCGGAAGGCCTGCGTCTCCTCGCGCCGGAGCCCGCGCTGGCGGTACTCCATCCCCAGCTCGAACTGCGCGCGCGGCGTCTGCTCCGCCGAGTTCGTGTCCCGCACCTGCTTCAGCTCCGGATCGATCAGCGTGCACTTGCGCGTGGCGATGGAGAGGTTGTTGCGGCAGGCCGCGTCGCTCTCGTTCACGCGCACGCACTCCTTGAACGCGTCGGTGGCCTCGCAGAAGCGCGCCAGCTCGAGGTATGCGCCGCCCAGATCCAGCCAGGCGTTGGCGTGCTGCGGATCGAGCTCCGTGGCGCGCTTGAGGTGCTCCACCGAGGTCTCCCAGTTCGACGAGATGGCCTCGATCACGCCCAGCTCGCGGTGCGCGTCCGCCAGCTGCGGGTTCAGCGCGATGAGGGTGCGGAACTCCTTGCGCGCCTTGTCGAGCTCGTTCAGCCGGATGAAGGTGAGGCCGAGGTTGTAGCGGGCCTCGAGGTAGTCCGGGTTCACCTTCAACGCGCGCTGGAAGTTGTCGTGCGCGTTCCCGTTCTTGCCCTCCATGAAATAGATGACGCCGAGGTTCAGGTACGCCTGCGCCTGCTCCTGGTTGTGCCGCAGCGCCTTGATGAAGTGCTTCTTCGCGAGCTCGTAGTCGGCCCGCTTCATGGCAATGAGGCCCTTGTTCACCCACAGGTCGGCGTAGTGCGGCGAGAACTGGAGCCCGAGGTCGCAGTACACCTCCGCCTTCACGAGGTCGTCCGCCTGGAGCGACTGCGCGCACAGCTCCGCGTTGATCAGCGCGCGCTCGTGCACCGGTGGAGTGGTGACGCAGCCGAGGGACCCGACGGAACCCAGGGCGCCGGAGACTGCCAGGGCGATGAACGCAGCACGAAGGCGAAGCGGCATGGCGCCGGGACCTTAGCATGGGATCCCGGCTGTTTCCGTGGGCTTACCTGCCTGCAGTGCCGTTAGGATGCGGCGCGCCATGACCCGCCTCTCCGTGATGTTGCTGGTGTTCGCCGCCGCCGCGCTCGCCCCCTCGCAGGCCGAGGCCCAGTTCGCCAACCGCAGCGTGAGCCTGTCGCTCGGCTACATGCACCTCAACGAGGCCGCGGGACTGGACGCAGGCTTTCCGCTCGGGCTCGCCTACACCGGCTACATCGAGTCCGGCTTCGAGTGGTCGGCGGGCGTGCAGGGGATGATCCTCCGCGACCTCACCGGACGTCAGGTCGTCGCCGTCGCCGGTGGGCCGGGCATCCGCTACCTCTTTCTCGAGGAGGGACTGCGCCCGTACGTCGGCGGTGAGCTGACCTACCTGCACATCTTCGCCTACGAGATCGCGACGCAGTTCGTCGGCCTCGGGCCCTACGTGGGCGTGGACTACTTCCTCACCGACTCGTTCAGCATCGGCGCGCGCGGGCAGTACAACTTCTACGTGATGCTCAACCAGCCGCTGCAGACCTCCCTCAACGGGAACGTGATCTTCAGCGCCTGGTTCTGAGCGCTATCCCGTCTTCCGCACCAGCTGCGCGGTGGGCACGGCGCGTCCCGGCTTGCGCCGCTGCGCGACGATTGCCGCGGCCACCAGCAGGACGAGCTTCTCGTCGGAGAGGTGGTCCGGCTTGTGGAAGCCGTGCTCGGTCTGCAGCCGTTCGCTGAGCGCGGCGAAGAGCTTGAGCCGAGCGTCCATGCCCAGCTCCTCGCGCCGGATCGCGGCGGCGAAGAGCACCTGCTGATCCTCCGCCGGCAGCTTCAACGCGCGCGCGAGGAACTCGCCGTCCTTGAGCAGGTTCGTCTCGCCTTCGGGGTGCTCCACGGAGGACGGGATCTTCAGCTTGCGCTCGCGCACCACGAGCGTGCCCGCCATGTGATCACCGAGCCGCTGGTGCGACTTCGAGAACAGCGCGACGGTGCCCCCCACCAGATAGAGGATGGGAAAGCGATCGAAGGGCCTCGCGAGGTTTCGCAGCGCTGCCTGCCAGAAGCCGATGCGCACGCCGCTCTCCTGGATGACGCGCAGGCCCATCATCTTCTTGCCCACCGTCTGACCGGACCAGAGCGTCTCGAGCGTGATCCCGTAGCCCCACTCGATGAGGAACCAGGTGACGAAGCCGGCGGCGCTGGCGAACCCGGGGACGAAGGCGAACACCATGCCCACGAGCGAGAGCGCGATCCACGCGACGACGAGCACGATCACGCCGTCCACGAGCCAGGCGAGGAAGCGCGAGTAGAGGCCCGCGAGCACGAACTCGAACTCGACGTACTCGGGCGTGAGGACCTTGTGCGCACCGTCGAGCGTGCCGGCCTGGGTCTGCATGCGGTCCGACCTTATCCGCTTTCTGCGCTAAGGTCGGCGGCCCATGGAGATCGCCGAGTTCATCGAGCAGCGGCGCGGTCGCTGGAGCGCGCTGGAGCGGCTGCTCGACAAGGCCCAGAACGAGGGCCTGAAGAAGCTGACCCTCGACGACGCCCGGCTGCTCTCCCGGCTCTATCGCAGCGCGTCCTCGGACCTCCTCTGGATCCGCGCACACGGCGGCTCGGCGGAGGTGAGCGACTACCTCAACGATCTGGTCGGCCGCGCGTACGCGGTGACCTATCCGGGGAAGCGGCCGCGCGTGAGGGATGCGCTGGCGTTCGTCACCCGCGGATTTCCCTCGCTGATGCGACAGGAGTGGCGGCCCTTCGTCGCCGCGTGGCTGCTGTTCCTCGGCGGCGCGTCGTTCGGCTACCTGGGCATGGTGTTCGACCCGCACGCGGCGCACTACCTCGTGCCGGCGGAGCACCTGAAGCTCGACCCGGTGGAGCGCGCGAAGAGCGAGGCGGACGGCGAGGTCGCGGACGTGGGCGAACAGGCCGCGTTCAGCGCGTTTCTCTTCACGCACAACATCCAGGTCGCGTTCTTCTGCTTCGCGCTGGGGATCACCGCCGGCATCGGCACCGCGATGCTGCTGTTCTGGAACGGGATATTCCTCGGCGCGCTCGCGCAGGTGTACGCGGCGAAGGGCATGGCCGACTGGTTCTGGGCCTGGATCCTTCCGCACGGCATCCCGGAGATCACCGCCATTGCCGTGTCCGGCGCAGCGGGCTTCGTCATCGCGCGTGGACTGCTGGCGCCGAAGGGACTGCCGAGGCCGATGGCGCTGCGCAAGGAGGCGCTGCTCGCGGTGAAGCTCCTCCTCGGCACGATGCTCATCTTCATCGTCGCCGGGATCATCGAAGGCACCATCTCGCAGATCCACCCGCCGAAGATTCCGGCCTGGTTCAAGATCGGGTTCGCAGTCCTCTTCGGACTGGGCGTGTACGCGTACCTGCTCTCCGACTTCTTCCGGGGCCGGGGACGTGGACGTGACCCGGGCACGCGCAACGTTCGCGGCAGCGGCAGGGAGCCGGCCGGAACGGTGGGTTCCGTCCAGCCGACTCCCTGATCAACGAACGCTGCATCACCGGGGCGCGAGCTGCAGCATCAGCGCATCCCAACCTCCGACCCGCTGGCCGGCGACGAACTCGCTCGTGGTGCTTCCGGTGACGACCACCTCGCCCGACGGCAGGAGCGCGATGCCCGCGAGCTCGTCCCAACCTGCAGTGCCGTCCTGCCATCCGCGAACCCACGCGCCCGAGGCGTCGAACTCGAGCAACATCAGATCGGCTTCTCCGCTGTTCGACGCAGCGACGTCACCGAGCGTGTAGCCGGCGACGAACACGTGACCGCGCGCGTCCACCGCGATCGCGTGGGTCCAGTCTGCTTCGGTGCCTCCTGCCTGAGCCGAGCGCAGGATCTCGCCGGTCACCGGATCGAGCCAGAGGACGAACACGTCCTGGCCGCCGTAGCTCTTCACGAACTTGCGGAAGCCCGAGCCGGCCACGACGAGCTCTCCCGTGGGCGCGATCGCCAGCGCGTTGGCGGAGTCGTACAGGCCACCGGAGAGGATCCTCTCCCAGACCACGTCACCCGAAGGCGAGTAGCGGATCACCCACGCGCCGCGCTTCGTTCCCCCGCTGTGGTAGCGCGCGACGAAAACGTCTCCCGAATCGTCCTTCGCGGCGACCGCGCCGAGCGCGAAGTCGGTGATCGGCGTGTCGAAGCGGAGGTCGCGTCCAATGGCCCAGGGGCTTTCGGCCGTGCCGCTGCCGGTGAGGAAGGCGAGGGTCGGATCCTCGTACGCTTCGACGTAGTTCGTGGGGACGTAGATTTCGTTGTACCCGCTCACGGCGAGCCCACCGTTGGACGTGCGGAGGAGGTTGCGCGGATGTTGTGAGCGCTCGTCTCCGAACTGCATCACGCCAGAGGCGAACGTCCCCTCACCGCCCATCTTCGCCACGAACGTGTCGAACTTGCCGGCGTTGACGGCCGGTGGGAACGCGCCGCGCGTTCGTCCCACGAGCGTGAGCGTCCCGTCCTCGATCAGCGCCGACTCGAAGCTGTCGGTGGCGTTGCCCGCGGAGGACAGCCGGAACTGCTGCACGCCGGCGGCTCCGGGCGCGCGCTTCACCACGACGGCATCGGCCGCTCCGATCGGTCCGTCATTCTCCTTGTCCTGCGAACCGCCGGCGAAGCCGAAGCCGAACACCGTCCCGTCCTCGGCGGCGACCACACCGTTGAGGACGTCGTCCTGCGCGGTGCCGAACTGGAGCTCGAACGTGGCGGTGAAGCTGCCGTGACCACCGTCCGTGTCGCTGCCTCCGTCCGTGTCGAGGCCGCCGTCGGACTCCGTGCCGCCGTCGGTGTCGGTGCCGGCGTCGATCACGGGGTCACTGCCGCCGTCGATCGAAGTGACCGGATCCGGCTCTGGATTCGCGCACGCGACGAGCGTGAGGAGGAGGGTGGACGCGAAAAGGCTCAGCAGGTGCCGCGAGGAGTGGGGAGTTCCCGGTAGGTGCATATGCGGCGGGCATTGAGCAACGCCCGTGCCGCAAGCTCCGCCAGAGGGAACACACGCTCCGGCCCGGCGCGCGCGTCACAGGCACGCGTGGTCGGGCGCATCAGAATTGTGAGGCGACGCGCTACTTCACCTCGAGCACGAAGGCCTGGCTCTCCACCTGCGGCAATCCGGCCCCTTCCGCGATGAGGGGCGAGAGGTCGTTGGGCACGCGCCAGCTCTGGCCGGTGAAGTTGAGGACGATGACCGCGTAGCGTCCGGGCGGCACCCGCTTCAGAGGGACCGGCGCCTTCGGATCCCGCGCGTCGAGCGCAAGGGGGCGGATGGCGAAGTCCAGCGCGTTGACGGGAACGGGCGTCATCTTCGGCGTGCCGTCCTCGTTGGTGAGCAGGGGCAGCAAGGGATCCGGCAGCAGCCCCGCGGCGAGCACCACCGCGTCCGGCAGGCCGTCCTTCTTCCCGTCGGCGCGCTCGTAGTCCTCGCCGGTCTCGTCGAGCACGCCGTCCTTGTCGAGGTCGTTCTCGTCGAGCAGGCCGGTGCCCCCGTCCGACAGCTTGCGCACGAAGAGCTTCGGCCACACCTCCGGCACGCCGTCACCGTTCGCGTCGTCGGGCACGCCGTCGGCGTCGTCGTCCACCCAGCGCACGAGGAACGCGGGCGCGGTCTGCTTCACTACGCCCTGATCGATCGGCTCCGACACCAGCTTGTAGAGCGAGAGCGGCGCGGTCAGGTCCAGCGTCGGGCTGCCCACCACGCGGAACGAAGGCCGGTCCACCGGCACCGTCTCCGTCTGCGCGAAGCTCACGTGAACGTCGGTGGCCGCCTTCAGCGCGCCGTCTTCGCCGCGCGCGATCTCGATCACCCGCGACTGTCGCGTCACCGGATCCACCGCCGCGCCGCCCACGTCGCCGGCGTTCGGCTCGGAGGTCACGCCGAACCAGGGGAGGAAGTCCGACTTGCGGCAGCCGATGTTCGGGACGCAGCCCTCGCGGTCGATGAAGCCGCGCACGAGGTAACGCCCCTCGGTCACGAGGTCGAAGGCGAAGGGCGCGGTGAACGGGCCGGTGTGCGTCGCGTCGTCCTTCTGCGCGCCGAAGATCGCCTCCGAGCGCACGACCGTGAAGGCGATGGGCCTGCCCGTTCCCTGCGGCGGCGGCGGGCGCTCGGCGGCGAAGAGGAGGAGCACCGCGTTGCCGCGCGCGGTGCCGGCGACGATGAGCTGGCCTTCGATGCGGGAGGACTCGCTGTTCTGACGCTCGTCCGCGGTGGGCACTACCGGCGAGGGCTCGCACGCGGTGGCGGCGCCCAGCCCTACCGTCAAGCACGCGGCCAACAGGATCGGGCGGCTCATGGCGTCACCATCACGGTCGCGAAGAAGCGGCGCTCCACCTGGTTGCCGAACGGATGCTGCTGGTGCGCGCCGAGCAGGTGCGTGCCGGAGACGCTGAAGAGCAGGCGCTCGTCGAGCATCCGGTAGCCGATGCGCGCGTTGAGCACGGTGTAGGCGGGCAGCGGGTTCGCCTTGTTCTCGATCACCGTCGGATCCGCACGCGACGGCTCGCGCTCGATCCACGTCGTCGCCGACTGCCACGCGCCCTCCACCGCGAAGTCCACGTCGATGGGGCTGCGCCACGTCGCGCCGCCGTAGAGCTTCAGCGCCGGCGCCTGCGTACAGGGACCACACGCGGTGTTCTCCGGGAGGTCCTTCGCGGTGATGTTCTGGAACGCGGTGGAGGCGCGCAGATCGACGCGGCCCACCGGCGAGTAGCGCAGGCCCAGCTCCGCGCCGCGCGCCGTGTACACCGCCGGCTCGTTGTGGAACTGCGAGCGCCCGAGGAGGAAGGTGCCGCTCTGCGGGTCCCACGCCTCGTCCGCCGGAAGCGGGCGCAGCGAGGAGAGCGCGATGAGGTCCTTCACCTCGTTCTGGTAGAGCGAGAGATCCCACTCCAGCCCGAGCCCCACCGCCTCGCCGCGGTAGCCGAGCTCGTACGCGACCACGCGCTCCGGACGAAGCTCCGTGCTGCCGTTCGTCAGGGCGGACGCGCCGGGCACGCCGGGGATGGGCACGCGCACCGCGGTGTAGCTCTCGAGGAAGGTGGGCTCGCGGAAGGCGCTGGCGCCAGAGGCGCGGAAGGCGTGCCCTTCGACGGGCATCCACACCGCGCCGAGCCTCGGAGACTGCGCGTACCCGGGCTTGCCGCCATCCAGCAGCGGGTGCCGGTCCACGCGCCACGAGGCGACGATGCGGAACGGCTTCACGATGCGCCACTCGTCCTGGAGGAAGAGCGCGGCGTGCTCCTCCGCGTGAGACGCATCGAGGTAGTCCCACGTCACCCGCTTCGCGCGGCCGGAGACGCCCGCAAAGAACTGGTGAGTGCCGCCCAGCTCGAACGCGCGCGAGAAGAGCGCCTCCGCGTCGAACACGTTGCTGTTCACCTGCGTCTGCAGCGAGCGCGCGCCGATGGGCTCGTACTGCGGCTGCGACACCACGGAGAGGTGGTTCCAGAAGAGCTTCAGCTTCACCGGCCCGAGCTGCGCGTCGCTCTTCGCGTACGCGGAGACGCCGTCCAGCGTGTAGTTGCGCAGCAGGCCGATGGGATAGATCTCGGTGAAGAGCCGGTTCACGCCGCCCGAGACGCCCACCTGCGTGTCCCGGTCGAAGGCGTACGTCGCGTTGAGGTTCGCGCGCGCCGCCTGCAACGCCAGCGACGAGTCCGCATGGGTGGAGGCGATGTCCGGCCGACCGTCCGCGTAGTCGCGGCTCCACTTGTCCGACTGGTCGTAGCTCACCGACGCGCGGTACCGCAGCCGGCTCTCGCCGCCGGACGCGAGGAAGGTGCCCGAGGCGCGGCTGTGGCTTCCGCCGGTGAAGGCGAACTGGCTGCGAGGTCCGGTGCCCGGAGGCCTCGTGATGATGTTCACCACGCCGAGCGCCGCGTTGGCGCCGTACAGCGCCGAACCCGGGCCGCGGATGATCTCGATGCGCTCGATCTCCTCCAGCGCCACCGGGAGCGAGGACCAGAGCGTGAGGCCGAGGAAGTCCTGGTACTCGCTGCGGCCATCCACGAGCACGATGACCTTGTTGCTCATGCGCTGGTTGAAACCGCGGAAGCTGATGTTCGCGCTGCCCACGCCCATCTGCATCACCTCGGCGCCGGGCACGCGGCGGAGGACCTCCACCAGTGACGCCACGCCGGAGAGCCGCAGGTCCTCGCCGGTGATGATCGTGGTGGAGAAGGGCGCCTCCGTCGCGGACTGCGCCCGCCGCGCGGTCGTCACCACCACCTCTTCGTATGGCGCTGCGTCGGCGGGCGTCTCCAGCGCGTAGGCCTCCGCGCCGCTCGTCGCGATCCCGCCGGGGCCCGCGTTCGTGGAGCTGCGTCCCGGTTCGGCGGGCGCCGACATCGCCTCCGCGCGCGCCAGTGCGCTCTCCAACCGCTCGGTCAGTGCCGCCAGCCGCTGCAGTGCCGCGAGCTCTTCGGCGGAGGAGGGATTCGCAGCCGCGCCTTCGCCTGCCGCCCCTTCGCCTGCCGCGCTCGAGTGGGTCGGGCCGTTTGCAGCTCCGGCCTTCGTCCCCGCCGCTGCTTGAGCCTGCGCCTGAGCCGTGGACTGGCTCTGCGCGATGGTGCGCTCCAGTTCCACCACGATGAGGCGCACGGTCGCGGCATCCGGGGGACTGGCGGCGAGGTAGCGCTGGTAGGCGGTGACCGCTTCCGCGTGCTTGCCCCAGTCCTGGTAGGCGCGCGCGATGTTGAACATCACGTTCGGGTGCGGCTTCGCTTCGTAGGCCCGCTCGAGGTCTCGGATGCCCTGCTCGTACGAGCCCTGCTGAATGTGGGTCATCCCGGATCGGAAGTGACGACGCGCCTCCAACCGCGTGTCCGCCCGCGCTGCAGAAGGGACGACCAGCGCGACGATCGCGCACGCCACCACCCACCCACCGCCCCGGGCTCCGGATCTCTTGTGACTCACTGGTAGGGATCGTCCTTGTAGGGATCTTCCTTCGGCTCTCGCGCCGCCTTCTTCTTCAGCTTCCCGTTCAGCTCCACGCGCGGTCCGCTGCCCTTCGCCGTGAGCGTCCTCGGCTGGTAGCCGTCGAGCGTGAGCTTCACGGTCGCGGTCGCCTCGCCGTTGCTTCCCGCCGGCACCTCGAAGCGCACCGGCGCGGGACCGAGATCCGACTCACCGAAGAAGACGCGCGCGCCCACCGGATCGGAGGTGACGACGAACTGCACGTTGGCCGCCGCAGCGGGCTCCACCTGCAGGGCCGGCTCCGGCACGACCGGCTCCGCGACGACGGGGGCGACGGGCGCCGCCGGCTCGGGAGCGACGGGCTCGGGCACCGGCTGCGCGGAAGGCGGAGCCGAAGGCACGGTGACGGCCACTGCTGCCGGCTGCACCGCGGGCCGTCCGAGCCACCACATCGCGCCACCGCCGAGCGCCACCGCGGTGATGAAGGTGCCCGCGAAGAGGACCTTCGCGTTCGTCGCACTGGGCTTCTGCGCTGTCTGGCGCGCCCGCGGTTCGTCCGCGTCGAGCACCACCGACACCGAGGCTCCGTCTTCCTGAGCCCGCGCGAAGGGCGGCTGGGCGAGGGGCGGAGGCGTGCCGGGCGGTGTCGCGGGCCAGGGCGTCGTCGGTGGCGGCGTGACGAGCGTGGGGCTCCCAGGCTGCGGCAGCGGGGGCGGCGTGGGCATGCTCCAGCGCGGCCCGCTCACCGCCGGCATGCGCGGATCCGTGTAGGTCCCGCTTCCTCCGAGCAGCGACTGTCCCACGCCGCGGATCGCCTCGAGGAACTCGTCCATCGTCTGGTAGCGCTGCGCCGGCTCCTTCTGCAGCGCGCGCATGACGATCGCTTCGACCTCGGCGGGGACGGGCAGGTCCGGCCGCACCTGCGAGAAGGGCGGCGGCTTCTGACTGAGGTGCTGGAGGATGGCCTCCATCGGGTCCTTCGTCTGGAAGGGCGGCCGGCCCATCAGCATCTGGTACATCACGACGCCGAGCGAGTAGATGTCGCTGCGCACGTCCGCCACGTGCCGTGCCTGCTCCGGCGCCATGTAGAGCGGCGATCCGAGCATCACGCCGCCCTGGGTGATCTCCGCGTCCGGCCTCTGCTCGAGCGGCCTCACCAGCCCGAAATCGAGCACCTTGACCGTGTCGTGATCGGCCTCGCTGCTGAGCAGCATCACGTTCGCGGGCTTCAGATCGCGGTGGATGATCCCCAGCTTGTGCGCCTCACGCAGCGACCGGCAGATCTGCTGCGCCATGTCGAGCGTGCGCTGCCACGCGATGGGACCTGTGGCCGCCAGCACCTGTGCGAGCGTCTGGCCCTCCACGTACTCCATGGCGATGTAGAAGATGCCTTCGTCGGTACGCCCGTAATCGATGACGGTGATGGTGTTCGGGTGGCGGAGCTTCGCGGTGAGCGAGGCCTCGAGGAAGAAGCGCTTGTGGAACTGGGGATCCCTGCCGCCGCCGTAGTGCGGGTTGAGGACCTTCAGTGCCACCAGCCGGTCCAGCGGCGCCTGCACCGCCTTGTAGACCCGGCCCATTCCCCCCTTCCCGATCACTTCCAGGATCGAGAACCGCCCGTGCAACACCTTTCCCAGCATCGGATCGGGGGCACCTTCCTGAGAGTCGGGGCCGTGCGCGGACATGGATAGACACATTCTACCACGCTCGATGATCGGCCCGACGAATCGGCCGGCGCGCAAGCGTGTGCCCTCGCGAACACATGCAAGGCCATTGGCGCAGTGTGTCAGCGCGTTTGTTTCGACAAATGTGTCAACGCGTCTCGCGTCTCTCACCGGCGCCGGCGAAGGCCACCAATGCGGCCGCCGTGCAGTGCGCGAGCTGGCGAGCGTCCGGCGAAGGCGAGCGGCTCTGATCGGTCACGGTGCCATCACGACGCTGGTTCGCCGAGAGCAGCGAGAGCAGTGCCCGGTGCTCGGCGGAGGCATGTTCTCCCGCGGCCTGCAACACGAAGGTGGCTTCAGCGGCGAGATCCACCTGACGCCCGCGCACGAGCCACTCCGCCGCGAGCAGCAGCTCCTCGCGTTCGGCGAGCAGCACGTCCTTCGGCAGCGGCCGCGCGAGGTAGTCGGTCCCGAGAAGGAAGAGGTGCGTCACCCAGTAGAGGTCGTCCTCGCGCCGCGTCTGACGCAGCACGCGCGGTGAGTGCGCAGCACGCGGAAGCAATCCGGCGCGGCCCGCGAGCTCCGACATCAGCCAGCCCCACAGTCGCCCGAACGCGAAGGAGCCGAACATCACGTAGTCGCGCAGCGCTGACGCATCCACCGCGTCCGCGGACAACGCGTGACCGCGAACGTGCCGGAGGTAGAGCGCATCGAGCCGCGCCATGCCCGCGAAGGGGTCGAGCCCTTGCGGGAAGTCTCGCGGCAGCAGCGCCAGCCTCTCCACCGCGCGCGAGAGCTGCGGCGCCAGCGCGTGCTGCTCAAAGAATCGCGGCGCGTGCCCTTCGAGCATGTGCAGCGTGATCGCGCGATCGGCGAGCTGCCAGTCCTCTGTTCCGTCTGTGCGCCGGAGGAACGCCTCCAGTGCGCGAGCTGCTCGTGCCGCGGTGTCGCGCTGCGGTGCCGGATGCAGCGGCCGCGCGACGAGCGAGGTCGCGTCCTCTTCGAAGCCCTGGAGCCCCGGCATCCCGCGAATGGCCTCGCCGAGCCGCGCGCTGGAGAGCGCGGTCAGCCGGCGGGCCTCGTCGTAGACGGTGCGGAAGGCGTCCGTGCTCGCGGTCAGGGGCACGCGGACCGTGCGCGCATCCACCCGCTCGGCGCCCCCGTCACACGCGAGCTGCGCCTGCCACGCGCTCTTGAAGGAGAGCTCCAGCGTCAGCGGGAATGGCTCGCCCGCGAGGCCGCGTGCATCGACGGGATCACAGGCTCGCGCCGTGCGCCGCAGTGCCTCGGCCGCTTCATTGAATGGCAAGGACTCCGACTGCCGGTTGCCGACCGCGCGCTTGGTGCGCACGAACGCGGCGCCTCCTCTCCGAAGTCCGCGCGAAAGCCGAAGCGAAGCCTCGAGCACGTCATCGCCCGAGGAGAAGAGCACCGGGACGCCGTGCTCCGCGGCGAGCGCGAAGACGATGTCCGTCTCCGACAGCGCGCGGCCTCCGAGGGACCAGCCGCAGTGCACGTCCATGGTGTGCGCGGCGAAGCCCTTCGTTCCCGCCGGCGCGTGCATGCCGAGGCAGGCGACGGCGCTCACGCCTTCGAACAGCGCAGCGCTGTAGGCGTCCTCCTCCCAGAACACCTCGGTGCCTTCGGGGAGCCCGCGCGGATCGACGTTCAGCCGCATCGCGCCGGCGCGGTGGCTGTCGCTCACCCGCACGCGGTCGAAGCCCCTCTCCAGCAGTCCCTGCACCGCCGCCGCGGTCTCACGCGTGAGCGCGGCACACGCCGAAGGATAGGTGAGCGATCCCGCCACCAGCGCGCCGAGCGTATCGACCCCCGCCACGCCCTCGAGGTCGATGACGAGCAGCGCGGTCCGCACCTAGAGGATCCCCCGCGCCTTGATGTCGAGGTACCGGTTCACCGCCGCCAGCGAGAGCTCCTCGGGGTGCACGTCCACCACCTGCACGCCGTCCTGCGCGATGCGGTGTTTCATCTGCTCGCGTTCGCCGAGCAGCTCACCCGCGACCGCATGGCTGAACGCCTCTTCGGGGCCCGGCGGATCCGTGCGCAAGAGCTCCACGATCCCGGTGTCCTTCACCGTCATGCACAGCGGCACGTGGCGCTTCGCCAGCCGCCGGATGGGCAGCACCAAAGACGAGGCCTGCTCCTCGTCGAGCAGATCGGTGAAGAGGCAGAGCAGGGTGCGCCGCCGCAAGCGGACGTTGAGCTCCTTGAAGAGCCCGAGGTAGTCCACGTAGGTCAGCGCCGGCTTCGTCGCGTAGAGCGTGTCCACGATCTTCCGGTACTGCTTCCGGCCGCCGTCCGGCGCGAGGTAGGCCTTCACCCCGTCGGCGAACACCGCGAGGCCCACCCGGTCTCCGTTGCGCACCGCCACGAAGGCGAGAAACAGCGCCGCGTTCACCGCGTGGTCGAGCTTCGTCAGCCCGTCCACCTTCGCTGCCATCGAGCGCCCGGCATCGACGCAGATGAGGATGGACTGCGAGCGCTCGCTCTCCATCACCCGCGTGACCGGCCGGTTGCGGCGCGCGGTCGCCTTCCAGTCCACATCGCGCACCGAGTCGCCCTGCGCGTAGTCGCGAAGCCGCGCGAACTCGCTGCCGCGTCCGTCGCGGCGCAGCTTCCGCAGCCCGAGGTTCACGAGGTCCAGCGCCGCACCGGAGAGCAGGAGCCGCGAGGCCCCGCGCATGTCCGGATAGACCGGCGCGTCCGCCGCCTGCGGCACGAGGCGCTCGCTCCACACCAGCCCGAACGGTCCGCGCACGCGCACGTGGAGGTCGCCGAAGCTGAACTTGCCGCGCTTCTGCGGCGTGGCCCGATAGCCCGTCTTCGCTCGGCTCTGCGCTTCGACCTTCAGCGCGAGCTCGTCCGGCGAGACCTCGAACGATTCCGGCGCGTCGTCCTTCAGCTTCACGAAGAACGCGCGCGACTCCCGGTTCACCACGTGCACGCGGACGCGGTTGGGGATGCCCACGCCGAGCCTCGCGGGGAGCTCGCGCCAGACCTCCAGCTTCGCGCGCCGGGCAATGAGGAAGTCACCGGCCGCCGCCAGCACCAGCAGCGCGTCGAGCAGCAGCACCACGCTCCACAGCCCGGGCAGGAAGCCCGCGGCCATGGCCGGCGCGGAGAGCACGCAGAGCGCCACCCAGAGGCGGCTCGTGGGGACCATTACCGAGGGACCTCCACCGCCTGCACGACCTCGCGCAGCACGTCCGCCGTCGTCGCGCCGTCGAGCTCCGCGTCCGGCGAGAGCAGGAGGCGGTGACGGAGCACAGGCGCCGCGAGGTAGCGCACGTCGTCCGGCGTCACGAACGGACGGCCACGCAGCGCCGCCAGGGCCTTCGACGCGAGGAGCAGGTGCACGCCCGCGCGAGGTCCCGCGCCGAGCCGGATGCGCGGAGAGGTGCGCGTGGCACTGACCAGCTTGCGCACGTAGGCGAGCACCTGCGGCTCGATGTTCACCTGCTTCAGGGACTCGCGCGCCCCGATGACCTGCTCGCGCGTCACCGCCTGTGTCACGCCCGCGCGCTCGAGGTTCCCTGCGTCGAAGCCCTGGTGCACCGAGGTGAGGATCGCGTCCTCCTCCTCCTCGCTCGGGTAGCCCACTTCGATCTTGAGGAGGAAGCGGTCGAGCTGCGCCTCGGGGAGCGGATAGGTGCCTTCGCTCTCCACCGGGTTCTGCGTGGCGAACACGGTGAAGATCGGCGCGAGGGTGATGTGCCTTCCCTCCAGCGACACGCTCCGCTCCTGCATCGCCTCCAGCAGCGCGCTCTGCGTCTTCGCCGGCGCGCGGTTGATCTCGTCCGCGAGCAGGAGGTCGGTGAAGATCGGCCCGCGCACGAGCGCGAAGCCCTGAGTCTTCAGGTCGAACACGCTGGTGCCGAGGATGTCCGCCGGCATGAGGTCCGGCGTGAACTGGATGCGCTTGAAGTCCGCGCCCACGCTGCGCGCCAGCGCCTTCGCCATCAGCGTCTTCGCCACGCCCGGCACGCCCTCCAGCAGCATGTGGCCGCCGGCGACGAGGCCCACCAGCATCAGCTCGAGAACGTCGTCCTGGCCCACCACCACCTTGCGCACCTGGCCGAGCGCGTTGTCCCTCAATGCGGCGGCGGTGCGGATGGCGTGGTCCCCGGCAGGCGGCATCGCGAGACCGGGATCGGCGGCGGGGAGGGGAGGAAGCGGCGTCGTCATGGGGTGGTCCTCGGGCCGGCGCTCTTCGCGCTGCGGCGTTCGTAGATGAGTCTTCTGGCCTCTGCGGCCCTTCGCGCGGCGAGCTCCACGTCGTGCTCCGACGACGCGACGTGCGCGCGGTGAGAGACCTCACGCATCAGTGCGGCGAGCGCGGTCTCTCCTCGCGTGTCGAGGCCGCGTGCGACCTCGTCCGCTTCAGCCTTCTGCGGCAGTCCGGCGAGCGGCGCGAGATCGCGGGCGAGCGCGCGGGAGACCTGCGAGGCGGCGTGCCCGTGGTGACGGCCGGCGCGGTAGAGGCGGGATGCGGCGGAGAGCGCATCGGTCGCGGCCACGCGCTCGTCTTCGTACGGCACGCGCGGACGGCCGAACCGGCGCAGCGCCACCGCCCACAGGCAGAGCCCGAACACGAGCTGCAGCGCCGCGAAGTGAAGGCCGTAGCGCGCCGCGAACTGCGCGACCGAGCGGTCGTCGCTGAAGCCGTGGTGGTACTCGTCGAAGAGCACCCGCCCGCTGCGCGAGACCTCGGAGAGGATCGACAGCCAGAGCTGCGCGTTGTCCGCTTCCGCCAGCCGCCGGTTCATCGCCAGCTCCGGCGCGGAGAGGACGATCACCTCGCCGTCGCCGTGCGGCACCACCGCCATCACCGGTGCGCCGAGCTGTTCGTCCTGCAGCAGCGTCACTGCCTCCTCCGGCAGCCCGAGGTGCGTCTGGGTCTTTGCCTGCGCGCGCTGCACGCCGAGCGTCCAGGGGCTCGGCTGCGGCGGGATGAAGTGGCGCACGCCCTCCACCGCGGTGCCGTCCTCTTCGATCGAGACGGGGATGAGCGTCACGCCGAGCGCCTTCAGCAGCGGGTCTTCGGGATCTCCCACCGGGACGTACACCAGCACGTGCCCGTTCTCGACGTGCTCGAGCAGCTTCGTGCGCTCCTCGTCCGCGAGCTCCGGCGCGCTCCACACGTTGAGGCCACGCACGCGCCGCGACAGCTCGCGCTCCTCGACGCCACCGTCCGTCGCCTCCTCACGGAAGAGGTCGCCGCGGGTGAGCTGCGTCTCCGGATGGAACACCGAGAGCAGCACGAGGTTCTCGCCCTCCTCGATGACCTCCAGATCCGTCTGCTTGCGGTCCACCTCGAGGCCCGACTCGGCCGCGAGCACGTAGAGCCCGCGCGCGCCGTCAGGGCCGCTGCGCCACGTCGAGCCCATGTCCGCGAAGCCGCCCCGGTTGGCGCCCCTATAGAGGTAGGAGCCCGCCACCGCCGCGAGCAGCAGGCCGCCGACGACCACCAGCGGGAAGCGATCACCCACGGGCTTCGCCTCCTCCGCCAGGAGCTGACGGCGGCGGCATGGCCTGGGCCAGTCCCGCGGAGACCGCACCGCGCTGGGGCTCGTTCGCGTCCGGCCGCAGCAGCGGCTCGCTCAGCGCGCGGAAGGTGACGTAGTCCTCGCGCGAGACCTCGGCCACGCCGTACCAGGCGAAGTCGAAGCGCAGGGTCAGATCGCGGAACGCCGGCAGCCACTCGCGGCGTCCGCGGAAGCGGCGGAAGTAGTCCCAGTTCGAGAGCGTGGGGTCGTAGTCGATCGCGCCGGCGCGGTGCAGGCGCGAGAGCAGCGCGAGGTAGAGGCTGCGCACGGCCTCGCGATGGCGTCCCTGCGCGGAGAGGTCGTCCGCCATCGACGCCCACGTTTCCGGCGGCCGCGAGAGCGCGTTGTTCGGGTCCGCCTCCTTCGGGAACCCGTCGAGACCCGTCTGCTCCACGTCGCCGTCCGCGCTGGTGCCGCTCCGGTTGCGGAAGGCCATGAAGAGCAGCACGCCCGCGAGGATCAAGACGCCGCCGAGCAGCACCATCACGATCGCGTTCGCCGCGCCCATGCCGCTGCCGAAGTTCACTGGCTTCCGCGGCGCGCGGTTGGGCTCGTCCTCGAAGAGGCGCTCCAGGAACTCTTCCAGCCACTTCGTGAAGCGCGCCCACCACGAGTCGGGATCGCCGGTCTCCTCTTCTTCGGCCGCCTCCTCCTTCACGCGCTCGGCGGGCTCCTGGAACTCCGGCCGCGAGAGGATGTCCCGCGCGCGCGTCTGCGCGTCCACCTGTCCCTCCGGCACCGCGTCCAGCGTGCGCGAGAGCAGACTGACCGCGCCCCACAGCCGCCCCTCGGCGCCGTCGCAGTCCTCCCACGTGTCCGCGTAGAGCTCGACCTCGTCCGCCAGCCGCCGCAGCGACGCCTGCTCCGCAGGACCGAGCCGCTCCAGTCCCGTCAGCCCCGAGAGCCGTCCGCGCAGCGATTCGTCCATCCCGCACGACTCCGCGGCGGACTGCAGGCGCTGCAGCGGTGAGCCAGGCGACGACTGCGCCCAGGCGTCCGACGACACGCCCAGCGAACCCGCAAGCGCCACGGCGAAGAGCACGGATGCCGCGGTCCGCTTCGCTCCGGGTCCCGCGCCGCGCGTGTTCCGCTTCGGCAACTGCTCCACGGCCGCGAGGAGATCCAGGCCCTCCTGTCTCACTCGGCCATCGACGAGGAGCAGCGTGGCCACCGCCGCGCGCAGGGGCTCGAAGAGCGCGAAGGTCAGTGCGGCCACGACCGCCATCCACACGCCGTTGTCGAGCGCGATGAACCGCTGCGCGAAGGTGAGGTCGAGCCCGATGAGCTTGCGCCCGAGGTACACCGCGATCGTCGCCGCGAGGTGCAGGTTCAGGCCCACGAGGAACATCACCCAGAAGAGCATCCGCAGGGTCACCGTGTTCGACCGCGCGGGGCCGAGCATGCGCGCGCAGGTCCCGTAGAGCGCGAGCGCGTGTCCCCGGCCCTTCATCACCACCGCCCAGCCGGCGAGGTGCGAGGCGAGGATGAAGTACCCGAGCCCCAGCGTGAGCGTCACGCTGACGAGGGTGAAGAGCGGCAGGTACGCGCTGGTGATGACGATGCTCGGCAGCCGCGAGAGCGCCGCGCGGAAGGACTGCAGCGCGCTCACCGGCCTCTCGCCGACGATCATCGCGTCGAGGTGATGGCAGGTGGCCGCCTGGCACACGCCGCGGAAGATCCAGGCCAGCGTGAAGAGCAGCGAGGGCAGCACCAGCGACCCGTCGCGGCTGTATGCGTCGGCGAGGTTCAGCACCGCCCAGGTTACCGCCGCGCCACCGGGAAGGGTGAGCGCCCACGCGCCGGACGAGCGCGCGCACAGGCGCACGGCTGCATCGAAGAGCGCCACCGGACCTCGCGGCCGGAGCTCTGCGGCGGAGACGGCCACCTAGAGGTCCCGGAGCAGCGCCGCGGCGCCGAGCGTGAGGCCGAAGAGGGTGCCGCAGGCGACGAGCGCGAGCGCCACGTTGCCGAAGGTCCACTCGGTGCGGAGCGCGACCTCGCGGGAGGCGGAGAGGCGCTTCGACAGGCAGCTGGCGCAGCGGTTGATGCCCTCGAACTGGGTGGTGCACTCGCGGCAGACGACCTGCCTGCATTCGACGCACACGCCGAGGCCGGCCCGCTGCGGGTGGTAGTGGCACCGCCCTTGCCCCTGGATCATGCCCGCCATGCTACCCGGATCGCCCGTCCGCCTATAGCGGCACCTGCCGTGCCGACGGGCGCCACCGGCCATCGCCCGCGTCGATCTCCAGCTTTCCTCCACCACACGCAGCAACGAGGAGGAGAACGACATGGGCATCGGGAAGAGAGCCGTCGCGCTGGGCGCGGTCGGGGCCGCGCTGGTCTTCGGCGGGTGCGAGCGCTCGCAGCAGCAGTCGCAGTCCGGTGAGGCGCAAAACGATCCCTACGCGCGGGCGCAGCAGGCGCGCGAGAAGGGGCAGCAGGCGCTGGAGCAGGCCAAGCAGAAGCAGGAGCAGGCCGCCAGCGCGCAGCAGGAGGCCCAGAGCGCGCAGCAGGAGGTGGAGAAGCAGCGCCAGGAGCTCAGCCAGAAGCAGCAGGAGGCCCAGCAGGCGCAGCAGCAGGCCCAGCAGGCGCACAACGAAGCCCAGCAGGAGGGGCAGCGCGCAGCGCAGGTGACGCAGCAGTCCAACGAGGAGGCACAGCAGGCCCAGCGCGAAGCCCAGCAGCAGGCGGCGCAGCAACAGCAGCAGCAGGCCGCCCAGCAGCAGCAGCAGGCGCAGCAGGATCAGCAGCGGGCCCAGCAGGAGCAGCAGGCGAACGCGCAGACGACGCAGCCGCAGCCGCAGCCCATCGCGCAGACCCAGAACGTCGAGGGCGAACTGCAGCGCGCGTCGAACAACCAGGTGGTGATCCAGAGCCAGGACCAGGGCCAGCTCTCGCTGTCGGTGGACCAGAACACGAAGGTGACCATCGACGGCCGCCAGGCCTCGGTGGGCGAGTTGCAGCAGGGCGCGGAGGTCCGCGCGTCCTACACGCTGCAGAACGAGCGTCCGGTGGCGACGCAGATCGAGGCAGAGAGCCTCCAGACGCAGCAGTAGGCGCGCCTGGTCGCCTGCACATCGGGGAGGCAGGCCGCGCAGGTGGCCTGCCTCCTTCTGCTTCGCTGCCTAACCTGAGCCCACAGGTTTCCGCCGAACGGGGCGAGGAGAGGGGACATGAGCGAGCCGACCGAGACGGTGACGCACGAGAGGAGCGAGATGGGGGTGGGGCAGCACGCGGCGGCGAAGAAGAGCCCGCCTCCACCTCCGATGCAGCCGGACCAGCGGCCGGCGATCGAACGCGGCGCGCACCTGCTGGCGATCTCCAGCCTCCGCAACGCGGAGATCCCGTTCGTGGTCGCGGGCGCGTACGCGCTGCACCTCTACACGGGCATCTACCGGGACACGAAGGACCTCGACATCTTCCTCAAGCGCGAGCACGTCGATCAGGCGCTCTCGTCGCTGGGCGAGGCGGGCTTCCGCACGGAGATCAGCGACCCGGTCTGGATCGCCAAGGCGCACGCGAGCGACGACTACTTCGCGGACCTCATCTACAGCTCCGGCAACGGCGTGGCGGTGGTGGACGACCTCTGGATCGAACGCGCGAACCCGGGCGTGATCCACGGCGCGCCGATCCTCGTGGCCCCGCCGGAGGAGATCATCTGGTCGAAGGCCTTCGTCTGCGAGCGCGAGCGCTTCGACGGCGCGGACATCAACCACCTCATCCTCGCGCGCGGCAAGCAGATGGACTGGAAGCACCTGCTCTGGCGCTTCGGCGAGCACTGGGAGGTGCTGCACGCGCACCTCGTCTTCTACCGGTTCAGCTACCCCGGCCAGCGCGACCACGTGCCGCAGTGGATCTGGGAGGAGCTCAACGACCGGTCCCGCGCGCTGGAGAACCGGCCGGAGCAGAAGAAGTACTGCCGCGGCATGCTCATCGCCAAGGGGCAGTACAACGTGGACGTGGAGCACTGGGACTACACGGACGCGCGCATGGAAGAGGTGGAGGGCTTCCGCCTCTGGCGCAAGTAGCGCGCCCCGGCCGCGCGGCGAGCCCTACGCCACCGCCGCGTCGATCCGCTGCATCACCGCGTCGGTGAGCTTCGGCAGCACCTCCAGCGCCTTCATGTTCTCGCGCACCTGCTCGGGACGCGTGGCGCCGGTGATCACGGTGGAGACGCGCGGGTTCCTCGCGCACCAGGCAATGGCGAGCTGCGCGAGCGTGCAGCCCAGCTCGTCGGCGATGGGCATCAGGCGACGCACCTTCTCGTTCGCCTTCCCGTCCACGAGCTTCTTCTGCAGCCACTCGTAGCCGGGCAGCGCGCCGCGGCTGTCCTTCGGCACGCCCTGCAGGTACTTGCCGGTCAGCAGCCCCGACGCGAGCGGGCTCCAGGTGGTCAGCCCCAGGCCGATCGGCGCTTCGTAGAGCGGCGCGTACTCGCCCTCCACGCGAGCGCGCTCGAGCAGGTGGTACTGCGGCTGCTCCATCACCGGCTTGTGGAGGTGGTGGCGCTCCGCGATCTCCCACGCCCCGCGGATCTCCTCCGCGGACCACTCGGAGGTGCCCCAGTAGAGCGCCTTGCCGGACGCGATCATGTCGTGCATGGCCCACACCGTCTCCTCGAGCGGCGTGTTCGGATCCGGCCGGTGGCAGAACACGAGGTCCACGAAGTCGAGCCCGAACCGCTCCAGCGATCCGTCGATCGCCTGCGCGAGGTACTTCCGGTTCAGGGTGTTCTTCATGTTCGGCGCGTTGTGCAGCCCCCAGTAGAACTTCGTGGAGACGACGTAGGAGTGCCGCGCCCAGCCCAGCTCCCGCATCGCCTGGCCCATGATCCGCTCCGACTCACCGGCCGCGTACACCTCCGCGTTGTCGAAGAAGTTCACGCCCGCCTCGCGCGCCGCGGAGAGACAGTCCTTCGCGCGCTGCACGTCGAGCTGGTTCTGGAACGTCACCCACGAGCCGAAGGAGAGCACCGAGACCTGCAGCCCGCTGCGCCCCAACCGCCGATAGACCATCTCCGCCATCGCCATGACCTCCTGAAGTGAGCCCCGCGCCGCCTCGCGCTACAGCTCGTCGAGGAACTCGTCGTTGTACGTGTAGCGCGACAGCCGCTTCACCAGCGCCTCCATCGCCTCCACGGGCTTCACCGAGAACAGCATCTGGCGAAGCTTGCGCACCTTCTCGTACTCCTTGTGCGTGAAGAGCTTCTCCTCCTTGCGGGTGCCGGACTGCTGGATGTTGATCGCCGGGAAGATGCGCTTCTCCGCGAGGAGCCGGTCCAGCGTGATCTCGCTGTTACCGGTGCCCTTGAACTCCTCGAAGATGACCTCGTCCATCCGCGACCCGGTGTCGATGAGCGCGGTGCCCACGATCGTCAGCGAGCCCGCCTCCTCCGTCGCTCGCGCGCTGCCGAAGATGCGCTTCGGGCGCTCCAGCGCGCGGGAGTCCACGCCGCCGGTCAGCGTGCGGCCGCTGTTGTCGACCTCCTTGTTGAACGCGCGGGCGAGCCGCGTGATCGAGTCGAGGAGGATGATGACGTCCTTGCCGCCCTCCACCAGCCGCCGCGCGCGCTCGAGCGCCAGCTCCGCCACCTTGAGGTGGTCGGACGCGGGCCGGTCGGACGAGGACGCGAGCACCTCGCCCTTGATGCTGCGGCGCATGTCGGTCACCTCTTCGGGCCGCTCGTCGATGAGCAGCACCATGAGGTGCATCTCCGGGTGGTTCGTTGCGATCGCACCGGCGATCCGCTGCAGCATGATCGTCTTGCCCACCTTCGGCGGCGCGACGATGAGCGCGCGCTGGCCCTTGCCCAGCGGCGCGACGAGATCGATCACCCGCGTCACCAGCTCGCGGTGGCCGTGCTCGAGCTTGATCCGCTTCACCGGATCGATGGAGGTCAGGTCGCCGAAGTGCGGGTGCCGGACGACCTGCTCCCACGGCTTGCCGTCCACCAGCTCGATCTTCTGCACCAGCGGCTTCGGCCCGCGGCCCTGCGCCAGCGCGTTGATGTACTGGCCGGGGCGCAGCCGGAACTTCTGCACGAGGTTCTTCGGCAGCTCCGCGTCCTCGGGCGAGGGGAGGAGGTTCTTCTTCGTCTGGCGCAGGAACGCGTTGGGGCCCTTCACGTCGGTGTCGAGCACGCCCTCCACCGGCAAGAGCTGCACCTGCTGCGGCTCGCGCTGACCGCCTCCGCCACCACCGCTCCCACCGCGCGCCTGCTGCCCCTGGCTCTGCGCCTGGCGCTGCTTGTACTGCTCGAGCTCCTGCGCGGAGAGGAAGACCTGGGCCATCTGCCCGTCCGGTCCCTGCACCATCCGGTAGGCCTGACCCTCGGGCGTGAACTGGACCTGCGCGCCGCGACGCCGCCTGCGCCGCCGTTTCTTGCGCCCGCCGGGACCTCCGCCGCCACCACCGCCACCGTTGCCGCCGCCCCCGGCGCCACCTTCTCCGCCACCGCCCTCGTCGCCGTCGTCCCCGTCGTCGCCGCCCTCTCCGTCGTCCCCTTCATCGCCCTCGGGGGCGTGGTCGTTCGGATCGCGGCTCTCGTGCTCGGTCGTCTCGCTCATCGTTTCCTGCCGGCCCCGGATGGGCCCTCGCGCCGGGACGCCAGTGCGGAGACCCGGAGATGCTTCTGTGTGGGACAGGCTCTGGGGGCGGGGCCGCTCATCGGCCGAATCCACCTCTTCGCCTGGGTGTCTGCGGGGCATGACCTTCAGCCGACCGCGGACGGGCCGGCAAGGTAGCAGACTCTCCGGAACTGAAAAGGGCTCTCAGCGAAGGGTCCTTCAGCGTGCCCGCACGCCGAAGGGGAGCATCGCCTTGAGGCCCGGCTCGAAGAGCACCGACGGCGCCACGCCCAGCTCCCTCAGCGCCGCCCCGGTCGCCGGATCCAGCGCGTCGAGCGGGCGCAGCAGCACCGCCGGCGGCGCCACCCCGAGCTTCGCCTCCACCCGCCCGAGGCTGTTGAACATGCTCGAGGGCTCGCCGGCGATCTCCAGCTCGAGGTCCTCCCACTCCGCGATCCCGCCGAGCCTGCGTGCGGACCTCAGCGCCTCTCCGAACGAGCCCAGCTGATCCACGAGGCCGATCCGCTTCGCATCCGCGCCCGACCACACCCGCCCGCGCGCAATGTCGTCCACCTTCTCCACCGGCAGGTTCCGCGACGCGCCGACCTCGGTGATGAAGTCCTTGTAGAAGGCATCCACCCACTTCTGCGCCGCGCGCTGCTCGGCCTCCGTCCAGGGGTCGAAGCCGGAGAGGAGGTTGGAGAGCTCGCCGCGCTGGAGCGTTTCGTTGCGGATCCCCAGCTTGTTCGCGAGCCCGCCCAGCGCCGGCTTCATGAAGAAGATGCCGATGCTGCCGGTGAGCGTGGTGGGTGCGGCCCAGATCTCGTTCGCGCCCATCGCCGCGTAGTAGCCGCCCGACGCCGCCACGTCCCCCATGCTGGCGACGACGGGCTTCTTCTTCTTCGCCGCGAGCACCGCGCGGTACATGAGGTCGCTCGCCAGCGCGTCGCCGCCGCCCGAGTCGATGCGCATGACGATCGCCGCCACCTTCGGATCGTCCGCCGCCTCCTCCAGCGCCTTCACCACCGTCTCCGCGCCGGCGATCTGCGCGAAGCCGAGGCCCTCGTCGCGGCTCTTCCCGCCGGCGATGTTGCCGATGACGGGGATGACGGTGACCCGCTTGCGCCGGCCCCACTCGCCGCGCACCGGGCCGAAGGGCTCGTACTTCTCCGCCAGCGTGGCGCCGAAGAGGTTCTCGCGCACCCAGTCCTCGAGCCCCGCCGGATCCACCACCGCATCGGCCAGCCCCAGCTCCTTCGCGCGGTTCGGGGTGATGAGCGCCTCGCGCATCGCCTCGCGGATCCGCTCCTCCGGCACGCTCCGCGCCTGCGCGAGCGTGGAGACGAGGTGGTTGAACTCCACGTCGAGCCACGCCTCCATCGTCTCGCGCTGCTCCGCGCTCATGTCCTGCCGCGTGAACTGGTCGGGTGCGTTCTTGTACGCGCCCACGCGCGCCACGTCCCACTGCACGCCGAGCTTCTCCATCGCTCCGCCGAAGAAGGTCACGTTCGCCGCGATGCCATCCACCATCAGCATCGACTGCGGGAGCAGCACGATCTGGTCCGCCGCGCTCGCCACGAGGTAGTCGCTGTCGGCGGCGTTGAAGACGACAGCCACCACCCGCTTGCCCGCCGCGCGCACGGAGAGGAGCGCCTGGCGAAGCTCCTCCGCCTTCCCCATGCCGATGCCCGGCAGCCCTTCGATGCGCACCAGCAGCCCGTCGATCGCCGGGTCCCGCTCCGCCCGCGCGAGGATGCGCGTCAGCCGCGTGAAGCCGTCCGCCTCGCGCACGCCGAGCAGGCTGAGGGTGCTGTCACTTCCGCTGAGCACCTCCGCCAGATCGATCGTCGCCAGCCTTCCGCGCGGCCTGCTCACCGAGCGGAACTCGGTCGCGGACGCGCGCAGCTGCAGCACCTGCGCGGTGCCCCGGTCACCCGCCGCGCTGTGGGCCACCGTGGCGCCGAGGTTCCGGAAGTCCAGCGTCAGCCCCACCTGCAGCGCCGCGTCCGCCGGGCCCTCGCCGATGCCGTGCGAGAACCCCGCGCCGAGCCGCACGCCCCGGTAGGGCTCGCCCTCCAGCAGATAGGTGAACCGCCCGTTGCCCATCCCCGCGCGCTGCACCGCCGCGTACTCCACCGCGCCGGTCAGCCGGTCGCCGAAGGGACGCAGGCCCACGCTGGCGGCCCACGTCCTCGGCATCGAGTACGGCGCGCGCACGCCGACGAGCTCCGGCGGCAGGGTCTCGTCGGGGTCGTTGACGTTGCGCACGGTGGCGCCAAAGGAGACCGCGCGGCCCGGGCGCGCGAGCAACCCGAGGTCCCAGGTCCGGGTCCGATCGAGGAACGCGTTGCGGGTGGCGCCGAAGCTGCCGGTCGTCGCGCCGAGGCTGAACTGCTCCGAGCCGAGCGACAGCCCGAAGGTCGTGCGGCGCCGCGCCTGGAACGCGCCCTCCGCCTGCGGCCGCACCCACTCCACGCCGGCGCCGAGCCCGAGGAACCCGCCGAACCGGTCCGCGGCGTAGAACGCGTGGGTGTTCTCGGTGAGCGCCTCGTTGCGCGTATAGAGGTAGTAGAGCTCGAAGGCGCGGACCTGCGAGAGCGCGGCCGGGTTCACCAGCACGCCCGGCGCCTGGTCCGTCAGCGCCACCGTCGTCGGCGGCAGCACCGTTCCGCGAGAGGGGTCCGCCTCCAGGTGCCGCGCCGGCTGCGCGAGCGCCGGGATGCAGAGGAGGGCGAAGAAGAGGCCTGCTGCCGCGAGTCCACGAGTGCGCATACGCGCGCGACTCTAGCGGCTGGGCTGCCCTCTGGCTGGGCGCTCTGCACGCGCCGTCAGCGGGAGGACGCCGCGGCTACCACTCCTCCATGCCGTTGACGGCGTTGAGCGGGTCGCCCTTCTTCGTGCGGCCGCTCGTCTTTCCGCCCTTGTCCTCGCCGGTCCAGTCCTCCATCCCGCTCACCCGGTTGAGGGGATCCTTCGCGCGGTTGGAGGTCTCGCTCTGCGCGGCGGCGGCGGTCTGGTTGAGCAGCGCGTTCACCAGCCGTCCCACCTCGCTCTTCAGCTGGCCGTACTCGTCGCCCTGGTACACCACGCGGCGCGAGCTGATCCGCTTGCCGTTCTTCAGATCGAAGAGGCCCACGCTCATCTCGGTGGCGCCGTTGTCCCCGACCTCCTTCACCGTGCCGATGATCGCCCGGTCGAGCCCGAAGCTCTGGCCCGCGGACGTGAGCGCCTGCCCCGAGCCGCGCGCCGCGTCCTGCGCGACCCTGTCCATCTGCGCGTCCCACTGCTTCCAGCCGTCGGTGGGCTGCAGATCCGCCTGGACCTCGATGTCGTCGGGCGTGACCTCGATGAACTGACCGTGCTGGCGGAAGCCGGGGCGCTCGAGCCGGAGCAGGTGCTTGCCCACCGGCAGCGTGGTCAGCTTGATGGGGCTGTGGCCCTTGAACTCGCCGTCGAGGTACACGCGCGCGCCGGCGGGCCGGGTCTTGATCTCCGCCGAGCCGCGGAAGAGCGCGCTGCGGCTCTGCGCCACCTGCGCGCGGAGGTTGATCACCTCGCGGCCCATCTTCTTCGCGTCGATCTCCTTCGTGGGCTCCAGCGCGAGCAGGTCGAGCAGCACGAGCTTCGCCTCCTCGGTGTCGCCGCGCTTGTGGAGGACGGAGGCGTACATCACCAGCGCCTCGCAGTAGTTGCCGCACTCCTTCATCGCGCCGGCGGCGTTGCCGTACTCCTTGAGGGTCGCGCGCAGCTTGCGCTCGGCGTCCTCCGCGTCGGTCTCGGCGAAGGCCTTCTCACTCTCGGAGAAACCGCGCTCGGCCCGCTGCAGCGAGGCCTCCGCCTCGGCGTTGCCGGCGATGCCGAAGAGCTCGTCGGTCTTCTTCACCTGCGCGCCGGGGAACTCGGTGAGGGCCTCCATCATCCAGCCCTCGAGGCGAGGGGCGGTGGCCTCGGCGCCGCGGTCCATGGGGATGAGCAGCACGCTGATCCGGCCGGAGGACGGGGGCGGCGGCGCTTTCGCCAGGGCGAGCGCGGGGAGGAGGGCGAGGAGAAGGGTCTTCATGTGGCTCACGGACGATAGCAGAGGGGTCGGTCTCAACGCTCAGGGCACCCCGAGCACCACGAAGTCGGGGCGCGCGCCGCTTGCCTGCCCCACGGCATAGACGCCAGCGCCCGCGGCGAGGGTCCCGCCCACCGCGGCCCAGAACCACCAGCGGCGAAGCAGGGCGGGCGCCTCGAACGACTTCTTCGCCACCGCGGGCGGCGGCGGGGGCGCGGTGATGAAGGCGCGCACCCGTTCGGACAATTCCAGCGCGCCGGCCCAGTCGGCGTCGTCCACCGGGACGGACAGTCCGCTCAGCCGGTTGCCGGTGGCGGTGTCCCAGACCGACGCGATCGCACGCGTGGCATTGCCCTCGGTGGAGACGACCACCAGCACCAGCCAGCGCGCCTCGAGCCTCGAGGCCAGCGCGGCGGCCTCCGCTGGCATGGGACCGGACGCGCTCTGCAGCTGCGTCTCGTCGAGCAGCGGCGCGGCGAGAGCCTGGGTCTCGGCGAGCCCCGGCAGCGGCTCGAGCTTCGGACGGAGGGTTACCGGCACGTCGCCCACGTCGGTGAACTCTCCCCACGGCGCGTGACCGGGACGCGAGAGCACCACGTGATGACGGCCGCGCGGCAGCGGCATCGGCTCCAGCGGCGTGCTGCCCAGCTCCTTTCCGCCCACGCGAACGCGCGCGCCGGAGGGGAGGGAGGAGACTTCGAACTGCTGCGTGGGCCGCGCGTCGAGCGAGGACTGCGCGTTCGCGTACGCGACGGCGACCTCGGGGCCGAAGATCGCGGCGTCCGGCTCCACGCCCGGCGCGAGCACGACCGCGCGGCGGAAGGCCTCCAGCGCGCGCTCCTTGCGGCCCTCCATCAGCGCGTTGGCGCCGAGATAGATGAAGACCTGCGCGAGGGTCTCGGTGCGCGTGACCACCGGGTGCTGCGCGTAGACCGCCGCGGCCTCGGTCAGCTTGCGACGGGCGAGGTCCGGGTCGAGCTCGTCGAAGGCGCGGCGGCCCTCCTCGAACAGCGCGTCCGCGTGCGCGAGCGACGGGCCCTCCGGCGGAGGGTAGAGCTCCGCGAAGTCCGTCACGTCGATCCCGCGGGCGACGAGCGCGGCGCCGAGCCTCGACTCCAATGCGCCCGCCAGCCGCTCCGCACCCGCGTCCCCCGCGCGCAGGAGGATCGCGGTGCGCGTGTCCGTGGGGGCCGGCGCGGCCTGCGCGAGGGCAGCGGGCGCCGCCAGCAGCAGGGCGACACAGAGGGAGGTGAGGGAGGCTCGCACAGGGAGGATGCTACCGGCCGCCTCCACACCCCCGCAAACCGCCGGATGACCGATGCCGGCGGATTTCCCAGCGCTCCTGCCGCAGTGCGCTACGGGCACTGCTGCGTGGTGTTGATGCAGATGCCCGGCTCGCAGCAGACCCGCCCGGAGCCGCAGGATTCACGCGCGAAGCATCCCTCCTGCTGGGTGCTCGTGCCCGTGGCGCAGGTGCCCGCGTTGCAGGTGTAGGAGGTGTAGGTCACCTGTCGCTCGCACTGCGAGTTGCACGGTCCGTTGCTCTCGGTGGTGGTGCCGCAGGAGTTCCCGTTCGTGTTCCGGTTGCAGCCGGCCGTGTCGGTCTCGGTGGTGGTGCTCGAGCCGCAGGTGAACGACGAGCAGCTGTACTGGGTCACGGTGCGCGTGCGCGAGCCGGTGTTCGCGCAGGGCGAGGCGTAGCTGCAGGCGGTCCAGGCGCCATAGGACGTCGCGGCGCAGGTCGAGCCGTTGGGCTGCGAGGCATCGCCGGGGCAGGAGGCGGAGGAACCGGTGCAGGTCTCGGCGGCGTCGCACACGCCCGAGGCGCCGCGACAGACGGTTCCCGCCGCTGCGAACGCGTTGCCCGGACAGGAGGGAGACGAGCCGGTGCAGGCCTCGGCCACGTCGCAGGGGCCGGCGCTGCTGCGGCACACCGTTCCGCCCGCGGCGAGCGCATCCGCCGGGCAGCCGTTCGCGCTCCCGTTGCAGGTCTCGGGCACGTCGCACACGCCGGCCGAGGCGCGACAGACGGTGCCGGCGGCGACCTTCGCGTCGCCGGGACATGAGGGAGAGGAGCCGGTGCAGGACTCGGCCACGTCGCACACGCCGCCGGATGCGCGGCATACGGTGCCACCCGCGACGAGCGCATCCGCCGGGCAGCTGTTCGCGCTGCCGTTGCAGGTCTCCGCCACGTCGCACGCGCCGACGCTGCCGCGGCAGACGGTGCCGGCCGAGACCTTCGCGTCGGCGGGGCAGGCGGCGGAGGCGCCGGTGCACGTCTCGGCCACGTCGCACACGCCGCCGGAGGGACGGCACACGGTGGAGGCGCCCGCGAAGCCATCCGCCGGGCAGGTGTCCGCGCTGCCGCTGCAGGTCTCCGCCACGTCGCACGGTCCGTTGGCCGCGCGGCAGACGGTGCTCGGGCCGAGCTTCGCGTCGGCGGGACAGGCGGCGGACGAGCCGCTGCAGGTCTCCGGCGCATCACAGGCCCCGGCCGACGCGCGGCAGAGAGATCCGGCGGGGGCGAGCGAGTTGGCCGGGCACGCATTCGACGCGCCGTCACACACCTCCGCGGGATCGCAGAGGCCGGCGGACGCGCGGCACGGGGAGCCCTGGGGCACCTTCGCGTCGCCGGGACAGGAGGCCGAAGTGCCGGTGCAGGTCTCGGGAACGTCGCACACGCCCTGCGAGGCGCGGCAGACGGTCGAAGCGGGCGCAAACGCGTCGGCAGGGCAGGCAGCGGACGTGCCGGTGCAGGTCTCCGCCTGGTCGCAGCTTCCCGCCGAGGCGCGGCACACGGTGGTCTGGGGCGCGAGCGAATCGGACGGGCAGTGATCGCCCGAGCCGGTGCAGGTCTCCGCGGGATCGCAGGTGCCGGCGGACGCGCGGCACACGGTGGTCGAGGGCAGCTTCGCGTCGGACGGGCAGACGCCGCTGGCGCCGGTGCAGAACTCCGGCGCATCGCAGGTTCCGGCGGCGGCGCGGCAGACGGTGGTGGCGGGCGCAAAGCCGGTGGCGACGCAGACGGGCGCGCCGCCGGTGCAGTCGATGGCCCCGAGCTCACAGGGGTTGCCGGTGCTGCACGAGGCGCCCTGCACGCAGGCCGCGCAGGTGCCGTTGGCGCTGCAGACCTCGTTGTTGCCGCAGACCGTGCCGGCGGGCTGGTTTCCGGTCACCTCACACACCGGCGCGCCCGAGCCGCACGCGATCGCGCCGACCTTGCAAGGCCCCGCGTCGCACGCATCGCCGGCGCTGCAGTCCACGCACTGGCCCGCGGGAGAGCAGACCGAGTCCTCGCCGCACGCCGCGCCCGCCGCCTGAGGGCCCTCGTCCACGCAGGAGACGACGCCGCCTTCGCAGGACTGCGAGCCCTCGCGGCAGACGTCGCCGTTCGGCACGCAGGAGGAGCCGGCGACGCAGGCCACGCAGCCCGCGTCCGGCGCGCACACGCCGCCGTCGCCACAGGCGGTGCCCGCGGTGAGCTGGCCGGTGACCACGCAAGTGGGATCGCCGCTCGCGCAGGTGATGGAGGCGACGAGGCACTCCGAAGGGGGCGGACAGGGCTCGCCCTGGGCGCAGGCCACGCAGCCGCCGTCCGGCGCGCAGACGTGACCGTCGAGGCAGGTCCGGCCCGGCTCCACGGCGCCCACGCGCTCGCAGGTGCTCTGCCCGGTCGCGCAGCTCGTCTCGCCGACGGCGCAGGGATCTTCCAGCGCGCAGGTGGTACCCGGCATGCAGCCCGAGACGCAGAGCCCGCGGTCGCAGCTCTGACCGGCGGCGCAGGTCACGCCCACGCAGCCCGGATCCACGCAGGCCTCGTCCACGCACACCGAGCCCGGCGGGCAGGGGCCGGCGCCGCACGCGGTGGGGACGCAGAGCCCGCCGTAGCAGAGCTCGTTCGCCGCGCAGCTCACCCCGACACACGTGCGCTCGACGCAGCGGTCGTCGAGACACACCTGCGCCGCGGTGCACGGCGTGCCCGGACACTGGAGGGGGAAGCACTCGCCGCCCGCGCAGGCCTCCACCGGGCCACACGCCTGCGCGCACGCGCCGCAGTGGCGGTCGTCGAGCTTGAGGTTCACACAGGAAGTGCCGCAGGCAGACCGACCGTCGAAGCACTCGACGCCCGCGTCCACCTCCACCGGCTTCTCGTTGTCGCAACCCGAGGCAATGAAGAGGGAGAGAAATACGAGCGCTGCAGCGGAGGTGTTCCGGCCGTTCACCATGGGCACCCAGTATCCGCCGCTGGAGGGGGCGTGCGCCATTGTCGCGGATGACCCTGTAACGGACTGCCGAGCCCGTGCGTATCCCGATCATGCGCACGTCCTCGACACTGGCGGTCCTCCTCTTACTGGTCGCGGCCCTCGGCGCGGTCGTCGCCTCTGCTGCGGCGCCCTCCACACCCGAGGCCTTCCGGAAGCCATCTCGCGAGACGCTGAAGCGCACGCTGACGCCGGAGCAGTTCCGGATCACGCAGGAGGACGGCACCGAGCGCCCGTTCCAGAACGCCTACTGGAACCACAAGGCCGAGGGCCTCTACGTGGACGTCGTCTCGGGCGAGCCGCTGTTCAGCTCGCTGGACAAGTTCGACTCGGGGACCGGCTGGCCCTCGTTCACGCGCCCGCTGGTGAAGGCCAACGTGAAGGAGAAGCGCGACGTGAGCGGGTTCATGGTCCGCACCGAGGTCCGCTCGGCGCGGGCGGACTCGCACCTCGGCCACGTGTTCGACGACGGGCCAGAGGATCGCGGCGGGCTGCGCTACTGCATCAACTCGGCGGCGCTGAGGTTCGTGCCGGCGGCGAAGCTCGCGGAGGAGGGCTACGCGCAGTTCGTGCCGCTCTTCGCGCCGTTGCCCACGCCGGCGCCCGACGCAACGCGCGAGGTGGCGGTGCTCGCGGGCGGCTGCTTCTGGGGGATGGAGGACCTCTTGCGGAAGATCCCCGGCGTGATCGAAACGGACGTGGGCTACGCGGGCGGGCTCGTGGAGCGGCCGACGTACGCGCAGGTGAGCTCCGGCGCGACCGGCGCGGCAGAGGCGGTGCGCATCGTCTTCGACCCGGCGAAGGTGAGCTACGCGGAGCTCCTCGGGCACTTCTTCCGCATCCACGATCCGACGACGAAGGACCGGCAGGGCAACGACGTGGGCTCGCAGTACCGGTCCGCGATCTTCGCGCAAAGCGATGCGCAGGCGCAGGTCGCCGCCGAGATCCGCGCGAAGGTGGACGCTTCCGGGAAGTGGAAGCGGCCGCTCGTCACCGAGATCATTCGCAGCGACCGCTTCCATCCCGCCGAGGAGCGCCACCAGGACTACCTGGTGAAGAACCCGGACGGCTACACCTGCCACTACTACCGGGACTGACTCCGGGCTCGAGGGCTACTGCGCGAACCGCAGCAGTTGCGCGGGCGACTCGCCCATCACGATGAGCCCGCCGCTGCCGTCGTAGATCATCCCCCACGGCGCCCAGGAGGCGTTGCCGCTGACCTGGGCCAGCTGCGTGGCCGCGCCGCCGGGGATCGTCAGGCTGTAGAGGAGGTTCTGCGCGCCGCAGCCGGCGAAGATCCTCTGGCCCGCCCGGAGCGCGATCCCGTCCGGCGGACAGGGCAGGGTGCCGAAGTTCGAGATCGCGCCGGTGGGCGACATCACCTGCACCGCGTTGGCGTTGTAGTTCGTGAAGTAGAGCGTCTGCCCGTCGAAGACGAGCGACGAGAGGGGCCCGCCCACCGTGCCCACCGTGCTGAGCACGCCGGTGGACGGGTTGAACGCGTAGATGCGGCCGTTCGAGTGCGCGACGATCAGCTGGTTCCCGTAGCTGCCCCAGTTCGCCGGCGCGACGACCATGTGGTTCGCCCAGCTGCCCGTCCCCGTGGAGCCGCCCAGCTGCGTCACCGCGCGCGTGGAGGGGTTCATCGCGTAGATGCGATCCATCACCGCGAAGTAGAGCGTGTCGTCCGAGGCGCGATACGCCGCGCCGCGGGTGGGGCTGGGGAAGGTGTGCACCAGCGAGATCTGGTTCGTGTTGTACGCCACGCGGAACACCTGGTTCCCGTTGTTGCTGAACCAGAGGTTGCAGTGGTTGTCGAAGGTCATCCCCGCGACCGACGGACCGCCCGTCGCCGAGTACGACAGGGGGAAGAGGTTCGCGTTCCAGGGGCAGACCTGCTGGCCGTACGTCACGTTGCAGGAGCCCCACGCGGTGCCGAGGTTGTCGCACGTCTGCGTGCCGGTGCCGCCGTTCGCCGTGCAGCTGCGCGTGGTGCCCGGCTGGCAGACCTGCGGCACGCACTGGCCGTTGACCAGGTTGAAGCCGCTGTCACACGCGGTGACGGTGCAGGTGCCGTAGCCCGTGCCCGAGCCGTTGCAGGTCTGCGTGCCGCTGCCGCCGGAGACGCTGCACGGGAAGGCGAGGTTCGGCTGACAGACCCACGCGGGCGTGGTGCACGCGGTCGGCTGCGAGTAGTGGCCGGTGCAGTCCCAGCGCCACAGTCCGCCCGTCGCGACCGGCTGCGAGTGCACGCCGAACGAGCAGAGCCCGAGCTCCGGCGCGATGACCGAGCCGGTGCCGGTCGCGCTGCCGCACACGCCCGGGTTCGGCGTGAAGCAGGAGAGATCCGCGGCGGCCTGCGCCGAGAGCGCGCGCGGCGGGGTGAGGCCGAAGGCAAGCTGCGGCTGCAGGTTCCGGTAGTAGTCCCCGTGCTGCAGCCCGGAGGAGAGGCCGAAGGGGACGATCGAAGGATAGACCGAGTCGATCGCGGCGAGCTCGCGCGGGTAGTTCACCAGCTCGGGGAACTCGAGGGCGAAGGGGATGCCCTGCGTCGTCACGAAGGAGCGCGTGGTCGTCGAGCCGTCGTCCGCCGTGTTGTAGAGCGCCGCGTTCATCGCCGCCGTGGCGCGATAGCGGGGACGGTGGACCTCGGTGCCGCGGTAGCCGTCGAAGATGAAGAGGTCGAAGGGCGCGTCCGCGGCGCTGAGGTTCGCGCCGGGAGCGAGCCCGATCTCCAGCGTGAGGTCCACGTACGGGCGCAAGGGCAGCGAGGGATCCGTGTTCACGTACTCGCGCGTGGCGGTGGTGCCGAAGAGCGCGTGGAGGTTCTCGGAGAGGATGATCGTCGCCTCGGCCGCGGCCGGATCCAGCGTCGCCTGCAGGCCCGGCACCGCGCCCCCGATCGTGGAGGTGAGCGAGGTCACCGCGGAGGGCGGCGTGTTCGGCAGCCGCAGCGCCAGTCCGTTCAACGCGCCCGCGCCCACCGCCATCACCGAGAGCTCCATCCGCACGCCGGTCAGCCGCGCCGAGCTGTCGTAACGGAGCACCTGGTTGTAGGCGATCACCGCGTCGTTGAAGTCGAAGTCACCGCGCGAGGGCCAGGTGTCCTCGAAGAGCATCATCCCCCACGCGCGATCCGCCGGGACGTACACCCGCGCGGACACGTTCGCGTTGCAGGGCTCGGCGTCGAGCGCGTCGTTCACCCCGTCGCCATCCGAGTCCACTCCGGGCTGGCCCTGCTGCGCCAAGGCGGGCTGCGCGAGGAGGAACGTGGCTGTGGCCGTGAAGAGCGTCAGCAGCAGGTTCCGGAATCCCTTGGCCATGTCCGTGTCCCCCCTTGGCCGGCGAGGCGCTGATGCGCGTGCCGTAGTGGTGAAAATTTCCGCGGACGCTGGCATTGAAGGGTCGGCGAGGCAACAGGTGGGTCGGGCGGGACCCTGCGCCAGCGCCGAGCGGGACAGGAGGCCGGTTGCCTGTCGGTCGGCCGACAGTCGGGGTGCACCCGAGTCGCGATCGCGCCGATCGGCCTGTTTTTGCTGCGCTCTGGGGAACCCTACCGGGGTGACAAAGATCAGGGCCAACCCAGCGGAAAGTCAGGACTTTTCGGGCGCCGTTCGTCACCTCACCCGGGTTCCCCAGCGGGGCCTTCAGAAAGCGTCCGGGGCCTGGCCGCGCCAATCGGCCAGGTCGTTCGTCCGGTGCTGCACTCAGGCCCGGGCGGGACGACGTCCGGTTTGAGGACGTGCCCGCGCGTCCTGGCTACTTCGCCTTCAGGTGCGCGAGGACGTCGGCGATCTGCTGGTCGCTGAGCTGCTCGCCGAAGCGGGGCATGACGATGTTGCCGGTGAGGATGGTCTCGATCGCGCGATCGGGATCCTCGTTCGCCACGGCCGGGAGATCCGCGCCCGCGCTCCCGCTGCGAGCGTCCTCGCCATGGCAGCGCGCGCAATTGCCGGTGAAGAGCGTCGCGCCGGCAGCTGCGTCACCGGTCAACGACTTGATCTCCTCCACCCGGTTCTCGTCGGGCGGAGGACCACAGCCGATCGCAAGCAGTGCGCCGGCGAAGATCGAGGCGACGGAGGTGTGCAGCGAAGGGCGGGACATGTTCGGACTCCTGATGGATCGGCCGGCCCGCTGCTTAGCGCAGTCCCTGAAGGGGCGCCGCTTCCTGGCCTGATGTCCGCGGACAGCAACGCGAAGACGGCGGTGATCAGTGCGCGTCCGGCGCCTCGGGATCGCCCTCGGCGAGTGCCTCGAACACGGCGCGCGCGGCGGTTTCCAGTCCATGCCCTGGAGCGAGCTCCTTCGCGCGGTGGAGCAGGCCGTGCAACGTCTCGGCGAGCGCACGTCCGTCCAGCGCCTCTTCACCCAACGCGCACTCGAGCACCGCCAGCGCGTCCTCGGCGAAGAGCAGGCGGCGGCGATCGACCCAGCGCTGTGAGAGCACCGGTGCGGCCTTCGTCAGCCCGAGATCGTCGTGTGCGTCCGTCACCCGCGCGCGTACCTGCGTCACCGCGTCGAGGATCTGCTGGCGGCGATTGGCGTCCATGTCTCGCGCTACGAGTTGGAGAGCTGCGCGTTCTCACTGCGCTGCTGCACTTCGTGATCGACGAGCGCCTGCGCGATGACCCGCATCTCCTCGGCCGTCGTCTGCGCGGTCACGTGCACGAAGCCCGCGGTCACCGCGTCGTTCTGACCGAAGGTCTCCGTCAGCCGGAAGTTGAGGTAGTTGCAGAGGTACGCCGACGCGTCCGGGAAGTAGTCCTCCTCGCGGCCGGTCTTCTGACGATCGTCGGTGCGAACGGTGCGCGCGGTCAGCGTGCCCTCCGCCTCCGCCTGACGCAGCGCGCGCTCGATGGCGTCCACCGGCAGGTCCGTGGCGAGCCTCTCGCGTGGCGCTTCGCGGAAGCTGATGGGACCGGGATCGATCCGGTTGCCGCGCCCGTCGATCGCATCGCTCTTCCAGTTCTCCGGCCGCTCCTCCACCTGCGCCTTGGAGCTCACGCCCATGGACAAGATGATGTCCGGCGGGTTCTCGCGGACCTCGGCCATGAAGGCTTCCACCGCCGCGTGCGTGACCTCGAGGTAGCGGAACTCCACCTGCGCGTTCGCGAGGCCGAGGTCCGCCAACCTCCGCGCGAGCACGCCCGACGGGTTCGGCCGGCCTTCCGCTTCGTTGTACACGCCGGCGAAGTCTCCGTAGCCGGTGATGATCACGCGCAACGGTCGCACCTCGCAGGCGGGGCGATCACCCACCGTCGCCACGGTTGCCACAGAAGAGGTCGACGTGCGCGATGGCGAGGCATCGAAGCCGTCATCGCGATGCGGCGGGACGTGCCCGTTCGTTCGCGCGGCGTTCACCGGAAGGGCGGACGAAGCAGAAGTCGAAGCGGTCGCGCTGGACGGCGAACGGGACGCGGAAGCCTGGGGCGGACGGACGGGCATGGGCACCTCTTCTGTCAGCCTGCCGCCGCCCGATTCCAGAGGCAAATCGCGGGGATGCATTCTTGCCTTCGGATCTCGCGCTGCTAGATTCCGGCCGCATCAGGCCTGTAGCACACGGGCCTCGAGGGGGTCCAACAGGCCGGTTTCATTGGCCTTTTCTGGCGTCCGGGGCGTCACCGCAGGGTGGCCGAGGGAGGGCGCATGGAACAGATGATCATGGCTTTGGACGTGGTGGAGCAGGCGGGCCGGAAGGGCGCGCGGGGCGGTGGTGGAGGGGGAGGTGGTGGCCGCGGCGGGAAGGGCGGACCCCCCGGATCACCCGGCGCGGGAGGCGGTGGCGAAGGCGGCGCGGTGCCGGCGGGGCTCGCGGAGGAGGCGCGCCGGCGCTACCTCAACTACGCGCTGTCGGTGATCACCTCGCGCGCGTTGCCCGACGTGCGCGACGGACTCAAGCCCGTGCAGCGGCGCATCCTCTACGGCATGTGGGCCGACCACCGGCTCACCGCCGACGCGAAGTACCAGAAGTGCGCGAAGGTCGTCGGCACCGTGATGGGCCAGTACCACCCGCACGGCGACACCGCGATCTACGACGCGCTCGCGCGCATGGCGCAGGACTTCTCGCTGCGCTACCCGCTGGTGGATGGCCACGGCAACTTCGGCTCGCTCGACGGCGATGCGCCCGCGGCGATGCGCTACACCGAGTGCCGGCTCGCGCGAGTCTCCTCCGAATTGCTGAGCGAGATCGGCAAGCGGGTGGTGGACTTCCGGCCCACCTACGACGGCTCGATGCAGGAGCCGATCGTCATCCCGTCCCGCATCCCGCAGCTGATGATCAACGGGGTCACCGGCATCGCGGTGGGCATGGCGACGAACATCCCGCCGCACAACCTCGGCGAGACCGTCGATGCGTGCGTGGACCTCATCGCGCATGGCGGCAAGCTCGAGACGAAGGACCTCCTCAAGCACGTGAAGGGCCCGGACTTCCCCACCGGCGGGCACGTGCTGAACAACAAGAAGGAGCTGCGCGACATCTACGAGAACGGGCACGGAAGCGTGCGCGTGCGCGGCGAGTGGAAGCACGAGGCCGGACCGAAGGGCGCGGAGCTGGTGGTCATCACCTCCATCCCCTACACGGTGAACAAGGCCAACCTGGTGATGAAGATCGGCGACCTCGTGCGCGAGCGGAAGCTGCCGCACCTGGTCGACGTGCGCGACGAGTCCACCCGCGAGGTGCGCATCGTCCTCGAGCTGAAGAAGGACGCCTCCGCCGACCTGGTGATGGCGTACCTCTACAAGCACACGCCGCTGCAGACGAACTTCAACGTCAACATGACGTGCCTCGTGCCGGTGCCGGAGAACCCGGAGGTGGGCCGGCCGGAGCGGCTCGACCTGAAGCGGATGCTCTGGCACTTCCTCGAGTTCCGCGAGCAGGTGGTGAAGCGCAGGCTCGAGTTCGAGCTCGAGCAGGTGAAGCGCCGGCTGCACATCCTCGAGGGCTTCGCGAAGGTCTACGACGCGCTCGACGAGATGATCCGGATCATCCGCAAGAGCGACGGCAAGGACGACGCGGCGAAGAAGCTCATCGCGCGGTTCAAGCTGTCCGACGAGCAGGCGGACGCGATCCTCGAGATGAAGCTCTACAAGCTCGCGCGGCTGGAGATCCTCGTCATCCAGGAGGAGCTCGCCGACAAGCGCAAGGAGGCGAAGCGGCTCGAGGACCTGCTGCTCTTCGGCAACAAGAGCCTGAAGAAGCGCTGGGACATCGTGCGGGACGAGCTGCTGGAGGTGAAGAAGCTCTACGGCGACAAGCGGCGCACGAAGGTCGGCGGCGCGGTGGACGAGGCCGAGTACGACCCGGAGGCGTTCATCGCCGACGAGGACGCGGTGGTGGTCGTCACGCGCGACGGCTGGATCAAGCGCATGCGCGACATCAAGGATCCGGCGCAGACCCGCGTGCGCGAGGGGGACGAGGTGATGGTGGTGCTCGAGGGCTCGCTGCGCTCGAACCTCGTGCTCTTCTCGAACTTCGGCGCGGCGTACGTGACGCGCTTCAACGACATCCCGTCCTCCACCGGCTACGGCGAGCCGGCGGGCAAGTTGTTCAAGTTCGACGACCGCGAGCGGATCGTGGCGGGCTACTCGCTCGATGCGCGGCTGGAGGCGCCGGAGACGCTGGTGGCGGTGAGCGCGCGCGGCTACGGCCTGCGCTTCGGGATGGCGCCGCACACGGAGGTCTCCACCCGCGCGGGCAGGCGTTATGCGCGGCCGGCGGAGGGCGACGAGATCATCGACGTGCAGGCGACCGGCGGCGGCGCGCGCGACGTGGTGATGGTGGTGACGGAGAAGACCGCGGTGCTGCTGTGCAAGGCGGACGAGATCAACGAGCTCTCCGGGCCGGGCCGCGGCGTGACGGTGATGAAGGTGGGCGACGACGATCGGGTGATCGCGTTCATGTGCACCACCGATCGCAAGCAGTCGCTGTCGCTGGAGACGCAGAAGGGCCGCAAGATCGAGGTCACGCCGTCGAAGTACGAGGTCAGTGGCCGTGGTGGGAAGGGGCGGGAGATGAGCCGGAACGACCGGGTGAAGTCGTTGGACCTGGGCTTCACGTGGGTGCGGCTGCCCGAGGAGAAGAAGTAATGGCGGCGAAGAAGGGGAGCTACAGCGGGCAGGACATCCAGGTCCTCGAGGGCCTCGAGCCGGTGCGGAAGCGGCCGGCGATGTACATCGGCGGGACCGACGCGGCGGGTTACCACCACCTGCTGTGGGAGATCCTCGACAACTCGGTGGACGAGGTCATCAACGGCTTCGCCACGCGGATCGAGGTGACGCTGCAGAAGGACGGCAAGACGATCAGCGTGGAGGACGACGGACGCGGCATCCCGGTGGACATGATGCCGAAGTTCAAGAAGTCCGCGCTGGAGGTCATCCTCACCACGCTGCACGCGGGCGGGAAGTTCGAGCAGGGCAACTACATCCACTCCGGCGGTCTGCACGGCGTGGGCTCGTCGGTGGTCAACGCGCTGTCGAAGACGCTGACCGCGGAGATCAAGCGCGACGGGAAGCGGTACACGCAGAGCTACGCGCGCGGAAGGGCGCAGGGCCCGCTGAAGACGCTGGGCAACGCGCGCGGCTCGGGGACGATCATCACCTTCGAGCCGGACGCGGAGATCTTCGGCGAGAAGCAGCGCTTCGACTCGAAGCTCATCAACGAGCGGCTGGAGGCGAAGAGCTACCTCCACAAGGGGATGACGGTCGTCTTCCACGACCACACCCAGCACCCGCACGTGACGGTGGAGCACCGGCACGACGGCGGCATCGCGGAGTACCTGCCGAAGCTCGTGCAGAACCGCGGCAAGCCCACCGTGCCGCAGACGCCGGGCGCGCAGTTCTACGTGGGGCGCGAGGACGGCACGCGGCTCGAGCTGGCAATGTCGTGGACGGAGAGCACCGAGGAGTACGTGCGCTCGTACGTCAACGGCATCCCGACCTCGGCGGGTGGAACGCACGAGGCGGGCCTCAAGAGCGGCACCGTGAAGGCGGTGCGCAACTACATCGAGACCCACGGGCTGACGCCGAAGGGCGTGTCGCTCACCGCGGAGGACATCCGCGAGGGCATCACCGCGGTGCTGTCGGTGTACGTGGTGGAGCCGCAGTTCCAGGGGCAGACGAAGAATCGGCTGAACAACCCGGAGACGGCTGCCGCGGTGGACGGCGTGGTGAGGCCGGCGCTGGAGAAGTGGCTCAACGACAACAAGACCGTGGCCGAGGCGATCGTCGCGCGGATCGTGCTCGCGGCGAGGGCGAGAGAGGCGTCGCGCGCGGCGCAGCAGGTCACGCGCAAGAGCGCGGTCAGCCACCGGATGAACCTGCCGGGAAAGCTCGCGGACTGCTCGTCCACCGATCCCAACGTGAGCGAGCTGTTCATCGTGGAGGGCGACAGCGCAGGTGGCTCGGCGAAGCAGGGACGGGACCGGAAGACGCAGGCCATCCTTCCGCTGCGAGGCAAGGTGCTCAACGCGGAGCAGGCCTCCACCGACAAGGTGACGCAGAACAAGGAGCTCACCGACATCGTCAGCGCGCTGGGCTGCGGGATCGGGCCGCAGCTCGACGTGAGCAAGCTGCGCTACGGGAAGATCTTCCTCCTGATGGACGCCGACAGCGACGGGCACCACATCGCCACGCTGCTGTTGACCTTCTTCTATAGACACCTGCGTCCGTTGATCGAGAACGGGTCGGTCTACATCGCGCAGCCGCCGCTCTTCCGGATCGACATCGGGAAGGAGACGCACTGGGCGCTCGACGACGCGGACCGCGATCGGATCATCAAGGAGAAGGTGAAGGGGAACGCGAAGCCGGTGGTAATGCGCTTCAAGGGCCTCGGTGAGATGCAGCCGGAGGAGCTGCAGCAGACGACGCTGGACCCAAAGCGGCGGCGCGCACTGAAGGTGACGATCGACGATCCACTCGATACGGACCGGACGATCAACGACCTGCTCGGCAAGGACGTCAGCGCGCGGTTCCGCTTCATCATGGACCGGGCGACCGAGGTGCAAGACCTCGACGTCTGAGGCTGTTGAGGCTGTCACGAGGGGCCCGGCTCAAAAGCGGCCGGGCTGCCGAGGGCCTCGTCCGTCGAGGCTCGTGCGGTTGCCGACGTGTGCACGTCCTGACTCCCGGCTCCACCGTTGGGAGGAGGGAGGCGTTCTCGTATGGACGGGGTCCTGTCATGGATCAACGGCGTGCTCGGCATTGGCGTGGAGACGAAGTCGCTCACCGTGTTTCAGGTGAGCGCCCGCGCCGCGCTGATCTTCGCCGCGGGCGTCGCGCTGGTGCGGGTGGGGAAGAAGCGGTTCCTCGGCAAGAACACCGCGCTCGATGCACTGCTGGCGGTGATGGTGGGCTCGGTGCTGGGCCGCGCGATCAACGGGTCGGCGCCGGTGTATCCGACGCTCGGCGGGATGTTCTTCCTCATCGCGCTGCACTGGGTGATGTCCGCGCTCGCCTATCGGTCGAAGAGGTTCGACGACCTGGTGAAAGGGCACCGGCGCGTGCTGATCGAAGGCGGCGAGCTGCGCCGGGACGTGATGCGCGCCACGCACATCAACCAGGTGGATCTCGAGGAGGCGGTGCGCCTGAAGACGAAGGGCGCGGACCTGTCGCAGGTGCAGACGGCGTACCTCGAGCGCAGCGGTGACGTGAGCGTGGTGCGCAAGAAGCGCGAGCCCGAGGTGATCGTGGTGAAGGTCGAGCCGGGCGTTCAGGAGATCCGCATCCGGATCGAGTGACCCGGACGGCGTGGCTACTGCCCGCGCGCGCGGAGGTACTCCTGCATGCCGCGAAGATCGTCGGTGTGCAGGAAGTCCACGCCGTGCGCCTGCCACGTGCTCCAGGTCTCGCGCGTGTCGGGGCCACCGAAGAAGCGGACCTGCCGGCCGAGGGCGTGCGCGCGGTTGACGATGCAGGCGAGGCGCTCGGACTGCTCGGGCGGGAGGGTGTTCTCGCCGTTCCAGTCCAGGTAGTCGGACCACTTCAGCGCGTAGTGCCCCCAGCGCGCGTCGGCGGGCGGATCGTCGGGGGAGAAGTCGTTGCTGTCGCGGACCGCGTGGCGGCGGGAGCGGGACTGTGCGAACTGCTCCTTCATCTCCGCGTTGCCGGTGAGGATGACGGTGACCGCGCCGGGCTTCGTGCCTTCTGCGTCGTCGAAGACGGTGAGCATCGGGTAGCGGTCGAGGAGCGCGTGCAGCGCGTCCACCAGCCCGTCGTCCGAGTCCTTCAGATCGATCCAGAGCGTGAACGGCGTGCCGCTCGCGACGAGGCCTCCGGCGCTGGCGCGGCGCTGCAGGGGCTCCAGATAGAGGCGCTCCAGCGTGCCCTTCGGGAAGGGGCCGTAGTGAGAGACCTCGAAGCGGCCGCCCGCGTAGAAGACGTCCGCCTCCACGCTGGTGAAGCCCGCGGCGAGCGCGTCCTCCAGCGGGTGCTCGTGCTCGTAGTCGTTGTGCGCGTGCGGGCGCGAGGGGCCCGGGGTGGGCGTGCGGTCCACGCCTTCGACGCAGACCTCGGGCAATGCACCACCACAGGCGGGCGTGAAGGAGAGGAGCGAGCACAAGGAGAGGGTCAGCAGCGCGCGACGAAGCATGGGGCTGAAGAATGCCACGGCTGCGCGCCGCCGCCGCCACGGTCGCGTGTCCGCTGCCACCGAGCCGTTCCGCGCGCCGGGACCCCGAGCTTTCGTGCGCGCAGCGAGGCGTCGGAGCGGGTGGATGGGGTTTCCGCCGGGCCGGAGGACGGGCTCGAGGCGCTGTGGCTGGAGGCGTGCAGGAACGATTTGAGCTTGGTCCTGAGGGCGAGCGGAAGCGCGCAGGGCGCCGGGTGGCGGTGCTGGAGCCGAGGCCCGGTAGCGAACGAGCGGCTGACGCGGAGGGAGGACGGGCGCTTCGAGTACAGCACGAGGAAGGGTTCTGGTCTTCACCGCGGAGGCGCTGGTGACGCGGCTGTTGGCGGTGATGCCGCCGCGGGGCGTGCACCTGACGAGGTTTTATGGGGCCTTCGCCCCGAACGCGGCGCTGCGTTCGCGGGTGGTGCGGTCTGCGCCCGAGCCGTTCACCGAGCGTGCCTCTCCCGTTGGGGCGGGCTGCGTGGTGGAGCGCGAGGAGGCGCGCGCCCGGGGGCCGAGGCTGGACTGGGTGACGCTGCAGCGGAAGACGTTCGAGGCAGACGTGTGGCAGTGCCCGTGCGGCGGCCGCCGGTGGTGGTGGCGGTGGTGAGCGACCGCCGGACGGCGGAAGAGGTGCTGCGGAACATAGGCCAGTGGCCGAGGCACGTCCCGGAGGGACCGCGGCCCGGGCACTCGCCGCCGCAGCTCGGGTTGGCGGTGCGACCCGACCGTGCGGACAGCGCGGCATGTGCGAGAGAGGCGCGCAGGCGGCCTCGGACGGGAGGCGTGTGCTCGCTCGCGAAGAGAGGGCCGTTTGGGCAGGCTCAAGGGGCCGCCGCTCCCGCCGCCGAGCACCTAGACATCGGCGAACTGCTGCGCGAACGTCACGGGCCGGTTCACGAAGAGCAGCATTGTTCCTCCTCACAGCCGCAGCTTCACGAAGAGCAGGGGTGCTCCTCCTCTCAGCTTCCTCGAGCCAAGGCGTGGGATTAGTCGACGACGCCAATAGCGAACTCAAGTCCAAGCGATGTTCTAGCCACAGTTCGCCCATGCTCGTCAGCTCTTCGTGTCCTTTTCGTTCGAGGAAATCGATTTGCGAGGCGCGCATCCGGATCTAAAGCGGCGTCTATCGCGTCCATAGAGAGCGACACCTCCACGTCGACCGCCTTGGAGCGAAGGCTCCCATCGACTTGATAGGCAAACTGCTCGAAGGCCTTCCAAGTCTTTGCCCACCTTCCCGCGGTCTTGGAGTCTGAAAGCAAGGTCAGTTCGCGCGCTACGTCGTTGTCATTTCTCGCAGTTCCTCGTTCGTTCATTGCGACCAAGCTCGCCAGCTTCGGAAGCCGCGCAACCCGGAGCGTCGACGCGAGTTCGCCTCGTACGATGATCTCTTCCACCTCCTCCGGCGACATATCGAGCACAGGCTCCTCTTCGTCCTCGGGAGGATCTTCAATCACTACAAGCGCGTCGAATACTGAGTGAGACTGCGGGATGAAGGAGGCAACGACCAGGCGTTCGCCCACACTTATCGCCGACGAAAACCGAATGTTCTGCTTTTGCGCCCTCCCAGCCTCGATCTGTTTCTCAAGCGTCGCCGGATTGCTTTGACTTCCCTTGCATTCGATGATGTGAACTGCACCAGTCATGTCTTGCGCGATGAAGTCGGGAGACTTAGACGGCCCGCGTCTTCCGGACCTCATCAGCCACGCATTCTGGGTTTGCGACAGGAAGTAGGAAGTGCTTGTCGCATTCGCTAGGTTCAATGCGTCATCGAGCAGGTGCATGGAAAGGCCAACGCCCCAGTCATCGCTAAAGATCGTCTTTTGGTGCGGGTCGAGGTCCCGCCACTCTGAGCGCAGCCTCAGTCCCGGCCCCATATCCAGCGCAGGTGCGTAGCGGAGCCAAGCCCAGCAGTCGGCCAACGAGAATCCGAGTGAAATTGGCGGCGAAGTCCGAAGCGCAACCTCACGAAGGACGTCCGCAATGTCGACTTGCTGCGTCCCGGCTAGGGCCGAGAGGCCAGGTGGCGGGATCTTGCCCCGAGGCCACGTTTCAGTCCTCACGCTCACGTCTACGGACCGTAGTGGACGAGGTAAGGGTTGGAGTCTCGCTGGTGACATGGTCAGACGCCTCGGTTAAGGGACGGCGTTGCTCAGGCTACGTCGCCGGTCGGGCGAGACGGAGGACTCTACGCGGCAGTCTTCGTCTTGGGCTTGCTCATGAAGGAGTACTTCACCTTGCCGCACATACAGTGAAGGAACTCTCGGCTACCGCGCCGGGGGCTGACTTCGATCAGGGCTTCGCACTGGTCGCACTTGAACTGCTCGAAGAGGGTCTGAAAAGCATCAATGACGGCGATCATCTCTGTCTTCTGTAGATTCTCCCACTGGTTGTAGTGCACCGCCGGGTTTATCTGCCATTGCTCGATCTTCGCAGCAGTCGCCGCTTGGGCCAAGGCAGCCTCCCTCGCCCGAATCGCATCAACCTGTTCTTGATCCGACCAACTCTGAGCAGCTTGTCTGACATCCTTGTACTGCGACCTCATTTGAGCGATAGCCGGGTCGAGCAGGTCACCAAGATCATGCTGCGCATGGGCTCTAAACTCGACCTTGGCTCGGAGAGCTTCGCAAGCTTCCCCGGACAAATACTCCAACGACCTACGGAGCGCGGCGGCAGCCCCGGGAACGTCGTCCACGTTTGCTTTTTCGCGAATCTCGGCCCACAGATCGCCCTTTCGCCAGTCGCTGGGTCCCTCGTCGACAGTCCATTTGCGGAACTCAATTGTATCTTTGGCACCGACAAGCCCCGCGACGTTCATGAACTTCATCCATGCACGATCGTGCGTCGTTAGCACGAACTGGGTGCCAGGGAACTCGGTCTTGAGCAGCTTAGACACCTCACGGCGATGGCCAGCGTCCACCGACATCAGAACATCGTCGAGAACCGCAAAGGTGAAGCCCGCGCCTAGGATATAGCGCATCAAGGCCAGGTAAAGACAGAGGCCCATGCCGTCTTGATGTCCCTCGCTGTGATAGGCGCCTGGCGGGAAGAAGCCGCGCCCGTAGAAATCCACTCCGAAAGAAAGCTTGCCGTGGGAGGGCGTTAGTTTCGCTTCGAAACCGCTTTCGTCGTCGGAATTGATGCGACGATACAGGACGGCGAACTGGGTCTGGACGTCATCGTAGACCTTCTCTAGCGCAGATGTGGAGGTGGCTGAGTAGATCTCAAACACGTTCTTGGCTCTCGTTGCCTTCCCCTCCGCAGCCTCTGCGTCCTTTCTCGCCTTGCGAAGTGCATCGAGCCTCAGATGGGCCGTGAAGAGGTACTCACGGGCCGCATCTTGGTCCGAAGGATCACGCAGTGCTCCGATCTCCTCCTGAAGTTTCTTGAGAACCTCGGTAAAACGTCGCGACGGAACCAGCTCTTCCAGGCAGGCAAGCGTCTTGTCGAGCGGGAGCAGAGCCGCGAAAGCAGTGCTTGCCTTTGCTAGTCCTTGTCCATGTTCAGCAATCAGCTGGGAATCAGACTCATCAAGAAGTAGCTTGCTGTGTAAATAGACTGGACGTGCGAGATCCCTCTCTGCATCGAGGGCTGCGCGAACGATTGAAAGTGTTTTTTCAGCGTCAGCACGAAGGGTTTTAACCGCTTGCAACTTCGTGCGCTTTGAGTGAACAATGGCGGTTAGTTCGTCAAGGGTTTTCGGCGTGTCGCAAACAGGGCAGGTGGCGCCCTCGTAGAGGTCGAGCGCTGTCTTTAAAAAGTCGTCGCGAACGACTTCCTTCAGCAACGACTCGTCCGCGACCAACGCATTAACCGCAGCCTTCGCAGCGGCGACATGGGAGCCAAAGTCATTACCAAGAAGGCGGCTTTGAACGGATGCTTGGAGTGCGTCGGTGTCGGCCTTCGCAACAGCCTTGTTTGTGGTGGCGCGGCCGGCGGTCACTGGCAAGGCTAGTCCGTCACGTATTGACGTCGTGGGCCCCAGCGATGCCAGAGGCTCAAGCCCCAGTATCTGACGCCGCTTGTTGGCGGCATCAAGGATCTCCTGATCCGTTCCCTCCGTGATTGCCATTCCGCGGATCAGTTCCGCCTTGGCGGTGTCACACTGTGTCGTTGCGGTCTTCGACGCGGATTGGGCCGCGTTCGCGATCTTCTGGAGGCGCATCCGAACATTTTCTAGCGCGTCGAGTTTCAGAAGCGCTTGCACCTCCTTTGCTCGCTGACCTGGTTCAGTCAAGACGAAGCGAATGATCTCTCTCCGGGAAAGTGCAATCTCCGGATGGGCCTCGAGCTGGCGGAAGATCGCTTGGACGTCGGCACCATCCGGCGTGACTTCCAAGGTCGCCGACGACTTCAGCGTTCGGCGCACCTTTGCGGACTTCTTTAGGTGAGGAATCCAGACCACCGCCTCAACAAACGACTTCTCAAGCGACTTCTTGCTGTCCACATGTGAACCGCCCCGGGTTCTCCGGAGACTCGATTGCGTGAGTCACGCCACCATGGCCTGACTCTGCTGACGTCGATACCACGCCTGCTCAAACTCCACCGGCGGCACGTAGCCGAGGGGCTCCAGCAGCCGGCGGTTGTTGAACCAGTCGACCCACTTCAGCGTGGCGAACTCCACCTGTTCGATGCTCCGCCACGGGCCCTTGTGCCAGATGACCTCGGCCTTCACGAGGCCGATGACCGTCTCCGCGAGCGCGTTGTCGTACGAGTCGCCGACGCTGCCGACGGAGCGCTCGATCCCGGCTGCGGCGAGACGCTCGCTGTACCGAATGGATAGATACTGCGAGCCTCGGTCGCTGTGATGCACCAACTCGTCGCTGCGGGGGCGTGCGTGTAGCGCCTGCTCGAGGGCGTCGAGCGCCAGGTCACTCCGCAACGAGGACGA
>JAFAFL010000078.1 GCA_023423535.1 Pseudomonadota bacterium
CCCAACTTCACCGGCATCGACTCGCCGTACGAGGCACCGCAAGCGGCGGAACTGCGCCTGCAAACCGCCGAAGCGGAAGCCGAGGTCTTGGCGGAGCAGGTGGTCGAACGCATCCTTCGTAGGCAGAACCGGGCTCGGTAAAGCTGTGACTGCGCGATCACGGAACTTTTTCATGTGAATCAACGGTCTTAGGAAAACCAAACTTTTCGCGGTGACCAGTTTGATCTGTCACATCGTACCCAGTAAAGCTGTGACTTCCCCGGGAGGTCAGCGAAACTGTGACTTTCCCGATCAGCAGTATTTCGCCGCAGAACAGTCAAGAATCTGCTCATTCGACATTGGAGAAATGTCTTGAACGATGCGGAAATTGAGCGCTACGTCCCTTGGCCCTGGGCCTCCCGCTTCCAGCGGGTCAGCAGGTTGTCCCGGATACCCAACTCCCTGGCCACCTGGGCACAGCTGACACCGGGCTGGCTGGCCTGCTCAACCGCGCCACGCTTGAACTCCGCACTGAACTTCCTTCGCTTCGACATGAACACTCCTCATGGCCTCGATCGGCCTTCTCGTAAGTGTCCGTGAAAACGGGGGTGAACCCAACCCCGGGCGCGGCATGCGGCTCAACGCACTGGTACAGGATGGCGAGCTGCAGCTGATGGGCGACGCGGGCACGCTGGCGATCCGGCCCGAGGCGCGCATCGTCAGCACCGGCATGCGGTGACTGGCCGCGCTCTGGCTCCGCTTCCCGCGCCGTCAACGCCCGGCTTGACGGGCCACAGACCCCCGGGGCGTATCATGCGCGATGGCATGCGCCCCCAAAGTGGCGCAGCGTCGTTCCCGGCAGATGCCCCCTTACTGGAGTTTTCGCATGAATATCAAACTGACCGTCCTGACCGCAGCTTGCGCACTGGCCCTGTCCGCCTGTGGCGACAATTCGGCGCCGGCGCCGGCTTCGACGGCCACGCCGCCGCCGGCCGCTGCTGATACCACCCCGGCGCAGACCCCGCCGGCTGCTCCGACTGAAGCCGCCACGCCGGCCGACGCCGCCCAGGCGCCAGCGACCGCCGGCAGCGACCCGGCCGTCAGCGGCTGCGAGATCGTGATCGAGAGCAACGACGCGATGCAGTTCAATACGAAGTCGATCGCCATCCCGTCGTCGTGCAGCGACTTCAAGATCACGATGAACCACGTCGGCAAGATGCCGGTTGCGGCCATGGGCCACAACGTGGTGATCACGAGCTCGGGCAACATGGCGGGCGTGGTGGCCGATGGCATGGCCGCCGGTCTCGAAGCGGGCTTCCTGAAGCCCGACGACGAGCGCGTCATCGCCCACACCGAACTGATCGGCGGCGGCGAGACGACCTCGGTCAGCTTCCCGGTCAGCGATCTGCAGGCGGGCGAATCCTACAAGTTCTTCTGCAGCTTCCCCGGCCATTCGGCGCTCATGAACGGCACCGTTTCCGTCGAGTAACCATCGGCGGGCACGTCGAAAAGGCGGGGGCCTGTCCCCCGCCTTTTTCGTGCCTGGTCGTCAGGGCTGGCCCGACGGCTCACCGTCGGGGCCGGTGACGCGGCCGGCGGAATCCACGAACCAGGTGCGCACGGACGGATAGTGCGCAAGCAGCGGTAAGCGCTGTTCGGGCGCAAGGACCGAGAGCGTCGTGGAGAGGCCGTCGGCGAGCGTGGCCCGCGGCGCCGCCACCGAGACCGCCGCATGGTGGTTGGCACTGAGGCCGGTCCGAGGATCGATCAGGTGGTGGAGGTCCGGGTCCGGTCCGAAGCGCGTGCCATAGCCGCCGGAGCTCGCCAGCGCGGGATGCTGCCCGCGAGCGCTGCCCAGGGGGATTTCGAACAGGGTGCGTCCCGGTTCGGTCGGGTCGGTGAGCGCGGCGCGCCAAGGGCCACCGTCGGGACGCCGGCCAAGCGCGCGCCCTTCTCCCAGGTTGATCAGGACGTTCCCGAAACCGTCGGCCTGCAGGAGTTCTGTGACGCGGTCGGTGATGAAGCCCTGCGCCACGCCATTGAGCGTGATCGCAGCGCCGGAGCGGCCGAGGCGTATCCGGTCCATGTCCACTTCGACGTCGGCAAAGCCCACCCGCTGCCGCACCCGGGCGATGGCCTCGGCCGAGGGGCCCTGCGGCGCAGCGCCCGGCTTGGCGAAATGGTCGAAATACAGCCGCAGCAGCGGCTGCACGCTGGGGTCGAAGGCACCGCCGCTGGCCTGCGCCAGGGACAGCGCGAACGAGAGCAGCTCGACCAGTTCGGCAGGTGGATCATCCAGCCGGCCGGCGGCGTTGAGCCTGGAAAGCGCCGAATCCGTCCGGTACAGGCTGAAGATCGATTCCAGCCGTTCGACCTCCGCCATGCAGCGCGTGATCATGGCCTGCGCATGCGCGCGATCCGGGTGGACCAGCGTCATCGATGCCAGTGCACCCATCGCCACGCCCTTCCAGACGGTGGGCGCCGGCGATGCCGCCGACGCGGCGAGCACAAACCTGCCAGGCGCCGATCCCAGCACGGCAGCAGTAGCGGCGATCGAAAGAAAGCGGCGGCGATTCAGCATGACCGGATCCTCAATGG
>JAFAFL010000082.1 GCA_023423535.1 Pseudomonadota bacterium
CGGCACGAAGGCGTGTTGGGACAACCCCACCCGCGCGGCGCGCCACCCGGGGGGACGCTCCGCGCCTGATGCAGTGAAGAGGACTAGAGCTCGCAGCCGGTCATGGTGCCGCCGGCGCTGATGCCGATGTCACCCTGGCCCAGGCCGCAGTCGAGCGTGTTCGTGCCCGCCGCGCCGTCGAGGAGGTCGTCGCCCGCGCCGCCGTTGAGCGTGTCGTCACCGGGGCCGCCGAAGAGCTGGTCGTCGCCGCCGAGACCGGAGAGCACGTTCACCGCCGGGTTGCCGTCGCCGCGGTCGGCGCTGGTCGAGCCATAGATCACGTTGTCCAGCGCGTTGCCGGTCACGGTGCAGTCGTGCGCGCCGCAGACGAGGTTCTCCACCGTGGCGCCGATGTTGTCGTTCTCGGTGCCCTCGCCGTCGTTGGCGAGCCCGTCGTCCATGGTGATGACCAGCGCCACGGTGCGCAGCGAGTAGTCCACCGTGTCCACGCCGTCGCCGCCGATGATGGTGTCCGAGCCCGAGGGCGCGGCGCCCTGCGGGAAGGTGTCGTCGCCCGCGAGGCCGTTGAGCGTGTCGTCGCCGAGCCCGCCGTCGATCACGTTCGCCAGCGCGCTGCCGGTGAGCACGTCGCCGAACGCGCTGCCCACGAGGTTCTCCACGTCGCCCATCACGTTGTCGTTCTCGTTCGCGCCGGTGGTGCCGTCGTCCGCGACGCCGTTGATGCTGACGGTCACGCCCGCGGTGCGCAGGGCGTAGGAGACGGTGTCGATGCCCGGGCCGCCGTGGAAGACGTCCGCGCCGTTCGCCGCGGTGCCCTCGAGGAAGGTGTCGTAGCCGGCCTCGCCGCGGAGGATGTCGTCGCCGCCACCACCGGAGAGCTGATCGTCGCCCGCGCCGGCGTTGATGGTGTCGTTGCCCGCGCTGCCGGTCAGCACGTCGGCGAGCGCAGTGCCCACGAGGATCTCGATCGACGCGGTCACGTCGTCGCCCTCGGTCGCGCCGGTCTCACCGTCGTCCGCGCCCGCGCCCATCGTCACGGTCACGCCCACGGTGCGCCGCGCGTAGGTCACGGTGTCGATGCCCGAGCCGCCGTTGAACACGTCCGCGCCGCTGTTGGCGGTGCCCTCGTCGAAGGTGTCGTCGTCCTCGTCGCCGTTGAGCGTGTCGATGCCCAGGCCGCCGGAGATGAGGTCGTTGCCCGTGCCGCCGTTGATGGTGTCGCCGCCGTCGCCGCCGGTGAGGGTGTCGTTGCCCGCGCCGCCGTACACGGTCAGCGCCGCCGCGTAGGCGAGGCCGGTGCCGCGGCCGCCCGCGCCGGTGAACACGTCGTTGCCCTCGCCGAGCGACGCGACGATCGACAGGGTGCCGCTGTTGCTGAAGTTGATGTCGCGGTTGCCGTCGGTGCCGGTGGAGATGCCGTCAGCGCCCACGGTGACCGTGTCCGCCACGCGGCTGCCGCGGATGCGGATGGAGTCGGCGCCGGCGCCGAGCGCGAGGTCCACGCCGATCGCGGTGGAGGAGCCGGGGAGGAAGGAGCCCTGCAGGTAGTCGAGGATGACCGTGTTCGCGCCGGCCGAGCCGGTGACGTTCAGGCGCTTGGTGTTCGTGGTGTTCGCCACCACGCCGGCCGCGGTGACGCAGGGCACGCCGTTGACGAGCAGCGCCTTGTCCGCGCTGCGCAGCGAGACGATGGCGGTCTCGCCGTCGGCCATGGTGAAGCTCGCGAGGTTGCCGGTGAGGTCGCAGGCGATCGCGTCGAGGCGCTGCGGGACGCTGTCGAAGATGCCGGGGAAGCCCGGCTCGTCGCGCGGGACGTCCTCGTTGACACCTTCGCCGCAGCCGGTCACCGCGAGGGAGCCGGCGACGACACAGGACGTGAAGAGTCGCTTCAGGGGGAGGCGGTTCATGGGGTGCTTTCGTGGTCGGAGAACGAGCCGAAGGGGCTCTCGGGCCGCGCTTCTGTGCGAGTTCAGTGCCACCGCCTCCAGTGGGACGCGAAAGCGCCCGCGCCACGCGAAGCGATCCGTGCCTTTCACTCGACGCCGCACCGCGCAGGCGCGCCGTACGCCGATCAGCGCACACGCCGCTCGGAGCGGGTCAGTGGGGGGAGGGGAGTCGAAAGGGACCGCGCGCCAGGGATGCGCTAGGGGCGAGGGAGATCGAGCCGGTACCCGACGCCGCGCACGCTCTTCAGCTCGAAGCGGGGGCCGAGCTTCCGCCGCAGGCTGGAGACGAAGTTGTCCACCGTGTGCGCGTCCACCACCACGTCCGAGCCCCACACCGCGTCGAGGATCTGATCGCGGGTCTGCGCCTCGCCCGGGCGGTCGGCGAAGTGGACGAGGAGGTCGAACTCGCGCCGGGTGAGCTCCACCGCCTCGCCCGCCGAGTCCCGCACCACCCGCGCGCGCCGGTCGATGAGGAAGCCCCCGAGCCGCTGCAGGTGGGACCCTTCCGCTTCGCCACCCACAGCGCGCTCGCGCCGCACCAGCGCCGCCACCCGCGCGAGCAGCTCACGCAGCCGGTAGGGCTTGGTCACGTAGTCGTCCGCGCCGTCGCCGAAGCCGCGCAGGACGTCGTCCTCGAGCGAGCGCGCGGTGAGCATGAGCACGCGCGACGGGGCCCCGGCCGAACGCAGCTCGCGGCAGAGCGCGTAGCCGTCGCCATCCGGCAACATGAGGTCGAGCACCACCACGTCCCACGGGCCCTCGCCGAACCGCGCGCGCGCCTCGGAAGCGCTGGCCGCCGCGCCGGTGCGATAGCCCTGCTCGCGCAGGTTGTCCTCGAGCGTGAGCCGCAGGTTGCGATCGTCCTCCACCACGAGGACGGACGCCGCACTCACGGCTTGAACCCCAGCTCGAAGGTGGCCCCGAGCGGTTCGCCCTTCTCGTCGCGCTCGCGCGGGGTCACGAGCCGAATCTCTCCGCCGTGCAGCCGCATGATGCGCCGGCAGATGGCGAGCCCGAGCCCGTTGCCGCCGCTTGCTCTGGCCTCCGCCTTCGCCTGTGCCTTCGCCTTCTGAGAGCCGCCCGGCAGCCGCTCGTACTCCTCGAAGACGCGCTCCCAGCTCTCGCGCGGAATGCCCCTGCCGTCGTCGGCGAGGCGCACGGTCATCCACTCGCCCTCGAGCCCGGCCCAGGCCTTCACCGTCACCGGGTCGCGCCCGCCGTGCCTGCAGGCGTTGTGGAGGAGGTTCGAGAGGAGGATGCGCAAGAGCTCCCCGTCCGCCTCCACGCGCGCGTCGCCCACCGCGCTGGCATCGAGCCGCAGCCGCGCGGGAGCGCTGGCGTTGACCTCCTCCGCCAGACCCTCGAGCAGCTCGCGCAGGGGCACGCTCTCCTTGCGCAGCCGCAGCTTCCCCTTCTCCAGCCGGTTGAAGGCGAGGATGTTCTCCACCAGCCGCGAGAGCGCGTCGGTCTCGTTGACGATCCGCGCCGGGTAGTCGCCCACGTTCGGCGCGCCCTCCGCGCGACGCTGCAGCGTCTCCGCCATCACCCTGATCGCGGAGAGCGGCGTGCGCAGCTCGTGCGACACCGTGGCGAGCAGCTCGCCTCGCAGCGCCACCAGCCTCCGCTTGCGCGAACCGGCCAGCCCCGCGAACACCACGAAGCCGGCGCCGAAGAGCGCACTGCCGAGCAGGAGCCCGCTCTTCATCGCGTGCCGTGCGCGAACGCGGGTGCGAGCCGCCTCGCCATCCGGCGCCAGCCGCTGCAGCGGCAGCGCGTCCGCGAACACGGTCCCCTCGGGCACCGGCACGGAGAGCTCGTCGTCCGGAGAGAGCAGGCCGATCATCCGCAGTTCGTCGCGCACGCCCTCCACCTCCGCCGCGAGATCGACGCGAACGCCGCGCGCCTCGCCGACCGCGTCGCCGCCCTCGACGTAGTAGCCGTAGGCGATCACCGGGCGCTCCCGCAGCGAGAGCAGCGCGCCGCCTTCGCCGAGGGGAACGATCGTCGCGCGCCGTCCACCGCTGCCCGTGAGCCCGGCGCGTTCCGCGAAGTCCCGCGACTCCACGCCCGCGCGGTCGCTGAGCGCCACCAGCTTCGGGGCAAGGAACTGCATGTCCTCGTCGGTGAACGCGTCCCGCTGCGAGAGCACCGCCCGCTGCAGCCCGGGCAGATACGCACCGCGCGCGCCCTCCAGCCCGTCGCGCAGCAGTCGCCGCATGAGGTCGCCGTCGGGCCTTGCGCCGCGCTCGAGTCGCTCCAGCGTCCACAGGGTGAGCACCGCATCGTGCGACAGGGGCACGCGCTCGTGGACCCGATGCTCGAGCAGCGAGCGCACCCCGCGGGTGATGGCCTCCGCGTTCCCACCGTCGATCGCGCGGACGAGCTCACCCGTCATCCGCAGCCGGTCGGCCATCGCCGGGCCGAGCCCCAGCCCCTCCGCGCCGCGAGGTCCGTCCCGCTCGAGCACCTCCCAGAGCCTCTTCGCGGAAGCAGAGTTTCCGTTCGCCTCCACGCGCGCGCGGCCATGAGCGGTCCGCGGCAGCACCTGCCTGCCGCCGCGGAAGAGGAGCAGCTGCGAGTCGTCGGCCAGCGGATCCGCCACCGCGCGGTCGAGTTCACCTCTCGCCGCGTCGAGCCTCTCCGACAGCCGCATCCGCAGCGTCTGCTGCGCCGCGCGCACGACCGCCCGGTCGCGGTCATCGAGCGCGCGAAGGGCCTCCTCGCGCTCGCGGCTGAAGATGCCGTGGAGGGGAACGAGCCCCGCGCACAAGAGCGCGATGGGGACGATGTAGAGGAGGCGCCCTGCCGTCAGAGTCTTCAAGTCACCGCACCACCGGAACGTGATCGAAATCCATCGCGTCGGCCGGCACCTCGCGGGCGAAGCGATCCGTGCGCGCGTCCGCCTTCCGCGCCCGGTCGATGAGCTCGCGCAGCTCGGCGACCTCGGGTCGTGCGCGCGTGGCCGCGGGCAGCGCGTCGTACCGCGCCACGAGCCCCGACCACTCCACGTTGCGCACCCAGTACGAACCGCGAAGCTTCTCCGCGAACTGCGCCACGAGGAACGCGAGCTGCGCGTCACCGGTCGCCTGCGACATCTCCGGCCTCAGCGCGGCTTGCGGCAGCGGCGACTCGAAGAGCCTGCTCTCGCCGCCCTCCGGCGCCTTGTAGCGGACGCGGAAGGTGCCGAGCGGAGCGCCCGACGTCGCACTGCCGTCGCGCAGCTTCACCTCATAGAGCGCGGTCACGGTGTGGCCAGCGCCGAGGTCCCCGGCGTCCACGCGATCGTTGGCGAAGTCCTCGGTGCGCAGCATTCGGTTCTCGTACCCGAGGAGCCGATACCGCGCGACGACGCGGCTGTCGAACTGGACCTGGAGCTTCACGTCCTTCGCCACCAGCTGCAGCGTGCCGGTCGCCTGCTCCACGAACAGGCGCCGCGCCTCGGAGAGCCGGTCCACGTACGCGTACTGCCCGTCGCCGCGCTGCGCGAGCCGCTCCATGAGCACGTCGTTGTAGTTGCCCATCCCGAAGCCCACCGCGGTCAGCGCCACGCCCTTCGACGCCTGCGCGCGCACGGTCTCGAAGATGCGGTCGCCGTCGGTCACGCCGCTGTTCGCCACGCCGTCGCTGAGCAGCAGCACGCGCCGGTTCAGCTCCGCCGGCGCCTCTGCCGCCATGCGGTACGCGAGCGCGAGCCCCGCCTGCACGTTCGTCGAGCCCTCGGGCTCCAGCGACTCGATCGCGGCGAGGATGACCTGCCGCTGCGCCGCGGACGTCGGCTCCAGCACCACGCGCGCCTTCGTGCCGTACACCACCAGCGCCACCTGATCCCGCTCGTCGAGCGACTCGAGCAGCAGCGCCAAAGACCGCTTCACCAGCCCGAGCCGGTTCTCCATCGCCATCGATCCGGAGACATCGACGGTGAAGACGAGCAGCGCCGGCTTCCGCGCCGCGGCGGTGATCTCCCGCGCGCGCATGCCCAGCTTGAGCACGTGGTAGCCCTTCCGGTTCGGCGAGGGAAAGCCCTCCACCTGCACCGCGAAAGGCGCCTCGCCCGGGTCCGCGTACGCGTAGCGGAACGCGTTGACGAACTCCTCCACGCGCACCGCCGCCTCCTCCGGCAGATGCCCTCGTTGCAGGTACCCGCGCGCGAGCGAATAGGACGCGGTGTCCACGTCGGCGGAGAAGGTGGAGAGGGGCTCCTCCTCCGTGTCCACCGTGGGGTTCACGCCGTAGTGCTGGAAGTAGGTGTCCGCGTACGGCTTGCCGTTCACCACCGCCAGCCCTTCGAACTCGCCGCCCTGCGGAGCGGCAGGAGGCAACCCGGTCGCGCGACGCTCGTGCACCGGCGCTCGGGAGCAGGCACCGGCCAGCGCGATCGCCACCAGCACCGCCGCGAAGAGCGAGAGCTTCACCAGCTGATTGGGCTTCACGGCTGCACCTCCACCGGCACCGACAACGGCAGCGCCGGAGCCGAGATCGAGGCCGAGGATAGCAGCGCCTCCCCCTGCGCCTCCGGCCGCGCCGCCACCAGCCGCTGCACGCGCGCCATCACCCCGTCAGCGAGTCGTTCGCTCGCCCCCTCCAGCAGCCTCCGCCGCAGCTTCGCCGCCTTGCGCTGCATCCCTCCCGCGACGACGCGCTCCTCGCCCTCGATGCGCTCGTGCACGGTGAAGAGGAGGGTGCCGGTCTTCACGTCGAACAGCGTGGCCTCGAGCACGCCCGCCGCCGCGAGGGTGCGACCCTTCACCACCAGCGCGCCGATCCCGGTGGCCCAGGTCACCGCGCCCGCGTTCGCCCAGCGATCCTCGACGAAGCGGTTGCGGTAGAGCAGCAGGTAGTCCGCGCGGTACCTCGCCGCGAGCTCGCGCAGCCCGCTGATCCCGCGGTCGGCGGGGAAGTCGGTGGAGACCTCGCACACCAGCTCGAAGTGACCCGAGCGGTCGAGCGCATCGGTCAGCACCGCCGGCACGCCCGCCAGGGGGACCTCGTTCTCCGGTGCGTAGGCCGTGCGCACCGGCACCACGCCCACCCGCGCGCGCTGCTCGAGAAACACCGGCGCCTCGAGGATCTGCCGCAGCGACGCCTCGCTCAGCGAACCGGTGCGGTCCTGCACGAAGTGATTCTGCGTGAGCACCGGCGGCGGCGAGGCCTGCCCGCGCGAGGACTCCTCCTCCGCGTAGGCCACATGCGGCAGCTCGGCGCCCAGCGCCTTCCGCGCGGCACAGCCGGAGAGCAGCGAGAGCGAGACCAACAATGAAAAGCACGACGTGGAGACGAGAGACCCTGCGTTCATTCGGGGCCCTCCTTTCAGCGCGGAAGCATCACCATCCGCAGCCGAAGGGGCCTCCAGCGGGCCTCATCTCTTCATCATCGTTTCATCATGAAGAGCGGCTCAGACGTTCGCCGGCGGCCGGATCCCCAACTCCCTCGCCAGCAGCGCGATCTGGGTCCGGTTCTCCTGGTTGAGCTTCCGGTAGAGGCTCGACACGTGGGCCTTCACCGTGCGCTCGCTGATCCCGAGGTGCGACGCGATCTTCAGGTTGTCCGCGCCGGCGGCGATGAAGGCGAGCACCTCGCGCTCCCTCACCGAGAGCTGTCCGAGGATCCGCACCCGTCCATCCGGCTCCGGCCTGCGCGCGAGCAGCGACTCGAAGGATGCGGCCGGGAAGATGCTCGCCCCGCGCGCGACGGAGAGCAGGCCATCCACCAGCGCCTCACAGGTCGCGGTCCGCTTGTCGAGGCATCCCTGGGCGCCGGCGCCGAAGCAGCGGTCCACCACTCCGGGCCCCACGTCGTCCGCCAGCACGAGCAGCGCCACGTCCGGGTGTATCTCGTGGATGCGTTCCACCAGCGCGATGGTCTCCTCCCATCGGCCGCCGACGTCGATCAGCGCGACCCGGGGGCGCATCTGATCGATGAGGTGGGCGAACTCGGTGGAGTCACCACTCTCTGCCGCGACGTCGAAGCCGGCGGAGGTGACGACCCGGCCGATGCACTCGCGGATCAGCGCCTGGGGGGCGAGGATGGCGAGGCGGAACTCGGGATTGGTTTCGCCGCTCATGGGGTGCGGAATAGACGCATCCACCGGCGGTCCCTCAACCCCGCCTCCCAAAAAACGGGCTCCAAATGTCCGCGTCGGAACCTTGCGCGGGCCTTCATGCTTTTGGTGCGTCAAACCTGCACGACCGCAGGCCAGCCGATCGGGCAGGAACGGCCCATGGGATCTGGGGGAAATAGCCCCTTGCCTCTCCTGTTGTGTTGCCGCCTTGTCACTCCTCAAGCTCATCGCCACCGTCGGCCTGTTGTTCTCCCGCGAGCCCGCACCCGAGCCGGTCGAGCAGCCGGTGTACCCCGTGGTGGGTGTGCCCTTCGGCTGCGGCCTCGCCTTCGAGGTCTCGCAGGGGCACAACACCGGGTCCCACCTGCACAACGACACCTGGGCCTGGGACTTCCGGATGCCCGAAGGTGTGCCCATCGTCTCCGCCCGCGGCGGCACGGTCCGGATGGCGCGCGGCGACTCGACGATCGGCGGGTGCGATCAGAAGTTCGCCAAGCACTCGAACTACGTGGTGGTGGACCACGGCGACGGCACCGAGGCCCAGTACCTCCACTTCTCGTCGGTGGTGGTCGAGGCCGGTCAGAAGGTCGAGGGCGGCGAGCTGCTCGGGTTCTCCGGCAAGACCGGCTGGTCCTGCGGTCCGCACCTCCACTTCAAGGTCGCCAAGCGGGTGCACAACGGCTGGAACAACCCGTCGGTCCCCGCGCACATCGAGGGCTACGGCAGCCCCATCGTCCGCACCACGGTGACCGCGCCGACCTGCGATCCGAAGCACGAGACGCTGCAGGCGAAGGCCGCCCCGAGGCCCGCGCAGGCGCAGCCGGCCGCAGAGCCGAAGGTCATCGAAGGCGACGTCGTCCACGCCACCGGCTCGTCCGGCACGCCCGCCGCGCTGGGCACCGCGAACATGGCGGCTGGCGCACTGCGCTGACCCGTCGCGAACACCGCAAGTCCGCTGCACGAAGGATCCATGGCCGAGTAGGCGAGCCGGTATAGGTTCGTCTGCGTGCCAGCCTTCCGATCAGACAGGGTGACCCTCCGCGCGGTGCTGACCGCGATGCTGCTCATGTCCGCCGCCGCCGAGGCGCAGACCCGGGCGGTGGTGCTGCGCTTCACCGGCCCCGCCGCGCAGCAGGCGACGAACGTGCGCACCGCGGTGGTGAAGGCCGTCTGCACCGGCGAGGTCACCTGCGTCCCCCAGCAGAAGTTCGCGCAGAAGGACGGGGGGCCGAACCTCACCGCGATGACGCGCGAGGACGTGCACGTCGCGATCACCGGCCGGCTCAGCGGACCTGCGGCGAAGCGGGTGCTGACGCTGGAGGCGGTGGATCCGAAGGGCACCGGGGTCTTCCGCGAGGAGGTCGCGCTGGTGAAGGGCGCCGTGCCATCCGACGCGCTCGATCGCCTCAACGCCGCCATGGCCGCGGCGCGCAAGCCGCCCGAGCCTCCGCCTGCGCCCGAACCGCCGGCACCGGAGCCCGCGCCCGCGGAGCCTCCCTCCGCCGAGCCCGGACCCGCGCAGCCGACCGAGCCTGTCCCTTCGCGCGGCGTGCGCGCCGAGCAGCCGCTGGTGGTGGTCGAGGCCGGCGCCGCGTTCCTCTACCGGACGCTCGGGTACGAAGGGCTGCAGACCGGGAACCTGCGCGCGTACGAGACGCAGCCGCTGCTCATAGCGCCCTTCGTTCACGTGGAGCTCTACCCGCTGACGCTCGGCACCTCCGGCGTGGTGACCGGGCTGGGCGTGGAGGCCGGATACCTGAGCTCCGTGTTCCTTCGCTCGACGGACGAGAACGACCTCACCTATTCGACGCAGCTCTCGCGCTTCGATGTGGGCCTGCGCTGGAACTTCCGCCCGGTCGAGGGAACCGACGTGATGGTCGCGCCGCTCATCGGCTACCGCGGCGGTGGCTTCACCACCGGCGAGTCCTCGGCGGGGACGCGCATCGTCGGGCTGCCGGACATCGCCTACGACAGCCTGCGCGCCGGCGCCGCGGCGGAGGCGGGCTTCGGACCGATCGTCCTCGCGCTGCGGGCGGAGTACCTGCACGGGCTCGGTGAGGGCGAGATCGCGACCCTCTTCCCCGAGACGTCGAAGCGCGGCTGGGAGGGATCGCTCGGCCTCGGCTACCGCATCACCGACCGGCTCCAGGCGCGCATCCGGCTCGAGTACACGACCTACGGCCTCTCCTTCGAGGCCCCCGAAGACGCCGAGTTCCGGGCGACGGGCGCGGACGACGATCAGCTCGGCGCGTCGGCGGTCCTCCGGTTCGAGTACTGAGCGCGTTGGAGCTCAGCTCCCTTCGACGAGCTCCAGCACCTGCGAGAAGTTCGAGAGGTGGTGCGTCGCCGTCTGCGGCACGTGGGTATCCCCCTCGGTGATCGACGCCGCGTGCCGGCGGGTGATCGCATCCGCGCTGACGATGTCGAGGCGCTCGCGGTACTCGCGCGAGTAGTAGGTGCCGTACTCCGCAAAGGCGTCCACCGCGCCCACGCGCCTCGCCACCGCGATGTCCTTCTTCAGCGAGTCGCCGATGACGAGCGTCTCCTCCGGCGCCACGCCGAAGTCGCTGAGGATCTTCCGCAGGCCGCGCTCGTCGGGCTTTTCCCACTCGCGGGGAAGCTCCTCCACGCGGCACTTCGGCCGGTACTCGCCGCGCTCCGCCTTCTGGAGGATGACGCGCGACACCAGCGCGGTGCCCCTCTCGTCGGCGGGGAAGTCGAAGCCCGGCAGCGTGTAGAGCGCGTCGAGGTGCTCGTCCAACTTCATCAGCCGCGCGCGTTGCTCCGCGGGATTGCGCGGGGCATCGGTCAGCGCCGCCACCATCACGCCGCGCGACTTCAGCTCCTGCAGCGTGGAGACGACGCCGGGGAAGGGCTCGAGGTACCGGCGCCGCGCCTGCGAGAACGCCTCGCGCGCGGGACGGATGACGAGCTGGTCGAAGGAGCCGAAGTCCGGAAAGTCTCGGAACAGCGAGCTCTCCTGGAGCGCGAACGGATACTCGTTCGACTCGTAGTGCTCGTAGACCTTCTTCAGCGACTGCACGACGCGGATCTTCGGGTAGCCGGTGGCGCGGCAGACCGCCTCCACCATCGCCTCGACCGCGGGCACGATGTAGTTCACCCACGAGTAGAGGGTGTTGTCCATGTCGGTGACGACGAGCCGGATGGGCATGCGCGCACCGAATACCACGGGCTATCGCTTCGGTTCGTACCTCAGCGCCAGGTAGCCCTCGCCGATGTCACGGTGCTCCACGAGCTTCAGCTCCAGCGGCTTCGAGAGCCCCGCGAACAGCGCCGGCCCGCGGCCCGCCACGCGCGGATGCACGAGGACCTCGTACTCGTCGATGAGCCCGAGCTCCGCCAGCGCGCGGGGGAGGGTGACGCCGCCCGTGAGCAGCCCCTTTCCCGGCTCCGCTTTCAACCGGCGGACCTCGGTCTCGAGATCGCCTTGGAGGAGTTCCGAGTTCCACTCCACCCGCTCGAGCGTGCTCGACACCACGTACTTCTGCTTGGTGTCGATCGAGCGGGCGAACGGCTCCATCCACTCCGGCCGCGAACCGGGAGGCACCGGCCACCGCCAGGCGCTCTCCATCATCTGGTAGGTGACCCGGCCGAAGAGCAGCGCGTCCGCGGCGGCGAAGTTCTCGATCACGTGACGGTGCACGCTCGGGCTGGGGACTCCCGCCATGTGGTCGGTGCACGCGTCGAGCGTGATGTTGATGGAGTACTTGAGCGGGCGCATGGCGCGCAGTCTGCTCCTGGCACCTGCCCGGTGCCAGGACGCCGGCCGCGCACCGTTGCGACGACGGTCTGTAATCTATAGGTTACACCTCATGGCCACCGCGTTCGACCGCTACTTCGACGAACGGATGAAGAAGCCCGGCTTCGCCCGTGCCTACGAGCGGGCGCGCGCCGAGATCGACTCGGTGGACGAGGTGATGCGCGTCCTCGACGCCGCTCGCGCCGAGAGGGAGATGTCGAAGGCGGAGCTCGCGCGACGGATCGATGCATCGCCTGTCGTCGTGCGGAAGCTGCTGACGCAGCCCTCGGTCAACCCCAGCTTCCAGTTGGTGAGCAGGCTGGCGAATGCCGTGGGCCTGCGTCTGGTCCTCGAACCGGCCGCGCGACCCTCCGCCGCGAAAGCGAAGAAGTCGCGGAGGGTGAATGCTCGTCCGGGAAAGCCGCGCAAGGTCAAGGCTCGAGGCTCCGCGGCTTCCGGCGGCCGTATTCGTCAACCAGCGCCTTGATACGCCGGTAGTCGGCTGCGGTGAGCTTCGTCCCGAAGGCCTTCGAGGCTCAGCGACCGCTTTCACGACCGCGATGAGCTTCGCGGCAACGAGGTCCGGGCATTCGTCGAGGAACTGCCGAGCAGGGACGGACTCCTCCGGATCGTCCGACGGATGCCGCCTGAAGAAGTGCACCGCCCACGGTGCGTCTCGCGCCATCGCCTGACTTCACCACTTTTTCAGAGCTATCGCCCCGGCCGCTCCACCACCGTCACCGGCGTCCGGAACACCGCGTACGCGCACCACATGAAGAGGGCGAAGAGCAGCGTGATGGCCCACGTCCTCGGGTGATCCGCGGGGCGCAGCACGCGGACGAGCACGTCCTCCGCCAGCGCGCCGGGCCGCGTCAGCACGTCCCAGCTGTTCCAGCGCAGGAACCGCCCGAGGTAGATGCCGAAGCCGCTGAGCAGTCCGACGCCGCCGACCACTGCCCATCCCGCCGCGCGCCCGAGCCACGCTTCGACTCGCCGGTGCACCACCGACAGCGAGGCGAACCCCAGCACGCAGCCGGCCCACGCGAAGGTGAAGAGGAGCAGCGCGTCGTACCAGAGCGGCACGCCCGCCCGAGGTCGCAGGTGGAGAAGGTCCGTCACCATGTACGGCGCGTTCGGCAGAAAGAGCAGCCAGGCGAGGAAGAGGTTCCAGACCATCCACAGGAACACCCACTCCCCGGTCGTCGCGTAGCGCCCGACGAGCAGCGCCACCGCCAGCGCCGAAGAGGCCACAGCCGCGCCGAACCTCGCATCACCGAGCACGGCAAGCACACCCGGCGCCGCGCGCACCGCGTCCCACCGGCCGCGAACGTGCGGCCCCTTCGCCTCATCCGTCATCCCAGAGCGCTCCTTCCGATCCCTGCCGGGCCTTCCAGAGCAAGCCTCCGGCCAGCGGTCTCCAGGCGCTCGCCGGCCGACCAGCAACCGGGCAGCGCCCCCCGCCGGACAGATCGCCGAAATGTTCAGCCGCCCGCGGGCTCTGTCGGCTAACTTGGCCGGTCCGCGTCAACCCCTCGTTGCCCCATGGCCGTCGGGCAGCCTCACTTTGGTAGGCTCCTCTTCATGCGCCGAGTACCGCACCTTCTGGCCCTGCTGGCTCTGCTGGCGGTGCCGCTCGCCGGCTGTCCGGAGGACGAGCTTCGCCCCACGCTCCCGCCGGATGTCTTCGTGGACTCCTGGTCGCAGCAGAGCGCCGCGCGCGTGGACGTGCTCTGGGTGGTGGACAACTCCGGTTCCATGCTCGAGGAGCAGGAGAACCTCGCCCGCAACTTCCAGTCCTTCATCGAGCTCTTCACCCGCGGCGCCATCGACTACCGCATCGCGGTGACGACGACGGACGTGCTCAACGACAAGGGCAACTTCAAGGGCACCCCGCGCATCCTCTCGCCGCAGACGGGCAACGTGGTCACCGCCTTCGGCAACAACATCCGCGTGGGCACCTCGGGCAGCGCGAACGAGCAGGGCCTCGAGGCCGCGCGGATGGCGCTCGATCGGCAGAAGCAGCTCAACGCGCCGAAGCTGCAGCAGATCGACGACTGCAAGCTCAAGTGCACCGACGCGGCGTGCCTGCAGGCCTGCCCGGGGAAGTTCCCCATCGACTTCCTGCGCCCGGACGCGTTCGTGTACGTCATCTTCGTCAGCGACGAGGAGGACGTCTCGCCCGGCGACCTCCGCTACTACTGGCGCGCGTTCGAGACCGCCAACGGCATCGGCAACGACGGCACGGTGACGCTCGCGGCGATCGTGGGGACCGCGCAGTCGAACGGGTGCTCGGCGAACGTGGGCGCGCGCTACCTCGACATGGTGCAGCGCAGCGGCGGCGAGAGCGGCGACATCTGCGACTCGAACTTCTCGGTCACGCTGCGCAAGCTCGCGAACAACGCGGTGGGCCTGAAGCGGAAGTTCGCGCTCACGCGGAAGCCGAACGTGGAGACGCTGAAGATCGAGCTGCGCTACCCCTGCAACACCGACGCGGAGACGATCAAAGCCTGCGCCTCCAGCGACCGCACCGCCTGCGAGGGCGAGGCCCCGGACGCGGTCGCGCTCGTCTGCACGCCGAAGATGGGCGGCGCGGACGGGTGGGAGTACGAGGCCGAGACGAACGTCATCTTCTTCTCCGGCGACTCGGTGCCGGGCCTCCGCGCGGAGATCGACATCCAGTACTACGAAGAGGGGAAGGGCCCGTGACGCGCGCTACCCGTAGGCATGGACAGAGCCTCGCGCTCGCTCTCATCGCGGCGGTCGCCGGCCTCGGCGCGGCGCTGACGGCTGCGTGCGGCACCGACCAGACCCAGAGCGTGCGCCCGCAGCTGGTGCCGCCGCAGGAGGTCTACGACTTCGGCGCGGTGCCGGTGCTCAACGAGCGCAAGGGTGACGTGAAGGTCCTCAACGTCGGCCGCGGCACGCTGACGGTGAAGGGCGCGACCCTGCGCGAGGGGGAGTCGCCCTTCCGGATCCTCGGCGGCCCGGAGGAGGTGGGCGCCTCCGAGGAGAAGCCGATCCTCGTCGCGTTCACGCCGCCGCTGGAGGGCGCCTACGAAGCGACGCTGGTGCTCGAGACGGACGACCTCGAGAACCCCAGCGTGACCGTGCTGCTGAAGGGCGAAGGTTCGACGCGCGCGACGATGGAGGTCGAGCCGCTGGCGATCGACTTCGGCCGCGTGGCGGAGGGCACGAGCGCGGTGCAGTCGTTCGTCATCAAGTCGGCCGGCACGGCGGACCTCATCCTCGAGGAGCTCGCCTTCACCGACGGCACCAGCGACGCGTTCTCCTTCGTCGGCTCGGCCTCCACGCCGGCGACGATCGCGCACAAGACGGCGGCGGGCCTGCCGGGACAGATCCAGCTCACCGTGCGCTTCACCGCGGTGGCGGGCGGACCGGAGAGCGCGACGGGGAGCATCCGGCTGCGCGGCACCGATCCGGAGAAGCGCGAAGTCGTCATCCCGCTGTCCGCGCGAATCAACAGGGCGCCGATCGCGGTGATCAAGCCGCTCGGGGTGGGCGCGCCGGGAATGGCGGTGGAGCTCGACGGGACCGAGTCCAGCGATCCGGATGGCGACGTGCCGCTGACCTACAAGTGGTCGCTGCGCCAGAAGCCGCTCGGCGCGACGACGGTCATCGAAGGGCCGGAGCAGTCGCTCACCGGGATGACGCTCGATGCGGCGCTGCCCGGCGAGTACGTGGTGGAGCTGCAGGTGACCGACGCCGAGGGCGCGAAGAGCCTGACGGCCGCGCGCGCGAGCATCGTCTCCGCGCCGGCGCAGAAGCTCCTCGTGGAGATGTTCTGGAACAACACGGTGACGGACATCGACCTGCACTTCCTCAAGACGCCGCACACGCAGGTGGGGAGCATCCCCAACGACTGCCACCGCATCAACAAGCGCCCGGACTGGGGCGTGCTCGGTGACGACAGCGACGATCCGGAGTTCCTCAACGACGCGCTGACTGGCTACGGCCCCGAGACCGTGGGCTACGTGAACCCGCCGGAGAACCACGCCTTCCGCGTGGTGGCCGAATACGCGAACGAGCACTTCGCGCAGAATCCGGCGAGCGAGATCACCGTGCGCATCTACCTCTACGGAAAGCTCGAGTACGAGGGGAAGCGCACCCTCGACAAGGCGGGACAGGTCTGGGGCGTCGCCGACATCCAGTGGCCGTCCGGCAAGGTGACCCCGATTCCATGAAGCCCTCCGCATCCATCACGGCAGCGCTCCTCGCGGGCTTCGTTGCGCTGGGCCTGCTCGGCACCGGCTGCCCGAACACCGAACCGCCGGCCGACGGAGACGGCGGAACGAAGGCCGAGGAGTGTCAGTCGCGCGCGGACTGCGCGGTCGAGGGCCAGGTCTGCACCGCGGGAAGCTTCTGCGCGGACTGCGAGACCTCGGGCCAGTGCCGGCAGAAGGAGGAGTGCCGCATCGACGCGGAGGCGAACACCAGGCGGTGCGCGCTGCGGGCGGGCTGGGGCGCCGACTGCGAGCAGAACGCGCAGTGCAGCGCGGGCCAGTGGTGCGTGCAGGGCCTGTGCAGGGACTCGAGCGAGGTGCAGCAGTGCCCCTCCGGCGTCTCGACCGAATGCCCTGCGAACATGCGCTGCAACGCGGTGAACTTCGTCTGCGAAGAGGACCTCGGGTGCTCGGAGAACGCGGACTGCTCGCCGGGTGAGGTCTGCAACACCGGCTCGCATGCGTGCGTGCCGCGCTGCACCGAGGAGACGCAGAGCACGGTGTGCCTCGGCGGCGAGCGCTGCGTGAACGAGCGCTGCGTGCAGTGCACCGCGGACGCCGAGTGCGGCATCGGCCTCTTCTGCGATGCGGCGGGGAAGTGCGTGTCGAAGGAGCGCTGCTACCTCGACCGCGACTGCAAGGTGCCGCTCATCTGTCACCGGCCGACCGGGCAGTGCGTGGACAAGCCGCCGCCGTGCGTCTCCGACGAGAACTGCGCGCCGGACCAGAAGTGCAACGTGGGCACCGGCAAGTGCGTGCCCCGCAACTGCCAGCCGGACCTCTTCGAGCCGAACAACGAGGCCGCCACCGCGCGCGGCGTGCCGGTGAACGTGACCCACACCGCGCTGACGCTCTGCGAGGGTGACGTGGACTTCTACGCCTTCACGCTCTCGCGCGGAGACGAGCTGTCGGCGCTGGTGGACGCGGATCCCTTCGCGGAGAACACCTTCACCACCGTCATCCAGGACGGCAGCGGGCGCTCGCTCAGCGCCGGGCGCTTGTTGACCTCCTACGTGGCCGCGGTGCCGGACACCTACTACGTGGCGATCAGCAGCACCGACCCGTTCCAGAACTACGACGTGCGCTTCCTCCTCAGCCGCGGGTCGCCCTGCGACGACGACGGCTGGGAGCCGAACGACCTCTCCTCGCAGGCCACGCCGGTGAACAGCGCGGGCCTCGTGGACGGCGCCATCTGCCCGCAGGACAAGGACCACTTCTCCGTGCCGGTGCCGGCGGGGAAGGGCGTGCGCGTCTCGCTCACCGGGTACCAGTCGTCGGGTGGGCTGCTGACGATCTGCGCCTTCGAGGGCGGCACGCAGCTCGGGTGCTCCGACGATCCGCAGACGCCGATGGTCGAGGCCTCCGCGGCGCAGGTGGGCGGCAAGACGGTGCTCGTGCGCGTCAGCGCGGCGGACGAGCGCACGCAGAATACGTACTCGCTGAGGGTGGAGCTCCCATGACCCCGTCTTTCGGAAGAATCCTGCTGGCGCTCTCGCTCGCCGCAGTGCTCGCGGGATGTCCGGACGATCCCCAGCCGCAGACGGACGGGGGCACCGACGCGGGCGAGGTCGCGGACGCGGGCACCGACGCAGGCATCGACCTCCCGGACGCGGGAGGCGGTGACGAGGACGGCGGCGTTCCTCCGGAGCTGACGCTGCAGCGCGTGTTGCCGCCGCGGGCGCCGACGACGGGCGGCGTGCAGACGACCTTCCAGGGCTCGGGGTTCGTGCGCGGTACCGGCGAGCGCGTGACAGAGGCGAAGGCGCGGACGACGATCAAGTTCGGCTCGAACATCGTCCAGGACTTCCAGATCATCGACGACGGGACGATCGACGTGCGCGTGCCCCCCGGGAAGGTGGGCCTCGGCAACGTCACCATCACCAACGACAACGGCGAGTTCACCTGCAAGGGCTGCTTCACCTACTTCGAAGAGGTGGTGCTGAAGAGCGTCTCTCCAAAGGAGGGCCCGCTGCGCGGAGGCACCGAGGTCACGCTCACCGGCCAGGGCTTCACCGACGAGCTGATGGTCCTCTTCGGCTCGCAGTTGGTGGCAGAGCCGTTCCTCGTCTCCTCCACCGAGGTCCGCGTGATCGCGCCGCGCGGCGTCGAGACGGGGCCGGTGGACATCACCGTCTATTCGAAGAACGGCGTCGGCGTGCAGCGGCGGGTGTTCCGTTACTTCGACGATCTTCGAATCACCGAGGTGACGCCGCCGGTAGGCCCGCTGGCGGGCGGAGACGAGATCACGATCCTCGGCAGCGGCTTCGAGGGCGCGACGGCGGTGAGCATCGGCGGCTTCGTGGCGCAGCCCTTCACCGTGCACGACGGCGGGCGCATCACCGTCACCGTTCCGCCGGCCACCGCCGCGGGGGCCGCGGATCTCACGGTCACCACGCCGCGCGACACGTGGACGGTGCGCAACGGCTACACGTACGTGAGCGGCTCGGGCTTCGTCGTCCACGGCGTGTTCCCGCACGTGGGTCCGGCAGCGGGCGGCAACGTCGTCACCTTCACCGGCGAGGGCTTCGACACCCCGGGCCTGCAGTTCCTCGTGGATGGCGCTGTCGCCACCGCGCAGGTGCTCAGCGAGAACGTGGCGAAGGTCACGGTGCCGCCGCGCTCCGGCGATCGCATCGTCGGCGTCGGCCTTCAGGCGGGCGCGCAGACGTGGAGCACGCCGTACCGCTACACCTACGGGCTCTCGGTGGCGGGCCTCTCGCCGAACCGCGGGCCGCTCGGTGGTGGAACGGTGACGCAGCTCACCGGCGCGGGACTGCCGGACGATCTGGTGGTGCACGTGGGCGCGCGCTCGGCGGCGGTCTCCGCGGGCACCTCCGAGACCGAACGCTCGCTGACCACGCCGAAGGGGCAGGGCGGAGGCGCGGTCGCGGTCTGGGCGTACGAGGCGAGCGATCCGCAGAACGAGTTCACCCTCCCCGCCGCCTTCACCTTCGACGAGCCGCTCACCGTGGGCGGCCTGCAGCCGAACCGCGGCGCAATCGCCGGCGGCACGCTGGTGTCGGTGCTCGGCAGCGGCTTCGGCGAGGGCACCATCGTCCGCATCGGCGGGCAGGTCGCGAAGGACATCAAGGTGGTGGACGCGCACACGCTCTCCTGCCGCACGCCGAAGGGCGAGGTCGGCTCGGTGGACGTGCGCGTGGAGCGCGCGGGGCAGGGCGACGATCTGCCGGGCGGCTTCAGCTACTTCGATCCGCGGAGCATCAGCGGCGGGCTCTCCGGCGGACCGCTGACCGGCACTCTGAACGTGACGGTGCTCGACCAGTCGCCGGGCTTCCAGGGCGCGCCGGTGCCGCTGGCCACGGTGATGCTCGGTGCGGATTCGCACACCCCTTTCCAGGGCGTGACCGACGCGCGCGGGCAGATCACCTTCAGCGATCCCTCGCTGGTGAAGGCGCAGACGGTCACCGCGTTCAAGGACGGCTACGCGAGCGTGACGGTGACCTCGGTGAACGCGGAGAACGTCACCGTGTACATCGCGCGGGTCGGGGGTGACGGATCGCCCGGCTCGCCGCCGCCGGGTCCGCCGCCCTCGGTCATCAGCGGACGAGTGACCGGCTTCAAGCCGCCGCGCATCCTCAACAGCAACGAGTCGCTCGAGGCCCGCGTGTTCGTGTCGCAGAACTCGCTCTACGCGTCCGCGCCCTTCCGCGCGCCGCCGAACCGGCAGGGACAGAAGTGGCAGGTGACGAAGGAGGGCGGCGAATACCTCGTGCTGACCTCTGCCGGCCTGCGCGCGGTGTACGCGGTGCTCGGCGTCTATGACCGGGTGACGCAGAACTTCGAGCCCTTCCTCATGGGCATCAAGCGCGGCGTCACGGTGACGAGCGACAAGCCGGCGACGAACATGGACATCATCCTCGACATGCACCTCGACATGACGGTGCCGGTCACGGTGGATGGGCCGCTCACCTTCACCGACGCGGTGACGGGCGAGAGCGTGGCGGCGAACAACGACCTCTACGGGTTCCTCGACCTCGGCGCCGAGGGCTTCATCCCCAACCCGAACAACTGGGGCGTGGGCACGACGTCGTTCACCTCCGTGTCGTCGAACGCGAACACGCTGAGCTTCCCGCACTTCCCCCGGCTCGACGGGTCGAACTTCATCTTCATGAACCTGTCGCTGGCGCCCGAAGGCTCGCCCTACAGCATCTACTACCGTCGGCAGCCGGGAGACCTGACGAAGGGCCTCACCATCGGGCCGATGTTGCCCACGCTGAGGGTCACGCATCCGACCTCGACCGCTGCATGGAACGGGACGATCACCTGGGCGCGCGATCCGGGACCGGCGGCGGACATCCACCAGGTGCTCGTGCTCAAGCCCACGCTCGCGGGCGCGGTGACGCTGTGGTCGGTGATGCTGCCGGGGAGCGACACCCAGGTGACCCTGCCGCCCGCGGCGGTGCAGAAGCTGCGGACGGAGGAGGCGGGCAACACGCTGTTCGTGCAGGTGCTCAGCAGCCGCTCGCCGAAGTTCAGCTACAACCAGTGGACGTACGACACGCTGAGCGGAGTGACCTGGTCGAGCTACACGCTCGCGCTGTCCGACGGGTTCGTGCCGTAGCTTCAGAGGTCTCCAAGGTGAACAACGTGGACAAGGGTCTTCTCAGGACGGGTGCGCTGCTGGCGGCGGGTGTGCTGGCGCTGATGCTCGCGGGCTGTCGGGATGGGACGGAGACCGAGGGCCTCGGGTGTGCGCAGGACAGCGACTGCGGCAGCCCGGTCTCCGCGTTCCGGTGCGAGACGCAGACCGGCGTCTGCTACTGCCGCACCAACGACGCCTGTCCGCCGCGGCAGTTCTGCAACACCGCGGGGTTCTGCCAGGACAAGTCCGGCTGCGAGAAGAACTCGGACTGCCTCGGCGCGGACCTCTTCTGTGACACCTCGACGGGAACCTGCCTGTCGTACGGACGCTGCTCGAACGACCTGCACTGCCCGCTCGGCCAGGTCTGTGACACCGCGCGCGCGTCCTGCGTCGAGGGCTGCCGGACGAACGGCGACTGCCCCGGCGTGTCCTGCCGCTGTGGTGACGGACCCTGCGCGTGCACCGGCGGGACGGACGCGGAGCGCGCGGCCTGTGAGGTCGGCGTGTGCGACCAGTTCTTCTGCTCGGACGAGACCTTCTGCAACTACGGCGAGCTGTGCGGGCAGCCCGCGGATGGCGGCACCGGCACCGGCCGCAACGAGTGCTACACCGACTACGACCCGCAGCGCCGGCCCTACTGCGACGGGTGCATCATCGGCGCCGAGCGGCCGTGCGGGACGGGGCCGAACTACTGCCTCGTGGACAACGCGAACCCGGGGAACAGCTACTGCGGCGCGGACTGCTCGCAGGGGCAGAGCTGCCCGCGAGGGTTCAACTGCTCGGACGTGATCGTGGTGATGCGGCAGTGGCAGTGCGGCCCGTCGATCGGCGGCTGTCCGACGAACCCGAACATCCCCTGCGCGGAGGACGTGGACTGCCCGCGCGGCGGCACCTGTCACAAGAGCGCGGGCGCGACGACAGGCCTCTGCGCGCCGGCCTGCGCGGTGGGCGAGGGCAACACCCAGGGCTTCTGCTCCTGCCTCGTGGACTCGGACTGCGCGCAGGAGACCTGCAGCATGGGCGAGTGCTCCATCTCGCGGCTGCCCTGCACCTACGACTCCCACTGCCGCACCATCCGCTGCGTGGACTTCAACGGGCGCGGCGGCTGCCTCATCGGTCAGAACTGCGCGCCGGGCGACGGCTTGAACTGCCTCGACTTCGACTGAGTCAGGCGGCCTCGGCCGCAATCGGAAGGCCCGGCGTGCCCGGGGCGCGAAGCAGCGCGAACCGGCTCGTCGCCCCGCCCGGTGACGCGATCCGCTGCACCGTCGTCGTGAAGCGATCGCTCGCGCGACCGATGAGTTTCGTCTCTCCCTGCCGTCCGAGGGCGGAACCTATCTGGACGAAGGACGAGGGACTCGATGGAACGACGCGACGTGTTGTTGGGAGGCAGTGCAGCGCTGCTCCTCCCGTTGCTCAACGGCTGCAGGCACGCATCTGGAGCCGGCCCCGCGGCCGCTGCAGCCTCCGCCTCGAACGACGCGCTGCGGGCGCTGATGGAGGGGGGCGTGACGGCCGGCGCGTGGCCCGGCGCGGTGTGGGCGGTCGCGAACGGAGCTGACGTTCAGGTGGGGACCGCCGGTGCGCTCGCGGTGGGGAGCAGCGCGCCGATGCAGCGCGACACCATCTTCCGCATCGCGTCGATGACGAAGGCCGTGACCGCGGCGAGCGTGATGATGCTCGTCGAGGACGGGAAGCTGACGCTCGACGAGAAGGCGGAGCGGCTCTTGCCGGAGCTCGCGAACCGCCGCGTCCTCAAGACGCTCTCCAGCGAGCTGGACGACACGGTCCCCGCGCGGTCGGCGCCCACGGTCCGGCAGTTGATGGACTTCACCTTCGGCTCGGGGCTGGTGTTCGACCCCTCGCTGCCCTTCAACAAGGCGGCGGAAGCGCACGGACTGGTGCTCGGGCCGCCGGTGCCGATGACGCCGCACGCGCCCGACGAGTGGATGCGCCTCTTCGGCGAGCTGCCGCTGCTGTTCCAGCCGGGCGAGAGGTGGCTCTACAACACCGGGAGCCTCGTGCTCGGCGTGCTCGTGCGCCGCGCGGCGGGTGTGCCGTTCGAGACCTTCGTCGCGGAGCGGATCACAGGTCCCCTCGGCATGCGCGACACCGCGTTCCACGTGCCGCCCGAGAAGCTCGAGCGCTTCGCCGGCTGCGGCTTCTTCACCGAGCCCCAGTCCGGGCAGAAGCTGCAGATGGATGCGGACGGGGCGAAGAGCGCGTTCGCGAAGCCGCCCGCCTTCGCCTCCGGGGCGGGCGGACTCGTCTCCACCGTGGACGACTACCTCGCCTTCGCGCGCATGCTGCTGAAGGGCGGCGAGCACGAGGGCCGTCGCCTGCTGAAGGAGGAGTCGGTGCGGGCCATCACCACCAACGGTCTCACCGACGCGCAGCGAGCCGCGTCGGCGAAGAGCCTGTTCCCCGGCATGTTCGACGCGCACGGCTGGGGCTTCGGCGTCCGCGTGCAGCTCTCTCCCGACGCGGTGGCACCGAAGCCGGGTGAATACGGCTGGGACGGTGGCTTCGGCACGAGCTGGTTCACCGACCCCAACGGCGGCCGAATCGCCATCGCGCTGACCCAGTCGGCGGATTTCCTCTTCGACGGCAGCACCGAGAAGTTCCGCGCCGCCGCCTACTCCGCCGCGACCTGAGTGGCCGCCCGGCGCGAGGGCCTACAGCTCGACGCCGGCGTACACCTCGTCCACCGACAGCGACACCCCGAGCGATCCGAGCGGCACCGCGCCGGATCGCGCTTCAGTGCGCAGCCACTCGTCACCTGACGGCGGCCGCGTGAACACCTCGATCAACGGCTCGCGCTGCGAGACGAGGACGTACTCCCGCAGGCTCGCGAGGCTGCGGTAGTGCCTGAACTTGCCCTCGCGCTTCCAGGCACCCGTCGCATCGTCGAGCACCTCGATCACCACCTCACGGCCACCGCCCCAACATCCGCGTGAGGTGCCGGGAGATCCTCCGCCACGGGGTCGGCGTCTCGAGGTCGCTCTCGCGGATCTCCTTCGCGTACCCGAGGTCCCGCTCGAACGTCTTCGCCAGGTCCTCGGCGAGCTTGCGGTCGTCGACGACGATCGATCCCTCCTCCAGCCGGTTCAGCGAGAGCGGGTCGAGGTTCGTGGAGCCGATGACCGAGAGCCGGTCGTCCACCAGCACGGTCTTCGCGTGCATCATCGACGGCTGGTACTCCCAGATGCGGACGCCAGCCTCGAGGAGCCTCGGGTAGGCCGCGCGCTGGGCCTCGAGCACCACCTTCCAGTCGTGCACCGGTCCCGCCGCGAGCACGCGCACGTCCACGCCCTCCCGCCGCTTCTCCTCCAGCAGCTGCAGGATCGCCTCGCTGGGCACGAAGTACGCGTTGCTGATCCACAGCCGCTCCTTCGCCGACGCGATGACCAGCTGGGTGAGCTTGTCCGCCGCCGTCCCACCGGGGCCCGGACTCGACTTGCTGAACGCCGCGCGGGCCTCGCCCTTCGACCGCTTCTCCAGCTTTGAGGGCTCGGGCAGCGTCTCCTCCGGCAAGAGCCCTCCGCCGACCTCCTGCCAGTCTTCCGCGAACGCGAGCTGCATCTCGCGCACGGCCGGCCCGTGGATGAGCGCGTTCGTCTCGCGCCACTGCTCCTCCCCGCTCACCCCGTCCCCGAGCCACGACTCGTGGATGCCGAAGCCGCCGGTCAGCCCCCACTCCCCGTCCACGATGACGAGCTTCCGGTGGTTGCGCGCGAGCCGCTCGCGGTGCTCGACCTTCGTCACCGGGCGGTAGAGCCGCGCGTCACAGCCCAGCTGCGCGAGCTTCGGCTGGACCTCCTCTTCGAACGAGCCGGTGGCGCCGAGCGGATCCACCACCACGCGACAGGCCACGCCCTCTCGCCGGTTCGCCAGGGCCTCGAGGATCCGGTTCGACGGTTCACCCGGGCGCCAGATGAACACCACCACGTGCACGCTCCGGCGCGCCCTACCGATGAGCTCCACCATCCGGTCGAACAGCGCGCCGTTGTTCACCAGCTCGACCTCGTGTCCCTCGGCGAGCGCCACCCCCGTCGCCTGCAGCAGCGCGGCGTCGAACGACTTCGTCTCATCCGGCGCCGGAACGTCGTCCGGGTGGGTGAAGGGGACCTCGTTCTGCGTCTGCGCACACGCGGGCGCCCCACCGGCCACCGCACCGACCGCCAGGGCCATCGCGAGGAGGAACCCTGTCCGTTTTCCGGGCCATCGCATGGCCGCAAGGCTGTGCACGGGGCATCGGAGGCGCCCAGGCCCTGCGATGGCTCGTCTGCCTGCCTGCACATGCGTCACCGAACGGCCCTTGGCACACGGGCAGGCGAGGCACAGCGTGGGCGGATGGTCCCACCCGCAGCGCCCGCCCGCCCTCAGCTCCGCCTCGGCCTCGCCGCACTGGCGGTCGTCGCGGCGGTGGCGCTCTCCGGGGGCTGGACGACGGGCCCGGACGGCGCACTGGCGGAAGCGCTGCGAAGCGCGGAGGGCCATCCGCTCGGCGGCGAGAAGCTCGTCGAGCTGTCCCGCGACGTGACCGCGCTCGGCAGCATCCCGGTGCTGGGCGTGCTGACGGTGCTCTGCGTCGGCGGTCTGCTCCTCCTCCGCCGCGTCGGCGACGCGCTGTGGGCGGCGGTGCTCCTGCTCGGCGGCTGGCCGCTCGCGTTCGGGCTGAAGCTGCTCTGGAACCGCCCGCGGCCGGAGGTCTTCGAACCCTCCGCCTACACCTTCACGCCCTCCTTCCCCAGCGCGCACGCGATGTTGAGCCTCGCGGTGTTCTCGGGCGTCGCGCTCATCGCCACCCGCCCTGACGGCCCGCTGCGAAAGCCCGCGCTCGCGGCCGCGGTGTTCCTCGCGCTCTGCGTGGGCATCACCCGGCTCCACCTCGGCGTGCACCACCCGAGCGACGTCCTCGCCGGCTGGCTCTTCGCCACCGCCTGGCTGCTCGTCATGACCTCGCTGCACCGCAGCGCGTCACAACCGGCCGCGCACCGTTCGAGCAGTCGTGGCTCGGCCCTTGGGTCGGAGGGCCGCGCGCTCTAGACTCCCGCGCACCTTGTCTCCGCTGCTCCCACCCCCACCGCGCGTCGCCGTCGTCCCGCCCGTGTCGTCCGACGCCCCGGTGGCGCGCGCACTCTCCGAGGCCGGCGCACGGCTGGCCGATCGACTGGAGGACGCGACGCTGGTGCTCGTGGACCTCACCCACGAAGGCGGCGAGGCCGCGCTGCTCGCCCTGCGCGAGACGGCGACGGGTCAGTCACTCCCGCTGCTCGCCCTCTGCGAGGACCCCACCGCCGAGCGCGTGGAGGCCCTCGACCTCCCCGAGTTCGTCACCCCCTCCGGCCTTCGCGCGGAGCTCGGCGCCCGGCTGCGCAAGGCCGAGCGCCGTCACCGCGCGCGGGTCGAGGCACGAGGTCATCAGAGCCAGCTGCAGAACCTCGTGCACCTCACCTCGGAGCTGGCCGCCTCGCTCGACGTGGTGGCGCTGCTGCACGACGTCACCCGCAGGCTGGCGGAGGACCTCGGGGTGGAGCGCGCCGCGCTCGTGGCGCTCGACGAGCAGCGCGACCAGGGGCTCATCCTCGCCACCAGCGACGACAAGGAGCTCAAGGGCCTGCGCATCGAGCTCTCGCGCTACCCGGAGATCCGCGAGGTCGTCCGCACCGGCAAGCCGGTCATCGTCGAAGACGCGCCCTCGCACCCGCTCCTCGAGGACGTGAAGGCGCACGTCGCCGGCAAGGGCATCCACACCATCGTGGCGCTGCCTCTGGCGGTGAGCGGGAAGCTGCTCGGCGTGCTGCTGGTGCGCACGCGCGAGACCCGCCGGTCCTTCACCCCGCGCGAGCTCGACTTCCTCCGCATCGTGGCCCACGCCATCGCGGTGGCGCTGCGCAACGCGCGGCTGCTGGAGACCGAGCGCGGCCAGACCGAGCGCGAGAAGCACGCCCGCATCCTCGCCGAAGAGCGCGCCGCGGACCTCGCGCGCTACGCGGACTACTTCGCCCACGTCAGCGACGGCGTGGCCATCCTCGATCGGGAGGAGGCGGTGCTCTCCTTGAACCCCGCCGGCGCCGCGCTGCTGGACATCGACGCCTCGTCCACCCACGGCCGGCACGTGCGCGAGCTCGCGCAGTCGGTGGAGGAGGGGAAGCTCCGCGAGCTCGTGCGCGCGGCGAACGCCGGCAGCCAGGTCCCGCCGGCGGAGCTCTCGCTGCGCACGCTGGCGGGCCGCGCGCTGACCCTCTCGGTGAGCGCCGCGCCTCTGGTGCAGGGCGGTGCGGCGACGATCCTCTCCTTCCGCGACGTGACCGAACAGCGCCGCCTCGCCGACGAGCTGCGGCACACGAAGGAGTTCCTCGAGCGCCTCATCGACTCCTCGGTGGACGCGATCATCGCCGCGGATCTGCGCGGGCGGATCATCGTCTTCAACAAGGGCGCGGAGGTCATCTGCGGCTGGAGCGCGCAGGAGGCGAAGGAGCGGCTCAACGTGCGCCAGCTCTATCCGGAGGGCGTGGCACAGGAGCTCATGCGCAAGCTGCGTGAAGATCCGCGCGGACAGATAAGCCTCACCCGTCAGGCGATCGTCACCCGCCGCGGCGAGAAGGTGCCGGTGAACATGACCGCCGCCATGGTCCATGAAGGGGGCCGCGAGGTCGCGACCGTGGGCATCTTCAGCGACCTGCGCGACCGGATGGAGCTCGAGCAGAAGCTCTCCTCCGCCGAAGAGCGCCTCGAGGAGTCGGAGCGCAACGCGGTGATCGTCGCGCTCGCCGGCACCGCCGCGCACGAGCTCAACCAGCCCCTCACCTCGGTGATGGGCTACGCCGAACTGCTCAAGCGCCGGCTGCAGCCGGAAGACTTCGCCTGGCGGCCGGTGGACATCATCTACAGGGAGGCGGAGCGCATGGCGGAGATCGTCCGGAAGATCGGGAAGATCACCCGGTACGAGACCAAGAGCTACGTGGGCCAGGCCCGCATCCTCGACCTCGACAAGGCGTCCTCGAATGAAGACTGACCTGCAGGCCGGTACGCCGTTCCAGGCGTTCTTCGACACGCTGAAGAGCCCCGCCGCGGTGTGCGACGAAGCGCTGCGCCTCGTGGCCGCGAACCCCGCCTTCAACCGCCTCGTCGGCGATGGCGACGGCGACGGCGCGGGCCTCGAGGGCATGAGCCTCGGCGATCTGCTCCAGGGCGCGGCGGACGCGCTCCCGCCGGACGGCGGCACGGTGGAGGTCCCGGTGGAGGCGAGGGGCGGGCGCGCGCTCTCCCTCACCGTCTCGCGCCGCGGCCGGACGGTGGCGGTGCTCGCGCGCGATCTCGGCGCGGAGGCGGTGGAGGCGCTGCAGACCGCGCAGGCCTGGCAGGAGCGCCACGACCAGATGCTCCTCGAGCTGGGCCGGCAGGTCGTGCACGCCACCAGCGAGGAGGAGCTCGTCGCGGTCGTCGCGCGCGCGGTGAAGGGCCTCTTCCCCGGCCGGATGTTCTGCCTGCGCATCACCGACAGCCGCACCGGCGGGCTGACCTCGCTCTACGCCGAGGGCCGGCTGCGCGACATGGACCGCGACGTGCTCGTCCTCAAGAAGAGCGCCCTGAAGAAGGTGCCGCTCTCGCTGGGGGGCCTGCCGCCGGAGCGGGTGCGCCTCGTGGACGGCGAGGTCCCGCTCCTCTTCGAGAACACCGCCTGCGGCATCTGCGCGCCGCTGGTGGCCTCAGGTCAGCTCTTCGGCGCGATCAACGTGGAGTACCCCGCGGGCGCGAACGGCACCTCGTCGGGCGCAGTGAGCGCCTCCGACGAGCGCCTCCTCCACCAGCTGGTGAACCAGGTCGCGGTCGCCATCCGCAACGCGAAGCTCATCGACGAGTTGACCTTCGTGCGGAAGTACCTCGAGGAGCTCCTCGAGCACGCGAACGCGCTGATCGTCGTCGTCGATCCCGGCGGGCGGGTGGTCGTCTTCAACCGGCAGCTCGCGCGGCTGACCGGCCTTCGCCGCGAGGACGTGCTCGGCGAGGACTTCCTCTCCTTCGTCGCCGACACCGAGCGCCTCCGCCTCATGCGGGTGATGGCCGCGGCGCTGAAGGGCGAAGCGGTGAGCAACTTCGAGACGAGGCTGCTCGGCGCGGGCGGCAAGGAGGTGCGCGTCTCCTTTGCCACCTCCTCGGTGATGACCGCGGACGGCTCGGTGGAGGGCGTCATCGCCATCGGCCAGGACCTCACGGTGGTGCGCGAACTGGAGAAGCGCGTCATCCACGCGGAGAAGCTCGCCAGCCTCGGGCAATTGGCGGCGAGCGTCGTCCACGAGATCAACAACCCCATGACCGCGGTGGCCACCTACGCGCACGCGCTGCTCGCCCGCCGGCTGGGCGACCCGAAGGCGGACGGCGCGGACCAGGAGAAGCTGCGGAAGATCCTCCAGGCCTCGGAGCGCATCCTCAACTTCACGAAGGACCTCGTCAGCTATGCCCGCCCGGCGCAGGACAAGCCGGAGGTGGTGGACCCCCACGCGGTGCTGGAGACCGCGGTGAGCTTCTGCGACCACGTGCTCGCGCAGAACGGCGTGACGGTGGAGAAGCGCTTCGAGCGGGTGCCGAAGGTGCGCGCGGTGAAGGGGAACCTCGTGCAGGTGTTCGTGAACCTCATCACCAACGCCTGCCACGCCATGTCCCGCGGCGGCCGGGTCACCCTCAGCACCGCGGTGGACGGCGGTGAGGTCGTGGTCCAGGTCCGCGACACCGGCAGCGGCATCGCCCCCGAGCACCTCCCGCGCGTGTTCGAGCCCTTCTTCACCACCAAGCCGGACGGGAAGGGGACGGGCCTGGGCCTCTCCATCGTGCAGGGCATCGTGGAGAACCACGGCGGCGACATCCGGGTGGAGAGCACCGTGGGCGAGGGGACGGTCTTCACCATCCGCTTGCCGCCCGCCCGCTAGGGTGGCACTTCGGTCGGGAGGGAGCGGGGAAGCATCTTCCGCTCCCGGCTGTATGTTGACCGCGCACACGCGCAGGTGCCCATGCCCCAGACCTCCCCGCCCAGGACCTTCGGCTCCCGCCTCCGCTCGCTGCGCAAGCGCTTCCGCCAGGCCTACGTCGGCGTCCTCCGCAGTCCGGGCGCGCCCGGCGAGGTCGCGGGTGGAATGGCGCTGGGCCTGTTCATCGCCATGCTGCCGATCATGGGCGCGCAGATGCCGGTGGCGGTGGTGTGCGCCGAGCTCATCCGCCGGCTCTTCGGCCTCAGGCTCTCGCGGGTGGCGGCGGCCGCGGGCGTGTGGCTGACGAACCCGCTGACCGCGGTGCCGATCTACTGGGTGGCGTTCAAGGTCGGCCAGCCCTTCGCGCGGCTGCTGCTGCCGGACTCGCACCTCTCCCCGGAGGGGACGGACCTCGGCGCGGCGGTGAGCGAGGCGGCGGCGGCGACCGACCCTTCGGTGGCCCCCAGCAGCGGCGTCGTCTCCGCGCTGCTGCACAAGGTGCTGGGGAACCTCGCGCACTCCCACTACGTGCTGGAGCTGGTGGCGGGGCTGGTCATCGGCGGCGTGGTGCTCGGGGTGCCCATCGCCATCGCCGGCTACCGCGCCACCCACGCGATCGTCTCGCGCTATCAGGCCCGGCGCAGCGTGCGGCGGGCGCGGCTGGAGAAGCTGCGTCCGCGGCCGCCGGCCACCGTCTGACCGCGCGCGCCTCGTAGGCTCAGCCCTCCCGCTCGTCGTCGAGCTCCTGCTGGAACTCCGCCTGGGTGATGAGCCCCTTTCGGGCCATGATCCGCATCAGCGCCCAGAACTTCCGCTCCAGCGACTCCACCGCGTCCCCGTCGTCCCGGAGGCCGAAGAGGAAGTCGAGGTCCCGCGAGGCCTCGACCGTGGGCGACTGGTGCTTTCTTCGCTCGAGCCGCTGCGCCTCCCGCTTCGCGATGAGGTCCGCCAGCGCGGTCCGGGCGGTGATCTCCGCGGGGGAGACCTCCTCGCCGACGATGACCTCCTCGTCCTCGGTGACCGGGTCGGCCCTCACCGTGCGCACCGCGCCGCCGCGCTGGATGACCGTCATCGATCCGTCCGGCGCGTCGTCCGGATTGACCTTGTGGAAGTAGCGGAGGATCGCCGCCCGCACGTGCGACAGCGGCGCGAGCTTCGGCACCACCTTGAGGCCGGTGGTGAACTCGATCTCCTCGATGGCGGGGAGGTTCAGCGGGTCGCTCATCGCCACCACCACCTGCTTGCGTCCGCCGCGGCCCTGCTCGAGCGCGAAGGGGAAGAGGTCGTGGGTCTCGCAGAACCTCGCGCGCAGAAGATGCACCGCGCTCCAGTCCACCGGCGCGCTGCGCAGATCCACCACCGAGAGCCCCAGCGCCTCGCCCAGCGCGCGCGCCAGCTGCGCCTCGGTGACGAAGCCCTTCTGGATCAGCGCCACCCCCAACCGCTGCCGCGTCTGCCGGTGGTGCGCCAGACCCTCCTCGAGCTGCGCGGGCGACACCACGCCCCGCTCCAGGAGCAGCTCCCCCAGCCGTTTGTGCGCCATGCCCGGCTGCTTACCAGAGCGGGGAGGGCGAGCGGAACCGGCCCGCGCCCGCTTCACTCTGCGCGCGACCCTGATCGGAACTCGAAGGGTGGTCCCGGTGTCCGGAGGGGATGAAATGATCCATCCTGATCCGCTGGCACCGTGGTCGGTTACCCCCCGGCCGGAGGCTTTCCCCCCGTATTTCAAGGGGTTTTCGGCCCGGTACCAACCTTGACACCCCAGAAAACGCCACGCTACAGTCGCGCGCCCTCAGTGAATTGGGTGCGTCGTCAGTGACGCAAACCGGAGGCTACACCGAAATGAACGTGAAGTTGCTGAATGAGCTCGCCGTTTTGGCGTTCGAGGCTGGTCCTGGTGCCGAGAGGTCGTTCCTCGAGGGCCTGGCGGTTCGTTGGAAGGCCGGCCAGTGGGGCATGTACCCCATCGCGCTGTGCCTCGTGGTCGCTCTGGCGATCATGATCGAGCGCACCATCGTCCTGTTCTTCCAGGCGTCCATCAACAAGGACGCGTTCCTGCGTGGGCTGAAGAAGCACATCTACGCCGGTGACCTGGACAAGGCGATCAACTACGTGGCCGGCCAGAAGCCGACCCCGCTGACCAACGTCATCAAGGCCGGTCTGATGAACGTTCCGAAGGGCGAGGAGGAGGTCCAGGCCGCTCTGGACGAGGCCTCCCTCCGTGAGACCCCGAAGATCGAGGCCCGGTCCGGCTACCTCGCGATGCTCGGCAACGCGGCGATGCTCGCCGGTCTGCTCGGCACCGTGTCCGGTCTGATCAACTGCTTCGAGGCGGTGGCCTTCGTGTCCCCCGCGGACAAGGCGACGATCCTCTCCGCCGGTATCTCCGAGGCGATGAACTGCACCGGCTTCGGTCTGCTGACCGCGATCCCGGCGCTGGTCGCCTTCTCGGTGATGATGGGCCGCACCCAGCACCTCATCAACGACATCAACGAGACGTCGGTGTCGGTGCTGAACCTCATCGTGGCCAACAAGGACAAGTTCAAGAACCTGTCCGTCACCGCTCCTCGCGACGAGGAGTAGTCGCAGTTCCTGAAGTCCTCCGGTTCGCTCCTCCGGCGCGTGCACCTCATCGTCACGCGCCGGGGGAAGCCCGGTAACCATCAACCGCAACACGCAGCAAGGAGTCCAAGATGGCCGGCGGCATGGACCTTGGGAACTCGGGTAAGGGTGGCAAGAAGCCGCTCGACACCGCGATCAACCTGGTCCCCTTTATTGACCTGATGGCGGTGTGCATCAGCTTCCTCATCATGACTGCGGTGTGGACGCAGATCGGCCGGCTCCAGGTGAGCCAGTCCGGCGGCCCCTCCGACGCGACGACGGAGCAGGACACCAAGACGCTTCCCCTGACGCTGCTCATCACCGAGAAGGAGCTGAAGCTCACTGCCGGTGGGACCGCGTTCGACCCCATCCCGCTGGTGTGGGAGGGGGACCAGAACAAGCTGAACCTCATCAAGCTGACGGAGCGGATCAAGGAGCTCAAGACCCAGCTCCCCGATCAGCAGAGCATCACCCTCCAGGCGGAGGACGGCGTCCGTTACGACGACCTCGTCCGCATCGTCGACGAATGCATTGGCGCAGGGCTGCCGCAGGTGTCGGTGGCCGCGGCCATGGGCTAGCGGAACGGAACCCAGACCATGATCAAGATTCCTGGCAAGCGGTACGGCAAGCGCCTTCAGAAGTCGATCATCTTCGGCGACGGCGCGCCGGGGAAGAAGAACGGGTTCGCGGACCTGCTCATCACCCCGCTGGTCGACATGTTCGTCATCATCCTGCTCTTCCTCATCGCGAACTTCTCGGCCACCGGCGAGATCCTTCAGATGCAGAAGGACATCCAGCTCCCCGAGGCGAAGAACGTCCAGGAGGTGCAGGTCGTCCCGGTCATCCTGCTCTCGGAGCAGGAGATCATCGTGGACGGCTCGAGCGTGGCCCGGCTCTCGGACCTCGACTCGGCGGAGTACCTGAACATCCCCGCGCTCGAGGAGAAGCTCCGCGAGATGAAGCGCAAGCACGAGGACCTGCACACGCAGGCCGGCGACGCGGACAGCTTCAAGGGCGACATCAACATCCAGGGCCACAAGGACGTGAAGTTCCGCTACGTGAAGAAGGTCATGTTCTCCGCCGCGACCGCGGGCTTCGGGAACATCAACTTCGCGGTGCTGAGCAAGGGTGGCGACGCGGAGCCCGCGCCCACCGCTGCTGCGCCCGCGCCGTAGCCGACTCCCCTCGCGGTTCCTGACTGAAGCCCCGGCCTCCCGAAAGTGGGAGCCGGGGTTTCGTCGTTTCTGCACCCGGAGGGCGGTTTGCGGGGCCTTTTGTACGACTGCTAGTGTGCCCCGCCGCGGGAGGGCAGAAGCCACCCGCCACCGCCCGCATTGAGCGGGCGCCTACCCCTGAGAAGAGAGAGCAAATGGACTCCAGCTACGACATGGCGGCGTACAACTCCGAGCCGTCGATGGGCGCGATGATCGTTCCGATGATCATCGGCCTCGTCTTCATCGGCTTCATGGTCGCGGCGATGTGGAAGGTGTTCACCAAGGCCGGCCAGCCCGGTTGGGCGGCCATCGTCCCCATCTACAACATGTACGTGATGCTGCAGATCGTCGGCCGCCCGGCGTGGTGGCTCGCGCTGTACCTCCTCGCGGTCATCCCGTTCGTGGGCAGCCTGATCGTGATGGTGCTCGGCATCATCATCGCCATCGACATGGCGAAGAGCTTCGGCAAGGGCGCGGGCTTCGGCATCGGCCTCGCGTTCCTCGGCCCCATCTTCTACGCCATCCTCGGCTTCGGCTCGGCGCAGTACGTGGGCCCCGCGGCGGCGGGCGGCTCCTCCGTGGCGCGCGCGTAACAAGCACCGCTTCCCTCTTCTGATGCGGCCCGCTTCCGGTCACCCGGGGCGGGCCGTTTCATTTCCGAAGGCTCCGCGCCTGCCCGCCACGCGTGCGGACGGGGACGCGACGATGGCCGCCCGGTCGCACCCGCGCAGCGAAGCCCCACCTTGAAGGGCAAGGAGGGCCAGCAGATGGCGAACGACCAGAAGCCCGAGATCCTCGAGAAGCTGCGCCAGGAGCCCATCAGCGAGTCGGAGGCAGACGAGCTGCGCGCCGGCGGCCGCGGCTTCACCCACGAGCAGGAAGAGGCGCCGGAGGTGAAGCGCGCGGGGAGCGGCGGCGCGTCGAGCAGTGCCGGACGACGGGCAGAGGCGCCCGAAGACCGGGCCGCCGTGGCGCGGCGGGCGCACGGCAACGAGCAGCTGGGCTCGCACCGGGCGCTGAACGAGCGGGAGGGCGTGCGGGCGCGCGGCAGTGCGGGAACGGGCGACGAGTCGACCATCTCCCGGCAGCGCGCGGAGGGCCGGTTCGAGAGCGAAGGGGAGCGCACCCAGCTGGAGGAGGACTTCGGCGAGCGCGGGCTGCGGCTGCCGGACTACGCCGACAACACGAACGCGCCCTCCATCCTCGACCCTGAGGCGGAGTAGGCGCACCCCACGCCGCGGTCGCACACCGGTGGGCGGGGGGTTAGCTTCAGAGACATGATCGGTCCCGACACGGAGCGGGTGGTGCGCGAGGCGGCGCCGCGCCTGAAGGTGTTTCCCCTGCCCTCCGCCGTGCTCCTGCCGGGGACGGCGGTGCCGCTGCACATCTTCGAGCCGCGCTACCGGGCGCTCTTGAAGGACTGTCTCGACGGCGACCGGGTGATGGCGCTGGCGGACCTGCAGCCCGGTTGGGAGGGCAACTACACCGGCCGGCCGCCGCTGCGTCCGGTGGCGTGCGCGGGTGTGGTGGTGTGGGACGAGCAGCTCCCCGACGGCCGGATGAACATCCTCCTCCACGGCGTGTCGCGGGTGCGGTTGGTGGAGGAGCTGGAGAACGACAAGCTCTACCGCGAGGTCGTCGCCGAGCCCTGGGAGGAGCGCGACTACGAGGGACCGCTCGAGGAGCTCGTCCGGCGCGCGGTGCTGGAGGTGGCGGGAAGGCTCGACGGCGAGGTGGCGCAGACGCTCCTGCAGCTCGCGGCGCGGGCGCAGGGGGGGTTCCTCGCGGACGCGGTGGCGGCGGCGCTGGTGACCGACGTGGAGGCGCGGCAGGCGGTGCTGGCGGAGCTTCAGCCGGACAAGCGGCTGGAGCGGGTGCTCGATGCGGTGGAGGACCTCATCGCGCGGATGGGCGCCGCGGCGCCGCGCGGGCCGATGAACTAGCGGTCCGCCCGGTGAGAGGTATGACCGCGGCGTGAGAGAGAGTGGGAGGCGCCGTTGAGACTCGTCCGGCTCGCCAGCGCGAGCATCAACACCACCGTGGGCGCGCCGAGGGCGAACGTCGATCGCGCGGTCGCGATGGCGCAGAGGATGGCGGCGGACGGGGTGACCGTGGCCGCGTTCCAGGAGCAGCTCGTCGGCGGCTATCCGCCCGAGGACCTCGTGCTCTGGCAGGGCTTCGTCGACTCGCAGTGGCAGGAGCTGCTGCGCTTCGCGCGCGAGACCGCGGCGCTGCGGTGCGTGTTCGTCCTCGGCGTCACCGTCCTTCACGAGGGCCGCAGGCTGAACTGCGCGGCGGTCGTCGCGGGCGGTGAAGTGAAGGGCCTCGTCCCGAAGGAGAAGCTGCCCACCTACAGCATCTTCTACGAGGGCCGCACCTTCTCGCGCGGCCACGCGGGGATGCGCGGTCTTCACCTCGGCGTGCCCATCGGCGACCTGCTCTTCCGCTTCGACTTCGGCGTGCTGGCGGTGGAGGTGTGCGAGGACCTCTGGAGCGTGGAGGGCCCCATCCGGCGGCGCGCGTACAGCGGCGCGGAGCTGGTGGTGAACCTCTCGGCCTCGCCCTACCGCATCGGCTTCGCGGAGAGCCGGCGCGAGCTCATCCACACCCGCGCGGCGGACCACCAGTGCACGCTGCTCTACTCGAACGCGGTGGGCTCGAACGACGGGCTGGTGTTCGACGGTGGCGGGCACCTGTCGCAGAACGGCAAGCCGGTGCTCGAGGCGCCCCGGTTCCGCGAGGGCTTCTGCGCGGCGAACGTGGACCTCGACCGGACGATGCGGCTGCGCGGGGAGAACAGCACCTGGCGCGCGGACCGCGACGAGTGGCTCGCCCGGAATGCGCCGGTGCCGGTCGTGGACGTGTCGGGCGACTTCTCCACGAAGGCCGAGCGCGCGCGGCTGCGCTACCCGGTGCCGGCGCACCGCAGCTTCTTCCTCCCCGAACCGCCGTCCCAGGAGAAGGGGCCGTCCGATGCGCGGGCGCGCTTCTGCGAGGAGATCCTCGACGCGCTGGCGCTGGGCGTCGGCGACTACTTCGAGAAGACGGGGGCCTTCCGCCTCTTCGGCATCGCGCTCTCCGGCGGGCGGGACTCGCTGCTCACGCTGCTCGTGCTGCACCGCTACGCAGAGCAAAAGCGGCCGGAGGCGCCGGGCTCGCTCATCCGGGCGTTCTACATGCCCTCGCGCTTCTCCTCGGAGCAGACGCGGGAGGCGGCGGAGAGCATCTGCCGCGACCTCGGGGTGCCGTTCGAGGTCATCCCCATCGACGAGGCCTACGAGCGCGAGCGGCAGGCCACGCTGACGATGCTCGGCGGCGAGGAGGCGGGCGCAGAGCTGACCGCGCTGACCGAGCAGAACATCCAGGCCCGGCTGCGCGCGCAGCGGATGTGGAACTGGAGCAACACCGCCGGCGGGCTCTTCGTGCAGACGGGGAACATGTCGGAGAAGGCGGTGGGCTACACCACCATCGGCGGCGACCTGATGGGCGCGCTGGCCGTCATCGCCAACGTGCCGAAGACGGTGGTGATGTACCTGCTCGACTACCTGCTGGAGACGAGCGGCCACGAGGGCATCCGCAAGGTGCTGGCGAAGCCCGCCGGCCCGGAGCTCGCGCCCGGCCAGAGCGGCGAGGAGGAGCTGATGCCCTTCCCCGTGCTCGACGGGTGCTTCTATCTCTTCGCCGCCGAGAAGCTCCTGCCGCACGAGGTGCTCTTCGCGATGCGCGAGCTCTTCCCCGAGTACGACGAGGCGACGATGAAGGGCTTCGTGGACAAGTTCGTCCGGCTCTTCCTGCAGTCCATCTACAAGTGGGTGCAGTCGCCGCTGTCGCTGCACATCGGGCAGCTCGACCTCGAGCGCGAGCGCGCGCTGCAGCTCCCCGTCGTCACCGGCCGCGACTGGAAGGACGAGCGCCCGGACGGGTAGCAGGCGGAGGGGCTTGGCGGGTTGCGCCCGACGCGGTGGGGCAGTGATCCGCAAGACGTCCGTGCCCAACGTCTGAGGAGACCACTCTCACCTCCGACGCGGAGCACGCACATGGCCACGGACGCCTCCTCCCAGCCCCTGCAGCGCAGACTGGCGCTCGTCACCGGCGCCTCGAGCGGCATCGGCCTCTCGCTGGCGAAGCAGTTCGCGAAGAGCGGGTGTGACCTGCTGGTCACCGGCGCGAGCGAGGCGATCGACGGCGTGGTGGAGGAGCTGCGGCAGTGGGGGACGGACGTGCAGGCGTTCCGGGCGGACCTGCGGACCTCGGAGGGCGTGGAGTCGCTGTGGCGGTGGGTGCGCGAAGGGGAGCGGGCGCTCGACCTGGCGGCGCTGAACGCGGGCGTGGGCGTGGGGGGCGCGTTCAGCGAGACGGACCTGCAGCGGGAGCTGGACCTCGTGGCGCTGAACGTGGCGTCCACCGTGCACCTGTCGAAGCGGCTGGTGCAGTCGATGTGCGCGCGCGGGAAGGGGAGGATCCTCTTCACCTCGTCGATCAGCTCGGAGATGCGCTCGCCGTTCGAGGCGGTGTACGGCGCGTCGAAGAGCTTCATCCAGTCCTTCGCGCACTCGCTGCGGGAGGAGCTGAAGGGGACCGGCGTCAGCGTCACCGTGTTCCTCCCCGGGCCGACCGAGACGAACTTCTTCCACCGGGCGGAGATGGACGACACGCGGGTCGGCGCGGGGAAGAAGGACGATCCGGACCAGGTCGCGCGGCAGGCGTACCTCGCGCTGATGGCCGGGCTGCCGCAGCTGCACACCGGCAGCGTGAAGACCCGCCTGATGGGCGTGGCCTCGCGCTTCCTTCCCGAGCTGCTGAAGGCAAAGGCCCACCGGAGGATGAGCGAGCCGGGAGGGGCGCACGCGGACGCGTAGGCGCGGATAATGCGTCATCTGCTACGAGTACCCGTTCCACCGGAGAGCCCATGGCACACAGCTGGAACGTCGAAGACGACCTCGCGGCCCTTTACGTCTCACTTCACGGCGCGGCGTCGAACGCGCTCACCCTCGATACGCTGGCCGCACGCCGCGGGATTGATCCTGACTCGTTCAGGATGCGGGTGGGCAACTTCAAGCACCTCGCTGGCGCTGGCGGGCTGAGCAATGCGTCGAAGCAGTCGCGGGAGGTCTTCGAGATCTGCTGCCGGCTGCCGGAGCACCACCTGCGGAAGCTGGTCGAGTAGGCGTCAGGAAATCAACGCGTGAAGGTGACTTTCAAAGCGCTGTTGCGACTGGCAGTGGCGTGGCTTCGTCGGGTGTCCGCCGAGAGAGCGACGCGGCGCGACTACAGCGTCGGAAAGCGTGGCGGGCGGGATCCGCTGAAGTCGATGAGCTGGCAGGACCTGCGCGACGAGATCTACGGCGGCAGGTAGTCGCGCTACTCGACGTTGACTGCCTTCTTGTGCGCCTTGGCGAAGCCCTCGAAGTGGCGCACGGCGGCCTCGCCCACGCGCTGGATGTGCTGGTTGTTCAGCCAGGCGCTGATGGGCGCGGCGACGACCGGCATCGCGCGGCCGAAGGTGTTCAGCCCACCGCGCGCGAGGAGGAAGCCCGCCAGCGATCCCAGCGCGCGTGGCGTGGAGCGGGTGAAGGGGCCCACGCCGTTGGTCATGCCGAAGAGGTCGAGCAGCTCGGCGCGCTCGCGTTCGCTCTTGAGGTTCCGCTTGTAGAGCGTGGCGATGTCCACCAGCAGCCCGAGCTCCAGCCAGAGCATCACCACCAGATCCGCCGGAATGCTCACCGCGCCGAACACGCCGCTCACGCCGCCGACCATGCCCGCGAAGCCCTTCTTCTCGTCGATGAGGCGCTGCGCGAGCTCCCGCTTGTCGGCGGAGGGGTAGCGGTCCTCGAGGTCCTGCAGCCGCGCGCGTGCCTTCGGGAGCTCCCGCTGCACGAGGTCCTCCACGCGCGTCCGGCCCAGCCGCCGCAGCTCCGCCGGTGAGAGCGCGGAGACGAACTGGCGCAGGCCACTGAGTCGGTCGAAGAGGCCCATCTCAGTAGCCCTGCTCGGCGAGGTAGAGGTCCACCAGCGCGCCCTCCTCGAACCAGATCTGCGACATCTGGTGCTGGTACCAGCGCGAGTTCGGCTTCGGCGCGCGGATCTCCACCAGCACGAGGTTCGTGCCCACGCTCATCACCGCTGCCCTCGCGAGGCAGGCCGCGCCCGGCTCCTCGCCGAAGCCGCCCTCGAGACACACCGCGTCGCCCGGCGAGAGCTTCCGCACGTAGGTCTGCGCCACGTACTTCGCCTCGTCGCAGTGGCCGCGGACGCCGGAGGTGCCGTGCAGCGCGCAGCGGTCCTGTTCGGGCGCGGTGATCTTCCCCGCGCTGCCCCAGAGGTTCGAGCGGTCGCGGCGGGTGGCGGCGTCCGGCGTGCAGCCCGCGCCGAGCAGCAGCAGCAGGCCGAGCGCGATCATCGCGGAGTGGGTCGAACGTGCGGCGTGCATCAGCGGGACGCCTCCTTTTCGAGATCAGTCGAGTGGTGCTCGCGGATGAAGCTCTCGAGGCGCTCGCGGTCCTCCTGGGCGAGCCCGTCGAACATGACGCCGAAGCCGAAGCCGTGCGCGTCGGGCACGTTGGCCACATGGCCTTCGCAGGAGATCCGTTCGCCGCCGGGAAGATCGAGCGTGATGCGGATCCGCTCGCCGACCGGATGCGGAATGGCGCGCGCGAAGAAGGCGCCCCCGGTGGAGAGGTCGCTCGTGGAGTGCAGCGAGAAGCCGTGAGCGTCGGCGAGCTCGACCGGGATGACGATCGGCAGGCGAGACGCGCGGCGGCGCTCCAACGAGAGGGTGGGGCTCTCGGGATCCCTGGACATGGAGCGGCACCTTGTCAGGGAGCAGGGGGGCCGTAAAGACGCCCGGCGGACGCCGCGGAGAGGGTGATAAGCCGTCCGGGTGAGCCGCCGCCTGCGCTACTTCTACGACACCGAGTTCATCGAGGACGGGCGCACCATCGACCTCGTCTCCATTGGCATCGTCTCCGACGACGGCGCCGAGTACTCCGCCATCTCCACCGACTTCGACGCGTCGAAGGCCATCCCGTGGGTGAAGGAGAACGTGCTCGCGCAGCTGCCGCCGGTGACCGACGAGCGGTGGAAGCCGCGCTCGCGCATCCGCGACGAGGTGCTCGCGTTCCTCACCCGCGGCGGCAAGGACCCCGAGCTGTGGGCCTGGTTCGGCGCCTACGACCACGTGGTGCTCTGCCAGCTCTTCGGCGCGATGCCGGATCTGCCGCGACCCTTGCCGCGCTTCACCCGCGACCTGCGCCAGCTGTGGGAGATGGCCGGCGAGCCGACGCTGCCGAAGCAGAAGAGCGGACGCCACGACGCGCTCGAGGACGCGCGGCAGAACAAGGTCCTCTACGACTGCCTCGTCGAGCACGGTAAGAAGAGCCCCTTCAAGCTGCCGGGAACGTGAACGTGAAGGCAGGCGTGGGCGAGCTGGCGGAGGGCGCGCCCTGTCCGGTTCATCCGGCGGAGGCGGCGACCGGCACCTGTCAGCGCTGCGGCACCTTCACCTGCGCCCGTTGCTTCGTCGATGCCGAGGCCCAGCGCGCGGGCATCTGTCCCCGCTGCGTCGCACGCGAGAAGGGCCCGGCATTGGAGCGGCTGCGCGTGCTCCGGCGCAGGCTCTCGAGGTCCTTCGCGATCGTCTCGCCGGTCGCCCTCGCGCTCACGGGGATCGCGCTGTTTCTCGCCTCGCCCTCGGCAGGTCACATCGGCGGACCGTCGGCGGTGCCGCTGCTGCTCGTGTCGCTGGCGATTGCGGGGACGCTGATCACCGCGGCGGTGCGGGTGAGGAAGGCCGAAGACGATCGCGTCGCGTGGGCCGGCGTGGTGGCGGAGGTCGCGCTGGTGCTCGAGCTGGTGGTGCTGGGCGGGGGGCTGGGGTGCCTCACGCTCGGGCTGGCGGTGGTGCCGCTGCTCACCGCGCGCGCGGTCCGGCGACTGGCGCGGCTGCGAGCAGAGGCAGAGCGCGAGGCCGAAGCAGTGGCTGCGCTGGGGCTCTGAAGAGGAACGCTACGCCGCGCCCTTCGCCTGGGCGCAGAGGTAGCGGTGGATGCGGCGCACCGCTTCGGCGGGCGGGTTGCGGAAGGCGACGCGCGTCCCGTTGCCGGAGCGATCGATGCCCACCACCTCGGCGCCGACGCGCACCGGCTCGCGAACGTGATCGGGCAGGTAGAGGAGCAGCTCCAGCCGCGTGCCCACCGGATGGGTGAAGCCGGTCAGCGTGCAGAGGCCGAAGGTGGAGAGGTCGCGGGTGACGCGGAAGTAGCGGCCGCCCTGCCCACGCTCCTCCACGTCGAGCTCGCACTGCACCCGAGGCGTGGCGCGGCGCTCACGGCCTTCGCGGCGGTCGCGGTCACCTTCACTCGCGACGGGAGGACGGGAACCTTCACGGCGCTCGGCGCGGCCGGCACGACGGTCGGCGAGGACCTTCGAACGAGGCGCTTGCGCAGGCACCGCCGGCGCCGGCGGGGCGATGAGCGGCAGGCCTTTGATTTCGCTGAGGAGGTCCATGTCGGTATTTGAGCGACACCTCATTATCGGGCGCCGCCTGCCGACGTTTCCTCACATCTGCTCCGGACGCGAACTTTCTGCGGCCGCGGCCGTGACCGCGAAGGCTACTTGAGGAAGTCGAGCACCTGGCTCACGTCCACCGGGACCTGGCCCTTGCCGCTGGTGAGGTTCGCGGTGAGCTGCACGCGGCCCTTCCCCTGGCGGATGGCGTTGGCGGCCTGCAGCGCGCGGGTGAAGTCCACGTTCACCGGGAGGGTGACGGTCTGCGTGCCCTTCGGCGCGAGCAGCCCCAGCTGCCCCGCGTTCACCGAGCCCACGTTGGCGCCGCCGATGCTGATGTTCCCCGCCAGCCCGGTCAGCGGCAGCGGGTAGCTGTTCTTGTTCGTCAGCGTGAGGGGGATCTGGATCGTCGCGCCGGTGAGGCTCATCGAGGTGATCTTCGGCCGCTCGAGGGTGAACGCCGGGATCTTCGGGACCTCGAAGAGTCCCTCCTTGCGCATGGGCAGCTGGATGATGCCCAGCGGCGTCTCGATGCCGATGGTCCCTTCGGCGCGGTACTTCGCGGTGTCCTGCTTGAGGAACGCGACCGCGGTGCCGGCGAGGTCGGCGAACTTCAGCTCGGCGGGGAAGGTCAGCTCCGCGTCCTTCGAGGCGGGGATCTGCAGCCCCTTGCGCGGACGGCCGGCGACGACCTGCTTGTCCTCGATGAAGAGCTTGTAGTCGATGCTCGCCAGCTTCAGCCCAATGGGGTTCGGGTTGTCGAGCAGCCACACGGTGTCGAGCCTCGCGCCGCCCAGATCCACGTTCTGCAGATTGACCGTCTTGAAGCGCAGGTCCGGCTTCTGGAAGGTGCTCTTGAAGAGGCTCTGCAGCGTCGCGCAGCCGGGCAGCGCGAGGGCGGCAACGAGGAGAGCGGCGAAGCGGAGGGTCTTGCGGTCGCGGCGCATGGTGGCCTTTCCCTTTACTGGACCTCCCTACGTTCCGGCCCGGCCGAAATTCAGCGCCGGGCCAACTGTCGGATGGCCGCGAACGGGCGGGAGCGCTTGAATGGCTGCTCGCCCGGGAAGTGAAAACGGGCGATAGGCGTTAACACCCACCATGTTCCTGCACGCGCTCGGTCACTTCCACCCGCAGAACATCATCGACAACGCGTTCCTCGAGTCGCTCGACATCGGGACGAACGACGCGTGGATCACCGAGCGGGTGGGCATCAAGACGCGCCACACGGTGCTCCCGCTCGACTACATCCGGCACACCCGCAACGACGACGTGCGGGCGGCGCTGGAGGCGGCGGAGCTCACCAACGCGCAGACCGGCGCGCGCGCCGCGCAGATGGCGCTCGAGCGCGCGGGGCTGAAGCCGAGCGACATCGGCATGGTGGTGGCCGGTGGCTGCTCGCCCGACCAGTGCATTCCCGCCGAGGCGTGCCGCATCGCGTCGGAGCTGGGCGTGGACGCGCCGGCGCTGGACATCAACAGCGCGTGCTCGAGCTTCTGCGTGCAGCTGCACTTTCTCGCCGGCATGCGGCCCGAGCGCCTGCCGGACTTCATCCTCGTGGTGAACCCCGAGAACAGCACGAGGGTGGTGAACTACCGCGACCGCTCGACCTGTGTGCTCTGGGGCGACGCGAGCACCGCCGCCGTCGTCTCGCCGCGCGTGCCCGGCCGCTGGCGCATCACCGAGACGCTCGTGCGCGGAGACCCGTCGGGCTGGGACAAGGTGCAGGTCCCCAGGGCCGGTCACTTCACCCAGGCAGGTTCAGCGGTGCAGTCCTTCGCCATCCGCCGCGCGACGGAGACCTACCTCGCGCTCCGCGGCGGCCGGCCCTCGAACGAGGTCACGCTGATCGGCCACCAGGCGAACCTGCGGATGCTCGAGTCGGTGCAGCGCCGCAGCGAAGTGCCCGATGGGCGCCACCTCTACAACGTGGACACCCGCGGCAACTGCGGCGCGGCCGGTGCGCCTTCGGTCCTCAGCGAGAAGTGGGACAGCGAGGTCGGCGACACGGTGGCGATGAGCGTCGTCGGCTCCGGGCTGACCTGGTCCGGCGCGCTGCTCGAGCGCGTGCGCACGGCGTAGAGACGCACCCGCTCGCTGCGGTGCCCCCGTAGCCCGCGCCGGGCGAAAAAGGGCACGATGCGGAGGAGATGACCCACGCGCGCCTGCTGTCGCTTCCGCCCGTGCCCTCCGCGATGGAGGACCCGCACGGACATCCCCGCTTCGGCACGTGGCAGGGCGAGCTCCGCGAGGTCTCGCTCGGAAAGCTGCGCGGTCCCTGGTCGCTGCCTCCGCCGGTGCGCTTTCTCAAGCGGAAGCGGTGGATCTACGTGCAGGCGGTCACCGACGAGCTGGTCATCGCGCTGGCGATCGTGCACCTCGGGTACGGCTCGAACAGCTTCCTCACCGTGCTCGACCGGCGGGAGAAGCGCGCGCTGCGCGACGAGGGCTGGCTCGGGCTGCCGGGCACGAAGTGCGAGGTCAACGATCGTCCGGGTGATGGGCTCGACGCGCGGTTTCGCAGTCCCGGCGTGCAGGTGGAGATCGCGCGCACGCCGGGAACTGATCGGGTGCAAGTCCGCGCGAAGCTCACGCCGCTGCTGCCCATCGGCGGAGAGGCGCTGAAGCTCGAACTGGAGCTCGACGCGCACTCGTCGCCGCCCGGCCTCAGCGTGGTCTCGCCGGTCGTGGGAGACGGGCTCGTCAACGCGACGGTGAAGCGCGCGGCGATGGCGACGAAGGGAACGCTGAGCATCGCGAACCGGAGCTGGTCGCTCGACGGCGGCGTGGGCGGCACCGACTACACGCAGGGCCTGCTCTCGCGGCAGACCGCGTGGCGCTGGGCGTTCGGCAACGGGCGGCTCGAGGATGGGACGGCCTTCGGCTTCAACCTCGTCGAGGGCTTCAACGAGACGAACCCCCACTGCAACGAGAACGCGGTGTGGATCGGCGACGCGGTGTACCCGCTGCCTCGCGCGCGCTTCCGTTTCGACAAGGCGGATCCGGGCGGGAAGGCGTGGGAGCTGGAGACGGCGGACGGTTCGGCGATGTTGCGCTTCGAGCCGCACCACGTTCACCGCGAGGAGAGGAACCTCAAGCTCGTGCGCAGCCGCTTTCTGCAGCCGCTGGGCACCTTCTCCGGGACGCTGAAGGTGGCGGGCAGGACGGTGCCGGTGCGAGACGTGGGCGGCGTGACCGAAGACCAGGACGTGCTGTGGTGACGACGATGATGACCGAAGGCGTGACCGAGCTGTTGCAGTCGGAGGTGGCCCGCTTCCCGCGCGCGCGCCTCACCGTGGCGAAGGGCCCGGACCGAGGCTCGGAGGTGGTGCTCGAGGGCCAGACGGTGGTCGTCGGCTCGGATGAGAGCTGTCCCTTGCGGCTGACCGATCCGGCGGTGTCGCGCCGGCACTTCGAGCTCAGCGGTGGCCCGGGCGGTTACCGGCTGCGCGATCTGCGTTCGACGAACGGCGTGTTCATCGACGGCGTGCAGGTGCTCGATGCGAGGCTGAGCGGGAAGGTGCGGATCACGCTCGGCCGCACCGAGCTGCGCTTCGAACCGGAGCGCCAGGAGATCCACTGGCCGCTCTCTGCGTCGGACCGCTTCGGCGAGGCGCTGGGCAGATCCACCGCGATGCGCCGCGTGTTCGCGCTGCTGGAGCGCGCCGCGCCGACCGAGAGCGCGATCGTGTTGGAGGGCGAGGCGGGCACCGGCAAGGAGCTGCTCGCGCGGGCGGTGCACGAGAAGAGCGCGCGCGCCGAAGGACCGTTCGTGGTGGTGGACGTGGGCGCGCTGAACGAGGCCGTGCTGGAGAGCGATCTCTTCGGCCACGAGCTCGGCGGGCTCGCGTCCCAGCGCGGCGCGGCGAGGCCGGGCGCGTTCGAGGAAGCGCACGGGGGCACGCTGTTTCTCGACGAGGTCTGCGACCTGCCGCCGCCGGTGCAGGCAAAGGTGCTGCGCGTGCTCGAGTCCCGCGAGCTCAAGCGCGCCGGACAGACGGTGCCGGTGGACGTGCGCGTGGTGGCGTCCACGCAGAAGGATCTCGAGGCCCAGGTGCGCGCGGGCCGCTTCCGCGAGGACCTCTACTTCCGCCTCAGCGTGTTCCGGGTGCGCGTGCCGGCGCTGCGCGAACGACCGGAGGACATCCCCATGCTCGCGCGGCTCTTCGAGTCGAAGGGCAGGGGACAGCCGCTGCCGACCGACGCTGTGGAGATGCTCACCCGCCACGACTGGCCGGGCAACGTCCGCGAGCTGCGCAACGTGGTCGAACGGCTGGGCGCGTTTCCGGACCTCGGCGTGAACGCGCTGGCGAGGGCGATGGGCCGGGCGCCTTCGGCCGGCGACGACGAGACGAGCGACGCGCGCCTGCGCATGGAGATGATGAAGAGCCTCTTCGCGCTGCCGTACCACGAGGCGAAGGAGCGGGTGCTCGACGCGTTCGAGAAGACCTACCTCAACGAGCACCTGCGCGCCGCCAACGGCGTCGTCACCCGCGCCGCCCAGCGCGTGCAGCTTCCGCGGCAGAGCGTGCACCGGATGATGCGGAGGCTCGGGCTGCAGGGGAGGGATGAGTAGCCGGACTAGGTGCATCATAGTGCATCAAAGCGAGCCGACTTGCGTCGCAGAATGCATTTTGATGCATGAATAGAGCGCCGGCTGCCGGTCAACATGCTGTACAGTGCATGAGTGCGGCTGACGATCGAGGCATTCGCAGAGGGCTCCTGGGGACGGGCGGGTGAGCTCCATCTCACTGCGCCCGACGAAGGCCCGGGGGGCGCATCCCACTTCGAATACGACCTCGGCTGGCTGACCCGCTGGATCGCCGAGGACGCGCCGTATGCGAGCGTGAGCCTCACCTTTCCGGTGCAGGCCGGCCCGCTGATGTCGCAGCGCTGGCCCGCGTTCCTCGACGACCTGCGGCCCATGGGAAGCGCGCACCGGTGGTGGCTGAAGCGATTGAACCTGCCGAGCTCGCCCTCGAGCGAGACCGAGGTCCTCCGGCGCGGGACGATCGCGCCGATCGGCAATCTGCGCATCGCGGAAGCGGTTCCGCCCAAACGGGAGCCTCCGCCGCGCTTCGGGCGCAGGGCACTCATCGAACGGGAGAGTGACTTCCTCCAGTGGGCGGCGGAGCACGGGGCGCAGGTCGGCGGTGCGACGGGAGCGGGCGGCGAGTCGCCGAAGGTGCTCGTGCGCTGCGACGCGGAGGATCGGGTGTGGATCGACGTCTGGCAGGACGAGCCCGACCTGCCGGACCGGCACTACCTCGTGAAGTTCGCGCGCGGTGCCACCGAGCGGGACCGGACCGTGCTGCGCTCGGAGCACGTGTACTACCGCGCGCTGCAGGCGCTGGGCGTGGAGACGATCCCGACCGACGGCATGGCGCTCGAAGAGGGCCCGAACGGTCCGAGCCTCTGGCTGCCGCGCTTCGACGTCACCCGGCGAGAGGGGCGCACGGTGCTGTGGGGGATGGAGTCGATGTACTCGCTCGTGGGCGCCGAGCCGGGCGCGTGGCTCTCGCACCAGCGCGTGTTGAAGGCGTTGCGCGAGCACTTCGATCGCAAACCGTGGGCGGGCGTGGTGCTCGAGTACGTGCGGCGCGATCTGTTGAACCTCGTGTTCGGGAACTCGGACAACCACGGGCGAAACACCGCGGTGCTTCGAACGGAGAACGAGGTCCGGCTCGCTCCGGTCTTCGACTTCGCGCCGATGAAGATGGACCTCGAAGGCGTCACCCGCACCACGCGCTGGGAAGGCCTCGAGCGCGGCGGCGAGGTGAGCTGGCGAGAGTTGCTCGCGATGCTCGAGGAAGAGTTCGGCGTCGAGGAGTCGTACCTGCGCGAAGGCTTGCGGGAGCTGGCGGAAAAGCTGCGCGATCTGGCGGACCTGCTGACGTCGCTCGGGCTGCCGGAGGAGACGCTGAACTTCCCCGCGCTGGACCTCGCGGGCACCGAGCGGAAGCTGCGCGCGTGGACGATCCTGTGAAGAGGCCGCTCGACCACGAGGAGATCGCGAAGCTCGGGCCGCTGCAGCGGAAGGCGCTGCTCGACGAGGTCGCGGTGCTGGTGAACACCGGTGAGTGGCACGTGGGCGAAGCGGTGCGCGTCCTGCGAAGCGCGGTGCTCGCCATGGACCGTGCGCGCTTCGCCAAGGCGGTGAAGGTCTCTCCGCGCGCGCTGGCGAAGCTCGAAGACGATCCGGAATCGAACCCGACGGTCGAGACGCTCACCCGCGTGCTCCGACCCTTCGGCGCGAGGGTGGGCCTCGTGTTCCCGAAGATGTCGCCACCGCCTGCGCGCGACGAGGCCCGCGAGCTTCTCCGCGCGGAGCTGCAGGCCGCGCTGGACCGGAACCGCCGCCGCCGGAAGCGCCCGCCCACTCGCTGAGGGCGGTTGCTCGAGCCCTGACTGAAGCGCCTGCCCGTCTGCTCCCGAGCGGCTGCCGTCGCTGCTAAGGTGGACCTCTCGTGTCGCTCGAAGCCGGAACCTGGGTCGGTCGCTTCCGCATCACCCGCCTCATCGCGCAGGGTGGGATGGCGGAGGTGTACCGCGCGGAGCAGGAGCTCGCCGGCGGCATCCTCCGTCCCGCGGCGCTGAAGGTCATCCGGCCGGAGTACTCCGAGTCGCCGGACTTCCGGGAGATGTTCCTCGACGAGGCGCGGCTCGCGTGCACGCTCTCGCACCCGAACATCGTGCACATCTACGAGGTCGGCGAGTCGGACGGCCGGCTCTACATGGCGATGGAGCTGGTGCCCGGTGAGTCGCTCGCGTTCATCGCGCGCACGCTCCGCGAGAAGGGCGAGCGCTTCGCCGACGAGGCGCTGATCGCGATCGGCATCTTCACCTGCTCCGCGCTGGAGATGGTGCACGGGCTGCGGCTGCCGGGGCACGGCCACGTGAACCTCGTGCACCGCGACGTGTCGCCGCACAACCTGCTGCTCGGACCTTCGGGTTCGCTGAAGCTCATCGATTTCGGCATCGCCAAGGCGGCGTCAAACAGGAACCTCACCTCCTCCGGCGTGACGAAGGGCAAGGCGGGGTACTTCTCGCCGGAGCAGGCGATGGGGCGCGCGCTGGACGGGCGCAGCGACCTCTTCTCGCTCGGCGTGACGCTCTACAAGCTCGCGTGGGGCGGCACCCCGTTCGACGAGCACCGCACGCATTACGATCGCAACACGGCGCTGGTCCACGGGCGCTGGAAGAAGCTGCGCTCGGTGTGTCCGGATCTGCCGGCGGGCTTCTACGACATCGTCGATCGCGCGCTGCAGGTGAAGCCGGAGGACCGCTTCCCGGACGCGTACCAGATGCGGCTGGCGCTGGAGCGGCTCGCGCTGACCGAGGGCTTTCACGTCGGCCCGTCCACGCTCGCCGGTTACCTCGAGCCGCAGGAGGATGATCCGCTCGCGCTCGGGGCAAGGCCGCAGCCGGGCTCGGCGCGCATCGAACGGCCCGCAGCCATCACCGCGCTGATGCAGGGCGGCGCAGAAGCCACCGCCGCAGCGCGCACCGCCGCGTCTCCCAGGCAGCCCACCGTGGCGCCGCCTCCGAGCCCCACCACCACCGACCATCCGCGCCAGACCGAGCGGCTGCCGGCGCAGAGCGGCACCTTCCCCTACGCGCGCGTGGAGCGGACGAGGCGCCGGCTCTTCCTCGCCAGCGGGGTGGCGGTCGTGGTGCTCGCGGTGGTGGCCGGACTCGCCATCGGCCAGAGCGCGGCGCGGAAGGCCGAGCGAGGACAGCCACAGACGATCGAGCTGCAGCCCGTCGTAGCCGCAGCGGAGGCCCCAGGGAGCGCAGAGACGCCGCCCGTCGTCACCGCCGAGGCGGTCAAAGTGGACGTCGAGGTGACCGCTGATCCGACGCCGACGCCGGCAGTCGTCGCCGCCGCTGCGCAGACCACGCGTCCCCCTCCGCCGCGCACGGTGAAGAGCACTGCGTCCACCAACGGCAGCACAACTGCGGCGACCTCCGGCCCTTCGTCCGGGGCCGCGTCATCGGCTTCGAGCGCAACAAACGCGCGCCTACAGGAGCAGGCGCCGACAGGTGGCATGGGCCGCTTGCGCGTGGGTGGTCAGGACGACGCGGAGGTGCTGGTGAACGGCCGCCGCCAGGGCGTGTCGCCGCTGGATCTCCCGCTGCCCGCGGGCGCCTACACGGTGGTGGTGCGCACCCTCGACGGCAAGCGCACCCTGCAGGAGCGCGTGGAGGTCCGAGCCGATCGCACGAGCCGGATCCTCTTCGACTTCGAACGCTCGGTGATGCAGGTCGGGAACTGACCGCCGCGCCTCCGGGCAGCGTCCAGTTCCGACACGTGACGAAGACGCCCTGCCGTTTCCGCGAGGCGTCGCGCAGGGCGCGTGCGAGCATCCCGCCTCATGTCTGCACCCGTTGCCTCCGTCCGCGCGCTCGCGGTCGCCGCCGCGCTCGTCTCTCTCACCACCGTCGGCTGCGAGAAGCCGGTCCCGCCCACGCCCTCCGCGCCCGCGCCGGCCATACCCGTTCCCGTACCGCCCGCTGCAGAGGCACCCGGCGCCGCGCCCGCGGAGCTCCCCTCCCCGACCGACGCGGGCCCGACCGCTGCGCCCTCTGCGCCTTCAGCGGCTGCGCAGCCTCCTGCGCCGACGACCGATGCGGGCTCCGGCGCCCCGCAGCCGACCACGCCCGCTCCCGTTCAGCTCACCGGCGCCGGCGCCGCCCTCTACAGCGCGCGCTGCTCGATGTGTCACGGGCCGCGCGGCGAGGGGAACGGGCCTGCCTCCGCCGCCATCCGGGTGAAGATGCAGAACCTCGGCGATCCCGCCTGGCAGGGACAGGTGACGGACGACTACCTCCGGAAGATCATCGCCGGCGGTGGCCCGGCGGTGGGCAAGAACGCCGCGATGCCTCCCGCGCCGGACATCGTGAAGGACCCGCGCTTTCCGGAGCTCATCGCCTTCATCCGGAGCCTGAAGAAGTAGCGCGACCGTCATGCAGCTCGCCGTCATCAGCGACCTCCACCTCGGGCCCGGCGACGCGACCGACTCCTTCGGTCACGACGACGAGGAGTTCCTGCGCTTCCTCACCCGGCTGGAGCGGAACTTCGACCGCGTGGTGCTGCTGGGCGACGTGTGGGAGACGCTGACCGCGAAGGTGTTCGGCGATCCGGCCCGCGCCCTGAAGGCGGCGCGCGAGGCCCACGCGGCGATCGCGCGGCGCTTCGAGTCTGGGCGCTACCTCTACGTGCACGGCAACCACGACCTCGTGGCGGGCGCGGTGGACGGCGTTCCCGACGAGCTCGTGCTCGAGGCGGACGGCATCCGCCTGCTCTTCACCCACGGGCACCTCGGCGACGCGCTGGTGCAGCGGGCGCGCTGGGCCTCGGAGCTCGGCGTGTGGATGGGCGCGTGGATTCGCCGGTGCGGAATGGCCGCGGCGTGGCGGCTCTTCGACCGGCTCGACGCGTGGCGGGGCGGCGCGCAAGAGGAGCCGTCGGCCTGCGCGTTCCAGACGTGGGCGGTGAAGCGCGCCGCCGAGCAGAACGCAGACCTCGTGGTGACCGGCCACACGCACCTCGCCACGAGGGCGGAGCACGGCCCACGCCTCTTCCTCAACAGCGGCACCTGCAGCGAGGGCGGGCTCTCCTTCCTCGCGCTCGACACCCGAGCCGGCAGCTACGGCGTGCACCGGCGCTGGTAGCGAAGCCTCCGGCCTGCAGCGAGCTAAGGCTTCTTCGAGGCGCTCTCGTCGCGGTGGCAGACGGCCTCGATGTTGTGGCCGTCCGGATCGCGCACGAACGCGGCGTAGTAGTTCGGGTGGTAGTGCTCGCGGAGGCCCGGCGCGCCGTTGTCCCTTCCGCCCGCCGCCAGCGCCGCGGCGTAGAAGCCCTTCACCTGCGCGTGGGTTCGGACGGTGAAGGCCACGTGCGCGGGCGGCGAGCCCGGATTCCCCTGGCCGATCCAGAAGTCCGGCTTGCCCCCTTCGCCGAAGCCCGCCGCGGGCACGCCGTCGTTCTGCTCGGCGGGGATGTCCATCAGCAGCCCGTAGCCGATGGGCGCCAGCGCGCGCTCGTAGAAGGCCTTGCTGCGCGCGAAGTCGCTGCAGTTCACCGAGGTGTGGTCGATCATGCGCGGGACGCTACCCACCGCCCGCTGCGTCTCGGCAATGCCACCGCGGTCTCACGCCGCCGCGGCGATCCTCTCCAGCCGCGCGAGCAGGGCAGGCGGTGCAGCGGTGTGCAGCGCGCCGAACCGACGCACCGGCGCGGCGGCCCCCCCCGCGGAGCTCGCCGCCGAACGACGGGGCGGAGAAGCGGGCGCGGCTGCCGGAGGCGGGAGCGGACCACGTCTCGCGCGATCCGGGGCGGACTCGGAGCGGGCGGCGCGCGGACGGACCTCCGGCATCTCCTCGGCTGCGGCGAACGCGGGCGGCTCGAGCTCGATCAATGCGTCGCGCATGCGAGACAGCGCGCGGGACACTCTCATTCGCACAGCGCCCTCGCGGAGGTTGAATGCAGAGGCGAGCTCCGCGTAGCCGACGCCATGTCCGAAGTGCAGCACCACGATCGCGCGCTCGCTCTCGCCGAGGGCATCCAACGCGCGCTCCGCATCCTCGCGCCGCGAGAGCAGCTCCCACACCGGCGGCGCCTCGTCGGCGTGACCCTCCGGATCCGGTTCGCCTGCGTCTTCGTCCCACGGCTGTCGGCGCAGTCGGGTGAGGTGATCGAAGCAGAGGTTCCGAGCGATGCGCAGCAGCCACGAGCGCGACGACGCCTCACCTCGGAACTGAGCCAGCCCCGCGACGGCGCGGCTGAAAGCCTCCTGGCTGAGGTCTTCCGCGGTCGAAGGGTCTCGCACCAGCGCGCGGCAGAGCGCGTACACGTCCGCCGCCCACGCGGTGACCAGCAGCGCCGCCGCCCGCTTCCGCTCGCCGATGCGCAGCAGCTCGGTCAGCTCCGCGTCCACCGCCGCTGCGTCCTGTGCCCCTCCGCTCATGCGCACCTCAGGCTGCCACCGGCGGTATCAGACGACGCAGCCATTCTTTTGTCACACGCGGCCTTTTTCTCCCTCTGGGCGCGGCCCTCACTGTGACAGCGCGCGCGGTCCGCCGTCCTCTTTCGTGAATCCGAAAAGAGGCGAGGCACGCACATGAACGACCTGAACGACGGCATCCACATCCTGCACGGCAACACCCTCCAGCTCGGCGAGGGGCTGACGGTGACCTTCCAGCGCACGCTGCGCATCCCGGACGACGGCAAGCGCTACCCGCTGCCGCCGGGGCTCGGCGCGTTTCCGCTGCGGCGCGTGGGCGACTACCTCGACCGCGTCCCCGAGGAGTGGCGCGAGCGCGGCGGCGTCTTCCTCCCCATGTACCAGCGCGAGGCGATGTGGCTGGCCTTCAGCGGCACGCCGCACGCGCTGAAGATCGGCGTGGGCAAGGTCTGCGCGATCAGCGGCGAGCGCTGGGCGGAGGGCCTGCGCAAGAAGCCGCAGAACTACGCAGTCCCGCCGCACCAGCCGTGGCTCGACGGCATCGCCAGCGGCAGGGGCACCATCCGTCAGTTCGTCGCGATGCCGCTCGGGCTCGGCTACACCGTGGAGGGGCAGGTGACGGGCGAGGAGAAGGAAGGCGGCATCCAGCTGCAGGCCTTTCCGCCGAAGCCGGGCGCCATCCCGCCGCCGCCGCCGCGCAGCTTCCGCTGCGAGGAGTCCTCCGCGATGCCGCCGCCGATGGCCTGCGCCGCGCCCGCTGCCGCCCCCGCCTCCACGGGTGGTCCGGACACCGCGAGACGCTCGCGCAGCAGCGCGGGGAGCATGGGACTCGCCGCCGGTGGACGGATGACGCAGAAGATCTACCCCGACCCCTATGGGCCCGAGGCCTGGGACCTCTCGGTGCGCCGCCGCGTGTTCGTCCACATCGTGAACAGCGAGCTGTGGCGGGAGATCACCGGCGAGGAGGCGCCCGCCACGCCGGTCACCGCGAAGAGCTACGCGAGCGCCGGGCTGCCCTGGTTCGCGCTCTACGACGAGGCGGCGCCCACGTTGGAGCCCACGGCCGTGCTCGCGGGCGTGAAGTCGGTGAAGTGCCTCGACGAGGAGAAGAGCACGTCCCCGCTGCAGGACGACGGCAGCGTGCAGCCCGGGCCGGTGAAGGGCCTGTGGCACAAGCTCGCCGGCGCGCTGTCGGTCGACGACGGGAAGTGGTGACGGCGCTACCGGCTGTCGAACATCGCGCGGACCACGCGCCAGGCCACGCGCACCTCGCGCTGGCTGCGGCGGGCGAGGAAGTCGCAGATCTGCGAGACGAGATCCGGCCGCTCGCGTTCGAAGCCGGTGAACAGGGTGCGGAACGAAATCTCCAGCCCGGTGCAGAGCTTGTGCAACGTGTCGAGCGACGGCGAGAACGCGCCCCGCTCGATGCGGCGCACCGCGTCCACCGACAGCTCCGACAGCTCGGCGAGCTCCTCCTGCGTGAGCCCGCGCGACAGCCTCAGCCTGCGCAGGTGCGCGCCGAACTTGTCGCCGAAATGACCCATAGACGCCCGTCCTCCCCCGCGATGAATCTCTGGCCGGCGGCCATCGGAGGGAAGGGCATCTGTGCGGTGCTTGAATCAGCGCGCCGGCGCGGACGCCGCGTAGAAGACGGCCGCCGCGCCGATCACCGCCGCCGCCCCACCCGCGTACACCCACGGGCTGCGGAACCAGGGCTCTCTTGTGACCACCGACAAGCGCAGCGGCGCCTGTGGTCCTGCGCCGCGTGCCACCGTGTTGCCCTCCGCGTCGTTCGCCTCGACGTAGTACCAGGCGGTGAAGCCCTCGGCGCCCTTCGCGGCGGGGATCTCCGCCTGGCAGAGGCCCTCGCTGCAGCGCATCGAGACCGCCCACCACGGTCCCTCCGCGGAGAGCGCGTGACGCAGGAGCACCGTGCGCGCCTCGCCGGACGGATCGACGAGCCTTGCCCGCACCCGCTGCGCCTGCGCCGCGTCGCCGGGGAGGATCTCCAGCCGCGTGCGGCCCTCGAACTTCTGCCGCATCGACTCGAAGAAGCGCACCTGCCGCGCCGGCGCATCGGACGGCAGCCGCAGCGACGGATCGAGCTCCAGCGCCTCGTAGGCGCGCGCCTGACCGGTGCGCTCGTCGCCGAGCACGAAGTGGATGAAGCCCAGCTCGAACAGGGCCCGCGCGCGGTTGGAGACCGGCTGGTCGGGCAACGCGAGGAAGCGCTGGTACTCCACCACCGCCTCCTCGTAGCGCAGCTCGCCGGAGAGCCTTCGCGCGTTGTCCAGCGGGCCCAGCTCCTGCGCGAGCGCCTGCGCCGAAAAGACGAACAGACACAGCGCGGTGAACGAGAGCAGAAGCGAGCGAGGAGTGAGGGCGGGCGTCACGGGGGACACCCTACCGGTTCTCTAGCCCGGGGTGGCGACCTGGCGGAGGATGTCCAGCGACTCGAGCGCCTTGCCCGCGCCGACGACGACGGACGACAGCGGGTCCTCGGCGAGAAATACCGGCAGGCCCGTCTCCTCGCGCAGCAGCGTGTCGAGGTTCTTCAGGAGCGCCCCGCCACCGGCGAGGACGATGCCCCTGTCGGCGATGTCACCGGCGAGCTCCGGCGGCGTGCGCTCGAGCGTCATCTTCACCGCTTCGACGATCCCGTTCACCGGCTCGGCGAGCGCGTCGCGGATCTCGTCGGAGGAGATGGTGAGGGTCCGCGGCACGCCGGCCACGAGGTCCCGTCCCTTGATCTCCATCGTCATCACTTCATCGGTCGGGTACGCGGTGCCGATCCCGATCTTGATCAGCTCCGCGGTGCGCTCGCCGATGAGGAGGTTGTACTTGCGCTTGATGTACTGGACGACCGCCTCGTCGAGCTTGTCGCCGCCGACGCGCACGCTCTTCGAGTACACGATGCCCGCGAGCGAGATGACCGCGACGTCCGACGTCCCGCCGCCGATGTCCACGATCATGTTGCCGGAGGGCTCGGTCACCGGGAGCCCCGCGCCGATGGCCGCCGCCATGGGCTGCTCGATGAGATAGACCTCGCGCGCGCCCGCGTTCTCCGCCGCCTCCCGCACCGCGCGCCGCTCGACCTCGGTGATGCCGGACGGGATGCCGATGACGATGCGCGGCTTCACCCCCCAGCGCCGGTTGTGCGCGGTCTGGATGAAGTAGCGGAGCATGGCCGCGGTGATCTCGAAGTCCGCGATCACGCCGTCCTTCATCGGCCGGATGGCGACGATGTTCCCCGGCGTGCGGCCGAGCATCTCCTTCGCCTCTTTACCGACCGCGAGAACCTTCTTGCCGCCGCGCACGTCCTGCTGGACGGCCACCACGGAGGGCTCGTTCGAAACGATGCCCTCTCCGCGGGTGTAGATGAGCGTGTTGGCGGTCCCCAAATCGATCGCCAGATCGCGGGACATCAGGGTGTGGAGCCAGTCGAACATAGTCCCTGTCAAGAGCAGGCGAGCGGGTGCGGCAAGGTACGCCCATCAACCGCCGAAGTGAAACGAAAATGCCAACGTTTCAGCCACTTGGCGACCGGCTGCGCACACCGTCAGACACCCGTCCGCGGTGCAGGCGTGCAGTCCACCAGCGTGCACCTCCGGGCCCCCGGACCCCTAGCTTTGTCTGAACCCGGAGATGGCACGTGGGAGGTGGAGAGATGAGAGCCCTGATCCTGGCGGGCGCGCTCGCGTTGGCGGCGCCGGCCTTCGCCCAGACCGCACAGCCACAGGCTTCCGAGCCGCCGTCGCAGCCGCCGTCCGGCCAGGCCGGGGGAGGTGCGGAGGCGCGCGTCCCGGAGGTCATCCGCGTCGATCCCCCGCGGCTCGTCACCGAGCGCACCTACGGCAAACAGAGCGGTCCGAACGAGCGCTGGAACGAACCCATCCAGGTGCGCAAGAGCTTCGCGCCGGAGCTGCAACGGTCGGCGCAGAACCTCGACTGAAACGACCGCACACGGAGGTCGTGTTTCGGCCCGAACCCTTCCAGGCGGTAGGTCCACTGACCACCCTCCGCGCGGACCTGCCCCGTATTAGATGGAAAGCAGATGTCCTTTACGCCCATTCCCTCCGCCGAAGCGCTCGTTCCGCTGCGCGATGCCTACCTCGAGGCCCAGCTCCGCGGCGCGCGCCGGGAGGCCATCCGCCTGCTGATGGAGGAGGGCCTGCAGAAGGGCGTCGGGGTGCTCGCGCTGCAGAAGCACGTCATCGCCGCGGCGCAGCGGGAGATCGGCCGGCTGTGGCAGGAGAACCGGATCAGCGTGGCGCAGGAGCACCAGGCCACCGCCATCTCCCACGTGGCGCTGGCGCACCTCTACCAGCAGTCGCAGCCGGAGCCGGCGAACGGCAGGCGCATCGTCGTGGCGTGCGTTCCCGGTGAGCAGCACGACTTTCCCGCGCGGCTGCTCGCGGACGCGCTGGACCTCTGCGGCTTCGAGGTCCGCTACCTCGGTGCCGACGTTCCGCAGCGCGATCTGATCGAGCTGGTGAAGCGGGAGCGGCCGCAGCTGCTCTGCCTGTCGGTGACGATGAGCTTCAACGTGCCCTCCTTGAAGCAGGTGGTCTCGGCGCTGCGCGAGGAGGTGCCGCAGGTACGCCTCGCGATCGGTGGGCACGCCTGTCAGTGGGAGGCGGGGCTCTGCGCGGGGCTGGGGGCGGAGGTCACCGGCGAGGATGCGCTGGAGGTGGTGGAGAAGATCCGCGGGCTGCTCGGCGTGCGCAGCGCGAGGAGCGCGGAGGAGGTCGGCGCGACCGTGGCCGCGGAGGGAGCACCGGCTTGAGCGCGCGCGGGTTCACGGCGCACAGCCGCGAGTTCCACCTCACCTGCACGCCGGACGGACGGGTCCTCTCCGCCGACGCGCGGGCGCTGCGGCAGGTCGGGTTGTCGGAGGGGGACGACCTCCTCGCGCACGCGGCGCCGGGCACCGCCGACAAGCTGCGCGAGCTGCTGCGGCGGGCGGCGGGCGCGGAGGTGACGGACTGGGAGACGCCGCTGGTCGTCCGCGAGCGCGAGGTGCTCACGGTCAGCTTCAGCGGGTGGCCCGGCGACGAGGGTGTGGAGCTGCTCGGGGTGCTGGTGCCGCCGCAGTGGGGGAGGGCGCTGCAGGAGTCGCAGCAGTCCATCGAGGACATCGTCGCGCTGCACCGGCAGGTCTCGCGGCAGCAGCGGGAGCTCGAGGAGTCGCACCGGGGGATCCTCGCGCTGCACGCGGAGCTGCAGGAGAAGGCGGGGGCGCTGCGGCGCACCGCGGATCTGCGCGCGCGGATGGTGGCGCAGGTGAGCCACGAGTTCCGCACCCCGCTGCACACCATCCTCGGGCTGTCGCGGCTGCTGCTCGACGAGGTCGATGGTCCGTTGCGTCCGGAGCAGGCGAAGCAGGTGGGCTTCATCAAGAGCTCGGCGGAGGAGCTGGTGGCCTTCGTCAACGACCTGCTCGACCTCTCTCGCGCTGAGAGCGGGAAAGCGCCGTTGCGGGTGGTGCGCCAGCCCCTCACCGAGCTCGTGGGCGCGCTGCGCGGGATGCTGCGGCCGCTGGTGTCGCCGGACGCGCGCGCGGTGCTGGAGGTGGACGAGCCGCCGCCGGGGATCGTGGTGGAGACGGACGTGGGGAAGGTCGCGCAGATCGTCCGCAACCTCGTGGCCAACGCGCTGAAGTTCACGCCGGAGGGCGAGGTGCGGGTGCGCGCGTGGGAGGAGGGCATCTGCCTCGTCATCGAGGTGAGGGACACCGGGATCGGCATCGCGGAGGAGGACCTGCCGCGGGTGTTCGAGGAGTACGGACAGGTGGAGCATTCACTGCAGCACCGCGTGCAGGGCACCGGGCTGGGGCTGCCCCTGTCGCGGAAGCTCGCGGAGGTGCTCGGTGGTTCTCTGGAGGTGCAGAGCACCGTCGGCCGCGGCACCGCGTTCACGCTGAAGGTTCCCCGCGAACACCGCGAGGTGCGCGAGCTGGAGAGGCTCCGTGCGCAGCCGCTCGATCCGGGCCGCGCGCCGGTGCTGGTTCTGGAGGACGACCGCGAGCAGCTCTTCGGCTACGAGCGCTACCTCTCGCTGGCGGGCTTCCAGGTGCTGCCCGCGCGCACGGTGGACGAGGCGCGGGCGATGCTGAAGCGGGTGCGGCCGGCGGTGGTGGTGCTGGACCTCGTGCTGGAGAGCGAGGACACCTGGGGCTTCCTCTCCGAGCTGAAGGCGCGCGAGGAGACGAGCGACGTGCCGGTGCTGGTGGTGACGCTCTATCCGGCGGAGGTGCGCGCGAAGGCGCTGGGCGCGGACGCGTTCTGCCTCAAGCCGGTGGACAAGGACGTGCTGCTGCAGACGCTCTCGAGGCTCGTGTCCAGCGAGGGCGGTGGCGCGCGGCAGGGAGGGACGTAGGTGGAGCCCAATCCCGCCAGCATTCTCGTCGTCGAGGACCGACCGGGCGCGCGGTACATGACCGTGCAGCTCATGCGGCGCGCGGGCTTCCACGTGGACGAGGCGGGCACCGGACTCGAGGGCCTGGAGAAGGTGCGCAGCGGGAGGCCGGATCTGGTGCTGCTCGACGTGCACCTGCCGGACCTCAACGGGCGCGAGGTGGCGAAGCGGATCAAGGACGACCCCGAGCTGGGGACGACGCTGGTGGTGCACCTCACCGGCGCCTCGATCGAGCCGGAGGACCGCGTGCGCGGACTCTACGGCGGCGCCGACGCGTACCTGACGAGGCCCATCGGCGACGAGGAGCTGGTGGCGAACGTGCGCGCGCTCATCCGGCTGAAGCGGAGGGCGGAGGATGCGCTGGCGGAGCGCGACCAGTTCATGTCCATCGCCGCGCACGAGCTGCGCAACCCCATCACCGCGCTCTTCCTCAGCTTTCAGCGCGTGCTGCGCATGTACAAGAAGGGCCCGGTGGAGAGTGAGCGCGCCATTGCCGTGCTGGAGACGGCGGAGGTGCAGCTCAAGGGTCTGCGGGATCTGGTGAACGAGCTGCTCGACGTCTCGAAGCTCAAGGGCCGGCGGATGTTGATGGAGCACGAGCGAGTGGACGTGGGGCAGCTCGTGCAGCGTCTGGTGGAGCGCTTCGAGGAGCTGGGGCGCGAGGCCGGCTGCACCTTGACGTACAGCGCGCCGGAGGGGCCGGTGCTGACGAGCGGCGACGCCACGCGGCTGGAGCAGATCTTCACCAACCTCCTCACCAACGCGTTCAAGTACGGCGCGGGCGGGCCGGTGCGGGTGGCGGTGTGGCGCGACGGCGTGCGGGTGAAGGTCAGCGTGGAGGACCGGGGCAGCGGCATCCCGCCCGAGGCGCTGGCGCGGATCTTCGACGCCTACGAGCGCGCGAGCGACCAGAGCGCGCGGGACAGCCTCGGGCTCGGCCTGTTCATCGCGCGGGAGATCGCGCTCGCGCACGAGGGCGACATCCGGGTGGAGAGCAGGGAGGGAGAGGGCAGCCGGTTCACGGTGGAGCTGCCGGCGATCGATGGCCCTCGGTGAGGTGACGTTCGAGCGACTCGAAGACCCACTGTGCGGCCGCTGCCGCTTCGCCATAGGCGCTCTCGGGCACGGTGCGTTCGGCCGCGGCACAGAACGCGCGCCAGCGGGAACCGGTCTGCGCGCCGTAGGGATCGAGAAAGCGGAAGGGCGCGGCCTCCGGGAGCACGCGGCGGAGGTGGCGGGAGATGAGCTGTCCGCCGAGCGTCGAGCCCTCCAGCACGTAGAGCGCCCCCACCTTTCCGGCGAAGGAGCCGAGCGGCGGGTCGTTGCCCTCTTCGCTCGCGGGCAGCTCCGCCATGCCGATGGAGGCGAGGTCTTCGCGCAGCCGAGGGAGCTTCAGGCGTTCGGCCGGATCGAGCCCCAGCTGTTCGACCGCGGACGCCAGCTGCGGTTCGACGCGGACGTAGAAGGCGTGCAGGCGCAGGAGGTGCGCCCGGTAGACCTCGAGCGTGAGATCGTCGCGCATCAGCGGGACGACGCGCTCCAGGCGGGCGTGGGCCTCGGCGGTGTGGGCTTTGAGCAGGGGCAGGAGCATGTCGGTGCGCGGGGTGGCCGGACCTTTCGGACCATCGCACGTGCGGACGGGAGCGGGCAGAGGACGCGGTGGAGACGACATGAGCGGGAAGGCGAATGACGCGTTGGCGGAGGCGCTGCTCGCGCGGGGCGAGAGGCTCACGTCGGCGGTGTTGACGCAGATGTACCGGGACCCGTTCTGGCACGCCCGCTTCGGCGCGCGCGCGGACGAGCATGGCCGCAAGGACGGGCTCTTCCACCTGCAGTACCTCGTGCAGAGCCTGCGGGCGGAGGACCCGGAGGTGATGAACGCCTACGCGCGGTGGCTGCGGGTGCTGCTCGTCTCGCGTGGGATGTGCACGCGGCACCTGGTGGAGAACCTCGAGCTGCTCGCCGAGGCGGTGCGCGCGGAGGCGTTGCCGGAGGGCGAGCGGGCGGTGGCGGTGCTCGAGGGCGCGGCCCGTTCGCTTCGCTACACCGAAGGCGTGCCCGCGGCGCTGCTGTCGGAACGTGACGCGCTGGTGGATGGCACCGTCTCGCGGCTCGGGTCGCTGGTGCCCTCGGAGGCGGAGGGGAGGCAGCGCTACGTGAACCTCGCGCGCGAGGCGGTGGAGTACCTCGCGGACTCGCTCCACGCGGTGAGGCCGGACCTCTTCGCGCAGTGGGCCGCGTTCGCCTTCCCGTTCGCGGAGGCCAACGGCTTGCCGCCGATGCACCTGCACGCGCTGCTCGAGGCGCTGCGACGAACGTTGGGCGCGCGCCAGCTGATCGAAGCGGCCGCCGTCGTGGAGGCCGCGCTCTCGCATCCCGCGGAGCGGGTGCCGCTGCGGTCTCGCGGAAGGTGAACGGTCTGCTGATCGCCGCGGGCGAGGCGGGCGCCGACCGGCTGTGCGCGGGCCTCGGTGCGCACCGCTCTCCGGTCGAGCAGCTGCGCGGCCTCTTCCGTGGCGCGGAGGTCGAGGTCTCGTGGGAGCGCATCTTCGCGCCGGGCCTCCTCTCGCACGCGCGGATCGTCCGCGTCACCTCGGGCGAGGGGCTGGAGATCGCGAACCTCGTGGCAGTGCCGGAGCCCGCGCTGGCGGCGCCGGTGCTGGGCGTGGAGCTCGTGCGCGTGCGGGAGGGCGAGGCGCTGGTGGTGGCGGACCTCTCGCCGTGTGTGGGGAGCCCTCTGCACGAGCCCCTTCCCGCTGCGCCGCAACCTGAAGGCTTCACCCCGCTTCGGTCGCTCCCCGCCTGGTTCGAGCGCTGGCGTTCGCCCCACGCGATTGCCGGAACCGTCGCGTGGCCGCAGGGCGCGCCGAGCGTGAGGACGTGCGTTTTGGCCTGCGTCGAAGGCTTCGTCGCGCAGGTGCGGTCGACGGTGCCGCTGGCGCGAGGCTCTGAGGCCGAGATTGCGAGGGTGGACGCGGTGTGGAGGGCGCAGCGCGACTGGGCGCGCGATCACCGCGAGTCGGATCGCGGGCTGCGGCTGCTCGACACGATCGTCGGTCCGGAGAGGGCGCGCCTCTTCGTCCGCGAGGTCATGTTTCCGGATCCGCCGGCGCGCGGGCGGTGAGCGCCTCCGCCACCAGCTGCTCGAGCCGCGCGTGGTGCGTCCGCGCTCAGCCCGCGACGAGCTCGGAGATGAAGCGGCCCGCGCCGTACGCCTTCCTGCCGCGAGCGCCCGGCATGCGCGGGAACCCGGTGGGCAGCCGCATGACGTTCCTTCGCGGTGGCTCGGCGGAGGTCTCGAGCGCCTCGGCGACGGGCTCGAAGAGCATGCCCAGCGTGTACCAGGCCGGCGCGTAGTCGAGCCGCACCAGCCCGTGGATGTCGCGCCCGCAGCCGCTGTAGTCCCACGGGCACTTGCCGAGGAACTTCTTCAGCGCCCAGCCGCTCGAGTACTCCGCGGCGTAGATGATCCCGGTGTAGGCGAGCCCTCGCAGCGCCCGGGGCACGCGGTGGCGCTTCATCGTCTTCGCCAGCGCCTCCATGCCGAGCGCGGTCAGCCCGTAGATGGGGTGCATCCAGAGGTACGTCTTCGCGGTGGCCGCGCGGTCCTTCGAGATCGCCGCGGCGGTGCCGGTGAAGAGGACCTCGACCACCCAACCCGCGAAGCCATAGAGCAGGAATTTCTTGAGCACGGGATGACGCTGCGCATCGCGTCGGGCGGCGCCAGCCCCCATGTCTTCTGCGGCCCGGCGCCCTGTGCAGAAGCGCACGCGAAGGGCCCCGCGCGCGTGGCGAACCTCAGCGCCGCGCCGAGTACTTCACGATCGCGTAGAGCGCGCGGACGCCGTCCTTCCAGCCGATCTTCTTGCCCTCCTCGTAGGTGCGCCCGTGGTAGCTGACCGGCACCTCGTAGACGCGCCAGCCGCCCCGGGCGACCTTCGCGGTGACCTCGGGCTCGAAGCCGAAGCGGTCCTCCTCGATGGGGATGGACTGGATGACCTCGCGGCGGAAGGCCTTGTAGCAGGTCTCCATGTCCGTGAGGTTCAGGCCGCTTCCCATGTTCGAGAGCGTGGTCAGCACGTGGTTCATCACCGAGTGCCAGTAGTAGAGGACGCGCCGCGGCGTGCCCACGAAGCGGCTGCCGTAGACCACGTCGGCGTCGCCATCCGCGATCGGCTCGATGAGGCGGGGGATGTCGCGCGGGTCGTATTCGAGGTCGGCGTCCTGCACGACCACCACGTCCCCGGTGGCCTCGGAGAAGCCGCGACGGAGCGCCGCGCCCTTGCCGCTGTTCTTCTCCTGGAAGAGCACGCGGAAGCTGTTGCCGTTGCGGGGCGCAGCGCCGGGCAGTGCCTCCAGGCCCTCCTTCGCGAGCCGCTGGAGGAACTCACGGCTGCCGTCGGTGGAGCAGTCGTCCACGATGACGAGCTCCTTGTCGAAATCGACGGCGACGACGCGGCGCAGGAGCTCGGCGAGCGTGCGCGTCTCGTTGAACACGGGGATGACGAGGGAGACCTTCACGGCGGCGGACAGTACACACTGGCGGCCGAGGTGGGAGCGCTGCTTTCACGACCGTTGCGCGTGCGGTAGTAGGCTGCGGAGCCCGCCTGCCTCCCCCTTGGATTCCGAAAGCCCCGTCCACTGCCCGAAGTGCCGCAAGGCCCTGCACGAGCCGGGAAACTTCTGCCCTGCCTGCGGCGAGGACCTGCGCGGGCTGACCCCCACCGCGGACACGCTGAGCGGTCCGTGGGTGGACAGGGTGGTGGACGGCCGCTACCGGCTGCTGGAGAAGCTCGGTGAGGGCGGGATGGGCGCCGTCTACAAGGTCGAGCACGTGCGCATGGGCAAGGTGCTCGCGCTGAAGGTGCTGCGGCCGGACCTCGCGATCGACAAGCGGATGAAGGCGCGGTTCCAGCAGGAGGCGCGGGTCGTCTCGCGGCTGGGTCACCCGAACACCATCAGCGTGTTCGACTACGGCGAGCTCGACGACGGGTCGCTGTTCCTCGCGATGGAGTTTCTCGCCGGCAGGGACCTCGCGTGGCTCCTGCGCGCGCACGGACCGTTCAGCGAGGAGCGCGCCACGCGGGTGGGGCTGCAGGTCCTCTCGTCGCTCGGCGAGGCGCACGAGCTGGGCATCGTCCACCGCGACATCAAGCCGGCGAACGTGATGCTGCTGCGCCGGCGCGACGGCGGCGAGACGGTGAAGGTGCTCGACTTCGGGATCGCCAAGCTCGTGGATGGCGAGGGCCGCAAGCACATCACCGGCACCGACTTCGTGGGCACGCCGCAGTACATGTCGCCGGAGCAGGGGAAGGGCGAGCCGCTCGACGCGCGCAGCGACCTCTACTCGGTGGCGGCGATGCTCTTCGAGCTCGTCACCGGCAAGGGACTGTTCGACGCGCCCACCGCGATGGGCATCGTGTCCAAGCACATGACCGAGCCGCCGCCGCGCATCGCGCAGGTGGCGCCGGACCGGATGGTCAGCCCCGGCTTCGAGGCGGTGCTGCGACGCGCGCTGGCGAAGGATCCAGCGGACCGGTTTCCCTCGGCCGAGGCGATGCGCGTGGCCCTCGAGCGCGCCCGGCAGGATCTGCCGGCAACGTTCGGAGACATCACCCCCGCCGCGCAGTACGCCACCGGTGAGGTCGCCAGCCGCGAGGACTTCGACGCGTTCGAGCGCTCGTTGCGGATGCGCCGGATCGTCGCGCCGGTGGTGACGCTGATGATGCTCGTCTCGGCAGGCGCGGGCGCGTGGTGGTTCCTCACGAAGGGCGAGCGCACCGGCACCGCCGTGTACACCGAGGAGCGCGAGCCCAACGGTGAGCCGCAGACCGCGACGCGCATCCCGCTCGGTGAGCCGGTGCGCGGGATGATCGGCGCGGCGCAGAGCGAGTCGCAGTCGGACCTCGACGTGTACCGGTTGGAGCTTCCGTCCGAGGGCGCGCTGTCGGTGTCGGTGACGGGCGTGCCGGACATGAACCTCGTGGTGGGCGTGTTCGGCGCGGATGGCGCGCTGCTCGCGTCGCTGGATGATGGGAGGGTGGCGCAGGGCGAGCGCGTGGACGGGCTGCGCGTTGCGGAGGGGCCGCTCTACCTGCGCGTGCAGGAGCGACGGCATCCCACCGAGCCCGCGCGGCCGCCGCGAGAGACCACGCAGCATTCGTACACGCTGCTCGTCGAGCGCGCGGAGGACGAGGACGGCAGGCTCGAGCGGGAGCCGGAGAACGACCGGCTCGACTCCGTGGTCGAGAGCTTCAGCGGCAAGGCGGTGCGCGGCTTCACCGGCATCCCCCTGCGTCCGGACGTGGAGACCTTCGAGCAGCCGTTGAGTTCGGTGGACCTCTTCCGCATCGCCGCGGTCCCGGGAGGCGGTCGCGTGTGGGCGATCGTCGTGCCGCCGGAGGGGGGACGTCTGGCGGTCGCGGACGAGCACCGCGTGGACACCTGGCGCAAGCGCGAGAACCCCAACGTGCGCAACGCGGGGCTGCCGTCGTTCGTCGAAGCGCACGGCGGCGCGCCGGTGCTGGTGGCGCTGGAGGAGGGAAGGCTCGGCCATGCCGTGCGCGTGTTCCCGCTGGTGGGGACCGGCACCGCGCCCGTCCGCGCGCAGGTGGCAGAGCCCGGGAGCGCGTACTTCGTCGCGTTCCTCGTGGACCGCGGGGAGGGATCGCTGGAGGGCGTGCTGGACCTGCTGACCGTGCTCGGTGAACGCGGGCGGGAGGATGCGCGGGGGAGAGTGACTGAGCTCGTGCGCGGGGCTTTGAAGGGATCGCCCCTGCTGGCGCAGTTCACGTCCCGGGTGGAGACGTCTGCGAGCGGTCAGGCGGGTCAGGCCAGCGCCGGGCCGGAGTAGCGCTCGGCGTCACTGCGTAGAGCGCCGAAGTTCGGGGTCGATGCCACTTCGGACGGCGTATCGACGCTCACGAGCGGAGTGACCGCCGGTGCCGGTCTTGAGGATGAACTGGTACGCCCTACCGTGTCCTGACGACTACGTCAGCGACGCCTGAATCGCTTCGAGTCCCGTCGAGCACGTCATTCAGCGGGCGCCGCGGTTTGTCGTGCCAACTGAAGTAGGAGATGCCCGATGCATAGGTGTGAATGCTCGGATAGTCACGGGCGATGCACGCCCAAGGCATGCGCCAGATGTTTGGGGTGTCCGTGCTGTGCGGATGTTGCAGCACCACCGTTGGCTTGAAGCGCCGGACGGCTCGCGCCATCTCGTCGCAGCGCACCCGACGAAGCCCGTTCGGACTTTGATTGGCACGAGCGCGCGCGCTGAACATGTTGAGGTCGTGGCAACCGAGGATAAGCACTCTCTCGCCCGCGATCTCCAGCAAATGCGAGTCGATGTCGGCGACATGGAAGAGGCTCCTCTCTTGCGAAGCGGTCGGGTAGGATTTTCCTGTCCACCTGATGATCTCTCCCGAGCCGCAGTCGATGATTGCAATCAGCTCTGCCTGAGCTGTCTTGCTAATCAGGTCCACTCCGAGTGTGATGAATTTTGTGCGAGGCCTCGCATGGGCTAGCACATTCTTTGTCAAGCACGCGGCGACGAGAGGCCTGGCAGAAGACACCAGCGAGTCCAGTTCACGTGCCGACGAATTCCAGCCGAGGTTGCCACTCCACTGCGCTGGAAATTCTCCGCACAAGAAGCCGCCCGGCGTTAACGTGAACGTTGCGCGACCCGATGCCGGCCACCTGTCGAAAGCCTCCAACAGTATTTCGCTCGCCGCTCGGGGAGAGGTAGCCGGGCTACCTTCGACAACGATTCTAACGATTGCGGCATCGCCGAGTACTGAATCGGGGCTGGCTTCGACTCGCTTGGGTAGTCGCTTGGGAGTAGGGCTTGACGCGGGTGCCGACTTCGATTGCGCGCGGGACGCCCTCCAGTAGGAGTTCCGAGTTGTTTCGTACGATTTTGCCAAAGTCCTCGCTGTCGTCACTCCAGGTCCTACGACGGTGAAACCCATGGATTGCAGCACTCTGTTCGTTTCAACGCCGCCGGAGAATTCATCAGGGCGAAGTTCACGGCCTGTCGCAAATGAGGCGGCCAAGGAGACGACATACTTTGGCGGGTAACTTCGGCCGTCGACTAGGAGGTGGAACTTCGTTGACTCGCGCTTTGGCGGAACGCCTTCGCGCTCGATCTGGGCAATGGCCGCTTCAACGTGCGAGGAATTCATAGACGGAATAGTGCTCATGGCTTCTGAATCCTACGCTTAATGGGATCGCGCGTCTTGGAGCGCATAGAAGGGCAATGGCGCACGTAGGGTGTCTTGACATGCGGCCCTGAAACAACTTGGCGGCCCGGGGTGATCGCGTGCGAGGCTCCCAGCGACCACTCCAACGAGCCCTCCTGTCGCCGTAGCTGCGAGCGCCCTCCCTTCCGGTCCTCCCCCCGACACTCCCCTCCCTCTCCACTTGGCTCTGAGGCCCGCGCCCGCACCCTAGGGTTCGAGATGGAGGACCCGATGCAGCGGATCGACGAGAAGCTCGAGGGCGTGTTCGACGCGGTGCTCAAGCGCAACCCCGGCGAGCCCGAGTTCCACCAGGCGGTGCGCGAGGTGGTGGAGTCGCTGGGCGCGGTGATGGCGCGTCATCCGGCATACGGCGAGGGCCGGCTGCTCGAGCGGATCTGCGAGCCGGAGCGGCAGCTCATCTTCCGCGTGCCCTGGATCGACGACCGCGGCGAGGTGCAGGTGAACCGCGGCTTCCGGGTGGAGTTCAACTCGGCGCTCGGGCCGTTCAAGGGCGGGCTGCGCTTCCACCCGTCGGTGAACCTCGGGATCGTGAAGTTTCTCGGCTTCGAGCAGCTCTTCAAGAACGCGCTGACCGGGATGCCGATCGGCGGGGGCAAGGGAGGCTCGGACTTCGATCCGCGCGGGCGCTCGGCGGGCGAGGTGATGCGCTTCTGCCAGTCCTTCATGACCGAGCTCTACCGGCACCTCGGCGAGTACACCGACGTGCCGGCCGGCGACATCGGCGTGGGCGCGCGAGAGCTGGGCTTCATGTTCGGCCAGTACAAGCGCATCACCAACCGCTACGAGTCCGGCGTGCTCACCGGCAAGGGGCTCGGCTGGGGTGGCGCGCGCGTGCGGAAGGAGGCGACCGGCTACGGCTGCGTGTACTTCGTGGAGCAGATGCTCGCGTCGCGCGGAGAGGCGCTCGACGGGCGGCGGGTGGTCGTCTCCGGCTCGGGCAACGTGGCGATCTACGCGATCGAGAAGGCGCAGCAGCTCGGCGCGCGGGTGGTCGCCTTCTCCGACTCCTCCGGCTACGTGATCGACGAGGCGGGCGTGGACGTGGCGCTGCTGAAGCAGGTGAAGGAAGTCGAGCGCCTGCGCGCCTCCGAGTACGTCGCTCGCCGCGGAGGGCCCTCGCGTTTCGTCCCCGATCGACCGGTGTGGGAGGCCCCCTGCGAGATCGCCCTGCCCTGCGCGACGCAGAACGAGCTGACCGCGAAGGAGGCGCGCTTCCTCGTGGAGAACGGCGTCCGCGCGGTGGCCGAGGGCGCGAACATGCCCTGCACCCCGGAGGCGACCGCGCTCTTCCACGAGGCCCGCGTGCTCTTCGGTCCGGGCAAGGCGGCGAACGCGGGCGGCGTGGCCACCTCTGCGCTGGAGATGCAGCAGAACGCGTCGCGCGACTCGTGGACCTTCGAGTTCACCGAGGCCCGGCTGCGCGAGATCATGACCGGCATCTACCGCGCCTGCCACGAGACCGCCGAGACCTATGGCGTGCCGGGCAACTACGTCGCTGGCGCGAACATCGCCGGCTTCGTGCGGGTGGCGGACGCGATGCTCGCGCTGGGGGTCATCTAGGGCCCGCGCCCACCGAGCACGCGGCGCAACTCGCGTTCGCTCCTGCCGGGTATTACCCTCGTCGAGAGAGGTAATACCGCGATGAAGACCTGGACGATCAAGGTGCCCTCGGAGCTCGACGAGAAGGTCGCTCGGGTGGCTCGGCGAAGAGGCGCCTCGCGCTCGGAGGTCGTGAGGGAGGCGCTCGACCGCTACCTGCAGGAAGACGCGCCCTCGGTCGTCTCCGTCGCAGGAGCGCTCGTGGGCCGGCTGGAGGGGCCGACGGACCTCGCCTCGAACCCGCGCCACCTGAAGGGCTTCGGCAAGTGAGGGCGCAGGTCCTCCTCGACACCGGGCCGCTGGTGGCGCTGCTCAACCGGCGCGATCGCGATCATCGGTGGGCGGTGGAGACCCTTTCGAAGCTGCCGCCGCCGGCGCTGGTGTCGGAGCCGGTGCTGGCGGAGGCCTGCTTCCTCTTGCGCAACCTTCCCGGTGGGGTGACGGCTCCTCTCGCGCTGCTCGAGACGGGCGCGGTGAAGGTAGGGCTGCGCGTCGAGGGCGAAGTGGCGGCGCTCCGCAAGCTGATGGAGAAGTACCGCGACGTCCCCATGTCGCTCGCGGACGCGACGCTGGTGCGTCTGGCGGAGCTGAACCCTGAAGCGACGGTCGTCACGCTCGACTCGGACTTCCTCACCTACCGCGCCCACCGCCGCAGGTCGCTGCGCCTCCTCATGCCCGACCGCGTCCGGCGCTGATTTGAACGCCGCTCCCGGCGCGGAGTAGGAAGTCGGGCATGCGCAAGGAAGCCACGGCCGGACAGAGGTTCAGCAACTTCATCGGCGGTGAGTGGGTCGCGCCCTCCACCGGCCAGTACTCTCCGAATCGCAACCCGGCGGACCAGGACGACATCGTCGGCGAGTTCCCGGTCTCCTCGAAGGTCGACGCCGAGGCGGCGATCGCGGCGGCAAAGGCGGCGTTCCCCGCCTGGGCTGCGACTCCCGGTCCCGCGCGTGGCCGCATCCTCTGGCGGGCGGTGGAGATCCTCCGTAGCCGCGTGGACGAGCTCGCGCGCACGCTCTGCCGCGAAGAGGGCAAGACCTTCGCCGAGTCGAAGGGCGAGGTGAACAAGGGCATCGCCCTCTTCGAGTTCTACGCTGGCGAAGGCTTCCGCATGCACGGCAAGACGCTGCCGTCGGAGATGCGGCAGACCCTCACCTTCACGCTGCGCCAGCCGCTCGGGGTGGTGGCGCTGATCACGCCCTGGAACTTCCCCTTCGCCATTCCCGCGTGGAAGGCCGCGCCCGCGCTCGTCACCGGCAACACGGTGGTGATGAAGCCCGCGTCCGGAACGCCTGCCACTGCGCGGCTGCTGGCGGAGGCGCTGCACGAGGCCGGCTTGCCGCCGGGCGTGTTCAACCTCGTCACCGGTCCCGGCGGCGCGGTGGGCAACACGCTCGTCGACCATCCGGAGGTGAAGGCGGTCTCCTTCACCGGCTCGAACAGCGTGGGCCTCGCCCTCAACGAGCGCGCGGCGAAGCGTGGCATCAAGGTCACCTGCGAGATGGGCGGGAAGAACCCGGTGGTGGTGCTCGGCGACGCGGACCTCGACCTCGCGGTCACCGGCATTCTCCAGGGCGCGTACGGCTCGACCGGTCAGCGCTGCACCGCGACCTCGCGCGTGGTGGTGGAGCGCGCGCTGGCGAAGACGCTGGTGGAGCGGCTGAAGGCGGGCGCGGAGAAGCTTCGGGTGGGCAACGGGCTCTCCTCGGACATCGACATGGGCCCGGCGGTGGACGCGGCGCAGCTGGAGACGGACCTCGAGTACATCCGCATCGCGCAGGAGGAGGGCGCGCAGCTCGTCACCGGCGGCAAGCGGCTGACCGGCGGCGCGTTCGACAAGGGCTTCTTCGTCGAGCCGACGATCTTCACCGGTGTGACGCCGCAGATGCGCATCCACCAGGAGGAGGTCTTCGGGCCGGTCGTCGCGGTGGTCGAGGTCTCCGACTTCGAGGAGGCGCTCGCGGTCGCCAACGGGGTCGAGTTCGGGCTCTCCTCGTCCATCTACACGCGCGACTCGAACCTCGCGATGAAGTTCGTGGAGCGCTCCGAGGTGGGCATGGTCCACGTGAACAACCCCACCGTGGGCGGCGAGGCGCAGCTGCCGTTCGGCGGCTGGAAGTCCACCGGCGTGGGCGAGCGCGAGATGGCCGAAGAGGGCGCCCAGTTCTTCACGCAGCTGAAGACGGTCTTCTACGACTACACCGGCCAGGCGCGGAACTCGAAGATCTACTAGCCGGGCAGGCAGCCGCCGAGAGCCTGCTCTCCCGGCCGCCTGCAGCCGCGCGCGTGCGTTCCTACCTTCAGGCAGACGGTCCGACTCCACGGAGACGACGTGGGGCGGACCCGCCACCAGGAGGACGACACCATGATGCGCGCACACCCGGTCACCGAGGGGATGAAGGTCCGCACCGCCGACGGCGAGAAGCTCGGCCGGGTGGTCTTGACCGGCGAGCGCACCTTCCAGATCGAGAAGGGCTACTTCTTCCCGAAGGAGTACGTGGCCCGCTACGACGACGTGCAGGGCGTCGAAGAGGACACGGTCGTGCTGGCGATGACGCGCGACGAGCTGCTCCGTGGCCTGCCCGCGCAGACGGCCGGAGCGGCGCCGCCGGCGGTGCCCGAGACCCAGGAGCCCGACGACCCGCGCGAGCGTCGGAGGCTCGAGCAGCAGCTGGAGACCGCGCGTCAGCGGCAGTGGGCGCAGCAGCCGGGCGCTACCCGGGACCGTCATGCAGACGCACCGGCCCGGGCGGCAGTCGAGGCCCGCGTAGAGCGGGAGACGTTCCGGGTCGGGGACGCCGAGCCCGTCGGAGGGACGCGGCTGCGGCACCGGGAGTACGCGGTGGGCTACTCCGAAGCGCGCGGCGAAATGATCGCCTTCGAGTCCGAATACTCCAGCGACGGCGAGAGCCACCGCACCACGCGCATGTCGCCGGACGAGGTGGCGGCGGGCGATGCTTCCGACGAGAACTCGCGCGAGCGGGTGGCCGCGGACATGGCGGGAACGGGTCGGCGCGACCCCGGCGAGCACCCGTAGGCGCGGCGCTTCACACAACTTCACGCTGGCCCCACGAGCGGGACACAGGCGCCCTGCATCTTCATCCTCGTCCGGCGGATTGCCCGCCGCGACGCACGGGAGAAGACGATGAAGATTCGCAACGTGGTGGTGGGTGCGACGGCCGCGGCGGTGTTCCTGGTGGCCGGTATCGCCTGGGCGCAGACGCGCGGCGGCGGTGACGACTCGAAGCGGATGGAGCGCGCGAAGCAGTACCTGACGTGGAAGCTCAACGACACGCTCGACGATCTCGACGCGGACGGGCGGCAGCGCGAGGTCGTGCACGGGCTGAAGGACGAGCTCTTCGCCGAGGGTCTGAAGCTGCACGCCTCCGGCCGCGAGGTCCGCGAGGAGCTGATGGCCGAGTGGCGCTCGCCGACGCCCAATGCGCAGACCGCGCGGGCGGCGGTGGACCGGGCGATCGAAGGGTTCCGCGCCTTCGCCTACCGCGCGGTGGACGCGGGGATGACGCTGCACGCGACGCTGCGGCCGGAGCAGCGCGAGCTCCTCTCCCAGAAGGCGGCGCAAGGTCACCGCGGCTGTCACTGACACCCGCGCGTTATGCTGCCGAAGGTGAACACGCTCATCACCGCGCTGCTGGTGGAGGACGACGTCCGGCTCGCGCAGCTCACCGCGGAGTACCTCGGCGGCCATGAGGTGCAGGTGACGCACGTGGCGGACGGCACCCGCGGCCTCGAGGAGGCGCTGCGCTTCCGCTACGACGTGGTGCTGCTCGACGTGATGCTGCCGGGGAAGAGCGGGCTCGACGTGTGCCGCGCGCTGCGGGAGCGCACCGACGTGCCGATCATCCTCCTCACCGCGCGGGGTGAGGAGGCGGACCGGGTGATGGGCCTCGAGCTGGGCGCGGACGACTACCTGCCCAAGCCCTTTTCGCCGCGCGAGCTGCTGGCGCGGATCCAGGCGCTCTTGCGTCGCGCCCGCGGACAGGTGGGGCCGCAGGTGAAGGCGGTGCGGGTCGCGGGGCTGCACGTCGATCCCCTCGCGCACCGGGCCACGCTGGACGGCCGCGAGCTCGACCTCACCGGCTACGAGTTCACCCTTCTGCGCGTGCTCGCCGAACGCGCCGGAAGGGTGCTCTCGCGGGAGCAGATCATGGAGCTCGCGCGCGGCAACTCGGAGGAGGCGTTCGACCGCTCCATCGACGTGCACATCTCGCGCATCCGGCAGAAGCTCGGCGACGACCCGAAGCGGCCGCGGCTGCTCAAGACCGTGCGCGGCGTGGGCTACGTGTACGCGGGCGGCGAAGGCGACGCGCCTTGAAGCGGAGCTGGGGTCCTCACCCTCGCGACCGTCATCACGGCCACGGCCACGGTCACAGGTGCCGGCAGCCGCACGCGCACGGCCCCCAGTGCCGCGGGCCTCACCACCACGGACGTCGGCTCTTCTGGCGCGTCTATCTGCACGGCTTCTTCCTCCTCTTCGCGGTGGCGGCGACGGTGGCGGTGCTCGGCGTGCTGGGCGGTCGCGGCCGCTTCGGCGGGGCGATGGAGCGCGCGCGCGAGTTCCACGCGCAGCTCGAACGGCAGGGCCCGGCGCTCTGGCGGGACACCGCGCGGCTGGAGGCGGTGACCCAACGGGCGGCAGACGAAGCGAACGCGCACGTGACGGTATGGCGCGCGGACGGGGAAATGCTGGTGAGCAACGCGGAACCGCCGCTGCGGATCGACGCTTCGGTGGTGAGGACACTCGGACGGCAGCCGGCGTATCTGGGCAGCCCGCGGTGGGCGGTGGTGCTGCCGATGTGGGAGGGCGACCGGCTCTTCGGCTACGCGGTGGCGGAGTGGCGCGGGCCCGGCGCGCGCGAGCTCTGGCGCGGAGGCGCCTACTTCTTCGGCGTGGTGGCGGCGCTGGCGTTGGGCTCCATCCCGCTGGTGCGGACGATCGTCTCGCCCATCGAGCGGCTGACGCGCGCGGTGCGCCAGTTCGGCGAAGGCGCGCTGGGAACGCGCAGCGGCATCCGGCGCCGCGACGAGGTGGGCGAGCTGGCCGCGGCCTTCGACGAGATGGCCGAGCGCCTCGAGCGGCAGGTGAAGACGGAGCGCGAGCTTTTGGCGAACATCAGCCACGAGCTGCGCACTCCGCTCTCGCGGATCCGCGTCGCGCTGGAGCTGGGCGCCGAAGGGGATCCGGCGCGGGCGCAGCGCTACCTCGGAGAGATCGGCAGTGACCTCGCGGAGCTGGAGCGGTTGGTGGAGGACGTGCTCACCGCGGCGCGGCTGGAGGCGCGCTCACGTCACGGCGAGCCCCTGCCCATGCATCCCTCGGAGGTCGCCGTTGCGGACGTGGTGCGCGAGGCGGCCCGTCGTTTCGCCGAGGCCTGGCCCGACCGCGCGCTGGAGGTGCACGTGGCGGACGGGCTGCCGAAGCTCGCCGCGGACGCGGTGCTCTTGAGGCGCGCGCTGGACAACCTCCTCGACAACGCGCGCAAGTACTCGGAGGCGCCCTCGCCGATCACGCTGCGAGCGTTCGCCCGAGCCGACGATGGACGGGTGGCGCTGGAGGTGACTGACCGCGGCATCGGCATGAGCGAGGCGGACCTGCAGGAGCTCTTCACGCCCTTCTTCCGCAGCGACCGCAGCCGTCAGCGGGGGACGGGCGGCGTCGGGCTCGGGCTGGTGCTCGCGCAGCGCATCGCCGAAGCGCACGGCGGCACGCTCGAAGCGCGGAGTGAGGTGGGGAAGGGGACCGCGTTCACCCTCTCGTTGCCGCGCCAGCTGACGGTGCAGAATCCATTGAGGCAGCCGAGCTGAGCGCCCGCACGCGGAAGACCTCCACCGGCTCCGCCTTGCCCTTCACCGGCACCGCGCCGCGGGCCTCGACGGTGGCGCTCTCCCCGAGCTTCGTGCGGGTGCTCGCGCTGACCACGACCTCGCCCGCGGCGGCGAGTCCCTGCAGGCGCTCGGCGAGGTTCACCGCGTCGCCGATGGCCGTGTACTCCATGCGCTGCGACGAGCCGACGTTGCCCACCACCGCCGGCCCGGTGTTGATGCCGATGCCGAAGCCCGCCACCGGCAGCCCCTCTGCCCGTCGCTCGTCGTTGAGCTGCGCGATCTCCGCCTGCAGCTCCAGCGCGGGGCGCCCCGCGCGCAGCGCGGGCGCCGGCCGCGCTCGGGGCACGCCCGTCAT
>JAFAFL010000113.1 GCA_023423535.1 Pseudomonadota bacterium
GTTTTGTTGGGGGGGGGGGGGTGGGGTCCCCCGCCGGCGCCCGTTCTGCTTCGTCCGTGGGTGCTTCGCCGCTCTGATCGCGGCCTCGGTGGATCAGCCGATCGGGCTGCCGCAGAAGGCGAAGTGGGGCCCGGCGGTGTTGTTGTCCTCGACGCATTCGGCCGAGTTCCCGCCGCTGCCGGTGCCGTCGTCGTCCACCACCGCGACGACCGGCAGCGGCCAGGGCTGGCCCTGCGGGGGCTGCCACGCGACCTCGACGATCTCGCTCATGCCGGGGAGGAGCTTCAGCGTGGTCTGGCCCACCGCGAGCAACTCGCGCGGCGTACCGGGGCCGCCGGGCTCTGCGTAGAACGCGACCGGGATGCCCGCGAGCACGCCGAGCGCGCCCTGGTTCAAGACGCGCACGCGCAAGCGCAGCGTGCCCTTGCACTCGTTGGTGACCTCCGCGAGGTCCTTCGCCACGAGGTCCGGCGCGTTGAAGAGGCCCTCGCCCTGCACGTTCTGCCGGAAGTTGTTCAGCGCCGGAGCGGTCGAGCCCGGCGGCGCGTTGTTGAAGCTCCAGTTCGCGGGCTCCTGGCGAGGGACTCGGCCGTACACGTTGCCCGGTGCGCCCGGCCCGCCGCAGACCCAGTCGCGTCCGTCACACACGTTGGTCACGTGGTACGTGTGCTGGTTCCAGATCGCGCGCGTGTTCACCCACTGATCGCGCGCATCGCGCAGGACCTGGATGCCGGGCACCGAGCTCGCCGAGCAACCGAGGCTCGACGCGCCGTAGGTGTTCTCCGCCACCACGATGTTCGCGCGGCCGTTGCCGTCCACGTCCACGATCACCGGGTACTCGTAGGTCGTGCCCGAGCAGTGCGGCATCTCCAAGAGGTTCGTTCCGGTCGCGCCGTCGAAGACGTGGACCTTCACCTCGTCCGCGTACACGACCTCCGCGCGGCCATCTCCGTCGAAGTCGAACACGCTGCTGCCGGTGACCGACGAGCTGCGATCCTGCACCGGCTTCGACCAGAGGACCTCGAAGCCGAGGCCATCCGCGCGCACCTTGAACACGGTGTAGCAGGCGAGGTTCGCCACCCCGATCTCCGGCGTGCCGTCGCCGTCGAAGTCCGCCACCGTGGGAGGTCCGCCCGTGCCCGTGGTGCCGCCGCCCACCACGCACCCGTTGCCCGAAGGCAGCGTCTGCGGCTCGATGAGACGCGCGCCGGTCTGGCCGTTCACCAGCGCGATCGAACCGCCGGCGACGACGACGAGCTCCGGTGCGCCGTCCGTTCCTGCGCCGCCCGTCGCCTTCACGAAGTCGCCCACCGCGAGCAGCCCGCCCATGCCCGGTCCGGTCCAGCCGAGATCCACCCCGTCGCGTCGAATCGCGCTCGCGCCGTCCGTCAGCTCCGGCGCGCCATCGCCGTCGAGATCGGCCACCACCACCAGCGAGCCGACCGAGCCCGCACCCGTTCCGCGGCTCCACTGCTGCACGCCGTCCGCGCCGTACACCGAGAGCCCGCACACGATCTCCGCGACGCCGTCGCCATCGAGATCCGCGATCGCCGGGCCGCCCCAGTTCACCGCGCAGGTCACCGCGTCGCCCGCCCCGTTGCGACCCTTCCAGAGCAGCGCGCCCGTCGCCGCGTCATAGGCCGCGAGCCGGTTGTCCTCCGCGATGGTCACCGCATGGACGACGCCGTCTCCGCGCAGGTCCGCCGCGGCGATGCTCGCGGGCGGGTGCACGAACTCGCCGGGGACCGCGTTGGAGGTCCAGAGCACCTGCCCGCTGGCGCCGTCGAGCGCTCGCATCACGCCGGGGCCGTTGTAGCCCTGCGACACGGTGAACCAGTTCGCGAGCACGTCCGGCGTGCCGTCCCCGTTCACGTCGATCACCGAGGGCGTCATCATCACCTGCGTGTAGGCGTCCTGCGTGATCACCGCGCGCCACAGCGTTTCGGGAGTGAAGCCGCCGTCGGGCCGGAACTCGCACGCGCTCCCTTCGAGGCGCGGCAGGCAGCGTCCCACGGTGGGATCGCAGTACTGCTCGGGGCCGCAGTCGGTCTGCTGGAGGCACTCGGGGCCGGGCGTGATGCACGCGCCGAGGTAGCAGAGCTCCGCGCCGCCGCAGCAGCTCTCCGCGCCCACTTCGCCGCACGCGGTCTGCTCCGCGCCGCACTCGATCCGGCAGCCGTCCACCGCGCACCGGTAGCCCTCGGGACAGCAGCTCCCGTTGCACTGCAGCGCGCAGCCGGCGTCGGGTTCGAGCACGCCACCGTCGTCCGTGCCGCCGTCACTCCCGACGCCGTCACGAGAGCGGCACACGTTGTCGTCACACACTTCGCCGGCCGCGCAGTCGGTGTCGGACGCGCACGGCACGGTCACGCTGGTGCCGCCGCACTGGCAGGCCGCGAAGCCAACGCCAGCGAGCAACACGAAGAAGAGGAGCGGGGGAGCACGCATGCCCCCGAGCCTACGCCACGCGCGTCAGGAGAGCGCGCGCAGCTGCGCCACGAGCCGGTCCACGTCGCTCGCGTCCTGGTACACGCCGAAGCCGAAGCGCAGCCGGTCGTCGCGGGCGTCGGTCACCACGCGGCGTGACTTCAACTTTGCGCTGAGCTCGCGCGCGTCGGGACGGCGGAAGGTGAGGAAGTGGCCGCGGTGGGAATCTTCCACCGGCACCACCAGCTCGCGGGCGGAGAGCGGAGTGGGGGTCGTCTCCAGAGAGTCGACGAGCCGCTCCTGCAGCGCGTGCGAGTGCGCCAGTGAGTGCGCGGTGGTCAGCCCGAGCTTCTCGCGCCACCGCATCACCGCGTCGAAGCGGTAGAGGCCGGAGACGTCGAAGGTGGCGCCGGCGAAGCGCAGGCCGTCTTCCGCGTAGGGCACGCCCTTGCCTGCGTTCTCCAGCGCGCCGAACGCGGCGAACCAGCCGGTGTTCGCGGGACGCTTCGGCGCAGAGGGCGGGACGTGGAGGAAACACGCGCCCTCGCCGCTCATCGCGTACTTGTACCCACCCGCGACGTAGAAGGCGCGGTCGGCAACGCGGGCAAGGCTCGTCGGTCGCGCGAGGAAGCCGTGGTAGCCGTCCACCACCACCAGCGGTCCGTCGGGCAGCGCGGAGACGAGGCCCTCCACGTCGCGCACCGCCGCGCCCGAGTTGAAGAACACCTGGCTGAAGAAGACGAGGTCGCACCGCTTCCCGCGCACTGCGGCGACGAAGCGCTCTTCGAAGGTGGCGAAGGGCTGCGAGGGTACGCGTTCGACCTCCACCGAGCCGTCCTCCTCGAGGCGGCGGAGCTGGCGCTCGAAGGAGTGGAACTCGCTGTCGGTGGTGACGATGCGCGCGCGAGAGGGGAGGAGGGAGAGGATGCGCAGCACGAAGCCGTGCGTGTTCGGACCGAAGACGAGGCTCCGCGGATCCGGAAGCGAGAGCTCCTTCGCGATGTGGTGCTGAGCGGCCGGCCAGATCTCACCGAAGACGATGTCCCACTTCTCGTCCGCGAGTCGTGCGGCGTCGTCCCACGCGCGCTCCTGTGCGGCGAGCGTCACGTCCGGCCAGGGGTGATGGCTGTGCGCCGCGAAGTGCAGGCGACCGGGCTCGGCGGAGAAGAAGCGCTGGAAGTGGGCCTTGAGGGGGAGCGTGGGTGCGGACATGACCGCGCGCGACCGTAGCCGACAGGTGGCGCGATGGCTGCAACGCATGGCCTCCTTCATGGAGATCCCGAGGCTCGAGACGAAGGAACCGGCGCCACAGCCCGCGCCCGCTGCAATTCCTGCGCGCCAAAGCGGAACGCCGAGCGCAACGCCGCCGTTGACCCGCCCGCCGAAGTGGGAGAACCCGTGGCGGCTGATGCCCGCGCGAAGGTGGGCCGTGCAGGCGGGCTACCTGTTCTTCCTCGCGCTCGTCGGCTTCGAGTTCTCCACCTGGGTCTCGCAGGTCGTCACCGGGCAGAAGGTCACCGCCTTCCGTCCGCCGTCGGTCGAGGCGTTCCTGCCCATCTCCGCGCTGCTGGGGCTCAAGCGCTTCCTCCTCACCGGCGAGTGGGACAGCGTTCATCCGGCGGGGCTGACGATCCTCGTGGCGGCGCTGGTGTCCGCGTTCCTCGCGCGCAAGGCGTTCTGCAGCTGGATCTGTCCCGTGGGCACCGTGTCGCGGCTCGTGGAGACGGTCGCCGACAGGCTCATCTGGAAGCGCCGCTGGCCGAAGATGCCGCGGTGGCTCGACCTCGTGCTCTCGGTGCCGAAGTACCTCCTCGCCGGCTTCTTCCTCTGGAGCGTGGCGTTCATGCCGCTGGAGGGCGTGGAGGGCTTTCTGCGCGCGCCCTACAACATCGCCTCGGACGCGAAGATGCTCGCGTTCTTCCAGTCGCCGTCGAACGTCACGCTCATCGTGGTGGGCGTGCTCGTCGCGCTGTCGTTCGTGGTGAAGCACTTCTGGTGCAGGTACCTCTGTCCGTACGGCGCGCTGCTCGGCGTGGCCAGCGTCGCCTCGCCGCTGCACGTGCGCCGCAACGTGAGTGCCTGCAACGACTGCGGCGCCTGCACCCGCGCCTGCCCCATGAACATCCCGGTGGCGAAGCGCGTGCGCGTGCTCTCGCCCGACTGCACGGGATGCCTCTCGTGCGTCGCCGCCTGCCCGGTGAAGGACGCGCTGGGCGTGACGCGGAAGGGACCGAAGACGCTCAGCGCGTGGACGGTGCCGATCGTCGCGCTGGCGGTCATGTTCGGCGCGTGGGGAATCGCGCTCGCCACCGACAACTGGCACTCGAAGGTCCCGCAGCAGATGTTCCAGCGCGCCTATCGCGTGATGGGCATCGGCGGCTGAGCGAGCGGCTGTCCGGCAGGCATCGAGCGCGCGCGGGTCGTCGGTTGGCGCTGGCGCAACGGCTTCGGCGGGCGCATGCATTCAGTCACCATGCTTGCTCATGCTTGGGGCGCGGGCGCGCCCACCGAACCTCTCCGGCCGATGACGCTGCAGCGTCGCGAGCTCGGTCCGCGAGACGTCCTCATCGAGATCGCCTTCTGCGGGATCTGTCACTCGGACCTCCACCACACGCGCGGCGAGTGGGGAGAGCAGCCGTACCCCGTCGTGCCCGGCCATGAGATCACCGGCATCGTGGCGGCGGTCGGTCCGGAGGTCAGCCGCTACCGGCCCGGTGACCGGGTGGGCGTGGGCTGCATGGTGAACTCCTGCCGCCAGTGTTCGGCCTGCAGGCGTGGCGAGGAGCAGTACTGCGAGGTCGGGATGGTGGGCACCTACGGCGGCATCGACCGCGACGGCACCGTCACCCAGGGCGGCTACTCGTCCCACATCGTGGTGACCGAAGACTTCGTCCTGCGCATCCCCGAGGGGCTCGCGCTCGATGCGGCGGCGCCGCTGCTGTGCGCGGGGATCACCACCTACTCGCCGCTGCGGAAGTGGGGCGCGGGACCGGGGAAGCGTATCGCTGTCGTGGGGCTCGGCGGGCTCGGGCACATGGCGGTGAAGCTCGCGCGGGCGATGGGCGCGGAGGTCACGGTGCTCTCGCAGTCGCTGAAGAAGAAGGAGGACGGGCTGCGGCTGGGCGCGCACCGCTACTTCGCGACGAGCGACCGGAAGACCTTCCAGCAACTGCAGGGTTCGTTCGACCTCATCGTGAATACGGTCAGCGCGAAGATCGATCTCGACGACTACCTCTCGCTGCTCGCATTGGACGGGGCGCTGGTGAACGTCGGCGCGCCGCCCGAGCCGCTCTCGTTGGACGCCTTCTCGCTGGTGCTCAAGCGCCGCTCCTTCGCGGGCTCGCTCATCGGCGGCATCCGCGAGACGCAGGAGATGCTCGACTTCTGCGCGCAGCACGGCATCGCCGCGGAGGTGGAGGTCATCACCGCGCCGCAGATCAACGAGGCATGGGAGCGGGTGCTCGCGTCGGACGTGCGCTACCGCTTCGTGATCGACGCCTCGACCATCCTTCAGGGCCCCGCGCTCAGCGTCTCGTAGAGCTTCCCCCGCGGCACGCCCCGCTTCAGCGCCGCGCGGGCACGTTCGAGCTCTTCGGAGATCGCCTCGTCGAACTCGTGCTCGCCCCGCGCGCCGACGAGCTCCCGCCCGTTGATGAAGAAGGTGGGCGTGCCGTTCGCGCCGACCTTCCGGGCCAGCGCCATGTGTTCGTCGATCGCGGTCTGCAACGCCTCGGACTCGAGCGCGGCGTCCAGGCTCTTCTCGTCGATGCCGAGCTTCGCCGCGTGCTTCACCAGGCTCTCGCGGTCGAGCGCGCGGTTGTTCTCCAGCAGCAGCGCGTGCATCTGCGGGCCCTTTTTCCGCTGCGCCGCGAGCAGCACCAGCTTCGACGCGGCGGCCGAGTGCTGATGGAAGGGCAGCGGGTTGTGGACGATCACGCGCCGCAGGTCCTTGCCGTACTTCTTCCCCATCGCGCGCATCGTCGGCTCTGCGCGGGCGCAGAAGGGGCACTGGTAGCTGACGAACTCCACCACCGTCACCAGCGCCTGCGGCGAGCCGTGGACGGGCGTCGCGGTCTCGGGAAGCGGCACGTGCCGGTACTTCGGCGCGGCCTCCACCGGCGTCCCGAGCGCGCCCGACGGGGCGGGCGGCGGCTTCACGGCCTCCAGACCTTCGGCCACGAGGCGCTCGTAGAGCTGCGAACGCGGCGCGCCCTCCGCCAGCATCGCGTCCGCGCGCGCGAGCTCCGCGTCGATGACCTCGACGAAGCGCTCCAGCGGCTGCGCGCCGGTGAACTTCTTCCCGTTGATGAAGAAGGTTGGTGTCCCTGTTGCGCCGAACTTCTGCGCCAGCGCCATGTCGCGCTTCACCTTCGCCTCGATCTCGTCGGAGGCGCGGTCGCGGTTGAAGCGACGGAGGTCGAGTCCGAGCTTCTGCGCCCGCTCGATCAGCGCCTCGTCCTTCAGGTTGCGGATGTCCGAGAAGAGCAGGTCCTTGTACTCCCAGAACTTCCCCTGCGCGTGCGCGGCGAGCGCGGCCCTCGCGGCGGGCAGCGCATTCGGGTGGAAGGCGAGCGGCTGGTTGAGGAACACGAAGCGCACGTCACTTCCGTAGCGCTTCTCGACCTCCTTCAACGTCCCCTCCACGCGCGCGCAGAAGGGGCACTCGAAGTCGCTGAAGAGGACCACCGTCACCTTCGCTTCGGGCGCGCCCTTCGTCGGTGCGTCGTCCGGGAAGAGCACGCGCATCCGCGGCTCCTCCGGGCGCGGCGAAGGTTTCGGCAGGGGCTGCGGCGTGGGCTCCGGCGGAGGGACCTGCGCGCGGGCGAACGTCTCTCGCAGACGGCCGAGGCGTGCGCGGGCTTCGGCGGCTCGCGGAGCGGTGGAGGCATGCATCGCGCACTGCGCCTGGAACCTGTCCACCTCGCCGTACATCGCGTCGATGTCCCGGCTGCCGACCTGCGCGTGGGGGCCCAGCTGCATCGCCCGACCGAGCAGCTCGAGTCCGCTGCTTCCGATCACGACCGCGCACTCACCCTCCGCGGGTGGGGCGTGCGAGATCGCCTCGAACCTGAGCGTCGGCGCACCGGCGAGCGCGGGTGCGGCGCCGATCCGGAGGCTGAAGCGCGAGACCGTGTCCTCCGGCGTCGCACGCATCTCGAATGCACCTGCGCGGAGCAACCTGGACAAGGTGGCGAGGCGCTCCAAGCGTTGCGCGCCGATCACGTCGAGCACGCCTCCGCCGACCGTCAGCGTGCTGCCCTCCGGGAGCGGCGCGCGGACGCCTGGCTCGACCATCAGCTCCGACGGCACCGCGAGCAGGCCCACGGCCACCAGCGGAGACTGCCCCTTCTCGGTTGCGGGCCGCTCCACGCGCACCATCGAGGCGGCGCCGCCATCCTTCAGCAGCCCGCGGATCCGCTCCGCCACGCGGTCTGCGCTGGCCTCGTCGGCGAAGGAGAGCAGCGCCACCACCCGGGGGATCGCGCCCGACTCTCCGTCACCGCCCAGCGGCGGGTACGCGCGAACCTGCAGCGCCAGCAGCCCGCTCGCGTCCTTCGCCTCCTTCCTGTCCGCGAGCAGCGTCCCCATCGCGGCCATCGGCGAGCGCGAGAAGACGGTGAGCAGGGCCACCGCCGGGAGCTCCGGGTTCGGCATCCGGAAGTCCTCGTCAACGTCGCCCTCGCGCGCCGGCTTCATCAGCCCCGGGATCCGCTTCGACTCACCGGCGACGAAGCTGCCCGCCGAGGCGACCGTCAGCTCCGCCAGCGTTCCCGCATCGCGCAGCTTCGGGAGGCTCGGTGGGGTGCCGCGCAGCTTCGCGTAGCGCTGGCCCTCGGCGGTGAGCGTGGAGAGTCCCTCCACCGCGAAGCCGTCCGCGCCCTGCGCGTCGAAGCGGAAGGTCCAGTCCTCCACCTCCGCGAAGGACGGCTCCAGCGCCTGGTACGACCGCGCGGCCTCCGCGGCTGCGCGCAGGCGGCGTGACAACGGCTCGCGCATCGGCGCGGCGCGCTCGTCCCCTTCGAGGATGAGCTGGGCGACGGTGAACTCGCGTGCCCGCTCCAGCGGTTGGTGCAGCGCGAGGTCGGCGGGTTCGGCGAGGAACGAGGCCAGCGCCGGCGTCAGCCGCAACGGCGCGGGCGCGGGACGCGAGGAGAAGGCGGCAAAGGCTTCGGCGATCGTGCCCTGCGCCTCGGGCTCGACCTTCGGCCACTGCGCGAAGACGACCATCCGCACCCACTCGCCGTCGGCGGTGATCCGCGCCTCGGTCGCGGAGGACATCGGCTTCGCGGACCACCAGCGACGAAGGTGCTCCGACCAGGCCTGCGCGTTCGTGACCGGGAAGAGGAGCGTGGTGGCGACCCCGCGCGGACGGTCCGCGGGCTCCGGCGGAAGACCGAGCGACGCGGCCTGCACGAGCCGGTCGGCGTCGATCGACCAGAGCGCGGCGAAGACCGGCCTCGCGGGATCGAGCCCCGCACCTGCGGCCTCTGCATCGAGCAGCTGCGTCAGGCCCGCGAGAAGCACCGGCCCGGTCCGCACCAGCGCGCCACCGTGCGTCTCGGGCCGGGCCTCCGCAAGCTGCACCAGAGACTTCGCCGGATCCGCGCCGAGTGAGCGCACGAACGTCTGCAGGTCGCGCACGCCGTCCACCGACAGCCGCAGGAGCAGCGCCGCATCTCCCGGAAGCTGTGCGTGCACCGGGCGCGCGGCGGCGGGCAGCGCGTCCTCCACCTTCTGGCGGCCGCTGCAGGCGGCGACGAGCAGGAGGGCGACGAGTGGCAGGGAAGGGCGCTGGCGGCAGGGCGGCGACATGCGCGCATCCGAACATGAATCCGTCGCCGCGGGGGCTGGCGAAGTGGCGGCAGCGCCAACACTTTGAAGACATGGCCAGGCAGCTCACCCTCTGTGACGTCCTTGCGCAGGCGCGATGCGAACTCGCCCGGCGCGTGAACTCCACTTCGACGAAACGACGCCTGCTCGAGAGGATCCGCGAGCGGAAGGCGCACAGCCGATCGCAGGTGAGCGCCCGTGACATCTTGCGGGAGCTCCGTGCCGACCGCCGGTGAGCTAGGCCAGTGGCACCGCAGCCAGCGCGCCCTTCACGCTCACCCGCACGCGCTCTCCCTCACGGAGCTGCGCGTTCCCCTGCACGCGCGTGTTCAGCGTCGGCGCGCCCTCGCCCACGTCGAGCAAGAGCTGCGTCCACGCGCCGCGGTAGCGACGCTCGCGGACGAGCGCGCCGCCCACGCCCTCAACGGAAGCCGAAGCCGAAGCCGAAGCCGGAGCGGGAGCGACCTCCACGTCCTCCGGCCGTACCACCAGCTGAACGTTCCCCTCCGCGCGTTCCCGGAGCGGAACGGTGCCCAGCGCGGACTCCGCGGTCATGCCCGAGGCGCGCGCCGGCAGCAGCGTGCAGTCGCCCATCAGCGAGGCGACGAAGGCGGTGCGCGGCGAGGCGTACACCTCGTCGGGGTTGCCTACCTGCTCGAGCTTCCCCGCGTTCATCACCGCCACCCGATCCGCGAAGGCGAAGACCTCGTCGCGGTCGTGGGTGACGAGCATCGCCGCCATCCCCAACCGCTTGAGCAGCGCGCGCACCTCGCGGCGGAGGTCCTCGCGCAGCGACGCATCGAGCGAGGAGAAGGGCTCGTCCAAAAGGAGCAGCGCCGGCTCCGGTGCCAGCGCGCGCGCCACCGCCACCCGCTGCTGCTGGCCTCCCGAAAGCTCACCCGGGCGCCGCGCCTCGAGACCCTTCAGCGAGACCAGCGAGAGAAGCTCCTCCGCGCGAGACGTGGCCTCCGCACGAGGCCTTCGCGAGAGCCCGAACGCCACGTTCTCCAGCGCGCTGAGGTGAGGGAAGAGCGCGAGGTCCTGGAACACGAGCCCGATGCCGCGCGCCTCCGGGGGCACGCTCACGCCTTCGCTCGCCAGCGGCCTCCCGCGCAGTGCGATGCGGCCCGACTCCACCGGCTCGAGCCCCGCCACCGCGCGGAGCGTCGTGCTCTTGCCGCAACCGGACGGCCCCACCAGCGCGAGCAGCTCGCCGTCTGCGACCTCGAACGACACGCCATCCACCGCGGGCGCACCGCTGCGTGCGTAGCGACAGCGCAGGTCGCGCACCTCGAGCAGCCCGCTCATGAGCGCGCCTCCTCCTGCCAGAGCACCAGCGCCACCGACACGCCCGAGACCACGAGCAGCGCCAGCGACGGCAGCGCGGCCTCACCGAAACGTCCCTCGGCGGCGGCGGACCAGACGCCGGTCGCCAGCGTGGAGTACCCGAGCGGCGCGAGCAGCAGCGTGATCGGCAGCTCCTTCATCGCGCTGAGCATCACCAGCGCCGCGCCGGCCAGAACGCCCGGACGCACCAGCGGAAAGGTCACCGCGCGGAACGTGCGCCACCGCCCTGCGCCGAGCGTCGCCGCGGCCTCCTCCAGATGAGCGGGCACCTGCCGCAGCGCGCTCTCGGTGCTCCCCACCGACTGCGAGAGGAAGCGCACCGCGTAGCCCAGCACGAGCATGGCCAGGGTCCCGTAGAGCACGGGCACCGCGCCGAGCCCGAGGAACACCAGCGACAGCCCGAGCACCAGCGGCGGCAGCGCATAGCCGAGGTACGCGGCGCGCTCGACGACGGTGCCCCACCACGTCCTGCGGCGCGCGGCGATCAGCGCCACCGGCACCGCCGCCAGCGCTGTCACCACCGCCGCGAGGGCCGAGACGAACACCGTGCGAAGCGCCGGCCACACCAGCGCCTGTGCGGCTGCGGCAGCAAGCTCCTCCGCGCGCGCGAAGAGCCAGCCGAAGACGACGAGCACCGGCAGCCCCACCGACGCGAGCACCACCACGGTGAGGAAGAGCAGCGCCGGCACCGTCCACCCGCCGAGCCGCACCGGCTTCGCCACGCGCGACGCACCGAGTCCCGCGCGATGCAGCTTTCCCCCGCCGCGAACGCGCGCGCCGATGAAGAGGACGCCCAGCGCCACCGCGGAGAGCGCGAGCGAGAGCACCGCCGCGAACGCGCGATCGAACGCGCCCTCGAACTGCACGTAGATCGCGCGCGCGAACACGTCGAACTGCAGCAGGCTCACCGAGCCGAAGTCCGACAGCGCGTAGAGCGCGACGAGCAGCGAGCCGCTCGCCAGGGCCGGCCGGAGCAGCGGCACCGTCACCCGGAAGAACGCGCGCCGACCCGAAGCTCCGAGCGTCCGCGCCGCCTCCTCCAGCGAGGGGTCCATCCGCAGCAGCGCCGCCCGGGTGGGGAGGAAGACATAGGGAAAGGTGGAGAGCACCAAAGCCAGCGTAGCGCCCGGGAAGCCGTAGACCGGCAGGCCCACGTCCACCGCGCCGCCGTAGCCGAACGCGGCGAGCAGCACGTACGCCATCACGTAGGTGGGCACCGCCAGCGGCAGGCACAGGAGCACCGTCCACATGCGCCGGAAGGGGAGCGCCGTCCGCGCGGTGAGCCAGGCCGCTGGCAACGCGACGAGGATGCAGCCGACGGTCACCGCAGAGGTCAGCCCCAGCGTGTTGAGGAGCAGCTCGAAGGTGCGCGGGGTGAAGAGGCGACGCCACGCACCGGGACCGGTCTCCAGCGCGCGCAGCACCAGCCAGCCGAACGGCGCCACGCACACCACGCCCACGGCCAGCGCGAGCAGTCGCGTGGGCAGCGAGACGTCCTTGCGTGAAGCGCCGGCGGCGGTGGGCACAGGCAGCGAAAAGGGAGCGCGCTAGAGCACGCCCTCGGACTGCAGGAGCTCCAGCGTCCCGCGCAGATCCTCGAGGCGCGAGAGGTCGAGCTTGCCCGCCTGGCTCGGCAGCGGCGCGAGCTTCTCGTTCGGGGCCACGCCGGCGGAGAGCGGGTATTCGTAGGTCTCGTTCTGGAAGTGCACCTGCGCGTCCTTCGACAGCAGGAACTCCACCAGCTTCCGCGCGGCCTCCGCGTTCTTCGCGCCCTCGAGGATTCCCACGCCCGCCACGTTCACCAGCGCGCCCGGATCGCCCGCCGCGAACATGTGGTTCGCCACCGGCAGGGGCTCCTTCCGGTCCTTGTTCATCGCGTGCAGGTAGTAGTGGTTCACGAGGCCCACGCTGATCTCGCCGCGCGCGAGCGCCTCGATGATCGCGGTGTTGTTCTTGTACGCGCGTGCGCCGTTCGCCTTCATCTTGCGCAGCCACTGCTTCGCCGCGTCGTCACCCTTCGCGAGCCGGTAGGCGGTGACGAAGGACTGGAACGACGCGTTGGTCGGCGCCCAGCCGATGCGGCCCTTCCACTTCGGATCCGTCAGCCCGTCCACGCTCTGCGGCAGCTCGTCCGCCTTCACCTTCCGCGTGTCGTACGCCAGCGTGCGCACCCGCCCGGAGAGGCCGACCCAGGTGCCCTTCCTCGAGCGGAAGTCCTCGCGCGAGACCTGCTTCAGCACGGCGTCGGGAAGCTTCGCCAGCCGGCCCTCCTTCTCCAGCAGCCCCAGCGCGCCCGCGTCCTGCGCGATGTACACGTCCGCGGGAGACCGCTTGCCCTCCTCGAGGATCAGCGCCGCCAGTCCCGGGGTCTCGCCGTAGCGCACCTGGACCTTGATGCCCGTCTGCTTCTCGAAGTCCTTCAGCACCGGGCCCACGAGCTTCTCGTTGCGGCCGCTGTACACCACGACCTCGCGCGCCTCCGGGGGCTTCGGGGCCGGGGTCTGCGCGACGGCGACGGTGGAGACGAGGAGCAGGGCGAGGGCGCTTTGGAGTCGAAGCATGGCGCCGCGCAATCTACCGGCCGCCCTCCGCTACAGCCACCCTTGTTCTCGGTACCACTGCGCGCTCTGCGCGATCGACTCGCGCATGGACACCTTCGCGCGGAAGCCGAGCAGCCGGGCGCTCTTCTCCGGCGAGCAGGACCACGCGGGCGCGAGCAGCTGACGCGCGAGCTTGCGGTTCAGCGGGAGCTTCTTTCCGCTCACCGTGGAGACGCCGTCCGCCGCGGCCGCCAGGGTCTTGAGCACCGCGGGAGGGATGGGCACGCGCCGCGTGGTCACGCCGAGCACCTGCGCCGCGATGTCCTGCATCTCCACCAGCGACAGCTCCTCGCCCACGCTGAAGAAGGCCTCGCCCACCGCCTCCTTGCGCTCCATCAGCAGCAGGCAGTGCGCCACGACGTCCGCCACGTCCACGAACGAGATCGGCCTGCGCGGTCCGGTCACGTCGAGCTTCAGGCCGCGCTGCACGATGCGGAAGAAGGGCAGGTTCTCGCGGTCGCCGGGGCCCATGATCCGCACCGGACGGATCGACGTGACCTCGAGCCGGTCGCGGAAGGAGAAGGCGATGCGCTCTCCTTCGGCCTTGCTCTCGCCGTACCACTCGCGCGGATGGAAGGGCGCGTCCTCGCGCAGCGGGTTGCCCGGCGTGGAGGGACCGCTGGCCGCGAGCGAACCGGCAAAGAGCAGCCTGCGCGCGCCGCCCTTCACCATCGCCTCGCACACGAGGCGCGTGCCCTCCGCGTTGACGTGCATGAACGTGCCCTTCACCGGCGCCCGGCGGACGCCCGCGAGGTGCACCACGCAGTCCGCGCCGTCGATGGCGCGGGGCAGCGTGTCGGCCTTCGTCACGTCGCCCTCGAGCACTTCGGCGCCCACTTCCGAGAGCGCTTTCGCTTCGTCCGCGCGCCGCACGAGGCAGCGGACCCGGTCGCCGCGTGCCCGCAACGTGCGCACCAGATGAACGCCGAGGAAGCCGTTTGCGCCCGTCACCGACACGTCCATGCCTCGGCGCATAGCAGAGAAATTCGAAGCGGGGAGTGTTCCCCTCTCTGTAGTTCGTGCTAGGAGCGCAATCGGCTTTCCAATCCAAAGCCGTTCCTAACGTCCCTGTGAGGGGAGGAGACAAGGTTTCATGGCTGCGAAGAAGACCGCGACGAAGACCGCGACGAAGAAGGCTCCGGCGAAGAAGGCCGCCGCTGGTGGCGCCGCCAAGCGGAAGCCGAACGCTGCGTTCATGAAGGAGATGACGCCTTCGAAGGATCTGGCCGAGGTCGTTGGCGCGAAGCCGATGCCCCGCACCGAGGTCGTGAAGAAGCTCTGGGCGTACATCAAGAAGAACAACCTCCAGGACCCCAAGCAGAAGCGGATGATCAACGCGGACGACAAGCTCAAGCCGATCTTCGGCGGCAAGAAGCAGGTCTCCATGTTCGAGATGACCGCGCTGGTGAACAAGCAGCTGAGCTAGCTCGCTCGCGGCTTGTCCGCTCATGGGGCCTGCCCTTTCAAGGGGTGGGCCCTTTTGCGTTGCGGGGTGTTACGGTCCGCGCGCTTTGATTCGCTTCACCGATCGCCGTCTGCGCGCCGCGCTGGTCCTCTCCGTCGGGGCCGCGCTGGTGCACCTCGTCCCCCTCTTTCTTCCGCGCGAGGACCCCGGCGTGGACCTCGGGCTCGTGCACCTCGTCACCGAGCCCACGGCGCGGCGGAAGTTCCTCGAGCCCCTGATCGACAACCCGAGGTCGCAGCCGTCGCATCTGCTCGAGGCCGCGGTGCACCTGCTCCCGCACGAGCCGGAGCTGGCGCGCCGCTTCATCGCCGAGGCCGAGCGTCGCGGCGGTGCGCCCGGAGAGCGGCAGCTCGTGGAGGCGCGCATCTGCCACGCGGAGGGCAACGGCACCTGCGTCACCGAGGCGCTGGACCACGCGCGGGCGCTGTTGCCCGAAGATCCGCGGCCGGAGCTGGTGGAGGCGGATCTCGCCGAACGCGACGGTGCGGAGGAGCGGAAGCGGACGGCGCTCTCGCGGGCCCACGCAAGGTCGCCGGCGGACTCGGCCATCGCGTTGCGGTACGCGCAGGCGCTCGGCGGTTCGGGCGACATCGAAGGTGCGCTGAGGATCCTCGAGGGCGCCGAGCGGACGATGACGCCGGTCGCAGCGCTGCGCGAGCGGGCGCTGATCAAGCTCGGCGGTGGTGACGCGGTGGGCGCGGCGGCGGACCTCGAGGCCGCGGTGGAGGCGGCGCCGAAGGACGGGACCGTGCGCTATCTCCTCGGGCTGGCGCGGTTCCGGATGAACGACTTCCCGCGCGCGGAGGTGTCCCTGCGCGAGGCCTCTCGCATGGAGGGCGCGGACTGGCGGCCGCTGGCGCTGCTCTGTGCGCTGCAGCGCGAGGACCGGCGCCTGGACGACGCGGTGAGCACGCGCACGATGCTCGATGCGCGCTTCCGCATGCACCGCGCGCAGTACGACGAGGCCTGCCCTCCCTGATCAGATGCCCGGCGGCTGCGGCGCGGGGGGCGCGTTCTGCGGTGCGCCCTGCGGCGGCGTCTGGCCCTGCCGGTCACCGGTGCGCTTCACCACCTGCGCGGTGACGGTCACGCGCGATGGAAGCGGCGCAAAGAAGAAGATCGCGCCCAGCACCCGGCCCACCGGCGTGTACTGCGTCATGTGGAAGCGCACGCGGGTCGCGCCGTCGCCGCCCAGCTCGCGGATCTGCGGGATGAGCACGTCGCGGAAGCCGGCCTCGAGGTCGGTGCCCACCACGTCGAAGTTGCCCAGCAACAGCACGCCGGCGCGGGTGGCCTGGACGACGCCGAGGACCTCGTGCGGCTCCTGGAGATCGCCGGCGGTGAGGAAGATCTCGTCGGTGCGCGGGTCGGACGGAATGACCGCGGTGTTGACGACGGTGCAGCCGGTGCCGAGCACGAGCAGGGCGAGGGCGGTGAGCGTGATGCGAGCGGTGCGGTTCATCGGAGGGATGCCTTCTGCGGAGCGCTGGGGATGGCCGAGGCGGTGGTGGAGCGGGGCGCCTCGAGGAACTGGATGACCTCGCCGGTGACGGTGACGTAGCGGTTCTTCGTCTGCACGCCGCCGCCGCCACCCTGGCTGGGCGGGCGCGAGAGGTTGCCGACGCTGGTGGCCGCGGCGTTGGCGCGCTCGACCGGCGTGGAGGGGTTCTCGTCGAGGAACTCGATGTGGATGACGCCGTCGCCGCCCATGCGCGCGGCCGCATCCGCGAGGTGCCCGCGGATCGCGCCGTCGAGCGCCGCGTCACCTGCGTCCATCACGCCGGCGATCTCCACGCCGTAGCCGCGCACCTGCACGAAGCCGAGCGTGCGGAAGGGACGGTCCGCGGTGCCGGTGGAGAGGTAGATCCCGCGGCCGTCGTAGGGACGGTCGGAGAGCTTCGAGCCGCGCACCGCGACGCCGCAGCCGGAAGCCACGGCGAGGAACGCGACCGCTGCCGCGATCAGGGACGGTCGTGAGCTCATCATCGTGCCGTCTCCGCCGCGGGCGCACGCAGCCGCACGAGCTCGCCGGTGACGGTGACCTCGCCCGGGAGCGGGAGGAAGAAGAGGATGCCGAAGAGAATGCGCGTGCCGAGCGAATGCTGGGTGCGGTCGTAGCGGACGTTGATCACGGCGTCGGCGCCGGCGCGGCGAGCCTCGACGACGAGATCGTCGATCGCCGGCTGCAGCTTGAGGCCCGCGGGATCGACGAGCCCTGCGACGAGCGTGGAGCCGCGGCGGGTGACCTGCACCGGGCCGATGCTCTCGTAGGGACCGCGCAGGTCCTGCTGCGTGACGAGGACGGCGCCGCGCGCGCGGGTGTCCGGCAGGCGCGCCACGTCCACCGTGGTGCAGGCGGAGAGCGCCGCGAGAGCGCCGAGCGCTGCGACGAGAGGGAAGGGAGAGCGGCGTGGGTGAGACATGCGGCGACATCGTGTCGCGGTCGGGCCCGCCGTCCACTTCTCGACCGCCGGGCGCCGGCAGTGATCACCCGTGAAGATGAGGTCGCTTCCCGGCGCGACGAATCGGGTGCCGGGGGGCCGCGCGCCTTAGATTCGCCCCATGGTTCCCGAGGCCCAACAGGTCAGGACGAACACGGAGGTGGTGGTCGAGCGGGGGATGTTCCTCTGCTACCGGATCTTCGACATCGCGGACGAGATCGATCTGTCGCGCGCGCAGTCCGCGCTTTCCGGCGGGTCGCGGCGCATGAGGCTGACCCGCGCCGGCAGCGAATACCTGCAGCTTCCGGATCCTCCGCTGACGGTGGAGCTGGGTCGCCATCCGCTGCGGTTGACGGGGGGCACGGAGGAGGTCGAGGCCATTGCCCGCGTGTTCGCGCACGGCGCGGTGTCGATCATCCTCCGCGTGCCGATGCCGCCGGGCTCGACGCTCGATGGCCTCGTGCCGCTGGCGGACGAGCTCTTCGACTCGCCGGTGGTGGAGGCGCTGTCGCTGGAGCTGGTGAAGCGGCTGAGGCAGGACCTCGCGCCGGCGGGGCTGCGGGGCACGGTGTGGGAGCAGAGCGAGAGCTACACGGTCGTGTACGCGGACAAGCTGCGCGGCGATCCGAAGGCCTCCGAGGTGCTCGCCGCGGCGGACCTCGGCCGGCTGCTCCTCGGCGAGCGCGAGCAGACGCCGCTGTCCGAACAGGAGCAGGCAGAGGTGGTGCGCACCTCCTTCAGCTACACCGAGCGCGACCTCGCGGTGATCGACTGGAACGGCGCCTTCGTCTACGAGCCGTCGGGCAGCCTCGACGTGCCGGACGTGTTGGAGGTCTGCAACGCGCAGCTGCTGGAGCTGCGCTACTACGACGACGTCCTCGACCGGAACCTGAAGGCCGTCTACGACGGACTGGAGAAGCCGGCGCCGGCGGTGGAGCGCATCATCCGCAGCCCGTACCGCGGACTTGCGCGGCGGGTGATGCTCACGCTGCTGGAGATGAGCGAGTTCATCGAACGGGTGGAGAACTCGCTGAAGATCATCGGCGACTTCTATCTGGCCCGCGTCTACGAGGGCGCGGTCAAGCGGCTGCGCATCCGGCAGTGGCAGGCGTCGGTGACGCGGAAGCAGGAGATGCTCGGGCGCGTGTACAACCTGCTCAAGGGCGAGGTGGACACCGACCGCGGCCTCACGCTGGAGGCGACGATCGTGCTGCTCATCGTGGTGGAGATCGTCCTCGCGTTCTTCAAGATCCTCTAGCAACGCCCCGCGCGAGCAGGAGGTCGCGCGCGCTCAGGTGCGCTGTCGTGCGCCGGACGCCCACCTGAACGGACTGCGCGGGGCAGACGCCGCAGGGCAGGCAAGCGTCAGAGCGGCGACACCGGCCGTACGCGTGGGACTCCCCGTTTGCCCTCGGAGAGTACACACCGCTGCCTCATGGCAGACGACGGCATGGAACCCCTCTCCCAGCGCATCTTCGACGACGTCCGCGCCGAGCTCACCGCGCAGCGGGACACGCCGCTCTCGACGTACCGGATGCAGGTCCATCAGGGCTTCACGCTGAAGGACGTGACCGCGCAGGTGCCCTACCTGGCGAAGCTCGGCATCAGCCACCTCTATACGTCCCCGCTGCTCAAGGCCCAGCCGGGGAGCACGCACGGCTACGACGTGGTGGACCACGCGCAGCTGAACCCGGAGGTGGGGACGGAGGAGGACCTCGCGGAGCTGGCGGCGGCGCTGAAGAAGCACGGCATGGGGCTGGTGATGGACACGGTGCCCAACCACATGGGCATCGAGAAGGGGCGCAACGAGGTCTGGAACGACGTGCTCGAGAACGGCCCGGCGTCGATCCACGCGCGCTACTTCGACATCGACTGGGACCCCGTCAAAGAGGAGCTGAAGAACAAGGTCCTCCTGCCGATCCTCGGTGACCAGTACGGGCAGGTGCTCGAGCGCGGGGAGCTGAAGCTCGCGCTCAACGAGGAGAAGGGCGCCTTCGAGGTCCGCTACTTCGACCACGTCTTCCCCGTCGCGCCGAGGGCCTACGCGCAGCTCCTCCGGCACCGGCTGCACGAGCTGGAGGCGGAGCTCGGCGAAGAGGATCTCGATCTGCAGGAGCTGCTCTCCATCCTCACCGCGATCGATCACCTGCCGGCGCCCTCCGCCACCGACAGGCCGAGGGTGCTCGAGCGCAACCGCGAGAAGGAGGTGGTCAAGCGCCGGCTGGCGACCCTCCACGCGCAGAGCGCAGCGATCCGCGCCTTCATCGAGCGCAACGTCGCCGAGTTCAATGGCACGCCCGGCGATCCGCGCTCCTTCGACCTGCTCGACCGGGTGCTCTCGCAGTGCTCCTACCGGCTCGCGCACTGGCGGGTGGCGGGGGAGGAGATCAACTACCGGCGCTTCTTCGACATCAACGGGCTCGGCGCGCTGCGGGTGGAGGATCGCGAGGTCTTCGACGCCGCGCACGCGCTGGCGTTCCGCTGGCTGGAGGAGGGGAAGATCCACGGGCTGCGCATCGACCACCCCGACGGGCTCTTCGATCCGACCGCCTACTTCCTGCAGCTGCAGGAGGAGTTCTTCATCCGCCGCGCCCGCGCGAAGCGTCCCGCGAGCGTGAAGGACGACGCGGCCTGGAAGACGCTCGAGGAGGGGCTGCGGCGCCGCTACCACGCGCACTTCACCGAGCAGCCGGAGGATCCGATCTTCCGCGCGCTCTACGTGGTGGTGGAGAAGATCCAGGGCGGCAAGGAGCGCATCCCCGACACGTGGGCGGTGCACGGGACGACGGGCTACCGCTTCGCCAACGTGGTGACCGGGCTCTTCGTCCCGCGCGAGCACGAGAAGGCGCTCACCCGCATCTACGAGCGCTTCATCGGCTCGGAGGTGGACTTCCACGCGCTCGTCTACGAGAAGAAGAAGCTCATCATGTCGGTGAGCATGTCGAGCGAGATCAACGTGCTCGCGCGCGAGCTCAACCGCATCTCGGAGATGGACCGGCGCACGCGGGACTTCACCATCGGCAGCCTGCGCAAGGCGCTGGTGGAGTTCATCGCGCTCTTCCCGGTGTACCGGACCTACATCGACAACTGGCGCGAGCTCGACGACCGCGACGTGGAGTACGTGCGCTGGACGATCGCGCGGGCAAAGCAGAAGGACCCGAACACCAACGCGTCGATCTTCGACTTCCTCCGCGACGTGCTCCTGCAGCGCCACGACGACGCGCGGCCGCTCGCGCCGGGCCAGCGCGAGGTGATGCTCCGCTTCGCGATGAAGCTGCAGCAGGTGACCGGACCGGTGATGGCGAAGGGCCTCGAGGACACGGTCTTCTACGTCTACAACCGGCTGGCGGCGCTCAACGAGGTGGGCGGCGAGCCGGAGCGCTTCGGCAGCGCGGCGGAGACCTTCCACCTGCGCAACCAGGAGCGCGCGGAGAAGTGGCCGGCGGCGATGCTCGCGTCGTCCACCCACGACACCAAGCGCAGCGAGGACGTGCGCGCGCGGCTGACGGTGCTCGCCGAGGTGCCCGACGAATGGAAGGAGCACCTGCGGCGCTGGTCGCGGCACAATCGGCGCTTCCGGCAGACGGTGCGCGACGCGGCGGTGCCGGACGCGAACGAGGAGTACCTCTACTACCAGACGCTGCTCGGCGCGTGGCCGGTGGGGGACAGGCCGAAGGGCGAGGCCTTCGCGCAGCTGCAGCGCCGCGTGCGCGACTACATGCTCAAGGCGATCCGCGAGGCGAAGATCAACACGAGCTGGGTGAACCCGGATCCCGACTGGGAGGCCGGCGTGGACGCGTTCGTGGAGCGCACGCTGTCGGAGAAGAACACCGCCTTCCTCGAGTCGGTGGAGGCCTTCAAGCGCAGGCTCGAGCGGCCCGGCATCTTCAATGCGCTCAGCGCGCTGGTGCTCAAGCTCGCGTCGCCCGGCGTGCCCGACACCTACCAGGGCACGGAGCTGTGGGACCTCTCGCTGGTGGATCCGGACAACCGCCGGCCGGTGGATTTCACCCTGCGCCAGAAGTCGCTCGACGCGCTGCTGCGCGAGGCCGCGGGTGACCGGCTGGAGCTGTGCCGCCGCCTTCTGGAGACGATGAACAACGGGCGGGTGAAGCAGTACGTGCTCGTGCAGAGCCTCGCGGTGCGCAACCGGCACAAAGAGCTCTTCCGTCGAGGCGACTACCTGCCGCTGGATCTCGAGGGCCCGCGCGCGCGTCACGCCATCGCCTTTGCGCGGCGGCACGAAGGAACCTGGGTGATCGTGGTGGTGCCCCGCATGGTGGTCGCGCTGCTCGACGCGGAGGGCGGCCCGGCCGTGGCGCTGAAGGGCACCTTCGTGCGGCTCCCCGAGGCGCTGGCGAAGGTTCGCTTGACCTGCGCCTACACCGGACGCAGCTTCACGCCCGCTGTGGGCGAGGAGGGGCGGGCCCTGGATCTCGGCGACCTCCTCTCGCACTTCCCGGTCACCCTGCTGGAGAACCGCACCTCATGAGCACGCATCGCGCCCGCATCTGGCCGGGCCAACCGTGGCCGCTGGGCGCCACCTTCGACGGCGAGGGCGTCAACTTCGCCGTGTACAGCGAGCACGCCACCCGCATGGTGGTGAGCATCTTCGACCCGGTGGAGCACTCGCAGGAGGTGGCGCGCATCGCGCTGCTCGAGCACACCGACCACGTGTGGCACGGATACGTGCCGGGCCTGCGGCCTGGGACGCTCTACGGCTTTCGCGCCTACGGCCCGTGGGACCCGAAGCGGGGACAGCGCTTCAACCCGAACAAGCTCCTCGTCGATCCCTACGCGAAGGCCATCCACGGCAAGGTGCTCTGGAAGTACCCGGTGCTCGGCTACGACAAGAGCGCGGAGCGGAACCCGGACCTCGAGATGGACGATCGCGACAGCGCGCTCGGGGTGCCGAAGAGCGTGGTCGTCTCCAACGAGTTCGACTGGGCCGGCGACCGGCGGCCGGAAGTCCCGCTGCGGCAGACGGTCATCTACGAAATGCAGGTGAAGGGCTTCACCGCGCGGCACCCGGGCATCCCGGAGAACCTCCGCGGCACCTACTCGGGGCTCGCGCACCCGGAGGCCATCCGCTACCTGAAGGAGCTCGGCGTCACCGCGGTGGAGCTGTTGCCGGTGCACGAGTCGGTGGACGACGCGTTCCTCGTGGACAAGGGGCTGAAGAACTACTGGGGCTACAACACGCTCGGGTACTTCGCGCCGGACCAGAAGTTCTCCTCGCGCGGTTCGCTGGGCGGACAGGTCACCGAGTTCAAGGAGATGGTGAAGGCCCTGCACAAGGCGGGCATCGAGGTCATCCTCGACGTCGTCTACAACCACACCTGCGAGGGCAATCACCTCGGGCCCACGCTGTCGCTGAAGGGGCTCGACAACCAGGCGTACTACTGGCTGAAGCACGACGACCCCCGCTACTACATGGACTTCACCGGGTGCGGGAACTCGCTCAACGTGAGGCACCCGGCGGCGCTGAAGCTCATCTGCGACTCCCTGCGCTACTGGGTGGAGGAGATGCACGTGGACGGGTTCCGCTTCGACCTCGCGACGACGCTCGCGCGCGAGGGAATGGGCGCCTACAGCCGGCACGCGGACTTCCTCAACATCTGCCACCAGGACCCGGTGCTCTCGCGGGTGAAGCTCATCGCCGAGCCGTGGGACATCGGCATGGGCGGCTACCAGGTCGCGAACTTCCCCGTCGGCTGGAGCGAGTGGAACGGGAAGTACCGCGACACGCTGCGGCGCTACTGGAAGGGCGACGAGCGGCAGATCTCGGACGTGGGCTGGCGGCTGACGGGATCGAGCGACCTCTACATGCTCGGCGGGCGCAGGCCGCACGCGAGCGTGAACTTCGTCACCGCGCACGACGGCTTCACGCTCAACGACCTCGTCTCCTACGACCACAAGCACAACGAGGCGAACGGCGAGGGCAACCGCGACGGGTCGAACGACGATCACTCCTGGAACCACGGCGTGGAGGGTCCGACCGACGACCCGAAGATCACGAAGCTGCGCGAGCAGCAGAAGCGCAACTTCCTCGCCTCGCTCTTCCTCTCGCAGGGCGTGCCGATGCTGCTGATGGGCGACGAGGTCTCTCGCACGCAGGGCGGCAACAACAACGCCTACTGCCAGGACAACGAGATCTCGTGGATGAACTGGGACTTCGACGAGCGGCAGCAGGCGCTCCTCGAGTTCACGAAGCGGATGATCAAGCTGCGGATGACCGAGCCGGTGCTGCAGCGCCGCCGCTTCTTCCAGGGCGCGCACATCTGGGACTCGGAGCTGAAGGACCTCGCGTGGTTCCGGCCGGACGGCAAGGAGATGAAGCGCGAGGACTGGGAGACGCCGTTCACCCGCTCCATCGGCTTCCTCCTCGGCGGCGACGCGATCCCCACCCCGGACGAGTACGGAAACCGGATCGTCGGCGACACGCTGCTGGTGCTGATGAACGCGCACCACGAGCCGCTGAAGTTCACCCTCCCGGACATCGAGTGGGGAAGGGACTGGCAGCTCGTCGAGGACACCGCCGCCGAGCCCTCCGGCAAGGCGCGGCCGAACACGCCGGCGGGTGGGAAGCTCGAGCTGGCGGGCAGGTCGCTCGTCATCCTGCGCAGGCCCGCGGGCAGCTGAGCGAGAGGGGCCGCCGAGGCGAAGCGGTCTGCTGCTGCCGAGTCGGAGCGGGGGCGTTATGGTCCCCCGCCCATGAGCTCGACCACCACCACCGAGGGCATCCGGATCACCGTGAAGCCCGCCTTCTGGGCCGAGCGCTCCTCGCCGGAGAGCGGCCAGTTCGCGTTCATGTACACGGTGGAGATCGCCAACGAGGGCAGCGAGCCGGCGCAGCTGAAGAGCCGGCACTGGGTGATCACCGACGCCAACGGGCGCGTGGAAGAGGTCCGCGGCGAGGGCGTGGTGGGCAAGCAGCCGCGCCTCAACCCGGGCGAGAAGTTCGAGTACACGAGCTGGGCGATGCTGCGCACCCCGTTCGGGAGCATGCGCGGCACCTACTTCATGGTCCGGCCGGACGGCGGCAAGTTCGAGGCGCGCATCGGTGAGTTCGCGCTGACGCAGCCGCACGCGCTGCACTGACCCGCTCGCACTGGTTCATCCGAGATGATCGACAAGCCGGGACTGCTGCTCATCAACCTGGGAACGCCGGATGCGCCGCACGCGGGGCCGGTGCGCCGCTACCTGCGCGAGTTCCTCGGGGACGGGCGGGTGATCGACATCAACCCGGTGGGCCGCAAGGCGCTGCTGGAGTTCGTCATCCTCCCCACCCGTCCGGCGAAGAGCGCCGAGGCCTACGAGAAGATCTGGACGCCGGAGGGCTCGCCGCTGCTCGTGCACGGGCGCGCGCTGGAGGCGGCGGTGCGAAAGGCGCTGGAGGGCGAGCTCGAGGTGGAGCTGGCGATGCGTTACGGCAACCCGTCGATCACCGCCGGCCTGAAGGCGCTCCAAAGCCGCGGCGTGACGCGCGTGACCGTGTTTCCGCTCTACCCGCAGTACGCGGCGTCCACCACCGCGTCGTCGCTGGACGAAGTGCTCCGCGTGATGCGCGAGTCGTGGGACCTCATGCCGCTGAGCGTGGTGCCCGCCTTCTACGACGACCCGCTCTACGTCGACGCGTTCGCCGAGGTGGCGGCGCCGGTGCTCCGCGAGTCGCGTGCGGACCACGTGCTCTTCAGCTACCACGGCGTCCCCGAGCGGCAGATCCAAAAGAGCGATCCGAACGGGCCGGGCGTGCACTGCCTCGCCAGCGCGACCTGCTGTGACTCGATTGGTCCCGTGAACCACCGCTGCTACCGGGCGCAGTGTTTCGCCACCACGCGCGCATTGGTGAAGCGGCTGGGGCTTTCAGAAGACGGGCACTCGATCAGCTTCCAGAGCCGGCTCGGGCGCACGCCGTGGATCAGGCCCTACACCGACGAGGTGCTGAAGGGGCTCGCCGAGCGCGGGGTGAAGCGGCTCGCGGTGACCGTGCCCTCGTTCGTCGCCGACTGCCTCGAGACGCTGGAGGAGATCGCCATGCGCGGCAAAGAGGACTTCGTCGCCGCGGGTGGAGAGGACCTCATCCTCGTGCCCTCGCTGAACTCGCACGAGCACTGGGTCCGCTGCGTCGTCGCGCTCGCACGCCGGAACACTCCGCCGATCGCCGCCTGACCCCGCGCTGAAGCGCCGGCGCGCCGTGGTTACCGTCGCAGGATGACCCGACCGCTGCGCCTGATGATCTACGACCGCACCTGCTGGGGAGGCAGGCCGCCGGGCCTCACCGGCTCGTGGATCCTCGGCGGCGCGCTCTACCGGTTGCTCGGGCGCATCGATGCCTTCCGCGGCTTCACGAGCTGGAGCGAGGCGCTCGAGTGGCTGGCTTCGTACCGTCCTGACGTTCGCATCGCGGAGATCCAATTCTGGGGGCACGGCAACTGGGGGACCGTTCGCCTCGGAGCTGAGGTGCTCGACGTCCGCGCGCTGGAGCCCGGGCATCCCCTCCACGCGGGCCTCGTCCGGGTCCGCGAGCGACTGACGCCGGGTGGGACCGCGCTCTGGTGGTTTCGCACCTGCGAGACGTTCGGCACGAAGAGAGGACACGACTTCGCCCGCGCGTGGACGCGCTTCTTCGACGCGCGCGCGGCGGGACACACGCACGTGATCGGCCCGTGGCAGAGCGGGCTGCACCTGCTCGCGCCGGGCGAGGAGCCGGACTGGCCGGTGGAAGAGGGCGTGCCGCAGAGCCGCGACGGCAAGGCGCCCACGCGCGCGGTCTGGTCCACGCGCCGGTGCCCGAACACCATCACCTGCCTGCACGGCCGCGTGCCGGAGAGCTTCGGCGCGCGTTTGCGTGATTGATCCCCGGCGGCTCAAATCCATTGCGGCCGCGCGCGGTGACGTCGGAGTCTCGCGCCCCTCATGGCGACAGACTGGAAGCGGCTTCAGGCGCTGAACGCAGAGCAACCGATCCTTTTCATCGAACCCAGAATCGATGCGAAGGACGAGACGTGGTTCTACGCGGCCGACTCCTCGCTGCGAGTCCACAGCGCCGGCGTGCTCCACCAGGGACGCGAGCCCGGAGCGACGAGCGGCCCGATCACCGCGCGGCACGCGCAGTACAAGCTCGCGGACGAGCTCTTCGTGGACGTGGAGGTGCGCGGCGCCCACGCGGTGCTGCGCCGAGGCCTGCTCAACGGCGCGCTGGTGGCAAACACGATCCCCTCTTCCGAGGTCGAGCCGACGCTGGCCCGCTACCGGAAGCTCGGCTTCAAGGACGGGACGCCCTGGAACCCGAACCCATCGAAGGTGACGCTCCGCGAGTACCGGTCGACGACGGACAAGTGGACCGTGCACGTGGACGGCCAGAGCGTCTTCGAGGACTGGACGAAGGAGACGAAGACGGCGTCGCGCGAAGCGGCGCTCGAGGCCGCGGAGAAGGCGGTGGCGGCGAAGGAGGAGAAGGGCTTCGCGCTCACGCTCATCGAGCTCACGAAGGGCCGCTACCCGAACCCGTCACCGGCCGTGCCGAAGGGCGTGTCGAAGCCGAAGCCGCCGGCCGCGCGCCCGGTGTTCCCTCAGCCGTCGAATCCGTTCGAGGCCGTGGATCTCGCGGTGGCGCGGCTGAAGGAACTGCACGAGCGCCTGCCTCGCAATCACCTCGTGCTCGAGCTCATCGACGCGGAGAAGGATCGAGCGCGGGTGGAGGAGGTGGAGGCCCACCCGAAGTTCTTCCTCGGCATGCACTCGCAGCGGGTGGGGCGCTGGCGCAAGGCGCGGAAGGGCAAGCCGAAGAAGGGCGAGTCGAGCTGGAGCTACTTCGCGCGCGTGTACGGGTCGATCACCTGGATCCTCGCCGGCACCGCCGATGACGACCTGCCGATGTTCTATTGCGGCAACGTCACCGGCGGCGGCTGGAGCCCCCTCGAGATCGCGCCCGCGCTCTACGACCTGACCGACGTCGTCGAGGCCACGGGCGACGCCTCTTTGAACGCGCTCGAGGTCTTCCACGGCGGATGGGACAGGGGCCTCGCCTTCGCCTTCGACAAGCGCGCCGCCGACGACGCGGGCGAGCACCCCATCCTCCCGTTCGACGACGGCGACCCTTCGCTGCCGAAGCGGCCGAAGAAGCCGGTCCCGTTCGGCGACTGGCTCTTCGCGCGCGTGGAGAAGCTCACCCGCGTCGCGGAGCGCAACCTGCGCGAGCTGTGAGCGCTCATCCCGGACAGCCTACGCCGCGACGACCAGGGGATAGGCCAGCGTCCCCGACTGCGGCAATCCGCAGCGCGTTCATGGCGCGAGACCCGGCAGTCACCCATCAGCCTCGCGGCGCGGCGGCTCGCCGAAGGCGATCCCTCACCGCCACACCGAGCCCGGCGCCCTCCGGCGGCGCGGCGACGATCACCGTGAAGCCGGCGGCGTCGATCTCTCGCAGCGTGGCGTAGAGCTCGCGGGCGTACCCGGCCGGATCCTCCGGCAGGAGGAACGCGCGGGCTCCCGGCGGCAGTTCGACCTGCATGGTCCCCGGCGCGAGCACCGCCACGCGCTGGCCTTCTGAGGACGACAGGCGCAGAGCCGCCTCACTCAGCACGTCAGCGGAGCGCTCCACCAGCACCAGCCCCGCGCGCGGCGCGTAGTGCGAGGGCAGTAGACCCGGCGCGCGGATCTGCGGCGTGGGCGCCCCCAAACTCTCCCCCAGCACGCGCTCGATCTCCTCGACCGGCAGCCCACCGGGCCGCAGCAGCGAGGGCCTCTCGCCGCTGACGTCCACGATCGTCGACTCCACGCCGACGTCGCAGCGCCCGCCATCGAGCACGAAGTCCACCTCGTCACCGAGGTCTTCGCGGACGTGCTGAGCGGTGGTGGGGCTCACGTGACCGAACTTGTTCGCGGACGGCGCGGCGAGGCCTCCTCCCAGCTCGCGCAGCACGGCCTGAGCCAGTGGATGCGCCGGCACACGCAGCGCCACGGTGTCCTGCCCGCCGGTCACCGCGTCGCTGACGATTGCGCTCTTCTTCAGCACCAGCGTCAGCGGCCCCGGCCAGAAGGCCTCGGCGAGCAGGCGCGCGCGCTCCGGCACGACTGACGCGAAGCGCGGCAGCGCCTCCTTGCCTGGAATGTGGACGATCAGCGGGTGGGTCTGCGGCCGTCCCTTCGCGGCAAAGATCCTGCGAACTGCCAGCTCGTTCGTCGCATCCGCCGCGAGGCCATAGACGGTCTCGGTGGGCAGGGCGACGAGCCCTCCCTCGCGCAGCACCTGCACTGCCGTCGCCACGTCTTCGCTGCCGCTGGCCATGCGCGCGCCTCTATCACGGCGCGGCGCCGCCCAAACTCTTGACCCCGCCCTCACTCTCCCGGAAAAACACGAGGACATGATCCAGGTCGAAGGGCTGTCCAAGTACTACGGCCCGCACGCCGCGATCCGGGACCTCCAGTTCGGGATCGATCGCGGAGAGGTGATCGGCTTCCTCGGCCTCAACGGCGCGGGCAAGACGACCACGCTCAAGGTGCTGGGCTGCGTGCTCCTCCCCACGTCCGGCCGGGTGACCATCGACGGCTACGACGTGGTCCGGGACCCGCACGAGATCCGCAAGCGCATCGGCTTTCTCCCCGACACGCCGCCGCTCTACGAGGAGATGACGGTGAGCGGCTACCTCACCTTCGTCGCGCGGCTCCGCGGCGTGCCCTCGTCGAAGGCCTCCGCGCGCGTGGCCGAGGTGCAGGAGCAGACCGCGCTCGGAGACGTCGCGACCGAGCGGCTCGGCGCGCTCTCTCACGGCTACCGTCAACGCGTGGGCGTGGCGCAGGCGCTGGTGCACAAGCCGGAGCTGCTCATCCTCGACGAGCCCTCCAGCGGCCTCGACCCGGTGCAGATCGTCGAGATGCGCAACCTCATCCGCCGGCTGAAGGGCCAGCACACGGTGCTCGTCTCCAGCCACATCCTCTCGGAGATCAGCCAGATCTGTGACCGGCTGCTCGTCATCCAGGAGGGGCAGCTCGTGGCGCAGGGGACGGAGGAGGAGCTCGCGCAGCGGCTCGGCGGCGAGGGCCGGGTGGAACTGGAGCTGCGCGGACCGGACGCGACGAGCGCGGAGAGCCTGCTGCAGTCGGTGCCCGGCGTGACCCGCGTGGAGTTCGTGCGAGAGCAGGGCGGCGCGTTGCTCTTCCGGCTCGATCTCCCGGCCGACGCGCGTCCACAGCTCGCGCGCGCGGTGGTGGGCGCGGGGTGGGATCTGCTCCGGCTCGACCGCAGCGCGCAGAAGCTGGAGTCGATCTTCCTCCGGCTCACGCAGAGGGATCAGCAGAAGGAGGCCGCGTAGATGGGCGCTTCACTCCTCATCGCCCGGCGCGAGCTCGCCGGCTACCTGCGCACCATGAGCGGCTGGGTGATCATCGCCGGCGTGCTCGCGGTGACGGGCCTGCTCTTCAACGCCTTCGTGATGGGCGGCGCGAGCAAGCGCTCCGCCGAGGTCATCGCGCAGTTCTTCTACGTCTGCAGCGGGATGGTGATGTTCGCGTCCGTCCTGCTCTCCATGCGCCTGCTCGCAGAGGAGCGGCAGACGGGGACGCTCGCGCTGCTCTACTCGTCGCCGGTCCGCGACGTGGAGATCGTGTTGGGCAAGTTCCTCTCCGCACTGGCGTTCCTCTCCATCCTCATCGGCCTCACCGTGTTCATGCCGCTGCTGGTGATGGTGAACGGGAAGGTCTCCTTCGGGCACCTCGCGGCGGGGTACCTCGGGCTGCTCCTGCTGGGGAGCGCAACGCTGGCGCTGGGGACGTTCGGCTCGGCGCTGGCGAAGAACCAGGTGGTCGGCGCGATCATCGGCGGCTGCCTCGTGGTGACGCTGCTCGTCAGCTGGTACCTGTCGCAGGTCACCGACCGGCCGTTCAGCGACGTGTTCATGTCGCTCGCGCTCTACGGCAAGCACTTCCCGCCGTTCCAGCAGGGCGTCATCCACCTGCGCGGCGTCGTGTACTACCTGCTCGTCACCTTCGTCGGGCTCTTCGCCGCCACCCGCGTGCTCGAGGGGAGGCGCTGGCGATGAACCCGCTCACGACCCGCAGCGTCTTCGTCACGCTCGCGCTCGTCGCGGGCCTGCTCCTCCTCTTCGCCGGCGAACGGCTCCTCGCGGTCGGCACCGGCCGCGCCGTGCTCTCGGTCGCGGGCGCGTTGCTCGTCCTCGGCTCGATCGCCCTCAGGGCTCTGCGCGCACGTGGGAAGGAAGACGCCGGCCGCGCTCAGGTGGAGCGACTCTTCCTCGCGCTGGGCGGCGTGATCGCGCTCGCGCTGGTCCTCTACGCGGCGCAGTCGGATCTCGCGACCGCGGTCACGGGGGGGACGCGCATCGACAAGGCGTACCCGAAGCTCACCACCGCCCTCTCCGCACTCTGGCCGGCGCTGCTCGCGGCAGGCCTGTTGCCCACGCTCCTCGCGGAGCTGGCCTACGCGGGCATGCACCGAGCGCCGAAGGCGGAGGCGGGCAGGGTGCGCGACGCGGCGCTCTCCGGCGCGGGCCTCGCGGCGGTGCTCGTGTTCGCCTTCTCCGCCTACTACGTGGCCAACGAGCGCGACGTGAAGTGGGACCTCTCCTTCTTCCGCACCACGCGGCCGGGGGAGGGGACCTTGAACCTCGTTCGCTCGCTCGACGAGCCGATCGAGATCACCGCCTTCTTCCCGCCCGGCAACGAGGTCCGCGAAGAGGTGGTGGGCTACCTCACCGAGCTGCAGCGCCAGTCTCCGCAGCTCAGCGTGCAGGTGCTCGATCACGCGCTGGAGCCCACCCGGGCGCGAGAACTCGGCGTCACCGGCAACGGGACCGTCGTCCTCGCGCGCGGCGAGCGGAAGGAGCTGTGGGGCGTCAACCTCGAGCTGCAGCGAGCGCGGAGCCAGCTGCGGTCGCTCGACGGGGAGCTGCACAAGCGCCTCTCCACGCTCGCGCGGCCCCGGCGCACGCTCTACTTCACCACCGGCCACGGCGAGCGCACCGCGGAGCGAGGCGGCGCCACCGATCAGCGCTGGACCGTGCGCACGCTGCGCGACCTCTTCGGCCGGCAGAACCACGAGGTGAAGACGCTGGGTCTCGGCGAGGGACTTGGCACCGACGTGCCACAGGACGCAGCAGCGGTGGTCATCCTCGGACCCACCGAGCCGATGCTGCCGGAGGTGGAGGCCTCGGTCCTTCGCTACCTCGATCGCGGCGGCCGGGTGCTGCTGGCGATCGAGCCGGAGGCGAAGCGCGATCACGCCGCGTTGCTCACGCCGTTCGGCCTCAAAGCGGATGGACGGGTGCTGGCGAACGACCAGGTCTTCCTCACCCGCACCGGCGCCGCGGCGCACCGGGTGAACCTCCTCACCAGCGCGTTCTCCTCGCATCCGTCCGTGACCACCGTGGGCAGGCTCGGCCAGCGCGCGACCGTCGCGTTCTTCGGCGCCACCGCGCTGCAGGCCACCGAGCAGAAGCCCGAGAACGTGAAGCTCGACTTCACCGTCCGCGCGCACGGAGCGACCTTCCCCGACGGCAACGCGAACTTCACCGCCGACGCCGACGAGCCGCGCCGTGCGTGGGAGCTCGTCGCTGCCGCCACCCGCACGAACGCGCAGGGTCCGGAGGCGCGTTTGCTCGTGTTCGGCGACTCCGACGTGTTCGGCGATCCGATCATGGAGAGCCTCGGCAACGCGTACCTCGCGCTCGACGGGCTGCGCTGGCTGCTCGGTGAAGAGGCGTTGGCCGGAGAGACGCAGAGCGAAGAGGACGTCCGCGTGCAGCACACCCGCGAGCAGGACGTGGCGTGGTTCTACTCGACCGTGTTCCTCGTGCCGGGACTGGTGCTCGGCACGGGCTTCCTCTTCAGCCGCGGCGGGCGTCGGAAGGCGCGGAAGGAGACCGCAAAGTGAAGGCTTCGAGTGCAGCAGTGCAGGGCGCGCTCGCGGTGGCGGGACTGCTGGCCGCGTACTTCACCTGGCAGCGGCCCGCCGAGGACAAGGACGCGGTCGCCACGGTGATCGACGTGACGAAGTCGCAGCTCGAGCGCATCCGCTACGAGGATCCGAAGCGCGTGGTGGAGCTCGTCACCGGCCGCGACGGCACGTGGGTCCGGCAGACGGAGCGGCCTCCCGAGCCCGCCGTCCCGGCGCCTTCAGAGTCGCGCCCTCGCGAGTACAAGGCGAACGACAGCGCCGACCGCGTGGTGGACAGCTTCACGCCGCTGCGTGCGTTGCGTTCGCTGGGAAAGCTCCCGGACGACAAGCTCGCGGAGCTGGGGCTCGCAAAGAGCGAGCGCCGGCTGGAGGTCGCTGCGCGCGGCGCCACGTGGCGGCTGCGGCTCGCCTCGGCAGACGCGAACGAAGCGAACGCACCTCCCGCTCCCTACGCGCTGAACGAGGAGGACGGCCGGGTGTACCTCCTGCGCGGCACGCTGCTGAGCGACCTCGAGTTCGCCGCCAGCCGCCTCGTGGACCGACGCCTCCACGCGTTCCGCGACGACGAGTGGGACAGCGTGCGCATCCGCACCGGCGCGCAGGAGCGGCGGCTGACGAAGAGCGGGGACAAGCTCGTGGCTCCCAACGGCGCGGCCGACGAGTTCGCCTCCAACTGGCACGGGCGGCTCTGGAAGGAGGTCGCGGTGGACGTGCTCGGGCGCGGTGAGAAGCCCGCGGCCGGAGAGCCGGAAGTTCAGGTGCGCGTGGACTACCTCCGCGGCGATCGCGAGGTCGGCTTCATCGAGCTCGGCCGCGCGGGAGACGACGTGTTCGCGCGCACCGAGCACACCGCCGGCTGGGCACGTCTGCAGGGCGGCGCGGACGTGCTCCTCCGCGAGCGCGAGCAGGTCGTGGCGGGCAATTAGCGGCCTGTCCGGGAGGGCGGGTGGCCGCCGCGGTCCGAGCGACCGACGTTGCGCGGCACCCCAACCCGGAGCGCCGATGACCGACAACGCGAAGCTGATGCAGCAGATCGACGACGCCTGGAACGCGCGCGACTGGAAGCGCTTCGACGAGCTCCACGATCCGAACTGCGTCGTCTACTGGCCGGGCCGCGAGGCCACGCCCACCCGCGGCGGAGAGGACCACCGCGCCGAGGCCATCGCCTTCTGCAACGCGTTCCCCGACAACAAGGTGAAGAACCGGCCCTACGACATCCTCTTCGGCGAGGGCGACTTCACCTGCTTCGTCACCCGCTTCACCGGCACCTTCACCGCGCCGTTCGAGCAGCCCGACGGCAGCTCGATCCCGCCCACCGGCAAGTCGTTCGACGTCCTCTACTGCACCGCCGGCAAGTGGCGGAACGGGCGGCTGGTGGAGGAGTTCCTCTTCTACGACAACGGCACCTTCATGCAGCAGGTGGGGCTGGCGAAGTAGGCGCAGTGCGCCGCGGCCCCTACTGAGGCCCCGCGCGCCAGACGCCCACCGCGAGCAGCAGCCAGCCGGTGAGAAAGCCCAGCCCGCCGAGCGGCGTGATCGCCCCCAGCCAGCGCACGCCGCTGAGCGCGAGCACATAGAGGCTCCCGCTGAAGAGGACGATGCCCGCGAACATCGCCCAGCCGGCCCAGTGGATGAGCGGCTGGGGACGCAGGTGCGCCACGATGCCGACCGCGACGAGACCCAGCGCGTGGAAGAGGTGGTAGCGCGCGCCGGTCTCGAAGGTGACGAGCAGGTCCGCGGGGAGTCTGGCCTTGAGACCGTGCGCGCCGAACGCGCCGGCGGCGACGGCGATGAACGCGTTGATCGCGCCGAGAACGACGAAGAGCTTCATGGGCGCGGACTCTACTTCCGAAGCTGCGACACGACCTGCTGGAGCTGACGCTGCAGCGCCTGGCGTTCGCGCGCGGCCTGGTGACGCTCCAGCGCTTCGGTCACCGCCACCCTCAGCGCGTCGAGGCTGCGGAAGGGCTTGGCGAGGTACCCGTCGATCTTCTCCGGCGGAAGCCCTGCCTCGGGCGTGGCGGTGATGATCAGCGCGGGCACGTCCGGGTGGAGCGCGCGCACCTCGCGCAGCAGCGCGAACCCGTTCATCCGCGGCAGGTTCTTGTCCACCACCAGCAGGTCCGGCGGCGCCCGGCGCGCGAGGTTCAGCGCGTCCTCGGCGGTCCCCGCGGTCAGCACGTCGTAGCCGGCCTTCCGCAGCACCCGGGAGATGAGGACGATCACCGCCGGCTCGTCGTCCACCGCGAGCACCCTCGGGTGCCTCACTGTACGGTTGGCGTCCAAAGCGCTCCCATTCTGCTCGCCCGCGCCCATCCCGTCGAGCGTCTCCCACCCGTGAGGGGCAGCCGGGCGGGCTGCGCTGCGTTTGCGCCCGCGCGGCCCCGTGCGGACGTTTGCCTGAACCCACGCGCGAAGAACGAAGGGGACCATGATTCTGCAGTTGGTGCTGGTGTCGGCGGTGGTGATGGGCATGAGCCACACCATCGCGAAGGAGCGGATCTTCGCGCCGCTGCGCAACCGTCTGGGCGGCAAGGAGACGTGGGGCGGCTACCTCGTCTCGTGCCCCTACTGCGTGTCCCACTACCTCGCCTTCGTGCTGGTCCCGCTGACCGGCACCTATCCCATCGACGTGGTGGTGGACTGGGGCTTCGCCAGCCGCGCCATCGAGTGGTTCCTCGCGTCGATCCTCGTCACGGTGATCGCCGCCTTCTTCCGCGTCCTCTTCTGGTCGGTGGACGAGCTGCAGGCGCTGGTGCGTCGCGAGAAGACGAAGGTCGAGGAGCAGACCGAGCTCATCCGCGGCCAGGTCGAGGAGACGCACCTGCACGTGAACCACGCCAACGCCAACGGCGGCCACGCGGGGAACGGACAGCCGGCCAGCGCGCGCGAGGATCATCCCTCATCGCACTGAGACGTTGCCCAGCAGGCGGCCTCTCCTCGGCGTGCGCTCCTTCGTGAGCGGGGGCACCGCGGAGGACGCACCTTGAACCCGTGGCGGTCCATCTCGGCACCTCGGGCTTCGTGTACAGGCACTGGGCGCGGCTCTTCTACGAGGGCGTGCCGCAGAAGGCCTGGCTGCAGCACTACGCAAAGGTCTTCGCCACCGTCGAGCTGAACAACACCTTCTACCGGCTGCCGCGCGCGGAGGCGGTGGACGGCTGGCGCGAGGGCTCGCCGAAGGGGTTCCTCTTCGCGGTGAAGGGCTCGCGCTTTCTCACCCACATGAAGCGCCTGCTCGAGACCGGCGACGGCATCGACAGGTTCTTCGAGGTCGTGGACAGGCTCGGGCCGAAGCTGGGGCCGGTGCTCTGGCAGCTGCCGCCGCAGATGAACAAACCGGACCCGGAGCGACTCGATCGCTTCCTCACCGCGCTCCCACGCCACGCGCGCCACGTCGTCGAGTTCCGCCACCCCGCCTGGTACATCGACGAGGTCTTCGACGTGCTCGACCGGCACCGCGCCGCGATCTGCGAGCACGACCTCTGCCCCCAGATGCCGAAGCGCCTCACCGGCGGCTTCCGCTACCTGCGCTTCCACGGCGCGACCGGGAAGTACCAGGGCCGCTACGGCAAGACCGGGCTGCGCAAGGTCGCGAAGGGCCTGCGCGCGGACCGCAGGCACTGCTTCGTCTATTTCAACAACGACCTCTTCGGGCACGCGCTGATGGACGCGCTCGATCTCTCGGACCTGCTCGGGGATCCGGTGCCGCTCACGCTCCACCTGCCCGAACACGAAAACGATCACGAACACGAAGAAGCCCCGCCCGCCGGGTAGGGCGAGCGGGGCCGGTCCTTCAGCCTCTGTAGCTGCGGATGCGGCTAGAAGTTCTCTTCGATCGGCCCCTCGCCGTCGTTGATCACGCCCGGGTTGTCGCCCGGCCGCGTCTCCTCGTTCTCCAGCGGGCCCTCGCCGTCGTTGAGCACGCCCTCGTTGTCGCCGATGTCGAGCCCGTCGCGACCCGCGCCACCGGTGCCCTCGTCGAGCTCCTGGTTCGCGTCGCGGCCGAAGTCGCGCATGTTCTCGCCCGCGCGGTTCGCGTCGTCCTGCACGCCCTCGGTCGTCCGCTGGCAGCCCGCGAAGGTCAGTGCACCCGCCATCAGCGCCGCCACGGTGATCTTCTGGATGAGCTTCATCTCTTCCCCCTCTCCCTGGTTGTGCTGCGTCCGCACAAAGCTGCTCACCGCTCGGATGATCGGAAGCCCGCGCGAAGCACCGCCCGCCCGCCCGCCTGCTCACCAGAAAAGCGAAGGCCCCTCCGCCGCATGGTCGCGAACGGAAGGGCCTTCGGGACATCACCTGACGTCGAACGCTACGCGCCGAGCTCCAGCGCCACCGCCGCCGCGTTGATCGTCGCGGCGATCCGCACCGCGTCGTGGACGTGCTCCTCGGTGAGGCCACCTTCGAGCACGACCTTCTCGTGCGCCTGCAGGCACATCTCGCAGGCGTTGATCGCGCTGACGGCGAGGCAGAGCAGCTCGAAGTCCGCCTTGTTCGTGGCCACCTGCGCGAGCCGCTGCATGCGCAGCCGCGCCGGCTTCTGGGTGTACGTCTCCTTCCCGATCATGTGACGGAACCGGTAGTAGACGTTGTTCATCCCCATCAGCACCGCGGCGGCCTTCGCGTCCTCGAGCACCTCGGCGCCCGCCGGATTGTCCGCCACCAGCGCGTCACGGAGCTTCTCGTTCCGCGCCGCGTAGGCACACGCGAGGGCCACGCCCCACCGCTGCGCGGCGTTCAGAGACGGCGTGCCGTTCGTCATCACCGCCTGGAGGTTGAGCCGGATGTCCTTCGCTGCGTCAGGCAGCGTGTCCCGGAGAGCGTCGAGGTTCTGCATGGCTTACGCCGCTCCCAGGGTCTGCTCGCCCTTCTTCCAGTTGCACGGGCACAGCTCGTCCGTCTGCAGACCGTCGAGCACGCGGAGGACCTCGTCCACGTTGCGGCCCACGGAGAGGTCGTTCACCTGCACCCAGCGGATGATGCCGTCCGGGTCCACGATGAAGGTCGCGCGGTAGGGCACGCCGTCCGGGTGGAGGATGTCGAGCGCCTGCGAGAGCTCGCGCTTGGTGTCCGCCACCATCGGGAAGGTGAGGTTGCGGAGGTCCTCGTGGTCACGCCGCCAGGCGAGGTGCACGAAGTGGGTGTCGGTCGAGAAGCCGAGCACCACCGCGTCGCGGTCCGCGAAGTCCTTGTTGCGGCGGCCGAACTCCGCGATCTCCGTCGGGCAGATGAACGTGAAGTCCATCGGCCAGAAGAACATCACCTGCCACTTGCCCTTGTTCGAGGCGTTGGTGACCTCCTTGAACTCCTTGCCCTTCTCGATCTTCTCGACGGGGCCGGGGACGACGGACTGAAGCTTGAAGTCGGGGAACTTCTGGCCAACGTTGATCATGTGTCACTCCTGATGTGGCTGGGGTTGGGGGACGTACTGCTTGCTTCGTGCTGGGGAGGGATAGCATCGAGCGTGCCACGGCGCAGCGCCTCTGGAGACGCCGCCCATCGCTGCCTGCCCACCGAGATACCGGTGGAAACACCGGCCTTTCGGTGACTGGGACCATTGATATTTCGGTGGGTGCCCTTTAGTGCTGGTGCCATGGCCGCCCTTTCCGCCGACATGAACCCGCCCCTCGATCTCACGCAGGACCTGCGGGAGCTCGTCCGTCTGACCGCGAAGGAGGACACCGTCTCGGACGTCCTCCGGCGTGGTCTGGATTGGCTGGCTCGCATTGCCCCCTATGACCTGGCAACTGTTTTCGTGCTCGAGGGTGCGGAGCTGGTGGTGCAAGCGGCCCGCGGTCGTCTTGCGGATGACCGTCTGAAGGGGCACGCGATCCCGCTGGCCGAGTTCCCCACCGTTCGCGAGGCGCTCGAGTCCCGCCGCGCGCGCGCCTTCACCGAACACGATCACAAGCACGGCGACGGCGATCCGTTCGACGAGGTGCTCGACCTGCCGCCAGGACACGCGTGCATGGTGGTGCCCCTGTGCGCCGGCGATCAGGCGCTGGGCGTGCTCACGTTGGACCGCGCGGTGTGCGAGGCCTATCCGCAGCCGGTGGTGGAGCTGGTGGAGGTCTACGGGCAATTGCTCGCGCTGGCGCTGCGAAACCTCACCCAGCGGGCCGCGCTGGAGCGCCTGCACGAACAGGATCACGCGCGCGCGAAGCTCCTCGAGAGCGAGCTTGCCGGCGGTGAGCGCGTGGTGCTCGAGGGAAGCCGCAACGCCGAGGTCCGCAAGCTCGCGGCGCGCGCGCGACAGGTGGCGCAGACGGACACGCCGGTGCTCATCCTCGGCGAGACCGGCACCGGCAAGGAGCGGCTCGCGCGCGCGATCCACGAGTGGAGCGGCCGCGCCGAACATCCCTTCATCACGCTCAACTGCGCCGCGATCCCCGCGGGCCTCCTCGAGTCCGAGCTCTTCGGGCACGTGAAGGGCGCGTTCACCGGCGCCACCGCGAACCGGCCCGGGCGTTTCCAGATGGCAAACGGCGGGACGCTCTTGCTCGACGAGGTGGGCGAGCTGCCCATGGAGCTGCAGGCGAAGCTCCTGCGCGTGCTCCAGGAGGGCGCCTTCGAGCCGGTGGGCAGCGACCGGATGGTGAAGGTGGACGTGCGGATCCTTGCCGCCACCCACGTGGACCTCGAGCGCGCCATCCGCGAGCGCAAGTTCCGCGAGGACCTCTACTACCGGCTCAACGTGTTCCCGCTCCGGCTCCCCGCGCTGCGCGAGCGCCCCGAAGATCTGCCCGCGCTGTGTGAAGTCCTTCTCGCGCAGCAGGCCCGGCGCACCGGGCGCACCGGCGTGCGGGTGACGAAGGAAGCGATGCTGCTCCTGCAGCGCTATGCGTGGCCGGGCAACATCCGCGAGCTGGCCAACGTGCTCGAGCGCGCGACGATCCTCTCCGGCGGCAGCGGACGATCGCTGGGGCCGGACCTGCTCGACCTGCCCGAGCGAGGCGCGCGCAACGAGGTGGTGGACTCGGAGCCGGTGCACACGCCCGCCCTGCCTGCAGGCGTTTCTGCGCCGCGCGCAGCCCTTGCGCACGGCCGCGTCCGCACGCTCGATGAAGTGCAGCGCGACCACATCCTCGAGGTGCTCGGGCTGACCGGCGGGCGCATCTACGGGAAGGGCGGGGCGGCGGAGCTGCTCGGGCTCAAGCCTTCGACGCTGCAGAGCCGGATGGAGAAGCTCGGGCTGCCGCGCGCGTCGGCGATGCCGTAGGTCGCGGCGCTGCGCTCCCTCCGCCGCAGGTCCTGACGCGCGCTCGTGCACTGCTCGCCGGGTTCAAGCGCCGCCGGTTCTCTCCTGCAGCCACTCGAGGGCGCGGCGCTGCGCCGCGGTCAGGATGGGGTCGTAGCCGTCCGCGCGCTGGAGATCGTTCTCCAGCTCCTGCAGCCAGCCCTGCGCATCGAGCCGCGCGCCGGGGAGCCGCTCCTCGAGCCGCGTGAGGTAGAGGGTCAGCGCGCGCGCCGCGTCCTCCTGCGGCCCGTCTCCCGCGACCGTCTGCAGCAGGTCGAACGCTTCGTCACCGCTGAGGCCCAGGGTCTGCGCGAGGTCGATCACCGGCGCGAGGTGGACCTGGGAGACGGTGAGTATCTGCGGGTAGCGCGTGGCGAGCGACTGCAACTGCTCCGGCGAGAGGCCGAGCCCGTTCGCGAAGCCGTGGATCACCTCGGGACGTCCATCCACCAGCGCGGAGAGGAGCGGCTCGGTCACGCCCGCCTCACCGAGGAAGCGGAAGGCCTCGTCGCGCATCTCCTGGCCTTCGATGGCGCCCTCCAGCGCCGACCCGCCGAGGGAGATCAGCGACGAGAGGCCGCCGAAGAACCGCGCCGGGACCTGTCCGAACGGCACGTAGTCGAGCAGGCCGGTGACCGCGCCCACCAGATCTCCGGCCATGGCGAAGAAGGTGCCGGCGTTGCCCGCGCCGCTGTCCCACCGCTGCCGGTTGGCCTCGAAGGAGATCGCGTTGGCCACCGCACCGAGCCCAGGTGCCAGCCGCGCGATGAACGGGGCCGCGTCCATGGCCATCGTCCCCGCACGGCCGAAGCGCGCGAGCGACCCTGCTTCGCCGAACGCCGCAATCGCGGTGGACACCACCTTTGCGCCCTGCTCGCCGACCTCGAAGAGCCCCTGGACCGCCTCTCCGACGTCGCCCTCCAGCGCCGCGTCGCGCGCCGAGGAGATGGCGAACACGAGGCCCACGCCCGCGAGCCCGCGGGTGAACGCGTCTCCTTCAGCGAGCGAGGCGAGCGTCGTCGGATCCCGCCATTCGCCGGAGAGGAGCTTGTCCCAGTTCCCCGCCACGTCATCGATCGCCGCGTCGCGCGCCTCGATCAGCGGGGCCATGGCCACGGAGAGCTGATCCATGGCGCCCGCGGGATCGCCGCCGGTCTCGACGAGGTACTGCGCGGCGGCATTCGGCAGCGCCGCAGAGAGGATCTCCCCCGCCACGTCGAACTGCGACATCGCCTGGGCAATCGGCGACTGCGGATCGGCCAGCACGTTCGCCGCGAACGCCACCGACGCGCCCGCGCGACCCGTCTGCGCGAGCGCCTGATGCGCCGCGAAGAGGTCCTGCGCGAAGTGCGGATCGCGGATCGCCGCGTCCTCCATGGCCGCGCTGTTCTCCACCAGCAGCGTCTCCAGCGCCTCCGCACGCTCCGCCACCGCGCGGTACGTCTCCACGTGCGTGGGATCGTCGCGATAGGCCCGGATGTACGCCTCGCGCTGCGCATCCGTCAGCGCAGGGCCGAAGGAGGCGAGCTCCCGGTACATCCGCTCGTCGAGCGCCTCCGCGCGGTTCCTCGCGTCGAGCAGCGCCGTCTGTGCCTCGCGAACCTCGGCCACCGCGGCGTCGTTCGCCGGGTTCAGGCCCACCTGCTCGACGCCCAGGCGCTGGGCAATGTCCTCCCATCCGCTGAGCCTCGCGGCGCGCGTCCGGAAGTCGTTGTCCGTCAGCACGCCGCTCTCCCGCGCGGCCGTGAACGCGCCCGCCAGGAGTCCGCGGTCCGCTTCGTCGAACGTCGAGTTGAAGTACCGCCCGCCCTCGTTGCCGAAGACGTCGATCACCGTCTGATGGAGCACCTCGTCGCCGTCGTTCCGCAGGCCGTGCTCGATGAGCGCCGCCTGGAACGCGGGGTCGCCTTCGTACTGTCGCAGCGTCTCGATGAACGCGTGCGCCCGCATCGCCACCGGCTGATCGCCGATCCCCGCGTACGCCGTCTCGACCTCCGCCGGATCCGGCGCGGTCACCTCGTCAGCGACCGGCGCGGTGGGGGCAAAGGGCGAGGCCAGCGTCGTGTACCGGTTCGCCGGCGCGTCGAAGCCGCTGCCGCCCTGCAGCGCGTGGAGCTGCCGGGTGCTGAAGGTGGAGAGCTTCTGTGCGGGCTGTTGCGCCGGTTGCGCCGGTTGCGCCGGCGTCGCGCTCTGCCGCTGCTCCGCCAGGCGCTGCGCCGTCTGCGCCACCTGCTGCGCCGCGCTCCTCAAACGATCGATGAGGCTCATGTGCCCGCTCCCCCGTGATGCGTTCTGCGCTGTCCAGCCCCGTTATCCTCGGTGCCCGGCGGCGGTTTCTGAAGAAACGTGAAGCCTCGGTCACTCGGCGGATGGGTGCCGGTCCTACTGCCGCGGCTCCTGTGGGCCCGGGTGCGAGTCCCCGTCGTCGTCCTTCTCCGGAGGCGGCGGGATGATCCGCAGGCTCTTGATGCGACGCACGCTCGCGTCGAGCACCTCCAGCACCGTGCCGTCCGGTGCGGTGAGGCGCTCGCCCTTCACCGGGATGCGCTCGGCGAGTGAGAGGCAGAGGCCGGCGACGCTCGTCCAGTCTCCGTCCTCCGGCAGCTCCACCTCCGCGGCGCGGTTCACCTCGCGCACCGGCGCCGAGCCCAGCACGATCCACGAGCCGTCCGGCTGCCGCGTCATCTCCGCCGGCACGTGCTCCACGCGCTCGCTGAAGATCTCGCCCACCAGCTCCTCGAGCAGATCCTCCAGCGTGACGATCCCCGCGGTGCCGCCGGCCTCGTCCACCACCATGGCGAGGTGCTGGCGCCGCTCGCGCATGTCCTTCAGCAGGTCCACCGCGCGCTTGGTGGTGGGGACGAAGTAGCCGGGCCGGATGAGGTCCTGCAGCACGAGCAGCTGGCGCTCCCACGCGAGCCCGAGCACGTCCTTGATCAGCACGTACCCGACGATGTGGTCGAGGTCGCCGTCGAACACCGGCATCCGGTTGTGGCCGTTCTCCAGCAGCAGCTTGCGGATGTCCTCGTGCGACGCGTCGAGCGGGATGCCGACGATGCGGCCGCGCGGCACCATCACGTCGGCCGCGGTGAGCTCCGAGAACTCCAGCGCGCGCGAGGCGATCTCTCCCGCGTGCGGGTGCACCGAGCCGGACTTCGAGGCCTCCTCCACCATCTGCTGCAGCTCGTCGGTGGACATGCGCGCTTCGATGAAGTTCGTCCGGTCGCCGAACAGCCGCAGCACGAGGTTCGAGCTCGCGGTCAGCAGCCACACGAAGGGACGCGCGATCAGCGACAGGCCCACCAGCGGCCGGCCCACGGTCAGCGCGTAGCCCTCGGCGTTGCGCAGCGCGAGCGACTTGGGGACGAGCTCGCCGAGGACCAGCGAGAGAAAGGACACCGCCACCACGACGATGCCCAGCGCGAGCTGCGGCGCCCACGGCCCGAGCCCCGGCACCTCCGCCAGATGCACCTCCAGCCTTCGCGCGAGGCTCGCACCACCGAACGCGCTGGCGGTGGCGCCGACGACGGTGATGCCGATCTGCACCGTGGCGAGAAACCGCTCCGGGTGCTCGCGGAGAAACTCCACCGCCTTCGCCGCGCGGCTGCCGGAATCCACCAGCTCGCGCAGCCGCGTCCGGCGCAGCGAGACGACCGCGATCTCCGTCCCCGCGAAGACGCCGTTCACCAGCACGAGAACGAGGATGATGAGCAGTTCGCTCGTCATGACGCCGCGCTTCCAGAGGCGTTCATCACCACGCGCTCGAGCCGCTCCAGCGCCAGCTCCAGCGTCGCCATCGACGGACCGAAGCTGAAGCGCGCATAGCCGTTGAAGCGCGAGCCGGCGCGACGGGTGCGGCGCTTGCCCGGGTTCACGTCGAAGAACTCACCCGGCACCACGATGACCCGCTCCTCCAGCGCCGCGCGGAAGAGGCCCATGCCCTCATTGAGGGGCGGCGGCAGGTGGGAGAGGTTCCCCCAGATGTAGAAGGTCCCCTCCGGCGGCCGGTCGGTGCGGATGCCGAGGCGCTCGAGCCCGCTGACGAGCCGGTCCCGCTTCGCCCGGAACGCCGCGTGCGTCGCCCGCACCTCTGCCGCCACGTACTGCTCCTCGAGCAGCGGGATGGCGGCGACCTGCAGCGGCCGGCTCCCGCCCCCGTCGAGGAACGATCCCGCGGAGGCCACCGCGTCGATCACCTGCTTCGGCCCCACCGTCCAGGTGCAGCGCCAGCCCGGGTAGCGCCAGTTCTTCGTCAGCCCGTCGAAGAGCACCACCGGGTCCGCGTTCACGTCCTCCACGTAGCGCGCGGCGCTCTCCACCGGCAGCGCGCCGGGCCGGCCGGTCCAGACGTAGTGCGAGTAGAACTCGTCCACCAGCAGCGCGCAGTCGAGCTCGCGCGAGGTCTCCACCCACTTCGCCAGTTCGTCGCCGCGGATGTGCTTGCCGGTGGGGTTGGTGGGGTTGGAGAAGAGCAGCGCCGAAAGCCCGCGCCCGAGGATCTCCCGCCGCAGCTCCTCCACGCTGAACGCGTAGCCGCGGTCGCCCTCGAGGAGGATGGGGATGGCGGTGAAGGCCTTGAAGATGTCCAGGAGCTCTTCGTAGGCGGTGTAGTCGGGGAGGAAGTGCCCGAGGTTCACGAAGCCGAGCGACGCCGCGGCCCTCGTCAACGCCGCCCGCCCGCCGCCGCTGAGCGCCACGTTCTCCGCCGTGTACTGCGACGGCATCCCGCGGCGGTAGAGCCGGTTGTAGTGGGAGGCGATCGCCTCGCGCAGCTCCCACACGCCCGCCACCGGCGCGTACTCCATGTCGTCCACGTCGATGCCGACCTGGTGCAGCCGCGCCGGCGCGCCGGGCAGCTCTCCCACCTCCGGCTGACCCTGGCCGAGGTTGCACCAGTCCGGCGAGGTGGGGGTGAAGCCGCGCTGCGCGGCCTCGGTGGTGACGAAGATGACGCCGGTGCGGGGCACGCGGCGGAAGGCGGGGAGGGGTCGCGGAGGGTGAGGGTCGTCCACGACCCGTTCTCTATCACCCGCTGGCGGGCCGGCGAGCCGTCAGTGCAGCCCGCGCCGCTGGCCGGCCTCGGTCCCCGGAACCTTCAGCGCCGAGAGGTGCGCGAGCATGGGCGGCTCCACCTTCGTCCCGCGCTCCGGCAGGTCGAGCCCCGCGCCGTCCTTCCACTGAGGGGTGAAGAGGATGGGCGTGGCGTTCCCGTCGTAGCCGAGCTGCGCGAGCTCGCCCGGCTCGTAGCGGCGGCACTGCTTCTCACAGCAGTGGAAGCCCTCCACCACCACGTAGAAGCCCTCGGCCAGCAGCGGCTCGAGACCCTCGCGCGCCTGCTGGGCGCTGAGCGTCTGGCCGCGTCCGTGGAAGCGCGCGCGGTTCCCCTGCCAGCCCGAGGGCAGGTAGGCGCCCGGTCCCGGATCGCCGTGGTCGTGGAAGTACACGAGGCGGCCTTCAGGCAGGCCCTCCAGCGTGCGGGTGGTGCGGTAGAGGCCGCAGGGCGGAAACTCGCTGGTCGTCATCGCGCGGGAGCTTAGCGGCCAGGCGCAGTCACCGCAGCGGAACCCTCCAGCGCGCGCTACAGTGCGGAGGTGTCCGCCGAGTCGCAGCCCCCGTACTGGGTCCTCATCTCCGTCCTCTTCTCCTCGCAGCCGCTCACCCCGGCGCTGGCGATGTGCCTCCACGAGGCCGCGCTCGACCTCTACAAGTCGGGACGAGGGACGGGGCAGGTGGGCGGGGACCTCATCACCGGCACCGTGCGCAACATGCAGAAGGACGTGGTGATGGGCGCCATCAGCGGCCCCGCGTTCGAGGCGGAGATCGAGACCGAGCGCGGCTCCGGCGTCGTCCGCTTCCTCCTCACGCGTCAGGGCCTCGAGCTGATGCAGCACGCGGCGGCGGCGGAGGCGGCTGGGCTCCCCGGTGCCGCGGGTGGCGCCGGTATCCCCGGTGTCGGCAAGAAGCCGAAGTACCTGAACTAGCCGGCGCTCGCCGGTCGGTGCCCGCGGCCTCATGCAGCTGATGCCCGGCACCGCGCGGGAGATGGGCGTGCGCAACCCCACCGATCCGCGGCAGAACATCGAGGGCGGCACGAAGTACCTCGCGCAGATGCTCCGGCAGTTCCGCGGCAACGTCCGGCTCGCGCTGGCGGCCTACAACGCGGGCCCGGGCAACGTGCAGCGCTACGGCGGCATCCCGCCCTTCCGCGAGACCCGCAACTACGTCGCGCGGGTGACCTCGCTCTACGGCGCCGCGTAGCGCCTCAGGCGCTCCGGGCCTCAGCGCGAGAGCTTCGCGGCGACGAACATCGCGCCGATGATCCCGACGAGCACCACCGTCAGCCCGATGCCGATGAAGCCGATGATCCGCGCCGCCTGCGCGTAGGTGCGTCCGGCCTCGGGCGCTTCACCGCGGTTGATGGCGGCGATCTCCGCGTTGCCCAGCACCACGCCGGCGATGGCCAGAGGCGGGAAGTAGCAGCCCACGCTCACTGCCGCGAGCACCACCGCCACCATCGCGCGCGTGGAGGCCTTGCCGCCCACCCGCTGCGTGCACGCGCTGCAGTGGTCGGCGAAGAAGGGGTTCGTCGGGCACTCCGCGCACCGGAACGCGCCGCACCGGCCGCACGTGGCGACGGCGGGGTTCCGGGGATGCTCGGCGCAGAAGAGGCCCTCGGCGACGGTGGACATGCGGCCGCGTTCTAGCACGCGTGTCCTGCGCCTACTTCGCCGGGCCCTCCGCGCGCGCGGCCTCCACCAGCTTCGCCAGCACGGTGCGGTGACAGGCCTCGGCGATGAAGCAGTCGCGCGAGCAGAGCAGCGTCACGCTCTCTCCGCGGTCGAGCCTCTCCGCCAGCTCGCGGATCCGCTTCTGAGGCTCCGGCGCGGACATCTCCTGCACGTAGATCTCGCGGTACTCGGCGAGCGTCACCGGCGGGCCCGCCTTGCCCTTGAAGCGCGCGAAGAGTTCCTCGCTGGGCCCCAGCTCGCGCCACCACACGTCCCACAGCTCCTTCGCCTTCGGCAGCCCGCGCGGGCGGTAGCGCGTCACCAGCACGCGGAACCCGTCGTCGGGCTCCTTCGGCGTGTTCCAGCGCGCATGTTTCAGCGGCACGTTCGCCTCTCCGTTCGCTCGACCATGAAGGGGAAACGCTACCTCCCTCCGCGTCTGTTCCTCCCGGTGAACAGCCTGTTCCGGGCGTCCCCGTGGCAGGACAATGAACGACGGGTTACGACTCTCTCCACCATGAGCGGACGGAACGACGACAACGAGACGGGGATCTCGCGCCGGAAGGCGGTGGCGGTGGGACTCGCAGGTGCCGCCACGCTCGCCGCGCTGCCGGCCGTGCAGAGATTGGAGGGACGAGACGAGATGACTGCGCAGCCCTCTGCCAACCGGATGCCGGTGGCCTTCCTGCCGCACGGCGGCGGCCCGTGGCCCTTCGTGGACCTCGGGATGGACAAGGCGGAGCTCGAAGCGCTCGCGGGCTACCTGCGCTCGGTGCGGAACCTGCCGAAGACCGCCCCGAAGGCCCTGCTGGTGATCAGCGCGCACTGGGAGGAGGCGGTCCCCACGCTGATGACCGCGGCGCGCCCGCCGATGCTCTACGACTATTACGGCTTCCCGCCCGAGTCCTACCGCATCACCTGGCCCGCGCCCGGCGCGCCGGAATTGGCGACGCGGGTGGGGGCACTGCTCGGCGCGGCGGGCTTTCCTTCGGCGGTGGACGCACAGCGCGGGTTCGATCACGGGACCTTCGTGCCGCTGAAGCTCGCGTGGCCGGACGCGGACGTTCCCACGCTGCAGCTCTCGCTCAAGCGCGGGCTCGATCCGAAGGAGCACCTCGCGCTCGGTCGTGCGCTGGCGCCGCTGCGTGACGAGGGCGTGTTCATCCTCGGCAGTGGGATGAGCTTCCACAACATGCGCGCCTTCTGGGACCCGAACGCGGGTGCGGGTGCGAAGACGTTCGACCAGTGGCTGCAGGAGACGGTGGCGCTGCCGCAGGCCCAGCGCGACGAGCGGCTGGCGAACTGGAGCGCTGCGCCCTCCGCGCGCTTTGCCCACCCGCGCGAGGAGCACCTGCTGCCCCTGATGGTCGTCGCCGGCGCCGCGGGAGCTGACGTGGGGAGCTGCCCGTTCGTGGGCGCCTGCTTCGGCAAGCAGATCAGCGCCTACCACTTCGGCTGAGCCCTGAAGCTCAGACCAGCTGCTCGCGGAACTGCCGGTAGTAGAGGTAGCTCCAGAGCAGCGCCAGCGCGGAGAGCACGTGCCACACCGCGTGGCCGTGCAGCACGAGGTTCTCCGGCTGGCACCAGGCTCGCGACACGTCGAGCGCGCTGAACGTGCCCGCCATGCCGATGGTTCCCAGCGCCATGCCGAAGTAGCGGTGCTGCACCGGCGAGGGCGACCGGCGGGAGGCGAGGACCTCGGTGGCGATGGCGCCGAGCAGGAGCCCGCCGATGATCGCCTGCACCGGCAGCCCGAGCTTCGCCACCGCGACGGTGAGCAGCGTGAAGAAGGCGATCGCCGGCCAGAGGGTGACGAAGATCCGCTCCTTGCGGACGAGCCCGAGCCGGATGAGGTTGAGCACGCAGATCAGCACGAAGAAGAAGTACATCCCGAAGAAGTCGAGCACCTGCGTCGCGAAGGTGTTCGACGCGTGGTAGGCGAGCGAGGTCGCGCCCACCCAGAACGCCGCCGGCGCAAAGAAGCGGAGGCTGCGCTCGGGCGTGCCGGTGCGGCGAAGGTGCCACCAGATGAACGCGGCCACCGCGATGAACGCGAGGTTCGACCACGTGTTCGACGGCTCGCCGATCCAGCCGCACCGCGTGGGCTCGCACCAGTCGACGTTCGGCGGGCCGCTCCAGGCGCGCAGGCCGTCCCAGGGGCAGGTGGCGGAGTGGGCGTCCATGTCGCGTGTCCTCTCGGGTGGCCGGCAGCTACAGCAGCGGATCCGGATGCAGAAGAGCCCCCGCGAAACCGCCGGGAGGGGCGGCCCGCGAGGGCTCTTCCGGTGAAGCGGTGACTCTAGCCTAGCGCTCGGCGGGGCCCGAATCGGCGCGGCAGACCTCGCCCTCCTCGGCGCCGCCGCCGGTCAGCGGCTGGGTCAGGCAGAGCGGGTGGGTGGCGCAGTCGGCGCACACGCAGCCCTCCTCGAACGGGTCGCACACGCCGTCGCCGTTGCAGTTCGCCGGGTTCGAGCAGAACGAGTCCGTCCGGCAGTCGGTGCACACGCAGTCGTCGTCCTGGGCGCACGTGCCGTTGACGTTGCACGTCGCGTTGCACTGCGGCGCCTGGAGGCAGTCACCGCACGCGCAGGACTCGCCGGCGCCGCACAGGCCGTTCGCCACACCGCCCGAGCAGTTCGCGTCCTGGCAGGTCGCCGACGTCGCGCAGTCGCCGCAGTGGCAGGTCTCGCTCGGGTCGCACACGTTGTCCGGCGCGCCGCCCTGACAGAGCGAGGTCACGAGGCAGGCGGGGTTCGTCGCGCAGTCCGCACAGTTGCAGCCCTCGTTGAACGGGGAGCAGATGCCGTCGTTGTCGCAGGCCATGGCGCTGCTGCAGTACGCATCGGTGCGGCACTCGAAGCACACGCAGGACTCCTGCGCGCCGCACACGCCGTCGAGCTGGCAGTCCGCTTCGCAGGCCGGGGTGGCGCCGCAGTCGATGCAGTCGCAGGGCTCACCGGGCGCGCAGACGCCGTCCGGGGTGCCGTTGGCGCAGGCCGGGTTCGCCGCGCACTGGGGCTGGGTCTGGCAGTCGGGGCAGCCGCAGTTTTCGCTCGCCGCGCAGGTCCCGTCGGTGTTGCCGTTGTCGCAGAGCGGGAAGGGGAAGCAGGTGGGGTCGGTGGCGCAGTCCACGCAGGTGCACTCGTCCGCGCCGCCACACACGCCGTCCGGCATGCCGTCACAGGTCGGGTAGTTGTCCGCGCACGAGGGGTTCCGGTAGCAGTCCGAGCACGCGCAGCCCTCTTCGAACGGATCGCAGACGCCGTCGGCGTTGCAGTTCGCCGGGTTCGCGCAGAAGGCGTCGGTGTCGCAGTCGCCGCACACGCAGTCGTCGGCGTCGGTGCACTGGCCGTCGTTCTGGCAGGAGAAGAGGCAGGAGTCGGCGGTCGCGCAGTCGGAGCAGGCGCAGGACTCGTCGTTGTCGCAGGTGCCGTCCGCGACGCCGCCGTTGCAGGACTCGCCCGGCTGGCAGCGGGGAGCGGCGGAGCAGTCCTGGCACTCGCAGGCTTCGTCCGCGTCGCAGGTGCCGTTGGTGGTGGTGGTGCCCACGCACTGGCCGCCGAGGCACGCGTCGCGGGTGCAGGCGTTGCCGTCGTCACAGGCGCTGCCGTTCGGCGCGTCGGTGAAGGTGCAGGACTTCTGCGCCTCGTTGCAGGTGCCGGTCTGGCAGGCGGTGCCCTGCGCCGAGCAGTCGCGCGCGGTGCCACCGGTGCAGGCGCCGGCCTGACAGGTCTCGCCCACGGTGCAGTAGAGCCCGTCGCTGCAGGGCGTGCCGTCGGTGACACCGGCGCAGTCGCGCGGGGCCTCGTCCTGGCAGGTGGCGCTGCAGCCGTCGCCGGCGGTCTTGTTGCCGTCGTCGCACTGCTCGCTGCCCTCGATCTTCCCGTTGCCGCAGACCGCGCCGCCGCCGCCGGGGATTTCCGTCTGACAGAGGGCGCTACAGCCATCGCCCGCCGCGGTGTTGCCGTCGTCACACTGCTCGCCCGGGTCCACGCGAGAGTCGCCGCAGCGCGGGTCCTCGCCGTTGCCGTTGCCGCCGCATCCCGCACCCACCACCAACAAGAACGCTGCCGAGAAGACGGCGAGCCGCTGCGATGTGCTCATGTGTACCCTTTCCACTGACCGTGAAGGTCGCGGACATACCAAATCCGGCTGCAAGGGGGGGAGGCGGGCATGACACATGGGTGTTAGGGGTGAACGGACATGGCGATCGACAAGCTCATCCTGACCGACGAGGAGTGGCGCCGGCGTCTGACGCCCGAGGAGTACCGGGTGCTGCGCCAGCACGGCACGGAGCGCCCCGGCTCCGGCTGCTACCTCGGGACGAAGACGCCCGGCCTCTACGTCTGCGCCGGCTGTGAGAACCCGCTCTTCCGGTCGGGGGAGAAGTTCGAGTCTGGCACCGGGTGGCCCTCGTTCACCGAGCCGGTGTCGGAGGACTCGGTGACCGAGGTGCAGGACGTGAGCTACGGGATGATCCGCACCGAGGTGCGCTGCGCGCGCTGTGACGGTCACCTGGGCCACGTGTTCCCCGACGGACCGCCGCCGACGGGGCTGCGCTACTGCATGAACTCGGTGGCGATGAAGCACGTGCCCGACGCATCCTGAGGCGTGCCCTCCGCCGCGCCGCTGCTCGACGACATGGTGCTGTTCACCGCGCTGGTCCGGGCGGGAAGCCTCACCTCGGCGGCGGAGCGGTTGGGGATGCGCAAGTCCACAGCCTCGAGACGGCTGGCGGCGCTGGAGGCGCATCTGGGCGTGCGGCTCGTGGAGCGCGGCGCCCGAAGCCTGCGGTTGACCGAGGCCGGGCGCGACTACCACGCGCGGTGCCTGGAGATCGTCGAGCGGGCGGAGGCGCTGAACCGCTCGGTGAGGGACGCGCGCGGGACGCCGCAGGGCGTGTTGAAGGTGGGCGCGGACGCGCTGCTCGGCGAGGGGATGGCGCCCGTGCTGGCGGAGCTCGTGTTGCGCCATCCGGCGGTGCGCGCGGAGCTGACCGTGGCGGAAGGCCACGGCGACCTCTTGGGCGAAGCGTGCGAGGTCGCGGTGCGCGCGGGGCCGCTGCCCGATTCCTCGAGGCCGGCGCGGAGGCTGGGGACGCTGCGGGTCGGGTACTACGCGAGCGAGTCCTATCTCTCCCGGCGCGGCGCTCCCCCTGCGCCGGACGCGCTGGAGGGCCACGAAGGGGTGCAGATCTCCAGCGAGGGCGCCGACGAGGTCTGGTTCTTCACCGGTCCGGACCGGCCGCGCACGTGGAGGGTGGGGGGACGGTTGCGGGTGCCGACGCTCGCGGCGGGGCTTTCGGCGGCGCGTGCGGGAGCGGGGATCGCGAGGCTGCCCATGTGGGTGGCGGACGGAGACGTTCGGGCGGGTCGGCTGCGCCCGGTGCTGGAGCCATGGACGCCGGAGGGCGTGCCGGTGTTTGCGCTCCACGCGTCGAAGCGGCAGGTCCCGGCGAAGGTCCGCGCACTTCTCTCGTTGATGTCGGAGCGCCCGGAGCTCCTGCCGTGGCACAGGTCTTCGGCGTCCGCTGGCGAAGGGGACGCGGCGGAACGCTGAGTCCCGCGTGGTGCGGTCGCTGGCGGCAGATGGCGCGCGTACTCCTTTCGCATGGGCTCTCGGCACTGCGCCGGCCCGATGACCAGAGGGAGCGACGCGATGGCGGACGGACTGAAGAGGGTGGGAGATGACGGCTTCGGGCGCGAGGTGCTCGAGGCGGAGGTGCCGGTGCTGGTGGAGTTCACCGCGCGCTGGTGTCCGCCCTGCAGGGCGCTGGCGCCGGTGCTCGAGGGGCTCGCCGCGGCGCACGAGGGACGGCTGAAGGTCGTGGCGGTGGACGTGGACGAGAGCCAGGCCACGGCGGAGCGGTGGGGAGTGCGGTCCCTGCCGACGACGCTCCTCTTTAGAGGAGGACGGGTGGTGCAGCAGTTGGTGGGCGCGGTCCCTCGGGCGAAGCTGGAGTCGGTGGTGGCGGGGGTGCTGTAGCTGCTCGCGTGCTCGCCCGTTCAGGTGGGATGTCAGACCCGCATGCGATGACGGTGCTCCGGACACTTCACGCAGGCGGGGGGCGGGATGCGGGTACTGCACACGTCGGATTGGCACCTGGGCGCGGGCCTGGAGGGCGTCTCGCGGGAGGCGGACCACGCGGCCTTCCTCGAGTGGTTGGCGCAAACGCTGGAGCGCGAGGAGGTGGACTGCCTCGTGGTCGCGGGCGACGTGTTCGACCAGGCGCACCCTTCGTCGGAGGCGCAGCAGCTCTACTACCGCTTCCTGCGAAGGATCAGCGGACGGGCGGTAGAGAAGGTGGTGGTCGTGGGCGGCAACCACGACTCGGCGTCGCGGCTGGACGCGCCCTCGGAGGTGCTCTCGGCGCTGGACGTCCACGTGGTGGGCGGCGTCTCGGCGGACCGCGGTACCTGGGCGCGCTGTCTCTGTCCGATTCCGGGGGCGAACGGGGGCGTGGACGCGGTGGTCGTGGCGGTGCCCTTCGTGCACGAGTTCCGGCTCGGGGTGCGGACCACGTCGGCGAGCGAGGCGGAGATCCGCGCCGCGTTCGAGGGCACCTTCGCGGACTTCTACCGGGGCCTGTGCGACATGGCGGAGGCGCTGCACGACGGCGCGCCGCTGCTGGCCACCGGGCACCTCAACTGCGAGGGCTACGAGCGGGGGGACAGTCCGGCGGACATCCACCTCGTGGGCGCCATCGGCGGCCTGTCGCCGCGCATCTTCGACGAGCGGCTGAAGTACGTCGCCCTGGGACACATCCACCGCAGCTACCGGGTGGGGGAGAGCGCCGCGTACTACTCGGGCTCGCCCATTCCGCTGAGCGTGAAGGAGGGGCGGACGCCGCGCAGCGTGCGGATCGTGGACCTGACGGAGGCGGGCGCGCAGGTGCGGCGGGTGGAGGTGCCCCTCTTCCGGCGGGTGGTGGAGTTGGCGGGGACGGAGGAGGCGGTGAAGGCGCAGCTGCGGGCGCTCAGTTGGGAGGAGGAGCTGCCCCCCATCACCTTCGCGCGGGTGCAGGTGGACCGGTTCTCTCCCGGCATCGACGACGAGCTGCGGCGGATCGTCGCCTCCGCGGGAGCGCGTGCGCCGCTGCTCGTGCAGGTCCGGCAGGAGCTCGCGGTGGCAAGAGACCTCGCCGCGGCCGCGCAGGCGGCGCCAGTCGCCTCGCTCCGGGACGTGCCCCCGGAGGAGGTCTTCCGCCGGCTGTGCATGGAGCGCGGTGAGCCGGTGGACGAGGGACTGCTCAATGCGTTCCGGTCGCTGCAGTCGGTGGAGCTGGAGTCGCCGGCAGCCGTCGCGGCAGCGCCCGCGCGCCGGGAGCGGGGGGCGGCATGAAGCTGCTGAAGATCTCCGTCACCAACATCAACTCGCTCTACGGTGACCACGAGGTGGACATCGAGGGCGCGCTCGGCGCCGCGCCGATCTTCCTCATCGTCGGCCCCACCGGCGCGGGCAAGAGCAGCCTGATGGACGCCATCTCGCTGGCGCTCTTCGGCCAGACGCCGCGGCTGCCGAAGGCGAAGACGGAGGCGGAGCCGGACGCGGACGCGCGCAACGTCATGTCCCGCGGGACCGGCGTGGCGCAGGCCCAGGTGGAGTTCAGCAAGCTCGAGGACGGCGTTCCGGTGCGGTACCGGGCCACCTGGCGCTGCGCGAGGGCGCGGGAGAGGGCGGACGGCAATCCGCAGGCGCCGCGGCGGATCCTCGCGCGAAGGGATCCGCGGACGGGCGAGTGGGAGGAGCTCGTCAGCAGCCCTCAGCCGAAGGTGTACGCCGAGTTCTTCGATGCGGTGCTCGAAGGGCTGACGGTGGAGGACTTCAAGCGCTCCATGCTGCTCGCGCAGGGAGAGTTCGCCGCGTTCCTCAAGGCGACCGAGGACGAGCGCGCGTCGATCCTCGAGCGGCTGACGGACACCGGGATCTTCAAGACCCTCGGGCAGCGCGCGGCGGAGCGGTGCCGGACGGCGACGGAGGCCCTCAAGGCGGCAAGGGCGGCGGTAGGCGGGGTGGAGCTGCTGCCGGACGCGGAGGAGGCGGCGCTGAGGGCGCGCGCGGCGGAACTGGGCGACGAGGTTACGAGGCGGCGCGAGGAAGCGGAACTGCTCTCGGCGGTGCAGGTCTGGCGGGAGCGGCTGGCGGCGCTGGAGGCGCAGGCGGCAGCGGAGGCGGCGCGCGCGGCCGAGGCAGAGGCGGCGCTTCGGGAGGCAGGCCCCGAGCTCTCGCGGCTGGAGGAGCACGAGCGCTGCGTGGGCGCGGCGCCATTGCTGGCCGAGACCGATCGCCTCGGCGAGGAGCTGCGGCGGCTCGGCGA
>JAFAFL010000043.1 GCA_023423535.1 Pseudomonadota bacterium
GCGCGGGCGGGGTGCGCAGGATCAGCGCGAACACGACCGTGAGGAAGAGCAGGCCCGCGAAGGCGACCAGCGCGAGCAGCTGGTACTCGGCCAGCGCGGTGTTGAACGCGCTCAGCGACGCGAGCGACACGACCTCCAGCGGAAGCTCCGGCACCGCGGTCCGGGCGCCGACCCACGTCGCCGCCCCACCGCCGAGCGCATCGCCCGCGGTGGCCAGCGGCAGCATCACCGGACCGAGCGCCGCCGCCTCGCCGCGCGCGACGACCGCCGGCGGACCCGCCTTCACCGACGCGGCCACGTCACCGAGCGAACCGCGCTGCGCGCCGGCCATGGCCAGCACCTTGCCGTTGCGGAGCACGCCCATCGCGGGGACGCCCGCCGCGGCCACCGCCCGATCGAGCAGCTCCTGCGAGAAGGCCGGACCGCCGAGGACGACCGTCGTTCCGCCGGCCGCGATCGCGTGGAAGTGGTGCACCTCGCCGCCGAGATCGCGCGCGACGCCCTCCGCGCCCGCCTGCGCGAGGCCCTTCAGATCCAGCGTGCTCACGTCCAGCGGAACGGTGCCGCGCGAGGCCACCGCCCCCGCGTCGTTCACCAGCGCGAGCACCAGCGCGTCACGCAGCTCCGCCGACAGCCCCGCGCCGACAGAGGCGCGCAGCTCGGCGAGCTTTTCCGCGGTGGGCGCGGTGCCCTTCACGGTGCCGGCAGCGGTCCCTGAAGCGGGCGCCGAGGCGAGCTTGAGCGCCGCACGCTGCAGCTCCGCGCGGCGCTCCACCAGTTGAACGACGAGGGCATGCGGCGCTGCCGCCACCCGATCCCCGGCGGACGCCACCGCCTGCGCTCCCAGTGACGGGGAGAGCAGGAACAGGTGGGAGCCCCAAAGACCGAGAACCACCAGCGCAAAGACGAGAAACTTGACCCGAGCCATCGCCATCCTGGGAGGTTGTACGAGGGCCCGCTTATAGCTGGTGGATCCCGGGACGCCAATCGCCGTGGCCTGGCCTGCCTGCTGCCCTAACGGATGGGCGTCAGGTCCGTGGGCGCGGGGTCGTAGCGGCGATCCTGCGAGCGCTCCAATTGCCGGTTGAGCGTCTTCTCCATGCGGTCGCGCGCGAGGTCGATGGACTTGTAGATGTCCTCGGAGACCTCCGAGACGTGCATCGACTGACCGCGCGGGATCCGCATGGTCACGCTGCACTCCTTGTCCACGCCCCCCTTCGTCCCGTTGGTGTCGCGCAGATGGATCTCCAGCTCAGCGGCCTCCGAGTCGAAGAAGCGGCTGAGCGGCTCGACCAGATGGCTCTGGACGTGCCGCTTCAAGGCGTCTGACAGCTCCAGGTGAACTCCCCTCAGATTCACTTTCATGCGCATCCTCCACATACTTAGGGTGCGCAGCAGAGGGCCCTGCGGCATCCCGTCGGAGGGGCGGAAAAACAGGCCGGCCCGCAGCAGAGCAGGCGGGCTTCAGGCTCACGCGAAAGGGAGGATGGGGATGAAGTACTGCACGCAGTGCGGCTCCGAGTACGAGGACAGCGCCACGAAGTGCACGGACGACGGGTCCGTCGAGTTCGTCTCGCGTGAGGAGCTGCACCGGCGCGGACTGTTCGCTTCCGGCGAGCGCGACACGCGGAAGTTCGTCCGGGTCGGCTCGGCGGAGGATCCGCTGACCGCGGAACGCTTCACCCGCGCGCTCGACGAGGCCGGCGTGCCCGTCTTCGCCCGTCCCCGCCGCGCCGGCACGGTGGACCTCATCACCTCCGGCGTCCCCGCGCCCTGGTGGGAGATCCTCGTGCCGGAGGAGCAGCTCGCGGAGGGCACTCGCATCATCGAACGCGAGCGCGCGGACATCGAGGCCAATGCAGGCGAGGCGGCCGCCGCAGCCGAGGCCGAGTTCGACGCGCCGCAGACGTAGAGGTTGCGCTACGGCGTGACCGCCGCGGCCGGCGCGCTCTTCGTGGCGGTCACGTTCACGTTCACGTCTTCCGCTGCCTTGGCGAAGAGCGTCTCGCCGTCACCTTCGCCCTCGGGCCGGGACGGGGCGCGGATCTCGTAGAGCGCGAAGCCGGCCACCGGCCACTTCTCGTACTTCGCGTTGCGGGTGAGGAAGGTCTCGAGATCCTCGTCCACGACGCGCCGGTAGTGGTTGCTCGCCGCGTGCCGCAGGTGGGGCCGGCCGCGCTTGTGGGTGAGCAGCCCCAGGTGGGTGATCCGGGTGATCTTCCGCGCGCGCTCCTCGCGAACGATGACCATCACCGTGCCCGCCGGCGCCCGCCGCGCGTGCTCGAGCACCTTGTCGATCGGCAGCAGCTCGAAGGTGAAGGTGCCGGTGACCTGCTTGTCCTCGGGCAGCTCCAGCAGCTTCGACGCCTGCGTGGCCCAGCTGTCCTTCGCGATGACCTTCGACGTGGAGACCGCGTCGTTCCCCCCGAGCTCGCGGGTGATGGGGCGCAGGTAGCCCTTCTGCACGTTGTTCGGCAGCCACTGCGCCTCCATCAGGTGGTTGCGCGTCTCGTAGGCGGGCGAACCGTCGGCGTAGCGGATGTGCTGCAGGCGCAGGGGGACCTCTGCCGGCGAGCGCGCGGTGGCCAGCGCCATCACGCCCTCCACGTAGGTCAGGCAGTCCACCGCGTCGAAGCGCAGCAGCGGATCCGGATCCTTCCCCTCCCCTTCGCCGAGCGGCGAGTGCACGTACGGGGTGCCGAGGAAACGCGCGGCGATCTCGTCCACGCGCTCGTGCAGCGCCTTCTCCGGAACGGCACCGTCTGCAGCCGTCGCCGCGGCCGCCAGATAGCGCGCGGTGGCGGTCGGGCTCACCGGCGGCGTCGAAGGAGAAGTCGAAGCGGAGGGAGTGGCCGCGAGCACCGCGGCCAGCAGCAACGTCATTGCACGCCCGCCTTCTTCAGGATGGCGCGGCGCTGGTCGTCGGAGACCATCAACTGCTCGAGCTCCGACTCGTAGTGGAGCTTCTCGTCGCGCGGGGCCAGCCACGAGGCGAGCACCAGCCAGTCGAGCTTCGACTTGTCGCCGCCCTGGTAGAGCGTCCTCGCCGCCATCGCTGCCACCCGCTTGTCCGAATCGTCGAGCATGGGCTCCAGGTGCTTCTTTGCCTGTCTGGCAGGGACGCCGTCGTACAGGGCCACGCCCTGGCGGCGCACAAAACGGTCGTCGCTGGTCAAAAGCTTCCCGACAAAAGCGTGACCCTCCGCCGCGTCGAGCAGGACGAGCGCCTGCCCAGCAGCGAGGCGCGTGCTCTCCGAGGTCGATTCGAGGAACGGTGCGAGGGCCTTCACCGCCGAGCGATCACCCAGCCGGCCGACCGACACGAGCATCGCCCCGCGGACCTCGAGCTCGCCTTCGGTCTTCGCCGCCGTGAGCAGCGGCTTCACCGCGCGCTTCTGCTTCGACTGGCCCAGGGCCCTCGCCGCTTCTCGCCGCGCGCCGGAGGTCTTGTCGGAGAGCAGCGGCAGGAGCACGTCCACCCGCTTCGACTTCACCCGCCCGAGTCCCTGCGCGCCGTACATGCGCAGCGCGCCGTCGTCGGACAGGGTCAGGTCGGCGAAGAAGGCCTCCGCCACCGGCGAGCCCAGCGCCGCGAGCACCTGCGCCACGTTGCGGCGGCGGTCGTCCGCGGTGAGCCGGTCGTAGCCGCGCATCAGCTCCTGCGAGGCCCACTTCTCCTCGCCGAGAAACTGCAGCCGGGAGATCGCCGTCTGCGGCGCGCCGCCGGAGAGCAGCCGCACCACCTCCACCTTTGCTTCGCCCCGGCGGGCCTCCGCGCGCGCGGCCTGGGCGTGGGACACGAGCGGCGTGACGAGGACAGTGAGGAGGGCCGCGAGCGGAAGGGAGAGGTGGGCGCGCACGGCGCGGAGGTTAGCAAGGCTCGCAACCTCCCGTAACCACGGCCCAATCTCTGGCCGTTTCCTTGACGGGTCCGCGCGGGCCTTGGTACGCCGTGGGGCTGAGAGAAGGAGACGTATGATCCGCCAGACGGTGCTCCTCGCAGCGTTGGGTCTGTCGCTCGGGTGCGGTCCCATCCAGTCCACGGCGCTGTTGCTCGACGCGGACGTGGCGCTGGACAGCGCGCGCACCGCCAACGCGGAGCGGCTCGCGCCCTACGAGTACACCGCGGCGCGGCTCTACCTGCTGAAGGCCCGGGAAGAGGTCGGCTACAGCGACTTCGACGTGGCGGTGGACTTCGCCCGGAAGGCGGCGAAGTTCGCGCGCGAGGCCCGGGAAAAGGCGCTCGCCTCCGCCGAACAAGAGTCCCTCTCCCCGCCGCCGGTGGTGCCCTAGATGCTGCGCAGCCTCTTCAGCAGAGCCCTCCTCGTCGCGCTGGCCGCCGGTGCGCTCGCAGCGCCGGGTGCCGGCTGCGTGAGCGGGAACAAGATCCGCGCCGACGCGGACGTGATCAAGAACGACATCGAGCGCGCGCGCCGCAGTGGCGCCTATCGCTGCGCGCCGACGGAATTGGCGACCGCGGAGGCGAACCTCGACTTCGCGTTGGGCGAGCTGTCGGAGGGTTCGTCGTTCCGCGCGGCGGAGCACATCCGCGAGGCGGACGTGGCGGCGAAGCGCGCGGTGGCGCTGTCGAAGGACTGCGGGCCGAAGCAGGTGCTGATCAAGGAGGCACCGCCGGAGAAGAAGGTCGTGGTGCGGATCGAGGAGACCGACCGCGACGGCGACGGCATTCCGGATCACTCGGACGCGTGCCCGGACGAGCCGGAGGACGCGGACGGCTTCGAGGACGCGGACGGCTGCCCGGAGGCGGACAACGACAAGGACGGCGTGCTCGATCCGCAGGATCGCTGCCCGCTCGCGCCGGGGCCGAAGAGCAACGGCGGCTGCCCGGCGGAGGATCGCGACGGTGACGGCGTGCCGGATCACCTCGACCGCTGCCCGGATGACGCGGAGGACAGGGACGGTCACGCCGACGAGGACGGCTGCCCGGATCCGGACAACGACGGCGACGGCCTGGTGGACACCGTGGACAAGTGCCCGAACGAGGCCGGTCCGATCGAGACGCAGGGCTGCCCGGTGATGGACCGCGACGCGGATGGGCTGCCGGACCATCAGGACAAGTGCCCGGAGGAGGCAGGCCCGCGCGAGAACGACGGCTGCCCCGACTCCGACCGCGACAACGACACCGTGGTGGACCGGCTGGACAAGTGCCCGGACGAGTTCGGCGTGGTGGAGCTGGAGGGCTGCCCGGATCCGGATCGCGACGGCGATGGGATCGTGGACCGGAAGGACAAGTGCCCGGACGAGTTCGGCACCGCCGAGGAGGAGGGCTGCCCGAAGCGCTACAAGACGGTGGTGATCAAGAAGGACCGGATCGAGATCACGCAGCAGATCAAGTTCAAGACCGGCAGCCACCAGATCATCGGGAAGGACTCGGAGCAGGTGCTCGACGACGTGGCGCAGGCGCTGAAGGACAACCCGCACATCAAGAAGATCCGCATCGAGGGACACACGGACTCGGTGGGCGCGGACCTGTCGAACCTCAAGCTCTCGCAGCGGCGCGCGGAGAGCGTGATGGCGGCGCTGCTCAAGCGGCGGGTGGACCCGAGCCGGATGGAGGCGGTGGGCTTCGGCGAGACGCGGCCGATCGCGTCCAACGGAACCGCGCAGGGACGCGCGGAGAACCGGCGCACCGAGTTCAACATCGTCGAGCAGTAGCGGGTGCGCAGCGAGGTGCCGGGCATGGCGACAGGGACGGGAGAGGTGCAGGCGCACGCGGACGCGGCCGCGCAGTGGTTGACGCCGAAGCTCGCGGAGATGGAGCGGGTGCTGCGGCCGCTGGTGGAGCAGAACTCCTTCACCGAGAACAAGGCCGGCGGAGACGCGGTGGGAGAGCTCCTGCGCGCGCTCTTCGGCGGGATCACCGGCGTCACGGCGGAGACGGTGCGCTCCGAGCGATACGCGGACCATCTGGTGTTCCGGACCGAGGGCCGCGCGGACACCGCACCGGTGGCGATGATCGGCCACCACGACACCGTGTTTCCGCCGGGCAAGTTCGAGGGCTACCGCGAGGATGGTCCGCTGCGCCGCGGTCCGGGCGTGCTGGACATGAAGGGCGGGCTGGTGGTCATCGCCTTCGCGCTGAAGGCGATCGCCGAGACGGTGCCGGGCGGGCTCTCGGCGCTGCCGCCGCTGCGGATCGTGATCGTAGGCGACGAAGAGGTGGGCTCGCCGGAGGGACAGGGCGTCATTCGTCAGGCCATCGCGGGCGCGCAGGCGGCGCTGGTGTTCGAGAGCGGGCGCACCAACGACGCGATCATCACGCGGCGCAAGGGCACCGGCGGGATCACCGTCTGCGCGCACGGCAAGGCGGCGCACGCGGGCAACGCGCACCACGAGGGCGCGAACGCGATCTGGGCGCTGGCCCGCTTCATCGACCGGGCGCAGGCGCTGACCGACTACGAGCGCGGCATCACCGTCAACGTGGGGAAGATCTCCGGCGGCCAGGGAAAGAACACGGTGCCCGATGCGGCGGAGGCGCTGGCGGACGTGCGCTTCACCACGCGGGCGGATGGCGAGGCGCTGGTGCAGCGGCTGCGCGAGGCGGCGGACACCGCGGCGCAGGCGGTTCCGGGGACGCGGCTGGAGCTGAAGGGCGGCATTGCCCGGGAGCCGCTGGAACGCAGCGAGGCGAGCGCGGCGCTGATGGCCCGGTACGCGGAGTGCGCGCGTCAGAGTGGGCTGGGCGCTCCGGAGGCAGGGCTCATCGGCGGGGGCTCGGATGCGAGCACCTCGTCGGGCATGGGCATCCCCTCCATCGACGGGCTGGGGCCGCGCGGGAAGGGCTTCCACACGGTCGACGAGCACATCGAGGCGGCGACGCTGGTGCCCCGGGCGCAGGCGCTCGCGCGGTGCCTGCTGACGTTCTGAGCGGTTCGTCGGGGCGATTGCGACCGCGGTCGTGGGTTGTGTCCGTTGCCGCGCGAGTGCGCTGTGGGCCGTGACCGCGGTTCAACGTTGGCGACGGCGACGGCGGCGTGCCTGAGGCAGACCTCCCCTCTCTCCGCTTGATTGCGCTCTCCGCGCACGGCGCGCGGGACTGGAGCGGAGGCCCTCTGATGACGACGCAGGCAGCACCCACGCAACGGGCAGCGCAGATGCGCGCGGCGGTGATCGCGGCGCCGGGCAGAGCGGAGCTGCTGCACAGGCCCATCCCGGAGCCGGGCCGGGCGAGGTGCGGATAAGGCTCGAGGGCTCCGGCGTGTGCGGCTCGAACCTGCCGTCGTGGGAGGGCCGCGAGTGGTTCAAGTACCCGCTGGAGGCGGGCTCTCCGGGTCACGAGGGCTGGGGCGTCGTCGAGCGGCTCGGGGACGGCGTCACGGGGCTGCGCGTGGGCGACCGGGTGGCCACGCTCTCCGGGCGCGCGTTCGCGGAGTACTGCGTGGTGCCGGCGGTGGAGACGGTGAAGCTGCCTGAGGCGCTGGCCGGACAGCCGGTGCCGGGCGAGCCGCTCGGGTGCGCGATGAACATCTTCCGCCGCAGCGAGCTGCGCGCCGGACAGACGGTGGCGATCGTGGGGATCGGGTTCCTCGGGGCGCTGGTGACGCGGCTGGCGGCGAACGCGGGTGCGCGGGTGATCGCGATCACGCGCAGGCCCTTCGCGCTGGAGGTGGCGAAGCAGTTCGGCGCGCAGGAGCTCATCCCCATGGATGATCACTGGAAGATCATCGAGCGGGTGAAGGCGCTGACCGACGGCCGGTTCTGCGACCGGGTGAGGTGCGCGAGCTCTACCCGGCGGTGCGCCCGGAGCGGTACGTGCCCGCGGAGCTCGACCTCGATCGCGAGCTGGAGGGCGCGGACCTCGTCATCGTCCACGAGTGGAGCGACCACGCGCTGGTGAAGGCGGTGGGCGAAAGGCGGAAGGAGTCCGGGAGGTTCCGGCTGCTCTTCCACGACACGCATCACCGCAGCGTGACCGACGAAGCGGCGATGAGCGCGTACGACCTGCGCCACTACGACGGCGTGCTTGCCTTCGGCAACGTCATCCGCGAGCTCTACGTGCGCAAGGGCTGGGCGCAGCGCGCGTGGACCTGGGGCAGCGCTTCAACTACTACGTGGTGATGCAGTAGCGGCTGTGAGGGTGCGTCCGGTCGCGGCTCGTGCGGCGGCCGGGCGGGCGGGGGCCGGAACGGTGGCCTCGGGCTCTCCATCACCTCGTCGTGGGGCAACGGCCACGCGACCACGTGGCGCGCGCTCGTTCGCGAGCTCCACGCGCAGGGCCACCGGGTTCACTTCCTCGAGCGCGACGTGCCCTGGTACGCGCAGAACCGCGACATGCCGGAGCCGCCCTGGTGCCGGACCTCGCTCTACGCGTCGCTCGACGAGCTGCGGTCGCGCTTCGAAGAGAGCGTGCGGAACGCGGACGTCGTCATCGTCGGCTCGTACGTTCCTGACGGCGTGGCGGTGGGCCGGTGGGTGCAGCAGACCGCGCGCGGCGTCACCGGCTTCTACGACATCGACACGCCGGTCACGCTGGCGAAGCTCTCGCGCGGAGACTTCGAGTACCTCTCGCCGGAGCTCGTGCCGGGCTACGACGTGTACCTCTCCTTCACCGGCGGCCCCACGCTCCGGCGCATCGAACGCGAGCTGGGCTCACCCGCCGCGCGCGCCCTCTACTGCAGCGTCGATCCCTCGCTGTACTTCCCGGAGGCCTGCGCGCCGCGCTGGGATCTCGGCTACCTCGGGACGTGGAGCGCGGACCGGCAGCCGGTGCTCGACGCGCTGATGCTCGAGGCGGCGCGCCATTGGCCGGAGGGAAGGTTCGCGGTCGTCGGTCCGCAGTATCCCGAAGACCTCGCGTGGCCGCGGAACGTGGAGCGCGAGAGTCACCTGCCGCCGCCGAAGCACTGTGGCTGGTACAACGCGCAGCGCTTCACGCTGAACGTGACGAGGGCGGACATGGTGCGCGCGGGCTGGTCTCCTTCGGTGCGGCTCTTCGAAGCCGCGGCGTGCGGCGTGCCGGTGGTGAGCGACGTGTGGCCGGGCCTCGAGGAGCTCTTCGAACCGGGACGGGAGATCCTCTTCGCGCGGTCGGCGGCGGACACGCTCCGGGCGGTGCGGGAGCTGGGCGAGGACGAGCGGTTGGCGATCGGCGCGCGCGCGAGAAGGAAGATCCTCTCGGCACACACGGCGGCGCACCGGGCGGAGGAGCTCGTGGGATATCTGCGCGAGGCCCAGGAGCGGCGGGCAGGCAGGCGCGTCAGCGGCAACGCGAGCTAGATCGCGCGCGGGAACGGGCAGGATTCCGGGACGGAACGGTGGGAGGGTTGCTGACGTGAAGATCGCGGTGGTGGGAACGGGTTACGTCGGTCTGGTCGCGGGCACCTGCTTTGCGGACTCGGGCAACGACGTCACGTGCGTGGACGTGGACGAAGGCAAGATCCTCTCGCTGCGCGAGGGACGCATCCCCATCTACGAGCCGGGGCTGGAGGAGATCCTCCGGAAGAACGTGGCGAAGAAGCGGCTGCACTTCACCACCGAGCTCGCGCCGGCGGTGGCGAGGGCGCAGGTCGTGTTCATCGCGGTGGGCACGCCCGAGGGCGAGAGCGGCGACTGCGATCTGCAGTACGTGCTCGACGCGGCGGACCAGATCGGCCGCGCGATGAAGCAGTACACGGTGGTGGTGGACAAGAGCACCGTTCCGGTGGGGACCGCGGACAAGGTGAAGGAGGTCCTCGCCCGAACCGCGGGGGTGGAGTTCGACGTCGTCTCCAATCCCGAGTTCATGAAGGAGGGCGCGGCGGTCGCCGACTTCCTCAAGCCGGACCGGGTGGTCATCGGCGCGGAGAGCGAGCGCGCGAGAAAGCTCATGGGCGAGCTCTACGCGCCGTTCGTCCGCACCGAGAACCCCATCCTCTTCATGGACACGCGCTCGGCAGAGCTGACGAAGTACGCGGCGAACGCGATGCTCGCGACGCGGATCTCGTTCATGAACGACATCGCCTGCCTGTGCGAGAAGGTGGGCGCGGACGCGGACGCGGTGCGCAAGGGGATGGGCGCGGACAAGCGCATCGGCTACCCGTTCCTCTTCCCCGGCATCGGCTACGGCGGCTCGTGCTTCCCCAAGGACGTGAAGGCGCTGGTGGCCTCTGCGCGCGATCACGGCATCGAGTTCGATCTGCTCCGAGCGGTGGAGCGCACCAACGAGCGCCAGAAGCGGGTGCTCCTCACCAAGGCGCTGAAGCACTTCGGAGGAGACCTCGCGGGCAAGACGTTCGCTGTGTGGGGACTCGCGTTCAAGCCGAAGACGGACGACATGCGCGAGGCCCCGGCGGTGGAGCTCATCGAAGGCCTCATCGGCAAGGGCGCACGCGTGCAGGCCTACGACCCGGTGGCGCGCGAGGTGGCGGAGCGCAGGTTCGGGGATCGGGTGCTGCTCGCGCACGACGCGTACGGCGCCGTCGAAGGCGCGGACGGGCTCTTCCTCTGCACCGAGTGGAACGACTTCCGCAGGCCCGACCTCGAGCGGATGAAGGCGCTGATGCGCGGGCACGTGCTCTTCGACGGCCGCAACCTCTTCGACCCGAAGACGGTGCGCGCCAACGGGTTCGACTACTACGGCATCGGCCGGACGTAGACGCCTCGCGGCGGACAGTGCTAGCGAAGCCCTCATGGCCAGGTTCGAGGTCTTCATCCCCGCCGCGGACGCTTCCGGTTTCAACGTCACCTTCCGCGTCGACGCCGCCAACTGGATGGCGGCGCTGAAGACCGGGCTGCAGAAGCTCGGCGAACAGGGCGCGGCGACGCAGAACGTCCTCGTGGACATCCAGGACGACGAGTCGGTGCACGTCACCGATCCCGCGTCCGGCCGCGTGTTCCGCATCCGCGAGCTGACCGATGCGGAGAGCGAGAAGGCCCAGCCGAAGAAGGCGGCCGCTCCCGAGGCCCCGCCTGCACCTCCGCCCACGATCACCTCGCGCGATGAGGGGACGGATGAGTGGGAGCCGCCCTCGCCGGCTGCCCCTGCCGTGGCGCCCGCGGCGGCGACCGCGCCCGCGCCGGCTGCGTCTCCGATGCGCGAGGCGGTCACGATCATCGAGCCGCGTCCGTTCTCCGCGCTCACGGCCCTCCCCTCCCCGGCCTCCGCGCCGCCGCCTCCCGAGGCCGCGAAGACGCTGGTGGAGCCTCTGCCCGCGCCCGCTTCAGCGCCCGCCCCGAAGGCCGCGCCGACTCCGAAGCACGAGAAGAAGAAGGACAAGGAGAAGGAGAAGCGGCAGACCTCACCCGGCCTGAACCGCGGGCGCGTGGAGCCGGAAGCGGTGGTGGAGCTCGAGGCCCCCACCCGTCCGGTCACCGGGAAGATCGGCCGCGAGCCGCAGAGAGATCGCAAGGAGCAGATCGAGGATCTCCTCGCCGAGGTCTTCGAGCGCGTACAGGACGTCTATGCGCAGAAGGATCGGCAGGCGGCGCTCTACTTCCTGCTCGACCTCGCGCTGGAGAAGATCCCCGCCGAGGCCGGCACGGTGTTCGGCGCCGACGCGTCCACCGGAGACCTCACCTTCGAGGCAGTGCGTGGACCGCGCGCGAAGGAGCTCCTCAGCGCGAAGCTCACCATCCCGGCCGGCAGCGGCGTCGCCGGCTTCTCCGCGCTGGAGGGCGTGGCGATCGCGCTCTCCGACATCCAGAAGGACCCGCGTTACTACTCGGTGGTGGCGCAGAAGGTGAACTACACGCCGAAGAGCGTGCTCTGCGCGCCGATGATGAGCGACGACGGCCGCACCTTCGGCTGCCTGCAGATCCTCAACCGGCGCGACGGTCCGCAGTTCACCGAGGTGGAGATGGGGCTCGCCCTGTACATCGCGAAGCAGGCGGCGACGTACCTCGAGAGCCTCTGAGCCTGAGCTTGTGAGCGCTCTTCAGCGCCGCACAGGCTCCATCAGCTCGTCGAGCAGCACGGTGGCGTAGCTGCCCTTCGGGAGCGTGAAGCGCAGGGTGAGCACGTCCTCTTCGCTCGACCAGGAGAGCTCGCCGGGCTTCACGCGGTACGCGCGTCTCGCGCCCTCCGTCTCGCCCTTGCCGCGCCGGAAGTCGCCGAGCGTCACGCCCGCCTCCTCCAGCAGACGCGCCTCGCGCTGGGCCACTTCGCCTTCGGCCGCGCGCATCTTCGGACCGAACATGGGACCGGCGGGTGAGATCTCCCACGCGGTCACGCGCGGCGCGTCCACCTCGGGCGCAGCGCAGACGAAGAGCCCGCCGCTCTCGGTCTTCTCCATCACGTCGCCCATCAGCGCGCGGTCGAGCGTCCCCTCGCGCACGCGCTCCGACAGGGCACGGTTGAAGAGCAGCGACTGGAACGCGCTGAGGTAGAGGCGCCGCTGGAATGCAGACGGAGCGCGCTCTAGCCGCTCTCCCTTCAGCAACCGGCGGCCCAGCGCCGCATTGTCGTCACCGCGTCCGAAGCGCTGCGCGCCGAAGTAGTTCGGCAGGCCCACGCGCTCGAGGCGCTCGAGCTTCGGGGCCACGTGCTCCGGATGCGAGACGCCGCGCAGCCGCACGATGAACCTGTTCCCGCGCAGATGCCCGGTCCGCAGCTTGTTGCCGTGGCGGCGCGTCCACAGGACCTTCACGCCCTCCAGCGCCTCGGCGGCGGCGACCCACGCGTCCACCGGCGCTGACGGCGAGCCTGCCGGCACGCTGAAGAGCTGGCGCGTGATCCCCTGCCGATCCTTGAGGCCCGCGTAGCCGACCTCACGCTCATCCACGCCCGCGGCTTTGGCCAGCGCGCGCGCGATCTCCGGCGTCTCGCGGCCCCGCTTCTCGATCCAGAAGTAGAGGTGACTGCCCTCGCCGGACGGGTCGTAGGCGGGCAGCTCCTCCACCTCGAAGTCCTCGGGCACCGCCTTGAAGAGGCCGCCACAGCCGGGCAGGTCTTCCGTCAGCCGCGGTCGCTCTGCGTCACCCGTCACGCTACGCCTCGTCCAGGGGCGCGAGCAGCGCCTTCACCCGCTGCGAGAGCGCTTCGTCCTGCCGCGACTCGAGCAGCTCGCCCGCCTCGAAGAGGAGGAAGAACATCACTTCCGAGAGCGCGTGCCGCAGTGACGCGACCGGTTCCGAACCGAGCTCTGCTCGCACCGACTCGAAGCGCGAGAGGAGCTCCTCTTCCGAGAGCTGTCCACGCGCGTTGAAGAGCACGTCCTCCAGCACCGGCGACGTGCTGAGCGCCTTGCCGCCGAGCGCTGCGTTCGCCGCGGCGATGAGCTCGCGCGCCATGTCCTGCTGCTCCACCTCGCCGCGGATCTCGTCGAAGATCCGGTTGAAGACGCGCACCACGTGACGGGGATCACGCGCCGGCGTGAGCGGTGCCGACTCCGTGGCAGGTGGGCGCACGTTCGCGGGCTCCTGCGCGACGGCGGCGGCGCTCCCTTTCGCGAACGCGGCCGTTGCGACTTCGCGCACCGTGTTGGCGGGAGCACGACCCGTCGGCGTTGACTGGACCTGCGGCGGACGCGCGAGCGGCTCTTGCGAGACCTGCACGTACTTCCCCTCCAGCAACCGGAACACGACGCGCGTCGCATCGAACTCGCTCAGGCGCGCGAGCGATCCCAGCTCCTGCACGGTGCGCGTCCCGTCCACCAGCGCGAGCACCGCGTCCTCCTCCGCCTCGAGCCGTCCGTCCGAGGTCCCGCGCGGCAGCACGTACATGCGCCCATGCGGGATGCGCTTCCGGAAGTGCGCGAGCTCGTCGACCTTGCGGATGGAATCCATCAAGAGGCTTTGCAGCGAGAGCTGGACGTTGGTCGTCGTCTTGTCGTCCGGCTCCTGATCCACGAGCGTGAACGTGCCCTCGCGGCAGAGCACCAGCGCGTGGAAGATCTCGCTGACCTGGTGATTGATGCACTTCCACAGGTCGTGCGACTGCAGCACACCGCGTTCGATCAACGCGCGACCGAGCCGGGATGGCGGATGCTGCTCGAGCACCTCGTCGAGCACCTCGCGGGTGGTGTACCCGAGCCGGACGATCACCTCGCCGAGCTTGTCCGCCGGGCTGTCCGAATGCGCGCCGCGGATCTCGCCGTCCTTCAGCTGGATCGCGCGTACACCGTTGCCGTCCTGCACGCGCACCGCGCCGGTCCAGCGCGACTGGCTGAGAAAGGCGATGAGGTCCGAGAGCGGAAAGCCGGACGCGTCACCGGCGAGCACCACGCGCGGCGTCGGCGCCTGTCCACCCTGCGGCGGCGAGCGCACCAGCCAGAAGAGATCCGGCGAGGTGACGAGCTGCTCCCACTCGTCCGAGCGCGCACCGATCGTCCGGCGCGCCTCGTCGTCGAGTGCCTCCAGTCGTCCCTGTCCCAGTCGGAAGCGCGACACCGGCTAGTCCTTTGCCCAGCCGCCGTTGGCCTGCCACTCGAGCTCGTCCTCGAGCGTGTGGCGCAGCGGATCCGGCGAGTACCCGAGCTCGTAGCGACGCCCGTTCACGAACACGGTGGGCGTGCCGTTGACGCCGAGCCGCCTGCCCAGCTCCCGCGCGCGATCGATCTCGTCCCGGTACGCGCCGCTCTCCCACGCCTTCGTCACCTCCGCGCGAGAGACGCCCACCTTCTCCGCCAGCTCGAGGATCTTCGGCTGCGACAGCTGCGCCTGCTGCTCGAACAGCGCGTGGTGCATCGCCTTGAAGTGACCGCGGTCACGCGCGAGCAGTGCGGCCTGCGCGGCGGGAAGCGCGTTCGGATGACCGGGCAGCGGGAACGGCACGTGGCACAGCCGCACCTGCTCCGCGTTGGCGGCAGCAAAGGCCTCGAGCTGCGGCACCGCCATCGCGCAGTAGGGGCACTCGAAGTCGGAGAACTCGACGACCGTGACCTTCGCGTCCGCCGGTCCCTGGCAGAGCTTCGGGTCCACCGGGATCTCCGCGCGCTCGCGGAACGAGAGGTAGTAGCGCGAGAGCAGCACGATGATCTCGTTCGACGAGTGCCCCGCCGAAGCGACGCCTGCCGCGAGCCGCGCCATCCGCTTCGCGTGACGGCATTCGGTGTGCTCGGTGAGGCACGCGCCCAGCGTGTGGGGACAACCGCAGTAGCAGAACTCGTCGGTGAAGACCGCGGCGAGCTCCCCCTGCGCGGCGGGCGGCAACTGGGAGAAGTCCATGCCCGGCACATCCAGCGGGCCCTTCTTCTCTTGCGGGTGCGCGTGTTCGTCCCCGCGTGCCTGCTCGGTGGGCGCGTCCGTGGGCACGGGCGAGTCCGGCTTCGCGGCGCGGGTGCAGGCGGTGGAGGTGACGAGGACCGTGAGCGCGGACGCGAGGGCCAGCGCGACAGCCAGGGGCGTTTTCCGAGAGGGGCCGGGCACGGCGCGGCGGTTGTAGCATGGGGTGTCGGGCTGTAAAGGAGCGCCATGCCTCGCATCCTCCTGCTGCACACGGGCGGCACCCTCGGCATGGCGGGCAGCCGGCCCGAGGCGCTGAAGCCCGCGTCCTTCACCCGCACCCTCGCGAAGCGCGCGCCGGAGTTGTTCGAGCTCGCGGACCTCGAGCTCGAGGTCTTCTGCAACATCGACAGCGCGGAGATGCAGCCGGAGATCTGGCAGGGCATGGCGCGCCGGCTCCACGAACGCCTCTCCGAGTTCGACGGCGCGGTGGTCACGCACGGCACCGACACGCTCGCGTTCACGGCCAGCGCGCTCTCCTTCATGCTGCGCGGCCTGCGCAAGGCGGTGGTCGTCACCGGCTCGCAGCGGCCGCTGGGAGAGATCCGCTCCGACGCGCGGCTGAACCTCGTGGATGCGGTGACCTCCGCGCTGCGCGGTCCGAAGGAGGTGACGGTGTGCTTCGACTCGCACCTCTACCGCGGCAACCGCGTCCGCAAGGTGAAGGTCAGCGAGTACGACGCGTTCGAGAGCCCGAACTTCCCGGAGCTGGGCACCCTCGGCGTGGACGCCACGTTCAGCGAAGGGCTGAAGCCGCGCGGCCAGTTCAAGCTGGAGGATCGTCTGGAGCCTCGCGTGTTCCTGCTGAAGGTCTTCCCCGGCATGGATCCGAAGCTCCCGCTCGCGCTGCTTCCGCACGTGAAGGGCATGGTGGTGGAGGCCTACGGTGCGGGCACCTTCCCCACCTCGGCGAAGTCGGAGCGCTCGCTGCGTCCGTTCCTTCGCGAGGCCCAGGCGCGTGAGATCCCGCTGGTGGTGGTGAGCCAGGCGCACCGCAACGGCGTGAACCTCTCGCTCTACGAGTCGGGCGCGCTGGGCCTCGAGTACGGCCTCATCGAAGGCGGCGACATGACGCCTTCGGCCGCGCTGGTGAAGCTGATGCAGGCGCTGGGCACGTGCAGGTCCATGGAGCAGATCCACCGCTTCATGCGCACACCGCTCGCCGGCGAACTCACGCCCCAGGGTCCCGGCCCTTTGCGTTGAAACGGTGTCCCTGACGTATGCTCGGCCGGCCGCTTCCCGCGTGCGGCCCCGAGCCTCTTCGTCAGCGTCAGGACCCCGATGCAGCGCGACGTGTCGCCTCCCGCTCCGCTCCCCTTCCCTCTCTGCGTTCTCGCAGGCGCGTTGGTCTTCAGCGCGCTCGCGTGCACGGGAGAGAGCGAGCAGATCATCAAGCCGGATCCGCCCGCGCGCGACGAGAAGGTGCAGGTGGAGCTCGTCCACGAGGCACCACAGGATCTCGGCGCGTTCGATCGCGTGGCGCCGTCGCTCCCCGAATCCGCTTCCCCGACCGCGCTCTCCGTCGCACAGGGACGCGCGCTCGTCGGGACCTCGGTGGGCCTGTGGGCGGCGCATCCGGATCTGACGGATCAGGTCGTCGCGCTCCCGCCTCGTCACGCGGCGGGCGAGCCGGAGAGCACCGGCGCCATCCACTCCATCGCGCGGCGTGGCAACGGCGGTGTGCTCGCCGCGGCTGAGACGGGGCTCTTCCACGATCTCGACGGCGCGCTCTACCACTCGCCGCTGAGCAGCACGCTGCCGGGACCGGTGGCTCACGTCTCGTCGCACGGCGAGGGTGCGGACGAAGAGCTCTGGCTCCTGCCGCGAAACGCCGAGGCGGGCCGCGTCTGGGTGGTGACCTCCGGTGGCCTGCACGATCTTCGGTTGAAGGTGGACGTAGTGCCGGACGCGGTGGTCGCGCTGGGCGAAGGCCTGGGTCTCGTGAGCGCGGGGGGAGCGCTCTACTCGCTCGACGTGAACGCCCGCACCGCGAAGCTCCTCGTCGAGGACTTCGGCACCGTGCACGCGGTGGATCGGAGCGAAGCGGGCTTCCTCTTCTTCGGCACCAGCCGAGGCCTGATGGTGCGCGACGCCGAGGGCCACTGGTCGCGGCACGCCCTGGTGGCGTCGGAGACCGAAGAGGCGCCCGCCGTCCGCTCCGTCTTCGCCGGGATCGGCGCGCAGGTGTTCGTCTCGACGGATACGCAGGTCCTTCAACTGGGCGGCAGCGGGCTGGTGAAGCTCGCGGATCGCACCGGGCCTTCGCCGGGCGTGGCGCGTGACGGCGCGGGAGACACCTGGATGACCGACGACGGCAAGCTGGTGCGCCTCCTCACGGGCGCGCCGGTGAGCTTCGCGCAGCACGTGAAGCCGTTCCTCGGCGAGCACTGCGCCGGCTGTCACAAGCACGGCAACGGCGCGCCGATCATCGACCTCGAGGACTACGAGGTCGCGAAGCAGAAAGCGGATCGCATCGTGATCCGCCTGGAGGCGGACGGCGCGTCGCCGATGCCGCCGCAGAGCGTGGAGATCCTCACCCGGCAGCAGTACTCGGTCGTGCTGCGCTGGGTTGCCGGAGGGATGAAGCCTTGAGCCCGAAACCGAGCCCGACGAGAAGTCCCGTCCCCTTCCCCGCCCGTATTGCCGCGCTGGGCCTGTGCGCGCTCGCCGCGGCGGCGTTGATGCCGGCGTCCGCACGCGCGCAGACCCAGCCGGAACAGTGCGCGATCGACGGGGAGGAGCAGACGCTGGACAAGTACCAGCTGCTGCGCCGGCTCTCGCTCGACCTGCGCGGCCATGTGCCCTCGTACGAGGAGTACGAAGCGCTCGCCGAGCACGACACCGTGCCCGAGGCGTGGGTGAAGGAGTGGATGACGTCCGAAGGCTTCCGCCTCGTCGCGCGGCGCTACCACGAGTCCTTGCTCTGGCCGAACGTGTCCAACGTGCGCTGGGTCGGCACCAACGCGCGGCTCACCGCGCTGACCTTCGGCGCGCAGGCGATCAGCTCCACCGGCAAGCGGCGCACCTATCGCGGCGTGACCGATCTGGTGACGACGGCTCACGGCGCGCAGTGCGGCGACTTCGAGCAGACGAACTTCGATCCCGCGTTCCCCGGCCAGTTCCGTCCGCATCCGGATCACATCGTGTACGAGAACAAGGGCACCACCACCGAGACGCGCCAGGAGGGCTGGCGGATGGTGGAGCCGTACTGGGCGCCGGGCACGCAGGTGAAGGTCTGCGCCTACGACGCGCAGCTGACGCCGACGGTCGTCATCGGCAGCGGTGCCAACGCGCGCACGGTGAGCTGCGGCTCCTCGGATGCGGACGGCAGGCGCGAGTGCGGCTGCGGTCCGAACCTCCAGTGGTGCCACCCTCAGAGCGCAACGCCGGTGGAGACGCCCATTCGCGACGCGCTGCGCGAGCAGATGGGCCGGCAGGTGGACGAGGTCACTGTCGGCGGCAGGCCCTACACGGACCTGCTGCTCTCCACGACCGCGTGGCAGAACGGGAAGATCGCCTTCTGGAAGCGGCACCTCGCCGGGCACTACAACCTGAGCCTCACCTTCAACGTCGCCGATCCGGACGAGACGATCGCCGACCTGCCCTTCACCGACGACACCTGGGTGAAGGTCGATCGCGGTCCGATGCACGCAGGCGTGCTCACGCTGCCGGCCTACCTGCTCCGCTTCCAGACCGACCGCGGCCGAGCGAACCGCCAGCGCATCGCCTTCGAATGCGAGCACTTCGCGCCGCCCGCGGTGCTGCCCACGCAGCAGGGCTGCTCCACCACCACCGACGATCTGATGAACCGGTGCAGCTGCCAGTACTGCCACGAGGTGCTCGAGCCGCTCGCGGCGCGCTTCGGCAAGTTCGCGGAGGCCGGCACCACGCTGATGACCGACGCGACCCGCTTCCCGCCGCAGAACACGGCCTGCGCCTCCAACAACCCCAGCGCCTTCTGCCGCCGCTTCTACGTCACCGAGTCCGGCGCGCCGAGGCGTGGCTGGCTGCAGCCGCTGCAGTTCGCGGACGTCTATCCGCACATCCAGGCCGCGTACGACGAGGGACCTCGGGGCCGGGCGCAGCAGCTCATCGAGACCGGCGCCTTCGCACGCTGCACGGTGAAGCGCGTGTTCGCCCACTTCGTGAAGCGCGAGCTGCGCGTCTCGGGTGAGTCGGCGGACGAGCTCGAGCTCATGCAGTCGCTCGCCAGCGGGTTCACGCAGAACGAGTACAGCTATCCGTGGCTGGTGGAGAGGGTCGTCTCCCTGCCGCAGTACCGGAGGGTCCGCTAATGCGCGCGCGCGTTTCGCTTTTTCGCCACTGTGCGCTGGCTGCCTGCGCGGCGTCTGCGCTGGGGCTCGCCGGCTGTGAGCAGTTGCCCTCGACGAACGGGCCACCGGCAGGTTCGACCGGACCGACGGTGGAGGTCGCGCCGCCCACGCCGGTGCTCCCCATCGATCACCCGCCGCTCGAGGAGCCACCTTCAGAGGGTCCTCCGTCCGCGCAGGTGCGCAGGCTCACCGTCCCCCAGGTGCGCTCCTCGCTGGTGACGGTGCTGGGCAACGACGTGAACGGCGTGCCCATCTCGTGGATGACCTCCTCGACGCAGAGCGGCTTCGACCGCTACGGCGGCGCGCTGGGCACCGCGGACTTCCTCAACATCACCGAGGACGCGGTGGAGCCCTCCGCGCTCTACGCGAAGTTCATGGGCGACGCTGCCCGTGACGCGTGCAACCGCGCGCTGGCGGCGGACAACGTGAAGGCGGACATGGCGGAGCGCGTGATGACCCGCTTCGTCGAGCGCACCGACACGGTGGCGAAGAACCCGGAGGGCATCGACCGGAACCTGCGCTACCTCAAGCTGCGCTTCCACGGCGTGATGATCCCGGAGACGGATCCGCAGGCATCCGAACGCGTGGCCGCGCTGCGCACCCTCTTCGACACGGTGGTGAAGAAGGCGTCGAACAACGCCGCGAACCCGACGCAGACGCAGGTCCGCGTGGGCTGGCATGCGGTCTGTGTCGCGCTCCTCACCGATCCCGAGTTCCACCTCTATTAGGCCGCACGAGAGACGAACATGAAGACTCCCTCTTCGTTGTCGCGCCGCCGCTTCCTCGAGATCGTCGGCCTCGCAGGCGGTGCGGTCGCGCTGCGCACCGGCTTCACACCCTTCGAGGCGCGCGCCGCGGACGTCCCCACGCGCTACCTCCTCTCGGTGTACTTCTCCGGCGGCTGGGACCAGCTGCTCATCCTGGACCCGCGCTCCAACGTGCAGTTCAGCGCGGCGAACGCGACGCAGACGCGCATCCTCCCCGGCTACGACCGCGTGCAGGATCCGTGGGTCGAGCAGGTGCTCGCGGGCAACCCGAGCGGCGTGCAGCAGAAGGGGAACCTCGTCTTCGGACCGGCGATCCCCGACGCGCTGTCGAAGCACTACCTCGACCTCGCGATCTGCCGCGGCGTGGCGATGGACACGCTCACCCACGAGGTGGGCCGCCGCTATTTCATCACCGGCAAGTTCCCGCGCGGGCTCGCCGCCAACGGCAGCGCGCTCACCACCGCCGTCGCATGGCAGCGCGGCCAGATGCGCGACCTGCCGAACCTCTCCATCAACACCGAGTCCTACAACGAGGGGATGCCGGCCTATTCGGCGCCGATCTCCGTGCGCACCGCGGACGACGTGCGCAGCGTGCTCCGGCCGCTCGGCGTGCAGCTGACCGGAGACACCGACAGCGCGCTGGAGGCCTACGAGCACGAGCGCACCTGCGAGCAGCAAGCGCTCGACGGCACAGGCGCGATCACCCTCTACCGGGAGAGCCGCGCGAAGGCCCGCGCGATGCTCAAGTCGCAGAAGTACGACCTCTTCAACTTCAGCCTCACCGCGCCGGGGCCGGAGGTCGCGCCACTCTTCGCGAACATGAAGATCGCCACCTCCACCGACCTCAACGGGCCGAAGGGCCGGGCCGCGCTCGCCGCGCATGCGCTGAGCACCGGCGTGTCGCAGGCCGTCTCGGTGATGATCCAGAACGACCTCGACGACCACAACGACTGGGACGTCGACCACGCCACCAAGCTGCGCGCGGGCTTCGAGGCCCTGGGCCTGCTCATCGACCACCTCAAGGCGACGGACGCGCCGGACGGCGTGGGAAAGGTGTGGGACCACACCACGCTGGTCGTGTTCAGCGAGTTCTCGCGCACGCCGCTGATCAACGGACGCGACGGACGCGACCACCACCTCTCCTCCAGCGCGCTGGTGGCAGGGCCCGGCATCCGCGGCAACCGGCTCATCGGCGCCTCGAGCGACGTGGGCATGGCGGCGCAGCGCGTGGACTTCGACAGCGGGCTCGTCTCCGCGTCGGGCCATCCGCTGCGGCCGGCGGACATCAACGCCACGCTGCTCGAATCGATGGGGCTCTCGTGGGAGCACCTGTCGAACCAGGAGCCGCGCCTCATTCGAGCGCTCCTCGCGGGCTGAGTTCTCGCCGAGTCTCCTTCGCACGCGTAGAACCGTGCGTGGAGACTCACCATGATCGATTCCGCACCGGCCCCCCGCCGCTCCGCGCTCCAGCGCTTTCTCTCCGTGGTCGAGCGGGTGGGCAACGCCCTGCCCCATCCGGCCACGCTCTTCTTCTCGCTCGCGCTGCTGGTGCTCGTCGGTTCGTGGATCGCGTACGCCAGCGGCGTGGAGGTCGTGCACCCGAGCACCGGCAAGACGATGCGGCCGGAGAACCTCCTCTCCGTCGAGGGCCTGCACCGGATCCTCACCGGGATGGTGACGAACTTCACCGGCTTCGCGCCGCTGGGGACGGTGCTGGTGGCGATGCTCGGCATCGGCGTGGCCGAGGGGACCGGGCTCATCGGCGCAGCGCTGCGCCTGCTCGTGCTCACCGCGCCGAGGCGCCTTCTGACCTTCGTGCTCGTCTTCGCCGGCGTGCTCTCCAACACCGCGTCGGAGGTGGGCTACGTGCTGCTCGTCCCGCTGGCGGCGATCATCTTCCTCGCGGTGGGCCGTCACCCGATCGCGGGCATGGCCGCGGCCTTCGCCGGCGTGTCCGGCGGCTACAGCGCGAACCTCCTGCTGGGGACGATCGATCCGCTGCTCGCCGGGCTCTCCGAGGAGGCCGCGCAGATCGTGCAGAAGGGCTACCAGGTCAACCCGGCGGCCAACTACTACTTCATGTTCGTCTCCACCTTCGTCATCGCCGCCGCGGGGACGTGGGTGACGGAGAAGATCGTCGTCCCCAGGCTCGGGCCCTACAAGCCTCCGGAGGGCGCGGCGACAGAGGAGAGCACCGCGCTGAAGAGCCTCGAGCCGCACGAGAAGCGCGGCCTCCTCTTCGCCGGCGTCACTGCCGCGGTGCTCGGCGCGCTGATGCTGTGGGGGACCGTTCCGGAGAGCGGCTTCCTGCGCGATCCGGCCACGGGCTCGCTGCTGAAGTCGCCGTTCATGTCCGGCATCGTCTCGTTGATCTTCGTGCTCGGCGCGCTGGTGGGCGCGGCCTACGGCATCGGCGCGAGGACGGTGAAGAGCGACGCGGATCTCCTGCGCGGCATGTCGAAGTCGATGGAGACGCTGGGCTCGTACCTCGTGCTCGTCTTCTTCGCGGCGCAGTTCGTCGCCTGGTTCAACTGGTCGAACCTCGGGCTCATCGTCGCGGTGAAGGGCGCGGGCGCGTTGCAGGCGCTGGGGCTCGGGCCCATCCCGTTGATGATCGCGTTCGTGCTGCTCTCCGCGGCGCTGAACCTCATCATGGGGAGCGCGAGCGCGAAGTGGGCGATCATGGCGCCGATCTTCGTGCCGATGTTCATGCTCCTCGGCTACTCGCCGGAGCTCGTGCAGGCCGCCTACCGCGTGGGCGACAGCGTGACGAACATCATCTCGCCGATGATGAGCTACTTCGCGCTGATCATCGCCTTCGTGCAGCGCTACGACCGGAGCGCCGGCATCGGCACCATCGTGGCCACGATGCTTCCCTACACGCTGGTCTTCCTCGTCGTGTGGTCGGCGCTGCTGGTGGTGTGGCTCGTCTTCGAGATCCCGCTGGGGCCCGGCGCGCCGATGTTCCTCCCCCGTCCGGGCGCTGCGACCGCGCCCTAGCCCCTTGCGCGTTCGCACGGCTCGCCTAGAAGGCGCGCCCATGATGTTCGTGCTCCACGTTGCGGCAGCGCCGCTTCTCCCACGCGTGACATGGTGAGCCCGAAGCTCGCGGACCCGCTCTACATCGCGGGAAAGGCCGCGCTCGCCGCGCTGCTGTCGGTGCTGGTGGTGGACCTGTTCGGTGTGACGGACCGGCTCTCGGCGCCGTTCGTCGCGGTCGTCTGCACCGCGCCCTCCGTGTACGGCGGCGTCCGTCGCGGGTTCGATCAGCTCGCCGCGAGCCTGCTCGGCGGCACCATTGCGGTGCTCGTCGGCATGGTGCTGCCGGTGATGTACACGCTGATCATCGCCACCTTCGCGACCGTGTGGCTCGCGTTCCGGACGGGCCTCGGCGGTGCGTACATCGTCGGCGCGTTCACCGTGTTCTACGTGCTGCTCATCCCGAGCCAGAGCTTCGGCGTCACCCTCGAGCACCGGCTCGCGTCCGTCCTCACCGGCGCCTCTTCGGCGCTGGCGATGAACCTGCTCGTCTCGCTCTTCCGGCTCCGCGCGGTGCTGCGGCGACGGCTGGAGATCGCGCGGACCGCGCTCGCTCACGATTGGGCGCTGGCAGCGGACCGCCTCGCGTGGGGAGAGGCCGCTCGGGCGGTCGTTGCACCCGAGCCGTTCGACGACGTGTTTCCCCTGCTGCGAGCGCTGCAGGCGGAGCTGCTCGACGCGCGCGCGGAGGGACGCTTCCGGAGCCGCGGCTTCCGAGCGGAGGTCGAGGCCGCGCTCCACGACACGAAGCGGATGGTGGCGGTGGCGCACCACGGGAAGGATCTGGTCATCGCCGCGGACGAAGCCCCGGGGCCCAGGCCTGCGCTCTCCGCTGCCGCGCGCGCGCTGTCGGAGGCGGTGAAGAAGAACGAGGCCGCGTCACCAGCGCTCATCAATGCGAGCGTGAAGGGCACGTCCGACCCCGAGCTCGACCGCCCGTTCGAGAAGGCGCTTCGGCAGTGGAACGACGGTCGGGCGTGACGTTGGGCCTGGGCTATCGAGGCGCGGTCCCTTCGCCTCGCTCGTGCGGCGTGGCGTCCGGCGGCGGCTGGCAACGAGGGCAAAAGTAGGAGCTGCGCGCGCCGTCTCCGTGGCGGCGCATCTGCACGGGCGTACCGCACACGCGGCAAGGCTGGTGGATGCGGCCATAGACCCAGAGCCGCTCACCCGGGTCCGCCCGTCCGGTCGTTCTGCGGAAGCCGGTGTAGGTGACCATGGCGCCCCCGCTGTCGTCGCGCACGTTGGCCACGAGGTACTTCCGCGCGACCTTCAGCATTCGTCGCAGCGTCTCGTCGTCCACCTCGCGCACGCGCCGCTCGGGGTGTACGCGCACCGCGAAGAGGATCTCGGACTTGAAGACGTTGCCGGCGCCAGCGAGCACCCGCTGGTTGAGCAGCGCGTCCTCCAGCGCGAGGTCCGGCCGTTCGCGAAGACGCCGGAGCGCCTCGTCCTCGTCGAACTCCGGCGCGAGCAGATCCGGGCCCAGCTTTCGCAACCGTCCGTGCCGCGCGAGCGCCTCGTCCGTCAGCACCTCCGCCTCCTGCACGTCGAACGCGATGGCCACGAACGCGTCCGTCTCGATCACGATCCGCGCGCGCCACGCGCCGCGCCGCCAGGCTTCGCCGGGACGGTAGATGTGCCAGCTCCCGTTCATCCGCATGTGCGTGCGCAGCGTCAGCGGCGGGTCGCCGTCGAACGACATGAGGAGGTGTTTGCCCTGCGCGCGAACGGCGGTGACGGTTCGTCCGGTGAAGGGACTCACGCGATCCACGTCCCGCACCGAGACCAACTGCGCGTCGAAGCGCGTGACGGCGCGGCCGGTGAGGGCCCGGTCCAGCATCCGCGCGGCGCGGAAGATCGTATCGCCCTCCGGCATCAGCCCTCCGCGTCCTTCGGCCGGTACGACTGGGTCTCTTCGGCCTCGTCGTCTTCGTCTTCTTCCTCCGCTTCGTCGGTTGCAGAGTCGGACGCAGAGTCGTCGGCAAGCAGGCCCCCGCCGAGACTCGCGGTCGCAGCAACGAGCGTCGCGGGTCTCGAGAGGAACAGTCCCTGCGACGAGCCGGTGTAGCCCGCGCGCATGAGGTACGCCGCGAGCGGGTGCTCCTCCGCGGGTCGCCCGTTGATCTCGAAGATGAGCTTCGGCTCCCCGAGCGATCCCAGCGCCGCGACCCGCTCCGCCACCGCACGTCCAACGCGCGAACGCTCTGGCTCCTCTTCCGGGAGCCACACGAGCAGCTGTCTTCCCAGCTTCGCGAGGTGAGCCCGGAGCCCGCCATCCACGAGAATCACGCGCGCTCCCGCGGTTCGAGTGGGGCCGCGCGTGCCCTCCACGCCCTCGAGCGCCGGCCACTTCAAGAGCGCGCCCCATGGGTTCGCCGGATCGCTCGCGGCGACGTGCACGACCTCGGGGAGCTCCGGTGCCGTGCGCAGTGCGCGCAGGTGATCGAGCGCCTCGGGCAGCGCGAACTGCATCGCGCCCACGCCGCCGACGAAGTAGCCGCGCCGGATGCGGCCGGCCTCCTCGAGTCCGACGAACACGTCGTGCAGCGTGGTGAAGCCGCCCGGAAGCCCCTCCGCCTGTGCCACCTCGCGGGTGACGACGCCGTAGCGATTGAGCAGCTGCCACGCCATCGCGGTGCCCCACTCCGTCTCGGACACCTCCGAGCGCGCGCGGTTGGAGACGAGGCTCCACCGCCCACCTGCTGCCGGAGGAAGCACGCGCCGCGTTCGGAAGGCGCGCACCGGTCGCTCACGCCGCCCGCGCTTCAGCGATCTCGGGGCGGTGTAGGAACGCAGCGCGTGGAACGTGTCGTTGGTGACGAGCCCCTTCCACACGAGGCCCCACAGCGCATCGACGAGGTCGGACGGGAACGCGCCGAGCACACTCTCCAGCTCCTGGAAAAAGGACGCGCCCTGCGCCTCGAGGTGCGCACAGATTTTCTGCTCCAGCGCCGAGAGCTCCGGCTTCGCCTCGGGCGGACGCAGCCGGGGGAGCGCGTCGGTCAGGTAGAGCGAGATGCGCCCGTCGCGATCGCCCACCGACTCACGGCCCACCCACACCACCTCTCCTGCGCCTGCGAGCGAGTCGAGATCCGCGGGCTGGTAACCGTCGATACGCGCAGCGAGCACATCCCGTTCGAAGGTGGAGGCGTTGAGCGGGAACCCCTGCAGCTTCTCGATCACGTCGAGCAGCGCGTCGAGGCCGCGGCGCCGGCGCAGCAGGCCATGCCACGCGGTCGCGAAGCGGCCGAGCACCTCCGGCTCGACCGGCTCCACCTCGCGACGGAGCTTCGCCAGAGAGCGGCGACGCAGCTGTCGCAACACCTCCGGATCAGACCACTCGCGCTGAGCACCACCGGGCCGGAACGCGCCCTCCAGCAGGCGCCCAGCCGCGTGCAGCGCACGGAGGATGGACTCCGCCTCGCCCTCGTCGATCGCGAACCGGTGAGCGACCTCTGCGCTGGTGAAGGGCGCATGGGTTCGCGCGTAACGGGCGATGAGCTGCGCGCGCGCGTCGGGCGTGACCTCCAGAAAGGAGCCGGGCAATCCCGGCGGCAACGCCACGCCGAACGCATCTCGATAACGGGCGGCGTCCTCCGCGGCGACCAGCCGCTGCCTACCCGCGAAGCGGATGAGGAGGATGCGCCGCGCTCGGAGGAGCTGCTCCACCCACGGCGATGGATCCGTTCCCGTTCCCGCGCGCGCGGCGAGCTCTTCCGGTGAGAGGTCACCCAGCCTGAGCAGCAGGTCGTGCACCGCGTCCGGTCCCTTGAGGCGGTCGTCCGGCCCGAGGTGCTGCAGCCGCAGCTCCAGCTCGTGCAGCGCATCCGCATCGAGCACCTCGCGAAGCTCCAGGTCGCCGATGAGCTCGCGCAGCTGTGCCTGATCGATGGCGAGCACCTGCGCGCGGCGCTCGGCCAGCGGTGCGTCGCCTTCGTAGATGTAGTTGGCGACGTAGCTGAAGAGGATCGCGGAGGCGAAGGGACTGGGCGTCTGGGAGTCCACCGTCACCACGCGCGTGGTGCGCTGCCGCACGTCGCGCAGGAGTGAGGCGAGCGAGGGCAGATCGAACACGTCGCGCAGGCACTCGCGGTAGGCCTCGAGCACAATCGGGAACGAGGCGTACCGGCTGGCGGCGGCCAGCAGATCCGACGCGCGGCGGCGCTGCTGCCACAGCGGCGTGCGTCCACCGGGTCGCCGGCGAGGCAGGAGGAGCGCGCGCGCCGCGGCCTCCCGGAAGCGCGCCGCGAAGAGCGCCGAACCACCGAGCTGCTCGGTGACGATGCGCTCGATCTCCTCCGGCTCCGGGAAGAGGAACTCCGTGTCCGGCGGCGCATCGCTCTCCGGGATGCGCACCACGAAGCCGTCGTTCGTCCACATCGACTCGGCTTCGACGCCGAAGCGGTCGCGAGCGCGCGCGGTGGCGGCCATTGCCCAGGGCGCGAGCACCTGGCCTCCCAGCGGACTGAGCACGCAGATGCGCCAGTCGCCGAGCTCGTCACGAGTGCGCTCGACCACGACCGTGCGATCGTCCGGGAGCGTGCCCGCCGTCTCCACCTGCTCGCCGAGGTAGCGCAGCAGGTTCTCCGCCGCGCGTTCATCGAGGCCGAACGAAGACACCAGCCTGTCGCGCGCCGACGTCTCCGGGCTCTCGCGCAGCTCACGCAAGAGCTGTCCGATGCGGCGGCCGAAGTCCACCGACCGGCCCGCGTTCTCGCCGTGCCAGAAGGGCATCTTCCCGGGCTGACCGGGCGCGGGAGACACGAGCACGCGGTCGTGCGTGATCTCCTCGATGCGCCAGGTGGACGCGCCGAGCACGAAGGTCTCGCCCGCCCGGCTCTCGAAGACCATCTCTTCGTCGAGCTCGCCCACCCGTCCCTTCCCGGCCGGCGCGCCCGCGAGGAAAACGCCGTAAAGGCCGCGGTCCGGGATGGTGCCGCCGTTGACGACTGCGACGCGCCTGGCCCCTTCACGCGCGGTGAGCCTCCCGCCCACGCGGTCCCAGGTGAGCCGTGGCTTCAGCTCCGCGAAGGCATCCGAGACGTAGCGCCCGGAGAGCATGTCGAGCACCGACTCGAACAGCGACCGCGGCAGCTCCGTGAAGGGCGCCGCGGCCCGGACCGCGTCGTAGAGCGCGTCGGTGTTCCACTCGTCCATCGCCGCCATGGCCACGAGGTGCTGCGCGAGCACGTCGAGCGGGTTGCGCGGATAACGGATGGGCTCGACCTCGCCGTTCGTCATCGCCTGCGACAGCGCCGCGCAGGCCACGAGGTCGCCGCGGTACTTGGGGAAGAGCACGCCCCGGCTCTGCGCATCCACCTGGTGCCCCGCGCGGCCGATGCGCTGGAGGCCGCTGGCCACGGTGGGTGGCGCCTCGATCTGCACGACGAGATCGATCGCGCCCATGTCGATGCCGAGCTCCAGCGACGACGTCGCCACCAGCCCCTTCACGCGCCCGAGCTTGAGCTCGTCTTCGATGGTGAGCCGCTGCTCTCGCGCGAGGCTGCCGTGGTGCGCCATCACCAGCGTCTCGCCAGCCAGCTCGTTCAGCGCGCCCGCCAGCCGCTCCGCGATGCGCCGGCTGTTCACGAAGATCAGCGTCGAGGTGTGCGCCCGCACGAGCTCCAACAGGCGCGGGTGGATCGCGGTCCAGATGGAGCTGCGCACGGGCCCCTGTGAGGCCGGGCCGCTGGGGATCTCGATCGGCGTGCCGATGCGGCCCATGTCCTCCACCGGCACTTCGATGCGCAGCTCCAGGGAGCGCTTCGAGCCGGCGTCGACGATCTTCACCTCCCCGCCCTGACCGCCACCGCGCAGGTAGCGCGCCACTTCGTCCAACGGGCGCTGCGTCGCCGAGAGCCCGATCCGCTGAAGTGGGCGCCGGACGAGTTGCTCGAGACGTTCCAGCGACAACGCCAGATGAGCGCCCCGCTTCGTCGGCACCAGCGCGTGGATCTCGTCGATGATCACCGTCTCCACCGACCGCAGCGCCTCGCGACCGTTCGACGTGAGCAGCAGATAGAGCGACTCCGGCGTGGTGATGAGGATCTCCGCCGGGTCGCGCAGGAACCTCGCGCGGTCTCGCGAGGGCGTGTCTCCGCTGCGCACCGCGATGCGCGGGACCGCGTGCGCGTCTCCTCTGGCGGCGGCACGCTGCGAGATCCCGATCAGCGGCGAGCGCAGGTTTCGCTCCACGTCCACCGCCAGCGCCTTCAGCGGCGAGACATAGAGCACCCGCGTGCCGTCCCTGCCGTTCTCCCCTGCCCCGCGGACGCTGCTTTCGGAGCCCGGCGTGCTCCTCTCGCCCGCAGAGGCCGCCTCGTGAAACATGAGCCGGTCGATCACCGCGAGGAACGCCGCCAGCGTCTTTCCCGACCCCGTCGGCGCGAGCAGCAGCGTGGAGTGGCCCTTCGCGATGTGCTTCCACGCGCCGGCCTGTGCCGCCGTCGGCGCGTCGAAGACCTCCAGGAACCAGTCCCGAACCGCAGGATGGAACGGCGCCAACGCGCTCTTCGGCGAGGGTGAACGGGCCCTGGACACGTCTCTGAATTAAGCCGCTCAGAAGCTGCCTGCCCCTCCGCCCGCCTCCTCGCCCGCTGGCCCGTCAGCCGCCGCGCCCGCCCTTCGCTAGAGGGTGCCGGAAATATATTGCCGACGAGGACCCGCAACCCGGGCGCACTGACCGGCAATATATTTCCGGTTTCCCGCGCGGAAGCTGGCCGCGGAGCAGGCAGTATATTTCATCCCGCGGCCTCCGCTGTGGCGCCCTCTCGGCCGGCTTCCGGGGGATGGCGCGCTGGCGGGGAGGGCGCACGGCATCGCGCTGGGTTCCTGTGGGCCGACATGCCGTCGGCGCGGCACGGTGCTCGCGGTGGGGAACGACGACGGCCTCGATGCAGTGGGCGTGGACTGTCGGCGAGGCGCGCGCGACGGGGGATGGGCGTGGAGGCATGCCGGCTCGCGTGTCGCTTCGTGCGGGGTTCGACTGCGACGAGGACGGTGATCGATCCCTTCTGAGGGCTCGGCTCGTTGAAGGGGCCTGAAGGGGCCGCGCCCGAGCTGGGGTCGCCGTGACGGCACGGCGGCGGCCCGGTGCTTCTTGGAGCGAGGTGGCTTTCTCAGCCCCGAGCGGCTCGGCCGTCAGCGGCGTGGGCGACGAGTTGCTGCGGCCTTCTCGCCACCTGCCTCGATCTCGGCGATCCGTGTCTTGACGATCTTCCGGAGCAGCGTCAGCGGCAGCGGCTTCTCGGGGACGAAGCGGATGGTCGCGCCGTTCCCTGAAGTGTCGTAGCCGCTGAGCTCCTTCTCGAGGTCCACCATGACGCCGCGGCTGTAGGGAAAGACGCTGTAGTGCTGCTTGAAGACCGCGAAGCCGAGCAGCGCCTTCCCCTGATGCTTGAAGGTCGGCATCTGGTAGCTGATCGACTCGGTGGCTTCGGGCGAGAGCGCCTTCACCACACCCCGGATCCGCTCCCACGCGGCACGCGCGCCATCTGGCTGCGCGGACAGATACGCCTCGACGGAGTCCGTGTTCTTCATGCGGTGCGGGGGGCGCCTGAGCATGACGACGACAGCGCCCATCACCCGGTGACGATACCGACCGCGATCGCCAACAGCCAGTCGGCAGGCGCGGCCGGAAAAGTGAGTGGCCGTCAGCAGCGATGTGCAGCGCTATCGACAGGAACTGAGCCGAGCGGCAGACGCCACCCGAAGCAGCCACCCCTACAGCGAGCCGCCAGCCAGCGGCCCCACCCACAGGGACCCGCCGGCCAGCAGCCCTTTACCGCCACGGGTCACCGAATGCGGACCGCGTCCGCAATGACGACACTGCCGGTGCTCGTCCAGCGCGACAGGACGATCCGGTTCCACCCCGCGCTGAAGTTGAACGTACCGAGCGTGTTCCACTTCCCGCCGTTGACGCGCTGGTCCTTGTTCACGGTCCCCAGCTTCGTGCCCGCGGCGTTGAACGCGATGAAGGGCGCGGTGGAGGAGCGGTTGCTGCCCGCGGTCCACCACGCATCGACCGTCCGGGTCTGCGCGGTGGGCAGATAGAAGAAGAACTCCGCGCCATCCGACACGCTGGCGACCGAGGCGAAGAAGTAGCCCGTCCCGTAGTACCCGGCGGTGCTGCTCGCCGAGGTCCAGTTCGAGGAGACCTTGATGTAGCCCTTCGCGGTGTCGTTCTTCGTGTTGTTGCTGTCCACGATGATCGCAGTGGGCGCGGGCGGCGGCGGAGGCGGCGTGCTACCGGCCTGGCAAGCCGCACCCGGCAGCGACTTGTAGGCGCCCTGGCTCACCCACCACGAGACGGATCCTCCGCAGGTGCCGACGCCCTTGTAGGGATCATCGATGCCCCAGGTCGGATGCTGCACGCCGAAGTGGAGGTGCGGTCCCGTCGAGTTACCCGACGAGCCCACGAGGCCGAGCTGCTGTCCGCACGCGACCTGCTGACCGACCTTCACCTTCACCGACCACTTCTTGAGGTGCCAGTACAAGCTGATCTTCCCGTCGGCGTGCTTCACCTTCACGTAGTTCGCGGTGCCGCAGCTGCCGGTGGTGCAGCGATCGAACTCGCCGTCGTGCACCGCCACCACGGTGCCTGCCGCCGCCGCGAGCACCGGGCGCCCTGCGTCCATGCCGGCGAACCCGCCGACACCGATGTCCGTTCCGGTGTGCTGGTTGTACGTCTTCGTGCCGCACGCGTAGTCGCGCAGGCCCGTGCCTCGATTGAGGTCGTAGTACGCGGTGACGTAGCAGGCAGTGCCGGTGCAGTGACCGGACGCGGTGGACAGCGGCAGGCGGAACAGGGTCTCGGCGTGAGCGGGCGCGGCGATCGCGACACCCATCACCAGGGACACGGCGAACGCGAAACGAGCAGAGCGGTTCATCGCGCACCTCCGGCCTTCTGACCTGCACCGGTGCGGACGTTCACCTCCCACAGTTCGCCGTCGCCCGCGTCGTAGCGGATGACGTCGGCGGAGACCCACTCCAGGCGGTCCGCGCGCATCGGCGGCGGGATGAAGCCTTCGGGATCGCCGTCCCGCTCCACGCCGGGCTCGATGTGCGCGTTGGTCAGCTGCACCGGAGCCTCGCCATCCACCGACGTCCGCCACAGCGACGCGATGCCGGAGCGCCCCGACACGAACACCAGCGTCTTCCCGTCCGGCGAGACCGCGGGCCGGTCGTCCACGCCCTCCGCGTCGGCAATCACGGTCACCACGCCTTCGGGCTGCACCAGGGCCACCGCCGTCTCGCCGTCCTCCTCCGTCTCGCCGCGCAGCGTGAGCGCGAGCCGCCCGGTCTCATCGATGGGCAGCAGGTCGCCGCGTACGTTCTGGGCGAGCACGCGCTCGCCTCCCGTCACGTCCGCCACCTTCAGCTCGCCGGTCTGCGACACGAACGCGACCTCGCCCGTGGGCAACGAGCGCGCCTCGCGGAAGAGCGCCTCCTTCGCGAGCACCTCGAGCCTGTCGTTCGCAGCGTCGTAGCGAGCCACCGCCATTGGCGCGATCGCGTCGCTGTCCGAGGGCGTGGCCTCCACCGCAACGCCGAGCATCATCGCGCCGCGGTTCTCGAAGACGCGCTGCAGCCGCGCCTCGCTTCCGAAGGTCTGCTGAAGCCGCGCGCCGAGGAGCTGTTCGGTGCGTGCGAGCTCTTCGACCTCGCTCTGCGTCGTCACCACCGCGGAGTTCGTGCAGCCCGCGCCGGTGCCGAGAAAACCGAGAAGAAGGCCGGCGCCGAGCGCCCGAGTCGTTCGTGTCATGGAGTTCCTCTGCAAGTGGATGCCGGTCCCCGCTGCAAGAGCCACTCCACGCGAGCGCTCGCGCTTTCTCAGGGGTGCGCACTTCGAGAAAACGCGCGTCACTGTAGAGAAGTGACGCATCTCCGGTCAGAGGCGACGGACACGCGTGCACCGTCTGATGACAACCACGTTGACACGTGTCTCAACGATGTTTCACCGAGTCGCGCGCGCGTGACACCTGCACGGCACCAACAGCGCTCATCGCTGGAGTCGCCGCGCGATCATCCGGGCCACCTGCGTGCCGCCCACCGCGGTGGCGAGAATGCTCTGCCCGGGAAAGACCGAGTCCCCCACCAGCCACGCACCGCGCGCGACCTCGACGGGTGCGAGCCGGAGGTAATGCGAGAGCCCCGCCCGCCTCGGAACGCCGCCGACGAAGCCCCCGCTGCGCCTCGTGAAGCGCTGGAACGTGCGAGGCGACGCTGGCAGCGAGCGCTCGACGTCGATCATCCACTCCGGCGCGAGCGCCCCCAGCGTTGCCCGCATGCGTGACTGCACCGAAGCGACGTACCCGCTCTGCGACTCGTGAGAGGCCCCCTCCAGCGCACCCGCGCGCACGTGCGTGGACACGGTGATCGTCCGGAAGCCTTCGGCCACGGCCCCGCGCGGCTCGTCCGCGCTGCCGATCGAGGCAAACACGTGGTTGCCCTCGATGAACGGTGCCTTCGGATCTGCGACGAGTTCCAGATGCCGCGCCGAATCCGAGAGCTGCGGAGGGGCACGCGCCACGAGGTAGAGCATGGCCGCGCCCCACCCTCCTCGAACCTCGCGCTCCAGCCGCGCCAGCGTCCGCGTCTCCTCCACCCACCGCCCGAGCAGCGCGCGCGCATCCTGCGGCAGCACGTTGAGCACGATCACGCGAGCCCTCCGCTCCCCCCGTGAGGTCCGGATGAGGAACGTCCCGTCCTCGCGCCGATCGATCTGCAGCGCGCGCTCGGTGAAGTAGACGCCACCGCCCTGCGCGGTCACCGCACGGCTCAACGCAACGGCGAGTTCACCGATCCCACCGTGCACGTGTCCCGTCCCACGCCACGCGTAGTCGAGCGCCGAGAGCGCAACCGCCGCCTCGGCCTCCTCGGGCGGGCACTGCACGGTGATCTGGCACAGCGCGGTGGCCCAAACGCGCAGCGCTGCCACGTCCGCGACGCCGAATCGCCGGAGCACGTCGATGAGCGGCCGCCCGAGGATGCGCAAGAGCGGAAGGTACGCGCCCGCACCACGCGCATGCCGCAGCAGCGACGACACACCGAACGGCGGCAGCAGCTCCGGCGCATCGAGCACCGACCACAACGCATCCGCGACCCGCTTCTGGAACGCGAAGAACGCGCGCACCCGCTCCGCCTTCGACGCACTCCCCGCCCGGCGAGCCATCTGCTCCACGAAGGCCTCGCGGTCACGCGTCACCCTCACCGTGTCTGCCGGCGTCCGCAGCTCCACCACCGGATCGAGGAACTCGCGCGTCACCGGCAGCGCGTACCTGTCGATCCACCTGCCGAAGAGCTGCGCGTCACCGAGCCCGGAGAAGAGCGTGGCGCCGCTCTCGAAGCGTACGCCGCCGCGGGTGAACGTGCTCGCGCAACCGCCGGGATACTTCAGCGCCTCGATCACGTGCGGTTTCAGTCCCAGCTCGCACAGCGCGAGCGCGCAGCCCAGTCCGCCGAAGCCCGCGCCCACCACCACCACGTCCTCGACAGCGGCTCGCACCCCGCATCGCGTAACGAGGCCGCGCACCCTCGGCAACGCGACGCCCGGTCCTGAAGAAGCAAGCGCCTGTGCGCCACCCGTCACTGTCCCGCCCGCGAGGTCACTGCCCGCGCCGTATGTGGGTGCTTATCCCCAGATGGGCGATGGCGGAGCGGGCGGCGGTGAAGGCGGAGGGCAGTGGCGAGGAGCGCGGGCACCGCTCCCGAAGGCGTCGCGTCCGTCGCTGGCTGAGGTGGTCGCTCGCGCTGCTCACGATCACGATCCTGGCGTGCGGTGCAGTCGCCACGCGGATTGTCCGAGGCTGGATGGACGAAGGCGCGGAGCTGGCGCGGCAGCACGTGCGCTATGAGAAGACGCACCCCGGCTGGAGCTTCCCCGGCCGCATCTACACGCCCGCGGTACCGGTGAAGGATCAGCGCCCCGACCGGCTGCTCGCCGAAGCACGCGCTCGGGACTACGTGGAGGACTGCAGCGTCACGCCGCCACCGCGCGGCGCCTTCTGCGCGGAGACCGGCAGCGTCACGCCGCGCGACGGAGATTCCCTCGAGCCGGTGCTCCTCGGCTGGCTCATCGGCCCCGACGCGGAGCTGCGCGCGCACCTTCCGCTCGAAGAGGCGCCGCCGCACCTGCTGCACGCGATCGTCGCATCGGAGGATCGCGACTTCTGGGAGCACTCCGGCATCAACCTCAAGGCGATCGTCCGCGCGTCGCTGGCGAACGTGAAGGAGCGCGGCTTCGCGCAGGGCGGGAGCACGCTGAGCATGCAGGTGGTGCGCAGCCTCACCGGCCGCCGCGAGAAGGAGGTATGGCGCAAGCTGCGCGAGATGGGCCTGGCGATGGGGCTCGATCGGGAGCTCGGCAAGCGTGGCGTGCTGCAGCTCTATCTCGACGCGCCGTACCTCGGGCAGCGCGGTGGCCTCTCCGTCTGCGGTTTCGAAGCCGCCGCGTGGCACTACTTCGGCAAGGAGGCGCGCGCGCTGACGGAGCTCGAAGCGGCGGCGCTCGTCGCGCTGTTGCCCTCGCCCGGTTCGCTCGGACCGAAGCTGGGAACGGACTCCGTGCGGCCCCGCATCGCCCGCGTGCTCCGCGCCATGGGCTCACCCGAGGCTGAGACGCGCTCGGCGGAAGTCGCGCCCATCACCCCGCTTCCGCTCCCCGAACGTCATCCGGCCTATCTCTCCGCCGCGCGGCTCTTTCTCGAGCGCACGCTGCCGCCCGAGGCGCTCTTTGCGCGTGGCCTTCGCGTCCACGTGCCGATGGATCTCCCGCTGCAGCTCGAGACCGAGCGGCTCTTCCCCGACGCGCTCTCGCGGCTCCGGCAGTCGGAGGCGGGCGCACCCGTGCAGGCCGCGGGCGTCGCGCTCGATGCGCACTCGGGCGAGGTGCGCGCGCTCTGGGGCGGCACCGATCTCGACGCCACCGGCTTCAACCGTGCGCTGCAGGCGAGACGGCAACCCGGCAGCGCGTTCAAGCCGCTGGTGTTCGCGCTCGCCTTCGAGCAGCGGCTCGACGATGGCTCTCCGCGCTACACCGCCGCGTCCACCGCGCGGAACGACCTGCGCACCTTCGACACGCCGCAGGGGCCTTGGCGCCCTCGGAACATCGACTGGAAGTACAGCCCGACCGCGTCGCTCGCCTACGCGATGGTGTGGTCGCAGAACGTGGCCACCGCCTCGCTGCTGGAGGAGCTCGGTGGGCCGGCGCCGCTCATCGCGTTCGCGCAGCGGCTCGGGTTCGACACCTCGCGCTTCCCCGAAGAGTACGGGCTCGCGCTGGGACAGGCGGAGACGACGGTGCTGGAGATGACCGAGTTCGCCGCGCTGCTCGCGAACGGTGGCCGGCGCGTGGAGGGACTGCCGGTGCTCGACGCGGTGGATCTCACCGGCCGCGCGTGGCTGACCGGGAGAGACCTGCCCACCGAACCTGCGCAGGTGCTCGAGAAGGAAGCGGCGGCGCTGACCCGCGAGCTCATGCGAGGCACGATCCTCGAGGGCACCGGCCGCACCTCGCGCGGACGCGCCGGCACGGAGGGCTATCGCGGCGACGCCTTCGGAAAGACCGGCACCACCGATGGACAGCGCGACGTCTGGTTCGTCGGCGGCACCCCTTCGCTGGCGATGTCGGTCTGGGTCGGACACGACACGCCGGCGAAGCTGGGCGGCAACGCGATGGAGCTGGCCGCGCCGCTGTGGGGACAATGGATGGCGAGAGCGCTGCCGGATCTGCAGCACACCGCGCGCTTTGCCGAAGAGCCGGCGATCGAGCGTCACGCGATCTGCACCGTCAGCGGCAGGCTCCCGAACACGAGCTGCCGGACCGTGGGCGCGCCCTTTCTTCGCGGCACTGAGCCCGCCGAGCGCTGCGCCCACGAGCATCCGCCAGAGGAGGAAGCGGAAGGTCCCGCTCACGTCAGCAGCACGCCGCTCGACGCGCCGCCAGACGAACGGAACGAGAGCGGATTGGGCGGTTCCGGCAGCGAAGGCGAGAGCGGGTGGGTCCCACCTGCCCCTGCGGAGGGCGTCCGCGCGCCTTGAAGGTTTTCTTCCGCCGCTCCTAGAATGCTCCTCACCCGAATGGACGAGGAGAAGACCACAGTCCACTCCATCGCCGATCTCCTGAAGAAGGCGCAGCAGTCGCAGGCCGCCTTCCTCATCGTGATCAGCGCGAAGTCTCCGGCCGGGGTCGGGCGCATGATCAAGCTCGACCGCGCGGAGACGGTCCTCGGGCGCAGCCAGGAGGCCTCCTTCCAGGTCGAGGACGACGGCATCTCGCGCAAGCACGCGAAGATCGCGGTCGGACCGAACGGGAAGTTCCAGCTCGTGGATCTCGGCTCCACCAACGGGACCTGGCTCAACGGCTCGCGCGTGGAGCTCGCGCCGCTGCAGGACGGCGACAAGATCCAGATCGGCTCGAACACCGTCCTCAAGTTCTCGCTGCAGGACCAGCTCGAAGAGCAGTACCAGAAGGTCATCTACGAGTCCGCGACCCGCGACGGGCTCACCCGCACCTTCAACAAGAAGTACTTCCTCGACACGCTGAAGAAGGAGTTCGCGTACTGCCTGCGGCACCGCGTGGCGCTGTCGCTGGTCATGTTCGACGTGGATCACTTCAAGAAGATCAACGACACGTACGGACACCAGGCCGGCGACTACGTGCTCACCCGGATCGCGCAGCGGGTGAACGAGACCATCCGCACCGAAGACCTCTTCGCCCGCTACGGCGGTGAAGAGTTCGCGCTCATGCTCCGCGAGACCGCCGAGGAGCAGGCCTTCATCTGCGCCGAACGCTGCCGCCGCGCGGTCGCGTCCTCCGACTTCGTCTTCAACGGCACGCCCATCCGCGTGACCATCAGCCTCGGCGTCTCCACCCTGCTCGACTCGGACTTCGTCCAGCCCGAGGAGCTCATCGCCTCCGCAGACCGGTACCTCTACCGCGCCAAGCACGGAGGGAGGAACCGGGTGGAGGGCAAGATGGTCAGCGGGCCCTGACGGTCAGGACGCACCGCGTAGCCGGCACAGGAGCAGGCAGGCAGCGCACAGCAGTCCTCCGCGGAGGAATCACCGAAAGCACAGGGCCGTTCGTGCGCAACGATGCCGCCCGTCTCCGAACACGAGGTCATCTCCGAACGCATCCACCCCGCTCTGGATGGCGTTCGCATCGGACACATCTCAGACATCCACGTCCGCCGCGGCGTGCGCCCGCGGAGGCTCGAACGCGCGGTGGAGCTGCTGAACCTGCTCCAGCCGGACTTCGTGGCGATGACAGGCGACTACGTGTGCTTCTCGCCGCGCCCGCTGCCCCGGCTGACGACGGCGCTGCGCCGGCTGACGGTCCCGACCTTCGCCACGCTCGGCAACCACGATCACTGGTGCGGCGCGCCGGAGGTCCGTGCGGCGCTCTTGCGCGCGGGCGTGCAGGTCCTCACCAACGAGCACCGCGTGCTCGACGTGAACGGCCGTCCCCTACACCTCGTGGGGCTCGACGATCCGGTGACGAAGAAGAGCGATCCCGAGCTCGCGTTCGACGGCGTGCCGGAGGACGCGACGAGCATCGTGCTCTCGCACTGCCCGGACTACGCGGACCGGCTGCGGCAGCGGAACGCGGCGCTGGTGCTCTCGGGGCACACGCACGGCGGCCAGGTCTTCATCAAGCGCGTGACGCCGTACGTCTCGGCGCGGCTGGGCATGAAGTACCTGCACGGCTTCTTCGATCTCGACGGGACGATCCTCTACGTGAACCGGGGCCTCGGCGCGGGCGTGCCGCTCCGTTTCCGCGCGCCGCCGGAGGTGACGATCCTCACCCTCCGCAGCGCCGCGCGAGGAATGCTCGGCGCCGGCTCGGTCTCCACGTCAGCGGCGGCCTGAAGCACTCCCGCCTCGGGCTACTCGCCGTTCGCCGCCCGCGCGTCACTCGGCGAAGCGGTCTCGTCAGGCTGGCCCGGCTCCGGCACCTCGAACTCCACCCGGTTCCCACCCGCGCTCTGGGCTCCCTCCAGCGCGCGCTGCGCGTGCGTCACCAGCTCCGCAAAGGAGAACGCGCGCGAGGGTGAGGTCGCAGCGGAGACGCCGGCGCTGATCGTCGGCCTCAGCACCCGGTCACCCAGCGGAAGCGTGGCGCGCGCCACCCGGTCACAGATGCGGCGGCTCACCACCAGCGCGCCCTGCAGATCCGTGTGCGGCATGAGCAGCAGCACGCGGTCCGGGCTGTACTGCACGGGGAAGTCGGTGTCGCGCAGCGACCGGCGGATGGCGAGCGCCAGCCCCGAGTTGAGCTGCTCTCGTACCGCGCCGTTCGCCACGCCCTCCAGCGCGTCGAAGCCGATCAGCGCGAGCGACAGCGCGAAGTTGTAGCGGCGCGCGCGCTTGACCTCGATGAAGAGGACCTCCTTGAAGTGCGCGAACGTGTAGAAGCCCGTCACCGGATCGAGGATCCCGTCACCCGGCCCCTGGCCCGACGAGGACACCGACGTAGACGCCGGCGAAGACGAAGACGCCTCCCGACGTTCCGGCCCGCCCTCCGTCCCCAGCGCCCGCAACCTCAGGAGCTCCGGCAGCCTGACGCGCAGATCCGCGGGCGACAGCGGCAGGGGCAGCACCGCATCCGCGAACGAGGCCCGGCCCGGTTTCTTCTGCGCCGCGAGGACCAGCGCATCCGCCGCACCCTCACGCACCGCGCGCGCGAGCTTCTGGGCGGCGCTGCCTATAAAGGAGGGCCCCACCACCACGAGCTTTTCGCGGCGCAGCGCCTCCGGACCCTCGGCCTCGGAGACCTTCAGACCGGCCTTCTTCAGGCCGGCCACGATGCGTTCGCGCTCCACCCGCTTCGGCTCGAGGACCGCCGCCACGCTGATCTTCATGTCCCCGGAGCCTAGCAGGGGACCGTCCGCGGGCCGAAAAGCCGGCGTCGCCGCCTTGCGTTTTGCCTTTCCCGAGGGCATACCCGCGCTCCATTTCTGGCGAGCAGCAGCTGCCACGAGGGGAGGTGACACCCATGGCCGGTATTCGAGTGAAGGACGGCGAGTCGATCGAGAGCGCCCTCAAGCGTTTCAAGAAGGCGACCGAGAAGGCGGGAATCCTCTCCGAGATCCGCAAGCGGGAGCACTACGAGAAGCCCTCCGTGAAGCGGAAGAAGAAGTCCATCGCCGCGAAGAAGCGCGCGGTGAAGAAGCTCCGCAAGGCGTACTAGCTTTCGCCGTAGTCCGGGAGGGTGAGGGTGCGATACGCCCTCCCCTCCCTTTTTCCGTTTCAGGAGTTCCCATGCCCACGCTGCGCGAGCAGATCGACGCCGACCTCAAGAACGCGATGCGCGCGAAGGAGGAGACGGTCCTCTCCACCCTCCGGATGCTCAAGAGCGCCGTGAAGTACAAAGAGGTGGAGCCCGGCGCCCAGGGCCCGCTCGACGACGCGGGGATCCTCCAGGTCATCGCCACCCTCATCAAGCAGCGGCGGGACTCGATCCAGCAGTACACCGATGCGAACCGTCCGGACCTCGCGGAGAAGGAGCAGGCGGAGGTCGCGGTGCTGCAGCGCTACCTCCCCGCGCAGCTCACCGCGGAGGAGCTTCGCTCGGAGGTGGAGAAGGCGATCGCCGAGTCCGGCGCGAAGAGCGCGAAGGACATGGGCGCGGTGATGAAGGCGCTCATGCCCCGGGTACAGGGCAAGGCAGAGGGCAAGGCAGTCAGCGAGGAAGTGAAGGCGCAGCTGGCGAAGCTGTAGGCGCGTCACTTCAGGCAGGGCAGCGGCAGGTTTGATCCCCGAGCACAAGATCGACGAGGTGCGCTCCCGCGTGGACATCCACGCGGTGGTGTCCCGCTATGTCGAGCTGAAGAAGAGCGGCAAGAGCTTCGTGGGGCTCTGCCCGTTCCACGGCGAGAAGACGCCGTCGTTCAACGTCATCCCCGACCTGAACATCTTCAAGTGCTACGGCTGCGGCGCCGGCGGAGACACCATCGCGTTCGTGATGCGGTACCTCGGCAAGCCGTTCACCGAGGCCATTCGCGATCTGGCGCGCGAGGCGGGCGTGGATCTGGAGACCGCGGCTGATCCGGCGGCGCGCGAACGTCACGAGCTCAAGCAGGCCACCGATCTGGCGGCGCGGCACTTCGCCGAGCGGCTGTGGGATCCGCAGCGCGGGCAGGTGGCGCGCGGGTACCTCGCCACCCGCGGCGTGAGCGACGCGACGGCGAAGGCGTTCGGGCTCGGCTGGGCGACGCCGGACTACGGCGACCTCTGCGAGAAGCTCCTCCAGGAGGGGATGCTCGAGTGGGGCGTCCGCGCGGGCCTCGCCAAGCGCTTCGACGGGCGCGACGGCTTCTACGACGGCTTCCGCTCGCGGCTGATGATCCCCATCCGGTCTCCCGAGGGCCGGACCATCGGCTTCGGCGGGCGCTTCCTCGAGGTCGTGCCCACGCCGAAGGACCGGACGCCGCCGAAGTACCTCAACTCGCGCGACTCGCTGCTCTACAACAAGAGCGAGGTCCTCTTCGGCATGGACCAGGCGCGGGACGAGGTCCGCCGGTCGAAGACGGCCGTGCTGGTGGAGGGATACTTCGACTGCATCGCGCTGCACGACGTGGGCGTGAAGAGCGCGGTGGCGCTCTGCTCCACGGCGCTGACCGCGCAGCACATGGCGCTGCTCAAGCGGAGCGAGGCGAAGGAGCTCGTGCTGCTGCTCGACGGCGACGAGGCCGGCCGCCGCGCGGTGGAGAAGCTCGCGGGCCCCATCCTCGCGTCGGGCTTTGCCTCCCGCGTGGCGCTGCTGCCGGACGGCGAGGATCCCGACACCTTTGCCCGCCGTGAGGGTCAGGCGGGGATGCAGGCGCTGCTCTCCTCTGCCCGGCCGCTGACCGCGTACCTGTTCCAGACCGTGCTGCCCGGCGGCGCCGACTCCACCTTCGAAGAGAAGATGGGAGGGCTCGATCGTTTGAGAGGGGTGTGTGCGCAGCTGCCGGTCGGGCTCGTGCGCAGCGCGTTCTTCGGCGCCATGTCGAAGCACTTCGGGCTGCCGGCGGCGGAGCTCGAGGCCTCGTTGAAGGGCAAGGAGGCGCCGGTGAAGCCCGCGCCGAAGCCCGGGCCCCACGCGCCGCAGCACGCCTCGCACCAGGCAGCCAACGGCTACGGTCAGGGCCGCTCCGCACCTGTCGCCTCCCCCTCCCCCATCGTCGAGCAGCGCCCGCCTGATCGCGCGCCGGACCCGCTGGAGCTTGCCTGGGTGGCGGCGGTGATGCGCGAGCCGAGGCTGCTCGACGCGGAGCCGAACCTCGAGCTGCGGGTGCAGGACGAGCTTCACCACTCCGGCGTGCGGCTGGCGCTGCAGCGTGTGGCCAGCGGAGATGCCCCGGAGGACGTGCTGCACGACGCCTCGGAGGATCTCCGTGGGCGGCTGGAGCAGGCGGGCAGGCAGCTCCCCGCCTCGGAAGAAGCCCTGCGCGAGTGGTTCGCACAGGTTAGCAAGCGCGTCATGCGCCGCCGCGTGGACGACAAGTTGAGCTGGATCGCGAAGGTCACCGCGCAGATCCAGGGAGCCAATGAGCTGCCGGAGGATGCCCGGCGGCTGCTCGAGCAGCGGATCAAGCTGCTGGAGTTGAAGAAGAAGTTGGTGTGACGCGCCCCGGGAGCGGGAAGAAAAGGGCTCTCGCCAGAGGTTTGAGGCGCACTTTCACGCCGTTGTCAATGCAGTCAGGTTTGCGGTACATCCCCCCGTTCTCGAAGTATCGCCTCTGAAGGAGACGTCCCCGAATGGCCACCCAGAAGTCGCCCTCCAAGTCCCTGACTGTAAAGAAGGTGAAGAAGGACAAGGAGAAGGACGTCCCCAAGCCCAAGGCCAGCGTGGCCGGGAAGACGGCGAAGGCGGTCGTCCCCGAGAAGCGCTCGGCGAAGGGGGCGGACAAGGAGAAGAAGGTCGTCACCCCGGAGAAGGTCACCCGCGGGGCGAAGGCGGAGCGCGAGGAGAAGGCGGAGAAGGAGCCGAAGCTCCCCGTCGCGACGCTGCGCGTTGCCGAGGACGAGATTGATCCCGAGGAGGCCGCGGACTCGCTGGCCGCCGCGGTGGACGTCGATCCGGAGGCCGAGGACGACGAGGTCGATGACGAGGCGCTGATCGAGCGGAAGGAAGTGAAGGACCTGCTCGAGGCCGGCCGCCAGAAGGGCTTCCTCACCTACGAGGAGGTCAACGACGCGCTGCCCGCGGACATCGTCTCGTCGGATCAGATCGACGACGTGATGAGCATGTTCGGCGACAACGACATCGAGATCGTCGACGCGCAGAAGCAGGCCTCCGCGGCCGCGGTGCAGCCGACGGTGGCGGTCGAGGAGCCGAAGGACGAGGAGGAGGACGAGGAGGAGGAGGAGGACGACGAGCCCGGCGCCCGCTCCAACGACCCGGTCCGGCTCTACCTGCGCAAGATGGGCTCGGTCTCGCTGCTCACCCGCGAGGGCGAGGTGGAGATCGCCAAGCGCATCGAGGAGGGTGAGAAGGAGATCCTCCGCGCCATGCTCTCCTGCCGCGTGGCGGTGGCGGACGTGCTGGACATCGGCAACAAGCTGAAGGCCGGCAAGCTGCGCGTGCGCGACGTGATCAAGGACGCGCCGGAGGAGCAGAACAACTCCGAGAGCGAGGCCGAGGTCGAGGTCGACGACTCCGAGGGCGGCGAGGCCCAGCTGAACCAGCAGGAGCTCAACAAGATCGAGCAGATCTGCAAGCAGATCGAGAAGTTCCGCAAGTTCGCCGAGGAGAGCGACGCGCTCGAGGACGACCTCGCGGCGAAGAAGAAGATCTCCGAGGTCCGCAAGAACGAGGTCTCCCAGGAGGTCCGCGATCTCCGCACGAAGATGATGGACGTGCTGGAGGACATGCGGCTGAACAAGAAGCAGATCGACCGCATCGTCGGCAGCCTGCGCGGGATGATCGACCGGGTGGAGAAGGCCGAGGACGAGCTGCGCGCGGTGGAGCGCAACTACGGCATGGCGATGAAGGAGCTGCGGCCCATGCTCCGCGAGTCGCGCGAGAACCCGGCCACGGCGAAGAAGCTGCAGCGGCGGCTGAACATGACGCCGGAGCAGCTCGAGGCGCTCGACCGCGACGTGCGCATCAGCGTGCGGAAGATCAAGAAGGTGGAGGAGGAGGCGAACCTCCCCTACGAGCAGCTGAAGCGGAACTACGAGGCGATCCGGATCGGCGAGCGCAAGGCGGAGCGCGCAAAGGCGGAGCTGGTGGAGGCGAACCTGCGCCTCGTGGTCAGCATCGCGAAGAAGTACACGAACCGCGGCCTGCAGTTCCTGGATCTGATCCAGGAGGGCAACATCGGCCTGATGAAGGCGGTGGACAAGTTCGAGTACAAGCGCGGCTACAAGTTCTCGACCTACGCCACCTGGTGGATCCGGCAGGCCATCACCCGCGCCATCGCGGACCAGGCCCGGACGATCCGCATCCCGGTGCACATGATCGAGACGATCAACAAGCTCATCCGCACCTCGCGCTACCTCGTGCAGGAGATCGGCCGCGAGCCCACGCCGGAGGAGATCGCGGAGAAGATGGAGCTGCCGCTCGACAAGGTGCGGAAGGTCCTCAAGATCGCGAAGGAGCCCATCTCGCTGGAGACGCCGATCGGTGAGGAGGAGGACTCCCACCTGGGCGACTTCATCGAGGACAAGAGCCTCGTGTCGCCGTCGGACGCGGTGATCAACATGAACCTCGCGGAGCAGACGCGGAAGGTGCTCGCGACCCTGACCCCGCGCGAGGAGAAGGTCCTGCGGATGCGCTTCGGCATCGGCGAGAAGAGCGACCACACCCTCGAGGAGGTCGGTCAGGACTTCGAGGTCACCCGCGAGCGCATCCGCCAGATCGAGGCGAAGGCGCTGCGCAAGCTCCGCCACCCGTCGCGCTCCAAGCGGCTGCGCTCGTTCGTGGAGAACTAGGCCACGTCCCACTCGCGTCGCAGCACGAGCCTCGCGGGGACCCTCCGAGCGCTCTCGCCCTTCGCGGCCTTCGCGGCCCTCCAGCACGGAGGGTTCCGCAGGCTCTGGGCGGGGGCGCTCGTTTCCAATGTGGGGACCTGGATGGCGAACGTCGCGGTCGGCGTCCACGTGGCGCAGAAGACCGGACAGGCCTCCTCCACCGGCGCCGTCGTCGCCATGGGCTTTCTCCCCATGGTGGTGCTCTCCCCCATCGCCGGCGTGCTGGCGGACCGGGTGGACCGGCGCAGGTACCTCGCGGCACTCAACTTCGGTCAGTGCCTCGTGGCCGCGACCATGGCGAGCCTCGGGTTCGCCGGACTGCTCACGGTGACGCTGCTCGGCTCGCTGGCCTTCGCCTCCGGCTGCCTCTCCGCGCTGGCGAACCCCGCGTTCACCGCGCTCGTCGTCGAGCTCGTTCCCGGTGACCACCTCCACAGCGCGCTGAGCCTCAACTCGGCGCAGTTCAACGTGGGTCGCGTGATTGGCCCCGCGCTGGCGGCGGTCCTCTTCGCGGCGATGGGCGTGCCGTGGGTGTTCGCGCTCAACGCGGTCTCCTTTGCGGTGATCGCGAACGTGCTCCGCGGGCTGCCTCGGCCGAGGGGCGCAGCCGCCAACCTTGCGAGCCCTGGCAAGAGGCCCCCGCTCTCCGAGGGCATCCGCGAGGGCCTCCGCGCGGCGGCCGGCGATCCGGGGCTGCGGCTGGTGCTCGCGGCGGTGTTCGCGGTGGGCTTCTTCGTCGCCCCGTTCATCGGCTTCATCCCCGTCTATGCGCTGCGCGAGCTCGGCGGCGGCGCGGAGCTGGCGTCGCTGCTGACCTCGGTGCAGGGGCTCGGCGCGGTGGGGGCGGTGCTGCTGCTCGGGCCGCTGGTGAAGCGCTTCGGCGTGGCGAAGGTGACGGTCGGTGCGCTGGTGCTGACCGGCCCGGTGGCGGTGGCCTACTGGAGCTCGCCCGGAAGCGCGCAGGCGGCGCCGCTGATCGCGGTGCTCGGCGGCGGGTATCTGGCGTGCCTCACCGGGCTCAACACGCTGGGCCAGCTGCAGTCTCCGCCGAAGGTCCACGCGCGCATCAGTGGCCTGCACGCGTCGCTGCTCGCGGCGGGCTACGCGGCAGGGCTGCTCGGGCTCGGGTACCTCGCCGACCGCTTCGGCATGCGCGAGGTGCTCGCGGGTGCGTCGTTCGGCTTCGCGCTGCTCGTCGGCTTCGGGTGGTGGCGGTTCCGTCCGGCGTGGCGGTCGCTGCGCGCGGGCCGGGTCACCACACCGCCGGCAGAGCCGGCCGAACCGGCGGTCTGAGTGCCATAGCCCCGCCCGCGAACAGACCCGTGCTCAGCGACTTCCAGCGCAAGGTGGCCGAGGTGGTGGACCGCATCCCGCTGGGGACGGTGCTCGGCTACGGCGAGGTGGCGATGCTCGCCGGACGTCCCGGCGGCGCTCGGGCGGTGGTGCGTGCGCTGCAGTCGGCGGCACTGCGCGAGCTCCCGTGGTGGCGCGTCGTCCGCAGCGACCGCACGCTGGCGGAGCAGGTCGCGCCCGATCAGGCCCGGCTCCTGCGCGCGGAGGGGCTCACCATCGAGGGCCTTCGCATCGTCGCGCGGGAGACTCAGTCGGCGCCGGCGCGGAAGGCGCAGCGGATGCCGGCAGGTCGAGCGGCCACTGACACCGCGAAACCTCGCAAGGAACGATCCTCCGGGCCGTCGCGTCGACAGCCACGCCGCCGCCGTTGACCCCGCCCGGATGCCGGGGCTATTCGTGCGCGCGAAGGGCCCTTAGCTCAGCGGTCAGAGCTGTCGGCTCATAACCGATTGGTCCCAGGTTCGAATCCTGGAGGGCCCACACCCTTCCCCGCCGTCTGCGCGAGTCACACTCCGCGTCGTGCTAAGTCGCTGTGTGTGAACCTGCCACCTCCCGTTCGGGTCCTTGCGCAGCGCGCGAAGCACGTTCTCACAGCGAACCGCGAGCACCGGGGCCACCTCTCCCGCGGCATCGCGGTCCTGGCGCTCGCGGCTGGACTCGCCGCCTGTTCGGCACCGCCGTCCGAGCCCGCGCCGGAGACACCCGAGCCGCTTCCGTTCGAGCCCGCCGGTCCCTCGCACGCACCCGATCCGGCGGCCGCAGGCCCCTTCCCCGTCGGCGTGCGCACGGTGATCTGGGAGGACGGCGGTCGCCGCTGGCCGGACGGACGCGCGCGCACGATCACGGTGGAGGTCTGGTACCCGGCGGTCGAAGCCGCGCGGCTCCCAGAGGATCAGCAGGGCGCGAGCTACGACATCCGCTCGGTGCTCACCGCGGACCAGCAGGCGCAGACGGCGTCGCTGGAGCTCCCGCTGCTGCACACCTTCGCGGTGCGCGACGCGGCGCCGAGAAGTGACCGCGGCGCGTTCCCGCTCATCGTCTTCAGCCACGGCATGGCGGGGATGCGCTGGCAGTCCACGTACCTCACCGTGTTTCTCGCCAGCCATGGCTACGTCGTCGCGGCGCCGGACCACGAGGGCGACCGCATGGAGGACGCGCTGCGCGGCGCGCACGAGCCCACGACCTTCAGCCTCGAGCACCGCCCGAAGGACGTCATCTACGTGCTCAACCGGCTCGCGCGGCTGAAGGAGGGCGATCCGCTGCACGGCCTGGTCGACATGGAGCGGGTGGGCCTCGCGGGGCACTCGTTCGGCGCGCTGACCTCGCTGCGGGTGCCGCTGTTCGACGACCGGATCAAGGCGATCGTCCCGCAGACGCCGCCCTCCACAGACCTCGCGTGGGTCGGCTTCGCGCACCCGCAGCCGTTCGGCATCCCGGTGCTCATCCAGGCCGCGCGAGACGACCAGACACTGAAGTGGGACGAGCACGTGGCGCCCGCGTGGGCCGCGCTCTCCCGTCCGCGCTGGCTGCTCGACGTGGTGAAGGGCGGCCACTTCACCTACAGCGACCTCTGCGCGTTCGACCTCACGCCGATCCTCGGCACCGTGGACATCGGCTACTCGGCGGAGGACGTGGAGCGCGCCATGCGCGACGGCTGCACCGAGCCCGCGCCGCCCGCGTCCGTGGCCCAGCCGCTCATCCGTCACTTCGCGGTCGCGTTCTTCAACGCCCACCTGCGCGGCAGCGAAGGATCGCTCGCGCTGCTCTCCCAGGACCGGGCCACCGCCCTCGCCGGAGCGGAAGGCGAGGCCCACTTCACCGCCGACCCATGAACTGGCTCCTCCTGCGCGGCCTCGTCCGCGAACAACGACACTGGGGCGAGTTCCCCGGAAGCCTCGAGCGCCTCATCCCCGGCACCCGCACGCTCACGCTCGACCTGCCGGGCGTGGGCACCGAGCACCGGAAGTCCGTGCCGCTGCGCATCCCCGAGATGACCGACGACCTGCGCGCGCGCTTCCTCTCGCACCCTCAGCGGGGCGAGGGCCCGTGGGGGATCCTCGCGGTGTCGCTGGGCGGGATGATCGCGCTCGACTGGCTCTCGCGGTACCCGGGAGACTTCCGGCGAGGCGTGGTCATCAACACCAGCGCCGCCGACCTCAGCCGCCCATGGGAGCGCTTTCACTGGCGCCAATACCCGACCGTGCTGCGCTGCTTTGCCGCCGCGCCTCTCACCCGCGAGCGCGCGATCCTCGCCATGACCTCCAACCGCGCGGACGCACATGCAGCGCTGCCGGAGCGGTGGGCGCGCTACCTCGACGACGCGCCGGTCTCGCCGGTCACCGCGCTGCGACAGCTCATCGCCGCGGCGACCTCGCGTTTGCCCGAGCGTGTGGGCGTGGCCACGCTGGTGCTCGCCTCGCGCGCGGACAGGCTGGTCAGCGTAGTCTGCTCGGAGCGCATTGCGAGGCGACTGGAGCTGCCCCTGCGCCTGCACGACAGCGCCGGGCACGACCTGCCGCTCGACGATCCGCAGTGGGTGGCCGAACAGGTGAAGGACTGGCTTCACCGCGAGCCCGCGCCGCCTCAGCCGCGCTGAGGTTCACCGAACCGCGCACCGGCGTCCGCCCACCTTCTCACCTCCTCCGCGGCGGTGGCACACTCGACGGTCCATGCGCGCCGCCCTCGTCACCGCCCTCCTCCTCTTCGCCGGCTCCGCGACCGCCCTGCCGCCGGACAAGGCGCGCGCGAAGCTCGAGCGCGGCGAGGTGCTGGTGAAGTCCGAAACGGTGGAGGGCACGAAGCTCCCGCGCACCGAAGCGCTGGCGGTGGTGAACGCGCCGCCCGAGCGGGTGTGGGCGATCGTCTCCCACTGCGAGCACTTCAAGAAGCACCTGCCGCGGACCGCGGACTCGAAGGAGCTGCGCCGGGACGGCAACGTCGTCGTCTGCCGCGTGGAGACCGAGCTCCCCTTCCCGATGAAGAACCTCGTGGGCGTGACCCGCGCGGTGCACGCGGTGACGCCCGGTCAGAAGTGGACGCGCACCTGGGAGCTGGTGGAGGGCGACTACGAGTTCAACCGCGGGCTGTGGGAGCTGACCCCGTACGAGGGCGATTCCCAACGCACGCTGGTGCGCTACCGCATCCACGTGCAGCCGAAGATCGCGGTGCCGCAGTCGCTCGTCACCCGCTCGCAGACCCGCGCGCTGCCAGACCTCTTCGAGAAGCTGCGCATCGCCTCCGGCGCGAAGCCGGCGGAGGACTGACGGCGCTCAGGGCTTGGGGATGCGCAGCGTCTTGCTGATCATCGCGCTGCCGCTCAGCGCGTAGAGGATCGTCAGCGGGTGCAGCACCAGGCCGCCGAGCTCCCAGCGGCCGAGCCACATCTGGTCGCCGATCCGGCCCTGCCAGGCGCACACCGCGAGCACCGCCACCAGCGCGAGGCTGGTGGGGATGGGCGTGCCCTCGAAGTACTTCACCTTCCCCCGGTCGTCCGCCAGCGACGAGGCGGTGACGTTGAAGCGCGCGAGCCGGCTGATCCCGCACGCCACGAAGTAGAGGAGGACGAGCACGTCCAATTCCCCGCGCAGACCGACCGCGAAGGCCAGCGCCGCAGGGGCCACGCCGAAGGAGATGACGTCCGCCAGCGAGTCGAGATCCGCGCCCAGCGGCGACGACTTGTAGCGCCACCGCGCGATGTTGCCGTCCAGCGCGTCGAGCACGAACGCCACCGGCAGCAGCGCGAACGCGAGCCAGAGCCAGCGGCTCTGCCCGGTCACGAGGAACTGCATCAGCGAGAGGATGGCGCCGGTCCCCGCGAACCCGTTGCCCAGCGTGACGAAGTCCGCCAGCACGAAGGTGCGGATCATCGAGAAGCGGCGGGGCTCGGGTTTGGCTGCAGGTCGCTGGGGTTGGTCCACGCGTCACGCGTAGCAAAGGGAGGGGCCCTCGGCAAAAACACGTCACCTCTTCTGCGACACCTGAACAGTTGACGCGAGCCCCTCGCCTCCCTGCCCGCCCCCCCTCGCGCCGTCCGCTGCTGCACGCTCGCGCGGCCGTGCACAGCGTCTGGTGAAGACATCGCTCACACACGCGGAGGGAAGCGGCATGGCGAAGAAGATCCGGGACGTGATGACGAAGGACGTGGAGGTGGTGGGGCCGGAGGACACGCTGCGCGAGTGCGCGGAGAAGATGCGCTCGCTGAACGTGGGCCCGATGCCGGTCTGCGAGAACGACAGGCTGGTGGGGATCATCACCGACCGCGACATCGTCGTCCGCGCGATCGCGCTCGGCCACGACCCCTCCTCCACGAAGGTGCGCGAGGTCATGACCGACGACGTGAAGACGGTCTCCGCCAACGCCTCGGTGGAGGACGCGGCGAAGCGGATGAAGGACAAGCAGATCCGCCGCGTGCTGGTGCTCGACGACAAGAAGAAGCTCGTCGGCATCCTCGCGCTGGGTGACCTCGCCGAGGAGTCCGACGACCGGCTCTCCGGCGAGACGCTGGAGCGGATCAGCGAGCCCGCCGCGCCGTCGATGTAACGAACGGCGGGTTTCTAGAACCGCGGCGTCGCGTCCAGCGCCAGGGCGATGAACAGGCCGGTCAGGTAGATCAGCGAGACGAAGAAGAGCTGGCGGGCCCATGGCTTGCCCAGCTCCTTCACGAAGCCCCACACCGCGGTGCCGAGGAACGCGAGCCCCAGCACCACCGCGGTCCCGAGGTACCACTTGCCGGCGAGCCCCATGGAGAAGGGCAGCACGGTGATCGCCACCAGCGGTACGGTGTAGATGACCGCGTAGAAGCGCGAGTACGCGTCGCCGCGCTCGTTGGTGACGACCTTGATCCCCGCCGCCGCGTACTCCTCCTTGCGGAAGAGCGCGATCGCGATGAAGTGGGGGATCTGCCAGAGGAAGAGGATGGCGAAGAGGACGAGCCCGCCGAGGTCCAGCCTCCCGGTGACCGCCGTCCAGCCCATCAGCGGCGGCAGCGCGCCCGGGATGCCGCCCACGAGCATCGCCGCGGACGAGCGCTGCTTCATCGGCGTGTACACGAGCACGTAGGTGAGGAACGCCACCAGCCCGAGGAACCCGGTCAGCAGGTTCGCCGTCACGCTCAGCAGCGGGATGGCGATGGCGGCGAGCCCGATGCCGAACCAGAGCGCGGTCTGCGGCGCCATCCGGCCGGCCGGCAGGGGCCGCTCGCGGGTGCGCGACATGAAGCGGTCGCTGTCCCGTTCGATGTAGCAGTTGAGCGCGTTCGCCGCGCCGACGACGAGCGTCACCGCCAGCAGCGTGAGGAGCGCGCGCAGCACGTCCACCCGGCCCGGCGCGAGCCAGAGCCCGCCGGCGGTGGTGGCGATGACCAGCGTGGACAGCCTCGGCTTGGTGAGCCGGAAGAAGTCCGCGAGGAGGACCGTAGGGGTTGCAATGGCCGGGGCATCCACGGTCTCGGCCTTATGCGCGTTCGCCGGAGGCATCAAGGAGAAGTGCCCTCGTCCCCGTGCCCCGGCGAATGCATTGCGGCAGCCCGGCTACTGACCATCTCGCATCGGCTACTGGGCCAGGCGCTGCGCGTCGGCCACGAACTCGCCCTTCGGCGCCCGCTTGAGGTACTCGCGCGCGAACTCCTTCGAGTCCTTCACCCGCGCCCTGTCCGCCGAGAGGTAGCGCGCCACGAAGTAGTAGGCGTCCGGGTACTCGTCGTCCGCCTTCAGCGCGCGCTGGTAGAACTCGAAGGCCTTCTCGCGCTGCCCGTTCTCCTCGTGCACCCGCGCCAGCTCCGTGTAGGAGGCCGCCACCCGCGCGCCCTGCCCCACGAACTCCTGCGCCGCGCGATCGAGCAGCTCTGCCGCCTTCGTGTAGTCCTTCTTCTCGCGGTAGATCGTCCCCATCGCCAGCCGCGCGTCCGGCGCCTTCGCCTTGCCGTCGCCCAGCGCGAGCTGGAACTGGGCCAGCGCCTTGTCCGAGTCGCCCTGCCGCCGGTACGCCTGACCGAGCATCAGCACGAGCTTCGGGCTGTTGCCCATGGTCTTGATCGCGGTGATCAGCGCCTCCTGCGCCTCCTTCTCACCGCCCGGCTTGCCCATCAGCGCGCGCGCGAGCTCCACGTAGAACTGGGCCCTCGACTTGTCCATGGCGATGGCCTTGCGGATCTCCGCCACCGCGCCCTCGTGGTCGCCCTCGAGGAAGAGCCTTCGGCCCTTGATGAGGTGCAGCTCCGGGTTCTGACGGTCGAGGCTGAAGCCCGTGTCCTCGTCCTTCGCCAGCGCCTCCTGCGCCCGCTTCTTGTCGCCGGGGACGCCGGTCCCGTCGAGGAGCTCCTTCTGGAACTCCGCCTTGTAGTAGCCGACCTCGTTCGACACGCGGCTGTAGAGGAACGCACGCGCGAGGTGCGCCGCGGCGAGCTGACGCGGCGACGGCGGCGGGTTCGCGTCCACCAGCTTGCGGATGAGCTTGCTCGCCTCCACGTAGAACTGCGCGTTCTCCTGCTCGAGGAGGAGCAGCGCGCGGCCGAGCAGCGACTCGGGGTGCTCGAGGAAGTTCTCCGGGTGGTCCTTCTCGTACTGGCGCGAGATCTTCAGCGCGAAGCCGAAGTTCTTCGACGCGTCGCCATCCATCCCCTTGCGGCGGAAGAGCGTGCCCAGCGCGCCGTACACGCGGGGATCGCTGGAGGCGAGCGCCTGGGCGATGTCGAGGCTGTCCTTTGCCCGGTCGAGATCGCCGCTGTTCATCTGGATGAGGCCGAGCGTCAGCCGCAGCAGCGACGACCGCTTGTTCTCCTTCTCCAGCGCGAGCGTGCGCGTCTCGAGCTCCTTTGCCGCCTCCACGCCAGCGCCCGAATAGGCCTTGAAGAGCGCCTCCGCCGCGAAGAGGTGGGAGTTCGCCTCGCCGCCCTTCTTCGCCAGCGCGAGGTGCTCCTCCGCCCGGCGCCGCGCGTCGTCACCGCCGCCGTGCTCGCCCCAGACCACCGCCCACGTGTAGGCGAGGTAGCCGTGCGCCGCGACCGAGGACGCGTCCTTGTCGAGCACCTTCGCCGCCGCGTCCGCCGCCTTGAGGTAGCAGGAGTAGGAGTCGTGCTTCAGCTCGTCCGCCGCGACGTCGAGCAGCTTCTTGATCTCGCGGTTCCGCTCCGCGGTGGCCTTCGTCCAGTACGAGTAGCCGCCGATGGAGAGGGGCGCGATCGCGAGCAGCGCGAAGAACATGTACTTCGCCTTGCCCGGCGCCTGCTTCCGACGAGGCGCAACGTCCACCTCTTCGGAGACGGGCTCGTCCCAGTCCGCGGCCACGGGGCGCGCGGCGGGCCGCGGCTGCGGACGGGCCGCTGGACGCGGTGCGGCAGCGACAGGCTGCGAGTGCACCTGCG
>JAFAFL010000101.1 GCA_023423535.1 Pseudomonadota bacterium
GAACCTGCTTCGCGCTACACTCTGTTTTCACCGCGCGGGTCCTCCCGATCGCTGAAGTGCCTGAGAACACTCCAGTTATCGGTCGGTCCCCGCGCGGTGATCCCTCGTCCGTGATCGATCCGGGCTAGTCGCGCCGGATTCAATGAGTGTTGTTATGCTGGAAAATGACGGCCTGGCGAGTAAGCCCGACAGTCATGTTTCGCTGGAAATGATTCGCGGGTCTGATAGATAGGAGAGGCCGGCACGTGCCGGTCGCCTCGAGGAATTCTCGAGGGCGCAAAGAGGGCGCACATGAAGCGACTGTTGATGTCACTGATTGCGGTTGGGACAGGCCTCGGCTCATTGCCGGGTTGCGGAGGAGTTGACGGGCTGCAACAGGTTGCAGTCACGGAAGGTCCAGTCTCGCAGGTGGCGAAGCAGGAGGTTTGCGCAGGAAGTTCAGTAGTGCCTGTCAACTCGTACGCAGGTCAGTTCGGAGTTCCGGTCCATTTCGTTCAGCATCGCAAGTCACCTGTCGGCCGACTTGTCATGACTAACTACTCGAGCTGCTCGGGCGTCCTGATCAGTTGTGACCTTTTCCTGACGGCGGCGCATTGTGTCGATGGGACGACGAGCAACTTCGGGACCACGTCTGCTGCGCCTTCCCACGTGGTTTTCAACGACGAGGCCCCGGGGCCGAACGGCGTCGCTGAGACGCCCGTGACGTACTGGGTCGACACATCGGTAAAGGCGTCCAACGCCAAGTTTCCCGGTGTGGTGGAGCACGGAGTTGGAGCTGACTACGCGTTGATCAAACTGATGCCGAGAGATCTCACTGGCTATGGTTGGTACCAGTGGGCGTGCGAAACCAACGCGGTTTCGAACTTGGCCATCTCCTCACGTCCGTCGGGTGACCGTGGAACGATCATCCAACACCCGGGGGGGCGTTCGCGCGAGGTTCACGCTGGTTTGCTCACAAGCAATGGCGGGGTGCACGAATTCGCGATCGATATCGAGAACGGGTCCTCCGGTTCGGGAGTTTTGAATCAGTTGGGAGAGGTAATCGGACTCGCGAACTACGGGGGTTGCACCGTTCAGGGGTTCAATTCAGGGACTTCGATGTTCGCTATACGCCAGGCGTCACCTTGGATTGCTGCATACACGCATGACGTTCATCATGCCGACTTCAAGGGGAGCGGTTGGGATGACCAGTTGATCAGGCGTGCTAATCGGCCCAACGGCGCAGGCGGAATTTCTCATTCCATCACGTTGAAGTACACCACCGGGGGGACGTGGCAAAATGCGTCGTACTCGTTCTGTACAGGCGAGTTCGACAAGTTCATGGTTGGCGATGTGAACTTGGATGGCCGTGCAGATATCATCTGTCACAATGCGCTGTCGGGTTCCGTTGCAATTGACTATGCGACCTCGTCCGGTCAATTCGGTGGCCAGGATGTGGTGACGAACATTGGGTTCTGTACGGGTGGCAGTGAGTATCTTGAGGTGGCCGACTTCAATGCTGATGGTCGTGTCGACTTGTTGTGTCACGACAAGTCGAATGGCAATGTCAAGATCGCGCTGGCATCAACGAGCGGAACTTACACCTCGGTGTCCCACTCGTACACTGCAGGATTCTGCACGAACGGCCGACTGTATGTGGGTGATTTCGATGGCAACGGACGCGCGGATCTGCTGTGCCATCGCCCGACCGACGGATTCATGTGGATGTCGCTCAGTTCTGCCGCTGTTCCAGCTGGGAACGCCGTGCACTGGAGTGGTGCTACGAACTTCTGCGTGGGTACTCTGCGCGACCTTGTGATCGGCCGGTGGAACAACGACAGCTACGCCGATGTTCTTTGTCACCGACACCCGACCGGGCAGATCCAGATCGCGAACGCGTTCGGCTTTCAGCACTTCGGTACCTCGTTCTGGAACGCTTTCTCCAAGGGCTTCGCCCCGACGCAGTACTCGCATAACAATCGATGCGGGCTTCAGGGAAATGGGCTGATGCGAAAGTTCCGGTTCCCGGGTGACTCGCTTGATGATTTGATTTGTCATGCGCCCGACGCGCTCGGCGGCACTGTTGTGGTTGCCGACAATATGGGCAATCAGTTCTAGCCGTAGCAATCGCTGGCTGCAGTTTTGTGCTTGCTCCAAAGGGAGCAGGCCGGCTACGCGTGCCGGGGAATCAGTGGGCGCGGTATCGAACTAGTCTTCGCGGCGCATTCGCGTCGAGAATGAATGGCCCGGCACCTCGCGTGAGGTTCCGGGCCGTTTCATTTTCCGGCACCGCCCGCACGAGAGGTTCATGGTCGCGCCCGGTCAGTTCCTCGAGAGGCCCACGCTCATCCCCGTCGGCGCGCAGGTGCTGGAGGGCCTGTCGCATCGCGGTGAGAAGCGGCCCGGCGTGCTCATCCTCCCACCGCCGCCGGACGAGGGCGGCTCCATGGATCACGTGGTCGCGGCCGAGGTCGCGTGGGCGGCGGCGACGCGCGGCTTTCCCACCTTGCGCTTCAACTACCGCGGCGTGGGCGCGAGCCAGGGCACGCGAGGACGTGGCGTGGCGCTGGAGGAGGACGCGCTCGCGGCGCGCATGCTGCTCGAGGAGAACATCGACGCGGGCGGCGTGTATGCGGTGGCGGTCGGCGGCAGTGCGCGGGCGGCCCTGTGGTTGATGGAGCGAGAGCCGGGCCTGGCGGGGATGTGCTTCGTCAGCCCGGTGGAGGTCTCGGCGGAGGACGTCGCGCGCGTGACCGTGCCCTTGCTGGTGCTGGTGGGCGCGGACGATCTGCGCCTGCCGCGGGTGGCGTTCAGCGAGGCGGTGGCGCAGGCGGGCGGCCGCTTCGAGCTGGTGCCCGGGGCTGACCAGTCGTTCAGCAAGAACCTCGCGCAGGTGGGCCAGCTCGTCGCCGAGCACCTTGGATCCAATCGTTTCGTCGTGCGTTCGTAGGGCTCTCGCAGTCGTTGCGCAGAAGCAGGAGGCGCCATGGGCAGTGGCTCGAAGTGGGGGATGTGCGTCCGGGTGGGACTCGCCGCGGCCTTGTTTGCCAGTGCCGGCTGCGACGGTGGCCGCGAGCAGCCACGCCGAGCCGTAAGCGCGGACGCAGAGCCTCCGGTGCGCGCCGTGCCGGGCGCGGTGGTGGTGGACTTCAAGGACGGCACCACCAAGGCGCAGTTCGACGCGTGGGAGGGGGACTGGGGCATCGACCTCGAGTTCAACTCTCTGGAGGGTGAGCGCAGCGGGATCACGCTGGCCCGAAGTGTCGGCGCTTCAGACGTGGACACGCTGCTCTCGCGCATCCGCCAGCACCCGGAGGTGGAGGCCGCCGAGCCGCTCTTCACCTACTCGACGAGCTTCGCGCCCAACGATCCGCACTACGCGAAGCAGTGGAACATGAAGCTGATCCGGGCCGAGCGCGCCTGGGATCGCTCGCGCGGCAAGGGCGTGGTGGTGGCGGTGCTCGACACCGGCATCGCGTACGAGGACACCGAGGACTTCGCGCTGGTGCCCGACCTGAAGGGCGCGAAGTTCGCGAAGGGCTACGACTTCGTGAACGACGACGACGGCGCGCACGACGACCACGGCCACGGCACCCACGTGGCGGGCACGATCGCGCAGCGCACGCACAACGGCGAGGGCGTGACGGGCGTGGCCTTCGAGGCGACGCTGATGCCGGTGAAGGTGCTCGACGCGTTCGGCAGCGGGACCTCGTCGGACATCGCGGATGCGATCCGGTGGGCGGCGGACAACGGGGCGAAGGTGATCAACATGTCGCTCGGCGGGGGCGCTCGATCCGAGGTCATGGAGCGGGCCGTGACCTACGCACGCGGGAAGGGCGTGACCATCGTCGCTGCGGCAGGCAACGCGGGCCGGGGCGTGGTCGAGTTTCCCGCTGCCTATCCCGGCGTCATCGCCGTCTCCGCGGTCGGGCCGACGGGGAAGCTCGCGCCGTACTCCTCGTGGGGACCGCAGATCGCGATCGCCGCGCCGGGTGGGGACAAGACGCGCTCGGCGGATGACGGCGTGCTGCAGAACACGATCGATCCGCGCGATCCGAAGAAGAGCGTCTATGCCGCCTACCAGGGCACGAGCATGGCCACGCCGCACGTCGCGGGTGTGGCGGCGCTGCTCATCTCCGCGGGCGCTTCCTCTCCAGAGGAAGTGGAGAAGGCGCTCTTCGCCGGCGCGAAGAAGGCGGAGGGGCAGAGGGCGAAGGACGACAAGTACGGCCACGGGTTGCTCGACGCGGAGGCCTCGCTGGCGGCGCTGCCCGGCGGGCTCTTGGGCGTGAACTGGAAGCCGCTGCTCGCCGCGATGGCGCTGCTGGTGCTCGTGCTGCTGACCATCCGCCGCCGCGAGCGCCCCGGTTACCTCAACGTGCTCTTCCGCCCGACGTTCCTCGCGCCGCTGCTGCTCGCGACGGTCGGCTTCTTCGTCGTCCGCTGGATCAACCCGGCCGCTGGCACGAGCGACACGCTCTGGGCCCATGCGTCACTGCCCATCCCCGACTGGGAGCGGATCATCTTCGGCCGCGGCAAGCTCGCGAACCCGCTCTTCTACAGCGCGCTCATCCCCGCGGTGCTCTCCATCATCGCCATCCGCGCGGTGTCGCTGCGTCCGGTGATCGCGGGCCTGAGCCTCGGCTTCGCCGGCTTCCTCCTCTACGCGGTGCTCTCGAAGGCGCCGGGCCTGACGTGGATGCCGTTCACCTTCCTCGCCGTGCCGTGGCTCGCCGTCAACGCGGTCATCTGCCTGTTCATCGCGCGCGCGATGCTCGTTCACCGGAACGCGAGCGCGGGGATCGCGCGATGAAGGTGACCGGGAAGATCGTCTTCCGCGACATCGACTTCGGCGTGTGGACGCTGCAGGGCGACGACGGGATGTCGTACCAACTGGCGGGCGCGGACCGGAAGATCAAGAAGGACGGCGCGCGCGCGGAGGTGGAGGGGGAGATCGACGAACGCGCGGTGTCGGCCGCGATGATCGGGCCGATCTTCCGGGTGACGCGGTACCGCTTTCTCTGAGGGGCTTCAGGGCGCGGGAAGCGGCGGCGGGACGTCCGGGACCTTCGGCGTTCCGTCCGGCAGCGGCTTGTGGCGCGCGATGACCGCTTCGCGTTCGACGCGGTAGCTCTCGATCGGAACCTCTCCGGTGCGCGCGCGGTTGCGCAGGGCGGTGAGCTCGTCACGCGTCTGCTCCGGCACCGACGTCGGCAGCGGATGGCCGATGTCGAACCAGTTCAGCGCAATGGTTCGGTGCTCCAGCGCGCCGACCAGCGCGATCGACAGCAGCGCAGCGACGAGCCACGGCGCGACGGTCGGGTACATGCGAGCGTGAGGCGCCGCCACCTGGCGCTCCGGATGCTCCGCCCGCGCGAGCAGCGAAGGGAACCTGCGCGCTGCGAAGATGAGCGCGCCCGCGAAGGCCCAGCCGATCCCCGCTGCGGTGACGATCTCCATCACGCCCTCGGTCTGGGTCTTCTCCACCGGTGCCGCGTTCTGCGAGACGAAGAAGATGACCGTGCTGACGAGGTTGTTCGCGAGGTGCGCGAAGACCGCCGGCCACAGGCTCCCGGTCCGCCAGAAGAGGTAGCCGAACAGCAGGCCCAGCTCGGTGCGCGCGGTGAAGCCGACCGGATCGAAGTGCAGCGCGCTGAAGAGGAGCGACACGCCGAGCATCGCCGCGACGGCGCGCACCCGTGCCTCGTGCAGCGCGTTCTGGAGCACGCCCCGGAAGAAGAACTCCTCCGCGAAGGGCGCGGCGAGCGTCACTGCACCGACGAGCAGCACCAGCTCCACCTGCGAGCGGTCGCGGAAGATGCGCGCGCTGTCCATCTGCTCGACGAGGTCGGGCGGAAAGATGAGCTGCGCGGCGAACTGCAGCGGCACCACCAGCGCGAGAAAGTTCGCCAGGCCCAGCGCGAACCCGAACGCGGCCTGACCGGGACGAAAGGGGAGGGTGCCGGTCCACGGCCACGGGCTTCGTCCGCTCAGGCGCACGAGCACGAACGCCGCGCCCACGAACACGAACGCGTTGACGAACCAGAAGCCGAAGCCCGGGTGCAGCGCCTGCGCAAAGATCGAGGTGAAGACGAACAGCGGCAGGACGAACAGCGCGCTGGAGAGCGCGAGCACGCGCGGCGAGGTGCGGCCAGGGGAGAGGGGATCGCGCTCGGGCTCGTCGCCGGTCACGGGCGGCACTATGCGCGAGCGAAAGCGGGGCGCAACACCACGTACTTCGCGACAGGCGATTCCCGATCGTCCGCTCGGCGACCGTCGCTATACTCGCCGGTCCATGCCGGCCGTCTTCCGCAGGACTGAGGGGGCGGCGCTCGAGGAGGGGCATCTGTTCCGGACAGCGCACCCCGCGGCCCTTGCCGTTCGCGCAGCGTTGCCATTGCTCGTGACCGCCGCGCTGCTCGCGCCGGTGAGCGCGCACGCCGCCGCCTATCACGTGCACGCGCGCACCGAGTCGCAGGCCTACCAGCTGCGCGCCTGGCGCGGCGGTGGCCCGGACGATCCGGTGCTGCTGCCGCGTCGTCGCATCGTGCAGTACCTTGGGCTCGACGCCTTCGAGCTCGTCACCGGTCAGGACCTCGGTTTCGAGAGCAACCTGCGCGTGTACAGCGACTTCGGCCTCCCGCGCGGCGAGGCGGAGAAGCTCGACGGGCTGCACTCGGAGGACGTGGATCTGCTCTACGCGCACGTCCGCTTCCGCAAGGGCGGCTTCGACGCGAAGGCGGGCCGGCAGCTCTTCATCGACATCGGCGAGATCTTCAACTTCGACGGCGTGCGCGCGCGCTACGTGCACTCGGCGGGCATCGGCGCGGAGGCCTACGCGGGCCTGTGGGTGAAGGGCGCGTCGCTGCTCGGCTCGGCCACGCACGCGCTGGACGGCACGCGTGAACCGAATGCCTCCCGCTACGAGAGCCCGTTCGGCGTGGACATCCTTCTCGAGGAGCAGGCCCGCGTGGAGCCGGTGTTCGGCGCGAGGCTGCTGGCGGAGAACACGCTCGGAAGTGGCATCGGCGGTTCGGTCGGCTACCGGCGCTCGATGATCAGCGGCAACGTGACGAGCGAGCGGCTCGGCGCGGAGGTCGAGTACGGCAAGGGCCGCGGCATCAACGTGATGACGGGGCTGGAGTACGACCTCGTGCTCGGCCGCGTCTCCACCGCGCGCGCGCTCGGACGCTACGACGCGGATCTGTGGGCCGCGCAGCTTGAGGCCCTCCGCTTCGCGCCGACCTTCAGCGCCTACTCCATCTGGTACTACTTCGCGAACGCGCCGCGCGACGAGGTCCGCCTGCGCGGCGACTACTATCCGGTGGGCCCGCTGCGCTACTACGCGCAGGTCCTCTACAGCCACCACCGCGAGAACATGAAGGAGGAGACCGGCTCCTCCGCGTTCCTCTCCGAAGCCTCCACGCCGGTGCAGCTCGGGGCGGGCGGCGGCGCGCAGCTGCTCGTGCGCAGGTTCCGCAGCGGACTCGATCTCACCTGGCGCAATGGCTACGGCGGCCGTCAGTTGTGGGTCGATCTCACGACCGGCTACAGCGCGGAGGGCGGGCTGTGGACGGTCGATGCGCGCGGGTCGATCGCGAGCGTGCGTGACGCGTTCAATCCCCTCTTGCAGGGCAACTTCTACGGGGCGCAGCTCTGGGGCAGCTACCAGCTCACGCGCGCGGCGCGGGCGAGTCTGGTGCTCGAGCAGAACGTGAACCCCTTCACCCGGTCCGACACCAAGGTGTTCTTCGTGTTCGACCTCAAGGCGGTGCTGTGATGCGGGCGGGGCGTTGGGGCGCGCTGGCGGTGCTGGGCGTGGTGCTGGGAGCGGGGATCGCGTGGGCGGCCACCGCGCGCGAGCGGAGCCTGGCGGTCTATCCGCCGCAGGTCATGCCGCTGAAGTTCAACCACCACGAGCACATCGAAGCGGGCGTGGACTGCACCGGCTGCCACCTCAAGGCGAACCGCAGCCAGACGGTGAACGACCGGCTCCTGCCGGGGCATCCGGAGTGCGAGGACTGCCACGACATCAAGGCGGCGCAGCAGGGCAAGACGGTGGATCCGCCGAGCGCCTGCGAGACCTGTCACGTCGGCTTCGACAGCACGGTGCAGAAGGAGCCGGCGAAGGTCGTGTTCCCCACCGCGAACCTCATCTTCAACCACGAGGTCCACACGCGGACCTGGAAGATCGACTGCGACGTGTGCCACGGCTCGTTCGACGGCGTGGGCCTCGCGACGCGGCAGCAGCTGCCGAAGATGGCCACCTGCCTCGCGTGCCATGACGGCAAGCACGCCAGCGAGGCCTGCTCCACCTGTCACATGACGAAGCCGTCCGGGCGGCTGCAGCTCCAGTTCGCGTCAGGACTGCTGCGGCCCGCGCAGGGCAATCCGTTCGGTCACGACCACGGCCCGAGGTTCGAGTTCAACCACGGCACGCAGGCGAAGACCCGGCCGCTGCAGTGCATGGAGTGCCACGCGCAGCGCGAGTGCGAGGCCTGTCACGACTCGCTGCAGAAGCCGCTGTCGGTGCACCCCAACGACTTCATCACCCTGCATCCCATCCAGGCGCGGCAGGAGGCGCAGCGCTGCGAGAGCTGCCACCGCTACCAGTCCTTCTGCGCGGCGTGCCATGAGCGCACCGGGGTGGGCCTCTCCGCGGACAAGACCTTCAAGCCGACGAACGTGCGCGTCCACCCGCCGTACCAGGTGTGGGTGGAGCTCATCGGTCCGCAGCACCACGGCATCGCCGCGAACCGGGACCTGAAGAGCTGCGTCGCCTGCCACCGCGAGAACGACTGCCTCAGCTGTCACTCGGACGCGAACACCTTCGGCTCGCGCCGGCAGGTCAATCCGCACCCGCCCGGCTTCAAGGAGAGCTGCCGGCGCATGGCGGGGAAGAACGACCGCGCGTGCCTCGTGTGCCACCAGGAGAACCGGCTCAACGAGTGGGGGTGCCGGTGATTCGCTCGAAGGTGTTCCTTGCAGGGCTATGCACGTTCGCGCTCGCCGGCTGCCTCGAGCCGGGCGAGCCGCATCTGCAGGCCCTCGACACCGTCGCGCCGCAGCTGGTGGAGACGACGCCGGACGCGGAGTCGCTCGTCGATCCGGAGGGCGAGATCCTCGTCACCTTCAGCGAGCGGATGGAGCCGCGGTCGCTCAACGCGGGCCTCTGGCTGCAGGCGGGCAACGAGCGCCTCGCCACGCGGGTGGAGATCCCGCCCGAGCCTCCCGACGTGCCGCAGTCCGTCGCGCAGCAGCGGCCGCAGCCCTACACCGTGCGCGTGAAATGGGACGCGCCGCTCGCTTCGGGCGCGGTGGTCACGCTGGTGCTCGACACCGTGCTGATCGACCTCGCGGGCAACGTCCTTGAGGGACCGGACGGCGGGAATGCCCAGCGCCGGCTGACGTTCCGTACGCCGTGAAGCGCGCGGTTCCTGCCAAGGCACTGCTAAGGCCAGTGCTGGTCCTGACGGTGATGGTCACGGGCCTGACCGGCCTCACCGGCTGCGACGTGTACGACCGTCCGCGCCGCCCGCTGCCGCAGGACTTCCAGGTGACCACGCTGCAGGGCGAGGTCCTCACGCCGGAGTCGATGCGTGGCACGCCGTGGGTGATCAACATCTGGGTCCCGGGCTGACACGTCTGCCTCCAGGAGTTTCCTGGACTCGAAGCGGTGAAGCGGAAGTACGAGGCGCAAGGAGTGCGCTTCCTCGCGGTCTCGATCGAGCCCGACGCGAAGCTCGTCCGCAGTGCGGCGGAGCGGCTCGGGTTGACGATGACGGTGGGGATTTCGCTGCGCGAGACGCTGACGCCGCTCTACGTGAACCAGGTTCCCTCGACGGTCTGGGTAGATGCGCAGGGGATCATCGTCATGGCTGCCAGCGGCGAGCAGACGCAGGGCTTCTTCGATCGCCGGACGCGCGCGCTGCTCGGCGACAGGTAGTCCGCGGCCCGGTCGCTACGAACGCGAACTTTCTGCGCCCTTCACGTTTTTGCGCGTCCGAGCGCAGGCGCTGCGCTGCTCACCCGGCGTGAGCGCACCGGCTGCGGAGTGTCTCGATGGCCTCACGTGTCGTTCCCTCTGAGCGCCAGAGACCTGACGGCGGCATGAGCGATGCAGCCCGTCTGCCTGCGGCCCCGAGAGCGAAAACGCTCACCGCGCGGTGACTCTCACCGAGCAAGGACGGGGCCACCGGGTCCGACCGTCTCGAGCCAATGGGGGCTCGATGCGGCCGGCCCGGGAGGGAGCGCCATGGAACTTCCACCCACTGCGGCGCGAAGGCAGATGCAGGAACGGTTCGATCGGTTGCGGAGTCTTCGTGACGAAGTCCGGCTGGAGCTGCACCTGGCCGGGATGGAGGCGAAGGATCTCTGGCAGCGGCTCGAACCGGCGCTGGACGATGCAAAGCGCCTGGCGGACGACGTCACCGAGCCGTCCCGCCTCGCGATGGAGGAGCTGATCGAGAAGGTCGAGAAGTTCCGCAGGACCATCGCCCGCCGCGAGAACCGTCAGCACCACTGACCGCACCTCGCGAAACGGGTCGTCTGCGTCGTCGCGCCAGCGCCCGAGTGGAGGCTCCCGTCCCCCGGCGGGACCGCTCACTCGGGCGCGTTGCCTTTGCGGGCCTTCGATGCGGCGAAGCGTTCAGCGCTCGAGGAATGCGCGGATGTCCGCGGCGAGCTTCTGGCGATCGTCCTCGCTCTGTCCGCGCGGCCCGAGCTTGAGCTTCTTGTTCTCCTCGACGAGCACCTCGCGGTCGAGAAACCAGAGCAGCGCGTTCTCGAGGTTCGTGCGCGACACGCTCTCCGCCGCGGTGACCCGTCCGGCGAGGAACTCCGCGCGGCCGATCTCCAGCGCGCTCTTGATGAAGCTCTTGCGGTCGCAGCTTCCCGCGCGCGCCACGTCCTCCAGCGCCAGCGTGGCGACCAGATAGGACTCGAGGTAGTCGCGCAGCAGGTCGGCGAGGAACTCGCGCTCACCCTGCGCGTGCGGCTCCGGCTCGAAGGAGCCCTCGCGCGCCATCTGCGCCCACGTCTCCTCGAAGATGACGTCGAAGCTCGCGCCCACGCGGTAGATGAACTCGAGCTTGAAGAGCCGCGAGAGGAAGAGCGCGCGCTCCTTCACCTCTTCGCGCGGCGCATCCGGACCTGAGGCGAGCACCGCGTTCGCCACCAGCGAGCGGGGCGCGATCCAGTTCATCAGCGTGTTCTTGTAGAAGGACAGCTCCGCCCGGCGCTCGTCCACCGCGAGGTAGATGGGCTCGCCGCGCGCCTCCTGCAGCCGCATCAGCCCGTCGCGGCAGAAGGTGCGCACGGCGTCCCGCATGGGGCCCAGCACCGTCGGATCCGAAGGCGCGTCCTTCAGCGTGGAGGAGGTCGGCGTGCCGTCGTTCTCCGCCAGCCGGCGCAGGAAGACCATCCGCTGCGCCATCTCCCGTCCGGGGATCCCGCGGCCGCGCCAGGCGAGCACCGCCGCGCAGATGAGCGCCTGCGGCGTGATCGTGGACACGCGGCCGATGCCCCACATCACCCGGTGACCGAGCGCGCGGACGAGGCCCTTCTTCTCCTCGGCGGGCAGCGTTTCGTCGAGCGTCAGTCCGCGAGCGGCGGCGAACTCCGCCAGCGACACCGGCTCGTCGAAGGTCACGTGGATGCGGCCGTAGCGCGCGGCGAGCACCTTCGGCGCGGAGAGCAGCGCCTTGAGGTCCTCGGGCTTCTTCTCTCCACCGGCGAGCTCCTTCGAATACGACGAGCTCTCCACGACCTTCTCGTAGTCGATCGCCACCGGCACGAAGACGAGGTCCCGCTGCGCGCCCTCGAGCACCGCGTCCACCTGCCAGGTGAACAGCCCGAGCCGCGCGGGGAGGAGCTTGCCCGTGCGCGAGCGGCCGCCCTCGGGGAAGAACTCCTGCATCACGCCGTCGTGCACGAGCTTCTTCACGTAGGCCTTGAACGACGCGGTGTAGACCTTGTCGTCCTTGAACGAGCGCCGGAGGAAGAACGCGCCGCCGCGCCGGAAGAAGGGCCCCAGCGGGAAGAAGGAGAGGTTCGCGCCCGCCGCCACGACCGGCACCGTGTAGCCGCGGTTCCAGAGCACCGAGCTCATCACGAGGTAGTCGATGTGGCTCTTGTGCGAAGGGCAGAGGACGACCGGCGCCTTTGCCGCGGCCCGCATCGCGCGCTCGAGGCCGGCCTCGTCCACCTCGATGCCGTCGTAGATCCGGTTGAAGACCCAGTTGAGCAGCGGCGAGGTCAGCCCGACGACCGTAGGGTTCAGCTTGGCGGCGATCTGCTCGAGGTCCTTGCGCGCCTCGCGCTCGACCGACTCCGGCTTGCGGCCGGTCTCCAGCGTCACCGCCTCCAGCGCCTGGCGGAAGTAGCGGTCGCGCAGCGTCTCCTCGAGGATCCGCGCCGGCGGCTTGCGCGGCGGACCGAACACCGCCCGCGTCTCGCGCGCGAGGTGCTGGTGCAGCGCGCCGCGGACCTTGCGGGCGATGAGCGCGTCGGACTGGTCCGGGTTCTCCGCCACGTAGCGGCGCAGGTCGATGGGCTCGCCCACGCGGAACTGCGCGCGCTTGTAGTTGCGCAGGAAGGCCACGACCGAGTGCGCGAAGCCGGGCACGTCCGGGCTGCCGAACACGCGGTCCATCAGCCGCGGCTTGAGCGCCTTCGTCCACTTCTCCCAGATGAAGAGCTCCGGCACGAGGAACACCGGCCGATCGCTCTTGCGCGCCATCGCCACGAGGGCAGGGAAGGGGTCTTCGCGGCTCTGCTTTCCCTCCGCCAGCCCCAGCGCGCTGCGCCGCAGGAACACGAGCCCACTGCCGCCGAGCCGCTTCGCGTAGGTGAAGCGGACGTCGAAGTCGCCGCGCTGGGCGGTGCGCCGCCACGGACGCGTGAACCAGCGGCGCAGGTTCACCACCGCCCGGACAGGCGGCAGCCCACGCTGGAGCATCGTCCAGGTGAGGTAGAGGTAGTTCACCCACGAGGTGCTCCGCATCACGTGCACCACGAAGCCCTGTTCGTGGAGCGCGCGGAGCTGCGCCTCGGCCTCGGGGGGGAAGCGCACGCCCTCGAAGTAGCGCTCGCCGATGCGGCGGACGAGCGGTCCGAACTCGTTCTCCACCGTCGGCACCTGCCGCACGATGGGGTCCTTGTCCTTCTCTCCGGTGGTGAGCGCTCCCTGCATCCTCCCTACATGTTCTCCGGCGTCGCGACGCCGAGCAACGAAAGCGCCGAGGCGAGCGTGATCCGCACCGCATCCGTCAGCGCCAGCCGCGCCGAACGCAGCGCGTCATTGCCCTCGATGAGGACCCGCTTCTCCTTGTCCTGGTTGCCCAGCGTGTACCAGCGGCTGAAGGCCGCGGAGAGGTCGAGCAGGTAGCGCGCGACCAGCGAGGGCTCGTAGCTGTCCGTCGCCTCCTGCGCCACGGAGGGCAGCTTCGCGATCATCCGCAGCACCGCCTGCTCTTCGGGAAGAGAGAGCAGAGACGCGTCGAACTCGCCGGCCTTCGGCGCGCCGCCGCCCTTGCGCAGGATGTTGCAGGCGCGCGCGTGCGCGTACTGCACGTACGGACCGGAATGCCCCTCGAAGTTGAGGACCTCGTCCCAGTTGAACTCGTAGTCGGTGGTGCGCCGGTTCTTGAGGTCCCCGAACACGATCGCGCCGAGGCCGATGTCCTCCGCGAGCTGCTCCGGATCGTTCGTCTGGATGCGGCCGGCGGCGATGTTCTCGTCCACCTTCTCCCGCGCGCGCTGCTTCGCCTCGTCGAGCACCTGGGTCAGCAGGACGATGTTGCCCTTCCGCGTGCTCATCCCGCCCACGCGGCCGAAGTTCACGTGGATGCAGCGGTCCGACCACTCGAGGCCCATCTCCTTCAGCGTGCGGAACACCTGCCGGAAGTGGAGCGCCTGATCGGTGGCGACGACGTAGAGCGAGCGCTCGAAGCCGAAGCGGTCGTAGCGGTCGATCGCCGCGGCGAGGTCGCGCGTGGCGTAGAGCGTGGTGCCGTCGTTCTTCTTGAGGAGCACCGGCGGCTCGTTGTCCGCGTACGGCATGTCCACCACCAGCGCGCCGTCGCTCTCGCGCACGCCGGGCTTCTGCCGGATGCGGTCGATCACCGCGTCCATCTTGCCGTGGTAGCGGCTCTCGCCCTCGTAGCTCTCGAAGCGCACGCCGAGCCGCTCGTAGACGACCTTGAAGTCGCGCAGCGAGGTCTCGCGGAACTCCTTCCACAGCTCCAGCGCCTCGGGGTCGCCGTCCTCCATGCGCCGGAAGAAGGCGCGGGCGCGCTCGTCGAACTCGGGCTCCCGCTCCGCACGCGCGTTGGCCTGCACGTACACCTCCACGAGGTGCGCCACCTCGCCGCGCCGCGCGGGGTTGCCGTACTCCTGGAAGCCCACCGCCACGAGGCCGAACTGCTTGCCCCAGTCGCCGAGGTAGTTGATGCCATGCACCTCCCAGCCCTGGCTGCGGTGAAGGTTCGCCACCGCGTTGCCGATCATCGTCGAGCGGATGTGGTGGAACGCGATCGGCTTGGCGATGTTCGGCGCCGAGTAGTCGATGACCACCGAGCGGCCCTTGCCGGATTCGCCCGAGCCGTAGCGGGTGGCCTCGCTCCGCACCTGCTGCAGCACCTCGCCGCTGAACGGCTGCAGCGAGAAGCGGGCGTTGAGGTAGGGGCCGGTGTTGGCGATCTCGAGGCCCTCGACCTTCACCTTCGAGGCGAGGTCCGCGGCGATCTGCGGCGGGCCCTTCCGGAGCGCCTTCGCGAGCGCGAAGCAGGGGAAGGAGAGGTCGCCGTGCTGCGGCTCGGCGGGCTTGATCTGGGCCGCGACCTCGGCCGCGGGGAGGGAAGTCGCGGCGGCGACCGCCTCGGTGAAGAGGGCCTTGTACCGCTCGTAGACGGAGAGACTCATGGGGGCGCGGATACTAGCGGCGCAGCCGGATTACGCACGTCAGAAGGGGTTGAGCAGCGCCACGCCCAGCCCTTCGAAGTCGCCGGTGTTGCGGGTGACCACCACACTGCTCATGACCATTGGTCTGGTCAAGTCGTGGTCGGACGGGGAGGGCGCTACTCGGAATCCATCCCCTGCTTCCGCGGCCGGACCACCGACGCGACCGTGTCCAGCAGCCTCGGCAGCTGAATGGGCTTCTCGAAGAAGCCCTCAATCCGGTCCGGTCCCTTCCCGGCGGCGAGCGAGCCGAGATCCGACGAGCCCGAGATCACGAACACGGGGACCTCGGCCAGCGCGGGCGTCTCGCGGATGAGCTTGAGGATGTTCCTCCCGTCCTCGTCCGCGAGGTGGATGTCGAGGAACACCAGCGCCGGGCGGATGTGTGCGAGCACGGCCCGCGCGTCGGCGCCGCTGCTGGCGGTGATGACGCGGTAGCCCTCCTGCTCGAGCACCTCGTTGAGCACCTCGCGGCAATCCGCGTCGTCCTCCACCAGCAGGATCCCGCCGCTCTTCGGCGCCTGAGTCAGCTCCGCCGGCGCGACGGACCCCGCGTAGAGCGGCAGGTAGAGCTCGATCCGCGTGCCCTCCGGCACCGCCTTGAGCCCCGCCTTCGCCGAGGCCGCCGCACCGATGGGCGTCACGCTCGCGCCTCCACCGACGGGCGACGCATTCACCCGTCCGCCGTGCAGCCGGATGATCTTCGCCGCGATGGGCAGCCCGAGGCTGAAGCGCTTCGGCCGTGGGCCCTCGCTGCGCGGCCAGCTGTCGAAGAGGTGGTCGAGCTCCGTCTGCGTCATCGACGGGCCGCTGTCGATCACCGTCAACCGCGCCAGCCCCGTGTCGTCCGTGCCCACGTCCAGCCGCACCCGCTTGCCCGCGGGCGTGACGTAGATCGCCTGCTCGAGCACGTTGGAGAACGCCTCCATCACGCGCTCGCGATCGCCTCTCACGAAGACCTCGCCGCCTCGCGCCAGCTCCACCTGGACGTTCCCCTGCAGCGCCATGGGGGAGGTGGCCTGCACGACCTCTTCGGCCACCGCCTTGAGCCCGAACGGCTTCTCGTCGAGCCGCATGTCCCCGGCCTTCAGCCGCGAGAGCAGCATGAGCTCGTTGATGAGGCGCGTGAGCCGGTCCGCGTTGCGCTGACAGACCTCCAGCGCGTGCGCCTGCTTCTCCGTCACCGGCCCGAGCTTTTCCCGGTCGAGCATCGACAGGTAGGCCTTCAACGTGGCCAGCGGGTTCTTCAGATCGTGCGAGGCGTGCGTGAGCAGCTCGTCGCGTCCCCGCTCGATGGACTTGAGGCCCGCCACCGCGGTCTCCAGGTCGCGCGTGCGGCGCACGGTCTCGTCGTGCAGGCGGCCCACCTCCCACGCGGCGGCGAGCTGCGCGGCGAGCACCTTCATCAGCTCGTCGGAGACGTTCACCTTCGGGTCGAGCACCGTCAGCGTGCCCACCGGCTTCTTCCGGGCCACCAGCGGCGCGCTGATCGCCCCCTTCTCGCGCACCACGCCGCCGTTCTGGAACGCGCGACCGACCACGCCTTCCCCCGGCGCCCACGCGGCGATCCGCGGATCGTTCCTCCCGCGCACGCTCATCACCTGGAGCTGTCCGCGCGCTTCGACGAAGTGCGAGACGAACGCCGCCTTCGGCTTGAGCAGCTCGGACATCAGCGCGAGCTGCGTGCGCTCCGCTTCGGGGACCGCGGCCGCGTCGCTCACCCGCGAGGCCATCTCCGCCAGCGTGAGCTCCACTGCCTCGGGAGAGGGTGCCGGTAATTCCGGCTTCGCCTGCTTCGGTCGGAGCTGCACGACCTTCCCGCCGCCACTTCGACTGCCACCACCACTGCCACCGCGCTTCGGCTTATCCGGTCCGGGCATCCGTCACGTCATTGCACCGCCCGGCACAGCGCCCAGGGCGGGAGAGGGCCGGGATGCTCCTGCACCCCGGCGGGCTCGGGAAGGCTCTTCTTCAGCGGGTGTGCACCGGACGACCGCAGTTCGTTCAGCAGGCGGCAGCACAGCGAAGGGTCCGGTCCTCCTGCACCGCGCAGCGGCCGGTGAGGCACTCGCCATCCGAGGCGCACACCTGACCGAGCGGCTTCGACGGCGGCAGGCACTTCAGCGTGGTCTGCGTGTCGCAGTAACCCGTCGCGCAGGGGATGGAGACGACCTGCCCATCCGACAGGCGGCTCGCGCAGCGCTCGTTCACGTTCGCGGGACCGGTGCAGGTGCCCTGATCCGCCGAGGTCTCCGCCGGCTTGCAGTACACGTTCTGTCCCGCGCAGGCCTGGCTGAAGGGATTGCACGTCTCGCCGAGCGAGGGCCTCCCACCGCACTGGCCGCTCGCGTCGCACACGAGCCCCGCGGCGCAGGTGTCGCCCACGTACACCGCGTACGCGGTGAAGGCGCACTGCTGTCCCTCAGGCTGCGGCGAGGCGCACACGCCCGACTGCCCGCTGGTGCTCATGGGGAAGCCGGTCCAGTCGAGGTCGAAGCAGATGAGCCCGCCCTGACACGTCCAGTGGTACTTGCACGGGCCGCCCTTCGGCTGCGGCGTCACGCACTGGCCGACCTCGCCCTGGACGTACGGCACCACGTCGCACGTGAGCCCGGCGCTGCAGGTGGAGAGCCGGTCCGGATCGTAGCGGCAGGGATCTCCCAGCGACCCGCGCGGCCGGCAGGTCCCGCTGCACCAGAGGTCCGCGGCGCACTCGACGGACGACTCGCAGGGCTCGTTCACCGCCTTCGGTTCGCGGCAGCGATCGTCCACCGGATCTTCGGTCTCGTTGGTGTCGCACCACAGCCCATCACCACAGCCGATGCCGCAGGGCTCACCGGCCTGCGGCAGGCTCGAGCAGGTTCCGCGGCACACGCCGCCGGGCTTCACGCACACGGTGCCGCTCGCGCACTCCACCGCGTTCTCGCAGGTCTCGCCGGAGGGAACCTTCCCGCGCAGAAGCCCGGTGTCGAGCGTGCAGTCCTCGAACGCGGTCTCGGTGATCGGCGGATAGCCGGGCGGGAACGAGGGCGGGCACGCCGAAGAGGCCATCCGCTGCTCGCAGGCCACGACCTTGTCCGAAGCGATCTCCACCGCGTTGGCCTCGAACGCCGGCCGCAGCTGCGTGTACCGGTCGAGGCACTGGGCCTGCTCCAGCGTCACGCACTGGCTCTCGGGCTCGCGCGCGAAGGCCGCGAAGCAGCGCGAGAGCAACTGGCACCTCGCCGCGGCCATCCGGTCGCACAGCTCCACCGGCGACAGCTGCAGGCCCGCGTCCTCGCCACCGTCCGCTGCAGGATCGGGCTCCTTGTCCGGACAGCCGGTCAGACCGGCAGCGAGCAGCGACATCCCGAGTGCGACCACGAGCTTCGGCAAAGGCTGCATGCGCTCTCCGTCCGGCGAAGTCCGACTACGTGCGCTTCTTGATCAGCCCTTCCTTGTCCACGAACCAGGGATCGCTGAGGGCGGCCTCCACCTTCTCACGATGGCCCTGCACGCCGAAGCCCGCCTCGGACACGGCGTTCACCGCCGCCTGCTTCACGCGCCGCGCGCTGTCGTCGGAGGTGATGATCCGCAGGAGCGGCTCGCGCGCCTCCTCCGGCTTGAACGGCGTCAGCGCGGTGATCGCCGCGGTCTTCACGTCGTCCGCGGGGTCCTCGAGGAACGGCACCAGCGCCGCGCCGATGCGCGCGTCCGTCTTGCCGGAGAGCGAGTGGATGAGGACGACCTTCTTCTCCGGATCGCGCGTGTACTCGGGCCCGATCTTCTGCAGCGCCTCGAGCAGCGTGGTGATGAACAGGTCCTCCGGCATCAGCGCCTCGAGGATCCGCACCGCCCACGACGAGGCCTGATCGCTCCTCTGGAGGAAGTCGCGCACCGGCTCGACCGCCATCTCGCCGAAGCCCTTCACCAGCTCGAAGACGTGGTCCTTCTCGTCCGCGTCGATGCTCTGCGGCTCCACCGAGACGGTGAAACGCGTCATCAGCGAACGCACCGCCTCCGGGTGCTTGAGCTCGCCGAGCTGGTGGATGGCCTTCTGCCGGACGCTCGCGTCGCCGTACTTCTGCGCCAGCTTCGGCTTCAGCTTCTTTGCCTTCTCTTCTGGGGAGCCGCCGCCGAAGAAATCAAGGATGCCCACGTGCCCTCCTCCTCGAAACCGCTCGCGCTTTAGCACTCCGGGACACACGGTGGGAGGCGAACTTTCTGCAGAGAGTCCCCGGCCTGATCTAGCGTTCCGCGCCATGACGACCAGACACTTCGATACCCTCGTGGACATCTTCCAGCACGCGACGGCGCAGTTCTCGTCGCGCGAACTCTTCGGTGAGAAGAAGAACGGGCAGTGGGTGTGGATGACCTACGGCCGCTTCGCCCACTACGTCGACGACCTGCGCGGCGGCCTGTCGCAGCTCGGCGTGGGGCAGGGCGACCGGGTGGCGGTCATCTCCAACAACCGCGCGGAGTGGGCCATCGGCGCGTACGCCTGCTACACGCTCGGCGCCGCCTACGTGCCCATGTACGAGGCGCAGCAGGCGAAGGAGTGGGAGTTCATCCTCAACGACTGCGGCGCGAAGGTCGTCTTCTGCGCCAACGACGGGATCGCGAAGAAGGTCAACGCGATGCGCTCCGAGCTGCCGAAGCTCGAGCACGTCATCCGCTTCGACCACGACGAGACCGCGCCGGACGCCTGGGGCACGCTCATGCGCCGCGGCGCCGAGACGCCCTCGCCCACGGTGCGTCCGGATCCCGCGTCGCTGGCGGGCCTCATCTACACCTCGGGGACCACCGGCAACCCGAAGGGCGTGATGCTCTCGCACCGGAACATCGCCTCCAACGTGACGGCGATGCACCAGCTCTTCCCCATGCGCGTGGACGACCGCAGCCTCTCGTTCCTGCCCTGGGCGCACTCGTTCGGCCAGGTGGTGGAGCTGCACGGCCTCTACTCCATGGGCGCGTCCATGGGCATCGCCGAGGCGGTGGAGAAGATCATCGACAACCTCGGCGAGGTCCGGCCCACGCTGCTCTTCGCGGTGCCCCGCATCTTCAACCGCATCTACGACGGCCTGCAGAAGCGGATGGCCAACGAGACGGCGGTGAAGAAGTTCCTCTTCGAGCAGGGGATGAAGGTCGCCGCCCAGCGCCGCGAGCTGAGTGACAAGGGCCAGAGCTCGTCGCTGCTCGACGTGCAGCACGCGTTCTTCGACAGGCTCGTGTTCAGCAAGGTGCGCCAGCGCTTCGGCGGCCGGCTGCAGTACGCGTTCAGCGGCGGCGCGGCGATCAGCAAGGAGGTCGCCGAGTTCATCGATAACCTCGGCATCATCGTCTACGAGGGCTACGGCCTCACCGAGACCTCGCCCATCGCCACCGCGAACTATCCGCAGAACCGGAAGATCGGCTCGGTGGGCAAGGCGATCCCCGGCACGCGCGTGGCGATCGACACGGCGGTGACCGGCGACCCGAAGAACGGCGAGATCGTCGTGCACGGGCACAACGTGATGATGGGCTACTACAACCAGCCCGAGGAGAACGCGAAGGTCTTCACCGGTGACGGCGGCTTCCGTACCGGCGACATGGGCTTCCTCGACGCGGACGGCTACTGCTGGATCACCGGGCGCATCAAGGAGCAGTACAAGCTGGAGAACGGCAAGTACGTGGTGCCGGTCCCCATCGAGCAGCAGCTCACGCTCTCGCCCTTCATCGCCAACGCGGTCGTCCACGGCGCGAACAAGCCCTTCAACGTCGCCATCCTCGTGGCGGACATGGCCGCGCTGAAGGAGTGGGCCAAGGCGAAGGGCATCGGCACCGACTCCGAGCCGGAGCTGCTCAAGCACGCGGAGGTGGAGAAGCTCTACCGCGAGCAGGTCTCCGAGTTCACGAAGTCGGTGAAGGGCTTCGAGCGCCCGCAGCGCTTCATGCTCATCAGCGAGGACTTCACCGTCGAGAACGACATGATGACGCCGAAGATGAGCATCAAGCGGCGCAACGTGCTCGCGCGGTACGGCAGCGCGGTGGAGGAGCTCTACCGCAAGGCCATCGCCGACGGGGTGAAGGCGGCGTAGTGCTGGAGGATGCCGTCGGGGTGGGGCTCCTGTTCGCCTGACGGGACGGGCGCGCCCTCCGAACGGACGGTCTCGATCTGCAGGCTCGGGGGAGACGCGAGCACGCGCTTCACCGAGCACTGCTCCACCACGCTGCGCACCGCGCCCTCGTACTTCTGCGGGAACGAGGGCGGCAGCTCCACGCGCACGGACACGTCCACCAGCGCGCCGGTCACGTCGTAGGTGGGCTGCTGCACGATGCGGATGCCTTCGGTGGGGATGTCCCGGCGCGCGCAGAAGCCCTGCACGTACACGCCAGCGCAGGCGGCCAGCGAGGAGAGGAAGAGCTCGAACGGAGAGGGCGCGGTGTCCTCGCCGCCGCTGCGCTCCGGCTGGTCGGTATGGATGACGTGGCCGCGGACGTGGGCGTCCACGCGGCGGCGGCCGGGCAGGGTGACGACGATCGGGTTCGGGAGCTCGTGGCTGGGCATTCAGTCCTCCTGCCCCAGAGGGTTGCGAAGCGTGTGCCGCGACGTCGCACAGGCGCGTTCCACGGCGGCGCGCGCGAGATGTGCGGGCCCCTGACGCATCGCGCAGATCCTGCGCTTCCGCGGCAGTGGGGCGTCTTCTGCTCGACTCCTACACGGGCCGCCGGGCTAGACCGGGTCTATGTGCAACTCCAACCATCCCCAGTCCCTGCTCCCGGTGCTCGGCGCGCTGCTGCTCTTCGCGGCCGCCTGTGGGCCCGCAACCCAGCCGCCTGACGCGGGCGCCTCTCCCGACGACGCCGGCCAGGAGACCCCGGCCACCTGCGAGGACGGCGAAAAGAACGGCAACGAGACCGGCACCGACTGCGGCGGCGACTGTTCCTCGCCCTGCGACGACGGTGTCGGCTGCGCGGACGCGGACGACTGCCGCAGCGGCGTCTGTCGCTCCGGGACGTGTGCGGCGCCCTCCTGTACCGACGGCGTGAAGAACGGGCAGGAGCTCGGCACCGACTGCGGCGGCGGCTGCGGTCCCTGTCCCGACGGAACGGCCTGCACCGCTGCGGCGGAGTGCCTGAGCGGCGTGTGCAGCGAAGGCGCGTGCGCGGCGCCCTCGTGCACCGACGGGGTGACCAACGGCGAGGAGACCGACGAGGACTGCGGCGGCCCGACCTGCACCGCCTGCCCCACCGGCCGCGAGTGCAACGCGGGAACCGACTGCCTGAGCAAGGTCTGCAACGCCGAGGGCACCTGCGCCTTCGCCACCTGCCAGGACGGGGTGCTCAACGGGACCGAGACCGACGTCGACTGCGGCAACACCTGCGGCGTCTGCGCCGAGGGCAAGGCCTGCGCGGCGAACACCGACTGCCAGAGCGGCGTGTGCAGCGGAGATGTCTGCGTGGCGCCCTCGTGCACCGACGGGGTGAAGAACGGCGGCGAGTCCGATGTGGACTGCGGCGGGCCCTGCGGCGCGTGCGGGCTGGGGAAAGCCTGCGCCGCGCACGTCGACTGTGCGTCCTTCGCCTGTCCCTCCGGCATCTGCGTGATGCCCTCCTGCGTGGACGGGGTGAAGAACGGCACCGAGACCGACCTCGACTGCGGCGGTCCGTCGTGCGGCCCCTGCGCGTCCGGGCTCGTGTGCGCCGAGGCGGGCGACTGCCAGAGCGGCGTGTGCACGGGCCTCGTCTGCGCGCAGCCCTCGTGCACGGACACGGTGAAGAACGGTGCTGAGACGGCCACCGACTGCGGCGGCGGCACCTGCCCGGCCTGCACCAACGGCTCGGCGTGCGGCGTGGATGCGGACTGCCAGACCGGCATCTGCCTGCAGAGCGTCTGCTCGGCCCCCTCTTGCATCGACGGTCGGAAGAACCAGGACGAGACCGCGATCGACTGCGGCGGCTCGACGTGCGGACCCTGCGGCTTCGGCTTCACCTGCAACGTGAACGGCGACTGCCAGTCGAACCTCTGCCTCAACAACATCTGCACCGCGCCCACCTGCTTCGACGGGCTGCGCAACCAGAACGAGTCCGACGTTGATTGCGGTGGCGTGTGCGTGAAGTGCGGCACCGGCCTGCAGTGCGGCGGCGGGGGCGACTGCCAGAGCGGCGTGTGCACCGGCGGCGTCTGCATGGCGGCCGCGTGCGGTGACGGCGTGGTCCAGCCGCCCGAGCAGTGCGACGACGGCAACACGGACAACGACGACGGCTGCAGCGCGACCTGCGCGTTCGAAGGCGTGGTGCCGGTCATCCTCATGCCGGACAGCACCGACGACTCGGTGAAGATGTACAGCCCGCAGAACGGCGCGTACCTGGGGAACTTCCTCCCCCCGCGGCAGACCACGGACCCCTGGTCCTTCGCCACGCCGCAGAAGGCGCACCAGGCGCCGAACGGCGAGATCTGGGTCTCGGACCAGAGCTCGAACAACGTGACCCGCTTCAACAACGCGGGTCAGTTCATCGCCCAGTTCGCCGGCTCGACGCAGGGCCTCTCCAACGTGCGCGGGTTCGACTTCTTCGGCGGTGAGGTCGTCATCGCCACCGGCAGCGGGACGGTCGGGTTCCAGCGCTTCGACGTGGCCACGGGCGCGCATCTCGGGAACGTCCTCGCGAGCGGGCCGTGGGATCTCGTCTTTCTCCCCAACGGTGACGCGGTCGCGAGCTTCGGCAGCGGGATCCACCTCTACCCGGCAGGCTTCGGCACCCCGACGCAGATCTCCGGCAGCCTCAGCTTCCCGCAGCAGGTGTCGCGGATGGCCAACGGGAACTTCCTCGTGGCGGCCTTCTCCAGCAACAACGTCTCCGAGGTCACCCCGGGAGGAGTGATCGTGCGTCAGTTCGCGCTCTCCAGCGCGCGCGGCGTGATCGAGCTCGACAACGGCAACTGGCTGGCCTCGTCCAGCGGGCAGTTGAGGATCTTCGATCCGGTCGCCGGGACGTCGGTCCAGGTGGGTTCCGGCAGCGGGTACCGGCTCTTCAGCCGCGCCCTCGTCGCGCCGGGCCTCATCCCGCCCACGCCCCCGCCCGCGCCGTAGGCCACCGGCTCAGCGCGCGGCGAGCGCCGGGGGCTCCTCAGCCTCCGCGACCGCCGCGCGCGGGCGACGGCGTCTCTCTCTCGGGCCCGGCTCCGCGCCGTCGCCGGAGAGGGCGATCCGCTCCACGCGCTCGGCCACCGGCAGGAGCCAGCGGAGCGCTGCCACCGAGCCCACGTCCGCTCGCCACACCGCGGCGTTCAGGGCCACCGCCAGGGAGAAGGGGAGGCCCGAACGCCGCAGCCCTGAGCGCAGCGCCTGGGCGTCCACCGCGCCGCGGAAGTCTCCTCCGGCCGTGCCTTCCGTGAGCCAGCGCGCGAAGGCGCCGAAGAGATCGTGTCCCTCCACCAGCCAGGCCACCAGTGCCACGCCATCCCGAGGGAACCAGTCCGGATGCGTGCGCTGCCACAGCCGCGCGCCGATGCGCCCGTGACGCCAGGACGCGCGCGGAGCAACGAGCTTTCCCACGTCGTGAAAGAGCATCGCCACCCGCATCGACAGACGCACTTCGCCCAGGCTCGCGTCGTCGTGGCCCTCGTCTCGCAGCCTCGCGACGAGAGCGTCCGTCTCCAGCGTCAGCACGGAGGCGGCGAGGTGTTGCGGAAGCGTCCAGCCCTCGTGCATCGCCGTCTGGGACAGAGAGAGACGCGTGCCGTGGCGGAGGACGTTCGCGAAGTGCCCGCCGTCGAGCACGCCGCGCACCAACGGATCCGCGCCGCCGACCGGCGCGTGGTGACGGGACTGGTGCAGGAACCAGTCGCGGAAGAGGGCGTCGTCGGCGTTGGTGCCAAGATGGTGAAGCCAGCTTGACCACCCGTGGGGCGGAGGCACGTCGGCCTCGTCCACCCGCGTGACGCGCAGCCCCGCCTTCTTCCGCTCACGTGCGCGGCGCAGCGACTCGAGCGGCTCCGGCCAGTCCACCCGGTCCACGCGAGGCACCGCGTGAAGGGAGCGCTCCGGCCCGCCGGGATCCTCCGCGCGGGTCACCCCCGCCAGATGCAGCGCGAGGATCTCGCCGGCCAGCGCCCGCTCGTCGGCAGTCAGACGCCGTCGTGCGCGAGGGCTCGAGCCGGGTGGGTGAGCCCGAACGACCTCCGCTTTGAGCGTCCGCCACGCCGCGCCGGCCTCGGGCCTTGGACTCCACGCCTGCGCAGAAGCGCCGAGCCGCGCTGCCGTGTCCACGTGAACGCGCAGACCGGGATAGTCGCGCACCGCCCGCTCCACACCCGCGGCATCGAGCGCGTACGCGTGAACCTCGCGTCCTTCCGTCGCCTGCAGCAGCCGGTCGTTGAGGCGCACCGTCCCCGACCAGAGGCAGCCCTCCGCGCCGTCGGCCAGCTGCACCTCGATCTCCGCCCGCTCCTCCGACCAGCGCACGGCGCCGGCCTTGTGCAGCAGCTTCGCGTGGGCCTTCGCCTCGTGAAGGGATGCAACCCGCAGCCCGAGCTTCCGCCACAACCTCGCGACCGGACACATCACCGACCAGCGCCGCGAGGGGAACGCGCGCCAGAGCGCCTCGAGCAGCGGCTCCACCGCCGCCTGTTCGTGCACCGCCACATCCACGTCGGAGGGCCACTGCGCGGGACCGAAGCGTCCGTTCCAGAAGGGCCGGTAGAGGTGGCCTGCGCTCGCCCAGGCTTCGATGCCCAGCCGTCTCGACACCTCGTGCAGTTCGCGGAGCGGGGCCTCGTCGAAAGGCACTCGCCGGACGTCGAAACCGAGGGCCTCCCTGATCCGCGCGTGGTTCTCCTCCAGCGGCGCGGTGCAGGTCACGCGATGGATCGGCACGCCCAGCTCCGCCAGCCGCGCGCGGCCTCCGCTGCTCCCGTTCAGGTGCGCCACCGCGCGACGGCGCGCTTCGTCCTCGGTCACCCTTCGTCCGTGGTGCAGCCCTCGCGCGAGCTGCCTCTCAACGGATCCGCCGACCGCGTGCTCAGAAGAACCGTCGAACACGAGGTGGATCACCTCCAGCCGCCACCCGCTCGTCCGCGAACGCTCGACCAGCGCCTGCGCTTCGACGCGCGTACGTCCGAACTTCTCCAGCAGCACGAAGGGCTCGGTCACCGCGTCCAACGCCTCGAGGAACGCGAGGTCCACCGGGTGCGGCCGGCGCTGCTCGGACTGGTGCCGCCACCGCTCCTCGCGGCTCAGTCCGCGCGCCTCGGCGAACCTCGCCATCGAGAGCCACGCTGCGCCCAGCGCCCTCCGCAGCCGCTCGAGGTGCGTGGTCTTCCCCACGCCCGGCATGCCGTCGAAGAGGAGGACCGTCTTGACCATCGCGCGGGCGGCCGGCTGCATGCTTCCCCCTTGAGAGGTTTGAGGTGTGTTCATGTAGGATATCCACCGCCACGGACATGCGCACTTGCCCCCCGGCGTCCGACCGCCGATAGGTGCGCGCGTGACCCTTCTTCGCGCCGCGAACGTCCGCCTCGCCTTCGGGAGCCGAACCCTCTTCGAGAACCTCACCTTCGTCATCGAGGAGGGCGAGCGGGTGGGCCTCGTGGGCGTCAACGGCTCCGGCAAGTCCACCTTGATGAAGATCCTCGCCGGCCAGACCCGCGCGGACGAGGGCGAGCTGCAGGTCCGCCGCGGCGCCCGCGTGACCTATCTGCCGCAGGAGCCCGACTTCCCCGAGGGCTCCACCGTCGAGAGCATCCTCACCGTCGCCGACGCACCGCACCGCGAGGCGCTCGACGCGCACGCGAAGCTCAGCCGCGAGCTGGAGGATCCGAACCTCTCGCCCGAGCGCCAGGCGAAGGCCCTCGAGGAGCTGTCGCGCCTGTCGGATCGGGTGGAGCACTTCGGCGGCTGGGATCCCTCGCACCGCGCGCGCAAGCTGCTCGACCGGCTCGGGGTGAAGGACTGGGACCGGCCGGTCAGCGAGCTCTCCGGTGGCGGCAAGAAGCGCGTGGCGATCGCGCAGGCGCTGCTCACGCGTCCGGATCTGCTGCTTCTCGACGAGCCGACGAACCACCTCGATGCGGACACGGTGGAGTGGCTCGAGGACGAGCTCGATCAGCAGGAGGGCGCGCTGCTGCTGGTGACGCACGACCGCTACTTCCTCGATGGCCTCGTGGACCGGATCGTGGAGGTGCAGCCGGGCGGGACCCTGGTCTCGTATCCGGGCAACTACCAGGCGTACCTCGAGCAGAAGCTCGCGGCGGAGGAGCAGTCGCAGGTCGCCGAGCACAAGCGCCAGCGCTGGATCGCCCAGGAGGTCGCGTGGCTGCGCAAGGGCGTGGAGGCGCGGCGCACGAAGAGCCGGGCCCGCATCGAACGCGCGACGAAGCTGCTCAACGAGAAGGGCTTCCAGCGTCCGCGCGTGGCAGATCTGCGGACGAGCGAAGCGCCGAGGCTCGGCGGCACGGTGGTCGAGGCGAAGAAGATCTCGCGCCAGATCGGCGGCAAGACGCTCTTCAGCGGCGTGGACTTCATCCTCCAGCGCGGCGAGCGCATCGGCATCGTCGGCCCGAACGGGGTGGGGAAGACGACCTTCCTCAAGGCGCTGCTCGGAGAGGTGCCGCCGGACTCGGGGGAGGTCGTCATCGGCCAGCGCACGAAGGTCGCCTACTATGACCAGCACCGCACCGCGCTCGATCCCGAGAAGACGGTGTACGAGACCGCGTGGCACGACGACTGGGTGATGCTCGGGGACAAGAAGGTCGCGCTGCGCGACTACCTCGACGACCTGCTCTTCCCGGTGCCGATGCAGAAGATGAAGGTCGGCGCGCTCAGCGGCGGCGAGCGCAACCGGCTGCTCTTGGCGCGGCTCTTCCTCGAGGGCGCGAACGTGCTGGTGCTCGACGAGCCGACGAACGATCTCGACATCGTCACCCTCGCGGTGCTCGAGCGCATGCTCATGCAGTTCACCGGCAGCGTGCTGCTCGTCACCCACGACCGGTACTTCCTCGACAAGGTCGCGACCTCCATCCTCGCCTTCGAAGGCGGCGGGCGGGTGGTGCGCTACGAGGGCAACTACACGCTCTACCGGACGCTCAAGGCGCAGGGCGAGGCGCAGCAGAAGGCCTCTTCCGCGCCCGCCGCCCAGGCACCTTCACCCGCACCCGCGGCACCTGCGTCGGCCAGCCCCGCACCGAAGGGGAAGGGCGCGCGGCTCGGCTACAAGGAGCAGCGCGAGCTGGACGGGATGGAGGAGGCGATCTCCAGGGCCGAGTCGCGCAAGGCGGAGCTCGAGGCCACGCTGGCCGCGCCGGAGACGTACAGCGAGCGCGCCGGCGAGGTGACGAAGCTGATGGCGGACCTCGAGGCGGCGGGGAAGGAGATCGACCGGCTCTACGCGCGCTGGGAGGAGCTCCAGTCGCGCGCGGAGGGCTGAGCGCCGGACGCTTCCACGCTCCGCTCCAGCAGCCTCTCTGCCTCGAGGCTCGCCGCCGCGCGGCCGATCGTCGCCACCGCGAGCACGCGTCCGTCCCTCAGGTAGCGCACGGTGCAGTCCCTCGCGGCGAGGCTGCCCTCGACCTCGACCGTGTCCCACTGGGAGGCGTGGCCCACGTAGCGGAGGGGGACGTCGTATTGCGTGGTCCAGAAGAACGGGACCGCCTCGAAGGGCTCACTCTTTCCGAGGATGTTCCGCGCCACCGTCTGGCCCTGCCGCTGCGCGACGACCCAGTGCTCGACGCGGATGTCTTCGCCGGTGTGCGGATCCGGCCACCGCGCGATGTCTCCCGCGGCCCACACGCCCGGCGCGCTCGTCTGGAGCAGCGCGTTCACCTTTACGCCTCGGTCGAGCAGGAGCCCCGCCTCCTCCGCGAGCCCCAGGGCCGGCCGCACGCCCACGCCTACGACCACGAGGTCCGCCTCCAGCCTCTCGCCGTTGCCGAGCGCCACCGCGTTCGCTTCGATCTGCCTTGCCACCTGCCCGAGGTGGAAGACGACGCCGTTCTCCTCGTGGAGGCTCCGCATGAACGCGCCGACCTCCGCGCCGAGCACCTTCTGCAGCGGCGTGCTCTCCGGCGCCGCGACGTGCACCTCGAGCCCTCGCGCGCGAAGGGAAGCGGCGACCTCGAGGCCAATGAAGCTCGCACCGAGCACCACCGCGCGCCTGGCCTCCTTTGCCCTCGCGATGATCGCGCGGCTGTGCGTGAGCGTGCGCAGGTAGTGCACGTGAGGAAGGTCAGCGCCCGGAATGTCCAACCTGACCGGTTCCGCGCCGGTGGCGAGCACGAGCGCTCCCCACGGCAGACGCGTCCCGTCCTCCAGCATCACCGCGCGCCGCTCCACGTCGATCCGCGTCACCTTCACGCCGGTGCGCAGCTCGATCTTCCGCTCCCGGTAGCTCTCCGGACCGCGCAGGGGGATCCACTCTTCCGGCGCGCTGCCGGCGAGGTAGTCCTTGGAGATGTTCGGCCGGTCGTACGGTCCGCTCTCGTCCGCGCCGAGCAGCGTGATCGGCCCTCCGTAGCCCTCGTTGCGCAACGTCTCCGCCGCCGCGTGGCCTGCCGCGCCCGCGCCGATGATCACGACCGAAGAGGGCCCTCCGCTCTTCGTCACGGCGACGTGAGGGGCGCGCCGGCCGGTCACCCGCACCGTCTCGCCCTCCCTCTCGAGGTTGAAGCAGGTCAGCGCGTTGATCGCCGGCGCCCGCCTGACCTCCCCGGTGCGCAGCTCGAACGCCGCATGGTGCCAGGGACAACGCAGCTCGCTGCCCACCTGCAGGCCCTCCGCGAGCGGCCCGCCGTAGTGCGAACAGGTGGCGCCCACCGCGAAGAGCTCTTCACCGTGCCGCGCGATGAGCACCGCCTCTCCAAACGCGTGACCGAGCAGCGGCCGGCCCTCGCGGATCGATTCAGCCGGAACGCCCGCTTCGAGATCCGGTCCCTGCAACGTCGTCGTGGTCTCGCCCATGACTGCTCCTCAGAGGTCCAGTTGCCGTGGCCGGGTTGCGCTCTTCTGCTTCCGGCGCTCCTCCAGCTCTATGAGGTGTCCGCAGCGCGCCGCCTTTGTCTCCAGGTAGGACCCGTTGAAGTCGTTGGCCGGCATCACGTGGGGCAGCCGCGCGGTGACGCGGATCCCGTAGTGGCGGAGCTGCTCGATCTTGTCCGGGTTGTTCGTCATCAGCGCCAAAGAGCGCACCCCGAGCGAAGCGACCATGTGCGCGGCGATCGCGTAGTCCCGCTCGTCGTCGCGGAAGCCGAGCGCGAGGTTCGCATCCACCGTGTCGAGCCCCGCGTCCTGCAGCGAGTAGGCGCGAACCTTGTTCAACAAGCCGATGCCACGGCCCTCCTGCCGCAGGTAGAGCAGCAGCCCCCTCGGCCGCGAACCAAGGTCGGACAGGGCGGCCTCGAGCTGGTCGCGGCAGTCGCAGCGCAAGGAGCCCAGCGCGTCGCCGGTGAGGCACTCGGAGTGGAGCCGCGCCGGCACGTCCTCCGCGCCGATGATGTCGCCCCGCACCACGGCGAGATGCTCCTTCGCGTCTCGGTTGTTCCAGAACGCGACCGCACGGAAGTGGCCGAAGCGGGTCGGCAGGTTGGCGACCGCCGCCACCTTCACGCAGACCGAGTCGTTCCCATAGCCGTCACAGGCGTGGTCCCGGTCGCGCTCGACCAGCTCTTCGAGGCTCGTGGCGCGGGGGTGGTCGATGTTGGGTGGCTTGGCGATCATCTCCGGCTCCTCGGGCAGGGGACGCGGTCTTCGCGGTCCCAAACCGTTGGATGCCGCGGGCGCCCGAAAGGTGACAGGGCGACCCGAAAAGGCTCAGGCCCGCTTCAGCGCGTGGACGAGCCGCTCGCAGAGGGCGGTGCGTTCTGCCTCGGTGCCCTTCAGCTGCGGCAGTTCCGCGCGCAGGGCGGTGAGGTCCGCGCCCTCCGCGGCCAGCTGCTCGCCTGCCTCGTCGTAGATGCGCCCGAGGCCCACCGCGTTGAGCTCGGGGTGGAACTGGAAGCCGTACGCGCGCCCGAGCCGGAACGCCTGCTGCGTGTACCGATCCGTCGAGGCCAGCAGCACCGCGCCCGGAACCGCGCTGAAGGTCTCGCGGTGCCAGTGCGCGACGCGCGTCTTCGGGCGGACGCCGATGACTGCCGGATCCTCGAGCCCGCCCTTCGTCCACCGCACCGGGCCCGTTCCGAGCTCCCAGCCGTTCTTTCCCTCGAACACGTCCGCGCCCGCCGCGCGCGCGATCAGCTGCGCCCCGAGCCCGATTCCCAGCAACGGCCGATCCGCCGCGAGCCGCTCGGCGAGGAGCGTCACCTCGTGGTTGAGAAAGGGGTGCGCATCCGCTTCCGCGAGCGACATCGTCCCGCCGAGCACGATGACCAATTCCGCCGCCGCGTCGTCGTAGCGGACGTCGCGGAAGCGGTTCACCAGCGTGAAGCCCGCCGCCTTGAGGACCGGCTCGAGCAACCCGAGCCCGACGAACTTCTCGTGCTGGACGACGATGGCGCGCATGGGCCTCTTCTAGCGCACGACGGGCGGGAAGCACTCAGGGCAGCACGAAGTCCACCGCCTCCAGCGGCTCCGGCGTCGGCTCTCCGAGGGCCTCGAGCAGGTTGATCTCCGCCGTCCGCGCGAGCGCGAGGAGGGGAAGGTCGTTGGGCTCCTTCCCGAACGGCTCCTCCAGCTCGTCTCCCAGCAGGTCGAGCCCGAAGAACGTGTAGGCCACCGCCGCCGAGAGCACCGGCGTGAACCAGCCCAGCGCGTCGGCGAGCCCGAAGGGGAGAAGGAAGCAGAAGAGGTAGGCGGTCCGGTGGAGCAGCACCGTATACGCGAACGGCAGCGGCGTGAACCGGATGCGCTCGCAGGCGGCGAGCACCGAGGCGAGCGCGTGGACCCTCTCGGTCAGCGACGACCACGCGATGTCCGAGAGCCGTCCGTTTCGGCGCAGCGCCGCCAGTTCCAGAGACTGCTCGCGCAGGATCGCATCGGGCCGGTGACCGCTCCGCAGCACGCGCGAGCGCTCCCCCTCCTCGAGCAGACGGGTGAGCTCCGCCACCGCGTCGTGCCCCCGCAGGTGCGCCGCCAGCGCGTGGGCAAAGGCGATGTTCCGGTGGACGATCCCCCGCGCGTCGCGCCGACCCGTGAGCGCTCCGTCGCCGCCGCCGCCGTCCTCGAGGAGCGCGATGGCCTCGCGCGAGAGCGATCTCAGCTCGATGATCAGCGCGCCCCACTGTTTGCGCGCCTCCCACCAGCGGTCGTAGCAGGCGTTGTTCCTGAACCCGAGAAAGATGGAGAGCGCGATGCCGAGCAGCGACATCGGCGCCGCGGACGCGTTGGGGAGGTAGCCGCCCAGGTGCTCCATGCCCCAGACCACCGCGCAGGAGAGCGCGGTGATGCCGAGGACCTGGGGGAGCACGCGCGGCAGGATGGTGCCGCGAAGAACGAACAGCAGCTGCAGGGGCCGGGGCCGCGGACGGACGATCATGGGTGGGGGAGCGCGCGCCCTTGTGCTCCCGGAGCGTCCCTTCCGCAAGCGCGGAGGCGCACGGTCAGCTCAGCGGGTGGCGCTCGTGTTTGCCGCCTCGCGCAGCGCCTGCAGATCGCCTCCGGTGATCGCCTCGAGGTGCCTCGTGACCTGGGATGCGTCCCAGTCCCACCAGCGGATCTCGAGCAGCGCCGCGATCACGTCGTCGCTGAAGCGTTTGCGCACGACCTGCGCCGGGTTGCCGCCGACGATCGCGTAGGGCGGTACATCCGAGGTGACGACGGAACGCGCCGCGATGATCGCGCCATCACCGATCTTCACGCCCGGCATCACGAGCGCCTCGTAGCCGAGCCACACGTCGTTGCCCACGACCGTGTCCCCCTTGAACGGGAGGTCTTCCGGCCTGGGCGTCACGCGCTCCCACCCGTTGCCGAAGATGTTGAACGGGTAGGTGGAGAAGCCGCTCATCTTGTGGTTCGCGCCGTTCATGATGAAGCGCACGCCGCGAGCGACCGCGCAGTACTTCCCGATCACGAGCCGGTCGCCGATGAACGGGAAGAGGTAGAGCACGTTCCGCTCGAAGTCCTCCGAGCCCGCCGGGTCGTCGTAATAGGTGTACTCGCCGATGAGGATCTGCGGGTTCTTCACCGTGTTCCGGATGAAGCAGACCTGCGGAAAGCCGGCCATCGGGTGGACCGTGTCGGGGCTCGGGCCGTTCGCGGGCGGGGGCATCGTCGTCTCCTTCGGGCAGCGCATGACGCGCGTGATTCGCTGCGGAACCTAGCGGCAGGTCGCATCGCCGCGCGCGCCCGAACGTCGCCCGCTCGCACCTGAGGTGCCTTCCAACCTCGGTCCGTGCTCGCCGAGCCCCTACACAGTGGTCAGAGCACCACGTCCGCGCGCACGTCCTTCGCGTACGCGGCGCGCAGCTTCTCCGCCGCCTCGCGCGCGCCCGGCGCCTCCGCGTCCGGCACCTGCACCTGGAGCACGAGGTAGAGGTCCCCGGTCCCGCCGCCCTTGAGGTGGGGCACGCCGCGCCCGCGCAGGCGCATCTTCCGTCCGCTCTGCGAGCCCGCGGGGATGCGCACGGTGACGTCGCCGCCGAAGGTGGGCACGCGCACCTCGCCGCCGAGCATCGCCTCCGCCACCGTCACCGGCAGGTCCAGATAGAGGTCGTTGTCCTCGCGCCGCACCAGCGGGTGCTCCTCGATCTCCGTCTCGATGAAGAGGTCGCCCGGAGGCCCCCCGCGCACGCCGGCCGCGCCCTGGCCGCCGAGCCTCACCTTCGATCCGGTCTGCACGCCGGCGGGGATCTTCACCGTCACCCGCGAGGTCTGCTCCACGCGCCCGTCGCCGCCGCACGTCCCGCACGGCTTCGCGTGACGACCGCTGCCGCCGCAAGTGGGGCACGGCCGCGAGAACTGCAACGGTCCAAAACCCGAACGCGTCTGACCCGAACCGCCGCAGGTGGTGCAGGTCGTCACCGGCCCCGTCGCGCCCTTGCCGGAGCAGGTGCCGCACTGACCCGGTCTCGTCACCTGCAGCGCGCGCTCCGTTCCCCGCACCGCCTCCGCGAGCGTGAGCACGACCTTCGCGCTCATGTCCTCGCCTCGCGAGGGCCCCGTCGCCGCGCCGCCCGCCACGTCGTCCGCGTCGAAGCCGAAGCCGCCCCCCGCGCCGCGCCTGCCCGCGTTGCCGAAGATCTGGCCGAACAGATCGCCCAGGTCCACGCCCTCGCCGAACGGCATTCCGCCCATCCCGCCGCCGCCACCGCCCGAAGCCTGCGCCGCGCGATAGGCCCGGTAGGCCTCCGCCTTCTGCGCGTCGAAGCCCATCTTCAGCGCGTCCTCGCCGAACTCGTCGTAGAGCTTGCGCTTCTGCGGCTCGGACAGGACCTCGAAGGCCTGGTTGACCTGCTTGAACTTCTCCTCCGCGGCCTTGTCCCCCGGGTTCACGTCCGGGTGGTACTGCTTCGCCGCCTTGCGGTAGGCCTTCTTGATCTCTTCCTGGGAGGCCGACCGGCCAACCCCGAGCACGTTGTAGAAGTCCGTCGCCATGGCGGAACTACCGTAACCAGCCGCAAGGAACGCGCCAGTCGCGGGCCGTGTATAAGGTTCGACTCGGATGCCCGGCCCCGCTCCCCGCCTCACCGCCGCGCTCGTGGTGCTCATCGCGCTCGCCCTGTCGCGCCCGTCCGCGCATGCCGCGGAAGCGGAGCGCGAGGCCGAGGTGATCGACCGCGTGGTGGCGGTGGTCCAACTGCGCCAGGGCGTCGCCGAACGCAGGACCGGCGCCCCGCGCGCGCCCCCGGACGTCATCTCGCTCTCCGGCCTCGAGTTCGAGGCGAGGGTGGCGCTGGTGCAGCGCGGCGCCGTGGAAGCGGCCACCGCGGAGCTCGACGAACGCGCGCTGCGGGCGGCGCTGGAGCACGCGGTGAACGAGCGGCTGCTCGCCGGCGAAGCGGAGATGCTGCAGTCCTTCCGCGTCGATCCCGCCGAGGTGGACGCGGCCCTCAAGGCCTTCCGCGATCGCTTCACCGCCGAGAGCGACCTGCGGGAGTTTCTCGCGCGCCACGAGGCGGACGTGCCGGCTTTGGCGCGGGTCCTCGAGCGGAGCCTCCGGGCGGCGAAGGTGCTCGACGGCAAGGTGCGGCTGCGCGCGCAGGTGACCGAGGCGGACGTGCGCGACTTCTACGAGAAGAACCGCGCGAGGCTCGCAGGCGACTACGAAACGCTGCGACCGCTCCTGCGCGAGCGCCTGATGAGGGACCGCTACGCGGAGCTGGTGAAGGCGGAGCTCGCCGAATTGCGCCGCACGCACGAGGTCCGGAGGGTCGCGCCCTTCGCGCGCGAGCGGCAGGGGGAGTCGGCGGTGAGGAGGGAGAGGGGATGAGGAAGCTGGCAGAGCCGCGCGCGGCGGAGGTCTCGCTGCGGCGCATGGTGGAAGAGGACCTGCCCGAGGTGCTCGCGCTTCAGGCGCGCTGCTTCTCGCATCCCTGGTCCGCGGAGCTGGTGAAGCGCGAACTCACCCACGACTGGTCCACCGTCCTCGTCGCCGAGCTGCCCGAGGACAAGCGGCTGGTGGGCTTCCTCATCTACTGGGTGGTGCACGACGAGGTGCACATCCTCAACATCGCCACCGACCCGAAGGTGCGCCGCCGCGGCATTGCGCGGACCCTGCTCGAGCGCTCCCTCAAGACCGGCCGCGAGCGCGCCTGCCGCCTCGCCACCCTCGAAGTGCGCCGCAGCAACGTCGCCGCGATCGAGCTCTACCGGAGCTTCGACTTCCGCTCGGTCGGGGTGCGGCCGAACTACTATGTCGATGAACGTGAAGATGCCATCGTCATGGTCTGCGACTTGTAGTAGGTGGGGCAGCGGCCGGGACTTTGAAGGCCATTCACCCCTGTTCCTTCTCGTGGCGCTTGACACGTCCGAGGGGCACCCCTATAAGCGCCTCCCTTTTTTGGGATGTAGGTCTAAGAGCGGAAGCCAATGCCGACGATCAGCCAGCTGGTCCGTAAGGGCCGTGAGAAGTTGAAGTACAAGGGGAAGAGCCCCGCCCTCAAGGAGTCCCCGCAGAAGCGGGGCGTGTGCACCCGCGTGTACACCACCACTCCGAAGAAGCCGAACTCGGCCCTTCGGAAGGTGGCGCGCGTGCGTCTCACCAACGGGATCGAGGTCACCTCGTACATCCCGGGCGTGGGTCACAACCTCCAGGAGCACTCGGTGGTGATGATTCGTGGCGGCCGTGTGAAGGATCTGCCGGGCGTCCGTTACCACATCATCCGCGGCACGCTCGACTCGGTCGGCGTGGCGAATCGCAAGCAGAGCCGCTCCAAGTACGGCGCGAAGCGGCCATCCTAACCTCTCTCGTAAAGTCAGGAAGTCGCAATGCCTCGTCGTCGCGTAGCCGCCAAGCGGCGTATCAACCCGGATCCGAAGTTCCAGGACCGGCTCGTTTCGAAGTTCATGAACGACCTCATGCGGCAGGGCAAGAAGTCCACCGCAGAGCAGATCTGCTACGGCGCCATGAGCCTCGTCGAGGAGCGGGCGAAGGAAGATCCGCTCAAGATGTTCAAGAAGGCCCTCGACAACGTGAAGCCCGTGCTCGAGGTCAAGAGCCGCCGCGTCGGTGGCGCGACCTACCAGGTGCCGGTGGAGGTTCGTCAGGACCGCCGCGTGGCGCTCGGCATGCGCTGGCTCATCACCTACGCGAAGGCGCGCGGTGAGAAGACCATGGTGGAGAAGCTGGCCGGCGAGATCATGGACGCCGCCAACAACCGCGGCAACGCGGTGAAGAAGCGCGAAGACACGCACAAGATGGCGGAGGCCAACAAGGCCTTCTCGCACTACCGCTGGTAGTCGCGGCAGCCTCGCGCTAGACGCACGCAGTCTCTGCGGCCGCGGTGACCGGAAACGGCCCGCGGCCGTTGCCTTTTCTGAAACAGGAATCTGGAGGGGCACATGCCTCGCGAGTACCCGCTCGAGCGCTACCGCAACATCGGCATCATGGCGCACATCGACGCCGGCAAGACCACCACCACCGAGCGGATCCTCTTCTACACCGGCACCATCCACAAGATGGGCGAGGTCCACGACGGCACCACCACCACCGACTGGATGGTGCAGGAGCGCGAGCGGGGGATCACCATCACCTCCGCGGCGATCACCGCCTTCTGGTCGCGCGGTGACGTGAAGCACCGCATCAACATCATCGACACGCCGGGCCACGTGGACTTCACCATCGAGGTCGAGCGCTCCCTGCGCGTGCTCGACGGCGCGGTGGCGGTGTTCGACGGCGTGAACGGCGTGGAGCCGCAGACCGAGACGGTGTGGCGCCAGGCGGACAAGTACCGGGTCCCGCGCATCTGCTTCGTCAACAAGATGGACCGGGTGGGCGCGGACTTCCGCATGAGCGTGGACTCCATCAAGGAGCGGCTCGGCGCGCGGCCGGTGCCCATGCAGCTGCCGCTGGGGACGGAGGACAAGCACCGCGGCGTCATCGACCTGGTGCAGATGAAGGCGCTCGTCTTCAGCGACACCGAGCAGGGGTCGAAGTACGAGCTCGAAGAGATCCCCGAGGAGCTGCGCGACGAGGCCGAGGCCGCCCGCGCGGAGCTTTTGGAGATCGCCGCCGAGCAGGACGACGCGCTGACGGAGAAGTACCTCGAGGGCCAGGAGCTCACCGAGGCGGAGATCCGGGGCGCGATCCGCAAGGGGACGCTGGCGCTGAAGATCTTCCCCGTCTTCTGCGGGTCGGCGTTCAAGCACAAGGGCGTGCAGCCGCTGCTCGACGGCATCGTGGACTTCCTGCCCTCGCCGCTGGACGTGCCTCCGGTGAAGGGCCTCGACATGAAGGGCAACGAGGTCTCGCGCGAGACGAGCGACAAGGCCCCGTTCAGCGCGCTGGCGTTCAAGATCATGAACGAGCAGCACGGGACGCTGACCTTCCTCCGCGTGTACTCGGGGAAGCTGGAGGCGGGCTCGCAGGTGTTCAACTCGGCGAAGGGCGTGAAGAGCCGGGTGGGGCGCCTGCTGCAGATGCGCGCGGACAAGCGGGACGAGCTGCAGGAGGTCTACGCGGGCGACATCTGCGCCGCGGTGGGCCTGAAGAACACGGTCACCGGCGAGACGCTCTGCGACGAGAAGCACCCGATTCTATTGGAGAAAATGGAGTTCCCGGACCCCGTCATCGACGTGGCGATCGAGCCGAAGACGAAGGCGGACCAGGACAAGCTCAACGAGGCGCTGCAGAAGCTCTCGGTGGAGGATCCGTCCTTCCGGGTGCGCACCGACGCGGAGACGGGGCAGACGATCATCGCCGGCATGGGCGAGCTGCACCTGGACATCATCGTCGACCGGCTCCTGCGCGAGCACAACGTGAAGGCCAACGTGGGCAAGCCGCAGGTGAGCTACCGCGAGACCATCACCCAGCCCGCGCAGGCCGAGGGCAAGTACATCAAGCAGTCCGGCGGCAAGGGGATGTACGGCCACGTGGTGCTGAAGGTCGCGCCGAACGAGGCGGGCAAGGGGTTCACCTTCACCAACTCGATCAAGGGCGGCGTCATCCCGGCGGAGTTCATCCCCGCGATCGAGAAGGGCGCGCACGAGGCGATGAACTCGGGCGTGGTGGCGGGCTACTCCATGGTGGACGTGCAGGTGGAGCTGCTCGACGGGTCGTTCCACGACGTGGACTCGTCCGAGGTCGCCTTCCGCATCGCCGCGTCGATGGCGTTCAAGGACGCCTGCCGCGCCGCGGGGCCGGTGATGCTCGAGCCGGTGATGAAGTGCGAGATCGTCACCCCCGAGGAGTTCATGGGCGACGTGATCGGCGACATCAACGCGCGCCGCGGGAAGATCAACGCCATGAACCCGCGCCACGGCGTGCAGGCGATCGACGCGCAGGTGCCGCTGTCGCAGATGTTCGGCTACGCCACCGACTTGCGGTCGCGCTCGCAGGGCCGCGCGACGTACACGATGCAGTTCAGCCACTACGCCGCGCTCCCCGAAGCGGTGCAGCGGGAGATGGTCAGCCGGGGCTACTAGCAGCGACAGACAAGGGAGGACGAGATGAGCAAGGAAAAGTTCGACCGTTCGAAGCCCCACGTGAACATCGGCACCATCGGTCACGTGGACCACGGCAAGACCACCCTCACCGCGGCGATCACGAAGGTGCTGGCGAAGGCCGGCGGCG
>JAFAFL010000108.1 GCA_023423535.1 Pseudomonadota bacterium
GAACCTGCTTCGCGCTACACTCTGTTTTCACCGCGCGGGTCCTCCCGATCGCTGAAGTGCCTGAGAACACTCCAGTTATCGGTCGGTCCCCGCGCGGTGATCCCTCGTCCGTGATCGATCCGGGCTAAGCTTCCCCACTGCACCATCGCCATTCCAGCCTCGGCCGGCGCGCTGGTCCGTCGGTGCGCTTCACGACGCAACCCGCTGTCCGGTTCCTTCTCACTTTCGCCGCGAGGACGACGCCACTACCGGGACGTTCTTTCCGGTGCCGGTGACGGGTGGAGGCGATGCTGCCCTGGCGAGGTCCGGGTCCAGGCCGATTCTCCGAAGCAGTCGAAAGATACGGCTGCGCCAGATACGGCCGGCCGCGGCGTTCCTGCGCTCGCGATCATCGGAGTGTCGCTGATGACTCACGCCGCGCGCCAACAATTGCTGCTCAGCTCAATCCTCATCGTCCTCGACGAAGTAGTTTGCGCTGTCGACCCATGCACTTTCTGGCGGCATTGGCAGAGATGGGGGCGCGGTAACCGTCTCGAAGTAGTTTTCTAGCTCAAGGAAGCCCATGGCTGCCGCACCAAGACGGCCCAGGAGTACATGTTCCTCCATCTCGCCAGAATACTCTTCCAATCGGACATAGCTGTGGATCTCTAGCCAAGGAAAGTAGAGCCAGAGGACCCTTCCAATGTCGCTGGTCGGTATCATCCATTCGAACGTGTAGTCTGCGTCCTTCTTGTCGGGATCGTCGAGCCGCATCTCTACACCCCTAAGAGACAAAGACTTATTGATCCAAATATTAAACAACACAAACACATCGCGCCCCTTGAGCTCGCGCATCAAGTCGATATCCAGCGCAAACCGGCGACGCCGAACTGCGGCTCCAACGACAGGGCCCAGTTCGTTTAGGGACGTCCGAACCGTTTCATCAAAGACGTTCCGGAGTGGCACGTCGATTCGCCACCCCTTGCCGGTAGCGCGTGTCGTCTCTGATGTGACCCAGTTCCAGATGGTGATCCCGGTGTCAGGATTGTGCAGCACGAGAATCACCGGAAGACTGTGCGCCTTCCAGTACTCCCAGTGCTCGTCATTGAGGTAGAATGGGACCGTTCGGGCATCAGCATTCTTGAAGTACGAAGCGCCTGATTTGACTTGAACCCCAATCAACTGTCCCGTCGGTCGGCCCGCGCGAACGATCTCAATTTGACCATCGATGCCGAAGTCGTCGACTGGCTGCTCACGCCAGATCCAATTGAGCTTCGCGAGCACCGCGGCGACCGCGTTGAGCCCGGTACGTTCGATGGCATTGTAGAGTCGCCTTGTCATGCCCCACTCTGTTACCAAGCAATCCGTTGACGCCAACCTTCTCACCACTCACCTGAAGCCCGCATCAAAGGCTGGCGGCCCGGCAGCGCCCGAAGTGCGGTGCGGAGTCCTACAAAGACGCCGCCCGGAACTGCTTGGTCTCGTTATTGTATTTCTGTTCTCGGCGAATGAACGCGGCAACTCCGCCCTCCATTATTGCCTGTATGTCTTCGCGAACTTCGCGGAGCTCCACGGGGCCGGTGTGAAGCACGACCCTGCCAGACTCATAAAAGGTTCGCCGCACACGCAAGCTTCCATCCCGATTCTCGAGTGCGATCACCTGCTCAGCATCGCCTAGCACCGGGATGTTCGCATTATGCGTAATCACCACCAGTTGCCGAACCCATCTACTCTTGCGAAGTTCCTTCACGACCAGGTTCGAAATCCATTCGGAATCCAGATCGTCTTCTGGCTGATCCAAAATCAGAGGTTCCTTTCCGTGGTGAAGTACGAATGCCAGCATTGCCGCCGTTCGTTGCCCCGGAGAACCCTTCGTTACCGACTGCCAGTCGGCATTGAGGGTCGGATCGCCCCCGTCCCTCAAAAACTCCATATAGATTACGTCGTCGGGCGGCATCGAAGCCAAACGCATTCTGAGCACAGAGTCAAACTTGGAGAGGCGCTCGGCGAACGGAGGCCGCAACTTTGCCGCTGCAGCAAGTGGTTGGACAATGCCCGAGGTGAGGGCGTCGCGCCACGTTCGGATTCGCTCCGCCTTTTGATCGTCCGGCCCCTGCCAAAGCCATTGCGCAAGCGAACGGACATCATCCAGATACGCGTCCGCCCGGAAGTTTCCTAAGGCGCGCAACGTCGAACACCATGGCTCGGTATCAAAGGCGGGCTGCACATGAAATCTGAGCCGCCCACTTCGTTCGTTTATGTCATCAAAAAGGGCTTGGCGCGCTTGACGACGCTCTTGGTGCATGCCCTGCAAAACTTCCCAGTGCTTCTCTGCTGTTGTTCTCGCTGCCTCCAATTGTGACATCTTGACTTCGAGTTCCTGCGCCTGCAGTAGCGTCGTCTCAAGTTCCCCCTGAATCCTGCCGAATTCCCTCGGAGAGAGTCCCTGCTCGGCAAGGTGTTCTCTGTGGGAAACCATATCTGCGTTCGCTGCTTGCAGGTCTGCGTACCAAGCAGTGCTGGCAGTTTTTTCTCGCACGGCCGCGAGTGACTTCCGAGCCTCTCTTGCTGCTCCGGCGAGCGAGCTGGCTAGGTCGGCTGTTACCTTTGAGAGTGTTCGAACCACTTCCTCGTACGACTTGGCTAGCTCCGGGTCGGAGGGAACCGGTCCGCTCAGGGGTTTGGCAAGGTCGTGCGCGATCGAATCTACTTGGCGAGCCTTCTCCTCAACACGTTCGCTTAATAGCCCCAGCAGCTTGCTCTCTGCGTCTCGCTCGGCGAAACGGGTGAGCTTTATCTTAACTTCAGGAGAGGAGAATGCTTCGGCTTGGCCTCTGAGCGTAGCTATTCGTTGGCGCAAGGCAGGCAGTTGATTAAGATCCTGCTCAAGCTGAACTAGATCACGCACTGCGTTCGACCACGCGGTTCGCGCGTCGTCCAAGCGACGACCGAATCCTCCAATGGTCTTGATGTCACCAGCATCGTATCCGATACGGCCGTCGGTGAGTGCGAGTAGATTCCTAGATGACACGTGCGGGTCGCTCTTGTCACCTGCAGCGCGCTCGAAGAGCTCTTTTTGACTAACCACCGTCACGGGAAAGCTTGTGACTGCGCTCCCCGTGATTGTCGACGTGACACTGCCCGAAGACAACGTCCAGATTGCGGTGTGCTCTTCCTGAGACTCCTGAACTCTATGGATGCCTTTGATCTGCGCGCCTCCCAGGACCGTCGAGGCAAAGGTCTCTGCCTCCTCTCTTAAACGATCCGGCAACCCCGCAGTCGATGAATATAGCGCACGTATAGCCGAAACGACCGTTGACTTCCCGGAACCGCGACCACCGATTACGACATTGAGGTTCGGGTGAAGCGCCACCTCAATTGGCAGTCTTGAGTTTGCAAGTTGGCCGGCAACCTCAAGCTTCGAGATCCACGCGTGCCTGATGTTGTTGGGGTTTCGGTTTGGGTATGCGTTCAATTGCGTAGCCCAGTGACACAAAACCCTAGACTCGTGATCTATGAAGGCCTGTCGAAGCGCTTCAAGGCTCACCTCCCCCATGCGAACCCAAGTAAATCGACTGCCGAACTTTTCAAAGGAGTAGGCGTCGGAAGTAGCAACAAAAGCCAGATCGCGCAGGCGAGGAAAGTCACTCAACTCTCGTCGGCGGAATCGTTGTGCAAATCCATCACCCTCAACAAGACTGCCGGTGCAATCCCCCGGATCCACGGCTGCAAGCTTCTCGTGATGAAGTGCCTTCCATCGAATGTCCCCGCGAGCGGTGTTCTTCGACGCGATCCCGTTTTCGGTGTGAACGTGTGGGGCAATAGCTAGGAATCCATCTGGGAGCGCATCCAATATTTGGGTGATGGTACGAGGCGAAGACGCCGGAATCCGCTTCTTCCCTTGCGTGATATAGGGCGGATGCTCCTGACTGAAGCCGAGGACGCCATGGATCAACCGATCGAAGTCTTGACCGGTCTTGTCGATGTCGCCAATCAAAAGGAGGTGGGCGCCATCGGCACCAGAGGCAGTCGTGATCTCGCATCCTGGAAACACATGCACGTTGTGCTTGGCTGCCGACGCCTTGACTAGATCGATCCAAGCCCCGGTGTTGTGATCGGCAAGAGCAATCACCTCCACACCCTTGTTCACCAGAGCGGCCATGTATTCATCAAGAAACTCGTCCTTGCCGGCGTCGGACGTCAGATCGTACTGCCTGTCAAACTGGAAGTCCCACGCAGGCGTTGCGACTTGGAAATCGCACTTCCACCATCGGCTCGTTTTCATTGCTCCCCCTTATTTGCTGTCGGGGCACTATTTTGCCGGGTTACTACGAATTGAGGAAGAAGAAAGGCTGAAGAAGGACAACATTAGGACCGGAAACTGGTGCTTTTCGTGAACCGGAAACGGACGCTGCCCGACCCGGATGATGCCCGGGTTCTTGGTCCCACCGGTTACATGGAAGCCACCGCTCCGAGGGTTGAACCTTCTCGCTGCTCCGCGTCCACCGCGCGGCCGGTCACACCGCCAGCACGAGTTAGTGCGGCGAGCGGCATGGCCGTGGTGCCTGCGTCCCCTATCTCGGCGGAAGGCTCATGTTCCGCAGGATCTCCTCCGTCGACCGCAACGTGCTCACCATCGCCACCGGGGCACTGCCACTCGCCCGCGTCGAAGTTCCGCCTTTACACGTCGCCCAAGTCGAGCCCCCATCCCTCCTCAACCTCCACCACACAGCCGGCTGCGACCGCAAAGGCCCTCCCGCACCTCGCGCGCCTGCTCGAACCGCGGCGCAGGATCGCCCTAAAGTCACGTCTGCCGGCGCTTGCAGTGTCCACTCCGAGACGCGACCACTCCTGACAGTGCCTCTCCACCACCCGGTCACTACCGCTCCAGCGTTCGGTGGTGCTCGACCACTGGCCCGTCACCGGTCCACCATCACCCGGCGCCAAGCGACCAGCACTCGGTAGCCGCTCCTCCAGCGCTCGGTACCGGGCCTCCACCTCTAGGACACCGCTCCACCAGCACTCCGTCAGCGCCTGTCCCGCCCCCGGCGCCGGGCCTCCACCTCCCGGTGCCGAGGCACCCGCTCCCTGCAGGCGACTCTCCTCCATCCGGCGACCTCGCTTGCGGCGCCGTGGCGACTCAACGATCCTCCCGCCGGATGTCGCTCCCCCCTCCCCCCCTCCCCCTCGCTCCGGTGCTGCTCGCGGCGTGCGTGGCCCTGCTGCCCGGCTGCGACGATCCCGGCGGCGAATCCGGCCGCAAGGAGGCGCGGGCGGAGATCGCTCCCCCTCGGCTCTCCCCGGTCGAGATCCTCCCGCCGAAGGTGGATCGCCAGCCGGTGGGCCGGGTGGAGGTGCGAGATCCCCTCGCCCTCGCGGCGACGCAGCTGGACCTCTTCGCGCAGGGCGACGGCGTGGTGGACATCCTCTGGGTCATCGACGACACGGGCTCGATGAAGAACCAGCGCGCGACGCTGGGCGGCAACTTCGAGAAGTTCGTCGAGGCGCTGCTCGCGCTGGGCTCGGACTTCCAGATGTCGGTGATCAGCACCAACAGCACCGACGACGCGCTGCTCCGCGGCTCGACGAAGGTGCTGAAGAACCAGACCCCGGACCTCAAGGCGAAGTTCATCGAGAACACGACCTTCCCCGACTCGCGCGCGCGGTGGGCGCAGGGCCTGCGGATGATGCAGCTCGCGCTCTCCGCGCCGCGCATCAACGGTCCGAACGGAGGCTTCCTCCGTCCCGGCGCCGCGCTGGCGGTGATCGCGGTGGCGGACGACGACGACGGCTCCTACGGCGACGTGAACCACTACGTCCGCTTCCTCAAGGGCGTGAAGGGCCAGGGCAACGAGAACCTCGTCTCCTTCAGCGTCATCGGCGGCACCACGCCGGACGGCTGCTTCCCGCCGGGCGAGGAGATCTACTGGGGCGGCCGCGCCGAGCCCGCCTTCCGCTACGCCTCCATCGCCACCAAGACCGGCGGCGTCGTCGGCTCGATCTGCGATCCCTCGTTCGAGAACACGCTGCTGGAGATCGCCAAGGCCATCAACACGCTGCGCCGCGTGTTCCCGCTCTCGCTGAAGCCGGACGCGGGGACGATCAGCGTGCGCGTGAACGGCGCGCTCATCCCGCGCGACGTGGTCAACGGCTGGCAGTACCGCCCGGAGACGCGGAGCATCGCGTTCCTCGGCAACTACGTCCCGCCGCCGCGGGCCCAGGTTCGGATCGAGTATGCGATCGTCGAGTGACCTCCTCCTCGTCGCGCTGATCGCGTTCGCCTCGCTCGGCGCTCTCTCCTCCTGCGCGCGCACCGCCATCGCCCCGCCCTGTCCTCAAGGCATGGCGCAGGATGGCCAGTCCTGCGTGTGCACGACCGACCAGGGCTGTCCCCTCGGGTACGGCTGCGACAACGGCGTGTGCGTCTGCCAGAGCTCCGACTGCTGTCCCGCGGGCTACGAGTTCCAGGAGACGGCGCAGGCCTGCGTCTGCCGCGCCGAGGCCTGCTGCCCGAAGAGCCACACCTGGATCGAAGAGGCGCAGAAGTGCGCCTGCGGCGCGCAGGAGTGCTGTCCCGACGGCTACACCTTCAGCGAAGAGGCCGGCGCCTGCGCCTGCGCAGCGGACGCGTGCTGCCCGCAGGGTTTCGCCTGGGACCCGCTGGAAGAGGTCTGCGCCTGCGCCTCGGACGGCTGCTGCCCGGTGGACTTCCGCTTCGACGAGACGCAGCGCGACTGCGTGTGCGCGAAGGACGGCTGCTGCCCGCCGAACTACAAGTACAACGCGAACGTGCGCGCCTGCGTCTGTGTGGGCGACTCGTGCTGCCCCGCGGGCTTCACCAAGGACCCCGCCGGCGAGCGCTGCCTCTGCACCGAGAGCGCCTGCAAGGCGCAGAACCCGAACCTCTTCTGCAGCCCGGTCACCGGCTCCTGCCAATGCCTGAACAACGCGGGCTGCGCGAACGGCCAGTTCTGCAACGCCTTCGGCTTCTGCCAGTCGATCAGCGCCTGCACCTCGAACAGGGACTGCCCCTCCGGCTACTTCTGCGACACCACCGCCGACACCTGCGTGCCCAACGGGCCCTGCACGCTCGATGAGCACTGTCCCTTCGGCCGCATCTGCGATCGCAACCTCTCGCAGTGCGTGAACGGCTGCCGCAAGGACACCGACTGCGCGCAGAAGCAGTCCTGCATGGGCGGCACCTGCATCGACTTCTGCCGCGAGAACGACTCCTGCCCGGCGAACCAGTTCTGCAACCAGACGTCGGGCGCCTGCTCCTTCGTCGGCGGCCGTCACGACTGCCGAGCCTGCGGTCCGGGCAATCCCTGTCCGGTCGTCGGCGGCGAGGAACTGCCCTGCCTCGCGTTCGTCAGCGAGGGCCAGAACGTCACCCGCTTCTGCGGCATGACCTGCGCTGCGGACTCCGACTGTCCCTCCGGCTTCGACTGCACCGGGATCATCCACACCTGCTCGCCGGGCCTCGGCGGCTGTGGACCGGGCGTGGGCGGGGTGAGCACCACCTGCACCGAGTTCCTCGTGGAGAACGAGCCCGACCCGCAGTTCTTCTGCGCCGATGGGACCGGTCAGCCGCACGTGTTCCGCCGCGCCTGCGCGCCGTCGTCGGGCTTCTGTCCCGCCACCGCATCGCCCTGAAGACCGCTCGTCTCTCTGCCTGCTCACAGCGCGCCTCGGAGGTCGCACCTTTGAGTACGCACGAGGGGGTGGGCGATGTTCGAGCTGACCTTGGGAGCCAGGCCGCTGAACGACGGGCGCACGCGCTTCCGCGTGTGGGCACCGGACCGTCGTCGGGTCGATGTCGCCCTCGAGCGCCTCGGTCCCGGACGCAACGCGCTGAGCTTCCTGCCGCTCGAGCGCGGGCCTGACGGCTACTTCAGCGGTGCCTACGAGGCCGCGCCCGGAGATCGCTACCGCTTCCGGCTCGACGGCGGCGAGGCCTTCCCCGATCCCGCCTCGCGCTGGCAGCCCGAGGGTCCGCACGGCGCCTCGGTCATCTGCGATCCGCGCGCGTACGCGTGGCGCGATGAAGGCTGGCGAGGCCTCGAGGGGATCCGAGGCCAGGTCCTCTACGAGCTGCACGTGGGGACCTTCACGCCCGAAGGGACCTACACAGCGCTGCAGCGAGAGCTGCCGAAGCTGAAGGCGCTCGGCGTGACCGCGGTGCAGCTGATGCCGCTTCACACCTGCGCGGGCCGCTTCAACTGGGGCTACGACGGGGTCGACCTCTTCGCGCCGCCGACCGCGTACGGCACGCCGGAGGAGCTGAAGGCGCTGGTGGACGAGGCCCACGCGCTGGGGATCGGGCTCTTGCTCGACGTCGTCTTCAACCACCTCGGGCCGGACGGGAACTACCTCGGCCAGTTCACGCGGCGCTACTTCAGCGAGCGGTATCCGAAGGAGTGGGGAGACCCGCTCGACTTCGAAAGCGAGGGCGCAGGCCCGGTGCGCGACCTCTTCATCCAGAACGCCTGCTACTGGGTGAGCGAGTTCCACTTCGACGGGCTGCGCGTGGACGCGACGCAGAGCCTCTACGACGCGAGCGCCCGCCACTTCTCCGCCGAGCTCGCCGAACGCGTGCGCGCGGCGGTGCCGGGGAGGAACGTGCTGCTCGTGGCCGAGAGCGAGCCGCAGGACGTGCAGTACGTCGAAGAAGGCGGCCACGGCTTCGACGCGGTCTGGGTCGAGGACTTCCACCACTCCGCGCGCGTGGCCGCGACCGGACGCGCCGAGGCCTACATGGCGGACTACCGCGGCACCGCGCAGGAGCTCCTGAGCTGCGTGCTGCGCAACTCGCTCTTTCAAGGCCAGTACTACGGGCACCAGAAGAAGGGCCGCGGCACCGTGCTGCTCGGACAGAGCGCGGAGCGGGTGGTGTTCTTCCTCCAGAACCACGACCAGGTCGCGAACGGCGCGTGCGGTCGCAGGCTGCACCAGCTCACTTCGCCGGCCGTGGCGCGCGCGCTGACGAGCCTGTTCCTCCTCGCGCCGCAGACCCCGCACCTGTTCATGGGCCAGGAGTTCTTCGCCTCCACCCCGTTCCTCTACTTCGTCGATCACAAGCCGGAGCTGATGCGGCTCGTGCAAGAGGGCCGGGAGGGCTTCCTCAGGCAGTTTCCTTCGGTCGCCCACGCGATGACGCACGAGGGCTTCCACCCGCCCATCGACGCGCGCGCGCTGGCGCTGTCTCGGCTCTCTGCGGAGGAGTGGCAATCGGCGACGGGCGATGAGGGTGATGGTCCGCACGCCGCCGCGTGGCGTCTGCACCGCGACCTGCTCCGGCTGCGCCGGGAGGACGGGCTCTTCGCGCGTCAGGACGCACGGCGCATGGCGGGCGCGGTGCTCGACGATCGCGCGCTCGTGCTGCGCTGGTTCGGCTCCGCTGCCCGCGAAGAGGGTGGCGACCGGCTGCTCGTGATGAACCTCGGCGTGGAGCGGCCGCTGACTCCCTGCCCCGAGCCGCTCCTCGCGCCGGTGCCCGGAACGCGCTGGCGGCTGCTCTTCTGCTCCGAGTCCACCCGCTACGGAGGCGGCGGCGCATCCGCCTCCGACGGCACCGGCCCCTGGCACCTGCCCGGACAGTGCGCGCAGGTTTTCGCATCCGAATCGAGGACCCCATGACGATGAAAGCGACCGAGGAGCTCCCCCAGATCGTCTTCGACTGGCCCGAGGGCCCCTCGCCCGAGGAGGCGCTGTCGAAGGAGTGGCTGCTGACCAACGGCCTCGGCTCCTACGCGTCGGGCACTGTCGCGTTCGCCTCCACGCGCCGCTACCACGGCACCTTCATTCCCTCGTTGCCGGGCGACCGCGGCCGCACCGTGCTGATGGCGCGGATCAAGGAGCAGGTGACCTCCGCCGACGAGCGCTTCCCGCTGGCCACCGAGGAGTACGAGGACGGCTCCTCCGACATGCGCGGGCTCGCCCACCTGCGCCGCTTCGCGCTGCGCGGCCTGCTGCCGGAGTGGGAGTACGAGGTCGGCGACACGCGCCTTCGCCGCCGGCTGGTGTTCGTGCACGCGGAGAACACCGTGTTCGTCTCCTGGGAGCTGCTCGAAGGTCCCCCGGTGGCGCTGGAGCTTCGCCCCTTCCCCGAGCGCCGCGGCCACGAGCAGCCCCTCTCCGATGCGCGCTTCCGTCCGATCGTCACGATCGCCGAAGACGATCTGGAGCTGCGCTGCGGAGAGGACGCGCCGCCGGTACGGATGCGGATCTACTCGGAGGTTCCGGCGCCGTTCGTCGCGCTGCCGGAGGAGTCGCCGAGGCTGCTCTTCCGCGTGGAGAAGAGCCGCGGCTACGAGCACCTCGAGCGCCAGAAGAGCCCGGGCTACTACCGCTGCCTGCTGGAGCGGGACGCGCCGCTGTTTCTCGGCATGACGAGCGATGGGTGGGACCGGCTCGACCGCGATCCGCGTGAGGCCTTCGAGCTCGAGTGGGAGCGCGAGCGCGGCCTGCTCCACCGCGCGCCGGCGGCGGTGCGGGAGGGGACGGGCGCGAGGCTCGTGCTCGCCGCGGACCAGTTCGTCATCCAGCCCTCCATCCGCCCGGAGGATCAGGCCTGGGCGCGAGCGACGGGACAGGACGCGCGCTCGGTGATCGCCGGCTACCACTGGTTCACCGACTGGGGCCGCGACACGATGATCTCGCTGGAGGGACTGACCCTCTCCACCGGGCGCGCGCACGAGGCGGCGGCGATCCTCCGCACCTTCCAGCACTACGTGCGCGATGGCCTGTTGCCGAACCTCTTCCCCGAGGGCGGGCGCGAGGGCCTCTACCACACGGCCGATGCGACCATGTGGTTCTTCCACGCGGTGGATCGGTACCTCGACGTGACGGGTGACGAGACGCTGCTGCGCGATCTCTTCCCCACGCTGCAGAGCATCGTCGAGCACCACCTGAAGGGGACGCGCTTCAACATCGGCGTGGACCCTCGCGACGGCCTCCTGAGCCAGGGCGAGGAGGGCTACCAGCTGACCTGGATGGACGCGAAGGTGGACGGGTGGGTGGTCACGCCGCGCCGAGGGAAGCCGGTGGAGATCAACGCGCTCTGGTTCAACGCGCTGCGGCTGATGGCGGACTGGTCGAAGCGGATTGGCCAGGGAGACGCGGGCTTTTTTGGGGGACAGGCCGAGCGCACCCAGCGCGCGTTCAACGAGAAGTTCTGGAACGAGCGCGAGGGGTGCCTCTACGACGTCGTGGACTGCCTCGATGGCGAGAGGAAGGGCGGGCCGGATCCGGCGGTGCGGCCGAACCAGGTGTTCGCGATCTCTCCGCGCTACGCGGCGCTGCGGAGGGACCGCTGGGAGAGCGTGCTGACGAAGGTCGAGCAGACGCTGCTGACGCCGGTGGGCCTGCGCTCCCTGGCGCCGGGCTCGGATGACTACCAGTCGCACTACGACGGCGACCTGCGCGCGCGCGACGCCGCCTACCACCAGGGCACCGTGTGGGGCTGGCTCATCGGCCACTACGTCGAAGCGCGCCTCAAGCTGGATGGCGACAAGACGCGCGCGCGGGCGCTGCTGCAGGGCCTCGAGCACCACCTCACCCACGAGGCCGGCATCGGCTCCGTCAGCGAGATCTTCGACGCCACCGAACCCTTCCGCGCGCGCGGCTGCATCGCCCAGGCGTGGAGCATCGCGGAGCTGCTGCGCATGTGGCTGCGGACGGCGTGAAGCTGAAGGCCGTTACCGCGTGCGCAGCGCCGCCGGCAGGAACGCCTCCACCTCCGCCCGGCGCGGGAGGTTCGTCACTGCGCCCATTCCTTCGGTCACGCGGCTGCCGACACCGCACGCGAAGAGGGCCAGCGCGCGGAGGTCCTCGACTCGGGCGGCTCGCACGGCGGCGTCATCCGCGTACAGATGCGTCAAGCCGAAGAGGATCGAGGCGGTGAACCCGTCCCCCGCGCCGGTGGTGTCCACGACCTTCACGAGAGGCGCTTTGACCGTCTCCACCCGCCCCTCCCAGAGGAACGCGGCGCCCTTCTCCGCGCGGGTGACGATCGGCAGCGGCACGCCGAGCCCGTGCAGCCGGTGGAGCGCCTCGCGAAAGTCCTCCGTCCCGGTGACGAAGGGGATCTCCTCCTCCGACAGCTTGGCCACCGTGCACTGCGGGAGGATGCGCGCGATCACGGCGCGCAGCTCGGACGGGTCCTTCCACAGGTGCAGGCGCAGGTTCGGATCGCAGCAGACGATCTTCCCCGCGCCGCGCATCGCCTCCACCATCTGGAACACCGCGCGCTGCGCATCGGGCCAGAGCAGCGAGTTCGTTCCGCAGTGCATCGCCCGAGCGCTCTGCACGAACGGCACGTCCACGTCCCGCTCGCCGAGAAACAGCTCCGCCGCGCGGTGCCGGTAGAACGAGAAGCTGCGGTCGCCGCTCGCGGTCAGCGACACGAACACCAGGCCCGTCTTGCCCTCGTCCGTCTGGCGCAGGTGCGACACGTCCACGCCCTCCGACGCGAGCGACCCGCGCAGGTAGTCGCCGAACTCGTCCCTCCCCACGCAGCCCACCAGTGCCGACCTCGCGCCGAGCCGCGCGAGGCCCACCGCCACGTTCGCCGGGCTCCCGCCGGTGCAGCGCGTCCACCGCTCCACGTCCGCCACGCGCCGGCCCGCGCGCTCGGGCAGGAAGTCCACCAGCGCCTCGCCCACGCACACCACGTCGAGTCCGGTCATCAGTCGAGCCCCACCTGCACCATGAACTCCACGCTCTTCAGCTTGCGGCCCACGTGGTGCGAGATGAAGAGGTTCAACAGGTCGCGCGCCCTCCCCCGCTCGAACGATCCGAGCGGCGTGCGCGCTCCCTCCTGAAGCCCCGCCAGCGCCGCGGCGAGCCTCCCCTCCAGCATCACCGCCCCGCGCGTGCGTCCCTGACAGAGCAGGCACACCGCGCCGCCGTGCGACGGATCGAACAGCGCCCTCTCCCCCAGCGGACCACTGCAGATCGCACACGCGTCGAAGCGCGGCTGCAGCCCCGCCTGCATCAGCGCCTCCAGCTCGAAGGCGATGAGCGAGGTCGGCCCCAGCTCCCGGCGCTCGAGCCCGCGCAGGTACTCCACCAGCGCGTCGAACAGCGCAGGGTGCGGCTCCTGATCGCGCAGGAGCTCCCGGCACAGCTCCAGGCAATAGAGCGCCCGCGCGATGAGCCCGAGGTCCGCGCGCAACCCGTGGAAGGTCTCCTCCACGTCCAGCGCGTCGAGCCGCACCGTGCTCCCCCGCCGCTCGACGAGCTGCGCCACAGCCAGCGTCCCCGGCTCGAGCGCCCCCGCGAACCTGCGCCGGCTCTTCCGCGCGCCCGCCGCGAAGGCGGTGAGCTTTCCGCGCTCGCGGGTGAAGAGCGTGACCATCCGGTCCGCCTCGCCGTAGTCCAGCGTGGAGAGCACCACCGCGCGCTCGCTGTACCGCTCCACGCGCGCGCCCTACCCGCCCGAGCGCTGCTGCCAGAGCAACAGGCCCACCGCCACCGCGGCGATCGCCAGCACGAGCCCGCCGAGGATCCCCCACGCGCGCTTCCGCCTGCGCCGCTCGAGCTCCGCCGGCGAAAGCTCCGCCGGCACGCTGCTGATCTCCTGGTAGCGGAGGACCGCCTCCTCCGGCGAGATGCCGATCACCTGCGCGTAGGCCCGTACGTAGTTCAGCACGAACACCCGGTCCGGCAGCCGCTCCGCCTGTCCGCCCTCGAGCGCCTGCAGCACGCTGCCGGGGATCTTCGTGCGCGCGGAGACGTCCGCGCGGCTCATCCCGCGGAGCTCGCGCTGCTGCTGTAGGTACTTCCCGAACTCGCCGTGGTCCACGTCGTCGCCCGCGCTACTGCAGCTGCGTCCGTAGCCGCGCGCAGTCCTCGCGCAGCTCTCCGGCCGGCGCGAGCGACTCGCAGTCAGCGAACCTCTGCGCCGCCTCCTCCGCCCGCCCCAGCTTCGCGAGGCACATCCCCGACCGGTAGTGCGCGTCCGCCACGTCCGCGCACTTCTCGCGGTAGCGCCGGTACTGGCCGCAGGCGTCCTCGGTCTCTCCCCGCTCCTCGTAGATCTGCCCGAGGTTCCGGTACCCGAGGCAGAACTCCGGGTTCAGCGTCACCGCGGCCTTGATGTGCCCGATGCCCTTCTCCACGTTGCCGCGCTTGTACTCCGCCCACCCGAGGTTCCCCTGCGCGAACTCCGGCGTGCGGTAGCGCATGTCCGCCAGCGCCTCCTCGTAGAGCTTGATGGCACGGTCGTAGGCGCCCTTCTGAAGATGAAGGTTCCCCAGGTTCACCTTCGCCTCGGTGAAGGTCGGCTCCAGATCCAGCGCGCGGCCGAAGTGACGCTCCGCCTCGTCGAAGCGCGCGAACGCATGCTGGAGCAGCAGCGCCATCGCGTGGTGGGCCTGCGGGTTCTTCGGGTTCAGCTCCAGCGCGCGGGTGTACTCGTCGAGCGCGTCCTGCATCTTGCCCGACTGCTGCGCCTGCACCCCGAGGTCGTAGTGGATGTCCGAGGACTGCCGGTCCTTCTCGGTGATCGTCCGGCAACCCACCGCGCCGACGAGCCCGGCGAGAGCGACCGTCAGCACCAGTCCCCGCATGTCAATCATTGCCAAGATGCCCATCCCCGTCCGACTGAAACATGTTTCAACACACCACCCGCCAACGCGCGGACCCTAGAACGCCCCGAGCAGTCGCGCGAGCGGGTTCTGGGCCAGAGCCCCACCGCCCCCGCGCGCATCGCCTCCCGTCGGCGGCGCGAGCCTCGGGTCCTTCTGGAACACCGGCAGCGAGCGCATCAGCGCGTCCTGGTCCGCCACCGGCAGCGCGCGGAAGTTGAGGTTGTCCATCATGAAGCCCATCGACTCCACGAAGGCGTGCGCGTCGGCCTCCGCCTCGCCGTAGGCCTCGGGGGTGAGGTTCCGGCGCTCGGGCACGTACACCGCGCAGTCCAGCGTCTCGGCGAGGAAGAGGTACACGAACACCGACAGCCCGCTCGAGCCGCGCAGCCCGAGGATGTACGCCTGCGCCGGCCCCGCCTGCTTCCCCGGCACCGCGAGGTGCGGCTGGTTGATGGACTGGAAGACCGAGACCACCTGGTCGCGGCTCGCCGGCAGCCCGCGCAGTCGCTGATCGATGACGAACATGGCGGGCCCCTAGCGGGTGGTGAAGGTGAAGTCGCGCGAGACGTCGTCGGTGTCCGCTGCGGTGCGCCGGAAGTCCACCACCGGCCGGTCGATGAGCACGGTGTCGCCGCCCACGTTGCCCTCGCCGACGATGACCCGGAACACGTGCTCCGGCGACTGGCTCCGCCGCGCCTTCGACTCCAGCTTCCGCGCGTTGAAGGTGATCGTGTTCTTGCCCGGCTGCAGGTGCTTCGTGATGTCCGAGTAGATCTGCTCCTCGTTGTTCCGGAGCTTGCGGATCCACTTCGCGTTCACGAACACGTCGATCTCGTAGTCCGTCATCCCCGGCGCGGTCTGCTCGGTCACGAGGAAGTACTTGCGGGTCAGCTGGCCCGTTCCCTCCTCCGTGCCGGGCTGGGGCCGGGACGCCGTGTCCCCCGTGCCCGTTCCCTTGGCGCCACCGGAGGGATCGACGAGGTCGATCTTGTAGCCCGGCGCGTCGATGTGCAGGTCCCCGCGCTCGTCGAAGCGGACGGTCACCCGCTCCATCTTCAGGTCGCGCAGCCCCTGCACGTCGTTGATGCGGACGCCGTTGAGATAGACGTTCTTCAGCTGCGCCCACGCCGCGGCCGGGGCGACGAGGAGGAGCACGGCGAGGACGGACGCAAGAGAGTGCCGCATGTCGCGATCTTTCCCCGCCCTCCGGTGCGGCGCAAGGAAACGCGGCCTCCGCGTCGGCCTTGCTCAGGGCAACGGGAGCAGCGGCGCCGGCTCCTCGACGGACTCCGCGGCCACCGCGCCCACCACGTCTCCCACCAGTCCGCCGAGCACCGCCGCCTCGCCCGGAGCGGGGACACCGGGCGCCGCCAGGGACGGCGGCACGTACGGATCGCTGCGCAGCGCGAGCGCCCAGTCCCCGTCGAGCCCCACGCCGTGCCGGAACCGGCGGAACTCCCTCCGCACGCGCCGCGGGTAGGTCTGGAAGGGCTCGAGGTTCCCCTCCTTCATGAACCGCCGCAGCTTCGTGGGCCCGGCGTTGTAGGCCATCAGCGCGAGGTCGAGGTCGCGGAACCGGTCGTTGAGGTAGCGCAGGTACCGGATCCCCAGCCGCACGCAGAGCGCCGGATCCCCGGCAACCTCCTCCCTCGACAGGCGGATGCCCTCCCTTTGCGCGAGGAAGTAGAGCGTGGCGGGCTGGATCTGCATCAGCCCCTTCGCCCCGCGCGACGAGACCGCGTCCTCGGCGAAGTCCGACTCCACGTCGATCAGCGCGAGCACCAGCAGCGGGTCGTAGCCGGCCGCCCGAGCCTCCTCGGCGATCGCCACGCCCACCTGCCGCCGCAGCGTCAGGCCGAGCTCCGGCGCCCGCCGCGCGAGCACCTCGTCGATCACCGAGAGGTCATGCGAGAGCGCCTCCGCCTCGGGCCCCGCCTCGGCGGGCGCGGACGCAGCCGGCAGCGGCCCCCGCGGAGCCTCCGGCCCGAGCATCGCCTCGAGGCGCGCCGCCGCCACGAACGCCACCGCGGCGACGAGGGGAATCACCCCGCACCGGCCGGACAGCACGTGGAGCGTCGCCCAGAGGCGCGTCATCCCTGTTTCTCTTCGAGGGCCCGCAGGCGGGACTCGAGCCTGTCGAGCCTCGCCGCCACCTCCTGCAGCGCCTCACGCGAGGGCGCCTTCATTCGCGAGAGCGAACGGACGATGGTCTCCTCCACGCTCTTCTCCACCTCGCGCCAGGTGCGCTCGACGTACTCGCCCAGCTTCAGGCGCTCCTTCGCGCTGTCCTTGTCTGCGGCGTCCATTGGCACTGGCGACCTCCCGAGCGGCCGTTCAAAGCACACCGCCACGGGCGCGGCCAAGCACCACCGTCACCCGCGTGTACGTGGATGTCGCCCATCAACGAGCACGGGAGGGCTACGCCCGCGGCTCGTTTCCGCTCTTCGCGGCGGGCTTCTTCACCAGCGCGTCGATCTTCTTCGAGAGCTTCGCCAGCTCCCGGTTGATCTCCTTCACCTGCGCGCCGCTGGCCACGCCCACCGTCTCGATCACCCGGGCCTGCAGCACGTTGAGACGCTTCTGGACCTCCGTCCGCGCGGCGGTGGCCTTCTTCCCCAGCTTCTTCGCCTCCTTCACCTGCTCCATCCCCTGCAGCCGCCCCAGCAGCGCCTCCACCTCGTTGCGCGACTTCTGGCCGCGCTCCACGAGGTTCTGCAGCACCCGCTGCGCCTCGGTCTCCAGCGCCACCAACCGCTTCTGCGCGTCCTCGATCTGCTCGCGCACGAACGCCGGGAGCTTCTGCGCCGCGCCGCCCGCCTCACCCGCCTGAACGACCGTCTCCGCCGCCACCTTCTTCGCCTTCGCCTTCGGTGCCATGTCCGTCTCCATGTAGGTACGAATTCCCGCACACCGTTAATGCAGCGCGGCATGGCTGTCAACGCAGCGCGTCACAAGCCGGTGAGCCGGTCTGCCCCGGGGCCAGCCAGCGCGCGCGCGAACGGACCACGAGCCGCGGCGCCCCGGACGCCGGACACGACAAAGCCGTCCGGGTGGGTAGTCCCGGACGGCTTCGTCACTGCCGCATCGCTGTGAACCCTGAGGCCCATCCCGGCCGGGTGGGCCGGTGCGGCGTTCCCTCTACTAGGCGGCGCCCGTCTCCGAGCCACCGCGCTCGGTGCCGGTGGACATCGGCGGGGGCATCACGTCGCCGTGGGTGGCGGCAAGCGCGGCCTCCATGTCCTCGATCTCGTCGGACGGGCTCTCCACCTCGAGGTCGAGGTGCTTGTACTGCGGCAGGCCCGTACCGGCGGGGATCAGCCGGCCCATGATGACGTTCTCCTTCAGGCCGCGCAGGTAGTCCACCTTGCCCTGGATGGCGGCCTCGGTGAGCACCTTCGTGGTCTCCTGGAAGGACGACGCGGAGATGAACGACTCGGTGGAGAGCGACGCCTTGGTGATGCCGAGGAGCAGCGGCTCACCGACCGCCGGCCGCCCGCCCTTCGCCATCGCCTTCTCGTTCTCCTCCTCGAACACCCACTTCTCGACCTGCTCGTCGACGAGGAAGCCGGTGTCGCCCACGTCGGTGACGCGCACGCGGCGGAGCATCTGCCGCACGATCGTCTCGATGTGCTTGTCGTTGATCTTCACGCCCTGCAGCCGGTAGACCTCCTGGATCTCGTCCACGAGGTAGCGCGCCAGCTCCTTCTCGCCGAGCACCTTGAGGATGTCGTGCGGGTTCGCCGCGCCGTCCATCAGCGGCTCGCCGGCCTTCACCCGGTCGCCCACGTGCACGCTGATGTGCTTGCCCTTGGCGATGAGGTACTCCTTCGCCAGGTCCGGACGCGCCTCGCCGTTGATCTCCGGCGTGATGAGCACCTTCCGCTTGCCCTTGGTGTCCTTGCCGAACGACACCACGCCGTCGATCTCCGCGATGATCGCGTGGTCCTTCGGCTTGCGCGCCTCGAAGAGCTCCGCCACGCGCGGCAGACCGCCCGTGATGTCCTTCGTCTTCGTGGTCTCGCGCGGCACCTTGGCGATGACCTCTCCCGGCGAGATCTCGTCACCGTCGTTCACGGTGATGATCGCGCCCTGCGGCAGGAAGTAGCTCGCCGGCTGCTCGGTCATCCCCAGCGCCTTCACGTTCCCCTCCGCGTCGCGGATGGTCACGCGCGGACGGGCCTCGGGATCGCGCGACTCGATGATCGTGCGCCGCGACAGACCGGTCACCTCGTCGAGGCTCTCGGTCATGGTCACGCCCTCGAGGATGTCCTCGTACTTCACGGTGCCGCCCACCTCGGTGAGGTACGGCATCGCGAACGGGTCCCACTCCGCGATCATCGTCGCGGCCTCGACCCGCTGGCCCTCCTTCACCAGCAGCTTCGCGCCGTAGATGACCTGGTAGCGCTCGCGCTCGCGGCCCGAGTCGTCCACCACGATCAGCTCGCCGTTCCGGTTCATCACCACCAGCGTCCCGTCGTTACGGGTCACGGTGGCGAGGTTCTGGAACTTCACCACGCCCGCGTACCGGTTCTCGAGCGAGGACTGCTCCGCCCGCCGCGTCGCCGCGCCACCGATGTGGAACGTGCGCATCGTCAGCTGCGTACCCGGCTCACCGATGGACTGCGCGGCGATGACGCCCACCGCCTCACCGATGGAGACCCGGCGCCCGCGCGAGAGGTCGCGGCCGTAGCACTCCACGCAGATGCCGCGGCGCGCCTGGCAGGTCAGCACCGACCGGATCTTCACCCGGTCCATGCCGCTGTTCTCGATCCGGCTCACCGTCGCCTCGTCGAGCTCCTCGTTCGCGCGCACGAGCACGTCGCTCGTCACCGGGTCGAGGATGTCGTCCAGGGCCACGCGGCCGAGGATGCGCTCACCCAGCGCCTCGATGATCTCGCCGCCCTCGACCAGCGCGCCGATGAACAGGCCGTCCATGGTGCCGCAGTCGTACTCGGTGATGATCGCGTCCTGGGCCACGTCCACCAGACGGCGGGTGAGGTAACCGGAGTTCGCGGTCTTCAGCGCGGTGTCCGCCAGACCCTTACGGGCGCCGTGCGTCGAGATGAAGTACTCGAGCACCGACAGACCCTCGCGGAAGTTCGCCGTGATGGGCCGTTCGATGATCTCGCCGGACGGCTTGGCCATGAGGCCGCGCATACCGGCGAGCTGACGGATCTGCTGCGCCGAGCCACGCGCGCCGGAGTCCGCCATGATGTAGATGGGGTTGAAGGACGGCTGCTTGCGCGTCTCCCGCTTCCCCTCCCGGTTCGTGCCGCTGATCTCCTCCTGGGAGATCTGCTGCATCATCTCGCCGGCGACCTTCTCGGTGACCTCCGCCCAGATGTCGATGACCTTGTTGTAGCGCTCACCGTCGGTGATGAGGCCCTCGAGGTACTGGTTCTCGATCTCCGTCACCTCGGTGCGCGCGCCGGAGAGCAGCCCCGCCTTCGCGCCCGGGATGAGCATGTCCTTCAGCGCGACCGAGATGCCCGCCTTCGTCGCGTGCGTGTAGCCGAGCGACCGGATCCGGTCCGCCAGCAGCACCGTCTCCTTCTCACCGGTCATGCGGTAGCAGAGGTCGATGAGGCCGCCGAGCTGCTTCTTGTCGAGCACCTTGTTGATCGACTCGAAGCCCAGCTTGCGGGGAACGACCTCCCACAGCATCACCCGGCCCGCGGTCGTCTCGTAGCGCTTGTCGCCGATGCGGCAGACGATCTTCGCCTGCAGCGCGACCTCGCCGTGGTCGTACGCTGCGCGCACCTCCTCCGGCGACGCGAACACGTGGCCCTCGCCCTTCGCGAACTCGCGCGGACGGGTCATGTAGTAGAGGCCGAGCACCATGTCCTGCGTGGGGACGATGATGGGCTTGCCGTTCGCGGGCGAGAGGATGTTGTTCGTGCTCATCATGAGCACGCGCGCCTCCATCTGCGCCTCGATGCTCAGCGGCACGTGGACCGCCATCTGGTCGCCGTCGAAGTCCGCGTTGAAGGCCGCGCACACCAGCGGGTGGAGCTGGATCGCCTTGCCCTCGGTCAGCACCGGCTCGAACGCCTGGATGCCCAGACGGTGGAGCGTGGGCGCGCGGTTGAGGAGCACCGGGTGCTCACGGATGACGTCGTCGAGGATGTCCCAGACCTCCGGACGCTCCTTCTCCACCATCTTCTTCGCCGACTTGATGGTGGTGACGTAACCCTTCTCTTCGAGCTTGTTGTAGATGAACGGCTTGAAGAGCTCGAGCGCCATGATCTTCGGCAGGCCGCACTGGTGGAGCTTCAGCTCCGGGCCCACCACGATCACCGAACGGCCCGAGTAGTCCACGCGCTTGCCGAGCAGGTTCTGACGGAACCGGCCCTGCTTGCCCTTGAGCATGTCGGAGAGCGACTTCAGCGGCCGCTTGTTCGGACCGGTGATCGTCTTGCCGCGGCGGCCGTTGTCGAACAGCGCGTCCACCGACTCCTGCAGCATCCGCTTCTCGTTGCGGATGATGATGTCCGGCGCGTTGAGCTCCTGGAGCCGCTTGAGGCGGTTGTTCCGGTTGATCACGCGGCGGTAGAGGTCGTTGAGGTCAGACGTGGCGAACCGGCCACCGTCGAGCGGCACCAGCGGCCGGAGGTCGGGCGGGATGACCGGGATGACGTCGAGCATCATCCACTCCGGCTTGTTGCCGGACGTGCGGAACGCCTCCGCCACCTTCAGGCGCTTGGCGTACTTCTTCCGCTTCGCCTCGGAGGTCGTCTCGCGCATGTCCTTGCGCAGGGTCTCCGAGAGCTTGTGGATGTCGAGCGACATGAGGATCTGCCGCACCGCCTCGCCGCCCATCTGCGCGACGAAGGAGTCGTCACCGAACTCGTTGAGGAGCCGGTGGTACTTCTCCTCGCTGATGAGCTCGTACAGCTCGAGCGTCGTCGCCTTCGGATCGAGGACGATGTAGCTCTCGCAGTAGAGGACCTTCTCGAGGTCCTTCAGCGTGAGGTCGAGCAGCGCGCCCAGCCGCGACGGCAGCGACTTGAGGAACCAGATGTGCGCCACCGGCGTGGCCAGCGTGATGTGGCCGAGGCGCTCACGGCGCACCTTCGACTGGATCACCTCCACGCCGCACTTCTCGCACACCACCCCGCGGTGCTTCATGCGCTTGTACTTGCCGCAGTTGCACTCGTAGTCCTTCACCGGCCCGAAGATCCGGGCGCAGAACAGCCCGTCCCGCTCCGGCTTGAAGGTGCGGTAGTTGATCGTTTCCGGCTTCTTCACCTCACCGTGCGACCACTGCCGGATCTTCTCCGGCGAGGCGAGTCCCATGCGGATCGCCTGGAAAGAGAGCGGGTCCTTCGGCTTCTCGAAGAAATTGAAGATGTCCTTCACGGTCTCTCCACCTGCAGCAAAATCGAAAAAAGTTCAGTAACGGAGGGGGGATGGCGGCGCCGTGCCCGCTCGGGAGCCCGGCGCCGCTCGGCAGGGAGGCGGGCTACGCCTCGGTGCCGGTCTTCCCCTCCACCTCGTCGCCGCCGCCGAAGGTCCCGCCCTCGCCGAAGACCCGCTGCCGCTCCGGGGGCGCCGTCTCGAGCAGCTCCACGTCGAGCGCGAGGCTCTGGAGCTCCTTGAGGAGCACGTTGAAGGACTCCGGCAGACCGGACTCCAGCGTGTTCTCGCCCTTGACGATCGCCTCGTACATCCGCGTGCGGCCGACCACGTCGTCGGACTTCACGGTGAGGAACTCCTGCAGCGAGTAGGCGGCGCCGTACGCCTCCATCGCCCAGACCTCCATCTCTCCGAGCCGCTGACCGCCGAACTGCGCCTTGCCGCCCAGCGGCTGCTGGGTGACGAGCGAGTAGGGGCCGATGCTCCGGGCGTGGATCTTCTCGTCCACCAGGTGGTGGAGCTTGAGCATGTACATCACGCCCACCGTCACATCCTGGTCGAACGGCTCACCGCTGCGGCCGTCGAAGAGGATGCTCTGGCCGCTCTTCGGCAGGTGCGCCATCTCGAAGAGCTCGTGGATCTCGTTCTCCCGCGCGCCGTCGAAGACGGGCGTGGCCACGTGGATGCCCTTGCCCAGCTTCCGGCAGAGGACGGTGATCTCGTCGTCCGGCAGCTTGTCGATGAACTCGCCGAACTCCGGCTGCGGGTAGACCTTCTTCAGCTGGGCGCGGAGCTTCTCCCCGCCCCAGTTCTCGTCCACGTACCGGTTCAGCGTCTCGCCCATCCCCTTCGCGGCCCACCCGAGGTGGGTCTCGAGGATCTGACCGATGTTCATACGCGACGGAACGCCGAGCGGGTTGAGGACGATGTCCACCGGACGGCCGTCCTCGAGGTACGGCATGTCCTCCTCGGGGAGCACGCGGGACACGACACCCTTGTTGCCGTGCCGGCCTGCCATCTTGTCGCCCACCGCCAGCTTGCGCTTGATGGCCACGTACACCTTGACCATCTTGATCACGCCCGGCGGCAGCTCGTCGCCCTTCTTGATCCGCGCGATCTTCTCGCCGAACACGAGCTTGATCGCCTCGCGGGTCTCCTCGAGGTTCCGCAGGATGTCGCGGACCTTCCCGTCGCTCGGGTCACCGACGGTGACCTCCGGCCAGTACTTGTAGGGCACCGTGTCGAGGAGCGCGTCGTCCAGCACGTCGCCCTTCTTCAGGAGCTGCTTGCCCTTGTCGTCCACGAGCTTGCCCTGGACCTCCTTGCCCACGAGCATCTTGCGGATGCGGCGGTAGGCGGAGTCCTGGATGATCCGGATCTCGTCGTTCTGGTCCTTGAGGAGGCGGGCCTCCTCCATCGACTCGATCTGCTTCGCGCGCTCGTCCTTCTCCACGCCCTTGCGCGAGAAGACCTTCGCCCCGATCACCGTGCCCAGCGCTCCCGGCGGCATCCGCAGCGAGGTGTCGCGGACGTCGCCCGCCTTCTCGCCGAAGATCGCCCGCAGCAGCTTCTCTTCCGGCGACAGCTGGGTCTCGCCCTTCGGCGTGATCTTGCCGACGAGCACGTCACCCGGCTTCACCTCCGCACCGATGCGGATGATGCCGGACTCGTCGAGGTCCTTCAGCGCCTCCTCGCCCACGTTCGGGATGTCGCGGGTGATCTCCTCCTTGCCCAGCTTCGTGTCGCGGGCAATGCACTCGAACTCCTCGATGTGGATGGAGGTGAAGTAGTCCTCCTTCAGGAGCCGCTCCGAGAGCAGGATCGAGTCCTCGAAGTTGTACCCCTGCCACGGCATGAACGCGACGACCACGTTCTGCCCCAGCGCGAGCTCGCCGGCCTCCGTCGCCGGACCGTCCGCGATCACGTCGCCCTTCCGGACCCGATCGCCCTTCTTCACGATCGGCTTCTGGTTGAGGCACGTGTTCTGGTTCGACCGGGTGTACTTGAGGAGGTTGTAGATATCGACCTCGCTCGCCACGTCGGCGAACGCGGCCTGCACGTCCGCCTTCACCACGATGCGGCTCGCGTCCACCGCCTCCACGATGCCGTCCCGCTTCGCCACCACGGTGACGCCGGAGTCCCGGGCCACGATGGCCTCGATCCCGGTGCCCACCAGCGGCGCCTGGGTGCGGATGAGCGGCACCGCCTGGCGCTGCATGTTCGAGCCCATGAGCGCGCGGTTCGCGTCGTCGTTCTCGAGGAACGGGATGAGCGAGGCCGCCACCGACACCAGCTGGTTCGGGGACACGTCCATCAGCTGGACGTCTTCCGGGCGCGTCTGCACGAACTCACCGCCGCGGCGGCTGGAGACGAGCTCGTTGATGAACTTGCCCCGCTTGTCCGTCGCCGCGTTCGCCTGGGCGATGACGTGCTTCTCCTCCTCGAGCGCCGAGAAGAAGGTCGTGTCCGTCGTCGCCACCCCCTCCTCCGCCTTGCGGTAGGGGGTCTCGATGAAGCCGAACTCGTTCACCCGCGCGTAGGTCGACAGCGAGGCGATGAGGCCGATGTTCGGACCTTCCGGCGTCTCGATCGGGCAGATGCGGCCGTAGTGCGTGGGGTGCACGTCGCGGACTTCGAAGCCCGCGCGCTCACGGGTCAGACCGCCGGGCCCGAGCGCCGACAGGCGGCGCTTGTGCGTCACCTCGGAGAGCGGGTTCGTCTGATCCATGAACTGCGAGAGCTGCGAGGAGCCGAAGAACTCCTTGATCACCGCCGTCACCGGCTTGGCGTTGATCAGGTCGTGCGGCATCAGCGTCTCGATCTCCTGGAGGCTCATGCGCTCCTTGATCGCGCGCTCCATGCGGACGAGACCGATGCGGTACTGGTTCTCCAAAAGCTCACCCACCGCGCGCACGCGGCGGTTGCCGAGGTGATCGATGTCGTCGATCGTCCCCTTGCCGTTCTTCAGATCGATGAGGTAGCGGATGACCTCGAGGATGTCCCGCTTCGTCAGCACCTGGTTGTCGAGCGGCTCCTCGAGGCTGAACTTGAAGTTCAGCTTCAGCCGGCCGACCTTCGACAGGTCGTAGCGCTCCGGGTTGAAGAAGAGGTTCGTGAAGAGGTTGACCGCGGTCTCGGGCGTCGGGGGATCGCCCGGGCGCAGGCGCCGGTAGATCTCCATGATCGCCTGCTCCTGCGACTCCATCTTGTCCATCATCAACGTCTCGCGCAGGTACGGACCCACGTTGAGGTTGTCGATGAAGAGGACCTTGAACTCCTTGATGTCGCGCTTGAGCAGCTCCGCCACCTTCTCGGCGGAGACCTCCTCGTTCACCTCGAGCACCACCTCACCGGTGTTCTCGTCCACCACGTCGTAGGCGGACACCTTGGTGAAGAGCTCGTCCGCGTCGATCGGGAGCGTGCGGATCTTCGCCTGCTCGAGCTTCTTGATCGCCGCGCGGGTGAACTTGCGGTTCTTCTTGACGATGATCTCGCCCGTCTTCGTCTTCACGTCGCGCGTCGCGCGCACGCCGGGCAGAAGCTCGAGCTCCACCGACTTCTCGTACTCCGTGTCGGAGTGCAGGTAGATCGTCTCGGTGGCGTAGTAGTAGTTGAGGATCTCCTCGGTGGTGCCGCGGAACTCCAGCGGGTTCTTCTTCGCCGTGTCCGTCACCATGCCCAGCGCGCGGATGAGCACCGTGGCCGGCAGCTTCCGGCGCCGGTCGATCCGCACGTAGAGCAGGTCCTTGTGGTCGAACTCGAAGTCCATCCACGAGCCGCGGTACGGGATGATGCGCGCGTTGTAGAGCAGCTTGCCCGACGAGTGGCTCTTGCCCTTGTCGTGGTCGAAGAAGGCGCCCGGCGAACGGTGGAGCTGCGAGACGACCACGCGCTCGGTCCCGTTGATGATGAAGGTGCCGTTCTGGGTCATCAGCGGGATTTCCCCGAAGTAGACCTCCTGCTCCTTCACGTCCCGGATCGACTGCGCGCCGGTCTCCTCGTCCTTGTCCCAGACCACGAGACGGACGACGACCTTGATCGGCGCCGAGAACGTCATGCCGCGCTGGTGGCACTCGTCGACGTCGTACTTCGGCTTCTCCAGGTGGTAGCTCACGAACTCCAGCGAGGACGTCTCGTTGAAGTCGCGGATCGGGAAGACCGACTTGAAGACACCCTGCAGCCCGAGGTCCTCACGCTTGTCCGGCGCCACGTCCGCCTGGAGGAACTTCTCGTAGGACTGCTTCTGGATGTTGATGAGGTTCGGGATGTCGATGATCTTCTGGATCTTCGCGAAGCTCTTCCGGACGCGGAAGTTGTTCTGGATCGACGTCGGCATTCTCTCTCCGGCACCTGGCGGTACGGCGGGTCAGCAACTTTGCGGAAACGGCGTGGGGGGGCCCCCCCCCCCCCCGGGGCGGGGGGGCGGG